>NZ_KE384414.1:71958-171594 GCF_000425625.1 Stutzerimonas azotifigens DSM 17556
CTGTGGGAGGCGCGCCCTCGCGGCGACTGTCCAGGCACCGGCCGACGCTGATGCAGGCGCCCTCCGGGCAGCGCAAAGTCAGAAAGCAATCGCCCCGAGGGCGGGCCTCCCATAAAAAGCGCAAAAGCCGCAGCGGCGGCGCCCCTGTGGGAGGCCCCTGGCGACGGGCGAGGAGCCGGGGCGGGACCAAAAGGGGCATGGCCCTCAATAAATGCGTGGCATACCTCTAAAATGCACAGACATAGTGCTCCCGGTCCGAAAGCGGTGCAGTTTCCGCGGAACCAGAGGCACTCCTTTAAAGGCTGAAAAACCTCAGGCGCTGCCGCCTCAATCTTCCGCAAATTTTAATTCTTATCTTTTCAGTAGCTTAGCAACTGGCCTCGGCACGGCGTCGTTCATGGCATATGCATTGCTAAATACTTCCGCAAGAAAAAATATCTCGATCGCAATACGGCAATGGTCCGTCTATTCCGGATTCCGGATCAGACAAGCACAGGGCTGATGCAAACGAATCGGAGAATAACTAAGCCATGATAGCCTTGCGTGAACATGCGTCCCCGAATACCCGCTTTACCGGAAAGACCGACGCCATCCGTTCAATTATCGATATCGATGGCGTCTGCAAGACATACGACACCGCCTCTGGCGAACAAGTAAATGCACTTCACGACGTCAATCTTCATATAGGCGCGGGAGAGTTCGTCTGCGTGGTCGGCGCCTCCGGATGCGGCAAGACCACCCTGCTGCGATTGATCGCCGGGCTCGAGAAGATCACCAACGGCTCGATCCAGGTCAACGGCAGCCAGTTGGCCAAACCCTCGCGGGACGTCGGCGTCGTCTTTCAGGATGCGACGCTGCTTCCCTGGCGCACGATATTGCAGAACGTGCTGCTGCCGGCGGCGGTACTCAAGCTCGAGCCGAAGACCCATGACGAACGCGCCCGCCAGCTGCTCGGGATGGTCGGCCTGCAGGACTTCCTGAAGAAGTATCCGCACGAGCTGTCCGGCGGCATGCGCCAGCGGGCCGCTATCGCCCGCAGCCTCGTCCACGACCCCGCCATGCTGCTGATGGACGAGCCGTTCGGTGCGCTCGACGCCCTGACCCGCGAGCAGATGAACCTCGACCTGCTGGATATCTGGAACTCGACGGGCAAGACCATCCTGCTGATCACCCACTCGATTTCCGAGGCGGTCTTCCTCGCCGATCGCGTCGTGGTGATGTCGCCCCGGCCGGGCCGGGTCGTCGACGTGATACCCATCGACCTGGAACGCCCTCGCCGGCTGGAAATGATCAACAGCGAGCGCTTCGGCAGCTACGTCAGGCACATCCGCAGCTGCCTCGGCGGCAATGGCAACGGCCAATAGGAGGCGACATGGAAAACAAGATTGCGCCTGTCGCCAGCCTCGTCACGCCCCGCCCCCGGCCGGCGTCGATCAGCCGGCTGTGGAAACCCATCGCCAAGCAGGCCCCCGCGCTGCTGTTCGCGCTCTGCGTGGTCGCCTACTGGGAGCTGCATATCCGCCTGTTCGAGGTGGACGCCCTCCTGCTGCCGCCGCCCAGCGCGGTGGCCCAGGCCTTCTGGAGCGGAATGACGTCCGGCCTGTTCATGGAGCACTTCCAGATAACGCTGTTCCGCGCGCTATCGGGATTCCTGCTGGCGGCCACCCTGGGCATCGCCATCGGCACGCTCATTTCGCAGTTCCGCTTTTTCGAAACGACCATCTACCCCTGGATCATCGCGCTGCAGACGGTACCCAAGATTGCGGTCGCGCCCTTGATCCTCGTCTGGTTCGGCTATGGCTCGACGTCGAAGATCATCACCGCGGCGATGATTTCGCTGTTCCCGGTACTGGTCAACACCATCGTCGGTCTGAAAAGTTGCGACCAAGGCAAACTCGATTTAATGAAATCCCTCGGCGCGAGCCGCTGGACGACATTCCGCATGGTGCAACTACCGAGCGCACTTCCCTATATATTCGCCGGCCTCAATGTTGCCGTGGTATTCAGCATACTCGGCGCAATAGTCGGTGAATTCATCGGCTCCCAGGAGGGAATTGGCTATCTCATTCTGGATGCCAACTTCCAACTGAACATTCCCCGGGTATTTGCATTGCTCGTCCTGCTCGCCGCCTTCGGCATGGCATGTTTCGTATTGCTTCAAACCGCACGCAACAGGCTCCTGTTCTGGAACAAATAGAAGTTTCGCCAGGCAGGCTGCAAATTGGCAATAACCAGAACAAGCTACAAACAAGGAAACAAGGCATGCAGAAGATCAAGCTTTGTGCGATAGGGCTTTCCCTGCTCGTCATAGGGATGAGTGCGTCGGCCGCCGACCGGCCCAAGGTGGTTTTCTCGCCCACCACTACGGACATCTCGGCCGGGCATGCGGCCCACTCGTCGATTCCCCTGGAAATGGGCTTCTGGCAGCAGGACGGCGTGGACGTCGACGTGATCGGCATCCAGGGCTCGACGGCCGGCGTCCAGCAGGTTGCGGCGAAACAGGTGGCCTTCGCCACGGTCGGGCCGGAAACCGTGCTGCTGGCGCGCGCCAAGGGCGCCAAGATCAAGGCCATCTACACCTACGCCCGCATCACCATCCAGCGCGCGCTGGCGCTCGAGGGCAAGGGCATCGAGCAGCCGGAAGACATGCGCGGCAAGACCATCGGCGTGGTGTCCATGTCGACCGGCTCGGTGCCCTATTGCCGGCAGATGCTGGTCACCGCCGGCATCGACCCGGACAAGGACGTGAAATGGCTGGCCGTCGGCCAGGGCTCGCAGGCGGCCATGGCGCTCAAGCGCGGCACGGTCGACGTCTATTGCACCTGGGACACGGCGGCGGCGCCGCTGGAGGCCGGCGGCATGAAGTTCGTCGAGATCGAGCCGCCCTACCACGACGACCTGATCGGCAACGTGATCATCACCCACGAGGACTACCTCGCGGAGCATCCGGACATCGCCGCGACGGTCGCCCGGGGCATCGCCAAGTCCACCATCTTCGGCCTGGCCAACCCCGAGCGCGCCATCGGCATCCACTGGAAGCGTTATCCGCAGACCAAGCCGAGCGGCGACGAAGCGGACGTGCTCGCTGAATCGAAGGTGATCTTCGAGGCCAGGTTCAACCGCTTCGCCACGCCCGAGGGCGTCCGCTGGGGCGAGAACATCGACTCCAACTGGAGCAACTTCGCCGACCTGCTCAAGGCCGAGGGGCTGATCCCGCAGGACTTCGACGTCTCCCAGGCCTACACCAACGAGCTGATCGACGACATCAACAACTTCGACCCCGACGCCATCGCCGCCCTCGCCAAGGCCAGCAACGACTAGCGCAGTCCTCGCCAGACGCCCGGCCGCGCCGGCCGGGCGATTACAAGATCAGGGAGTTTCGCATGAACAACGCCGCCGAACTGTTCCACCCCAGCCACTTCGCCAAGGTCCGGCTGCCGGCCTATGAAGCCGAGCCCCTGCCGCACTGGGCCTATACGTCGCAGGCCTGGTATGACCGCGAGGTGGAGCGCATCTTCCACAAGGCCTGGAACTACATCGCCCACAAGAGCCAGATTCCCAACCAGGGCGACTACATGACACGGGACATCGCCGGGGTGCCGGTCATCCTGGTCAGGGGCAAGGACGACGAGGTGCGCGCCTTCTACAACTCCTGCCGCCACCGCGGTTCCAAGATTCTCTGGGACGAAGGCAACTGCAACCGGATGCGCTGCCCCTACCACTCCTGGTCCTACGAACTGGACGGCAGCCTGGGCACCATCCCGCTGATCGATGACGACCACCTGGTCAAGAGCGAACTGTCGCTGCACGCCGTACGCCTGGAAGAGATGAACGGCTTCCTCTTCATCACCTTCGACGCAGGGGCCGAGCCGCTTTCCAGCTACCTCGGCAGCCTGCCGAAGGAGTGGGCGGCCTACGGCCCGGACGACTTCGTCTGCACCCGCCGCGTCGTGCACCAGGTCAAGGCCAACTGGAAGCTCTACTTCGAGAACTTCAACGATTCGCTGCACGTGCCCTTCGTGCACCGCAGCACCCTGGCCCGTCAGAAGGTCTCCGGCCGCCAGCGCGCCTCCCATGTCGAAACCGACGGGCGCTACATCGCCCACTTCACCCACCACGAAGGCAGCCGCGGGCTGCTCGAGGAGGACCAGGGGCGGGGCTTCCCCCTGTTCGAAGGGCTCGAAGGCCGCTACCTCACCGGCACCTACTATCCCTGCATCCTGCCGGCGACCCTGTTCGCCTTCACCATCGACAGCGCCTGGGTGTACGAGCTCAACCCCAAGGGCCCCGGCCTGACCGAAGTGGCCCTGACCTCCTTCTTCTCCAAAGACCAGGTCGCCCGCCCGGATTTCGAGGAGGTCGCCCAGCGCTACTACCGCCGCGGCGACATCATCGTTCCGGAGGACAACTTCGTTGTCGAGCGCCAGCAGGAAGGGCTATCCCTGCCGGTCGGCATGTCCGGGAAGTTCACCAGCATGGAGACTCTCTGCCACGCCTTCGACAACTGGGTGCTGGACCAGATGGTCGAGCCGCAGCCGGCCTGACGGACCGACCGGAAAGAAGCGCCGCCGCTCAGCGAGCGCGCGGCTTGGCCCGGGCGGTGGGTTCGGCGATCAGCGGATCGTCCGGCCAGTAGTGCTTCGGGTAGCGCCCCTTCAGATCCTTCTTCACCTCGGCGTAGGTGTTGCGCCAGAAGCTCGCCAGATCCTGGGTGACCTGCACCGGCCGGCGCGCCGGCGACAGCAGGTGCAGCAGCACGCCCTGGCGGCCGCCGGCGATGCGTGGGGTGTCGCTCAGGCCGAACAGTTCCTGCAGGCGCACCCCCAGCACCGGCGGCGTCTCGCCGTAGTCCAGGCGGATGCGCGAACCCGAGGGCACCGCGATCGCGGTCGGCGCCTGCTCGTCCAGCCGCTGCGGCAGCGGCCAGGGCAGCAGGCCGGCGAGCATCGCCGCCAGGTCGAGCTGGGCGAAGTGCGCCAGCCGGGTGACACGCCCGAGGTAGGGCGCCAGCCAGTCGTCCAACCGCGCCAGCAGGCCTTCGTCGCTCACGTCCGGCCATTCGCTGTCGCGGCCCTGCTCGAGGTCGAGCCGGCGCAGCAGCATCACCCGCGCCTGCCACTGGCGCAGTTCCGGCGTCCACGGCAGCAGGGCGAGCCCCTTGCGCCGCACCAAAGCGACCAGCGCCCGGCAGCGCGCCGTCTCGTCCAGCCCGGGCAGCGGCTCACGCGCCAGCACCAGCTCGCCGACCCGGCGCTGGCGTTCGGCACGCAGCGCGCCTTCGCGTTCGTCCCAGTCCAGTTCGTCGCGCAGGCTGACCTGCTCGGCGAGCACGTCGTCGAACAGCGCCGGGTCGAGTTCCGCGGCGCGGAAGATGCGTTCCTCGCGCTGGCCCTGCTGGCCGCCGAGCTCGGCAATCACCAGCCAGGGCGACTTCATCAGCGGGTCGGGTTCGACGAAGCGCGCCGCGCGACCGTTGGCCAGGCGGTAGTCGCCGCCCGCTTCGCGGCGCTGGCGGGCGACCCGGTCCGGGTAGGCGAAGGCGAGCAAGGCGCCCGGCCAGCGGCGGTCATCCGGCGGGAACGGCGGCGCGCCCGCCGGCGTGCGCAGCAGCGCCGCGAACTGCCGGGCGAGCTGGCGCACGCGAGCCACGCCCGGCGCCTTGCCGCCGCTTTCCAGGGTGATCAGCCGGGTGGCCAGGTCGGCGCCGCCACCGCGCTGGATGTCGCGCTCCACCAGCAGCGCGGCGATGTCCGCGGCCAGCCGGCCGACGCCCAGCGCCTGGCCGCGCAGCAGCAGATGGGCGATGCGCGGGTGCGCCGGCAGCTCGGCCATCGCCTGGCCGTGCGCGGTCAGCTGCCAGCCGCCGGCGGGCCGTGCCCGCAAGGCGCCGAGCCGTTCCAGCAGCGCCTGCGCCTGGGCATGGGCGGCTGCAGGCGGCCGGTCCAGCCAGACCAGGTCCTCGGGCTCGGCGCCCCAGCGCGCCAGTTGCAGCGCCAGCCCGGCGAGGTCGGCCTGGAGAATTTCCGGCTCGTCGTGGGCGGCCAGTTGCTCGTGCTGGGTCTGCGACCACAGCCGGTAGCAGGCGCCCGGCGCCAGCCGCCCCGCCCGCCCGGCGCGCTGGGTCGCCGAGGCCCGGGATATCCGCCGGGTGTCCAGGCGGGTCATGCCGCTGGCCGGATCGAAGCGCGGCACCCGCGCCAGCCCGGCGTCGACCACCACGCGCACGCCCTCGATGGTCAGGCTGGTCTCGGCGATGTTGGTGGCCAGCACCACCTTGCGCCGTCCGTCCGGGGCGGGCTGGATCGCCGCGCGCTGGGCCTCCAGCGCCAGCTCGCCGTGCAGCGGGCAGAGCATGAGGTCGGCGCGAGTGCCGAGCGTGTCCTCCAGCGCTTCGTGCACGCGGCGGATCTCGGCCTGGCCGGGGAGGAACACCAGCAGGCTGCCGGGCTCGCCGGCCAGCGCCTGCAGGATCGTCTGCACCACCCGCGGCTCGATCCGCTCGCCCGGCTGGAAGGGCGCGCCCCAGCGGATCTCCACCGGGTGCATGCGCCCCTCGCTGCGCACCACCGGCGCCTCGTCCAGCAGCCGCGACAGGCGCTCGCCCTCCAGCGTGGCGGACATCAGCAAGACCTTCAGCGGCTCGTCGCGCAGCAGGCCGCGGGCGTTCAGCGTCAGGGCCAGGGCCAGGTCGGCGTCCAGGCTGCGTTCACGCATTTTGCCATTCGCATGGATTTATCATTAGATACCTAAACCCAGCAAATACGGGATCTTCCACCCCAAAGCAAGGACAAGAATTCGTTGACAATCATCAGCAGCACCCTGTTCTTACCCAACTATCCATTCCGAAAAATTTCGGAGCCCCTAGCCAAGGCCTTTCAAACCCACGCGTCGTCGGAGTTGATTAACGTTCCGCTGAAGCTGCTCGAGTGCTACCTCCAACTCATCGAGGCAGAACTCTCCTACGTCCATCTGTCGAGTCGAAGCTGCGAGCCGATCATCATCGGTTTTGTCGGTGCATTGCGATCAAGAACTTTGGCCGATAGCAAAGAGCCTGTTCGGATTCGCTGGGCTCGACGTTTCGTAGAAACACTTACAAGTCTGCGCGACGAAATTCCAGGCATGCCCAATTTCGACTATTTGATGGCCGACCTCGAAGAAGGGAAAGAACTCTGGGATTCCCAGCAGAAAAAATTGAACCCATTGGCCTTGCGCTATTGGAACGGATGGCAAGTCGACTCCCTAAAAGGAGTACCAAGTTTTCTCGCGCTGGGAGAACTATGGCACTCCCATGGCCCTGAGTTTACAGAAGAGTACTACCGGACATGGAAGACTTTTTCGGCCAAGCAAGCAAGATGCAACACCACATTGTGCAACAAGCTGGCCAGCTATTTATCGAAGAACTCTTTGGAGTGGCCAACTACAACCTTCCAAAACCCAGAAAATATAAAATCATTCTTTTTGCACTTCATGAAGGAGCACTTCTTAACCGCATATAGAGAAAATCTAAATATACCAACCCAGATAAAAACGTGGAACAGGTTCATATCGAACTGCGAAGAGGCCTTTATACAATCAGGAGTTTGGGCAACCCCTTTTGGGGATGGACTACCACGGCCCATCCGCCCCAAACAACACAGAGCGCAAACAAGAGTGTCCGTGTCTGATGAGGGGGTGGAAATCCATGAAAAACTTATCACTAGAGTCCCTCTCGAAATAACTGATAACGAGGCAATAGAAATATTATTCAAAAGTATCCACAAAGACATCGAAACCGTAAAATCCTGGGCAACAGAACAAGCCAATGAACTTTACTCGAGAGTCCAACTTCGTATACTCGCAACCACACGGATAAACTCCTCGGAAATCAAACCTCGAAAAGGCTGGCAGCGTCGGAGTTACGATCACGAATCAATTTGCGCGATTTTTCAAAGCAACGGCTTTCCATCCTCGCGCATGGACTTCGAACACCAATACGGATACACCATATTATCTGCTGATGTCGCAAATATACTTGGACTTCCGGCTGCTGGCACTCTTTATCCCTACCAATGCTTACTGGTAGCAGAGCACAATGAGATCACAGAATCTTTCCTTAAGAATTTTCGTTTGTATGACGACAAAGGTAGAAGATCCGGCTTTGTGAAAACCGACACCGGGTATCAGTTGGTCGGCTTCAAGGATAGAAGAGGTGGAAAGCTAAGCGAGCAGAAAATACAACTAAACGCGAACTCAACAAAGCGAATCTTCGAAGTAATAAAGATCACAGCACCGTTAAGAAAATATCTCAAGGGAATTGGCGACAGCCGATGGAAGGAGTTATTCCTGACCTGCGGGAAGGGTTTCGGTCACCCGCGGAGCGCTGTAATTCCGACTTGGAACAAAGCGCTATTCGATAAACACACACGGATTTTTGAACGACTTGCACAACAATTTTCAAATCATACTTCCTTGAGGGGTACTGAACTAAAAAATTTCTTATCTCGAGTCACCCTTTCTAGTCTTCGAGCCTCATGTGGGGTAGAGGTATATTTAAAAACCCAAAGCGTCGAAGCCATGTCCAAAGCGCTCGGCCACGCAAACCACGACTGCCTGCAACTTTCTCACTACCTGCCGGAGTCAATACTAGCCTTCTTCCAAGCCCGCTGGATAAGAATTTTTCAGCGCGGCTTAATCTGTGACGCGATGAAAGATAGCAGCTTCCTCATAGAGGCCGCAGACTTCGAGACAATGGAAGAGTTAAATCTATTTCTTAAGAACCATGCACTAAAAGACATCCCTGACCACCTGGTCAACCCGGAGAACACTCAAACAACTGAACCCTATTCAGCGAATCAGTACTCAGAGGTCTACATCTCAGTGGATCCAGGGATAATGACCGCCCTCGTATCATTAGAGAAAGCAGTGGCTACAGCGGAACGACCCGAAGAAGTGACAGGAGTAGCACGATACTGGGCAGATCTAACGAAGGCCGTTGTTGCCGAGATCAGAAGGGATAATGACGCACTACTGAAAGACCACCTTTATGTCGCCGAGCAGAGGTGTAACCCCCGCAGAATGGAGAAGTTGATATATGAATGTTGAATTACCAGCAGAGCTAGACTTCCTAAAAGCGTTCTACACCGACCCTAGGACAGAATACAAAAAATCAAGTTGGTTGCTGAGTGATTTCGACTTGCACATATGGAAATATGATTTCAATTTTGCGACCCCCAACACGATCAACTGGGACATTACATTAGACGACGAAACTTCTCTGCTTGCCCAAAAAAACAAGCCATTACTAGACGGGCTAAAGTATTTTTTAACAACATCTACACGTTCTGTTCGAGGATCGGCGATCGAATTAGGTTCACTAGCCGCACAGATGACGATGTTTAACAGGGCCATTCACGTTGCCGATTACATTCTTCTGAATGCAAAAGAATATCAGCTATCCAGATTCGGATTGGCTGGAATCAACAGCCATCACATGAAGAGAATGCTAGACGTCTTCTCAAGCGTCAACGGTTCGGAAGAGTCGGTTTACGAGTGGACCAAGACTATCAGCAAATTTTGTTTAAGCTTAATAAACACTTCCAGTTCTATCGAACTCGATAGCATTCTAGATCAATATCCACGAATGCGCATTGTGACTGACGAACAACTAGATGAGCATCACCTGGAAATACCTTTTGATTTAATACCTTATGCAAGAGCTGCCTTGCATTTGCATGGATATTATAAAAAAAGATCAACTGCTGGAGTCCGCACCCCTAACACCTTGCAGCTAGCGAAATCGCTTTATGCCAACACACTGAAAGGCGGGCATCTAAAACTAAAAACATTAAGCTCATTAGAATTCTATACTGATAATGAGAGAGAAATAATATCGAGAGAGTATCCCGGTTCATCGGTCAGGACAGGTGACCATGAAGCAATGACATCCGGTCCATTTCGCGCCTACAGATTTTTAACATACAACCTTGGAATTCTTCATGAAATTGGGCTTCCAGCTCCCGAAGTATCAGAGCTGAAGCAGATACTTGATTATGAACCATCACTCTCTGAAGCTGCTCGGTTTCGGACGCTGCCGTACCCAATAGTGAGAGACGCCTTCAGAAAATCAATCGAGTACCATTTCAAGTATGGAGAACTTCTAATAGAAGGTTTCTGCCGCATGGCAGAGCATTGCAACCTCAATGGAATTGCCCCTACGCAACTTACCAATGGAGAGTTACAAGACATTATGCCCCCTGAGCTTATCGACATGGGAATTAGGAAGCTTGGGCTTGTATGTCAAACGGTGTCTATTAGGCACGGCGCACTGAGAAAGCAGTCAAATTACTTCATAGAACTCAGAAATAATGTGGGACTGATTGAGTGCTTACGCATCTATATTGGATGTGTCCAGATGGTAGTTGGAACAATCATGGCTCGCCGAATAGGAGAAATGCTCGATTTGCACTCGACTGACTGCCTAGATAAAAGCGAAAGATGGTTGATCTTCTTAAATAGAAAAAGCACATCCAACCTGTTCGGCATAAGACAACGCCAAGCACGCCCAATCGAACCCATTGCCGTAAAAATGATTAAAAACTTAATTTCCATGCAGCAGAGACTTTTAAAAAGCGGATTCATAACTGAAATGACTAGCCTCTTTGCCCCCCCCGGACTCCTCGGAAATGCCGGGCTTAGTCAGCAAACAATGTATGCCTACAATAGAAACCTAGACTTGTTGTGCGATTATTTCGAACTACCACTAAATTCAAAAGGAGAAAGGTACTATATCCGACAACATCAACTTCGACGCTTTTTCTCCATGGTATTCTTCCACTCGAGCAGTTTTGGAGGACTGGAGACACTGCAGTGGATGCTCGGGCACACCGACATGCAGCATGTTTGGAATTACATTACTGAGTCCACTGATGGTGCAGTTTTGCGTAGCGCTAAGGCTCAGTTCATAGCAGAAAGCTTGCATAATGGCGATATCACTGCTTACGAAGATCTAGCCGAAATACTAAAAATTCGTTACAACACAGATAATTTTGCTCTAGTAGACACTGCTGAACTTGAAGACGCAATCACCGACATGATAAAGACAGGGAAAGTCCAGATTGAGCCAGAGTTTTTCACAGACGAAACCGGCCAACATATGCGCGTGGTAGTAAAAATTCAGAGCACAGACTAAATGAAAAAAATCTCCGACCTAGAGCCACATGCTAGCGCCACATTAATAACCAGTGAACTTTTAAAGCTAATCTACCGTAATCCTGACTATTTTTCCAAAAACGAGAACATTCTAAAGGCTCTCAGAAGCCAAGGAGCGCTAGCCAAGCTCGAATTCAATTTCGAGGACTCAGGGGCTATAAAGTCAAAATCCCCAATGAGCATCAACACTTTAAAATCTCACGCCAACTTACAGTTCAAGGGAGGATTTAAGGAACTTGATACCCTCCGCCTAGCGGCATTGAGGGCCATTGAGAAGGTCAATGGCAGCAAAGAGGCCACTTCAACAAAACGCACTAAGTCCGGACTTTCGCGACTAGTAACTGAACTAGAGGAGAGACTTGATAAGCAGCGCTGCGCCAACATGGTCCTCCTCCAGGGATTAAGCCTGGCAATTAACGAGTTAAGAAATATACGTAGCAATCTAGATCCCGCTCTACTTGAAAAGCGGGCAAGCGATGCCGTTCAGGCACTTACTGCTCTACTGAGCCTCCCTCCAGAACAGCCACCCCCCCCCTCCCCTTCTTCCGGAGACGGGCGAGTTACGCGACTGGAGGAGTATCGCAAGTGACAAACCACCTTCGCCAACAACTATTTAAACCACTTAAAGAGCTAACACTCTTTAGCTACCATGCGCATGGAAGTACTATAACAAAAGATGGTTCTGGCCTGCCGTTTTGCTGTTGGCCTGATGGCACGCCCAATAACGTCGCAAATCTCTACATGCTCGCACTACGTGACCGCCCTGGCCGAGGTGGAAAAGGCCTATCAAGGCACGGCGGTAAAGGCGGAAGCATTGGGGAGTATGCATCCAAAATAAGCCCACTAGTTCGCTACTGCTTCAGATACCGAACTGACTTTATAGGACTGTCTGACCAACAGTTCTCAGACTTCATTGACGAATTAAGAAAGGAGCGATCTGTCAACGATCCCACTGTAAATAGGCGCACCGAAACTACACTCCTAGCAATTGGTAGGATCTGTCTAGATTTTTTGCAATTCGTAGGACGTCTTTATGGCGACGATGCATTTGTATCAGAGAATGGAACCATCCGCGCCGTAATGAAAACATTTACTATCACAACGCGCTCAGGAAGAACGATAAAGCGGAGTTATCTGCATCACCACTCTCTTCATGTATCTGGAACGCGCTACCACACGCGCGATCCGATCCCGAGCGAACATATAAAGCTTTTGCGAGATTCAGCAAACAAAATCCACCCATCGAGACACCTTCAACTTCGACGGAATCTGGTGATTTCCTTGCTTGAGCATACGGGCGCTCGACGCAGCGAGATAATTGAAATTACCGTTTCGGACATACGTAATGCCATGAACATGTCGTTCCCATTGCTACGTCTGCGAACCTTGAAACGTGGAACCTATTCCGAGCGTTTTATCCCGATTTCAAGAGTGGTACTAAGCGAAGCTAAGAAATATATTCAGTTTGCCCGCAGAATATCTCTTCGCAACTTCAAGGACACGGATCACGACAGACTCTTTGTTCAAGAAAAGACTGGTAAGCCGCTCGGTGCCTGCAGTATTACGAATGAAATGATTCAACTTAGAAGTCACGCCGGCATCGAAGAAAAAGTCTGTGCACACATGTTCCGCCATGCTTTCATCACCAATCTTTTCGTACTCCTAATCAAAAGACACAAGTTCAAGCAAAAGGACGACTTCAGAAGCGCCCTGCTTAATAGCAAAAAGTTTCTTTACGACGTCATGCTGTGGACTGGCCACAAAGATCCCCTCTCGGTAGAACGGTATATTCATCTTGCATTCGCCAAACTTGATGGATACGAAGACATCGTTTCATCTGCCCATATAATCAGGACTAACCGTATATATGACCAGGCCGAGGAGCTACTTCTGAACGCATTAAAAAATGGTATGCCAGTTGACGAGTACGTGCGTGAACTGGAGAAGCTAAAGCAACTTCGGCAAGAAGATCTCAAGAAAGAGACAAAGGAAGAGGAAGAGGAAGAGAATACGGAGTCAGTCAAAAGCTGGGAGCATTGGCATAACCACCTTTGAATGTTGCGATACAACTCGCTTCACTGCCGAAGCGTCCATAAAGCGCGTGTCTAATGACGACGACGTTTACCGGTCGTTCACTGGGGCGAAAGAGACAATCCGCTCCTGCCCGTGCAAGGTGGCATCCTGAATGCCCGACTCAATCCGTAGGGCTCTGTCCGGATAGATGTCCTTGAGGTTCGTCATCACCTGACCCTTGTCAAGGCTGAAGATCACTTGGCCGTTGTGATCAACCAGGAATGCATGGTCGATGCCGCCAAAGTCCACGACATCTATGATCCTCCACTAGGGTGTCAAGGGTGAACCGTCGCTTAAGTTCCGGAGCACACATTTACAAAGGGCCGAAATCTGCAAAAAACGGGCACGTCGACTCTACGAATGGCAATACGGTAAAACTCGCACGGCCCTAGTACGCCGGTTGACTGGCACACTCAACAGAGAGCCAACCTGCGTTGCTCTCGAGGCAACACTGGGTTCCGGTTCACACGCCCGCATTGAGCAACAGCCTACGATTTTCGCGGCTTAGCTCTAGCTGTAGCCTGGGCCACAAGCGGGTCCTCAGGCCAGTAATGCTTAGGGTACCTACCTCGTAAATCTTTCTTCACTTCCGCGTAGGTATTGCGCCAGAAACTCGCCAGGTCCTGGGTGACCTGCACCGGGCGCTGGGCCGGGGACAGCAGGTGCAGCTTGACGCCCTGACGGCCACCGGCGATGCGCGGAGTGTCGGCGAGGCCGAACAGCTCTTGGAGGCGCACCGCGAGAACCGGCATCTCGTCGCTGTAGTCGAGGCGGATGCGCGAGCCGGAGGGCACTTCCAGCGTACGCGGCGCCAGCTCGTCGAGGCGTTGCGGCAGCGGCCAGGGCAGCAGGCCATGGAGGATGCCGGCGAGGTCGAGGTTGGCGAAATGGCTGAGGCGGCTGACCTTGCCCAGCCAGGGCTGCAGCCACTCCTCCAGGCTGGCCAGAAGCGCCGCGTCGGAGAGGTCTGGCCATTCGCTGCTGCCCGTGTCGGCCAGGTCCAGTCGGCGCAGCAGCGCCACCCGCGCCTGCCACTGGCGCAGCTCCGCACTCCACGGCAGCAGCTCCAGCCCCTTGCGTCGCACCAGACCGAGCAGCGCACGCGAGCGGGCCTCGTCATCCAGTTCGGCAAGGGCTTCGCGGGCCAGCACCAACTCACCCACTTTCACCTGACGTTCGGCGCGCAGCACACCTTCGCGCTCTTCCCAGTCGAGCAGGTCCTGGCACCTTACCTGTTCGGCCAGAGGGCCGTCGAACAGTGCGGGATCAAGGTCGGCCGCGAGATAGATGCGCTCTTCACGCTGGCCCTGGCGGCTACCGAGATCGGCGATCACCAACCAGGGCTCCTTCATCAGCGCATCCGGCTCGCCAAAGGTGGCTGCACGGCCATTGGCCAGCCGATAATCGGCCCCTCCGGCACGACGTTGCTGGGCAATGCGGTCCGGGTAGGCGAACGCCAGCAGGCAGCCGAGCCAGCGCGGGTGATCCGGATCGGCCACCGGCTCGCTGGCCGGGCCACGCAGGTAGGAACGGAACTGCCGCGCCAGCTGGCGAGCACGCTGCACGCCGCCACGAGCGCCACGCGCTGCCTTGTCGTTACCGGCCAGCAAGGCGAGGCGGCTGTGCAGGTCGGCACCGCCACCACGCAGGATGTCGCGCTCGCCCAGTAGGGCGGCGAGGTCACAGGCCAGGCCGCCGAGTCCCAGGGCGTGGCCACGTAACAGCAGGTGGGCAATGCGCGGATGGGCGGGCAGTTCGGCCATGGCCTGGCCATGGCGGGTCAAGTTGCCATCGTCGGCCAGTGCGCCGAGGCGTTGCAGCAGGTCACGGCCCTGGGCGTAGGCAGCCGTGGGCGGCGGATCGAGCCAGGCCAGTTCATTGGGATCACCAATCCCCCAGCGCGCCAGTTGCAACGCCAGTCCGGCAAGGTCGGCCTGGAGGATTTCCGCGCTCCCGTGGGCGGCCAGTTGCTCATGCTGGGCCTCAGACCAGAGCCGGTAGCAGGCACCCGGCTGCAGACGGCCGGCACGGCCGGCACGCTGGGTCGCGGAGGAGCGGGAAATACGCTGGGTGTCCAGGCGAGTCATGCCACTGGCCGGGTCGAAGCGCGGTACACGCTCCAGGCCCGCGTCCACCACCACGCGCACGCCATCGATGGTCAGGCTGGTCTCGGCGATGTTGGTGGCCAGCACCACCTTGCGCTTGCCCGCCGGTGCCGGCTCGATGGCCGCGCGCTGGGCAGCGAGGTCCAGTTCACCGTGGAGCGGGCAGAGCAGGATCTCTGACCGGCCAGCGAGGCGCTCGGCCAACTGCTCGGCGACGCGGCGAATCTCCGCCTGGCCGGGGAGGAACACCAGCAGGCTGCCAGGTTCATCGGCCAGGGCCTGGAGCATGGTCTGTACCACCCGGGGTTCGAGCGCCTCGCCGATCTGACTCGGCCGCCCCCAACGCTGCTCCACCGGATACATGCGACCTTCGCTGCGTACCACAGGCGCCTCGTCCAGCAGGCGCGACAGGCGCTCGCCTTCCAGCGTGGCGGACATCAGCAGCACCTTCAGCGGCGGTTCGTCGCGCAACAACTCACGGCCGTTGAGACACAAGGCCAACGCCAGATCGGCATCGAGACTACGCAGATGATACTCATCAAATATGAGCAGCCCAACGCCATCTAGGGCAGGATCGTCTTGAAGCCGACGAGTAAGAATGCCTTCAGTCACTACTTCAATTCGAGTCTGTGGTCCGACCTTACTCTCCAAGCGAATTCGATAGCCGACTGTTTGCCCAACGCTTTCTCCCAGCTCGCTCGCCAGTCGCTCAGCTGCGGCTCTGGCAGCTAGTCGACGTGGTTCGAGCATGACAATAGTCTGGTCGGCCAGCCAAGGCTCTTCCAGCAGCGCTATTGGTACTCGCGTTGTTTTGCCTGCCCCCGGCGCTGCCTCAAGTACAACTTCATTACGTGCAGACAAGGCATCTCTTAAAGCGGGCAAAACAGATTCAATCGGCAACAAACTCATGATGGCTCCTAGCTGAGCCACCAATTATAGATACGAGGGAAGCTGTTACGGCACGGCGGTATGTCAATCACGCCCAGTGCACGGCTCCCTTCGGGCCGCTCAGAGATAAACGGGGCCTATTTAAACGGCATGATGGACATCAAGGCCACAGCCAGCATCTGCCCCTTGAACACCTGACGAGGGGGATCCTCTTGCCAGTGTTGCGCCCCGGCTCAGCTGGCTCCGTGATCCGAAAACATCGGATCATTTAACAGCCAGCTGACTAACACCGGATGTAGAGGTCCATGCTTGTCGGCCAATAGGGAAAGCTCTTGCTTGGATCGCTCTTCCACTCGACCAGCCAACCAGACGGCTTCTGCTGTCGGGTAATGCCGAAGTAGATTATTTGCTTGGTACCGTACGTTTTCAGGAAGGCTCGTGTCCCTAGCCAGCTCCTGTAGGAAGTCCCGTGTTTGAACAACGCTACGGGTGCGCTCATGGGCCATCGTCATGGTATTGCTCCTGAAATGTCCGCGGGGAGAGGCGGCTTCTCGTCACTCAACATGAGTCGTCAGCCTCTCCGCCTCACTTTTCGATCACTGCATTGAGCGCGCCAGAGCCATCCCATATGGGGTAAGGGAGCCCTTTCACCTTCTTATCCTCGACGAGGAAGGCCAGGCTATAGCGCGCGCGGGTAATCGCGACGTATAGCTTGTTTCGCGACTCCTCCGTCTTATCCTTGTCGAACACTTTGGCATTTCCGCCAATGAACTTCAGATGTTTATCTGACGGGATCACAAGCACTCGATCAAAGCCTAAGCCTTTGCAGGAACCGAACGTATAACAGATAAGGTTACCCGGTAGGTATCCAGTGCCGGTGGTGGACGACCAGCGCAGTACTTGAGGCTGAAACGCTGCCAAGTAATCGCTCACCTGAGATTGTTTCACTATGAAGGTGCCATGGTGATGCGATATTTCGTCTGGCACTTTCTCGACACCTGTTACCGTCTTGTCATACAGCCCCAGGTGGATCGTGTCGGAGAGGTCGCAGATTTCTTGTATGCACCTGCGATTCTTCGGCATCGAATGCTTTTCGAACTTCATTTTCCCGACGAAGTAATCGACCTTCTGTTGAGGCGTCTGCGGAGCCTTATGGCCGAACGTCGTTGTGTAGATTGTCTGTCGAAAGTCGCCCACACAACAGATCGAGTCGACCATGACCTTGTTGAGTGATTTGATCACGTCGTAGTCCCAACCGACCAAATCCTGCACTTCATCAAAATAGACCCTTTGATAAATCTCCTTCAACCGCTTGGCAGGGGCATTTTTGGATAGTTTCGCAATGAGGGTCGCAAGCTTTGCCAAAAACCCGGAGTACGCCTTTGTTTTGCAGGGCGTCAGGTAATGCAGTGGATTGATCGTGCCATCTTCCGATTTTTCAGCTCTGCCTTCAATGTAGTAGGTTGTACCTGATATTAAGTGAGGGTTGTTCTCAGTGAACGAGATAGTCGTGATCCGATCTGGAAATACCTCGCTCTGATAGGGACGCACCATATCTTCCAGGTAAAAAGAGAACAGCCCCTTGACGACGAAGTGCTCACTGCTAGCACCGTACAACTCAACAAAACGAGAGCGCAACTCTGCCTGATTATTGGTTGTATAGGTGACTACAAGCACACGTCCACCAGCCTTGATGGTCTCAATGGCTTCAGTAATGATCTTGTGCGTTTTCCCTGATCCGGCGCCTGCGACCCAGAGTTCGTTAGGCAAAATCGAGCACCTCGTCTAGAAAGGCTGGGTACTTGAAGTCCAGTGCGCCATCGAACAGTTTGACCGCAGAGTCGACCTTGCGAGCGCCTTTACCGTTGCCCTTTACGCTCTTGAACCAACGGATCAAATTTTCCCTTCGATCCTCCAGAGAGACCTCTGCGTTGTAGATATTGAAGGTTTCCGTCGACAAGACTTCCTTTGCGAAAGCGTCAAGGGTTTTAATGTCAACTGCGTTGGCATAAATCATCGCTGGCTCAAGCGAAAATTCGGCGTCGTTCATCGACGAGTACAGCTTGATGTTAGGAAACGCAGCGTATTCCAGACGTCCTTGTACAACGTTACCGTTATAGTCGCCGTCATTATCCCTGAGCACATGGATCTTGGTGCCGATCTCTTTACCGACTTCGATGAACGTCTTGAAACCTACACCGCGTACCACGATGATATCTATCCCGTCCTGCTCAGGCAGTCGGTTGTGTTTTCGTTGGTAGATTTTCTTGAGCACCAGTTCGTCCGACGGCCCCTCGACCAGGATGACCTTGCCCGACAGTGCCACCCGCAAGGTGTCGTAGCCAGGAAGACGCTTGAGGGTCTTCACCACTTTAGCGTCTAGCGTGTGCAGCCTTTTGTACCCTGACTGCACAAGGCAAATTTTGTCGATACTCAGCTTGTTCAACACATACGAGCTGTGGGTGGTCAGGAACAGCTGCTTGTCTCCTCGCTGGGTTTCGATGTAGTGCACAAGCTTGTTCAGATTGGTGTGAGATAGATGATTTTCGGGCTCTTCCATCATCACCAGATCGATGTCGTGGGATTTGTTCTGAATGGCCAGTTTAATCTGCACATTGCTCTGTTCACCCTTGCCGATGAGGTGAAAAGGCACATCATCGACCTCAAGCTGTAGGCCGGTCTGGATGGAGCCCGCAGGTAACGTACTTGCTGCAATGGTGAGCTTGCTATCGGTGATAAGGTGACCCGCATCAAGGCTGGCATTGACCGTCCTGACCTCCCCGGAGTTGTTAAACACCTGCAGGTTTTCACGATAATTGAGGGTCAGCTTGACGAGCTCTTCCTTCGCCAATGCGGTGTTGAGAATGCTCGAAATGTACTGGTTCTTCCCCATGGTTGGGTGGATACGTGTGGGGTCGATGTACAGCGCCTTAAACTTCTTAGCGATCGGTTTTATCGGATTCCAACCGAAATCGAGCCATTCCACCTTATAGAATTCGATCGGAATGCTGGTGATGTTCGGCTTGGTCAGCAGGTGGCTCTCGTATACGGCCTCCAGCGACGGGTCGAAACAGGCTTGTACCAAGACGCCCTGGGCGTCAGCCTTGAGGCTGTTGTTCGAGCCTCGGTACTCAGGCACACCGTCAATGTAGGCTTCGATGATAAGGCTGGGCAGGTGCTTGGAGCTCAAGTCAGAGGCGAGAAACCGCGTGACGGCATCCTGATTGAAAAGATCAGGGGAGAACTCGCCGTTGAAGGGCCGTCCACGATGATTGTAATTGAGCACAATTTCTAACGCTTCCAAGATTGTGCTTTTACCAGCATTGTTGTCGCCGACGAAAATATTGACGTCGTCGTTGAATTCTAGAAGTTCGTCGCGAAATTTTTTGAAGTTGATCAGCTTGATGGCTTTAACGTGCACTCTAAATCCCTCTAGGCATCGCTTGATAATGGCGTATTACCATGGCAAATGAACCGTACCTTGGGTGGTGTGTGCTGTCCATATGGCTATCAGCTGAAGACGAACGTCTAGAGCAGTTTTGAATCACCTCGAGTGCCGTGGTCACATCTAATGCCTGCTTTTGGCCCAGAGTGTGTAAAAACGCTTCGTCAAAATTGAAGTGCGCGCGTCTACGTGAAATCTGAAATTTTTCGGCACCTCAGCAGATGTGGATTTCGCCCAGATGCGCGATTTCCAGTCCGGTTTTGAGTACCTGTCGCGCTCGAAAACGTTTTTACACAGCCTCGGCCGATTGCAGCCGGTGACGACAGGCACCTGTCGGCCAAAAGCTGCCTGTCGTTGAGTGCAATTTTTGACTCATGGCTGCCAGCAACGGCAGCAGTTAAAATGCTCAGAGACGATCACTCAACGAGCAATAGACCTAGTTTGTTCGACCGAGCTAGATTAGTAAAAGCTCTTTCACTTTTTGCTTGATTTCAGCAGGGCTTTCTTCAAATCCGTATTTACCGGCATTATCTTTAGAAGAGTTATATCCCAAGAAATAACCATTGTATTGAAAGTAGTTAGTGTCAATTTTTCGCCTGCTTGGCTTGCCTTTTTCCAGCATATCCAGAAGCGTTTTTAAGTGTGAGCGTGTTAGCCAGAATTTTAGAAGTAATCCGCTCCCTAGCACTTCAGTGCCGATCATTGGAGCTGCTTGAAAGCCCAAGGCCTAGCTCAGGGCTAGTCGTCTACACCAGTTCCGCTATGTATGCTGAAGGGGGCCCAACCACTCTACCTGACCAGCAACCTCAAGCGCTTCGGCGAATTCAACCTCAAGCTAAACCGGCCACCGGAGCCCTGGATCAAGGACTCGGTGTTCCAACAAGCTGCCGGCTCGCTGCGGGTGATCAGACCTAGCCAGCTAGATACCGAGAAAACGCCATGATCAACATTCCTCCCGCATCCTTCCGCCTTACACCGTACGGCGAAGTGGACGCCGTGGCGTTGGAAAACCTGCGCGACAGCTTCGACACCTCTCAACTGCTCCGGCTGGTTGATCGCTTGGACGTCTGCTTGGTGGAACTGGGTGGAATCACCTCCATTCGCGACGAGCTACTGAGATTGCATGCGATGGCTCTGACGATAGTTGAGGGCATCGCTCTTACGGTGCCTGCCGAGAGTGCTTGTATCTGGACAGAAGCCCAATCTCTACAGATGGATCTTGAGGCACTGGTTTCTTGGGCGCGCTCCGCTCAGCTCATCATTGCGCCGCTGATCAATCTTGCTCCACAGCACGAGGCATGAGCGCTCTCGCCGATTTCGACGAGGCTCAACTGTTTCTGACCATGGCTGGAATCGCCCGTAAGTAGATCAATTCACCAATCAGTTCTACGAGTGTCTGAGTAATCACAGCCGCCGCGGCCAGCGCGCGAATGGACTCCGGGAGCGCTAGGGCCAGGGGAAGCACTACAAGCGAGTTGCGAGTGCCTGAGCTAAAGGCCACTGCCCGTGCGGCAGAAGCCTCCAAGCCAAATAGCCGGGAGCTGAGTACGCCGAGGGCCGGAGCGAGTAGTAGAAACGCTCCGTATACCGGAAGCAACGGCGCCAGGATGTCGAGTTGGTACACGACAGCCGCGATCTGCGAACCCACCACCACGATTAGAACCAGGGCCATTGCAGGCACTGGCAGCCAGGCCCAACCTGCGCTCCATGCGCGAAGCAGCAGAGATCGGCGTCCGCCAAATTCGGTGAGCACAGCCGCTACCAAGGGTAGGACGATCAGTAACAGGAAGGCTTCTGCGAAGGGCCACAGCTCGATCACTGTGCCGGCTTCGGGGCCAAGGATTAGCCGCAAGTAGAGGGGCAGCAGCAGAAGCTGGAGCAACAGCAGCAATGGCGTCGCCGCGAGCACCAGACGAGAGTCCCCTTTGCCCAGGTGGGTGAAGACCACCACGTAATCGATACAAGGCGTCAGCAGGACAAGCAGCGCGCCGACCAACAAGGCCTTGTTCGATGAGAGCGGCCACGTCACCAGCCACACCATCAATGGCACCAATAGGAAGTTGGCCAGCAACAAGGCACCGACGAAGCGGCGGTTGGCAAAAGCTTCTCGCAGCTCCAAAAAAGGAATCTGCAGAAACATGGCATACATCAGCACGGCAATCGCCGGTGTGATGGCCATGGCCGTCAGTCCGGTGAATTGCGCAGAGCTCAGGCCTGCAATGGCAGCGGCCACCACCGCCGCGAAATAAAATGCTATCTGGTGTTCTTCCAGCCAGTCCCGCGACATCTGATATCTTCCCTTGTTGCGCAAGGGCGACATTCTCCCACTGGCATCGGATTTAACCCAGCGTTGAGGCTGGTTGCTTTTCGCTTTGCCGTTGGGCGAAGTCCGCAACGGTCCTAACAAGTCCTGCCGATAAGAGGATGCATGATGTTTCGAAATAACTGGATGGCGGGTCTGAGGCAAGTGCTCGCCATCGCCAGGAGTTAACCGCAATGAATCCTCAACCTTCAGGCATGCCCTGGAACCTGCTGCTGCTAACCTGGCTGGTCGCACTGGTATCGACCCTGTCCGCGCTGTTCATTGGTGAGGTGATGGGCCAGGCACCCTGCGTGTTGTGCTGGTTCCAGCGTGCCTTCATGTTTCCGCTGGCGGTGATCCTGGCCATCGCCTGCTACCGCTCGGATTTCACCGTCTGGCACTATGCCCTGCCGCTGACCGCTATCGGTGCGGCACTGGCATTTGTTCACACGCTGCTCTATGCAGGGCTGATTCCACAGCCGATCCAGCCCTGCACGGCCACTGGTCCATCCTGCTCAGGCGCCGGAATGACCCTCTTCGGCGTGGTGCCCCTGCCGGCACTCGCCTTGTTCGCTTTTATCCTTATCGCCATCCTGCTCATAATCATCCGTCGGAGAACCACCCCATGAATCGCCGTTCCGTGGTCCTGATCGTCAGTGTCGTGATCCTGGCCGTCTTTGCTGCCGCCGCATTCTTCTATTCCCCCTCGCAATCGCCTCAACAGGCCCAGGCTCCCGGTTCGACAGCCCAAGAGACCGCGACACAACCCAAACAGAACGGCGGCCAGTTGGTTCGCTTCCACTCACCAGTGTTCGGCCCGGCGCAAGCGCCAGTGACCATCGTCGAATTCTTTGACCCTTCCTGCGAGGCATGCCGCGCCTTCCACCCCTATGTGAAGCAGATCCTCGCCGAGAACCCGGAAGACGTGCGTTTGGTGCTGCGCTATGTACTGTTCCATCAAGGCTCCGAAGAGGTGGCGCGAATGCTGGAGGCGGCGCGTAAGCAAAATCTCCATGAACAAGTGTTGGGGGCTGTGCTGGAAGCCCAACCCGGTTGGCACGACGACCCCAAGGTAACGCAGGCATGGGCTGCTGCAGAGCGCGTCGGTTTGAACTTGGAACAGGCCCGCCAGGACATGCATACGCCTGGCGTCAACGCCGTGCTGGAAACGGACATGCAGGACGTTAAAGCCGTTGGGGTTCGTGGCACGCCGACTTTTTTTGTCAATGGTCGTGCGCTCAGCGAGTTTGGCCCGGAGCCGCTGCGCCAGTTGGTGAACAGCGAAGTGGCCAAGGCACGAGAATGACACTATGAGCGCGCTGGAAAACCGCGTGCCACCGCTGCTCGTGGCCGGCCTGATCGCTGTGCTGATGGGTTTGTCGGGAACCAAATTGCCGGGTTTCGAACTGGCATGGACCGCGCGCCTGACCTTCGCTTTGCCAATACTGCTCCTGGGGCTCGGCGTGTGCCTCGCCGGCGTCCTGTCGTTTCGCCGCGCGCGTACTACGGTTAATCCATTGCAGCCGCAGCAGGCTTCTGCATTAGTGGAGGCTGGCATCTACCGGTACAGCCGCAACCCCATGTACTTAGGCTTTGCCATTATCCTGGCGGCTTGGGCGCTGGTCTTGGCCTCGCCTCTAACCCTGCTTGGCGTAGTTGCTTTCGTGCTGTACATGAACCGTTTCCAGATCCCAGCCGAAGAGTGGGCGCTGGAAACATTGTTCGGCGAATCATTTGCCCGCTACCGTGCACGAGTCCGCCGCTGGCTCTGAGCGTCCGCGGCGGTAGCGACTGGCGGGGCTTGCTCGTCGCGGCAGCCTGCCGAAGGTGCCACGACCTAGCCTGATCTCCTCGTGACGAGCTGCTTTGGCCACATGCCGCTAGCATGTCTCTGGTCGAAGACATAGCGCCAACGAGTGATGTCGCAAGTTCACTCCGTTGATATCGAGCTAACTACCTAGCAACAGCGTTGAGCGCAAAGCAGGCTTATGCTTCGCTGCGATGACTGTCGGCCTGCCTGGTGTCGATACAAACACTGCCGTCTAGCTCCATTTCAAGTGTCGAGTGGCTGACTTTGAATTGCTCATGAAGTACTCGTTTTAAATCAGTCTTTACTCGTTCAATATCGGGCAGGCTAGCCTTCTTGATGACAACATGTGCTTCCAGTGCGATTGTATGCTCAGCGATTTCCCATACGTGTACGTGGTGAACACTCACAACGTCGTTTACATGTTCCATGATATTGATTATGTCGGCGATGGAAACTCCTTCTGGCGCGCCCTCCATCAACAAGTGAATGGTTTTAGGTAGCATGCTAAAGCCCTGCCATAGCACGTAACCAGCAATCATCAGCGTCAGGACAGTATCTGTCCAATACCAGCCATACAGGAGGATCAATGTTCCGGCAATAATAACGCCGACGGAGGCCAACGCATCCGACACGTTGTGCAAGAATGCCGCCTTTATATTCATGCTATTCTTAGACATTGTGTAGGTGAGCAAGGCCGTAGCGATATCTACAATCAAGGCTATTCCCGCCACCACGACCACTGTCCATCCTTCAATGGGCTGTGGGGAAAAAAACCGACCTATAGCTTCGTAGATGAGGTAGAGACCAACGATAATCAGCGTGACCAAGTTAATCAAAGCCGCTATGGTTTCACTGCGTCGGTAGCCAAAGGTTTTAAAAGCATCTGGCGGTTTGCGGCCGATCTTACGTGCGATGAGCGCAATAACCAGTGATGCAGCATCGCTCAAGTTGTGTAGTGCATCCGCTATGAGCGATAAGCTCCCAGAAAGTATCCCGCCAACAACTTGTGCCAGAGTTAGTGCAGTATTAACGCCAATAGCTGCGATTAAACGCTTATCACCCATGGCTTCGGTGTTATGGTTATGTTCGTGAGCCATATTTTTACCGCTCCTTAAAAACTAGCGTAAGAAAAATAGGGGAGCCAAACGACCGCCCATAAGAGATAATAAAAATACTAGCGCCTATACCATCTGGCCCTCCAAGCCACACTGACAGAAAATGCGACCACCCTCGAGCGAGTTCGTGCGTTATCGTCTTTAACTCGCCGACAACAGGTCGATCTCTCTCAAACGATAAACGACGTTGCTCGCTAATGATATGGATTATGCGGTGCCATGATCTGAAGATGACAAAAATGTAATCTTCCAATCAATTTTGTCGTAGGCTCAAGCCCCTTGCAGATTGGTGCGCCTTGTTGCTGCAATGACGAAGCAAGGCGCTCATGTCACTCCACAATGGAAGCATTACATTTCAATAATGTAATGCTTGGCTCATGCTGCTGTTAGCTTCAGTCAGGCAAAATTCATTCGAACCTGTAGAGCTCACCGAGAAAGCTCAGCAAGCCACCTTTGAATTTAGCGAGGACTGCCCTATGAATCTGTTGAAAGCTATTGTTGTTGGTTTGGTAATTTTCGGCTCCGCATCGTCTTATGCAGGAGATGGATACGACCGTTCAATGAAATTTAATGAAAAATTCCGAGCAGATCAAAAGCGAATTCACGGAACCGAATCCGCCGAAAAAAAAGCAAACGAGTTGAAGGTTAATGATATTCGCCAAGATCAGAACAACACGGAAATTAAGAAAGAAACCAAAGCTGACTAACCGCTTAATATCTGAACGATATCCGCCGCCGGCAGCTTCCAAGCACCGTTGGAAGCAGTTGTACTCTAAGCGCCCTTCGGGGCGCTTTTTTGTGTCCATCACTTGCCCGCAACATCGCTACCAGCGAATCGCCCCGGCCTTTATAGGCCGTTTCGTTAAGTCAGGCCGCTATCGCCTGATCTGTCTGTTATTAGCGTTCGCAAGAGCATATCCGATTGAGCTGAACAGACGCTGGTGGCGTACAACGCATCCACGTCAGGGTCGCCATCTCAACGGCCTCGCGGTTCGTCCATGATTGAAGGTGTCAGCTCGGCCTTGTAAAGCCCGCTGATCGTTCCAGCCAGGGCGTTTTCGTAGCTATCGCCCGTGCTGCCGCCCGGGGCAGGTCAGCCGCTGCTTGCATAATCTTTCGTCAGCTCACCGTGGGTGAAAGCCATCAGCCGAGGAGGCGTATGTAGCGCGGAGTCATACGCACTAAGCGCTGAGCACCCTTTCTATTCACCGTTTAGATGCATTAGACCTACGCTATAAAGGCTTTGCTGCCCGCTGCGCCGCCGCTGAATCTT
This sequence comes from Stutzerimonas azotifigens DSM 17556, assembly GCF_000425625.1. Classification (GTDB taxonomy): domain Bacteria; phylum Pseudomonadota; class Gammaproteobacteria; order Pseudomonadales; family Pseudomonadaceae; genus Stutzerimonas; species Stutzerimonas azotifigens. Next base: position 98,157 of record NZ_KE384414.1, read on the forward strand.
AGCACTCCGAAACCAACACGCCCCGTTCTCGCGAGCTAGCAAGAACGGGGCGTTGTGTGCCGCCATCCAATCTCTAGCTTGTTCTGTCAGCGGCCAACGCGATTTCTTGCTCCTCCAATTCGTCTTCGCGCCGATGAGCCAGCTGGTAGAGCAACGGCAGTACCAATAGCGTTAGCACCGTTGAGGAGAGAATCCCCCCGATCACCACCGTCGCAAGGGGGCGCTGTACCTCTGCACCGGTACCCACATTCAAGGCCATCGGAACGAACCCGAGTGAAGCCACCAAGGCTGTCATCAATACCGGCCGTAGCCGGGTCAGAGCGCCCTCGCGGATCGCGGTGCCCAGAGGTAAACCTTGCTCCCGTAGGCTACGGATGAAGGAGATCATTACCAGGCCATTTAGAACGGCGACGCCCGACAGAGCAATAAAGCCAACTCCTGCTGAAATGGACAATGGGATATCTCTCAGCCACAGCGCAACAATGCCTCCGGTGAGCGCAAATGGAATCCCTGTAAAGACCAACAAACCGTCTTTGACATTGTTGAACATCATGAAAAGCAGAATGAAGACCAGGAGCAGCGCCGCGGGGACGACAATCTGCAGCCGCTTCGTTGCCGATTCAAGCTGCTCAAAGGTACCGCCCCAGTCGATCCAATAACCTGCCGGGATATCTACCTGGGCCTGGATTTTCTGTTCTGCCTCAGATACGAATGATCCAATGTCACGACCACGGACGTTTGCACTGACGACAATTCGCCGTTTCCCTTCTTCTCTACTGATCTGATTCGGACCGGGGGCCAAATCCAGGGTGGCCACCTCGCCGAGGGGGATATAACTTATGGTGCTGTTTAATTCCCTTGGAAGGGCAATTGGGAGCCGCTCAATTGCGGCGAGATCGCTTCGTATCTCGTCCGGTAAACGAACTACGATATCGAAACGCCGGTCTCCTTGAAACAAGGTGCCTACCTCTCGGCCCCCGATGGCTACTGCAACCGCTTGCTGTACAGTATCTAAACTCAGGCCGTATCGTGCGATTTGATCGCGATCGATATCAATCGTGAGCATAGGAAGGCCAGTCGTTTGCTCGACCGTAACCTCGGAGGCGCCTGGTACTTGTCCTAGCACCTCGGACACTTCCGCCGCCGTGCTGTTAAGAACCTCCATGTCATCACCATAGATTTTCACGGCTACAGCGGCACGAACACCGGAAATCAACTCGTTGAAACGCAGCTGAATAGGCTGGGAAAACTCGTAGTTATTGCCCGGTAACTCAGCGGCGGATGCTTGGACCTCGCTTAAGAGTTCGTCGCGCGACTTGCCTGGATCCGGCCACTGCTCTTGTGGCTTCAGCATGACGTACCCGTCAGAGATGTTTGGAGGCATGGCATCGGATGCCACCTCCGCAGTGCCTGTGCGCGCAAAAATCCGCTCGATCTCCGGAAACTCATCCATGAGCTTTCGCTCCAGCTGCTGCTGCATCTCGACAGACTGACTAAGGCTGGTAGCCGGTACACGAAGGGCTTGGATAGCGAAGTCCCCCTCGTTGAGGCTAGGCACGAATTCACTGCCCATACGTGCCCCTACGAGGCCGGAAAGTACAACTGCAACAACGGCAAAGGTGAGCACTACTGGCTTGTTGGACATCACCGCATCGAATGCAGGTGCGTAGGCCCGTTTAGCATTGCGGATTAGAAAGTTTTCCTTCTCTGTAACACGCTTGCCGATAAAGAGCGCAACGGCTGCCGGGACGAACGTCACCGAGAGAATCATCGCCCCGAATAGCGCTGTCACTACGGTAAACGCCATGGGCGTGAACATCTTACCTTCTACCCCTGTAAGGGCGAATATCGGCAGATATACGATCATAATGATCAGCTGCCCATAGAGTAGAGGCCGACGCACTTCCTTTGCCGCAGCGAACACTTCATGAAGCCGTTCGGACAGCGTTAATGCCCGCCCGTGATGGGACTGAGCGTGAGCAAGTCGACGCACGCAGTTCTCAACAATCACCACGGCACCATCGATAATGATGCCGAAATCCAATGCGCCTAAGCTCATCAGGTTGGCGCTGACCTCGTTGGCTACCATGCCGGTGAACGTAAAGAGCATCGCCAGCGGTATAACAAGTGCGGTTAGGATCGCCGCACGGATATTGCCCAAGAAGAGAAAAAGTATAACCACAACAAGAATGGCACCCTCAGTGAGGTTCTTCTTAACGGTGGATATAGCTTTGTCTACGAGTACAGTTCGATCGTAGACAGTAATCGCCTTTACGCCCTCTGGAAGCGAAAGGTTTATCTCTTTCATCTTGTCATCGACAGCCCTAGAAACTACCCGGCTATTTTCACCGATAAGCATGAAAGCCGTACCTAGAACCACTTCGCGGCCATTCTCGGTGGCTGCGCCAGTACGGAGCTCCTTTCCAACCTCTACCGTCGCAACGTCGCGGATACGTACTGGGGTACCGTCAACGTTGCTAATAAGGGTATTGCGGATGTCCTCTACTGATTGCATTTGTCCTGGAGCACGAACAAGATACTGCTCGCCGCGTTTTTCAATATATCCGGCACCTAGATTGTTATTGTTTTGCTCAACCGCCTCGATCAAATCTTGTAGTGTTAGTCCAAACGACCGCAAAGTGTCTGGGTTGGGGGCGATCTGATATTCCTTTGCATATCCTCCGATCGTATTGATCTCAGTTACGCCTGGTACATTGCGGACTTGCGGTTTGATGATCCAATCTTGAATCTCACGCAAGTCAGCAGAGGTATAAGGCGTACCGTCCGATTTGGTGGCACCGTCCTCAGCTTCAACCGTCCAAAAATAGATTTCGCCAAGCCCAGTGGAAATAGGGCCAAGTGTTGGAGTGACGCCTTCCGGAAGCTGATCTTTGGCCCCTCCCAAGCGCTCATTCACAAGTTGGCGGGCAAAATAGATGTCAGTGCCTTCCTCAAAAATAACTGTGATCTGAGAAAGTCCATATCGAGACAAGGAACGGGTCTGCTCGAGCTTGGGCAACCCGGCCATTACCGTCTCGAGCGGGTAGGTAATGCGCTGCTCCACTTCCAGCGGGGAATAACCTGGGGCCGCAGTGTTGATTTGCACCTGTACGTTGGTGATATCAGGGACAGCATCGATAGGCAGCTTTTGGTAGCTGTAAGCTCCTAACGCTGCCATGCCAAGCACGGCTAGCAAAACCAGCCAGCGATGCTCTATAGAAAAGCGAATGATACGTTCGAACACAGTCTATAACTCCGTATCAGTGAGCATGCGAGGCGCTGGCTTTGCCAAGCTCGGACTTAATGATGAAACTGTTGGCCAAGGCATAGCGCACTCCGGCCTGAAGACCTTCCTTGATTTCAACCGCTTCACTATCGCCGCGACCAGTCACGATTGGCTGAGCAGCAAAGCCATGGTCGGTCCGTACAAACACCACCGGATTATCTTCCAACGTGTGGATCGCATCGGGCTTGACTGCAACCGGCACGGACACTCCGCCAGAGCCTACCCGCACTTTGACGAACAGGCCGGGACGCCAAACACCTTCCGGGTTCGGAAGCGTGACCCGGGCGGTAGCGGCGCGGCTTTGCTGACCAACAAGTGAGCCGACATAAGAAACGGTGCCATTGGCACTGGACTCGAATGCTGTGGCTTCGATAACCGCGTTGCTGCCGACTCGTACCGCGCTGAGTGCATTGGCAGGAACGCTGATATCTGCCCAAACGGTAGAGAGATCGGAAATGATGAATATCTGGTCGTCGGTATTGACTGACTCACCGAGCGTGATGTCCTTCTCAACGATCATCCCATCGAACGGCGCCCTGAGTTCGTAGCGGCTCAATGCGTCTGGCTTGCCAGCATCACTACCAAGCGCTTGTAGCTGTGCTTTTGCATTCGCAACCGTCAGCTCTGCTTCCCGTAGAGCCTGTTGTGCCTGTAAATAATCCTGTTCTGCAGAAATACGCTCTTCCCACAGCTCCTTTTCGCGTCGATAGGTTTTCTGAGCCAATGCAAGACGTTTTTGTGCCGCGTAGAACTCGCTTCTACGTTCCGACAGGTCGGTACTCGCGATCACAGCAAGCACTTGCCCCTGTTTCACCTGTTCGCCCAAATCGACTTTGACCGCTTCAACGACACCTGAGAGACGAGGCACAACTTGCGCTGTACGATCCTGGTTAAACGTAATTTCACCTGGCAGCTCGATTGCGCTTTGTATCTTTGCGGGCTCAGCAGTTGCCAGTGAAATGCCGGCGGCTAGGATTTGTGTCTCTGAGAGTTCTACCTCTGCTGTTTCAGTGTGCTCCGCTCCCTCGGGCTCATCTTCATGCTCATCTTTCTCTGCCGCACCGACCTCGTGATCGCTATCGGCGCCTCCTTCATCATGGCCATGATCTCCTTCGGCTTCAGCATCCTCATCCGAATGCCCTTCATCCTCCTGCTCCGATGCGTCACCATGCTCGCTATGTGCGTCGCCCGCTTCGGGCACAGCTGGACTACTGCGAAGAAGCAATCCGCCAAGCACAAGTGCCACGCTTAATATGACGACGATCCAAAAAATCTGCTTCTTGTGACCAGCCAAGGAAGATGTATTCGATTTACTTTTCATATGGATTCCTTATGGCTGAGTGGCCGAGGTGATAACGGCCGACCCATCGCCGACGATTCGGGCGATTTCCGCCGCCGCCTGGTTAGCTTGCGAGAGCGCAGACAGATACTGAGAGCGGGCTTGGAAAAGCGTGCGTTGAGCATCCAGTACGTCAAGGAAGGTGAACTTTCCTAGTTCGAACCCCTTGCTGGCAGCTTCATAAGCGCTTTGGGCACTGGGGAGCATGTCGTTGCGCAACAGTTCGAACTGCTGGCGAGCAGTGCGCAGCCGCATGTGCGCTTGGGAAAGTTCGCTTTTCAGGCGTATATGGACGGCGTTAAGCTCGTCCTGCGCCTGGTAGGCCCGTTCCTGTGCTGCTCCGATGTTGCCTTGGTTTCGATCAAACAACGGCAGGGGCATCGAGATACTCACCAGTCCCAGCGTGCCGTTATATTCATCTGAGCGTTGGGCACCTACGCTAACCGTCACGTTAGAAAAGCGATTCGTCCTTTCCAGCTCCAACGCAGCCCGACGTCTTTCAGCCTCCCGACGCGCGCGGGTTAGTTGGGCGGAATCGTTCAAACGGCTATAAAGCTCAGCTAGCTCGGGAAGAGGAGGCACTGCCTCTACCGGCTCTTTTACTCGCTCAAAGCGTGGCTGTGGATTTCCCCAGTTGGCCGCCAGCCGAGTGCGCGCAGCTTCGAGTTCAGCTGTGGCCTGGGCAAGCTCTACTTGCACTCCAGTAGCCGCAACCCGCGCCCGGGTTTCCTCTACGGGAGAAACCATGCCGGCCCTCACACGTCGATTGGCCACGTTCACTGCTTGCTTCGCAAGCTTTGAAGCAGCCTGAGCGAGGTCCAGCCGTTCTTGAGCAGTAAGCACATCGTAGTACGCGCCCATCACTGCCCCCCTCAGTCGAGCTTGGGCGTCCTGTAGGTCAGCAGCTGCTACGTCCAAGGCTCGTTGCGCCGCCTCAATACGAGCCGAACGTTTACCACCCAGCTCTATTTCTTGGCTCAGTTCAAGCGTGGTCTCCGGGGCATCGCCCCGGATTCCCTCCTGGCTAGCGGACAATATTGGATTCGGACGTGCTCCGGCTTGGCTAATTAATGCGCGAGAAGCAGCCAGCTCACGTCTTGCAACAGCCAGTTCAGGGCTTGCAGAGCTAGCGAGTTCCAAGGCGCGTAGAAAGCTTATGGATTCGACAGACTCAACGGGGAATGTATTTGACACACCGACAGGTAAGGTCTGTGTGAAGGTCGGCAACTCTAAGGGTTGCGCAAAGGCGAGATTGCACGACAACGTCGTCAACCCCAGCGAGAAAAGAGCTTTTCGCACCGAAATCTCCTAAAAAAAGGGAAGGTTCGGTGAGACGTCAGATACAGATAAATGGCGCTTACTGGTTACTTTGGCGTCCCACCGGTTTTGCACCGATGCGCCAATTAGGTTTCTCAGGACGCCCCGCTTCAGCCGATGCGTAGCTAGCAGAAGGAAACGGTTTCAAGCTCATTGATAATACCGAACCAGGACAGATCCCTTTCGTTATAAGCGGCTTGATATGGTCGCCATGAAAGACACAGTCTCCATCCAGACTGATTTTTTTTGCGGCTTTTGACGATCCTTCCTCGTCAGTACCCAGAGACTCGTGCGGATGTTCGTGATGTCCAAGATGATTTGCTGCCGAACCATCCTCATGACTGCAGCTCGTGCTAACAACTGCCCATGATGATTGCAATGGGAACAAGGCTAGCAACATCAGCAAAACTATTTTTCTCATCCAAGGCAAAACGATGACTTCCTGGTTTAGATGTCGAATCCAATCATAAGAACTACCCCCGCCAAGACGCGAAACACATGCGCCTCTACTGCGATAGTGATTCGCCCTGAATTTAGTAGACAAATACACGAAAGCGTTTTTATCAGCCTTGCCAAGCCGGCGAGATAGCTGATGGCTATGGGGTGGTGACTTTAAATAAGTGTGGATAACGACCTGGTGACCGCAACATTACAAATCTGTAATCGAAGGAGTGCGCGATTGGGCTTCCTCAGATTACAAAATAGTCATTTGCCGCTAATCCTGCCGTCATCTCTAGGGGAAGAACATGGCCAAGCGCTAAAAACAAAAAGGCGAAAGGCGTCATTCGAGCACTGACCTGCCGTACATAAGGAGCATCATCATGAGCAAAAAGGCCGTTTTTTCGCTGACAGCCCTTTCACTGGCATTGGGCAGCGCCCCGGTCTTTGCCCAATCGGAAACAGCCGAGGGCTTCATCGAAGGCAGCACGCTATCGCTGATAAATCGCAACTTCTATTTCAATCGGGATTTTCGCGACGGTGAGAGTGCCGCCGGCAATGGCTACTCCGAGGAATGGGCCCACGGATTGATGGCCTTCTTCGAGTCCGGATATACCCAAGGCTCGGTAGAGATTGGCTTCGACGCTTTCGCCATGCTCGGCCTCAAGCTCGACTCCGGTTCGGGGCGCTCCGGTGTGGGCGGCAGCATCGACCTGCTTCCCCACGACAGCGCTGGCGATCCTGAGGATGACTTCACACGGGTGGGGGGCGCGGTGAAAGCACGCTTGCTGGACACCGAGATCAAAGCCGGCGATGTATTTCCCACTACACCTGTCGTGCACTTCGGCGACTCTCGGCTGCTGCCGGAGTCTTTCAAGGGTGTCACCGTTGTGAACAACTCGCTGGACGACCTCACCCTTCAGGGAGGCCGCTTGCACGCGATGAGCCAGCCCAACACCAGTAACATGAACGAAGACTTCGTCACCTTCTACGGCGGGGGCGTAGACGCGCCTTGGCTCGGCTACGCAGGCGGTGACTACAGCGTGAATGAAAATATCAGTCTTAGCCTGTACACCAGCCGCCTCAAAGATGCCTGGAACCAGCATTACTTCGGTGCGTCGGCCACCTATCCGCTCTCCGATATCGTCGCGCTGCTGGCCAGCTTCAACTATTACAAGGCAACCGACGAAGGCCGTGAGTTGCTGGGCGAGTTCAACAACAACATCTGGAGCTCCAGCCTGGGTGTCGCCTTCGGCGCGCACACCGTCACGGCGTCGTATCAGCGAAACAACGGTAACAACGACTTTGACTACTTGCGCCAGGCGGACTCGATCTACCTGAACAACTCCATTCAGTACAGTGATTTCAACTCACCTAAAGAGCAGTCCTGGATGCTGCGCTACGACCTGAACATGGCGGAGTACGGCATACCCGGGCTTACTTTCATGACCCGCTACGCCCGCGGTTGGGGCGCCGATTACAGCAACGCGAACGAGGTGTACATGCGCCAAGACGATAACGGTGCGCCGCTGACGGGACAGAACCGCTGGGAACGCGACGTCGAAGCCCGCTACGTTGTACAGACTGGCTCTCTCAAGGATTTGTCTCTGCGGGTGCGCCAGGCTACCACGCGGGCGACTGCTTTCGAGTCCGACCTCGATGAGGTCCGATTCATCGCCGAGTACCCTCTCTCGATCTTGTGAAACACCATGAGCAACACCACATCTTCTTTAGTTTTGCTCCCTTGGTTTGAAGATGTGTTTCAGGCGCCCATCAGGGCGCCTTTTTTCGTTTGGTGCACCCGCTCGCGCTGCGGGTCAACCAAATGACCGGTAGATTACAAATTCGCAAGATAGCCCTCACAGGGCTTTTACCGCGTTAAAGTGCTTCCCGCTTCCCTGGGCAGATCTTTTCGCCTCTGCCTTTCACGCTAGAGCCAAGCCGCTTTCGTCTTGACCTAGTTACTACATGGATTTTTTTGGTTCCGCTTACCGCGCACCTCCTTGCCGAGTTACCTCAAAACATGCGCATCCTGGTTGTCGAAGACGAGATCAACGCTGCGGAATACTTGCAGCAGGGTCTTATCGAATGTGGTTACTTGGTCGATTGCGTAAGTGATGGCCTCGATGGGTTTCACCTGGCACTGCAGAACGACTATGACATCGTGCTGCTAGATGTGAATCTGCCAACCATGGATGGGTGGGAGGTTCTCGAACTCATCAGGCGGCGTAAGCAGACACGCGTCATCATGCTGACTGCCAATGGCCGCTTAGAGCAAAAAGTCCGCGGCTTGGAATCGGGCGCCGACGACTATCTGGTCAAGCCGTTCCAGTTCCCCGAGCTGCTTGCCCGTATCCGGACACTGTTGCGGCGAGGCGAGGCAGTCACACTTCCGAGCAACCTGCGTGTAGCCGACCTCGAACTGGACCCGGCCCGGCATAGGGCTTACCGGAGCGGTCAGCGTATCGACCTCACCAGCAAAGAATTTGCGTTATTGCATCTGCTCATGCGCCGGACTGGCGAAGTCCTCACGCGTACGGAAATAACTGCCATGGTGTGGGACATCAATTTCGACTGCGATACCAATGTGGTGGATGTTGCGATTCGTCGCCTGCGGATGAAAGTGGACGAACCCTTCGGCGATCGCCTGATACACACCATCCGGGGTGTGGGCTACGTGCTGGAGGCGCGGCCTTGAAGCCACTCAGCCTCGCATCGCGTCTCGCGCTTCAAATCACACTGACCGGCGCCGCTTTGGTCGCGCTGCTGATTGCACTGAGCTACTGGGTACTGGTGCGCCAACTGGAACTGCGCGCCCAGGAGGAAGTGACGGCCAAGCTCTCTCAGATCGATCATGGACTCCTCGAAGACACCAAAGCCCGTATGGGCCGCTCCTGGCAACACGCATTGAGCGATACCGTACTCGGCCATGACAACCTTTCGATTACGGTCATCGGCGATACAGCGAAATCACCCATTTTCAGTATCGGCCGATTCGCCAATGCGCCGCAGCAGCTGGATCTCGTGAGCAGGGACGGCGACTATCTTGGCTGGACAACGAAAGATGGCGTGCAGATGCTAACCGGGCGCAAGCAAATCCAAGTCCCGGGACTGGCTCCAATGACGCTTTTACTTTCGCAAGATCGCAGTGCCGATCAACGGCTGGTGGCTGCATTCCTGCGCTCGGCCTTAGTGACCGTGCCGATGCTACTGATATTGATCGGATTGGCTGGATGGCTAATCGCCCAAAATGGCTTGCGGCCGCTTCGCAAGTTCCGGGCCTTGGCGACTAAGGTATCTACACAGGATCTATCACCTCGAATCCGCACCGATCGGCTTCCGCAAGAGCTCCAGGCATTGGCGCACAGCCTCAACGTAATGCTTCATCGACTCGATGACGGCGTTCAGCAACTGTCACAATTCTCGGACGATGTGGCTCATGAGTTAAAAACTCCGCTGAACAACCTGATAGGCAAGGCGCAGGTGACTTTGGTGCGTGAGCGAAGCAAGGAGCATTATCGGGAGGTGATCGAGTCGTCGGTTGAAGAACTCGAACGCATGGATCGAATCGTGTCAGACATGCTGTTTCTCGCCCAGGCCAGCCACGCCAGCCCAGCACTGAAGCTCGAACAATTATCTTTAGGAAGCGAGGCGAGGCGCGTATGTGAATACTTCGAAGTCCTTGCCGAAGAAGCGGGAGTCGCTACGACAGTAACGGGCGATGCCATGATTTTGGGAAATCGACTTATGGTCCAGCGGGCCATTTCCAACCTGCTATCCAACGCGCTGCGGCATTCAAATACTGGCAGTACGGTCGAACTTAAGATCCTTGAGGAGGACGTAGACATCGTCTCGCTGGCTGTCACCAATCATGGCGCGACTATCGAATCGGATCATCTCCCACATCTGTTCGACCGCTTTTACCGCGTTAACGGCATACAACCTCGCGGGGCAGGATTGGGGCTAGCGATTGTCCGCTCAGTGATGAACCTCCACAAAGGCCACGTGGCCGTCGCCAGCAAAGACGGTCGGACCACGTTTGAACTCACGTTTCCTCGGCAGGCCTGACTCAAAGTGATACCGCACGGAGACAGCCATCACTACGAAGGGGCAAAAACCACAGGGACAAACAACCATTTCGAGGGCATGCGCGTTGGCCGGGTAACCAGGCCCGCAAGCCCCAACGCCGTTCATTTAATGCATGCGTCCTCGCTAATTCCGGCGAGAATGCCGCAAGCCTCAACTTCCCGCCCATCGTTGCAATTAGCCCGCAGTGAAACGAGTTGTCGTTCGAGTGATTGCAGAGCGGTTATCTGGGATCTGACTTGAGAAATGTGATCATCGAGTAAGGCATTGACGGCCGTACAAGGCTGGCGAGGGTCATCCTGGTAGCTTTGGAGTGCGTGAATCTCTGGAAGTGACAGATTCAAGATTCGGCAGCGCCGGATGAAAGCTAGCCGCTCGCCATGCTTCTCGGTGTAGACACGATAGCCGTTCGCCTGGCGATCAGGCGGTGGCAACAAGCCCTGCTGCTCATAGAAGCGGATCGTCTGTGTATCAATCCCTATTAGCCTTGCTAACTGACCAATGCGCATCGTGTGAATCCTCATCGGCTCTGCGTTATTGACCTTATAGTAGCTATAAGGCTTTTAATGATCCCATCTTCGATTTCAAGTGGAGCCGTATCATGAGCAAGTCCGATGGTCCCTGCGGCTGCGATGCGACACCAGCCGCTGATGCCGATATGCAAAACCCTTCCGATACGACGGGGCAATGGGTCAGTGTTTACGCCGTGCCCAAGATGGATTGTCCATCAGAAGAGCGAATGATCCGCTTGGCGCTGAATGGTTTGGACGGAGTTCGGAAGCTGACTTTTGATCTGTCGGACCGTCGGTTAGATGTCATGCATGACAGTGCCGTTGAGCCCATAACCAAAAAGCTGGCGACGTTAGGGCTAGGCGCCACTCTTCAGAAAACTGTCGCGGCAGACCCTGAGATGATCAAAGCCGCCGAGAATCCGGCGAACTCTACACAGGAATCCCGCTCCCTACGTTTACTGTTAGGCATCAACGCCTTCATGTTCGTGGTAGAGATGACTGCTGGCCTGATTGCCAGGTCCGCGGGTCTGATTGCCGATTCGCTCGACATGTTCGCTGACGCGGCAGTGTACGGCCTGGCCCTTTATGCGGTTGGGCGCAGCGTCAATCTGCAGGTGCGTGCTGCACACCTTGCTGGTGTGCTCCAGCTGATTTTGGCCCTCGGCGTGCTCGTAGAGGTGATCAGACGCTTTATATTCGGCAGCGAGCCCGAGTCGCTGATAATGATGGCCGTCGCGTTCCTGGCATTGCTCGCCAACACGGGTTGTTTGCTGCTGATTTCCAAACACCGGGAAGGTGGTGCTCACATGAAAGCGAGCTGGATATTCTCCGCCAATGATGTGGTCATCAACATGGGCGTCATAGTCGCCGGAGCGCTCGTCGCTTGGACTGGGTCCAACTACCCAGACCTGATTATCGGTACCGTCGTGGGATTCATCGTTCTCAACGGCGCTCGGCGTATTCTGGCGCTCAAGGGTTGAAGGAGCTCCCGTTACAGAAAAAGGGTGTCTTCATGCCTGTAAGCCATCCGGGTCTAGCGGCGTCAGCTAAAACTGGCGACGCCGCTTTAGCCGTTGGCGGATGGTGGGTATTGCAGAACGTGGGCTGCAAAGTCCATCAGCGAGACGAAGCCGCACTGATCGGCTTTTCCTTCACGCTGTAGGTGGTAGCCCCGCATGCCTTGCCCAATTGGACCAAGCATATCGGCTTGCAACGTGTCACCGATCATTGCGATAGCGGAGGCTTCGCAGCCAAGCTGTTCGATCATCTGACGATAGATTGCGGGCTCAGGCTTTATTGTCCCAACCTCAAAGCTCCATCCGTAAACATCGAACGACGGCAGTAACAGTTTGGCCGGAATCGCATATGGGGCTGCGAGATTGGAGCACAACGCGAGATTCAGGCCGGCGTCCTTTAGCTGATTTAGCGACTCCAACGCATCATCGAAAAGGCGAACGCTGGCCAGCTCGGTGAAAAGGTCGCTTTCAAGGCTAGCTAACTCAGAGTTGCTCAACTGCGCACCGAAATAATCGGCAGCTCCAGCCAAGCCCAGATTTCGAGTCATCAGAGTCCGTGCGTCATCCGGCCTTGGTGTTTTGCCCTGAAGCCGCAGGTTCTGCATCAGTTGGCGGAAAGGATGGCGGCGCTCACCTATCTGGAGAAGCGTGCCAAACACATCGAAAACTACTGCTTGTATCATGCCGGTACCTCTACCGTTGGAGGCGAACCGCCCACCCGAAGAGCGATGCCGCCCCTCTCAGTTTTCTGAACTGGATTTCTTCAGAGGTGGCACGAAGAAGATGGGTCTTTGCGGGGGCGCTATCAGGATATCTGTCGACTTGATGCTTGTGCCTTTTCGACGCCTTGTTTTGCCGTTCTTGTCGACCGCCAGCAGATCACCGGTCGCGACAGCAATGTCGAGTGCCTGCTTTACGCGAAGCTCGTCAGCCATGGTGTAGTTGGTCAATCCGCTCATCAGGCCCAAAAAAGGTTGCCGTTCTACCTCGTAGACCTGTTTGGGCAAGAGCTCCGAAAGTTCTCCTCGGATGCGGTCATTGGTAGCATCGTCGAAATAATGCTCATCCAACAGCAAATCGTGCTGACCTGTCACGGCGATATCCCGATTGGCGTCGTAGCTGAAAAAGCTGGAAGGCGACAGCATATGGGAAAAGTTGTTGCCGTATTTCCAGTGGATCTTCTTCATCACATCGTTAGCGCGGTAGTTGTTCGCCAGATGGATAAACCAATAGGCCATCGGGTTGCTGCCGGCCGGACGAATGAAGAAGACGGTCATGTACTGGGCACCGCTTTCCTGCTTGATCCCCTCGGACAGATAGCGCTGGATCAGGTATTGCCAGCTCCGTGGCTGATGCGCCTTCAGCTGTTTAAGCATGTCCCATGGCACATGCTGATCCAAGCCGATATTTGCAATGGCTTTCCGGTTCGCTTGGCGGTCGGCTAGATACGTAACCAAAAAATCGACATTGAAGGTCAGCAGGACCTCGGCTTTGTTGAGATTCTGGAAAATCCATTTGATCTTAGGGAACGGCACATCGCCATACATCATGCCCAGCCCCGCAGCGAGGATTGCCTTTTTCCGAGCCGGCTGCATATCTCAGACCATCTATCCACTCGTCAATACGCTCGTATCGTCAAAGGTTGGGTGAAAGCCATTGGCCCTGATCCAGCCCTGTATGGCATTCACACAATAAGACGTACGAAGGCATCGCTGATCTATCGCAGGACGAAGAACCTGCGGGCAGTTCAACTGTTGCTCGGCCATACGAAGCTGGAGAGCACCGTTCGATATCTGGGGATTGAGGTCGATGATGCCCTAGAGATGGCGGAACAGACCGAGGTTTGACCATGCATAGCGACGGTCGAAGCCAGGCCGTCGCTAACCGGCCAATAGCCGCCCTAGTCTGCCCACCAGTTCGGTATGACAGATGCTAGGCCGGTCAGGGCGCCGACTACCCCAATCATGATGCTACTCCAGAAGGTTACCGGCTCGCGGCGCTGCCTACGCTCCTCGCGGATGTCTGCCCTGACAATGCGAATGCCAGCATCTGTGAGATACCTGGGCTCCCGCGGGTCGCTATCAAATTCGACTCGCCCCCAGAAAGTCCTGTCATCGCGATCAGGCAGTGGGACACCGAGGCGGTCTGCCTCTATCATCCAGTACTCGGTCAAGATCAGCAGCCGCCATTCGTACAGACTGTCCGACTTCTGAATATAGTCCTGAAGCTGTCCATCCTGTTCCGGTTGGACGGTGTGGGGCGGGTGCATCTTCTCCAGTTCGGACCTGGCTTTTTCGCACTTGGCCAACTCAGATCGCATCACTCGGTAATGCTTTGTCCACATCGCTCGCCCCTCCCTTGGAAGAGCGCGACGCTACCTGACTGCAAATCTGAATACCACCTTGCCCGGCCGAATCCTTGCCCGATGCGCGGCCGGCGGGCGTGCCGTGGAGTATAGGGCTAGCCCAAAATAATAGGGGATGGAAGAATCGATTGAGCATTCGGCTGAACGTATCGTCGGGATAATAGGCATTTAGTAAAATTCAATGCCAATGCTTCGGAATCAGTGGTAACTCCCGGCTGTAACATGCTACCGCGCCCTTCGACAAGAATGGCTGCAAACGACAATAAGCTAATTAAATTAAAAAGCCGCAAGAAATTACTCGGTGTTGCGTAGCCTTTAAAGAATCCATGCGCAATCCCATGCCGATTTAAAACAAAGTGCGATGGTAACGACTCTGTATGACCGTAAAAACACCCACGGAAGTACATTTCCATGCTCTCCAGCATCTGCACTCGCTCATGATATCGACTTAAATAGTTTATCGTTAATTCCTTGTCTGGATACCAATCATAACCTGCGACCAGTCGTTTCAACTCACCTTGCTTTATTCGATGAAAAACCTTTAGAAGCGTCTCTATATTCACGGCATCCTTAACTGGAAGAGAGACGTGCTTTCCAAGCTCTCTTAGGAACCCTTCTATGCAAGGCAGAATTCCAACAATTGCCACGCCGTACAGACCCAGACAGTATGCCTTTACAGCCTCAATCAGCTGTTCTTGATACTGAGCAAAAGTGATGCGCTGAGACCATGCCCCACAAATCAGGTCGGCCATTCGTGGGGGCGTGTACATTTCCAACAGCATATTATTCGCGTGAGCGTACCTTTCCTCTTCACTGTTGCTTTTCGAGATTTTTCCGCCGTATTCAGATAGAAATCCAAAGCTATGATATGGGGGGAGTACTATCTCAGTAGTCGCAAACGTATCTCTGTACCAAGCTAGCCCAGAGCCCACTTTGATTTCCGAAAGATCTCTTGGAAAAAATGCACACTCACCAGATGAAACAATTTTATATCCGCGAATATCCCGAAAACAGCTCAGCTTCGCTTCCTGCAAACTATCAAACTCATGCTTCCCTCGATGTAAGCAAGCTTCTACTGCTTTTATTCCTCGCCCCAGCGCCATCGATTTTCTGCACTGCTTGTAAGCCTTAGCGAAGTCCATAGCTGCCCTTGTTATTCGACCCACTGATTCGATCGAACCTACCTGACAACACCTAGCCACGCAAACCATCTGCCGGCGCAGCCCGGCGGTAATGACTGACACGCAATTATTAGACGAATTTGAACGTCAGCTTCTGGCCGGTTAGCGACCATTGCTCTGGCTAGCCATCCTTGTCCTCCCACACGTGGAGGACTTGCCATGAACATCATCGCTACCTGGAGCCGTCAGCCCTGGAACAAAGGGAAATTGGTCGGGCAGAAAATCCCGCTCCGACTGAGAGATATCTGGGCGATCCGAGTAAGGGGTCATGCCGAGATATAAGTAAAATTCACTCACTTCGCACGTAACGTGTTGATGCCAAGAGAATTTACCAAATCGACCGCACAGCCTCTGATCGTGGACTATCTTTTCTGACTCCTCAGAAAAGGAGTTCCTATGGCTTCATTAGAGCGTACGGCGTATCCCACTCTGCCAAAGGCGTATTCAAAAGCAGAGTACCTGCGCTTAGGCTTTTGCACGGTTCGGTATTCATCAAAATGAAGCGGCCGAGCATCGAACAATGGAGGCATAGGCTAGGCCAGCAGGCGGTATCTGCGCGAGCTACTTTTCCAGCAGCTCGCTTCAACATACATACGACCTGACATACCAGAGAACCTGACAGAAATGTAATGGTTACTTCAGCCTTTGGTCAGGACGCTTTGCATATATTGGCTGTCAGACGCTGCAAGCATTGAAAAACCGCAAATGTCCCTGCAATAGGCCAAGTTCGTCGCTAACCAATCCATAAGGTGCCCCGTATGTCCTCTCAGCAGTGCCATCACCAGCCCGACCAAACGAAAGGTACTGCAGCACTCACAGACCCCGTCTGCGGGATGAAGGTGGAAGAGGATAGCGAGCATCAAGAGCATTATCAGGGAAGCACTTACCGCTTCTGCAGCCAGGGTTGCCAGACCAAGTTTCGTTCCGACCCTGCTCGATATCTCGCTGCACCGCAGGCTCATGGAACCTCCTCTCGGGCATCTACCCCACCCGCACAGAAACCACCCGCCGGTGATGCAACGACAGAGTACACCTGCCCGATGCACCCTGAGATCCGCCAAATGGGTCCAGGTGATTGCCCTATCTGTGGGATGTCATTGGAACCTCTGATCCCTGAACTCGACGAGGAGGAGAATCCCGAACTCAAGGACTTCTCGAAGCGATTCTGGTGGTCTCTGCCCCTGACCGTAGCAGTAACCCTGTTGGCAATGGCGGGACATGCGATACCGCTGTTTCACGGGGCTAGCCAGAACTGGGTTGAACTGGCCCTCACGACCCCGGTTGTCTTGTGGGCAGGCTGGCCATTTTTCGCGCGCGGTCTCGCCTCGGTCAAACATCGCAGCCCAAACATGTGGACCTTGATCGGGCTTGGCACGGGGGCTGCCTATATTTACAGCGTCGTAGCAACCCTCTTACCGAGCATGTTTCCAGAGTCATTCACAGTAGGCGGCCGGATAGGCGTTTATTACGAAGCCGCCGCGGTGATCATTTCATTGACTCTGCTGGGCCAGTTGCTGGAATTGAAGGCCCGCTCGCAGACGTCCTCGGCAATTAAGTCCCTGCTTGGCTTATCACCTAAAACCGCTCGCCGTATCGCCAAAGATGGTTCAGAGGAGGACATCCCGCTCACACATGTTCATGAGGGCGACCATCTGCGCGTTCGTCCTGGTGAAAAGGTACCCGTTGATGGAGAGGTATTGGAGGGCGAGAGCGCCGTCGATGAATCCATGCTAACGGGCGAGCCGGTTCCGGTGACGAAGCGGACAGGCGATTCGCTTATCGGCGCGACGATGAACACGAGCGGCTCGCTTGTCATGCGAGCCACCAGGGTTGGCTCCGGGACTATGCTTTCACAAATCGTCCAGATGGTTGCGAATGCACAACGCTCCAAAGCACCCATGCAGCGAATGGCAGACACGGTTGCAGGTTATTTCGTGCTGACGGTCATCGGTATCGCCTTGCTGACATTCTTTGCATGGGGCCTGTTCGGGCCTGACCAGGGCTGGGTATTCGGCCTGATCAATGCAGTTGCGGTTTTGATCATTGCTTGCCCTTGCGCACTTGGCCTGGCAACGCCTATGTCGATCATGGTTGCCACAGGCAAAGCGGCTGGAAGTGGAGTGCTTTTCAGAGACGCAGGCGCCATCGAAAATGTCCGTAAGGTAGACACGCTGATTGTCGATAAAACAGGAACCTTGACCGAGGGCCGACCTGTCTTCGATCGGGCCATAGGCGTCACGCCGTTTGACTCGCAGGAAGTCATCCGTTTGTCTGCCAGCTTGGATCAAGGTAGTGAGCATCCCCTAGCCCACGCGATCGTAGACCATGCCAGAAGCGAAGGTCTCCAGCTGGCGAAGCCAGAGACCTTCGAGTCAGGGTCAGGGATCGGAGTCCGTGGTCTGGTGGAAGGCAAGCAGCTACAGCTAGGCAACACCGCGCTTATGGAAGATGCGGGTGTGAGCGTCGAGCCGTTGAAATATCAGGCAGAAAAAATGCGCGAGAGCGGTACCAGCATTGTGTACCTGGCTGTTGATGGGGCACTTGCCGGCTTGCTGGCCGTATCGGACCCAATCAAACCGACTTCCAAGGAAGCTGTAGCGCGGCTCCAAGCGGAGGGCGTGCAAGTCATCATGGCCACCGGCGACGGGCTTACCACTGCCCGCGCGGTGGCTCGTGAGCTATCGCTCGATGAGGTGCATGGCGAAGTGAAGCCGCAGGACAAGGAGGCGCTGGTGGTTAAGCTACAAGCCCTAGGTAAAGTAGTCGCCATGGCAGGCGACGGAATAAATGATGCGCCGGCGCTCGCCAGGGCTGATGTCGGCATAGCGATGGGCACGGGCACTGACGTCGCCATGAACAGCGCCCAAGTTACGCTCGTTAAAGGTGACCTGATGGGGATACTGCGCGCGCGCACGCTTTCGGTGGCGACGGTTCGCAATATGCGTCAGAACCTTCTGTTTGCCTTTATGTACAACGGGTTGAGCATCCCGATTGCCGCAGGTCTGCTCTATCCGTTCTTCGGACTGTTGCTGTCTCCGATGATTGCTGCCCTGGCCATGAGCCTCAGCTCAGCATCGGTTGTGTTCAACGCACTCCGGCTCCGTCAAACGCGTGTAGTTTGAAGCCTGTCGGCTTAGGCTTAGGCTTCGGTTGCGAAGCGACCGATTGCCTCATTGATTGCTCATGAATTGCCCCGTAAGTTGGAAATATGACGTCCTACATGCGCTCCTTCCTTATCCTGCTGCTAGTGCTTGCGCTTCAGATCAATGGGATAGCGGAAATGCTCATGACGGTTGGATCGTCCGGGCATCACATGATGTCCGATATGGAAGGTGTGGGCGCCATGACGACCGACCACGCTTCGATGGTTGGCGCCGATGACGGTGCTGAACACGAGTGCTGTGAAGCGAATGAGCATGGAACGGCGACCGTCTGCAAGACGGGCCAAGAATGCAAAACTGCAAGTATCCTTCAGCTTGTCTCAATAAAAGCCCAGCTGATGCCTGCTGCTAAACCCGTGACCACTCCCTATAACGGCCTGATCCCCTCTAGCCTTTTAGACGCCGTCTGGCGTCCACCCCGCGTCTAATTCCGATCAAATTATAGGAACCGCCCGAGTGAGCATTCGGGCCGGCTACTGCGCGCCTTTGGCTCGCATGAAAGATCAGGAATCCTTCGCAAATGAAACCCCGTATTTATTGGGCGCCGCCGTACGTGGCCGCCTTGATCATGGGCGCGCTCTCGTTTCCAGGGTTAGCGTCCGCTTTGACCTTAGAACAAGCTCTGAGCGTGGCCGAGCAAGACGCGCCTTCGCTGCATGCGCAAGCCGCCAACCTGGTGGCCGCACGCAGCGCTGCAATCCCTGCCGGCGAGCTTCCTGACCCTAAACTTAAGCTTGGACTGCAAAGCGTGCCCATCGAAGGTGACGCTCGCTGGCAGTTGGAGCAAGAGGCCATGACCATGCAAATGGTTGGGGTCATGCAAGATGTGCCAAACCGAGCGAAAAGGCGCGCTCGTGTCGAGGCCGCGCAGGCTAGTGTTGCGCTCGCAAACGCCCAGCAAACGGTTGAACGTCTCGGTGTGCGCCAAGCAACCGCCGAGGCATGGATCGCTAGCTTCGCGGTCGAGCAGAAGCTAAGCCTTTTCAAGCAGCTTTACAGCGAGAATCAGCTCCTTTCGCGGGCTGTTCAGGCCCGCATTGCTGGCGGCAGCGGACAAACCGCAGACAGCGTACTTCCGAGGCAAGAGGCAGCATTGCTGGCTGAACAAGAGGATGAGCTGCTGCGTAACCAGGCTGTTGCGCGGGCCGGCCTCCGGCGCTGGATAGGCGAGCTAGCAGGCCAGCCGCTTACAGGTGACTGGCCGCAATGGCTTGCCGCCGTTGATAACTATCAGCACAACCTGAACCGGCACCCGGCGTTACTCGCCTTCGACCCGATGACTCGTGAAGCGGAGGCAAAGGTTCACCAGGCCATCGCAGAGAAAACACCGGATTGGAGTTGGGGGATCGACTACCTGCGACGTGGCCGTGAGTACGGCGACATGGTGAACCTCAGCGTCAGCTTCGACCTGCCGCTGTTTACCAGCTCTCGGCAGGATCCGAAGATCGCGGCCGAACGAGCTCGCCTTGCCCAGATCGAGGCTCAGCGCCAAGCGACCTTGCGCCTGTACAACCAAGAGCTGAGTACTGACCTCGCTGAGTATCAGCGTCTGGACCGCGCACTCATCCGCCTCGACAAAACCTTACTACCCCTCGCTGAAGAGAAGGTCCGCCTTGCCATGGCCGATTACCGCTCCGGAAGCGGTGAGCTGACCGCTGTGATCGAAGCGCGACGACAGCTTGTGGAGACCCGGCTACGGCGTATTGACGTCGCCCGCGATCGATCGTTGAGCAATGCCCGCCTGCATTTCGCCTTTGGAGATACCCGACCATGACATTCCAACACAAGCGGCTGGTACTCGCCTTCAGTCTGCCTCTGATGATTAGCGCTGCAGCGCTAATCGGTCTGCCTACCGCAGCCTTCGGACAATCGCCTGCAGAAGAAGACAAGGAAGTGCTCTATTGGTATGACCCTATGGTCCCCCAGCAAAAGTTCGATAAGCCGGGCAAGTCGCCATTCATGGATATGGAATTGATTCCACGCTATGCAGATGAGGGAAGCGACGGGGCATCGATCAGTATCGACCCGAGCGTGACGCAGAATCTCGGCGTGCGCTTTGCAACCGTAACGCGTGAATCGATCAGCCAGTCGCTCGAAGCGACAGGCGCATTGATGTTCGACGAGCGAGACGTGGCGGTTGTGCAGGCGCGTGCCGGTGGCTTTGTCGAGCGCGTTTACGACCGAGCACCGGAGGATGTCATCGAAAAAGGCGCGCCGTTAGCCGATCTGCTGGTTCCCGAATGGGTTGCCGCACAGGAAGAGTACCTGGCGCTCAAAGGGATTGGCGAACCCCAGCTGCTCGCAGCGGCTCGCCAGCGGTTGCGCCTTGCTGGCATGCCGCCAGAAGTCATAGTGCAGCTAGAACGAACTGGTAAAGCGCGCCCTGTTTGGACAGTGAGGAGTCCAATAGGCGGCGTGCTGAACAGCCTCGACGTTCGCGAGGGCATGACCGTATCCACTGGTGCGTCTCTGGCACGTGTTAATGGGCTGGAAAAGGTATGGTTAGAGGTTGCGGTGCCTGAGGCGCAGGTTGCAAATGTGGCGCCTGGGCAGCTGGTCAACGCGCGCCTCCCGGCCTTTGCAGGTGAAGTTCTGGAAGGGACGATCCAGGCCGTACTACCACAAGCCAACTTGGATAGCCGTACTGTGCGCGTCCGGGTTGAACTGCCTAATCCGCAACAACGGCTTCGTCCCGGCATGACGGCCGAGGTGACGTTGAGTCGCAACGTCGAAGATGTCTTGGTCATCCCGTCCGAGGCGGTCATTCGCACCGGTCGGCGCGCATTGGTGATGCTGGCCGAGGATCAAGGCCGTTACCGCCCGATTGAGGTTCGCACAGGCCGGGAATTCGATGACCAGACAGAGGTGCTTGAAGGGCTGGAAGCCGGTCAGAAGGTCGTGGCGTCCGGTCAGTTTCTCCTGGATTCAGAGGCGAGCCTACGCGGGCTGACCGCTCAGGGTTTGGAGGAGCCTGCAACTTCTACAGAACCTGCGCTGCACGAGGCTGAAGGTACGATCGTCAGCCTGGAAGATGGCATGGTTGGCCTGTCGCATGGGCCGTTCAAGACGCTGAACATGCCTGGGATGACAATGTCCTTTCCGGTTGCAGATCAATCGCTCCTAACAAAGTTGCAGACCGGCGATCACGTCCGTGTCGGCGCGCGTGAAAGCGAAGAGGGCCTGGTCATTGAGCACATCGAGAAGCTGGGGGGCCAGCGATGATCGCAGCCATAATTCGCTGGTCAGTGGCCAACCGCTTTCTGATCCTGCTGGCTACTGTGTTCGCGGTGGCTTGGGGTGTCTGGTCGGTCAAAAACACCGCTGTTGATGCATTGCCAGACCTTTCCGACGTTCAGGTCATCATCCGCACGCCATACCCCGGGCAGGCGCCCCGGATCGTTGAGAATCAGGTCACCTACCCACTGACGACGACCATGCTGTCTGTCCCCGGCGCAAAGACGGTCCGCGGCTACTCCTTCTTCGGGGATAGCTACGTGTACGTCCTGTTTGAGGACGGCACCGACCTCTATTGGGCCCGTTCTCGGGTGCTGGAGTACCTGAGTCAGGTGCAGAGTCGGCTTCCCGCCGCCGCCAAACCCGCTTTGGGCCCTGACGCCACAGGTGTCGGCTGGATCTACCAATATGCTTTGGTAGACCGAACGGGCAAACATGACCTCTCGCAGCTGCGCTCTTTGCAAGATTGGTTCCTGCGCTATGAGCTCAAGACACTGCCCAACGTGGCGGAAGTCGCGCCCATAGGCGGGATGGTCAAGCAGTATCAGGTCGTACTGGATCCCGTGCGCATGGCAAGCAGGGGCGTGACGCAGCAGCAGATTGCAAAGGCGATCGATGAAGCCAACCGTGAAACCGGCGGGAGTGTTCTGGAACTCGCAGAAACCGAGTTCATGGTCCGTGCGACCGGGTATCTCAAGACACTCAAAGACTTTCGAGCCATTCCTTTGCGTCTCGACGGCGGCGTGCCTGTGACGCTAGGGGACGTTGCGCATATCCAGCTCGGCCCGGAAATGCGCCGGGGCATCAGCGAGCTTGACGGTGAAGGTGAGGTAGTCGGCGGCGTGGTGATCCTGCGGAGCGGCAAGAACGCTCGGGAAACCATCGCTGCCGTTCAGACCAAACTGGATGAGCTGAAAGCGAGCCTGCCCCAAGGCGTCGAAATCGTCACGACGTACGACCGTAGCAAGCTGATCGACAGTGCCGTTGAAAACCTCACGCACAAGCTCATCGAGGAGTTCATTGTCGTTGCGTTGGTTTGCGCGATTTTTCTGTGGCATCTGCGCTCGTCGTTGGTCGCCATCGTGTCGTTGCCGATCGGCATCCTGATTGCTTTTGTGATCATGCAGCGGCAAGGCATCAACGCCAACATCATGTCGTTGGGTGGCATCGCGATCGCCATCGGAGCGATGGTCGATGCAGCAATCGTCATGATCGAAAACGCCCACAAGCACATTGAGGCCTGGCACAAGCGGCATCCTGACTCCACCTTGAAGGGCCAGGAGCACTGGAAGGTCATTACTGACGCGGCTGTTGAAGTGGGGCCGGCACTGTTCTTCAGCCTGCTGATCATCACGCTGTCGTTCATACCAGTGTTCACCCTGGAGGCGCAGGAAGGCCGGCTGTTCGGTCCACTGGCGTTCACCAAAACCTATGCAATGGCAGCCGCCGCGGGCCTGTCTGTCACGCTGGTTCCGGTGCTCATGGGGTATTGGATCAGGGGCAAAATCCCTGACGAACACCGTAATCCACTCAACCGTGGCCTCATCTGGATCTACAAGCCGGCCCTGGACGCGGTACTGCGCTGGCCCAAGATGACTCTGCTGGTGGCTGTTCTGGTCTTCCTGACAGGCTTGTGGCCGGCCTCTCGCCTTGGTGGGGAGTTCTTGCCCCCGCTGGATGAAGGTGACCTCCTTTATATGCCCACTGCGCTTCCAGGCCTCTCCGCTCAGAAGGCTTCTGAGCTACTGCAGCAGACGGACCGGCTCATAAAAACGGTTCCAGAAGTTGCACACGTGTTCGGTAAGGCTGGTCGAGCCGACACCGCTACAGATCCCGCCCCGCTGGAAATGTTCGAGACGACCATTCAGTTCAAGCCGAAGGATCAATGGCGCCCTGGGATGACGCCTGACAAGCTGGTTGAGGAGTTGGATCGCACCGTACAGGTACCTGGATTAGCCAATCTGTGGATCCCGCCGATTCGAAACCGTATCGATATGCTGGCGACGGGTATCAAGAGCCCGATCGGGGTGAAAGTGTATGGCACTGACTTGGCACAGATCGACAAAGCCACCCAGGCAGTGGAAAAAATCGCCAAAACGGTGCCTGGGGTCAGTTCGGCACTTGCTGAGAGACTGACCGGCGGCAGGTATATCGATGTGGATATCGATCGTGTCGCCGCCGCACGCTACGGCCTGAATATCGCGGACGTGCAATCGATCGTGGCCGGTGCCATCGGTGGTCAAACCATTGGTGAAACCGTGGAAGGGCTCGCCAGGTATCCGATCAACCTCCGCTATGGCCGCGAGTGGCGCGACTCGATATCCGATCTGCGCAACCTACCGATCTACACGCCGCAAGGCAGCCAGATCACGTTGGGGACCGTGGCCAAAGTACAGGTGACAGACGGACCGCCCATGCTTAAAAGCGAAAACGCAAGGCTGTCGGGCTGGGTTTACGTCGATGTTCGTGGCCGCGACATGGCGGCTGTGGTGGGCGATCTGAGGGAAAAGATCAGCAAAGGGGTCCAGCTCGAATCCGGCATGAGCATCAGCTATTCCGGCCAATTCGAATTCATGGAGCGAGCTAACGCGAAGCTGAAGCTCGTCGTGCCGGCTACCTTGCTCATCATTTTTGTCTTGCTCTACCTCACGTTTGGGCGCTTTGGGGAGGCGTTGCTGATCATGGCCACGCTGCCATTCGCCCTAACCGGTGGCGTCTGGTTCCTCTATTTGCTCGGGTACAACCTATCCGTAGCGACAGGAATCGGTTTCATCGCACTGGCAGGCGTTTCTGCTGAGTTCGGCGTCATTATGCTGCTGTATTTGAAGAACGCATGGACAGATCGGGTTAACGCTGGAGCCCATGGCGAAGGCGTACTGCTCGACGCAATCCGCGAAGGCGCTGTGCAGCGGGTGCGCCCCAAGGCCATGACCGTAGCAGTGATTATCGCCGGTCTGCTGCCCATCCTCTGGGGTAGCGGAACCGGCAGCGAAATCATGAGCCGCATCGCCGCGCCCATGGTGGGCGGGATGATCACCGCCCCTTTGCTCTCCCTGTTCGTTCTGCCGGCAGCTTACCTGCTGATGCGCCGCCGGCAATTGCGAGTTACCACCCAGCAAGCAACCAACCCCACTGGAGAACATCCATGAACATTAAGCACATCACCCTTGCCTCACTCTTCCTGGTGCCAGTCGCCTATGCCGCCGACAAGGAGCCAATGGACGGCATGCCGATGGATCACAAAGGCATGAACATGCCAATGGACCAGAAGTCGGCGGGACAGACCGCTACAGCCACAGGTACGGTCAAGAAAGTAAACACCGAGAGCGGAACCGTCACCATTGCCCACGGCCCGGTCGAAGCGTTGGGCTGGCCGTCGATGACGATGGGCTTCAAAGCAAAGCCTGATCAGCTCCAAACGCTGAAAGAAGGGGACCAGGTCGAATTCGAGTTCTCCTCGAAAGGTATGGATTCCACCATTACGCGCATCGAAAAGCAGTAAAGAGCAGAAAGCGACCGCCGCAGGCGCGGCGGTCGTACCAACACGAGAATGAAGCGATTACCGCTTTGTAACCTTGGCAACAGCTTCTTGTAAGTAGCAAGCCTTTAATCTACAGGCATCAACTAACCAAGAGGTGCAAACCATGAACCGCATAACCAAAGTAATCGTTCCTTTTATTCTGACCGTTGCTTCCTCGCTTGCAATGGCCGAAGGCGGAAGCGAACGTACGCTGAATCGCTTAAATGACTCGGCAGGAGCAAAGCCCACCCTTAAGGAGCTTGTCAAAGAGGGTCAAGTGCTGAGCATCGCACCTGCAGGGGCGACCGGCACGACTCGAATGATTCAAAACTATAGAACTAGTGCCCAAGTCCAGACGTATGAGATGAAGGTCAAGACCCCCGACGGGAAGATCCATACGGTAGAGTTCCTGAGCACCCCAGTTGGCGTGAACAATGGCTAATCTGCCAAGCTTAATATCCGAGGGATAGTTAGATGAGCAGCATAATATCCAAGATTAAAAGCGTACTGCAGCGCAATCCGGTCGTAACGGGGTTAACCGCAGCTGTGGTTGGCTACATGCTACTGAACCAAAGCACTGCGGCGTTGGCAACAACGCTGCCAAGCCTGCTCTTTCTCTTGCCCTGCTTGTTGATGATGGTCGTATGCATGAAGCATATGTCTAGCGGTAAGTGCGACAAGCCCAAGGAGCCCAACGTTGGCGAAAACACCTTGTTAAGCAAAAGCGAATAACCCACTGAACTTAGAGATTTAACATGCGAAAGGCCATCACCGTTACAGCAATCGCAATCACCTTGGCGAGCGGACTGAGTTTCGCAGCGGCAGATAAAGCGGACCAAAGCCATTCAGAAACCGGCATGATGAGCGGCGACAAGCATATGGAAATGATGGGTGACATGCGTGGAATGATGAAAGAGTGTCGTGAGATGATGGGGGCCGCCAAAGCCGACCACTCGCAAAATGGCGAAAATCCAGACGCAGCATAGGATATGAGGGTGTGAGTAACAATGATCGAAGCAGGTGGGGGGTGCCCCACCTGCTTTTTTGTGCTTGATGGCCTAACCAGGACCGTACTGATGGGAAAAGTGTCACTGACGAGCAGAATGGCGATAGCTTTCATGCTCGTGGTTACGGTTGTGCTGCTGGCGGCCGCAATCAGCTTTAATTATTTTTGTCAGCTCCATTTCGAACGCAAAGATGCACAAGTGCTTAATGAAAAGGCCGCTGCAGTAGAGCGTACGCTACTCAACAGCTCAGCATTCGGGCCTGAGACCGCTTCAAGGATCGATGCCGTTATTGAGCACTCCTTTGGCTTCGCGACTGCGGTTGTAGTAGACGGTAAGACGGTTTACTCCCATCACAATCTGTCTGAGAGCTTGCTACCTCTTGTCACAGACATCCAAGAGGAACGCTGGACGGTAAGTTTCGGTGGCCACCAGTACAGCGGAATTACCAGAAAAGTAAATCGGTGGGTAGAAGGGCAGGACACTGTTATCTATTTGGCTTTGGATGTAACGCACCGAATCCACTTCTTCGATATGATTCAGCAGTGGTTTGCTTATACGCTTGTCGTTAGTGCACTTCTGAGTGGCGCGTTAGGTGTTGTTCTGATCAGGAAAGGCTTAAAACCAATAGACGAACTGTCCAAGACTTCTTCTACAGTAACCGCCCACTGCTTAGATACCAGAATTCCAACCGAGTCGGTGCCAGGCGAGCTGCATGAACTCGTAGACAACTTCAACGAAATGCTTTCGCGCTTGGACGACTCTTTTCTCAGATTGTCAGGTTTCTCAGCGGATATCGCGCATGAGCTAAGAACGCCGCTGAACAGCATGCTTACCCAAATGGAGGTCGCGCTCTTGCGCGACCGCGAGAATACCGACTACAAAGACATTTTGTATTCCGCCCTCGAAGAACTTAGGCGCATGTCAAAGATGGTCGATGACATGCTATTCCTCGCCAAGGCGGACAACGGGAAGATTACGCCCAATGCCGAAGATGCCAGCATGGCTGAGATTACCGCGAGCGTTATCGAATATTACGAGCTTGCAGCCGAGGACAAAAAGGTAGAAATCGCGCTTTCAGGCGATGGATCGGTACATGGCGATAAATCGATGCTGAGACGGGCCGTCTCAAACATAGTCTCTAACGCAGTTCGATATGCAGAGGAAGGCAGCACCATCAGCGTTGAAATAAGCGAGAGCGGTGGCTCGGTTTGCACAGCCATATCCAACCGAGGCACAACGATTCCAGCCGAGCTTCAGGCCCGAGTGTTTGATCGATTCTATAGGGTCGACACCGCAAGGCGCGAAGGAACCACCATGAATGCGGGCCTCGGCATGGCTATCACTCGTTCGATAGTCGAAGCGCACAAAGGGCGCATCGCTTGCGAATCAGCTGAGGGGCATACGACTTTCACAATGACGCTTCCAAAGCTTATGTCTAGTTAATGGCAGAGTGCCAGCAACGACCCTGACCTACGCTCATAGAAACGCCAGGCTGAACCGAAAGAGGCCGAGACTTTCGAAGCTGTATGTTTGGTTCTGGAGGTTCCCGTGCAAGCGTCCTCATCGAGAAAATGCGGTACGACAGCCGCAGCGCTCAACGAAGCGTGCTTCTGCGTAAGCCTAGATCAAGCTGCGCTCGTAAACTCATTGACCGAACAGCTTGGGAATTCAGAGCTGTCGGAGCTATTGAAGTCACGTTGCCCTCATGTGTTTGCAGCACGACCGGTCTTTGTTTCATCCTTGCGGCTGCGCCAGGTTAATGAGGTTATTCAGGCCATCGAGCAGACCGTGAGCTCGCCCGGTTGGCGTGAGCATGCTCTGGATTCTGCACCTCCTATTGCCCGACACGATCCTCGGGGCGCGCGCGGCGTCTTCTTTGGCTACGACTTCCATCTGGATGATGACAAGCTTGGGCTCATCGAAATAAACACAAATGCGGGCGGAGCGATGCTAAACGTATTGCTCGCCCGCGCGCAGCGTAGTTGTTGCAGCGGCGTAGTCGGGCTTTCGCCAGGTCAGGAAGGACCCGGCGGCTTCGAGCGTTCGATTCTGGATATGTTCGCCCAGGAATGGTCTACGAGCGGCGAGCCACGTCCGCTCACGCGCGTGGTGATCTTGGATGAAAGCCCACAAGCCCAATACCTGTATCCGGAGTTCCTTCTTTTTCAGCGGTTATTCGAGTCAGCAGGAATCGACTGCCTAATCGCAGACCCAGCCGATCTGGCCTTTCACAACGAGTCCCTCTTGGTCGACGGAAAGCCTGTGGATCTCGTCTACAACCGACTCACCGATTTCTATCTGGAAGGCGACAATTGCAGCGCGCTGCGCAGCGCTTATTTGGCTGATGTCGTGACGGTAACGCCACACCCTCAGGCCTATGCCCTTTACGCCGACAAACGCAGGTTGGTTGACCTAACCAACGCACGTTTTTTGGAAGAGATTGGCGTTGATCAGCAAATCCGAACCGTATTGGCCCAATACGTCCCGCTTACCGTTCCTGTCGGGCATGGTAATGCAGAGCACCTGTGGCAAAACCGCCGTAGCCTCTTTTTCAAGCCTGTCAGCGGGTATGGTAGTCGCGGTGCATACCGAGGAGACAAGCTCACCAAGCGCGTTTGGGAAGAAATCGTTGGCGGAAACTACGTGGCCCAGTCCCTTGTAGCTCCTGGCGAGCGTAGAATCGTCGCCGACCCTCAGGTACGATCGATGAAGTTTGATCTGCGCGCTTACGCTTATGCTGGCGAGGTGCAGTGGAACGCTGCCAGGGTCTACCAAGGCCAGACGACCAACTTCAGAACAGAGGGGGGCGGTTTTGCTCCCGTTTTTACCTTAGGCGAGGAAGAGGAGCGAGCCGGTTCTACAGAGCAACGGTCGCACGCCTCGTTCATGTTCTTGCTCGACGAAACCGGCGCCGTAGAGGAACTGCCGCACCCGCTATATCTGGCGCTGGTTCGAGCCGAAATGGCTACTTCTAAGCTTGCCGGTAAGCGTTTCCGATTGGCGGACTGGTATGTGGCAATGGAAGATGGCCATCCTTCCGAAGTCATCCGAGAATTGTACGGCTGGGTTGCTTTCGACGCAGATGGCGCCTACCACCCTGAAGTTGGCCCACCAGAAAATGGTCAGCCAAATAGTATTGGCAATGTTGACTCATCTGCCCTGCCAACACCGGAAGAACATGATCGAATCGAAGGTCTGTTGTTTCAAAGTGAGTGAGGTCCCGCGCGCCACGAAAGGCGCGGCTTGGGACAGAATAACCTCGCCGCTCAGTTTTGGAGCCAGCTACACCCAGCCGTCTTAGCCGCCACACATCTAATGTGCGAATACTAACCCTGCGGTCACACTCGACAAGAACGTGGCATATGCTGGGTGCTGAATTGTTCTCTCCGAGTGTTCTATTGCTCACGATAACTCTTTGGGCTTGCTAAGCCGAGTAGTCGGGTCTCAAGGCTTGAAGGCCATCTTAGTGGGCCCGCTCTTTCGCGCAGTGGTCCATAGCGCGACGTTGGTATTGTCTGCTTATAAGCTATTAGCGATTGATTAGTTCAGGGGAACATTACGCGTAGTACAGCGCTGGCAGCGCTTTAAGCCGGTCTTAAAGCGGTCGATGATTACATTTTTGTAAGCTTCTCAAAAAATCGAAACCTCATCATCTTCGGCTTGTCCGTTTTTAGGAGAGCATTCGAAAGCCACTTCTAAGCAGGGCTGCGCGAACACGTTGAGTCGCCGATCCAGCAGCAATCATTAAAGAGGTCTAACTATGCAAATGTCTTACTGGCGCTTTGCAGCGATGGTAGCCACGTCTACGATCATTATGTATGGCGTGATGTACTTAAATACTTACTCGTTCGAGCATGTTTTTTGGAGCGAGACTCGCGCTTGGATGGCATTAGTGATGGGCGCGGTAATGGCAGTAGTCATGCTCGCATTCATGCTCAACATGTATAAGCGTAAGTCAGTAAACCTAGCGATATTGGCAGGAAGTGCAGTAGCTTTTACCATTGCACTATGGCTTGTACGTGGGCAAGCGACGGTAGACGACACGGACTACATGAAGGCCATGATCCCCCACCATTCCATAGCAATCCTAACAAGTGAACGAGCTCAGATTTCAGATCCTCGCGTCCGCAAGTTAGCTGACGAAATCATCGACGCTCAGCGCCGAGAAATCGCAGAAATGAAGTCCCTGATCAATGAACTAGAAAGGGCAAATTGATTCCCAGAAACGGTGTGTCCACAGCCCAGGGCATGACGGTGGCGACATTGATGGTCTCGCTACCGCTCAGGCGAATCTCCTCAGCGATTGCCGCGCCGAGATTTATGACGCCACCTTTGGTCGCTGCGGAGGAGGCATGATAAGCCAGCGGTATCTCGCTCTCGACTGAGCCCACGTTGACAAGCGTGCCGAAGCCTTGAGCTCTGAACTGGCGCATGGCTGCGTGGCTGCCATAGATCATGCCCTTAAGATTGACATCCACGATCCGCGCATGGTCCTCGACGGGAACGTCCTCGAAACGACCCAGCGCTCCGACCGCAGCGTTGTTAATCCAAACGTCGATCCTGCCGAAACGCTCGATGGCGGCTCGTGCCAAGTCCTGCATCTCGTTCGGGTTGCTCACGTCGGTGGTCACCACCAGTGCCGATCCTCCAGCCATGCGTATCTGCGCGGCCAGTTCTTCGAGCACGTCGGTCCGGCGGGCCGCTAGCACCACGTCGCCTTGCAGAGCGGCAAGCTTGAGCGCCACGCCGCGGCCGAAGCCACTGGAGGCACCAGTGATGACAAAGGTTTTGCGAGCAACGCTTGGCTGGTCGCTTGGTTTCAGGCGCGGGGAAACGGCGCAGCCACTGAGTTGCAGAACGGCGAGCAGTACTAGCAGCAAAGCCAATCGCTGCGATGGGAATATTCGCAAAACCATTTTCGTTTTCTCCCAGCAAAATAAGGTCGCATGGCCCGCTTGGTTGTTGTTGGACCGCCTTTTTGCCAGGAGCTTTCATGCTAATTCACTCAATTAGTTTTCAGCGCTCAATCGGGAGACAGTGGCAAGAGAATAGACCGTTACGGTGGCGATCATCGGTGGCTAAGTAAGAGTTGCTAGCGCGTAACTATCGTATTTCGCTTTGGAATGAAATGCTGCTGGACAGGGATTGATTCGCTCTTGGCAGTTGCGGGTATCGTACGCACTTTTTCGATATGTCATGGAGGCGCGAACATTAAGCGCACCATGGCTTTTCTTATTCTTCGAGGGGCTCTGACACTCCCAATTTAGTAGTGCCAGAGCAGTGAGTTACGGATGTTATCCTGCCATACGCTCACATTCCTCAGCGCAGTTCATGCACGCCTTCGCACACTCTTGGCAATGATCCATTTCATGCTTCGCGCATTCCTCTCCGCATGCACGGCAGATCTTGGCGCAAAGGGCGCAGAACTTCTTAGCATATTCACTTTCGCGGCTCATCAGTGTGGCAGCCAACCTGCAAATGTCCGCGCAGTCGCGGTCAAGCTCGATGCAGCGAGCCATCATTTTTACATCATCCTCGCGTAGGCAAGCAGAGGCGCACATTTCGCACACTAGGGCACAGTTCGAACAAGCTTGGATACAGGATGCGAACATTGAGTTTGTCATTTACGTTCTCCAGGGTTCGATAGTTGTATTTCGTCGTTTGGTTACTGGCCGATATGGCTCATCAGCCTGTTAGCAGACACTGAATTACGACACGCTCCTACCGAGCCCGTTTCGAAAAACCTCATTACAATGTTGTAAGGTAAGTCCAACCGCACCGGGGATCTGCGGGCGCAGTTGGTGGCGATGTGGCCGTCAGATTGCCTGTACGGCTTCGCTAGTCTGTTCGAGATGATTGAGTTGAAAATGAGGGAGCTCCCTGTCGCCACGACTGGGAGCATTCGTTGGGGAACGGCCGGAGCGCAAGCCGCTTAACTAGGTAAGTTACTGGCCTTGCGGCCTAACTTTTAGGAAGGAAGCAATTGCAAAGCCCTCCGGTACCGTTGCGTCGACTAGGATGGCCTAGGGCCGATCCTCTGCTTGCTGAACCGCCTTTCTTAGAGCCTCGATCAGAACCGCATAGGCACACATATACCGGATGTTAGTGCTCGTGTTGCTTCCCGTCTGCGTGCACATGGTTTTTTGAAGGGGATTTGCCTTCCGCATCGGCACTGTCACTGCCATTGCTGTGCTCAACCGCCTGGGGCTCCTCGGACGCATGATGGTCATCGCTTTCGTTATTACCATGATGACCGGAGCCTGATTGGCCGGATGCTCCACCTGTGCTGCTGGAGCCATGGTGATCCGAGCCGCCACTGTCGCCCTGATGGTGGTCGCCCGAGGCCATCTCGCCGTGTTGCTCACTATGCCCAGCTGGGGTCTCCCCACCACCATGCTGGTGACCACCGCTAGACGCAACGAGTGCTCGATACGCTCCTTCATCTAACTCAGGAAGCTTCTGCAGAAAAGCCACCATTCCCCAGATGTACGGGTCAGCCATGCTTTTACCCCACGCGGGCATCCCAGTGGCCTTAATGCCATGCTTGATGACCCAAAATGTTTTTGCTGGGTCATCGTATGGCCCCGCTTCAGCCAGGCTGGGTGGAGCGGGATAAAGGCCATTGCTTAGCTCGGTCTCAGCCATGCCTGGCGCCAAATGACAACCCACACACATCGAGTCGTAGTTCCCCGCCCCGGCGCGGATTTGGTCTTCATCGTCGAGAGATGGCACGACTATGTCTTCGGAGCGAACCTCAATCGAGCGATTGCGAGCAGTTTCCAGGAATGCGTGCACGACTCCCGTATGAGGATCATCCGCGGCAACGTTTATTAGTCCCGAGAAAACAACACCGGCCACCACCAACAGGCCTAGTGCGCAGAAGGCAGCGAAGCTAATAATTATTCTTTTCATCTAGGGTCCTTAAAACCAAAGCCTGATGCCAGCAACGAACCGCGCCTCATCTACGTCTTCGCCTTCATCTCTCGCCATATCGGCGGTATTACCGTATGCCCGGCTCCACGTGACGCCGATGTACGGTGCGAACTCACGAACGATTTCGTATCGGAGGCGGAGCCCCACCTCTGTGTTTGCGAGACCAGCGCCTACTCCGCGCGCAGGATCGTCCTTGCCATAGAAATTGAGCTCGGCAGTCGGTTGGAGGATCAGCCGGTTAGTGAGGAGAATGTCGTACTCGCCTTCAAAACGTGCTGCTGTCTGCCCACCTTCACCGACGAAGGCGGTGGCTTCCGCCTCAAAGTTATACAGAGCCATCCCCTGGACGCCTAAAGCCGCCCACGTCTGCGGCGACTCGGGCTTAAAGTCCTGGCGAACACCTGCTACCACATCCCACCAGGGGCTGATGGCACGCCCGTAGAGCGCCTGAATTTCCGCATCTTCAGTAACGCCATTCGTTCGCTCACCTTCCGAGCGAAACCAGAACCGATTGATATCGCCACCAACCCAGGCAGTAGCTTCCCAACTGAGGGTGCTACCTTCATTTGCGTTCTGGTACTCAAGTTGATCTAGCAGAAGGAACCAGGCCAGATACTTGTCATGGACTGTATGACCTTGAAGACCAGGGAAAGCCGCTTCTCTATCCGCATCGGTCAATACTGGAATGAACGAGGGATGAACCATGCCGGGCATTTCGAGCGTATCGTCATGCTTCATTTGGCCATGGTTCATCGTGCTATGGTCCATCGCACCATGACCCATCGCAGAATGGTCCGTTTGCCCACCGGAGCCATGATTCTTAGCTGCGGGCTTCGCTGAAGATGCAGGGGCTTGAGCTGCCTCAGCAGGAGGGGTTTGATGCATCGAATGATCCATCATCTCGGCAGCGTTGGCTGTCCCTCCAGCCGCTGCGCTCAACGAAACTCCGAGCGCAATCAGAGCAAAGCGAGAAGGTCTAGTGGTCATGGTGCGAATCCACCTCAGTATCAGTGGCCTTGGGGTCATGATCCATCTTGCCGTGCTCCATTTCTCCATGGTCCATCGAGCCATGATCCATGTCGTCGTGGTTCATTTTTGAGTTAGAGGTGCCTTGTGTCTGAGATGCCGGCTTGTTGCCTGGATTCTGCGATGAAGCCGATGATTGCTTGTGCTGATCATGCTTTTGCTCTGCAAACGCAGCTGACATATTCATTACGCCCAGCAGACTGAACATTAACGCGCTGCCGATAAGAGTTTTACGCTTCGTAAAATTTCCCATATAAAGTTCCTCTTACTCGTCCACTCGGACTTCACGAAACATGCCCATTTCCATGTGAAGCAGTAGGTGACAGTGATAAGCCCAACGCCCGAGCGCATCGGCTGTCACGCGGTAGCTGCGCTTCGAACCTGGAGGCATGTCGATCGTGTGCTTGCGAACCATGAACTTTCCATTCTCATCTTCAAGATCGCTCCACATACCATGCAGATGAATCGGATGGGTCATCATGGTGTCGTTGACCAAAGTGATGCGTACCCGCTCGCCATATTTGAGCCGCAGGGGCTCCGAATCAGAGAACTCTATACCGTCAAATGACCAGGAGAACTTCTCCATGTGGCCGGTGAGATGGAGTTCGATCGTCCGACTGGGCTCACGGCCGTCCGGATCGGGGAAAGTGCTTCTCAAGTCGCTATAGGTCAGGACTCGGCGGCCGTTGTCTCGTAAGCCAATACCGGGATCGTTCAGCCTATGAGTTGGGCTCATGGTCTGCATGTCCACCAGTGGGTTATTGGACTCTGAGGGCGGGTGCGATTGCATACCTGCGCTCATCCCAGCCATTCCAGAGTGGTCCATCCCGGACATCCCACCCATTTTGCTGTGATCCATGCCGGCCATTGCGCCCATGTCGCCCATCCCTTGCATGTCACCGTGGTTCATGCCGGACATGTTGCTATGGTCCATCGCGCCCATGTCGCCGCCATGGTCCATGCCCGCCATACCGCCCATGCTGCCGTGATCCATCCCCATGTCGTCCATGGTGATTAGTGGTCGAGGATCGGTTTCTGGAACAGGAGCGCTCAGCCCTTCGGCAACCGCTAGCGTGCCACGGGCGTATCCTGTGCGATCCATCGATTGGGCGAAGATCGTGTAAGCCTCCTCGGTCGCAGGCTCGACAATCACATCGTAGGTTTCTGCCACGGCAATGCGGAATTCGTCGACGCTAACTGGGTTGACGTATTGGCCATCGGCTGCGACTACAGTCATCTTCAGCCCTGGAATGCGGACATCGAAATAGCTCATGGCCGAGCCGTTGATGAACCGCAGACGAAGCTTCTCGCCGGGCTTAAAGATGCCGGTCCAGTTCCCGTCGGGTGCTTGGCCGTTCATTAGATAGGTATAGGTGTAGCCGCTTACGTCGGCGAGGTCGGTGGGACTCATTTTCATCTGAGCCCACATTTTCCGATTCGCAATCGTAGCGGCCCAGCCGTCTTCGCTCACATCGTTAATGAAGTCTCCGACAGTGCGCTTGTGGAAGTTGTAATAATCGGACTGCTTCTTGAGCTTAGAAAGGATTCGAGCGGGATCCTCATCGGACCAATCAGTCAACATCACCACATAGTCGCGGTCATAGCTGAACGGTTCGGGATCCTTCGCATCGATGACCAAGGGACCATAGACACCAAGCTGCTCTTGTAGGCCTGAATGACTGTGGTACCAATAGGTACCGTTCTGTTTAACCTGAAACTTGTAGACATACATGCCATCGGGAGCGATGCCGTGGAAGCTCAATCCAGGCACGCCATCCATGTTGGCCGGCAGGATCATGCCGTGCCAGTGAATCGATGTATCTTCGCTCAACTTATTTCTGACTCGCAGCGTGACGGTATCCCCTTCACGCCAACGTAGAAGCGGCCCTGGGATGGTCCCATTGATAGTCATCGCTGTCCGGGCCGCGCCGGTGATATTGACCGGCGTCTCCCCAATCAGCAGATCGAACTCCGTGCCACTTAGTACGCTGGGCTGGCCTGGGCTAGTCACTGCCCAGACCGGAGCTCGCCACAAGCCAAGACCGCCAAGGATGCCTGCGGCAGTCAAGCCTTTAACAAAGGTTCGCCTAGAGGTTTTACGTTGCATGTGTAGGTTCCAATCAAACTAAGGAGCCAAGCCGAAACCAGCCGTAAGGTTGGTGTTGCCAGCGTTAATTGATCTTAGAAACTCGCGCACGGTCTGTCTTATCAAGCGACTCGCCTTTAATCGTAAATATGGCATGCCTAAGAAAGACGCGGGATTACATTTTTGTAAGCTTAAAGCGCTTCAGAAATCGCCCAAAAAATCGCCTGTGAGCATGTCAATCTCCAGGTGGAAGCTGCGCAATGGCTTTTGATTTCCGTGCAAGGATCCGGTTGCAACGATACTCAAGGTGCATGGTCACAGTTGCGTAAGGTTTCGCTTCAGCAATTAGCGTGGGCGTGCTTCGCTGAAGTTGCTTTTGAGGCTACCTCCTGGGCTTGGTCCTTCTGGTCAGCCTGATAACTAGCGATCGCTATTTGGCGAGCCTGCTCCATACGAGCAAAGGTACGATCACCACCACCTTCTGCCATTGCATAGGAAGAGCTTGCTGCGATGGCGAGCAGTACAGAAACGGATCTGAAGAATTTCATTACTTGTTACCTCGTTCGAAGACATGGGAGACCCAGCGCAGCTCCATAAATAGGGGCTTTGGCTTGGTCCTGTGTCTAAGCTAACCGAGCGTTCCTGTCAGAAGCCTGATTTAGACATTACGGTTTCGTCAGTAATGCATAAAAGCAGTGAGCCCAAGCGAAAGCGCAGGTAGCGTGCATGGTGCCTTTTCGTTCAGGCAAATAGGTCTTGTTTCCAGCGGGCAAAAAAAGGGCGCCATCTAGGCGCCGATAGGCCAAAGGAGCATGGAAAAGGCCAAAAAGCAGAGTGTGGGAGCAACTGCTGATGTAGACGTTAACGCTACAAGCTGTCAGACAGATGATGCGAGCATTACGTTTCTGTAAGGTACTGGCTGCACGCCCTGACAATCGGCACACTGCTCCAAATGCCGGAGGGAATACTTTCATGAAGCTTCTTGTTGCTGAAGACGAGCCGAAAACAGGCACCTACCTACAGCAGGGGCTTTCAGAGGCAGGCTTCACAGTCGATAGAGTTGAAAACGGGACCGATGCTGCTCAGCACGCGCTTCATACCACATACGACTTGCTCATCTTAGACGTGATGATGCCTGGCCTGGATGGGTGGCAGGTTTTACAGAAAGTCCGCGCTGCTGGTAATGAGGTTCCCGTGCTCTTTCTCACCGCCCGAGACGGGGTTCAGGATCGAGTAAAGGGATTGGAGTTGGGCGCTGATGATTATCTCATCAAGCCGTTCGCCTTCTCCGAATTGCTAGCCAGGATCCGTACGTTGCTTCGCCGCGGCAATAATGTCCCCAACCAAACAATACTCAAACTCCTCGACCTTGAGGTCGATCTGCTCAGGCGTCGAGTTACGCGATCGGGGAAACGAATAGACCTAACTGCAAAGGAATTCGCACTTCTTGAGCT
The DNA here is from genome assembly GCF_000425625.1 of Stutzerimonas azotifigens DSM 17556. Lineage (GTDB taxonomy): Bacteria > Pseudomonadota > Gammaproteobacteria > Pseudomonadales > Pseudomonadaceae > Stutzerimonas > Stutzerimonas azotifigens. The sequence continues at coordinate 136,118 of NZ_KE384414.1, forward strand.
ATTACTTCGGCGTCGCGGGGAAGTGCTCTCAAAGTCCCTTATCGCCTCCCAAGTATGGGACATGAATTTCGACAGCGATACCAATGTGATTGAGGTGGCGGTACGACGGCTGAGAGCAAAAATCGATGATGAGTTCGAACCTAAGCTCATACAAACCGCGCGTGGGATGGGCTATTTGATCGACGCGCCAGACCCCTAGAGCGAAATGCTCGGCATTTCACGCGATGGGCCAAGCTACCGGTACCGATGCGGTTAAGGCGAGCCACCGAGCAAGGAGCGGTGCCGAACCTCAGTTCTCCGAGCTGGATTTCTTCAGCTGTGGCACGAAGAAGATGGGTCTCTGCGGGGGAGCTATCAGAATATCACTGGATTTGATGCTAGTGCCCTTGCGACGCCTGGTCTTGCCATCCTTACCGACCGCCAGCAAATCACCGGTCGCAACAGCGATATCGAGCGCCTGCTTTACGCGAAACTCGTCAGCCATGGTGTAGTTGGTCAATCCGCTCATCAGGCCCAAAAAAGGTTGCCGTTCTACCTCGTAGACCTGGTTGGGCAAGAGCTCTGAAAGTTCTCCTCGGACGCGGTCATCGGTGGCATCGTCGAAGTGATGCTCATCCAACAGCAAATCGTGTTTGCATGATGGCGAGCGTTATGAGGTGCATCTCTGTGAGGCCTGCTTTTTCCGAGCGCTGAGTGGTCTCCGCCGCGAGCGTATGGTCAACACCATGTTCGACGAGAATCCCGATAGGACTGGCGATGAGTTCGGCCTTGTGCAGCGGAGCGAATTCTGGAAAGACAACTGAGCTCGGTTCAGATGGGACTATGGATACGGGTAGGAAGTGGGGCGTTAGCCTCGCAGATGTAATGCAGCAGAGAAGATCACGTGTTTACTAATTCGACTGCCGAGAGACTGACACGCTGAGGTTGAGTACGTGCGATCTCCCTCCACTCGGTACTGGTGCCCAAGCTCGCTACCTTGTGCATCACGAATTGAAAGGATCTCCAGTAACGGCTCCATCAACCAGCGACCCACCTCGTTCATATGCCCGGGACTCACAAGATACGCCTGCTCCAGCCAGGCGTGCTCGGTCTGCGCAGCTATGACCTGTTCCAGCAATGGAACCGACGGAACCATTAGCATGCTTCGAAAGGCCGCGTTTCCATCGTCCTCAACGATCTGCAGGTAGAACCAGGGCCAGGTCATCTCTAGCTCGACATATGACCAGAACTGCACGCCATCTGGCGCTGTTGAGAGCCCAGGAAGCAGTTCCGCATTCCGACTGGTTTTGAACACGCGCCAATCTCCTAATGATAATTGTACTTGATTGATGAACAATATATTTTGTAGTCATATATTGTTCAATCGCGCTTCATCGTTCCATTTTGCGGAGCAGCAAAATGGAAGTCCGGGATTCGTTCGGGAAAGCGTTGAGGCTCGTGCGGCAGCGTAGGGGGCTGGCACAGGAAGATTTCTCGCTCGTTAGCAGTCGTACCTTCGTCAGCATGCTGGAGCGCGGGGCAACGAGCCCGACTCTCGAAAAGCTCGATAGCCTCTGCACGGTGCTCGACACTCACCCTGTCACCCTCTTGGCCCTGACCTACTTGCTTGGATCCGAAGCTCCTGAAAGTTTTGAGCAGCTCCTGGAGAAGGTTGGTGAGGAGTTGAGAGCTCTAGTCGAACCTGACTGATTACTCAGCGAGGCTGTGTGAGGGGCCGGTTCCGTGGCCGCACAGTGAGTGTTGATCTTGCTGTCCCTCTGTCCCCAGTGGCTGGCCTGGAGGTCCTGTTTTTGGCAGGGCTTATAGTTTTTGTGGGCGTCAGAAAATATGTGGATTCTGACTTTTTGGGGCTCATATGTCCGTCGCGCAAGCTATTTTAAATCGAGTCAAGCACATGCCAAAGGGGAGGCCATTTGCCGGCGCGGTGTTCGCGCAGGTCGGTTCCCGTGCGTCGATTAATAAAGCGCTTTCTAGGCTGGTGCAATCAGGCACGCTGGAGCGAGTCGCTCGCGGTGTCTACATGCGCCCCAAAATGAGCAAGTACACCGGCAGGGTGGTGCGCCCGAGTCCGCTGGCTGTCGTGGAGGTCATCACGAAGGCGAACGGCGAGACGATCCAGATACACGGCGCGGAGGCTGTTCGGAGGTTGGGCCTCAGCACACAGATGCAGGTGTTGCCGACCTTTTACACCAGCGGATCTACTCGCGAGATCAAGGTTGGCAATGCGGTGGTTCGCCTCCGCCACGTATCCAAGGACCGCTTGCAGCACGCCGGCACGACGGTAGGTGTGGCGCTTACTGCTCTCTACTACATCGGGAAAGAAGGGCTGTCCGCTAATGTGGTTTCCAAGATTGTTAGTGCGCTGAGCGGCGAAGAGCTGATGAAGCTCCGGGCCTGCAAGATGCCGGAGTGGATGCGGTCGGCATTGCGCTTTGCTGCCAAGGAGATTGAGTAGTGCGCAATAGCACCTACCCGACTCCACCTACTGGCAGCTACCAAAGCCTGAGGCGAGACGTGGCTGGCTTTTCTGACAAGACAATGCGACTTCCTGCGCATTTAGCAAAACGTGGAATTCGTCGAAGATCACCAGCCCGACGCCGTCCAGCGCCGGGTCGTCCTGCAGGCGGCGGGCGAGGATGCCCTCGGTGACCACCTCGATGCGGGTGGTCGGGCCGACCCGGCTCTCCAGGCGGATGCGATAGCCGACCGTCTGCCCTACCCGCTCGCCGAGCTCCTCGGCCAGGCGTTCGGCGGCGGCGCGGGCAGCCAGCCGGCGTGGCTCGAGCATGACAATGCGCTGCCCGGCGAGCCAGGGTTCGTCGAGCAGCGCGAGCGGCACGCGGGTGGTCTTGCCGGCACCAGGCGGCGCCTCCAGCACGGCCTCGTCGCGCCCGCGCAGGGCCTGGCGCAGGGCTGGCAGGGCGTCATCGATCGGTAGCGGCAGCATGCGAGGCTCCAGAGGCCGGGGGCCGGCATTATAGGCGTGACGGGGTCCGGCGTGGCCCAGGCCGCGTACCAGACGCCCCGCATCGTCCCGTGCTGGCGGAGCGGTGGGGGAAATCTCGTTCCAGCGAAGCGAATGATGGCACTTTGCGGAAATTCGCCCCTACACTAGCGCCCACATTATGAGTGTCCCGGCGCCTCGAAAGGGCCCGGTCGCGTGCATGCGCGGCGGAAACGCAACCCTGTTGCCCGCCGATCGCAAAACGACGGAGTGCCGGCCGTGTCCGCGGACCGCCGGCGTTGTTATCCAATCAGAAAAGAGAACAAACATGAGTACGGTGGTTCAGGGACAGGCGAACGAGGGCGAATTCGACCGCAGGTTGTTGTTGACGGTCCTCACGGCGGTGAAAAAAGGCGACTTCTCCGTGCGCATGCCGCTGGACTGGACCGGCGTGGACGGCAAGATCGCCGACGTCCTGAACGACATCATCGAGCTCAACGAGAACGCCTCCAGCGGGCTGGCGCGGCTCAGCGAGGTCGTCGGCCGCGAGGGCAAGCTGTCCGAGCGCCTGTCGCTGGGCGCGGTGAGCGGCGGCTGGGCGCGGCAGGTGGAGTCGATCAATACGCTGGTGGCCGACCTCGGCCGCCCGAGTACCGAGATGGCGCGGGTGATCGGCGCGGTGGCCAAGGGCGACCTGACCCAGCGGATGGTGCTCGAGGCGGACGGCAAGCCGATGCAGGGCGAGTTCATGCGCATCGCCATGATCGTCAACAAGATGGTCGACCAGCTCGCATCCTTCGCCTCCGAGGTGACCCGCGTGGCCCGCGAGGTGGGCACCGACGGCAAGCTCGGCGGCCAGGCGCAGGTGGCCGGCGTCTCCGGCACCTGGAAGGACCTGACCGACAACGTGAACGCCATGGCCGGCAACCTGACCGTCCAGCTGCGCGACGTGTCCAAGGTGGCGACCGCCATCGCCCGCGGCGACCTCAGCCAGAAGGTCACCGTGGACGTGAAAGGCGAGATCCTGCAGATCAAGGACGTGATCAACACCATGGTGGACCAGCTCGGCTCCTTCGCCTCCGAAGTGACCCGCGTGGCCCGCGAGGTGGGCACCGAGGGCAAGCTGGGCGGCCAGGCGCAGGTCGCCGGCGTCGCCGGCACCTGGAAGGACCTGACCGACAACGTGAACGCCATGGCCGGCAACCTGACGGTTCAGCTGCGCGACGTGTCCAAGGTGGCGACCGCCATCGCCCGCGGCGACCTCAGCCAGAAGATCACCGTGGACGTGAAAGGCGAGATCCTGCAGATCAAGGACGTGATCAACACCATGGTGGACCAGCTCGGCTCCTTCGCCTCCGAAGTGACCCGGGTGGCCCGCGAGGTGGGCACCGAGGGCAAGCTCGGCGGCCAGGCGCAGGTCGCCGGTGTCGCCGGCACCTGGCAGGAACTCACCGAGAACGTGAACCAGATGGCCGGCAACCTCACCGGCCAGGTACGAAACATCGCCCTGGTGACCACCGCGGTGGCCAACGGCGACCTCTCCAAGCAGATCACCGTCGAGGCCAAGGGCGAGATCTCCGAGCTGAAGAACACCATCAACGGCATGGTGGGGCAGCTCCGTACCTTCGCCGCGGAGGTGACCCGGGTGGCCCGCGAGGTGGGTACCGAGGGCAAGCTCGGCGGCCAGGCGCAGGTCGCCGGCGTCGCCGGCACCTGGCAGGAACTCACCGAGAACGTGAACCAGATGGCCGGCAACCTCACCGGCCAGGTGCGAAACATCGCTCTGGTGACCACCGCGGTGGCCAACGGCGACCTCTCCAAGCAGATCACCGTCGAGGCCAAGGGCGAGATCTCCGAGCTGAAGAACACCATCAACGGCATGGTGGAGCAGCTGCGGACCTTCGCCGCGGAAGTGACCCGGGTAGCCCGTGAAGTAGGTACCGAGGGCAAGCTCGGCGGCCAGGCGCAGGTCGCTGGCGTCGCCGGTACCTGGAAGGACCTGACCGACAACGTGAACCTGATGGCGACCAACCTCACCGACCAGGTGCGCGGTATCGCCCGGGTCGTGACCGCGGTCGCCAACGGCGACCTGAAGAAGAAGCTCTCGGTGGAGGCCAAGGGCGAAATCGCCGCCCTGGCCGACACCATCAACAGCATGATCGACACGCTGGCGACCTTCACCGACCAGGTGACCAGCGTGGCCCGCGAGGTGGGCGTGGAGGGCAAGCTGGGCGGCCAGGCCAAGGTGCCGGGCGCCGCCGGTACCTGGAAGGACCTCACGGAGAACGTGAACCAGCTGGCCGCCAACCTCACCACCCAGGTACGGGCGATCGCCGAAGTGGCGACCGCGGTGACCAAGGGCGACCTGACGCGGTCGATCCGGGTCGCCGCCGAAGGCGAAGTGGCGCTCCTCAAAGACAACATCAACGAGATGATCCGCAACCTGCGGGAGACCACCGACAAGAACACCGAGCAGGACTGGCTGAAGACCAACCTGGCGCGCTTCACACGCCTGCTGCAGGGCCAGCGCGACATGCTCACCGTGTGCAAGCTGATCCTCTCCGAGCTGGCGCCGCTGGTGAACTCCCACCACGGCGCCTTCTACGGCATGAGCCGCGACGGCGACGAGGCGGTCCTGGCGCTGCAGGCGAGCTACGCCTACAAGGAGCGCAAGCACCTGTCCCGGCAGTTCCGCCTGGGCGAGGGCCTGGTGGGCGAATGCGCGCTGGAGAACGAGCGTATCCTGCTGACCAACGTGCCCAGCGACTACGTGCAGATCAGTTCCGGCCTGGGCGAGGCGCCGCCGCTGAACATCGTGGCGCTGCCGGTGATGTTCGAGGGCACCACCAAGGCGGTGATCGAGCTGGCCTCCTTCGAGCGCTTCAGCCCCACCCACCTGGCCTTCCTCGAACAGCTCACCGAGAGTATCGGCATCGTCCTCAACAACATCGAGGCCAATTCCCGAACCGAGGCGCTGCTGCAGCAATCGCAGAAGATGGCCCACGAGCTACAGAGCCAGCAGGAAGAACTGCAGCAGACCAACGAGGAGCTGGAAGAGAAGGCCCGCCTGCTGGCCGACCAGAACGCCGAGGTGGAACGCAAGAACCACGAGGTCGAGCTGGCCAAGCGTTCGCTGGAGGAAAAGGCCGCGCAGCTGTCGCTGACCTCCAAGTACAAGTCCGAATTCCTCGCCAACATGTCGCACGAGCTGCGCACGCCGCTCAACAGCCTGCTGCTGCTGGCCCAGCAGCTGAAGGAGAACCCGGACCAGCACCTCAGCGAGAAGGAGGTGGAATACGCCGGCACCATCTTCGCCTCCGGCAGCGACCTGCTGAACCTCATCAACGACATCCTCGACCTGTCCAAGATCGAGTCGGGCATGGTCGTGGCCGACATCGACGAGGTGAAGTTCGCCGACGTCCGCGGCTTCGTCGAGCAGACCTTCCGCCACATCGCCGAAGACAAGAACCTGGATTTCACCATCCGCCTGACCAAGGGCCTGCCGTCCTCGCTGTTCACCGACGAGCGCCGGCTCAAGCAGATCCTCAAGAACCTGCTGTCGAACGCCTTCAAGTTCACCTCCGAGGGTAACGTCAGCCTGACCGTCCGCCCGGAAACCGAAGGCTGGACCGTCGGGCACGCGACCCTCGACCGGGCCGCCTCGGTGGTGGCCTTCACCGTCAGCGACTCCGGCATCGGCATCGCCCCGGAGAAGCAGGGCGCGGTCTTCGAAGCCTTCCAGCAGGCCGACGGCACCACCAGCCGCCGCTACGGCGGCACCGGGCTGGGCCTGGCGATCAGCCGCGAGCTGGCCTCGCTGCTGGGCGGCGAGATCACCCTGCGCAGCGCGCCCGGCCAGGGCAGCGTGTTCACCCTCTTCCTGCCGCTGCACTACATCGCCTCCTTCGGCAGCGAGCCGGACGGCGCGCGCGACGAACAGGGCGCCCCGGCTGCCGATGCGGCCCAGCGCGTCGCCCTGCCGGCGCCGGCGCGGGCCACCGCCGAGGCGCATCAGGAGCCGCGCGAGAGCGCCCTGCCCCCGCTGGTCACCGCCGGGGTCAACGACGACCGCTACGGGATCGAGAAGGGCGACCGCGTGGTGCTGATCATTGAGGACGATCCCTACTTCGGGCGCATCCTGCGCGATTTCGCCAACGAGCGCGGCTTCAAGGCGCTGGTGGCCTCGCAGGGCCAGGCCGGCCTGGCCCTGGCGCGCCAGTATCGGCCGGACGCCATCACCCTCGACATTCAGTTGCCCGACATGAGCGGCTGGACCGTGCTCGACCTGCTCAAGCACGACGTCGCCACCCGCCATATCCCGGTGCAGATCATTTCCATCGAAGGCGAGGAGGAGCGCGGCCGCACCCTGGGCGCGCTGGCCACCATCGCCAAGCCGGCGGACGAAGTCGAGCTGGGCCGCGCGTTCGCCCGGATCGACGCCTTCCTCGCGCGCAAGAGCCGGAACCTGCTGGTGCTGGAGGAAGACGAAGCCGAGTACCAGCGCATCCTCGGGCTGATCGACACCAAGGGCGTGAAAATCTCGAAGGCCAAGAGCGGTGCCGATGCGCTGCGCAAGATTCGCCAGTCCCGGGTCGACTGTCTGGTGCTGGACGCCGGCATGGCGGATACCGGCCGGCAAGTGCTCGAGCAGCTCGCCAGGGAGCCGGAGCTGCGCGGCCTGCCGGTGGTCCTGTACGGTGCCGGCGGGCAGTCCGGCAGCGGCCTGCTCGGGAAGCTCCCGCAGGGCCTGGCGGTCAAGCCCGCCGACTCGCTCGAGCGGCTGCTGGACGAGGTGACGCTGTTCCTGCATCAGAACGAGGCAAGCCTGCCGGAGCCCCAGCGCAGGATCCTCGAGCAGGTGCGCAGGATGGAGCCGCTGCTGACCGGCAAGAAGGTGCTGGTGGTGGACGACGACCTGCGCAACATCTTCTCGCTCAACGCCGTGCTCGAACGCCGGCACGTCCAGGTGCTCTCCGCCGAGAACGGCAAGGACGGCATCGCGCTGCTGAAGAAAACCCCGGACATCGACCTGGTGCTGATGGACATCATGATGCCGGAGATGGACGGCTACGAGACGATCCGGGCGATCCGCAAACTCTCGAAGTTCAAGTCGCTGCCGATCATCGCGCTGACCGCCAAGGCCATGAAGGGCGACCGCGAGAAGTGCCTGGAAGCCGGCGCCTCGGACTACATCTCCAAGCCGGTGCACACCGAACAGCTGCTGTCCCTGCTGCGCGTCTGGCTGTATCCGCGGACCCGCGCGGCGCTCGCCGCGGCCGGTGCCAAGGGCCAGGCGCAGAATGCGAAGGTTCCGGCCGAACCGGCTGAATGAGTGGCAAAAAAAACTGAACCGAATGTCCCGGCGGCCTGAACCGACAAGGTACGCCGCCGCGGACGCCGAATGATACGTGCGGCACTACGTGCGCCACTTGTCAGAGCTCTGGAGGAATGATGGCCCAGGACCGGCATGAGAACGCCCCTGTAAATGTGTTGGTGGTCGATGACCGCGCTGAAAATCGGCTGGCGTTGAGGGCGATTCTGGATTCACCGGACTACCGGATACTGGAAGCCTCCTGCGAGCAGGAAGCCCTGCGCCATCTGCTGCACACCGAGTGTGCGGTGATATTGCTGGACGTGATCATGCCCAGGGTCGACGGCTTCGAGCTGGCGACCCTGATCAAGGAATACGAACGTACGGCCTCGGTGCCGATCATCTTCCTGACGGCCGAGGCGATGGACCCGGCCTTCATCGAGAAGGCCTACGACGTGGGCGCCGCGGACTACCTCATCAAGCCGCTGATGCCGAAGATGGTGCGCGCGAAGGTCGCGGTGTTCACCGAACTCTACCGGCAGCGTCAGCGCATCCGCCAGCAGTCCGAGCTGCTGGTCGAGGCCGAGCGCCGGCAGAGCGAGGCGCGCTACGGCGAGCTGCAGCTGGCCAGCGAGCGGCGCTACCGCAACCTCGCCGAGTCGGTACCGCACATGGTGTGGACGGCCAGCAACGACGGCCGCACCGAATACTTCAACCGCGGCTGGTTCGAATACACCGGCGCCCCCGCCGACCGCGTCGCAGACACCTGGCTCGACGCCCTGCACCCGGAAGACTGGGGCACGTGCGGCGCGGACTGGGATTTCAGCCTGAAGACCGGACGGCCGCTCGAGGTGCTGTGCCGCCTGCGCCGGCACGACGGCAGCTATCGCTGGCACCTGGGCCGCGCACTGCCGGAGCGTGACGCCAGCGGCGAGCTGCTTTCCTGGCTCGGCACCTTCACCGACGTCGACGAGCAGACCCGTCTGCAAAGCACCCTGGCCGAGTTCAAGGACGTGCTGGACACCACCCTGGATGCGGTGCTGATCTTCAGCGCCGACAGCGGGACGGTGGAATACGCCAACGACGGCGCCGGCCTGCTGCTCGGCTATTCGCCCGACGAGCTCCTGGGGCACCCGGTGGCGCAGCTGATCCCGCGCTTTCGCGACGAGGACCTGCGCGCCATGCTCGCCCCGCAGGCCGCCCGCAAGGCCGCCGTGGAAGCCAGCTGCCTGCGGCAGAACGGCGAGAGCGTCCAGGTGGAGCTTTCCCTGCAGCTGGTGGAAGGCCACCGGCCGCGGATCATCGCCACGGCGCGCGACATCACCGACCGCAAGCAGGCCGAGGCCATGCAGCAGTTCCTCTACCAGAAGGCCCTGAGCGACGTGGAGGCGCGCGACGAATTCCTCTCCATCGCCGCCCACGAGCTGCGCACGCCCCTGACCTCGCTGAGCCTGCAGGCCGAACTGCTCGAGCGTCAGCTGGCCAAGGAAGGCGGCGCCGAGGGGGGGCGAAAGGGCGAACTGACCGGCATGCTGAGACGCCAGATCAGCCGGCTGGTGAGGCTGCTGGATGAACTGCTGGACGTCTCCCGGATCAGCGGCGGGCAGTTCAGGATCTCGCCCGAGCCGCTGAACCTGTCCGAGATCGCCGGCGAACTGGTGCAGCGCCATGCGCGCGACGCGGAAAAGGCCGGAACGCCGATCAGCCTGCACGTCGCCGGCGACGTCTGCGGCCACTGGGATGCGCTGCGCGTCGAGCAGGTGTTCACCAACCTGCTGAGCAATGCGATCAAGTTCGGTGCCGGCAAGCCGATCGAGGTCTCCGTGTGGGAGGAGGACGGCATGGCCCACCTGCTGGTGCGCGACCACGGCGTCGGCGTGCCCGCCGAGGCGCGGGAGCGGATCTTCCAGCGCTTCGAACGGGCCCGCTCGGCCTCCGCCTACGCCGGGCTCGGGCTGGGGCTGTACATCACCCGGCAGATCGTCGAGCTCCACGGCGGCGCCATCGAGCTGCTCGCCGACGTGCCGCAGGGCGCCGCCTTCTCGGTCTCCCTGCCGCTGACCCCGCCGGCATCCAGGACGCCGGAAAACCAGGTCTGCGAGGCCCTGCCGGACCCGGCCTGAAGCACCGGAGCACAGGCGGCGCCTGCCCGTGCGGCAGGTTTGCCGCCACCCGGTTCGAACACCGGCGCGGGCGCCGGGGTCCGATCTGGAGAAATGTCATTCTGCCCTTGTATAGTTCCGCCCACTTTCCAGGAGGTCCCCCATGCGTATCCGTACTCGCGTCATCGGCGGCGTCGTGGCCGCCGCGTTGTTCACCCAGCTGACGGCCTGCGGCACCCTGTTCTACCCGGACCGGCGCGGCCAGATCGACGGCCGCATCGACCCGGCGGTCGCTGCGCTCAACGCCATCGGCCTGCTGTTCTACCTGATCCCCGGCCTGATCGCCTTCGGCATCGACTTCGCCACCGGCGCCATCTACCTGCCGGACGAGGAATACAGCGTCGCCCCCGAGCGCCTGCGCGAAGCCATCGGTGCCGACGGGACCATCGACCATGCCCGCCTGAAAGCCATCATCGAAGCGGAAACCGGTCGCAGCCTGCCGCTCGACGACCCGCGCCTGGTCCGCCAGGGTGGCAGCGTCGAGCAACTGGCCGCGTACGGCCTGCGCCCGGCCGCCTGAGGGTGTCGCCTTCGGGCGAGGCGCGGTGGCCGGCCACCCGGACGGCCACGTCCCTCGCCCCTGCCCCCACCACCCGACGGCTCCGACGCCGTCGCCTTCCGGAGTGCGGATGACGGTCGCTCCTTCTCACGCCCGATTGATGCGCCTGGCCACGGTCGCCGCGCTTTGCGTGGCGCTCGGCCTGGCGCTGGCCAAGGCGATCGCCTGGTGGCTGAGCGGTTCGGTCAGCCTGCTGGCGGGCCTCACCGACTCGCTGCTCGACGGTGCCGCCTCGCTGCTCAACCTGCTGGCGGTGCATTACTCGCTGCGCCCGGCCGACGAGGACCACCGCTACGGCCACGGCAAGGCCGAGGCCCTGGCCGGGCTGGGGCAGTCGGCATTCATCTGTGTCAGCGCGATCCTGGTCGGCCTGCAGGGCTTCGACCGGCTGCTCAATCCCGAGCCGCTGCAGGCGCCGACCCTCGGCATCGCGGTGATGGTGCTGTCGCTGGTGGTGACCCTCGGCCTGCTGTTCTTCCAGCGCCACGTGGTGAAGCTGACCGGCTCCACCGCGGTGCGCGCCGATTCGCTGCATTACCGCTCGGACCTGCTGCTCAACAGCAGCATCCTCGTCGCTCTGCTGTTCGCGGCCTACGGCTGGGAGCGGCTGGACGCGGTGTTCGGCGTGGCCATCGCGCTGTACATCTTCTGGAGCGCCACCGGCATCCTGCGCGAGGCCAGTTCGATCCTGATGGACAAGGAACTCGACCCGGAAATCGCCGAGGACATGCACCGGCTGGCCTGTGACGTGCCCGGCGTGCTCGGTTGCCACGACCTGCGCACGCGGATGTCCGGCACCCGCTGGTTCGTCCAGCTACACCTGGAACTGCCCGGCGAGCTGCCGCTGTCGCGGGCGCACGATCTGTGCGACGCGGTCGAGAGGGCGATCCGGCAGCACTACCCGAGGGCCGAGGTGCTGGTGCATCCGGACCCGCAGGAGGTGGTGGGGCGGGTTCGCGGCGGCGAGTGAGGGGCGAACACGACGATTCGTTCACTCGGCGGCACCAGCGATGGCGTAGAGGCGTCTGGGGGATGCCGAGTACGTGCGCGAATGGGGCTGGCACCGGGCTGCGTGTCAGGCCAGAGCTCACACAGGCCTTGTTGCTTCCTTTCCGGCCAGCCGGCCTTTCGCATTCGAACCGTGGCGATCCGCTGTACCCGGATCGAAAGGCATCGTCCGGGCCCTCCCACGAAGCGCCCGCCTATGCCGAAACCCTGTGGGAGGCGCGCCCCCGCGGCGATGCAGGCCGCGAGGCCTGCCGGCGTAGGCGTGTCCGTGGGGCCGGTCGCGACCGCGAACGGGTGACATCGAGGCAAGGATCACGGTGGAGACAGTTGCTCCCACATCCGCCCCCATCTCCGCCACAAAAACAAACAGGCTGGACAGTGACCACAAACTCCGTCGTCACTGTCCAGCCTGTTCTCATCCGGCCGGGCCGTTCGAGCAGCGGGTCGCTGCCGCTTCACGCGTCGCCTTCTGGGCGTTGCGGGCCCGGGCCGGCGACCTCGGTAAGGTCGGAGGAAGGCCGGCAGGGATAGGCCGCATGCCGCGGCGTCGCCGGTCTTCGCTGCCTCGGGCTTGAAGATGGGTAAAGCCTACGCCCGCAGCACCGACAAGTGCTTGCTAAATTCACCATCTGAATGCCCCCTTGCGCAATCCGATTGCGCCGTCGCAAGCTATGGCGCAATCGACTCAGCAGGAGGCTTGAAATTGAGCAAACTCGATCGCTACGACCTACGCATTCTCGCCGAACTGCAGCGCGACGCGCGCATCTCCAACCAGGAACTGGCCGAGCGCATCGGCCTGTCGCCTTCGCCCTGTTCGCGGCGGGTCAAGCAGCTGGAAGACGACGGCTACATCGATCGCCAGGTCGCCCTGCTCGACCGCAAGAAGCTCGGCCTGAGCCTGACCGCCTACGTGCTGATCGGCATGGACCGGCACACCCCCGAACGCTTCGAGCACTTCCAGGCGGTGATCCGCAAGTGCCCGGAAGTGCTGGAATGCAGCCTGGTCACCGGGATGGATGCCGACTACCAGCTCAAGGTGGTGGTGCCGGACATGGACCACTACCAGCAGTTCCTGCTCGGCACCCTGACCCGCATCGAGGGCGTGTCCAGCGTGCGTTCGAGCTTCGTGCTGCAACAGGTCATCTCCAGCACCCAGCTGCCGCTCGAACACCTGCGCAGCTGAAGCGCACCGGCCCGGGGCGTATACTGCGCGCGCCCCGGCAGGCCGTCGCCCGGCCGAAGTTCCCGCGCCCGCGGGTGGTCAGAGCCTGCATAGCGATCGTTTTTTCTGGAGAGCCCGATGGATCCCGAGTTGTTCGAGAAGTGGATGATGATCATCCTGGTCGGAGGCCTGGTCGCCTTCATGGCATTCATCATCTGGGACCTGGCGAAGAAGTCCAAGGCCGGCAAGCTCGGCACCGCCATCCTGTTCCTCGGCCTGGGCCTGTGCCTGTTCGCCTTCATCGCCAAGCCGGTGATCGGCTACATCGTCGAGATGGCCCGCGGAATCCCGCACTGAACCCGGCCGGCGCAGCCTGCTAAAGCCGCGCCGGCACTTCCCGCCACTCCCCGGGCGCCAGCCCGTCGAGCGTCCAGTCGCCGATCCGCACGCGCACCAGGCGCAGGGTCGGCAGGCCGACGGCGGCGGTCATGCGCCGCACCTGGCGATTGCGTCCCTCGCGGATCACCAGTTCCAGCCAGCTGGTCGGCACCGTCTTGCGAAAACGCACCGGCGGAGTGCGTGGCCAGAGCGCCGGCTCTTCCAGGCGCCGGGCTTCGGCCGGCAGTGTCGGCCCGTCGTTGAGCGCGACGCCCTCCCGCAGGCGTTGCAGCTGTTCTTCGCCGACCTCCCCTTCCACCTGCACCCAGTACGTCTTGGCCAGCTTGTGCCTGGGGTCGGCGATGCGCGCCTGCAGGCGGCCGTCGTTGGTCAGCAGCAGCAGGCCTTCGCTGTCACGGTCGAGGCGCCCGGCCGGATACACGCCGGGCACCGGCACGTAGTCCTTCAGCGTCGCGCGGCCGTCGCCGCCGCTGAACTGGGTGAGCACGTCGAACGGCTTGTTGAACAGCAGCAGACGGGGCTCGGCCGGCGCCGTCTTGGGCACACGCGGACGCGCCGGGACGGCCGTTCTGGCAGTGCGACGCGGGGAGGCGGGGCGAGCGGATCGGGCCATGCAGCAGGCGCCTGTGGTAGTCGGGGCCGTCATGCTAGGGGCCCCGGACGCGCCCGGCAAGGCATGGACGGACGCCTGCTCCGCCGGCATCGCACGAAAACGGTGCACAACCCGAGCAAGGGCGTGCACCACCCTTCCATCACGCACCATGGCGGTTCATGGCGGTTCGGACCGATCGCCGTTGATCCGGGCCGAGCGCCGCTGCTGTGCGGCTTTGCGCGAATTGGCACGGATGCTGCCACCACTCCTGGCGTCCATCGGACCAACCCACAGTTGCGCACGGACAGCCAAGGAGCACACCGATAATGAAACGCCGTCCCCTGATCAAGTCCACCCTCGCCGCCAGCGCCCTGCTGCTCAGCGGCCTGTTCCCCTACAGCCTGCAAGCCGCCGAGACCATCAAGGTCGGCATCCTGCATTCGCTGTCGGGCACCATGGCGATCTCCGAGACCTCGCTCAAAGACATGGCGCTGATGACCATCGACGAGATCAACGCCAAGGGCGGCGTGCTCGGCAAGCAGCTCGAGCCGGTGGTCGTCGACCCCGCCTCCAACTGGCCGCTGTTCGCCGAGAAGGCCCGCCAGCTGCTGACCCAGGACAAGGTCGCGGTCACCTTCGGCTGCTGGACCTCGGTTTCCCGCAAGTCGGTGCTGCCGGTCTACGAGGAGCTCGACGGCCTGCTGTTCTACCCGGTCCAGTACGAAGGCGAAGAGATGTCGCCGAACGTCTTCTACACCGGCGCGGCGCCGAACCAGCAGGCGATCCCGGCGGTGGAGTACCTGATGAGCGAGGACGGCGGCGAGGCCAAGCGCTTCTTCCTGCTCGGCACCGACTACGTCTACCCGCGCACCACCAACAAGATCCTGCGCGCCTTCCTGCACAGCAAGGGCGTCGAGGACAAGGACATCGAAGAGGTCTACACCCCCTTCGGCCACAGCGACTACCAGACCATCGTCGCCAACATCAAGAAGTTCGCCGCCGGCGGCAAGACCGCGGTGGTCTCGACCATCAACGGCGACTCCAACGTGCCCTTCTACAAGGAACTGGCCAACCAGGGCCTGGAAGCCACGGACGTGCCGGTGGTGGCCTTCTCGGTCGGCGAAGAGGAATTGCGCGGCATCGACACCAAGCCGCTGGTCGGCCACCTGGCGGCCTGGAACTACTTCCAGTCGGTGGAGAACGAAGTCAACGAACAGTTCGTCTCCAGCTGGAAGGCCTACGCCAAGCAGAAGGGCCTGCCGAACGCCGACACCGTGGTGACCAACGACCCGATGGAAGCCACCTACGTGGGCATCAACATGTGGGCGCAGGCGGTCGAGAAGGCCGGTACCACCGACGTCGAGGCCGTGCGCAAGGCCATGGCCGGGCAGACCTTCGCCGCGCCCTCCGGCTACACCCTGAAGATGGACGAGACCAACCATCACCTGCACAAGCCGGTGATGATCGGCGAGGTCCAGGACGACGGCCAGTTCTCCGTGGTCTGGGAAACCGAGGAGCCGATCCGCGCCCAGCCGTGGAGCCCCTTCATCCCCGGCAACGACAAGAAGCCGGACCACCCGGTGAAGTCGAACTGATCGGCCGAGCGCCCCGCTTCGGCGGGTCGCTCGTAGGGTGGGCTTCAGCCCACCAGAAAGCGCCAAAGGTGGGCTGAAGCGGATCGCCGCCCAGCCCACCCGACGGAGTCCGCCCCACCCTGTCCGCCGTCACCTCCGCCAAGAGAGCACCCGGCACCCCCTGGGGAACGCAACATGCACACTGCCCTTTACCGAATCGCCCTGCTGCTCCTGCTCGCCCTGCCCTGCGCAGCGCAGGCCGGCGACGCCGCCGACTACGCGGCCGCCAGCCCGGCCAAGCAGGCGCGCCTGATCGAACGATGGTCCGCCGAGCCCGACCCGGCGCGGCTGCCCCTGATCGAAGCCCTGCGCGAAAGCCGGGTGCTGATCGACGATGACAAGGTCCCCTTCCTCGAAGAGAACGGCCGGTACCGGCCGCTGGAAGGCGACGCACAGCCTGAAGGCACACCGAAAAAGCTGCGCCTGAACAACCGCCTGCGCGGCCTGCTCAACACCGCGCTGGCCAGCCACCGGCTCTACAGCGACAACCCGGCCGTGCGCCTGCGGGCCGCCCGCCAGTTGCAGCGCGACGCCGATCCGGCGCAGCTGCCGCTGCTGGAAAAACGCCTGGAGGCCGAAGAGGACGCCGGCGTCAGCGAGGCCCTGGCGCTCGCGCTGGCCAACCTGCAACTGACCGCCAGCGATCCGGCCGTGCGCCTGGCCGCCGTGCGTCGCCTCGGCGAGACCGGCGCGCCCAGCGCCCGCGCGCGCCTGGAAAACCTGCTGGCCGGCGAGGAGACCGACGCCGCGGTGCGCACCGCGGCGGAAACCAGCCTGGCGCAGGTCAAGCGCAAGCTGATGGTCGGCGAGGTGCTCGGCCAGGCCTTCAGCGGCCTGTCGCTGGGCTCGATCCTGCTGCTCGCTGCGCTCGGCCTGGCGATCACCTTCGGCCTGCTCGGCGTGATCAACATGGCGCACGGCGAGATGCTGATGCTCGGCGCCTACTCCACCTACATGGTGCAGCTGATGTTCCAGCGCTATGCCCCCGAGGCGCTGGCGCTCTACCCGCTGGCCGCGCTGCCGGTGGCCTTCGTCGTCACCGCGGCGGTCGGCATGCTGCTCGAACGCACGATCATCCGCCATCTCTACGGCCGCCCGCTGGAAACCCTGCTGGCCACCTGGGGCATCAGCCTGATCCTGATCCAGCTGGTGCGCGTACTGTTCGGCGCGCAGAACGTCGAGGTGGCCAACCCCGGCTGGCTGTCCGGCGGCGTGCAGGTGCTGCCGAACCTGGTGCTGCCCTACAACCGCATGATCATCATCGGCTTCGCGCTGTTCGTGGTGCTGCTCACCTGGCTGCTGCTGAACAAGACGCGCCTGGGCCTGAACGTGCGCGCGGTGACGCAGAACCGCAACATGGCCGCCTGCTGCGGCGTGGCCACCGGCCGGGTGGACATGCTGGCCTTCGGCCTCGGCTCGGGCATCGCCGGGTTGGGCGGCGTGGCGCTGAGCCAGATCGGCAACGTCGGCCCGGATCTCGGCCAGAGCTACATCATCGACTCCTTCCTGGTGGTGGTGCTCGGCGGCGTCGGCCAACTGGCCGGCAGCATCCTCGCCGCCTTCGGCCTGGGGATCGCCAACAAGATCCTCGAACCGCAGATCGGCGCGGTGCTGGGCAAGATCCTCATCCTCGCGCTGGTCATCCTGTTCATCCAGAAGCGTCCGCAGGGGCTGTTCGCGCTGAAAGGGAGGGTGATCGATTGAGGACTCTCTCGTCGTCGGATCCCGGCTGGGGCCGTAGGAGCGAGCTTGCTCGCGAATCGCGCACTGCCGGTGCCTCGGTATTCCCCCTCCGTTCGCGAGCAAGCTCGCTCCTACAGGAGAGCCGCGCATGAATCAGCCCCTTACCCTCACGGCCGCGCAGAAAGCCGGCCCGGCCCTGACCTCGCTGGCGCTCGGCGTGGTCCTGGCGATCCTCGTCGCCATGCCGCTGCTGCACCTGCTGCCGGCGGACAACACCTTCCACGTCTCGGCCTACACCCTGACGCTGGTCGGCAAGATCCTCTGCTACGCCATCGTCGCCCTGGCGCTGGACCTGGTCTGGGGCTACGCCGGCCTGCTGTCGCTCGGCCATGGCCTGTTCTTCGCCCTCGGCGGCTACGCCATGGGCATGTACCTGTCGCGCCAGGCGGCGGGCGACGGCCTGCCGGCATTCATGAGCTTCCTCGCCTGGACCGAGCTGCCCTGGTACTGGTACGGCACCTCGAGCTTCCTCTGGGCGCTGTGCCTGGTGGTGCTCGCGCCCGGGCTGCTGGCCTTCGTGTTCGGCTTCTTCGCCTTCCGCTCGCGGATCAAGGGGGTGTACTTCTCGATCATGACCCAGGCCCTGACCTTTGCCGGCATGCTGCTGTTCTTCCGCAACGAGACCGGCTTCGGCGGCAACAACGGCTTTACCGGCTTCACCCGCATCCTCGGCTTCGAGATCACCGCCCCGGCCACCCGCGCGGCGCTGTTCCTCGCCACCGTGGCGCTGCTGGCCGGCAGCCTGCTGCTCGGCTGGCGCCTGGCGCGCAGCAAGTTCGGCCGGGTGCTGACCGCGGTGCGCGACGCGGAGAACCGGCTGATGTTCTGCGGCTACGATCCGCGCGGCTACAAGCTGTTCATCTGGACGCTGTCGGCGGTGCTCTGCGGCCTGGCCGGCGCGCTCTACGTGCCGCAGGTGGGCATCATCAACCCCAGCGAGATGGCCCCGACGCAGTCGATCGAGGCCGCCGTGTGGGTCGCGCTCGGCGGCCGCGGCACGCTGATCGGTCCGCTGCTCGGCGCCGGCATCGTCAACGGCATGAAAAGCTGGTTCACCGTGGCCTTCCCGGAATACTGGCTGTTCTTCCTCGGCGCGCTGTTCATCGTCGTCACGCTGTTCCTGCCCCGCGGGGTCGTCGGTCTGCTGAAGAACAAGGGGGAAGCATGAAAGTCTCCGCCACACCGGAAACCATGCTGCTGCCCGAGCAGGACAGCGGCACCGCGCGCGACGCCATCGGCCTCGGCGTCGCCGCCGGCGAGGGCCTGAACGCCCGCCACGGCACCATCCTCACGCTCGAGGACATCAACGTCAGCTTCGATGGCTTCAAGGCACTGACCAACCTGACGCTGTACATCGGCGTCGGCGAGCTGCGCTGCATCATCGGCCCCAACGGGGCCGGCAAGACCACCATGATGGACGTGATCACCGGCAAGACCCGGCCGGACAACGGCGTCGCCTACTTCGGCGAGACCTACGACCTCACCGAGATGAGCGAATACGAGATCGCCCAGGCTGGCATCGGCCGCAAGTTCCAGAAGCCCACGGTGTTCGAGGCGCTGAGCGTGTTCGAGAACCTGGAGCTGGCGCAGAAGACCGGCAAGTCGGTGTGGGCCAGCCTGCGGGCGAAACTCAGCGGCGAGCAGAAGGACCGCATCGACGAGGTGCTGGCCACCATCCGCCTGGACGGCTCGCGCCATCGCCCGGCCGGCCTGCTGTCGCACGGCCAGAAGCAGTTCCTCGAGATCGGCATGTTGCTGGTGCAGGACCCGCACCTGCTGCTGCTCGACGAACCGGTCGCCGGCATGACCGACGCCGAGACCGAATTCACCGCCGAACTGTTCAGGTCGCTGGCCGGCAAGCACTCGCTGATGGTGGTCGAGCACGACATGGGCTTCGTCGGCAGCATCGCCGATCACGTCACCGTGTTGCACCAGGGCCAGGTCCTGGCCGAAGGCTCGCTCGAAGACGTCCAGCGGGACGAACGGGTGATCGAAGTCTACCTCGGTCGCTGACCGGTCAGCTCAATCGAATAAAAGCGCTGGAGGCTGGATGGCTGGAGGAAAGAGCGTAAAAGCGACGCCGTGCTGCTTTTCCGTCCAGCCTTCCAGCCTCAAGCCTTCAGCGGCTTTCAAAAGGTTCTGAAAATGCTCGAAGTCAAAGAACTGCACCAATACTACGGCGGCAGCCACATCCTGCGCGGGCTGTCGTTCGAGGCCCGGATCGGCGAGATCACCTGCCTGCTGGGCCGCAACGGGGTGGGCAAGACCACCCTGCTCAAGTGCCTGATGGGCCTGATCCCGGCCAAGGAAGGCACGGTCACCTGGGAAGGCAAGGCGATCACCGGCTACAAGCCGCACCAGCGCGTGCAGTCGGGCATCGCCTACGTGCCTCAAGGGCGGGAGATCTTCGGCCGGCTGACGGTCGAGGAGAACCTGCTGATGGGCCTGTCGCGCTTCAGCGCCGGCGAGGCCAAGGCGGTGCCGGAATTCATCTACGAGCTGTTCCCGGTGCTCCGGGAGATGAAGCACCGCCGCGGTGGCGACCTCTCCGGCGGGCAGCAGCAACAGCTGGCGATCGGCCGCGCCCTGGCCAGCCGCCCGCGCCTGCTGATCCTCGACGAGCCCACCGAGGGCATCCAGCCGTCGGTGATCAAGGAAATCGGCGTGGTGATCCAGAAACTCGCCGCCAAGGGCGACATGGCCATCCTGCTGGTGGAGCAGTTCTACGACTTCGCCGCCGAACTCGCCGACCAGTACCTGGTGATGAGCCGCGGCGAAATCATCCAGCGCGGCCGCGGCGAGAACATGGAAGCCGAGGGCGTGCAGCGGCTGGTGGCGATCTGAGCCCAGACCAGCGCCCTCTCCCTCATCCGGCCCTGCGGGCCACCTTCTCCCGAAGGGAGAAGGGAAAAGCCTGCAGCACCCTCGATCTTCTGTAGGAGCAGGCTCTGCCTGCGACCAGCCCCTGCACAACGCCGTGGCCCGACACCGAACCACGCCCCTCGCCCCCTTGGGGTGAGGGGCCGCGTGCAGGCCGCCCTCATCCGGCCCTACGGCCCACCTTCTCCCGGGAGGGAGAAGGGAACGGCACGGCGCGGCCTGCAGGCCCGACGAACACCTGTGGGAGCGCTTTTGACCGCGATTAGCGCCCACCTCACTCGGCGTAATCCGCCTCCAGCCGCAGCAGCTGACGCTTCACGCTCTCCAGATGCAGGCGGGCGCTGGCGGCGTTTTCGTCCATCATCTGCCGGCAGGCGGCGCGGGCGACGTCCGCGGCGACGGGCTTGAGCGGTCGGCCGCTGGACATGGCCTTGAGCTGCACCTCGGCCGCGCGCTCGAGGTAGTAGAGGTCGTCCCAGGCCTCGGCGATGCTCGGGCCGAGCACCAGCGGGCCGTGGTTCTTCAGCAGCACCACGTCGGCCTCCCCGGCAGCCCGGGCGATCCGTTCGCCCTCGGCGTTGTCCAGCGCCAGGCCGTTGTAGTGCTCGTCCACCGCCAGCCGTTCATAGAACTTCAGCGCGGTCTGCCCGGCCCAGGCGAGCGGCTCGCCCTCGAGCAGGCAGAGCGCCGTGGCGTTGGGCATGTGCGTGTGGAAGGCCGCCTTCGCACGCGGCAGGTGGCGGTGCAGCTGGGCGTGGATGTAGAAGGCGGTCGCCTCCGGGCGCCCCTCGCCGGCGACCACATGGCCGTCGAAGTCGCAGATCAGCAGCGACGACGCGGTGACCTCGGAGAAGGCCAGCCCGTAGGCGTTAACCAGGAACAGGTCGTCGTGCCCCGGCACCACGAAGGAAAAGTGGTTGCAGATCCCCTCGCCCATGCCCAGCCGCGCGGCCATGCGGAAACAGGCGGCCAGATCGATGCGCGCCTGGCGGATCGCCGGCGTGTCGAGTGGCGGGCGAGTGGCGGGCGCCGCGGGGCGGGCGACCTCTAGGGCATGGGCCATGTGCAGTCCTCGGCAGCTTGAACGAACTCTCAGCCTAGCCGCTAAATGGCGCAAGCCAAGGGACAGTTGCCGGGCAATGGCGAGCCAGCGCCACGGAAATGCCGGGAGCCACTGTCTGGACCGCAGAACGAGTCCCGATCGCCGCTCGCGGCCCAGGTCGCTCGGCGCGAAGTCGTCGCGAGGGCGCGCAATCCGCAGGGATGTGGTGAATGCCGCAAGCCCGTCGGGAACGGGCGCGGTCTCCCACAGAGTTCGCCGGGCACCGTTTGCCTTCGTGGGAGGCCCGCCCTCGGGGCGATGCTCCTGTGGGAGCATTTCGGCCGGGACCGGGGCCTGGTCGCAGGCAGAGCCTGCTCCTACAGGGGGCGTGGCTGTGCCTTTCCCTTCTCCCTGCGGGAGAAGGTGGCCCGCAGGGCCGGATGAGGGCGCGGTGCGTCACAGCTGCGTGGTATTGACCGCGATCTCTTCGGCCAAAGGCAGGCGCGACGGATACTGACCCGGCCGTGGACGGCATCTGGCCCTACGGGGCGAGCGCGGTTTGTTCCTAAGGTGGCGCCAGCCACGCCGGGGCCACCGGCGCCTGTATCAGCCCGAGGCCGACATGAACACTTCCGTCAGCAACGAATACGTCCGCTCGCTGGACCGCCAGCACGTCTTCCACTCCTGGTCGACCCAGGGCGCCCTCGACCCGCTGGTGATCGCCGGCGGCGAAGGCTGCCGGCTATGGGACCACGACGGCAGGCAGTACCTGGACTTCAGCAGCCAGCTGGTCAACACCAACATCGGCCACCAGCACCCGAAGGTGATCGCCGCGATCAAGGCGCAGGCCGACAGCCTGTGCACCGTCGCCCCGGCCACCGCCAACCTGATGCGCGGCGAGGCGGCCAAGCGCATCCTCGCCCGCGCGCCGCAGGGCTTCGGCAAGGTGTTCTTCACCAACGCCGGCGCCGATGCCAACGAGAACGCCATGCGCATGGCGCGGGTGTTCACCGGCCGCGACAAGATCCTCTCGGCCTACCGCTCCTACCACGGCAGTACCGGCGCGGCCATCGTCGCCACCGGCGACCCGCGCCGGGTGCCGAACGAGTACGCCCGCGGTCACGTGCACTTCTTCAACCCCTACCTCTACCGCACCGAGTTCGATGCCTGCGACGAGGCCGAGGAATGCGCCCGCGCGCTGCGTCACCTGCGCCGGGTCATCGAGTGCGAAGGCCCGGCGGCGATCGCCGCGATCATCCTCGAGACCATCCCCGGCACCGCCGGCGTCCTGGTGCCGCCGGAGGGTTACCTGCAGGGCGTGCGCGCGCTGTGCGACGAGTTCGGCATCGTGCTGATCTTCGACGAGGTGATGGCCGGCTTCGGCCGCACCGGGCAGTGGCTGGCACTGGATAACTTCGGCGTGGCGCCGGACCTGATCACCTTCGCCAAGGGCGTCAACTCGGGCTACGTGCCGGCCGGCGGGGTGATGATCTCGCGGCCGATCGCCGAGTACTTCGACAGCCATTTCTTCCCCGGCGGGCTGACCTATTCCGGCCACCCGCTGGCGATGGCGTCGATCGTCGCCACGCTCGACGCCATGAGCGAGGAAGGCATGGTCGACAACGCCCGGGAAGTCGGCCGCAGCGCGCTCGGCCCGGGCCTGGCGGCGCTGGCGCAGAAGCACGCACTGATCGGCGAGGTGCGCGGCATCGGCCTGTTCTGGGCGGTGGAATTCGTCAGCGACCGCCGCACGAAAGCGCCGCTGGCCAGCCCGCTGGTGGCGCAGATGAAGGCCGCCTTCCAGGCCCGCGGCCTGCTGACCTTCACCGTCGACAACCGCCTGCACGTGGTGCCGCCCTGCATCGTCTCGGCTGCCGAGGTGGAGGAAGCGCTGGCGATCATGGACGAGGTGATCGGCGACTTCTCGCGCCGCTTCGCCCAGTGAGGGCACGCGGACGGCCTCGTCCGGGCCGTCCGCGTGCCGGCGTCAGTTCGCCACCGCCTTGCGCACGATCTTGCCCTGCTCCACCACCGCCATGGTCGTCGGGGTGATGAAGCCGCCGTCGTCGCTCATGCCCTGAATGGCGTAGAGGTTGTACTGGGGCTCCATCGCCGTGATCGCCTCGGCCATCTTCGCCCGCACCTGCTGCGGCTCGGTGCTGCCGGCCAGCTCCATGGCCTTGGCCAGCGCATGGAAGGCCAGGTAGTTGTAGGCCGCTTCCGATCCGGGCACCTTGCCGTGCGCCTTCTTGTAGCGCTCGACGAAGGCCTGGGCGATCTCGTTGTCGTACTCCGACAGCGGCACCACGCCGATGGCGCCTTCGAGCAGGTCCAGGCCGCCGGTGACCACTGCGATCTCGTCGAGCTTGGCCTGGTCCATGACGATGAAACCGCCCTGGAAGCCCAGCTGGCGGGCCTGCTGCATCACCAGGCCGGTGGGTTCGGAGGCGCCGCCGACGAACATCACGTCCGGGTTGGCGGCGATCACCCGGCTCACGCCAGTGTAGAAGTCGGTGGACTTGTTGTAGTCCATCGGGTTGCTGGCGACGATCTCCCCGCCCTTCTGTTCCCAGGTCTGGCTCATCATTTCGGTCCAGATCTTGGCGTACTCGTGGGTCGCGCCGGCGATGCCGAGCTTCTTGCCGAAGTGCTGCATCGCATAGTCGGAGAAGGAGCTGACGTAGTTGCTGAACTCCGGCGGAATGCGCACCGTCAGCGGATTGCCCTGGCGGGTGACCGCGGGCACGCTGGTGTAGGCCATGATCAGGAAGTCGTCGGCGACGTTGAAGTCCTGCAGGGCGAACACGCCGCCGGTGTGCGGGACGAATACGGCCGCCGCCTGTGACTCCTTCACCAGGCGCTTGGCGTTGGTGGCCGCCTGGGCCGGCGAATACTTGTCGTCGAGGCTGATGAGATTGACCTTGTAGGTCTCGTCGCCGATCTTGATGCCGCCGGCGGCATTGACGTCCTCGATGGCCATGCGCAGCCCCGAGAGCGTGTTCTCGCCGTAGAGCGCGGCGCCGCCGCTGAGCGGGCCGGTGAAGCCGATGTTGAGCGTCTGCTCGGCGTGGGCGCCGCCGACCTGGGCCGCGGCCAGAGCGGCGGCCGCCGCCAGGCCAAGCGCTTTGAGCGTTTTCATTGTTGTTGTCTCCTCGAGTTACGACTGGATCGATCAGGCGCCGATGTAGGCCTTGCGCACCGCCTCGTTGCCGAGCATGGCCTGCTGGTCGCCCTCCATCACCAGGCTGCCGCCCTCGATGACGTAGGCGCGGTGGGCGATCTTCAGCGCGGCGAAGGCGTTCTGCTCGGCCAGCAGCACGCTGGTGCCGGACTGGTTGATGCGGGTGATGACCTCGAACATCTGGTTGACCACCAGCGGCGCCAGCCCCAGCGAGGGCTCGTCGAGCATCAGCAGGCGCGGGCGGCTCATCAGCGCGCGACCGATCGCCACCATCTGCTGCTGGCCGCCGCTGAGCGAGCCGGCCGGCTGCTGGCGCTTGTCGTGCAGGATCGGAAAGAGTTCGAACACCTCGGCCAGGTTGCGCCTGTTGCCCTCGCCGTCGCGCCGGTGCAGGTAGGCGCCGAGGGTGAGGTTCTGCAGCACCGACATCTGCGGGAACAGCTTGCGACCCTCCGGGCAGTGCACCACGCCGGCGGCGACCAGCGCCGAGGGCTTCAGCCCGTCGATGCGCCGCCCTTCGAGGGTGATGCTGCCCGCCGTCGGCCTGAGCAGCCCGCTGATGGTGTTGAACAGGGTGGTCTTGCCGGCGCCGTTGGCACCGAGCAGCACCACCAGCTCCCCCGCCGCGACCGTCATCGAGACCTGGTTCAGCGCCTTGAAACTGCCGTAGCAGACGTCGACGCGATCAAGCTGCAGCATCGTGGTCACTCCCCAGGTAGGCTTCGATGACAGTCGGGTCGGCCTTGATCTCGGCGGGCGTGCCCTCGGCGATCTTCTCGCCGTAGTTGAGCACCATGATCTTGTCGGCCAGGCCCATGATCATGTCCATCTTGTGTTCGATCAGGCACACCGTCAGGCCGTGCTCGGCCATCTTGCGGATCAGCCGCGCCAGGCCCTCGGTCTCCTCCGGGTTGACGCCGGCGGCCGGCTCGTCGAGCAGCACCAGCTTCGGCTCGGTGGCCAGCGCCAGGGCGAAGGCCACGCGCTTGCGCTCCTCCTGGGAAATGTCCAGCACCACGCGGTTCTCCAGGTGCGCCAGGCCGACGAAGTCCAGCGCGGCGCGCGCCTTGTCGCGGCACTCGCGCTCCTCGCGCTGCAGCCGCCTGGAATTCACCAGCACGTCCCACAGCCCGGAACGGGTGCGCAGGCGGTGGCCGACGATCAGGTTGTCGAGCACCGTGGCCTGCTCGAACAGGTGGGTGGTCTGGAAGGTACGGCCGACGCCGAGCCTCGCGACCTGGTCGCAGCGCATGCGCGAGACGTCCTGGCCGTCGATCAGGATGCGCCCGGAAGTGGGCTTGTGCACGCCGGAGATGAGGTTGAAGAAGGTGCTCTTGCCGGCGCCGTTGGGGCCGATGATGGCGTTGATCCCGCGCGCCTCGAATTCGACGCTGACGTCATGCACCGCCGCCAGCCCGCCGAACATCTTGGTGAGATTCTCGACCTTAAGCATTGGTGTTGGCCTCCTTCGCCGGGGCGACCTTGGCGCCCGCGCGCGGCCCCTTCGCCCGCGCGGCCTCGGTGTCCTTGCGCAGCTTCCAGCCGAGGAAGGTGCCGACCACGCCGCGCGGCATGAAGATCACCAGCACCACGATCAGCGGGCCGAAGATGATCATCCGGTAGTCCTCAAGGAACTGCAGCGACTGGGTGATCCAGACGATCCCGACGGTACCGGCCAGCGGCCCGAACAGGGTGCCGAAGCCGCCCACCAACAGGTAGGTGATCATGTCGAAGGTGTGGTTGGGGTTGGCCTCCTCCGGGCCGACGAAGCGGATCATCGAGGCGTAGAGCGCCCCGGCGACGCCGGCGTAGGTGGTCGACAGGACGAAGGCCAGCAGCTTGTTGCGCATCAGGTCGATGCCCAGCGACTGGGCCAGCGCGTCGCCATTGCGGATGGCCATGAAGGTGCGCCCCAGCAGCGACGCCGCCAGCCGCCCGGCGAACCAGATCGCCAGCACCAGGAACGCCAGCGCCAGGTAGTAGAAGGGCACCGTCTGGCTAAAGTCGACCAGCCCCAGGCCGTCCGGCGCGGCGATGCCGCGGATGCCGACGGCGCCGTGGGTCAGCTCCTCCCACTTGTCGATCAGCAGGTAGATGATGAAGCCGACGCAGAGGGTGAAGATGGCGAAAAAGTGCTCCTTCAGCCGCAGCGAGACGAGCCCCACCAGCGCGCCGACCGCCGCCGCCACCAGCGCCGCGGCGACGAAGGCCGGCCAGAAGTTCCAGCCGTGGTCGGCGGTGAGGATCGCCAGCGCATAGGCGCCGATGGCGAAGAAGCCGCCGTGGGCCAGGTTCAGTTGCCCGCAGTAGCCGGTGATGATGTTCAGGCCGTAGACCGCGATGGCCCAGATGAAGGCGCTGGCCATCACGTAGACCTGGTATTCGCTCTTGGCGAGCAGCGGGAAGACCAGCGCGCAGGCGAGCAGGAACAGCCGGCTGCCGCGGCCGCTGAGCAGGGAGGCGAGGCGATGCATCAGTGGGCCCCCTTGGCGAACAGGCCGGTCGGGCGGAAGGAGAGGATCACCACCAGCAGGCTGAAGGCGATGATGTCCTTGTAGTCGGAGGACAGGTAGAAGCCGCCGAAGCTCTCGGCGAAGCCGAGGATCATCCCGCCGAGAATCGCCCCGGGGATGCTGCCCATGCCGCCGAGCACGATGATCACGAAGGCCTTCATGATCACCAGGTGGCCCATGGCCGGGTACACCAGGTTGATCGGCGCGTAGAGGGTCGCGGCGAAGGCGGCGAGCATGCCGGAGATGGCGAAGGTCAGCATGGCCACGCGGTTGGCGTCGATGCCGACCAGGAAGGCGCCCTCGCGGCTCTGCGCCATGGCGATGATGGTCGAGCCGAGCATCGTCCTGCGCAGGAACAGGTGCAGCGCGAGCATCAGGGTAAAGGCGCCGACGATGATCAGCAGGCGCTGCTCGGGAATGATCAGCCCGTCGAAGTTGAGGATGCCGTTGTAGGGCGAGGCCATGCGCCGGAAATCCGAGCCCCAGAGCATCTGGATCACCGCCTCGAGAAACAGCAGGATGCCGATCGCGGCGATCTTGTCGTGGATCGGCGGCGCGTTGCGCAGCGGATGGAACACCAGCCGTTCCGACAGCACCGCCAGCGCCGCCACCACCACGCCCGACAGCAGCATGGCCAGCCAGTAGTGCAGCCCCATGTCGGTCATGAAGTAGTAGGAGGCGAACGCGCCGACCATGTAGAGCGCGCCGTGGGCGAAGTTGGGGATGTGCAGGATGCCGTAGACGAGCGTCAGGCCGAGGGCGACCAGCCCGTAGATGCTGCCCAAGGTCAGGCCATTGAGCACTTGCTGGAACAGTAGATTCACTGCGGCGTCTCCGTGGATCTTGTTGTTATGGATGCCACTGCCGAGCGACGTCGCCAGCCCGCCCCGGTCGTCGCTCGGACGCGTCGCTGCGACCGACCGGCACCTCTGGGTGCCGGCCGGCGGAGCGCGGCTCACCGGGGCGGATTTGTTTCAGCCGCTGTCGGGTGAATGCCGTCGGATCATCTCGCCTCCTTCTTGTTGTTCTTGCCGTCAGCGGCCCGGCTGCCGGACCTTCACCGGTTGCCGATCATGCGCGCCAGCACGTCCTCGTCGTTCGGCCGCCGGCGGTGGACGATCGTCATGACGATGTGGCCGACGATCAGCACCAGCAGCAGCCAGCCCAGCCAGCCGTGCAGCAGGTTCGCCGGCGCCATCAGCCCCTTGATCTCGCCGTCGAAGCCGCCCATCAGCGGCACGCCGAACGGCGAGAAGGCCCGGCCCGAGCCGTACTGGCGCAGCAGCGCCAGCAGCGGCACGACGACGATCAGCGCGTACATCGCCAGGTGGCCGAGCCTGGCCATCAGGCTCAACGAACGCGGCCGGTGCCCGGCATTGGCCAGCGACCACAGCCCGCGCACCAGCACCAGCAGCATCAGCAGCGCGCCCAGCGGCTTGTGGGTGGCCCAGAGGAACTCGTCCAGCGCCGAGTCCTTGGCCAGGACCCGCGCAATGGCGGTAGCGAACTGCCAGGCGATGAGCAACGCCATGCCCCAGTGCAGGGCCCGACTGACGGTACCGTAGCGATCGGCGGAATCTTTCAGCTGCACCTGTCTTCTCCTTCGTGCAAACGATTGCGGAGCCAGGGTTATACCGCACCGGGATGACCTTCACCCAGACGCACGGCATGGCCCGCGACGCGCCGTCGCAGTCGTTCGCCTGAATGACCTTGGCACCCGCCGGATGGCCCGTCAAACGAGCGAGCCAGAGCAGATGGATGCCTATAAGGAAGATTGATGGTGACAGCCGGCGGGAACCGCGCGCGTGCTCAGCCCTGGGCCATCACCCGGCCGAGCACGCCGATGCCCTCGCCGATGCGCTCGACGTCGATGGCGTGGAAGCCCAGGCGCATGAAGTTGCCCGGCGGCGACTGATCGAAGAAGAACTGCGCGCCGGCCTCGAACAGTACGCCCTGCTGGGCCGCGGCCCAGGCCAGGCGCTGGGTGTCGATGCCGTCCGGCGCGCGCAGCCAGAAGGCGCTGGCGCCCGGGCTGCCCATCGACCGGCAGCAGCCGAGCGCGTCGTCCAGCGCCAGGCGCAGGGCGTCGCGGCGGCGCCGGTGCTCCTCGCGAAAGCGCCGCAGGTGGGCATCGTAATGGCCCTGGGCGAGGAACTCGGCGAGCATCCGCTGGTTGTTCAGCGGCGGGTGGCGGTACATCAGCCGGCGCAGCGCGCGCAGCTCGTCGATCAGTTCGGCGTCGGCCACCAGGTAGCCGATCCGCAGGCCCGGCGAGAACGCCTTGGACAGGCTGCTCATGTAGATCACCCGGCCGCTGGCGTCGCTCGCCTTGAGCGCCGGCTGGGCGTGGTGGTCGAGGTTGAATTCGGCGTCGTAGTCGTCCTCGATCACCACCTGGTCGTGCTGGCGGATCTGCCGCAGCAGCTCGGTGCGCCGCGCCGGGCTCATGCTGACGCCGGTCGGCACCTGGTGGCCGGGGGTGACGTAGAGGTAGTCGCAGCCGTGCAGGCGCGGGTCGACCACCAGGCCCTGCTCGTCCACCGGCTGCAGCTGCACCTCGGCGCCGCGCAGCTCGAACAGGCTCAGCGCGTCGCGAAAGCCTGGGTTCTCCATCGCCACCCGCACGCCCTTGCCCATCAGCAGGGTCGCCAGCAGGTAGAGCGCGTTCTGCGAGCCGAGGGTGACCAGGATTTCGTCGGAGCGGGCCCAGATGCCGCGCTTGGGCAGCACGCGGGTGCGCAGCTGCTCGACCAGCATCTCGTCGTCACGGTCGAAGCGGTCGTTCATCCACAGCTGGTCGCGGTCGCCGCGCAGCACGCCGCGCGAGACCTCGCGCCAGCGCTCCAGCGGAAACAGCTCGCGGATCGGCTGGCCATAGACGAAGGGATAGGGGTAGCGCGTCCAGTTGCTCGGGCGCAGCACGCCGTGTTTCAGGCTGGGCTGCATCTTCAGCCGCGCGCCCCAATCCGGTGCGCGCTCGCCCGGGGCGTCGCTGGACGGATCGCTCTTGTGCGCCGGGGTCATGCGCAGCATGGCGGTGGCCGGCTCGCCCGAGCGGTAGTCCGGGTGCAGGTAGTAGCCGCTGCGCGGCCGGCTGACCAGGTAGCCGTTGTCCAGCAGGCTCTCGTAGACCAGCGCCACGGTGTTGCGCGACACCGCCAGCTGTTGCGAGAGCTTGCGGCACGACGGCAGCGGTTCGTCGGCCGGGAAGCCGCCGCTGAGAATCGCCGAGACCAGCGTCTCGCGCAGCTGCTCCTGCAGGCCTCGCTGCCGATCGAAGTCCAGGTGGATGTAGTGGTCGATCATGGCGCTGTCCGTTCACGGGGCACGTGAGGTGGACGAAGCAAGGACTGCGCCAGCGTCCGTCCCGCCGCAGCGGCTGGCCAGTCGAATGGGCGCAACTGCACCTATCGCGTCGGCGAAGGCGCTCCCTATGGTGAAGACAAGCCACCGCTCAGCCCTTCTGACGCCCGGCTGGTCCCTCGTCGAACTGGAGCAATGACATGAAGCACTCAAGCAAGGATTCGGTTTCCGCCAAGCCGCTCGGCCTGCTGCGCACGCTGGCGCTGGCCGGCTGCGTGTTCTCCGTCACCCTCGGCAGCGCCCAGGCGACCGGGCTGGACGAGGTCAAGCAGCGCGGCTACATGACGGTCGCCACCGAGGACGACTACGCGCCCTTCAACTACATCGTCGACGGCAAGCCCGAGGGCTTCCACAAGGAGCTGCTCGAGGACCTGAAGGCCTACGCCAAGGAGCAGGGCTTCGACGTGCGCCAGGAGATCCTGCCCTGGACCGGCCTGCTCGCGGCCGTCTCCTCCGGCCAGTACGACGCCGCCTTCACCGGCGCGCTGGTGACCGACGACCGCCTGCGGGTGTTCGACTTCGCCCCGCCCTTCGCCTCGGCCCAGCACTTCTTCGCCAAGCGCAAGGGCGACGACCGCATCACCGACCAGGTCGCCAGCCTGTGCGGCAAGACCGTCGGCGTGCAGGCCGGCAGCGCCCTGCTGGCGCGCCTGCCGGAGTTGAAGAAGATGATGCAGGAAGCCGACTGCACCAACGGCGAGGTGGTCGAGTACCAGTCCTACCCCGAGGCCTACGCCGACCTGGCCAACGGCCGCCTGGACTACGTGATCAACGCGCTGATCTCGGTGAACGACCTGATCAAGACTCGCGGCGACACCTTCGAGAAGGGCTTCGCGGTCTCGGGCTACGGCTTCGGCGCCTGGCCGGTGTCCAAGCGCAGCCCCGAGATCCTGGAGTTCTTCACCGGCTTCATGAACCAGATCCGCGACAGCGGCCGCCTGGCCGAGCTGCAGACCAAGTGGTTCGGCGAGGCCTTCCCGGAGCTGCCGACGGAGCCGATCAAGAGCGTCGAGCAGTTCCACGAGCTGGCCGGCATCGAGTAACCCCGCGTTTCCCGCGCCGCCCGGCAACCGGGCGGCGTCACCTGGCCCCAGCCTTGCAAGCGTATCGTTCGGAACGACTCTGCACTTTCGACCGATCACCGCCTCGTACCAGCCCATCCCCCGTGTAAGGAAGCCGGCATGAACGGACAAGCCTGGTTACTGCTGCTCGACGGCGCCTGGACGACCCTGTGGATCTCCGGCACCGCCATCGCCATCGGCGTGGTGCTCGGCCTCGGCGTCGCCCTGCTGCGCATGGCACGCATCCCCTTCCTCGACCAGCTGCTGGTGGTCTACGTCAGCCTGGCCCGCGCCACGCCGCTGGTGACGCTGGTGCTGTTCATCTTCCTCAGCGCCCCGACCCTGGGCCTGAACCTCGACCGCAACACCGCGGCGATCCTGGCGCTGACGCTCAACACCGCGGCCTTCAACGCCGAGGTGTGGCGCGCCGCCTTTCTCAGCTTCTCGCGCGAACAGCGCGAGGCGGCGCTGGCCTGCGGCATGACCGACCGCCTGTTCTTCCGCCGCATCATGCTGCCGCAGATGGTCACCACCAGCCTGCCGGGGCTGGTCAACGAGATGTCCTTCATCATCAAGAGCAGCCCGGCGATCGCGGTGATCGGCATCGTCGACCTGACCCGCGTGACCAACCGCATCACCGCGGTGACCTACGAGCCGCTGCCGCCGATTCTCGCCGCCGGGCTCTTGTACATGCTGATCGTCGGGGTGCTGATCAAGCTCCAGGCGATCGCCGAACGCAAGGCCAACCGGCTGGCGATGTGAGGAGTACGTCATGAGCGAATGGGCGATCGTCTGGGAGGCGCGCGGCGCGATCCTCGACGGCTTCTACAACACGCTGATCCTGTTCGGCCTGTCGGTCACCCTGGCCTTCGTCCTCGGCTGCGCCTTCGCCTACTGGCTGGAGACGCGCAATCCGGCGACCCTGGCGCTGCGCGGCTTCATCAACTGCATGCGCATGCTGCCGTTCCTGATCCTCGCCTACCTGCTGTACTACGGCCTGCCGAGCCTGGGCCTGCGGCTGAACGCCTGGACCGCCGGGCTGATCGCGCTGGTCGTCTACTACGGCGCCTACTTCGGCGAGGTGCTGCGCGGCGCCCGCCTGGTGCTCCCGGAGGGCCAGGTGGAGGCGGCCAAGGCGCACGGCTTCACCGGCTTCAAGGTGTTCCGCCGCATCGTCCTGCCGCAGCTGATCATCAAGACCCGCCCGCTGATGGGCAACCTGCTGATCCTGTGCCTGAAGGACACCGCCTTTCTCACCATCATCACCGTGCAGGAGCTGACCGCCGCGGCCAACTCGGTGCAGTCCACCTACTTCGTGCCGATGGAGGCCTTCGTGGTGGTCATCCTGCTCTACTGGCTCATCAGCATCTGCCTGGAACTGGCGCTCAAGTGGGCCGGCCGGTTCGGCGCCAAGCGAGGATTCGAACATGTCTGACGTCCCGGCCGTGCGCATCGAGCGCCTGTCGAAGAGCTTCGGCGGCGTGGAAGTGCTGCGCGACATCGAGCTGACCGTGAACAAGGGCGAGGTGGTCAGCGTGCTCGGCTCCTCCGGCTCGGGCAAGTCGACCCTGCTGCGCTGCATCAATTGGCTGGAGGAGCCGGACCGCGGCAGCATCCATATCGCTGGCCAGCGCATCGGCATCGATGCCAGCGGCAGGAAGATGCGCAACAAGGAGCTGGCGGCGCTGCGCGCGCGCACCGGCATGGTGTTCCAGGGTTTCAACCTGTGGCCGCACCTGACCGTGCTGCACAACGTCATGGAGTCGCCGGTGCAGGTCAAGGGCATGCGCAAGGACGAGGCGCGGCGCATCGCCCTGGAGCTGCTGGAGAAGGTCGGCATGGTGGAAAAGGCCGATGCCTACCCCTACACCCTCTCCGGCGGGCAGAAGCAGCGCGTGGCCATCGCCCGGGCGCTGGCCATGAGCCCGGAGGTGATCCTGTTCGACGAACCCACCTCGGCGCTCGACCCCGAGCGGGTCGGCGAGGTGCTGCAGGTGATGAAGAACCTCTCCGCCGAGGGCTACACCATGATCGTGGTGACCCACGAAATGGAATTCGCCCGCGCCGTCTCCGACCAGGTGGTGTTCCTCGAGAAGGGCCTGCTGATCGAAAAGTCCGACCCCGAGACCTTCTTCACCAACCCGGCGTCCGAGCGGGTGCGGCGCTTTCTCGAACTGGCCTGATCGGCACCTGGCCCTCATCCGGCCCTGCGGCCCACCTTCTCCCGGCGGGAGAAGGGAAAAGCACGGCACAGCCTGTAGCCTAGCAACCCCCCTGTAGGAGCAGGCTCTGCCTGCGACCGGCCCCACACGATGCGACGATCCGTCGCCAAAAACGCCCCTCGCCCTCCGGAAGAGGGGCTGATCCCCCCTGACCCACCCGACCGGCGCAACTGGCTGCTGCCCTCGCCGGCCAGGCGCAGTAAGCTCCCCGGGTTGGCCGCACTGGCCCGCCCACCCGAACAGACAAGAGGTCCCTCATGAACAACGTGGTCTTCATCACTGGTGCGACGTCCGGCTTCGGCCGCGCCACTGCGCGCCGCTTCGCCGAAGCCGGCTGGTCGCTGGTGCTCACCGGTCGCCGCCTGGAACGGCTGGAAGCACTGAAGGAAGAGCTGTCGGCCAAGGTGCCGGTGCACATCGCCGCGCTCGACGTGCGCGACGCCGAAGCGGTACGGCAGGTGGTCGCCGGGCTGCCCGAGGGCTTCGCCCGGGTCCGCACGCTGGTGAACAACGCCGGCCTGGCGCTGGCCCCGGAACCCGCGCAGAAGGTCGCGCTGGAAGACTGGCACACCATGATCGACACCAACGTCACCGGCCTGGTCAACGTCACCCACGCGCTGCTGCCAACGCTGATCGCCACCGGCCAGGGCGCCAGCATCGTCAGCATCGGCTCGGTGGCCGGCCACTGGCCCTACCCGGGCGGCCACGTCTATGGCGCCACCAAGGCCTTCGTCGAGCAGTTCAGCTACAACCTCCGCTGCGACCTGCTGGGCACCGGCGTACGCGTCACCGATATCGCCCCGGGCATGGCCGAGACCGAATTCACCCTGGTCCGCACCAAGGGCAACCAGGAAGCCTCGGACAAGCTCTACCGCGGCACCACCCCGCTGACCGCCGAAGACATCGCCGAGCAGATCTTCTACGTCGCCACCCTGCCCGATCACATCAACATCAACCGCCTGGAAGTGATGCCGACCCGCCAGGCCTGGTCGCCGTTCAACATCGATCGCGACAAGTAAGGGCTTCGGACTCCTTCCCCTCTTCCCCAGGAGAGGGGCCAGGGGTGAGGGAACCCGGACGACCGCATGGCTCCGACCAGTGCGGTGGTTCAATTCCCTCGGACACCTCGATAGGTGGAAAATCCACTGAAACGAGGAGTCATTCATGAGCCGTAAACGTCGATCCTTC
Source organism: Stutzerimonas azotifigens DSM 17556 (assembly GCF_000425625.1). Taxonomy (GTDB): domain Bacteria; phylum Pseudomonadota; class Gammaproteobacteria; order Pseudomonadales; family Pseudomonadaceae; genus Stutzerimonas; species Stutzerimonas azotifigens. The sequence goes on from NZ_KE384414.1 coordinate 171,082, forward strand.
GATGTCAGCTTCAAGCTGCAAGTCGTCCAGATGATCAAGGATCAGGGCCTGAGCGTTGCGCAGGTCTGTCGAGACATGAACCTGGGGGAAACGGCTGTGCGCCGTTGGCTCCAACAGTATGAGGCCGAGCTCTCGGGGCAACCTGGAATCGGCAAGCCTTTGACGCCGGAGCAGCAACGAATCCGCCAGCTCGAGGCGGAGCTTCGCCAACTGAAGCAGGACAACGAACTGCTAAAAAAGGCCTCGGCCTTCTTTGCCCGAGAACTGAAGTGATTCACCGATTGATCGCTCAGCAGCAAAAGAAGGCCGGGACCACACGGCTGTGCCGGCTGCTGGGTGTCAGTCGGTCGGGCTACTACGCCGCGCAGCGCCGTCAAGTGCGCCCAGTTCAGAGCTGCCCGGTGGCGACCTCCTTGAAAGCCCTGTTCATGAACTGCGGGCGTACCTACGGCAGTCGCCGCCTACAGGCCGCGCTCAACGCCGAGGGGATACCAGTGGGGCGCTACCGCGTGC
>NZ_AUDU01000028.1 GCF_000425625.1 Stutzerimonas azotifigens DSM 17556
CCGGATTGAACCCCAAGCTGCAGGAGTCCGGCACCTACAAGGGCCAGACGCGCATATCTCGAACGGGCTCGTCTCGCCTGAGGGCTGGGCTCTATATGCCGGCTGTTTGCTCGCTCAAGCACAACGCCGCCATCAGCGCTCTGCGGGACCGCTTGAAAGCCAGGGGCAAGACCGGCAAGCAGATCGTCTGTGCCGCCATGCGCAAGCTATTGCACATCGCCTATGGGGTACTGAAATCCGGCCAGCCTTTCGACCCTAAACTGGCCCTTGCCCACTAGGGCTCAAGACGGTATCTACGACCCTGCGGGCCGCCTTCTCCCGGAGGGAGAAGGGAAAAGGCAGGGCGCGGCCTGCTCACGCCTGCGCGCTGGCGTGACCGGAGCGGTGCATGTCGCCGGCGGACGGTGGGCTGAAGCCCACCCTACGGGCTGGGCGGAGACGGCGCTCGCTTCCGTACGTAGGGTGGGCTTCAGCCCACCAGGATGCAGCCGGCCTGGACCTAGAGTGCCCCAACGGCACACCCACGAGGCATTTGCAGCGCTCAGCGCGTACCGCCCATCGCCCGCAGCACCAGCCCCTCGCTCTGCAACTGCTCGAAGGCCACGCGTGCGCGCAGCACGGTGTCGTCGTCGGTCTGCCGGCTGAACGCCATGTAGAGCCCGGTGGCGATATCCAGGGTGAGCACCTTCTGCAGGCGGGCCGGGTCGATGCCGTTGTCCCGGCACAGCCTGGCCACGTCGCGCTCGGGCATCGGCACCAGGTCGACCTGGCCGTTGAGCAACAGGCGGAAGTTCTCGTTGTTGTGGGCGCTCACCACCAGCTTGCCGAACGCCTGCGCCTGCAGATAGCGATGGCGCACGTCCTCGCGCAACACACCGATGCGGTAGGGGCGGGCGTCGTCCAGCCCGCCGACCGCGATGTCGTCGCGCTCGCGCAGCTTGTACAGGTGATAGTCGATGCGCATCAGCTCGCCCACCCACTTGAACAAGGCTTCCCGCTCCGGCGTGCGGGCGATCAGGTAGATGAGCACGTCCGGCTCGCCCAGGGCCATGTCGTAGGCGCGCGCCCAGGGGTACAGGCCGATGCGGTAATCGCTCAGCCCGGCCCGCTGCAGGGTCGCCGTGACCACCTCGCTGGCCGGCCCGGCCACCTGGCCGTTCTCCAGGTAGCTGTAGGCGGTGGCCTCGGTGACCACGCGGATCGGCCCGGCCAGCGCCGGACCGGCCGACAGGCACAGCAGGAGCCAGACAATCAGACGTGCAGGCATGGCGCGGCCCCCTTCAGTCCGCGATCCTGTTGCGCCCCTGGGACTTGGCCTGGTACAGGGCCTCGTCAGCGCGGTGCAGCAACAGATCGAAATGGTCCATGGTTTCCGGATCGAACGTGGCCAGCCCGATGCTCAGGGTGACGTGCGGCGCGATGTCCGAGCCGGCATGCCGCATGGCCCGCTCGCTCAGCCGCTGCTGCAGGCGCTCGGCGGTATCGCGCGCCGTCGCGGCGTCCGAGCCGGGAAGCAGCACGACGAACTCCTCGCCGCCGAGCCGGGCGACCACCTCGCCGGCACGCGAGAACACGCTGCGCAGCGTATCGGCCACGACGCGCAGGCACTGGTCGCCGAGCGCGTGCCCGTAGGTGTCGTTGTAGCGCTTGAAGTAGTCGACATCGCACATGAGCACGGTCAGCGGCTGACCCAGCCGCGTCGCACGGCGGAATTCCACGTCCTTGATCTCGTCGAATGCGCGGCGGTTGGCCAGGCCGGTCAGCGGATCGCTGCGGCTCAGGTCCTCGAGCCGCTCGTTCGCCGCACGCAGCTCGGCGGTGCGCGCCTCCACCAGCTCGGCGAGCCGGTCGCGGTGCGCTGCCAGGTCCAGCTCGGCCTGATGCTGGCGTTCGAGGTAGCTGGAAAGCTTCTCCTGCAGCGCGTTCACCCCGGCTTCCAGCTGGCTGAGTTCGTCGCGCCGCACCGTCCGGCGGTCCAGGCGCAGGCGCCGGCCGAGGTTGGCCGGCGTCAGCTGCGCCAGATGCCAGGCAACCTTGCGCACGTGCAGGGTCACCGTGCGGTTGAACAGCCACATGATCAGCCCGGCCAGCAGCAGCGACTGGATCACCTGGGTCAGCACGATGCCGGTGGCCTGGTCGAACAGCCGTGCCCGCAGCACCCGCTCGTCGCCCTCCAGGGTCAGCTGGCCGACGGTTTCGCGCGCGCCGGCATAGGGCTCGTAGGTCAGGCTGCGCTGCAGCTGCGGCACCCGGCCGGGCTCGGTCCGCGGGGCCTGTCGCCGCTCGAGAACCTCGGGCGCGCGCCCGGCGCGAACGATCTGCAGCTGCACCCGGCTGACCGGCGCGGTCTGCACGATGCTGTCCAGATGCGTTCCGAGCGCCTCGCCGTCCATTTCCCAGATCGCCTTCGACAGCGTGCTCTGGAAGACCTGGTCGATCAGCGCCAGCTCGGCGTTCATTTCCTGCAGGTTCTGCTGCCAGGCCGAATAGGTGCGCACGCCCACGCTTGCCAGGGTGAACAGCAGGCAGAAGCCGAGGGTAGCCAGCACCAGCCGGCGGCCCAGCGAACCGGCGGCGACGGCGTCGGGCACCTGGCCCTCGGACAGCGGCTCGGGCTGCGTCATGAGCGCCACTTGTTCACGATGGCATCGTAGCGGCCGTCGGCCTGGATCTGCGCCAGCGCCTGGCGCAATCGCCCGACCAGCGCATCCGGGGTCCTGCGGCTGAAGGCCATGCCCAAGCCGTCCTGGCCGTCCAGATCGCCCAGCACCAACTGCGATACGGCCCGCTCCCGCGGGTCGCCGCCGGTGTGCCGGACCAGGTACTGGGCGTTGGTCTCGTCGGAGATCCACAGGTCGACCCGCCCTTCCTTGAGCTTCTGGTAGTTGTGCTCGTACTTGTTGCTCGACTGCAGGTTCTGCCCGACCGCGAACCCCTGGGACAGCAGATACTGCTCGCCGGCATCGTCCTTCACCGTGGCGATCTGCAGCGGCCGGGCATCGTCCAGCGAGCGGAGGCGGTAGTCCTTGCCGGACAGCGAGAATAGGTGCCACTGCGTGGAGGCCAGCGTGCCGACCCACTTGAACAGCGACTCGCGCTGCGGCGTGCGGGCAATGGAGTAGATCAGCACGTTCTCGGAATTGAGCGCGATGTCGTAGGCGCGCGCCCAGGGCATCGACTGGAAGGTCGCCTCGACACCGGCCTCGGCCAGCACGGCCTGGACGATCTCGGTGCTCATGCCGGTGAGCCTGCCGTCCACCGTCATGTTGAAGGGCGGCAGCTCCTCGGTGACCACGGTGATCGCCGGGCCCGCCATGGCCGCCGGAGCCGCCAGCGCGCAGCACAACCCGATCTGCGGCAACAGAAAGCCCAAACGGCGGAACAACCAGTGCGTCATGGCGAAGCGACCTTCGGGCGGAACCCGGACGAGAAAACGATGGCCATCATAGTGCCATTATCGAAATGTGATCAGGCAATCATTTTTTCGGCGTCCTGCTCCCAGGCCAGGCGCCCTCGCGCCGGACCGGCGTCCCCTCGTAGGAGCGAGCTTGCTCGCGAAGCTCTTCAGGCCCTGCCCCGCCATCGCGAGCATGGATCCGGCATCCCCTCGCCCCTGCGCTCCCCCGCCTGAGGGCTGCAGGAGCAGGCTCTGCCTGCGACCGCTGGCCGTCAGAGCACGAAGCGGCCCACCTTGTCGTTGAGCTCGCCGGCGTGGTCCTGCAGCAGGCGCGCCTGGCGCTCGCCTTCCAGCGAATTGTCCGCCAGGGCGTCGCCCAGCGACTTGAGGGTGACCACGTTGCGGGTGATCTCCTCGGTGACCGAGGACTGCTCCTCGGCCGCCGCGGCGATTTGCATGGACATGTCGGAGATCTGCTGCGCCGCCTGGGTGATTTCCTCCAGCGCGCCGGAGGCCTGCCGGGCATCGCTGACGCTGCGCTCGGCCAGCGCGCGGCTGCTGTCCATCCTGTCCACGGCGTTCTGGGTGATGCGCTGGAAGGTGGCGATGGTCGCCTGGATTTCCTGCGTCGAGGCGTGGGTGCGCTGCGACAGCACCCGCACCTCGTCGGCCACCACGGCGAAGCCGCGGCCCTGCTCGCCGGCGCGTGCGGCCTCGATGGCGGCGTTGAGCGCCAGCAGGTTGGTCTGCTCGGCGATGCCCTGGATGTTGGCCAGCACGCCGGAGATCGACTGCGAATGCTCGCTCAGCTCGGCGATCACCCGGGTCGCCTGCGCCACCTCGCCGGCCAGCCCGGTGATCGACTGCTGGGTGTGCCGCACCAGCTCCAGGCCCTGGCGGCTGTTCTGGCTGGACTGCTGCGCCGTCTGCGCGGTGCGCTCGGCATTGCCGGCGATTTCCTGGGTGGCCGAAGCCATTTCGGTGACCGCGGTGGCGACCAGCGTCAGCTCCTCCTGCAGGCGCGCCAGCTCGGTGGCCGACAGGCTGTTGCGCTGCAGCACCGCGCCGGACTCCTGGCCGATCTCCTCGGCCTGGTGGCGGATGTGGCCGATCAGCGCATGCAGGCTGCCGACGAACTGGTTGAAGTGCCGCGCCAGGCTGCCGACCTCGTCGTCGCTGGCCTCCGGAATGCGCCGGGTCAGGTCGCCGTTGCCCCCGGCGATCACCTGCAGCCCCGCGGACACCACCGCGAGCGGGCGCAGCAGCCAGCTGCATAGCAGGCCGATGGCGACCAGCGACAGCACCAGGATCACGCCGAAGGTGGCCAGGCCGATCCACAGCTGCCGGTACAGGGGCGCCGAGAGCACGGCATCGTCCAGCACCATGACCAGCACCTGCCCGGCGTACCCGATCGGAGCGGCGTACAGGCGCTTGCCCTCGCCGTCGAGCAGGTGCCGGGCGCCGGAGCCGCCGACCAGTCCCGCCAGGGTGGCGGTGTCCAGCGACGGGTAGAGCGCGGTGACGTTGCGGTCCAGGTAGCGCGTGTCGGGATGGCCGAGCACGATGCCCTGCCTGTCGACGAAGAACGCCAGGCCATCGCCCGGCAGCTCGATGTGCTTGAGCTGGTCGAGGATCTCCCCCATGCCGACGTCGGCACCCAGCACCCCGAGCGTCCGCCCGTCCTGCTGCAGCGTGCGCCCGAGCGAGAGCACGAACTGCCCCGTGGCGGCCGCCACGCTGGGCGTCGAGAGGTACACCGCGCCTGGCGTCAGCTGCGCCTGCTGGTACCACTTCCAGCGGCGCGGGTCGTTGTTGTCGGCCGGCAGGCTGACCCGGTCGGCGTTGACCTGGCTGCCGTCGGCACGGGCCAGGAAGACGTTCTCGAAGCCGCCGGCGACCTTCGCCTGCACCAGCGCGCCCTGCAGGACGCCGGCGTCCTCGGCGGCGGGGACGGAGAGCAGCGCCGCTTCCTTGCTGTGCAGCCAGTAGCGCACGCTGGCGCCGAAGGTCTTGCTGGCGATCGTCACCTGCTCGGTGATGTGCCGCTCCAGGTTTTCGCGGCTCTCGATGAAGTTCAGGCCCACTTCGCTGGCGCCGGCGAGCAGCACCGCCGCGCAGGTGGACAGCACGATCTTTTTCCGCAATGACAACGACATGAAATACCCGTCAGAAAAACTCACGGCCCCGATTCATGGGGCATCGACGGGGCTGTTTATCGACGGAGCGAGGGCGGGCTATAGGCGAAACGGGGGTGAAGCGATAGGCGGTCGGGCGACGGGCGGCCCCGGATGCAGGGAGAAAGAAACGGTCCCTTGCCGGGACCGCTCTAGGACGGCGCCTGGCCGGATGCGACGGCCGTCAGGCCTGGCGCGCGGGCGGCGCCATGAACTCGGGGCCGACCGGGTCCTTCACGTGTTCGGCGAGGATGGCGTCGATCTCGGCCAGGTCGCCGGCGTCCAGCTTCCAGCCGAAGGCGTCGTCGATGCCGTTCAGCTGGTCCGGCCGGCGAGCGCCCCACAGGGCGACGGTCGGGCCCTGGTCGAGGATCCAGCGGATGGCCAGCGCCAGCACCGATTTGCCGTGCCGCTCGCGGGCGAAGCGTGCCAGTGCCTCTACCGCGGCCAGGTACTGGCCGAAGCGCGGCTGGCGGAACTTGGGATCGGACTGACGCAGGTCGTCGCCGCCGAAGCGGGTGTCGGCGCGCATCCGCCCGGACAGCAGGCCACGGCACAGCGCGCCGTAGGCCAGCACCACCAGGCCGTTCTGCCGCGCGTAGGGCAGCACGTCGCGCTCGATGGCGCGCTCGAACAGGTTGTACGGCGGCTGCACGCTGGCCAGCGGCGCGTAGCGGCGGAACACGTCCATCTGCGCGGGCGAGTAGTTGCTCACCCCGATGGCGAGGATCTTGCCCGCCTCGCGCAGCCGCTCCAGCTCCCGGGCGGTTTCCTCGTGCGGCACCCGCGGGTCGGGCCAGTGCACCTGGTAGAGGTCGATGCGGTCGGTGCGCAGGCGCCTCAGGGAGTCCTCCACCTCGCTGCGGATGCGCGCGGCGGTGGCGTTGCGCCGCACCCGCTCGCCCGGCCACTCCAGGGCCACCTTGGTGGCGATCACCGCCTGGTCGCGGATGCCCTGCAGGGCCTTGCCGACCACCTCCTCGGAATGCCCGAAGCCATACACCGGCGCGGTGTCGATCAGGTTGATCCCGGAGGCGACGGCGCGGCGGATGGTCTCCACCGAGGCGGCATCGTCGGCGCCGCCCCACATCCAGCCACCGATCGCCCAGGTGCCCAGGCCGATGCGCGACACCGGCTTGTCGATGCCCAGGATACGGATGCTCTCAACGCTCATTGCTCGCTCCTCTCGTCTGTCAGGTCGACGGCGAGGCCACGCCTGCCGCCGGAAATCTCGCACGGCGCCTCATGAGGCGTCGCCATGAGGCCGGACCATGTAGAACGCCCCGCGGAAGATTTGCTTCATCGGTTCGACCGTCGCCTATCCCGGGCCCTCAGGGTGGGCTTCAGCCCACCGACGCGATCGAAGGCGCGGCTGTCGCTCGCCGCTCGCGCGCATAGCGGCCGGGCGGCTGTCCCACATGGCGGGCGAAGGCGGTGCTGAAGGTGCTCGCCGAGCTGTAGCCGATGCGCTCGGCGACCTCGGTCAGGGCGACGCCCTGCTGGCGCAGCAGGTCCTTCGCCAGCGCCATGCGCCAGGCCAGCAGGTACTCCATCGGCGGCAGGCCGACGGTACGGGTGAAGCGTGCGAAGAAGGTCGAGCGCGAAAGCGCGGCCGCGGCCGCCAGCTCGGCCACGCTCCAGGCCCTGGCGACCTGGGCGTGCATCTGCCGCAGCGCCGGCGCCAGTCGCGCATCGGCCAACCCGCGCAGCAGGCCCGGCGGCGCCTCTTCGCCGGGTGTCGCGCGCAGCGCCTCGACCAGCAGCACCTCCACCAGGCGCGCCAGCACCAGGTCGCAGCCCGGCTTGCGCTCGCGGGACTCCTCGCCGACCAGACGGACGAGCAACGCCAGCCGCTCGGCGCCGCGCACGTGCACCAGTGTCGGCAACAGGGTCGACAGCAGCGCCGGATCGGGCGAGTCGAGGATGAAATAGCCGCCGAGCAGGCGCACGTCCGGGTCCCGATCGCGCGCCCCGTGGTGAACCTCGGCCACCGCGGACGGCGCCGCCTTGGGGTCCAGCGCCGGCGGGCGGCGCACCGCCTCGAAGCCGGTCATGGTGAACCCGGGCGTGGTCGGCAGCAGCACGAAGTCGCCCGCCTCCAGGGTCACGGCGTCATGGCCTTCGACCCTGAGCAGGCAGCGCCCCTCGAGCACGGCGCAGAAGCTCGGGTGGCCGAACTCGGTATAGCGCACGCCCCAGGGGCCGGCGCCGCTGATGCGTTTGGAGAACACCGTGCGCGGGCGCAGCAGGGTGACGACTTCCGAGAGCGGATCGCTCATGTCCGGACGCTGACCAATGATTCAGGGACTTCTAATCGTAGAAGGTCCGAATAGCGATGGCTATCGTGGCCGCACTTTCCACCCCATAGGAGCCGGCATGAAAACCGTCCTCATCACAGGCTGTTCCTCAGGCTACGGGCTGGAAACCGCCCGTTACTTCCACGCGCAGGGCTGGAACGTGGTCGCCACCATGCGAACGCCGGACGCGAGCGTCCTGCCCCGCTCCGAACGCCTGCGCGTGCTGCCGCTGGACGTGACCGATTCCGAGAGCATCGCCGCGGCGGTCGGGGCCGTCGGCCCGATCGACGTGCTGGTCAACAACGCCGGCATCGGCCTGTTCGGCGCCTTCGAGGCCACGCCGATGGCCACGGTGCGCGAGCTGTTCGAGACCAACACCCTGGGCATCATGGCGATGACGCAGGCGCTTCTGCCGCAGTTCCGCCAGCGCCGCTCGGGCGTAGTGGTGAACGTCACCTCCACGGTGGTCCTGGCGCCCCTGCCGCTGGTGGCGGTGTACACCGCCAGCAAGACCGCCATCGAGGGCTTCAGCGCCGCCCTCGCGCACGAACTCGCGGCCTTCGGGGTGGCGGTGAAGCTGGTGCAGCCGGGCTACGGACCGACCACGCGCTTCGCCAGCAACGGCCAGCAGCGGATGCAGGGGCTGATCCCCGAGGCCTACAAGCCGTTCGCCGACGAGGTCTTCGCCCAGCTCACCCGACCGGGGCCGACCACCACCGAGGCCGACGTGGCGGAAGCGGTATGGCGGGCCGCCAACGATACGAGCGGCCGGCTGCGGTTTCCCGCCGGGGCGGACGCAGTGGCGCTGTCGCAGGGGAAGTAAGGCGCACGCCGGGCTGCTGGTCCTGGTAGCGGCTCTCGAACATGCCGGCCTCCACTGGGCCGACCACCTTCACCTCGGCGGCGGCCATCAACGGGTCAGCCCGAAGAGTGCGAGCGGCAGGTATCGAAGCAGGGCACGACGGACTCCATGGCGAGGAAGAGAGGGCGAGCCTATGACATGCGAATGGCAGTTGGGTGACGTGGCCGGGGCGCCGTTGACGCTGGCCCTTTCAGCGGGCGATCCGCACGGGCGCCGATGGTAGAGTCGCGCCTGTCGCCCACTGCTCCGGGAGGAGACCATGCGCACGCTGCTCACCGCGCTGCTGCTCGCACTACCGCTGACCGCCACCTCGCTGACCGCGCTCGCCGACGACTCACCGGCCGGCCGCTGGCAGACCATCGACGACGAGACCGGCAAGCCCAAATCCGTCGTCGAGATCCAGCAGGCCGCCGACGGCACGCTCAGCGGCAGGGTGGTCGAGATTCTCCAGTCGGAGCACGGCCCCAACCCGGTCTGCAGCGCGTGCGAGGGTGAGCTGAAGGACCAGCCGATCACTGGCATGACCATTCTGCGCGACCTCAAGCCCGACGGCGAGAACGTCTGGAGCGGCGGCACCATCCTCGACCCGGCCAAGGGCAAGACCTACCGGGCCAAGGTGACCGTGCTCGAAGGCGGCGAACGGCTGGAGATGCGCGGCTACATCGGGATCGAGGCGCTCGGCCGCACGCAGACCTGGATTCGGCAGTAACGCCATCCGCAGGGCGGAAGCGGCACCCCGTCGTCCGGACGGCGCCTGTCGCTCCGAGCCCTGGCGAAGCCCGGTGCAAGCCACCTGGGCCCCGGCCTGCGCCGGGGCGACGGGGGTTCGGCGGCGGCGTTACGGCCCGTCGTACCGGCGTAGGCCGATACCCAGGCAAGCCACGGGCACGGCGAATCGGTTAATAAGGTCCAACGCGTGTATTTCCGCTCCGGTCCGCTGCCTATGCTCCTGTCTGCCGTCCGCGCCCAGCGAATCCGTCCCTTGTTGCGTGCCGGCTGGCTGGCGCTGCTGGTCGTCAGCCCCTGGGCAGCGGCCGATACGGAGCTGGACGCGCTGCTCGACCAGTCCGAGCGGCTTGAGCCGTTGCGGACCGTCCTGGCCGCCCGCGACGGACGGATCATCGCGGAGCGGGGCTATCGGGGACACCGCACCACGGAACCGACCAACATCAAGTCCGCCTCCAAGACGGTGATCTCGGCGCTGGTGGGCATCGCCATCGACAAGGGCGTGCTGCAGGGCACCGAGCAGCCGGTGGCCGAGCTGCTGAAGGACGACCTGCCCGCCGATCCCGACCCGCGCCTACGGCGCGTCACCGTGGGCCACCTGCTGTCGATGCAGGCCGGCCTGGGCTCGACCTCGGGGCGCAACTATGGCGCCTGGGTGGCGAGCCGCAACTGGGTCCGGGCGGCACTGGCGCGGCCGTTCGAGGACGAACCCGGCGGCGCGATGATCTACTCCACCGGCTCCACGCACCTGCTCTCGGCGATCCTGACCCGCCGCACCGGGCAGTCCACCCTGAGCCTGGCCCGGCAGTGGCTGGGGCCGCTCGAGGGCTTCGCGATCGGCGCCTGGACGCGCGACCCGCAGGGCATCTACCTGGGCGGCAACGAGATGGCGATGACGCCGCGCTCGCTGCTGGCCCTCGCCGAACTGTACCGACGGGGTGGCATCACCGCGTCCGGCCGGCGGCTGCTGTCGGAGAACTGGATCGAGGCCTCCTGGACGCCGCGCACCCGCTCGCGCTACACCGGCCACGGCTATGGCTACGGCTGGTTCGCCACCCGCCTCGGCGGCGAGGAGGTCCGCTACGGCTGGGGCTATGGCGGGCAGATGCTCTACGTGGTGCCCGGGCTGGAGATGACCCTGGTGATGACCTCGGACACGCAGCCGGCCGGCGGAGAAATGGGCCACCGCAATGCGCTGCACCGGCTGACCGGGCAGATCATCGAAAGCGTTCGGGCGGGCGGCACACGCCTCGAATGAGCATCGCGGCGACGCTTCAGCCCTGGACGAGGGCCGGCCCCTCGTCCTCCGCCAGCGCCCGCAGCTGGCGCGTCAGCTCATGGCCCTCGCCGAGCAGCAGCGCGTTGCGCAGGCTCTGGATGATCCGGCTGGCGTAGCCCAGGTCGTTCATCAGCGAGCTGGTGTGGCGGCCGTCGAGCACCCGGTTTCGCACCGAGTCGAACAGCCGCGCCCGGAAATCGCCGTCGAACCCTGCGGACCGCTCGTCCAGCGCCTGCAGGCGCTCGCGCCAGCGCGCCTCGGGCAGTCCCGAACGGCTCAGCTCGCGCATCTCCCGCAGCGCCTCGAGCAGGTGCCGGCGCAGTTCGACGTAGGCCTGGCGGGCGGCCGACTCGTCCTGGCGAAGGTAGTGGCCGAGGTTCTTCTGCAGGTGCTTGGCGTCCTTGACTGCATCCACCAGCTGCAGGGCCGCCACCTGGCAGCTGAGCCAGAAGGCCTGGTGGTGCTCGTCCATGGGCAGTTCGAGGCGCCCCATGAAGGTCAGCAGGTCGCCGTAGACGCCCTTGATGTGGCGTTGGTAGAGCAGCTCGGCATCCAGCGCGCCGGGTTCCGGGCGGGCGCGCAGCAGGTCTTCGTCGGCGGGCCCGCGCTGCGTCAGCCGATCGACCGGCAGGTAGAGTGCGTGGCAGATGACCTCCAGGCTCAGCCGGGTCAGGTGCTGCAGCTCCTGCGCCACCGCGCTGGCCGCCGCGTCGATGGAGTCGAGCGCGCGGTCGCTCAGGTAGCGCGCCCGGGTGCAGGGCTCCGGCGCGCCGGGCTCGGCCAGCTCGCGGATCAGCACCACCGGCTCGTCGCGCTCCGGCAGCAGCCGGAGCAGCAGCTCGGCCAGCTGGCGCTGGAACGGCCAGAACAGCGCCACGCCCATCGCGTTGAACAGCGAGTGGAACAGCGCCAGCTGGATCAGCGTGTTGCCGCCGAGCCCGAACGGCTCGGTGAGCCCGCGCACCAGGTCGGTCAGCGGCAGCAGCAGGGCCAGCGCGAGTGTCGCGGTGACGACGTTGAACAGGACGTGGGCCAGCGCCAGCCGCTGGGCGTTTCGATTGCCGCCCAGCGAGCCGACCAGCGCGGCGGTCACGGTGGTGCCGACGTTGGCGCCGATGGCGATCGCCAGCGATTGGCCCAGCTCCAGTTGCCCGCTGGCGAGCGCCGCCAGGGTGAGGATCAGCGTGGCGTGGCTGGACTGCAGTACCACGGTGGCGAGCGTGCCGACGGCCACGAACAGCAGCTGGCCACCCAGGCCCTGGGCGTGGTAGGCGGACAGGTCCATCCCGCCGCCGAGGGCGACGAAGCCGGTCTTGATCTGGTCGATGCCGAGGAAGATGAAGGCGATGCCCAGCAGGATGCGCCCGCCGGCCTTGCCGCGCGCGTGGAGCAAGCCGGCCATCACGCCGAACACCAGCAGCGGCAGCGCCAACGGGCTGAGGCTGACGTTCTGCCCGGCCAGCGCCAGCAGCCAGATGCCGGTGGTAGAGCCGAGGTTGGCGCCGAACAGGATGGCGATGCCGCCGGCCAGCTTGACCAGCCCGGTGCTGATGAAGGCGAGGGTGAGCAGCGAGACCAGCGTGCTGGACTGCAGCAGCATGGTCCCGCCGAGGCCGAACAGCAGCCCCTTGAAGGGCGTTGCCGTGCTGCGTGCCAGCAGCCGTTCCAGCTTGCCGCCGGCCAGCTCGCGCAGCCCCTCCTCCAGGCATTGCATGCCGAACAGGAAGAGCGCGAGGCCGGCGCACAGCTCCAGCCAACCGTCGTTGCGCCAGAAGCTGGTGCCCAGGCCGACCACGGCCAGCAGGATCAGAAGGGTTCGCGCGCGTTTCTTGAAGTCGCCCATGCGTTTGGCTGCCACTGCCCTGTGTATGCGAAAAGAACGGCAAGCCGATCGACAGGCGAGCCGAGCGCCATCATCGCAGCAGCGCCGACGCCTGGGGCGAGCCGATGGTCATGGAAATGCAAAAAAGCCGTCCCGGCATGGCTCGGCGCTCAGTCGTACAGCCGCACCCGGAAGCAGGCCCCGCCCAGCTCCGAATCCTCCAGGCTCAGCTCGCCGTCGTAGCTGTCGATGATGTCCTGCACCACGGCCAGGCCGATGCCCTGCCCCGGGTTCTGCGCATCCAGCCGCTCGCCACGGCGCAGCACGCGCGCGCGCTGGTCCGCCGGCACCCCGGGGCCATCGTCCTCGATGCTCAGCAGGCAGCCGCCGGGCTGCGGCCCCAAGGTCACCCGCACCCGCCCGAGGCACAGGCGGTAGGCGTTCTCCAGCAGGTTGCCGAGCAGCTCCATCAGGGCACCGCGCTCCATGCTCACGAGGCTGTGTTCCGGCACCTGCAGGTCGGTCTGCACGCGCTTGTCGCGGTAGACCTTGTCCAGCGACCGGCACAGCCCGTCGAGCAGCGGCCAGACCTGCTCGCGGTGGCGCACCAGGCCGCTGCGGCGCAGGCTGGCACGCTGCAGCTGGTAGCCGACCTGCTGGCTCATGCGCTCGATCTGCGCCTGCATCAGCTGCGCCTGCTCGCGGTTTTCCGGCTGGGTGGCAAGCGTCTCGCCGACGCCCTGCAGCACGCTCAGCGGCGTCTTCAGGCTGTGCGCCAGGTCCTCCAGGGAATCGCGGTAGCGCTCGCGCTGGCGCCGCTCGCTGTCCAGCAGACGGTTGAGCGAGCCGGTCAGGCGCAGCAGCTCCTGCGGATGCTCGCCGCTGAGGTGTTCGCGGGTGCCGGCCTCCACCTCGTCCAGTTCGTCGCTGAGCCGGCGCAGGCTGCGAAAGCCCCAGGTCAGGCCGAACCAGAGCAGCCCCAGCAGCACCAGCAGGGCGCCGCCCAGCCACAGGTTGAGCTGGCGCTGGAAGCCGCGGTAGATCATCTGGTAGTCGCGCGTGGGTTGCATGGTGACGATGCTGAAGGCGGCGCTGGCACCGCGCAGCAGGTCGATCTCCACGTCGTAGACGAAGAACTCCTGGCCCTGGGTGTCACGCAGGCGCAGCAGCTCGTGGCCGCGGCCGTCGTAGCGCGGCAGGTAGGGCACGTCCTCGTCCTCGGCCGAACGCGAGCGCCAGACCAGCTGGCCGTCGCGGTCGTAGATGAAGCCCAGCAGGCGCGAGTCGAGGTTGTCGAATTCCTCATCCGGCAGCTTGTCCGGCATGACCAGGCGGCCGTTCTCGATGCGCGCGGCGGAGACCAGCGCGGCGGCGTCGGCGGCCAGGCGCTTCTCGATGCTCTCGTCCAGGGCCAGGGAGAACACGCCCTGGAGCACCTGCAGCAGCACCAGCATGAACAGCACCGCGAGCACCGCGGTGCCGAGCATCAGACGCAGGCGCAGGGAACGCCAGCGCTGCCGTGCCCTCATCGGCAGCGCTCGTTGAACAGGTAGCCCTGGCCGCGCACGGTCTCGATCGGCTTGCCGCCGAGCGCCGCCTCGAGCTTGCGCCGCAGGCGCCCGACCAGCACCTCGATGACGTTCGGATCGCGCTCGTCGTCGTCCGGATAGAGCTGCTCCATCAGGCGCTCCTTGGCGACCACCTGCTGGTGGTGGCGCATGAGGTACTCGAGGATGCGGTACTCGAAGGCGGTGAGCTGCAGCGACGCCTCGTCGACCAGCGCCTGCTTGCGGTTGAGGTCCAGCACCAGGCGGCCGGCCTCGATGGTCGGCTTGGTGAAGCCCGAGGAGCGCCGCAGCAGTGCGTTCAGGCGCGCCTCCAGCTCCTCGAACTGGAAGGGCTTGACCAGGTAGTCGTCGGCCCCGCAGGACAGGCCTTCGACCTTGTCCTGCCAATTGCCGCGGGCGGTGAGAATGAGGATGGGAAAATTCTTGTCCTGGCTGCGCAGCTGGCGGATCAGGTCGATGCCGCTCATGCCCGGCAGGCCGAGATCGATCAGGGCGAGGTCGTGGTTGTAGGACTCGGCGCGGTACAGGGCCTCCTCCGCGGTGCCCACGGCATCGACGACGTGGCCGTGCTCGCGCAGGCGGCTGAACAGATGGTGGCGCAGCAGGGCCTCGTCTTCCACCACCAGCAACTTCATCGCGCGTTTCCTTCATGCAATGGGCGAAAGGGCCGGGCGTGTGCCCGGCCCCGTCGTTAGGGCGCGGTTCAGAAAGCGTAGTTGGCGCCGAGGTAGAACTGCGCGCTGCTGTGCAGGTCCAGCGACCCGGCCTTCGCGGCGCCATGCGGCACCATCTCGGTGCTGGCGTTGGTGCGCAGGTAGCGATAGCCACCCTCGATCGAGGCCTTGCTGCTGAGCTGCTGCAGGATACCGGCCTGCAGGCCGACAGCGTAGCCGATGTCGCTGTCGCGCCTGAAGCCGCTGCTTTCCTGCTCCAGCTTGACCAGGCCGGCGGTGGCACCGCCGAACAGCTTGGTGTTGTTGTCGCCCACCGGCAGGAACATGTCGTAGCTGCCGAGCAGGTTCTGCTGGCGCAGCTTGTAGCCGCCGTTGCTATCGGAGACGTTCTCGTAGGTGGCGTAGTAGCGGCTGGCTTCGCGCTGCTGGCCGGCGCGCACGCCCCAGGTGCTCTTGTTGTCGATCACCTTGTCCAGATTCGGGTTGCCCAGGTTGGCGTTCAGCGAACTGGACTTCTGGACGTTGTTGTCGGTCTGGCCGAAGGTCAGGCCGACGAAGTTGTCCGCCGCCTGGGCGCTGACGGCGCCAACGGACAGAAGGGTAGCCAGGGCGATGCGGTTCAGGTTGAGCGTCATAAGTCGTCCTCTTGGGTTCGGTTGTTGACCAACTCGACAACAGTCTGTCGCAGGCCCCCTGAACCCCTACTGAACCCTTCTTGAACCTGCGCTGAACGAGGCGGTGATCGAGTCATCCAGGTGCGCGCCGGCCTCTGTTACCTCGGTCGCAGCCACACCCGCGCCACGCCCCACACCGCTCCGTCGCCCCGGCGCAGGCCGGGGCCCAGTTGCCCATACCATCCCCATCGGCGACCATCGATCGTCCAGCCCCCTCCAGCCGCAGGAGCGCCCCCATGCCACCCGTCCTGTTCGTTTCCCACGGAGCACCGACCTTCGCGCTCGACCCGGGCATCGCCGGAGAGCGGCTGTCGGCGCTGGGGCGGCAGCTGCCGCGTCCCGAGGCCGTACTGATCGTCTCGCCGCACTGGATGACGCGCGGCAGCATCGGCGTGACCAGCAGTCCACGGCCGGAAACGATCCACGACTTCGGTGGCTTCCCCCCGCCGCTCTACCAGTTGCGCTACCCGGCGCCAGGGCATCCGGAACTGGCACTGCAGACTGTGGACGCGCTGCGTGCGGCGGGCTTCGACAGCCATGCCGATGCCGACCGCGGGCTCGACCATGGCGCCTGGGTGCCGCTGCTGCACCTGTTCCCGAACGCCGACATACCGGTATTCCAGGTCTCGCTGCCCTACCCCTGCGACGCTCGGACAGCCTGGCAGCTCGGCCAGGCGCTGAAGCCGCTACGCGAGCAGGGCGTGCTGGTCATCGGATCGGGCAGCCTGACCCACAACCTGCAGGAATTCCGCACCCGTCACGGTGCCGATGCCGAATACGTCCACCAGTTCACCGGCTGGGTACGCGAGGCGCTGCGCGAGAACCGCCTCGAGGACCTGATCGACTATCGCCGGCAGGCGCCCGACGCCCTTCGCGCGCACCCGACCGAGGAGCACTTCGTCCCCCTGCTGGTGGCCCTGGGCGCGCGCGAGGCCGAGGACGATGCGCTGACGATGGTCGACGGCGGCATTACCCATGGGGTGCTGGCGATGGATGCCTATCTGTTCGGTGCCGAGGCGGTCTGAATGCTGGGGCCATACCAGGCCGCACGGTCGGCCATTGGGTGAGCCGAAACACCCGGCGAACGAGTTCGTTATAGGTGTTCGTCCCGGACCGGAAAATTGAAACGAGAATGTCCTGCCCTTCTACCGTTCAACGGAGCGCAGCGACTCAGGCAAGCGACCGCACCGCCTGCAGCATGAGCACCGCGGCGAGAATAGCCAGCGTGCCGACCGCCACTTGCCGATACGCCTTGGTCGAGGCGCGGTAGAAGGCGGCCGTCCCTAACCAGGTGCCAAAGGCCAGTACCGGATAGAGCAGGACCGTGACGAGCAGCGCCTGCCAGTTCAGCGCGCCGACTAGAAGCAGGCCGAAAAGAGAGACAAATCCCTGCACCATGAAAATGCTGGTCATTGATGCTCGTGCAGTAGCCGGACTAAACGGTCCCCCCAGGAAGTAGAGCACCAGCGGCGGACCGCTCATCGCCGAAAATCCATTCAGGAGACCCGAAACTGCGCCCACTCCGAAGGTGAGCAATGGTCCTGGGCGCCGCTCGAAGCGCCACCCCGAGGCGAGCACCACAACCGCCCCGAGCACGATCAGCCCCATGCACAGGCGCAGCGTGCGCTCCGGCAGGGAGACCAGCAGGCCAATGCCGGCCAGCGAGGTCACCACGCCGGGCAGGCTGAGCTGCACCGCGCTGCGCATGTCGATATCCGGCCGGTCCTTGCGCAGCGACTCCAATCCGGAGAGCACCTGCAGGCCCATGACGATAGGTGCAGCCAGCGCGGGCGAGAGGAACAGCGAAAGGATCGGCACCGAGAACAGCGCCGAGCCAAAGCCCGTGAAGCCGCGCAGGATGCCCGATACCAGCACAGAGAGCCACGCCGCCCAGAAGAGTGGGTCCCCTGGCTGCAGCAGGTTGGTCAGCGACTCGCTCACTGGGTGGTATCGAGGAATTTCTCGAAGCCGGCCGCCGCCACCGCGCGACTGCTTCCGTCGAAGGCCTTTATCGCCTCGCTGTAGAGCGCCTTCGTGACTGCCACCTTGATGTGCTTCATGCGCTCGTCCTTGATCATGCCCGCGACAGTCCGTGGACGTGGGACGTCGACCGTGATACGCCGGGTGACCTTCATCGGACGGCTGCTCATGACCAGAATCTCATCCGCCAGCAACAGCGCCTCGTCGATGTCGGTGGTAATGAACAGCGCGGTCCGCCGGCCTTCCTCGAACATCTGCGCGAAATGCTCCTGCATCAGCGTGCGCGTCATGGCGTCCAGCCCACGGAACGGCTCATCGAGAATGAAAAGTGCCGGCTCGTTCACCAAGGCGCGGACCATTTCCAGGCGCCGCTGCATGCCACCGGAGAGCGCACCCGGGTACTTGTGCCGGAAGCGTCCAAGACCAACCCGATCCATCAGTGCGGTAACCCGCTGCCGCGCGCCCGCTCCGACCTGGCCGCTGGCGAGCAGGCCATAAAGAGCGTTCTCCTCGTTGACCATCCAGGGGAACAAGGCGCTTTCCTGGAACACCATCAGCCGATCCTTGCCGGGGCCGGCGATGTGCCTGCCATCGATCAGCAGGCTGCCTTCGTCGGGGTGGAGGTAGCCTGCCAGAAGCTTGGCCAGGGTGCTCTTGCCGCAACCTGAGGGGCCGATCATCACCGTGAGCTTGCCTGGCTTGAGCTTGAACTCGCAGTTCTCGATGACTTCGATTCTCTGTGCGCCCCGGCCGAATCCGTGGTACAGCGCCAGGATTTCGGTGAAGCCTCGAGTGGCCTCGCCGGCAACGCTGGCATCCTGTGTTTCAACATGGTTCGTCATGTCAGTTCCTCGATAGCCAAGGCGTAAGCAGTCCACCGAAGCGTCTGAGCAGGCCGCTGGAGAAATAGCCAGCCAGGCCGATGGAGAGCATGCCGACCAGGATCTGCTCGTGGTTGCCCGCCAGATAGGCGTCCCACATGAACAGCCCGAGCCCGCCGCCACCTCCGCCGTTACCGCCGGATATCAGCTCCGCCGCCACGACCACTTCCCAGGTAATGCCCATGCCGATGGCGGCGCCGGCGACGATGCTCGGGAGAGTCCCCGGCAGCACGATGCGCCTGAAGATGTTGCTGCGGCTGGCGCCCATCGAGCGGGCCGACTGGATGATCGCCAGATCGACGCGGCGCCCGCCGTTGTAGGTATTCAAGGTGATCGTATAGAAGGCCCCCAGAAAGATGACCGAGATGATCGACAGCTCCTGGGTGGGCCAGAAGATAATGGCCGCCGGGACCCATGCGATGGGCGGGACCGGGCGCAGCATCTCGAATACCGGAAAGAACAGGTTGCGCATCGTCGGGCTGATGGCGAACCACAGGCCCAGGGGAACCCCGAGCAGCAAGGCGCTGATGAATCCGGCGAAGACCCGGGTGAAGCTCAAGTACCAGGAGCCCCAGTAATGGGCATCGCCCAGCAGCATCACCCATTCGCCGATCACAGCGCTGGGCGCGGGCAGTACACCCAGATAGGGCACTTCGAAGCCGAAGAGCCGGGGGCTGTGGGCAATCAGTTCCCAGGCCAGCAGCATGACGATCAGCGAGACGGCGGCGCGGCGGCCTGCGCTGGGCAGGGTGCGCCAGCGCCCGATCGCTCCAGGGTGCGTATTGGCGTGCGGGGTCATGGACGGGCCTCTGCTTCGTTGGCAGCGAACGACTTCTGCGCTTCCAGGTGGACGGCATCCAGTGCCGACTCGACGTAGCCGCGGTACGCATCGCTGGTGGTAATCGAGTAATCGCGCGGATGGGGGATGTCGATCTCCATCTGTAGCGTCGGCCGGCAAGGTCGAGCGGACATCACGACGATGCGATGCCCGAGGAACACCGCTTCCTCCAGGTCGTGGGTGATGAACAGGATGGTCACCGGCCGTCGTGCATGCATCTCCAGCAGGGCCTCGTGCATCATCGCCCGGGTCAGGCTGTCCAGCGCCCGGTATGGCTCGTCCAGCAGCAGTACGGCGGGATCGTTCATCATGGCGCGGGCAATCTCCACGCGCCGCCGGACACCCGAGGACAGTTGCTCGGGGTAGCGATGTTCCATACCTGCCAGGCCGGCGTCGGCCAGCAATTCGCGGGCCTTCTCCCGAGCCTCTGAGGTCGTCATGGTCTTCTGCGACAGCGGACCGAAGGTGACGTTGTCCAGCACCGTCATCCAGGGAAACAGGGCGCCGTTCTGGAATACCACCACCCGGTCCGGGCCTGGTTCGGCCATCGGCTTGCCGGGACCACAAAGCAGCTCGCCATCGAGGGTGATACGTCCGGAGGTAAGCCCGTGAAAGCCGGCCACGGCATTGAGCAGGGTGGTCTTGCCGCATCCGGAAGGACCGACGATCATGCAGATCTCTCCTGGCTGGATGTCGAGACTGCAGTGATCGACTGCCAGGGTTTCCACATTGCGGGAACGGTAAACCTTGACCGCGTCCTCGATCTTCAGATGGCCGATGCTCGTCGGCGCCGCACGTTTCATGATCTTCCCCCCTGTTCGTCATTCCCCCAGCGCAGCAGTGCGTGTTCGATCAGGCGAATCACTACCGACGTCAGGTAGCCCACCACGCCGAGCGTGATCATTCCGATGAAGATGGTGGGATAGGTAGCCATCGAGTAGCCGGTATTGATGAGGTAACCGAGGCCGTACTCGCCGGACACCATTTCTGCAGCGACCAGCGAAAACCAGGCGACGCCCAACGAGATCTGCAATCCGGAAAACACCTGCGGCAGTGCGCCGGGTACGACGATCCTGGAGAACAGCCGCCATTCACCGGCGCCCAGGCAGCGGGCCGCGCGTATCAGCGACGGGTCGATCGAGCGGGCGCCGAGCATGCTGTTCAGCGCGGTGGCGAAGAACGCCGCGAGGAACGTGAGGAAGATCACCGGCGTTTCGGTTCCGTGGAACATCAGGATCGCCAGTGGCACCCACGCCAGCGGTGGTATCGGCCGTAGCAGCTCGAACAGCGGAAAGACATACTCGCGCACGCGCTGCGACCAACCCATCAACAGCCCCAGGGGCACGCCCAGCAGAGTGGCCAAGACGAAGGCGACGCCTACCCGGGCCAGGCTATGCAGGATGTGCCAATAGTAGTCCGGGGTGTAGAAGGACAGCCCGTAGATCGGATCGGGGCTAAACCACTCGGAGAACACCTCGCTAGGGCCCGGTAGATTGGCGAAGCGGGGAAGTTGCCAGACGTCCACCGTCAGGTACCAGAAGAGGAAGGCGCAGGCGAATCCCAGCAGCAGCTGGGCGATCCGCGCCCCCGCTGCGGCCTGTGCACGTAGGGTCCTGGATTTACGTGCCGCGGTCGCTGCAGGGTGATTCTGCATGACATCGCCCATCACTGGGCGACCCCCTCGATGCGGCCAACCGGCGCCGTCAGGCCGCGCCCTGCAAGCACCTCGTCCGCGGCGTCCGTATAGATGGCGTCGGGACGCATCTGCGACACCGCGATGCCCTTGATCGAATGCAGGAAGGTGGTCTGCTTGGCGAGCAGTTCACGGACCTCGCCCGTGAAGGTGAACGGCTGGACAAGGCGCTCGGCATTCCCCCCCTGGTTCTCGGCGTAACGCCGGTATAAGGCGTCATGCAGATCCTGCTCGCTGAACTGGGGCACGTTCTTGTGGATGATCCGCACCACTTCCGCGGCGTTCTGTGGGTCGGACATGAACAGTTGCGCATCCAGTTCCGCCTCTAGCCAGGCCCGCACCACGTCGGGCCGCGATTCGATCAAATCCTGGCGCATGGCGATGAAGGCCCCATCGGTCATGTCGAAGTTGGCGCCAGAAGCTGCGCGCCGCGCGAGGCCGCTATTGACGAGCTGCGAGGCCACCGGCTCCCAGACGGAAGCAGCGTCGATCTTCTTCGCGCGGAAGCTGCTGGAGATCACCTCGATGGTCTGATTGAGGTAACTGCCGGGCTCGACGCCGCTGTCCTTCATGATCGCGCTGGCGAAGTGATCTCCGCAGCTGCCTCGCGGTACCGCTATCTGTTTTTCCTGCAGCCAGGCCACTGCCTCGTTGGGAGCGGCGAACTCCGGTGCGTCCTCGCGGACGAGCAGGATGTTGCACTGGTCCTTGGCCAGCGCCGTCGTCGCCACCAGGCGAACGTCCGCCACCCGCTCCTTGGTGGTCAGGGCGATTGCGGGCATGTCGCCCAGGTACCCGACCTGAATCTTGTCGGCGAGCATGCCATTGACGATCGGCGGCCCGGCGATGGGAATGTTGTAGGTGATCTCGGAGCCTTCAGGCAGGTGCTGTTTCCAGAGTTCTTTTTCCTTGACGACATAGCCCGACCAGGTCGCCGCATAGCAGCATGGGAAACCGACGGTCATTTTCACCGGCTCACCGGTTTTTCCGAAGCTGGCCGCCGTGGCGGAGATGCTTCCCATCGACGCTGTTGCCAGCAGACACAGCGCAGCAAAAGACGAATAGGCTTTCATGGCATCACTCCTGGGGCTGACGGGCCGAAGGCTCGTCTCGTTCATGTTCGGCAGATAGTGAAAAGGGAACATCCGTGCGATGGATCAGCGCCCCCGAGGGGGCATCGATGACCTCCAGCACCTCGGCGCGTTGGCGCTCCAGGCGCAGGCGGAAGACGTCACTGCGGCAGTAATAGCCAGCCATATCGTGGTGGCGCCGCAGTTCCACCAGCGATGCAAGGTCCAGCTCGGCCAAGACCAGCCCCTCTTCGTCCTGACGCACCTCGGAGACCAGTTCGCCGGTCGGGCCAATGATCATCGAGCAGGCCGGCGGACAGGCGCGCAGGATCCGGGCCTTGTCCGGATCGCCTCCGCTGAAGGTGTCGATCAGCGCATCGTCAACCATGCCCGAGGCCACGATGGTGAAGACCTTGGCTTCGAAACTGTGCGCCGCGGCGCGAAAACGGATCGCGTCGCGCAGATCGTAGATCGGGCCGTTGACCGGGTTACGGAACGGCCATATCGCTGGATAGCAAGCGCAATGGATTTCCTCGCCTTCCCCCATCAGCACGTAGCGTGCCAGCGGATTGTTGTTCTCACCGCAGACCAACCCGCCGATGCGTCCGATCGGAGTGTCCATCACGCGCAGCCCTTCGGAGTCGCCGCGGTCCCAAACCAACTGCTCGTAGTAAGTTGGAACCAGCTTGCGGTGCAGGTTGAGCAATACACCCTCGTCCGATATCAACGCCTGGCTGTTCCACAAGCGGCCGGGGCTGCGCGAAGAGACCTCGCAGAAACCCAGGCTCACGTAGATACGATGCCGTGCCGCCGCTTCCATGATGGTGCGGAACGGCTTGTCCTGCGGATTGAGTGCATTTTCGGCAAATCGCCGGAAAAGCGAGTGCCCGTCAACCGGCGGGAAAATGCCCGTCCAAATTGGGAATCCGGGAATGAAGGACTCGGAGAACACCACCAGCCGTGCACCAGCCGCGCTAGCGTCGGCGATTATCTGACAGGCTTTCGCAACGCCGGCGTCGCGGTCCAGAGGAGGCGCGGAGGCATGTGCCGCAGCCACGACGACAGACCGTGAGGAAGAAAACAGGGAACCGGGCATGTGGACACCAATGACGCTGAAGAAGATGGACACAGCCTAGAAACCCGCGATAGCTTTGAAAATACAAAATAACTTCTGCAAGTGATTCGTAAAAATTGAATAACTTTTCGCTCCGCATGCTTCGTACGCTCGTTGCAGTCAGTGAGACCGGCAGCATCACCGCCGCGGCGGATCGGGTTGGACGCAGCCCTGGCGCGGTGTCGGCGACCGTGCAGCAGTTCGAGGAAGAGCTGGGCATCCAGGTCTTCGTGCGCAAGCCAGCCAAGGGCATGGCGGTGACTTCCTATGGCAAGCTGCTGGTGCTCGAAGCCAAAGGCCTGCTGGCCCATGCCGACGAATTCCGCAGCATCGCCGGCGCCTTGGGCAGTTCGCTGCACGGCGATATCACGGTGGGTTGCTTCACCAACCTGGCACCGATGCTGCTCGCCGGCCTGATCGCCGGATTCAAGGAGCACTTCCCGGGTATCAACGTACATATCCTTGTCGGCGATCAGGAAACGCTGCTGCATGGCCTGCATTCCGGCACCATCGAACTGGCCATCAGTTTCGATATCGGCCTCACCGATGCGCTGGCTGCGACCCCGCTGGCCACCATGCCGCCCCGCGCCGTGCTGCCGCCGAGTCATCCCCTGGCAGCGGCGCCCGAGCTGTCGCTGGCCGACCTCGTCGACCAGCCGTTCGTGCTGATGGACTTGCCCTACACGCGTGAATATTTTCTTTCGATCTTCCATGCCTTGGGGCTGAAGCCCAGAATCGCCTATCGTTCGCAATCCTTCGAGACGATCCGCACGCTGGTTGGCAACGGGCTGGGGTATTCGCTGCTCAATCTCCGGCCCGAAACGGACCAGACCTATGACGGCACGTCCGTAGTGCACGTGCCGATCCGGGAAAATCTGCAACCCCTGCAAATCGTGCTGCTGACGCTCAAGAGTTTGACGCGACGCAGCATCGTGCACACCTTCAAGGAGTACGCCGCGGGCTACCTGCGGAGCCGGCACCGCGGCTAAGCGGCGGTCTTGTCCGACCCTTCCGCTGGCCGCCACGGAGCTGCCGATAGCCGCGCCGCCATCGAGCCTCAACCCTGTCCCCAAGGGGAGAGGGTTGGTTTTCGACGCCTGCGTGTATGGCGAAATCTGAGTCAGGCCGCAGGCTGCACCACCGGCCGCGCGGGCACGACGGTATCGGTACGGCCGGACGCGGCGGCCAGGAACTCGTCCGCGCGCTGCTCCGGCGCCTTGGTCAGCAGACTCACAGCCACGTAGATCGCGCTCGCGACGAAAATCCCCCAGATGCCCGCCGGTAGACCGAACAGCCGGAAGCCGGTGGCCTGGGCGGCGACCACCGCCACGCCGGTGATCAGCACGCTGGCGATGGCGCCGGCCGCCGTTCCGCGCCGCCAGTAGAAGGCGCCGACGATGGTGGGCACCAGCACCACCAGCCCGACGGAAGACGCCACCGACAGCACCGCGATCAGGTCCAGCTGCAGCTGCGCGAAGCCGAGCGCCATGATCGCCACCAACGGAATCACGAAC
Organism: Stutzerimonas azotifigens DSM 17556; assembly: GCF_000425625.1. Classification (GTDB taxonomy): domain Bacteria; phylum Pseudomonadota; class Gammaproteobacteria; order Pseudomonadales; family Pseudomonadaceae; genus Stutzerimonas; species Stutzerimonas azotifigens. The sequence continues at coordinate 24,564 of NZ_AUDU01000028.1, forward strand.
TTGCCGACGCGCAGCTGCGAGCGCTCGCTGGCCGTGCGGCTCAGCGCGCCATAGACGTCACGGGCGAACATCGACGACAGCGTGAGCATGATCGAGTCGATGGTGGAAATGGCGGCAGCCATCACCCCGACCATCACCACCACGCCCATCAGCGGCGGGATCATGCCGGAGGACAGCAGCGTTGGCATGGCCAGGTCGGCGCGCTCGAGCGCCGGGAACGCGACCCGCGCCGAGAGCCCCAGCAGTACCGCCACCACGGTGAACAGCAGCCCGAATGCCAGGAAGCCGAGGATCATCTGCCGCATCGCCCGCAGCGAGCCCGGCATGAACAGGCGCTGGCTCAGCTGCGGGCTCGACAGGCTGAAGAAGAACCAGGGAATCGACAACGCGAGGAAGGTCGTCAGGCTGAAGTAGCCGCTGCCAGGCACCGTCAGGCTCTCGGGATGGGCTTCCCGAAGGCTGCCGAACAGGGCGGAGAAGCCGCCCAGTTGCGAGATGACCAGCAGCACCACCGCGGTGGACACGACGATCATCAGCAGCGCCTGCAGCGAGTCGGTCCACATCACCGAGCGGATGCCGGCGATGTAGGAGAACAGCGTGGCGATCGCGGTGGCCAGCACGATGCCGACGGTGAAGGAAATCGCCCCGTCGGTCATGCCCGACAGCAGCAGGCCGATGCCGGAGAGCTGCACCGCCGAATAGGGGATGAGAAAGAGGCTGCTGGCCACCGCGACGACCACCGCCACCGCCTTGCTCTGGTAGCGGTGCCCCAGCATCTCGGAGGGCGTGACGTAGCCGTACTTGCGCCCCACGCGCCAGAACTTCGGCCCGAACACCGCCGCCAGCGATACGCCGGCGAAGTACATGATCTCGAAGCCCAGGGCGCCGACTCCGCCCGCGTAGGTGAGGCCCACCAGGCCGATCATCATGAAGGCGCTGTAGGTGGTGGCGGCATAGCTGAGCGAGGACACGATGCCGTTCATGCTCCGGTTGCCGAGGAAATAGGCGTTCATGTCCTTGGCCTGCCCTTCCCTGGAGGCGTAGGCCACCAGCACGGACGCCACCAGGTACAGGGCGATGCCCCACCAGATCATCGAAGCGCTCATTTCACTCGTCCCCCCAGTCGCGCGTGAGCATGGCGTTGGCCACGATGACCAGCACGCCGATCAGGCACCAGAACAGGAAGGCGCCGTACCAGGCCGCAACCTCCGTCAGCAGGGTGTAGGGAACGATGGCGCTCAGCAGGATGAGCAGGGCCAGTACCACCAGCCAGACATTGCGATTCACGTTGGCTTGCTCCATTGGCGTCGAAAGGGACCCCGGCGGTCAGCCGCGGGCACGCGCGGCCTGGGGAATGGCCGGGTCCTGGTAGCGGGCCCAGATCTCCCTGAGATGAGCCATGCATTCGGGGTCGAGCACGCGGCGGGGCAGCGGGTCACTGTCCCAGTGCCCGTAACGGTCTTCGCCACGGACCAGCAGCGCGCTGCGGCGGCCGAGGGTCGAGACCGTGTGTGCCGGCATGTAGAAGAAGGCCAGGCCGACGCGCCGGTTGGCGGTGCTGTTGCCGAACGAACCGTGGGCCATCTTTTCGTGGTGCAGCGAGAACTGCCCGGCCCTCAGCTCCATGAACTGGGCCTGGCTCTCGTCCAGGCCGTGGATGGTCTGCCCGCGCGCCAGCAGGTTCTGCGGGTCGTAGGTTTCCTCGTGCTCGAAATCCGAACCCAGGTGCGAGCCGGGCAGCACCCGCATGCAGCCGTTCTCGCGGGTGGCGTCGGTGAACGCGAGCCAGGCCGTGACTTCCTGGTGCGGGTCCAGCCCGTAGTACGCCGAATCCTGATGCCAGGAGACGAAGCGCGGGTCGTGCGCATGCTTGGCGAACAGCGAGGAGCCGAACAGCAGGATGTCCGGGCCGATCAGCGATTCCACCGCATCGAGAATGGCTGGGTGCATCGCCAGCTCGACGAGCCAGGGCGCGGCGAGGTGCGCCTTGATCTTGAGGTACTTCTGCGGGTCCTCGCCCAGCTCGTGCTCGATGTCCTCCAGGCGGCGCAGGCATCCGGCCGCCTCGTCGCGACTCAACGCATCCAGCGGGTAGAGATAGCCATGGGTCTGGAAATGCTCACGCTGGGCCGGGGCCAGGTGGTTTGCCATAACGACTCCTGTGGAATTCGGCGAGGGGCCGAACTTCGTTGCAAGTCATATGCCCGGCCTTTTCCGGCGCCCCCGCCCGCCGCCACGCAAATCGCCGGAAGGCGCGGCAAGCCTGCCTTTCAGCGATACGCGCACTGGCCGCCTGCAACCGCCCCTGGCCCGATCAAACTAGGTGGCACACCTCTTTTCGCCCAAGCGCGGTGCACGGCGGTCCAGGATCGGTCCCCGTGCTTTCAGGCCGCCGTTCCCGGGCGATGAGGCTGCCTGGCGCCCCTCACCCCAGCCCTCTCCCCAAAGGGGCGAGGGGGTTGGTCTGGCGTTGGCGACCCCACGCGCCCAGGCACAAGAAGCGCCTGCCCGAGCCACGCGATCCGCGAGCAAGGACCCCGCGCCCCTCGCTCCTACAAAGGGGCCCCAGCGGCGGATGAGAACAGCGCACCAGGCCGTGGGCTTCAGCCCACCGCCCCGGCAAACCTGCCCGCCCTGCCCAGCCAGGCAGGCCTACCAGAGTCGTAGGAGCGAGCTTGCTCACGAACGAAATGAACAGGACTCGAACAGCTCGCGCGCCCCTCGCTCCTACAAAGGGGCCCCAGCGGCGGATGAGAACAGCGCACCAGGCCGTAGGGTGGGCTTCAGCCCACCGCCCCGGCAAACCTGCCCGCCTTGCCCAGCCAGGCAGGCCTACCAGAATCGTAGGAGCGAGCTTGCTCGCGAACGAATGGGCAGGGCTTACCACAGCATCGCGTTCCCCACTCCTCCGGGAGAGCGGTTGGTCTGGCGTTGGTTGACGGTCCATGGACGGGTACCGGAGTCAGCCGCCCCACACCCACCCCAGACACAGCACCAGCGCCATCAGCCAGGCGCTGAGCGCCAGGGCGTCGCGGCGCCAGAGGTGGTTCCAGCGCCGTTCCCGGCGGCGCCAGCCGGCGCGGTCAGGATGCAATGTCAGCTCGGGCAGCGGCGGGCGGGTGCAGAGGCGCTTGAGCCTGAGCGACAGCCCGAGCGCGGGCGAGCGCATGCCGGCCAGTCGTCGCGGCACGCGCCAGCCGCGGCGGACGGCAATCTCGGCGGCGACCACCGCCAGCAGCAGCGGCCAGAGCAGCGCCCAGAGGTCGGCCAGGCCTAGGTGCTCGAGCATTGGCCGGCGCAGCGCCGGCCACAGCCAGGGCAGCAGCAGCGACAGGCTGCAGAGCAACGCCCAGGGCAGCCACTGCGCCGGTGGCGGCCGGCGCTTCGGCGCCTGGCCCTGGTCCAGGCGCATCAGCCAGAGCGCGCGCAGCAGGAGGATGGAGGTGGCGAAGCCGGCCAGGCTGAGCAGCGGCAGCCAGGCAGCGAACGCGCCTTCGTACCAGACCGCCTTGAGTGCCGCCTTGGCCGTACCGCCGGTGCTCAGCGGCAACCCCGCCAGGGCCAGCGCCGGCAGCGCCAGCAGCAACCAGGCCGCGTTCGGCAGGCGCGCCTCGTGGGTCATCCCGGCGGCGAGGAAGAGCGCGCCCTTGGCCAGCCCGTGGTGCACGCCGAACAGCATCAGCGCAGTGACCAGCAGCATCTCCTGTGCTGGATGTCGCCAGGCCAGGGCGAGGATCATCAGCAGCCAGCCCATCTGGCTCACCGAGGACCAGGCCAGCACCGCCTTGCTCCGGCTGGCGCAGAGCCCGAGCAGCGCCGCGTAGAGCGCCCCGAACAGGCCGGCGGCGAGCAGCGGCTGGGCCAGCGCGGCGAGCAGCGGGTCGTCCTGTGGCAGCGCGCGCCAAAGCCCGAGGATGCCGGCCTTGAGCATGGCCCCGGAGAGCACCGCGCTGGCCGGCGCCGGGGCCACCGGGTGGGCCAGCGGCAGCCAGACGTGCAGCGGCCAGAAACCGGCCTTCAGCCCCAGCCCGACCAGCAGCAGGGCCAGCGTCGGGCCGTCCACCGGCAGTTCGCGCCAGGTGGAGAAGTCGAAAGCGCCGCCGGCGGCATGGCTGCGCAGCATCAGCCCGGCCAGCAGCAGCATCTCGCCGAGCACCGCCAGTTGCAGGTACAGCCGCCCGGCGCGGCGTGCCTCGGCGTTGCCCGGGTGGACGATCAGCCCGTAGGCGGACAGGCTCATCAGGCTGAAGCCGAGGTAGAAGCTCAGTGCATCGGCGGCGACGATCAGCAGCAGGTTGCCGGCCAGCGCCAGCAGCCAGAAGCACCAGAAGCGCAGGCGCCGTGCGTCTTCGCGCTGGCTGCTGGCGGCGAACACGCCCGCCGAGCCCCAGAGCACAGCGGTGAAGCCGAGCCAGGCGCGGGTCAGCGCGTCCTCGCCGCCCCAGCGAATGCCCTCCCCGACCCAGGCGAGGTCGAGCGGCGCCGGCGCTTGCCAGACCGCCAGCAGCGCTGGCAGGCAGGCCAGCCACAGCCCGCCGATGACCCGCTCGCGGCACCAGACCAGCAACGCCGCGGCCAGCAGCGGGGCCAGCGGCACCAGCAGCCAGAGCCAGACGCTCATCGCGGGAACTCCCGGTCGACGATCAGCCTGGCCCAGCCCAGCGGGCTGATCGCGGTGCCGGCCAGGATACCCACCAGCACCGAGGCCAGCGCGGTGAACACCACCGGCAGCAGGAGCAGCCAGTGGGTTTCCCAGCGCTCGCCGGCCCAGTTGTCGGCATGCCAGTCAGCCGGCGTGGCGAACCAGCCACGCCAGACGAGCGGCAGGAAGTAGGCGGCATTGAGCAGCGCCGAGCCGAGCAGCACCAGCAGCACCCAGTCCTGCCCCACCTCCAGCGCGCCGCTGCCCAGGTACCACTTGCTGATGAAGCCGGCGATCGGCGGCACGCCGATCATGCCCAGCGCGCCGACGGTGAAGGCGGTCATGGTCAGCGGCATGCGCCGGCCGATGCCGTTCATCTCCCGGATACGGTGCACCCCCAGGGTCTCGGCGAAATTGCCGGCGCAGTAGAACAGTGTCACCTTCATCAGGCCTTGGTGCGCCAGGTGCACCAGCCCGCCGACCACCGCCAACGGCCCGAGCAGCGCCACGCCGAGGGTGATGTAGGACACCTGGCTGACCGTCGAGTAGGCCAGCCGGCGCTTCAGCTCGCTCTGCTGCAGGGCGCGCAGCGAGCCGAACAGGATGGTCGCCGCCGCCAGCCAGAGCAGCGGCCGGGCCAGCGCCAGCGCTTCCATCGCCTCGGCGCCGTAGACGTCGTAGACCACCCGCACGATGCCGAAGGCGCCGGTCTTGACCACCGCCACCGCATGCAACAGCGCGCTGACCGGCGCCGGCGCCACCATCGCCTTGGGCAGCCAGCCGTGCAGCGGAATCAGCGCGGCCTTCACCCCCAGCCCCAGCACCAGCAGCGCGAAGGCCACCCGCAGGCTCGGCCCGCGCTCTTCCACCAGGCCGTCGAGGTAGCCGCCGGGCTGGAAGTCCGGCGAGCCGGCCAGCGCATGCAGCAGCGCCACGCCCATCAGCACCAGGGTGCCGCCGCCCACCGTGTAGGCCAGGTAGACGCGCCCGGCGCGCAGCGACTCGGGCGTGCCGCGGTGCACCACCAGCGGGAAGGTGGCCAGGGTCAGCAGTTCGTAGAACAGCAGGAAGGTCACCAGGTTGCCGGCCAGGGCCAGGCCCACGGTGGCGCTCACGCACAGGCTGAAGTAGCCGAAGAAGCGCGAGCGCAGCGGCGAGTCCTCCAGATAGCCGATGGCGTAGACGGTGGTAGCCAGCCAGAGCACCGTGGACAGGGTGACGAACAGCAGCGACAGCGCATCGCCCTGCAGGACCAGCGGCGCGCCGGGCAGAAAAGGCAGGCTGAAGCGGAAGGTCAGCCCGTCGCTCACCCCGATCAGCATCGCCGCCACCAGCACCACCTTGAGCGCCACGCCGGCGAGGTTGAGCGTGACCCGCAGGCGTTGCTGCTCCTCGCGCAGGGTGAAGATGATCAGCCCCGGCACCAGCGAGCTGAGCACGATGGCCAATGGCAGCAGGCTGGTCCAGCTCATCGGCTCACCCCTTCCAGCCAGGGCAGCATGCGCTCGCCGATCAGCGCCAGGCCGAACACCAGCAGCGCCGGCAGCAGCGTCAGCCACTGGCCGAAGCGATCGGGCCGGACCTGCGGCGGCTGCGGGCGCGCGCGGTCGAAGCCGTGCGCCACCACGCGGAACACGTAGGCGGCCGACATCAGGGTGCCGAGCACCACGGCGAGCGCCCAGCCCCAGTGCTGCGGCCGCTCGAGCAGCGGCTGCAGCAACAGCCATTTGGCCAGGAAGCCGCCGCTGGGCGGCAGGCCGATCAGGCTGACGCCGGCGGTGACGAAGGTGAACATGGTCACCGGCAGCGTCTGGCTGGCGCCCTTGAGGGTCACCACCCGCTTGCCGCCGAGAGTGTGCTGCAGTTCGCCGGCGGCGAGGAACATCGACACCTTGGCCAGCCCGTGGGCGACCACGAACAGCCACAGCGCCGCCTCCAGGCGCGGCTCCTGCCAGTGCATCGCCAGGCCCAGCGCCAGCAGCGCATAGCCCAGCTGGGCCACGGTGGAATAGGCCACGAGCGACTTCAGCAGCGGCGTGCGCAGCGCCGCCCAGCCGCCCGCCAGCAGGGCCAGCGCACCGGCGCCCGCCAGCAGCGGCCCGGCCTGCACCGCCAGCTCGGTCGGCGCCAGGCGGGTCCAGAGCAGCCAGAGGATGTACAGCGGTCCCTTCACCACCAGCGCCGAGAGCAGCGCGCTCACCGCCGCGGGCGCGCTGGAATGCGCCGCCGGCAGCCACAGGTGCAGCGGCCAGAGCGCGCCCTTGAGCATCAGCCCGAGGGTCATCAACAGCAGCGCCAGGCGGGTCGGCGCATCCGCGGTCGCCTGCTCGCCGAGCAGGAACAGGTCCAGCACCCCATAGCGCCCGTAGAGGATCGCCACGCCCAGCAGGTAGGCCAGCGAGCCGGCCAGCGACAGCAGCAGATAATCCAGCGCCGGACGCTGCGCCTTCTCGCCCGCCAGGGCCACCAGCGCCACCGCGGCCAGGCCGAGAAGCTCCAGGGTGACGTAGAGGTTGAACAGGTCGGCCGACAGCCAGAGCGCGGCCAGCGCCGCGTGCAGCAGGCAGGCCAGCGGCCAGAAGTCCGCCCCGCCGATGGCATGTGGGCGGCGCGCGGCATACACCGCCACCAGCAGGTGCAATCCCGCGGTGAACAGCAGCAGCAGGGCCGACAGCGGCGTCAGCTGCAGGCGGATCGCCAGCGGCGGCGCCCAGCCGCCGACCTCCAGCCACTGGCGGGTGCCATCCGCCACCTGGTGCAGCGCCGCCGCGGCGGCCAGCAGCGAGACCAGCGCGACGCCCAGCGCCAGCCCGGCCCTGGCCGGGCGCCATAGCACCAGCAGCAGGCCGCCGGCCAGGGGCGCGAACAGGCTCAGCAGCGCCGCGTTCATGCGTCGCCCTTGCGCGCCCTGGCCAGCTGGCCGGACAGCCGCAGGGCCAGCGCGGTGGCGCTGACCGCCACCACCAGACCGGTCACCACCAGCGCCACCAGCACCGGGTCGCCGGGCCGCTCGCGGATGGCCAGCGCGACCATCACCAGGAACACGCCGCTGCCCATCAGGTTGATGGCGATGATGCGCCGCACGGCGTTGCGCAGGGTCAGCAGCCCGTGCAGGCCCAGCAGCCAGAGCACGCAGCCCACTCCGAGCCAGAACAGCGGCGTGCTCACGGCGCGGGCTCCCGACGTTCGCCCACCACCAGCAGGCTGAGGCTGGCGGCGATGGACAGGGTGGCGGCGACCTCGATCGCCAGGATCAGCGGCTTGGCCCAGCCGGCCGGATAGCTCAGCCAGCCCTGGCCCAGCCAGGCGCCGGCCGCGGCCACCGCGAGAAACAGCGCGAGCCCCAGCAGCACCAACAGCCGCAGCGGCCAGAACGACCAGCGCAGCGGCGGCAGCAGATGCGCCAGGCGCAGCGACACCACCCCGGCGGCGAGCAGCGCGCCGGCCTGGAAGGCGCCGCCCGGCGCGCTGCTGCCACGCCACAGCAGGAAGCCGCCGACCAGCACCAGCAGCGGCGCCAGGTGCGCGTTCCAGGCCCGCAGCTGGGGCCATGGCCGGGCCGTGTCGAGGCGACCGGAGCCGAGCTGGCGGGCGCCGAGCAGCGCCAGCAGCAGTACCGCCAGCTCCAGCAGGGTGTCCCAGGCCCGGTAGTTGAGCAGTACGGCCGTCACCGGGTGCTCGACGCCGCTGTGCGGCAGCGCCGCGAGGGCCAGCTCGGGCAGCGGCGAGTCCCGCTCGGCCAGGGGCGCCAGCGAGCTCAGCATCAGCCACAGCACCGGCAGCAATACGGCTGCCGCCGCCAGCCCGCGGCGCCTGCAGGCCAGGTCGAACTCGCCCTCCGGGGCCCGCCCCTGCCGCGCCAGCGCGGCGAACAGCAGGGCGCCGGTCAGGCCGGCGCCGATGGCGGCCTCGGCCAGCGCCAGGTCGACGGCACCGAGCCGCGCCCAGACCAGCGCCAGCACCAGGCCGAAGGTCACGAACAGCAGGATGCTGGTGTACAGGCTGCGCCCGTACAGCGCGCCGCCGGCCAGCATCAGCAGCAGCCCGGCCAGGACCAGGTCGAACAGCCCTTCAGCCATCGCCTTCCTCCTCGCGCGCCTGGCGCGCCAGCAGCTGGCAGGCGGTCGCGCCCGAGGCCAGCACCAGCAGCCAGATCAACAAGAGCTGCGCCACCTCCCACAGGCTGCCGGCACGGCAGGCCAGCCCCGCGGCCACCAGCCCGAAGCCGAGGGTGTCGGCCTTGGTCAGGGCATGCAGCCGGCTGTACACGTCGGGAAAACGCAGCAGGCCGATGCTGCCGGCGGCGAAGAACAGCAGCCCGCCGGCCAGCGGCAGCCAGCTCAGCCCGTCGAGCAGCCACTCAGTCATGCGCGCCCCGCCGTAGCAGTTGCACCAGCGCCGCGCTCAGCAAGGCCGCCAGCAACGCCAGCACCAGCGCCACGTCGCGCAATGCCGGGGCCTGCAGCGCCTGGGCCAGCACCAGTAGCAGGGCCGTGCCGCTGGTGCCGCACAGCTGCACCGCCTGCAGCCGATCGACCCGCCCGGGCCCGCGCAGCACACGCCACAGGCCTAGGGCCATGGTCAGCAGGAGCAACGCGGCGAACAGGATCATCGGCCACCTTCCAGCGGGCTGAGCAGGTTGGCCAAACGGCGCTCCAGTTCGGCCACATCGGCCTGCCAGGGCTGCTGGCGATCGAGCACGTGGAGCTGCATGCGCCCGTCTTCGATTCCGGATGCCAGGGTCCCCGGCAACAGGCCAACCAGCGCCGAGAGCAGTAGATGCACATGGGCGCTGTCCGCGGACAAGGGGTATTCGACCCAGGCCGGCGCCACCGGGCAGCGCCGGTGCAGCGCCCGGCGCGCCACGTCCCAGGCTCCGCCCAGCATCAATCGCAGGAAATAGCCGACAAAACCCGGCAGCGCCCGCAGGCGCAGGCGCCAGGGCCGCAGCGAAAGGCGCAGGCTCAGGACCACGGCCGCGACGACGAAGGGCACGCCCAGCAGCCAGCCCCCACCCTCGGCGATCACCGCCCAGAGCGCGCCGTAGAGGAGCAGCCAGTAGAGTGCGGCGACCCCGCGATGTGGTAGCCCGTGCCCGGTCATTAGTCCCCGTCCCGAAAGCGTTGTGCTGTTGAACGAGGTTAGGGCAAGGAGTTCGGGATCGCCCGTGGCGCTTGTTTTTCAGCAGATTGCCTGCCGGCACCGGCTCATGTCGCCGCGAGGGCGCGCCTCCCACCAAGGGCCTGCCCGGGCAAGGCGGGCTCCAGCGCGTAGACCGAGCCGCGCAGGCAGCACCGCGCTTTTCCCTTCTCCCCCGGGAGAAGGTGACCCGCAGGGCCGGATGAGGGCAAAGGCTCCGAGCCGCCAAGCCCTCGGCCCTCTCCCGGAGGGAGAGGGGGTTCGTCCGGCGTCGGACCGAGCCACGCAGGCAGCGCCGCGCTTTTCCCTTCTCCCCCGGGAGAAGGTGGCCCGCAGGGCCGGATGAGGGCCAAAGGCCCCGAGCCGCCAAGCCCTCGGCCCTCTCCCGGAGGGAGAGGGGAGTGGTTGGATGCGGCGCCTCGGGAGGCCGCTTCGCCTCTTAAAAACGATATTTCGCCGAAGCGGTGACGCTGCGTGGCGCGCCGTAGGTCAGGGCGCCGTAGGCGTCGAAGAGGTCGAAGTACTTCTCGTCCGTCAGGTTGTCGACGTTCAACTGAGCGGACAGGTTGTCGGTGACGTCGTAACGCGCCATCAGGCTGACCAGCGCGTAGGCGTCCTGCTCGATCTTCTCGCTGTTGCCCGCCGGGTTGGTGGCATAGGTGTAAACGCTGTCCTGCCAGTTCACCCCGCCGCCGACCGTCAGCTTGTTGAGCGCACCGGGCAGGCGATAGGTGGTGAAGGCGCGTACCAGCTTGGTCGGGTAGCGGGTGTTGGCATCGTTGCCGTCGGCATCCTCGACGTCGAACTGGGTGTAGCCGGCGGCAAGGTTCCAGCCCGGCGCCAGCTCGCCGGAGACCTCCAGCTCGAAACCCTTGCTGGTGACGTCGCTGGCCTCGTAGGCGAACTCACCCAGGGTGCCTGGAATGACCACGCCGGTGCTCTGGCCCAAACCATCCTGCTTGATCTGGAAGATCGCCGCGGTGGCATTCAGGCGGCCTTCGAAGAACTCGGCCTTCAGGCCGGTCTCATAGCTTTCTCCGACGATGGGGGCCAACTGCCGACGGTTGATGTCGCGAACCGACTGCGGCAGGAAGATTTCCGTGTAGCTGGCGTAGGCAGAGAGGTTTTCGGTGAGGTCGTAGACGATTCCCGCGTAAGGTGTCAGTTCGTGCTCGTCGACACGTGAAGGACTGTCGAACGGCGCATCGTCGGTGTTCTTCTCGTAGCGGCTGTCCCGCGCACCGACGATGAGCTTGAGGTCGTCGGTCAGGTGCAGGCGCGTCGCCGCGTACAGGCCCTTCTGCGTGGTTTCGCCGTAGCTGTACGGCGCCCGCCCGCTCCAGATCGGCGCCGGGAAGTGGCCGTTGTAGCCGTCGAAATCCGGAATACCCTGGAAGCCCGTCAGGGCCATGCGCGAGTCGGCATCGAAGTCCTGCTCGCTGTAGACGTAGCCGAAGGCCAGTTCATGGTCGCGGCCGAACAGCGCGACCGGGCCGTTGAAGCGGATGCTGTAGTCGTCCTGGACGGTCCGGGTCTTGTACGAGCCCGGAAAGGTGCTCATAGGCACGGCGCCGGTCCTGTCCGGATTGCCGGATACGTAGAACAGGTAGGAATCGCCGTCACGCTCGCCGCGGTTGTAGCCGAGGCTGGCCTGCCAGCCATTGGCGAAGCTGTGGTCCAGGTTGACGAAGTAGGTCTCGTAACTGCTGTCCCACTTGCTCCAGTCGGCGGACGAGGTCTTGGAACGGCTCCAGTCGGTGCGGCTGCCGTCGGCATACCAGATCGGCAAGCCGCCCCACATCGGCGAATCGGATTTGCTTTCCTGGCGGCTCAGGCCAAACCACAGGGTGGTGTCGGGGGTCAGGTCGATGTCCATGGTGCCGTACAGGGTTTCGCGGCGGTTGCCGTGCAGGTCGACCCAGCTGTCGCTGTCATTGAACTCGCCGACAAGCCGCGCACGGACGGTGCCGGCCTCGTTCAGCGCCATGGATACGTCGCCCAGGGTGCCGTAGGTATCCCAGGTGCCGGCGCTGAGCTCCACCGAGCCAGTCAGTTCGCGGCTGCTGGCGCGCTTGCGCACCAGGTTGAGGGAGGCGGAGGGGTCGCCGGCGCCGGCCATCAGGCCATTGGCGCCGCGCACCACTTCCACGCGGTCGTACATCGCCAGGCTGCTGAAGATTTCCCCCGAGCTCCAGGGCTGCTCCCAGATGGTCGGCACGCCATCGATCATCAGGGCATTGATCTCGAAACCGCGGGCATTGAACTGCGCGCGGTTGGTTTCATAGCGGTTCACCGACACGCCGGTGGTGTTGTTGACCACGTCGAGGATGGTCCGCAGGTCCTGGTCCTCGATGCGCTGTTGGGTCACCACGGTGACCGACTGCGGCGTCTCGCGCAGGGGCAGGTTCAGCGGCGTGGCGGTTCGCGCGGCGCCGGTCGTGTACGACCGGGTGCCCTCGGTGACGGACTGCTCGCGCTCGGCGGTGACCGTGACGGACTCCAGCATCACCGAACTGTCCGCCTCGGCGGCTTCGGCCTCCTGTGCCTGGGTGGGCAATGCCGTGAAGGCGGCACCGACGGCCAGCATGTGGATGGCCAGCGCCAGCGGAGGCAGGCCAGCGACACGAACATTTGCATGAAGATCGGGAGAAAGGGACATGAGCCAGCCTCATTAGAGAGAATGCGTCTGCGAATCGTTCGCAATATACATACAGTCTCACCATCACAGAAGTCCTGCTTTCCCGAGCGGATGAAGCGTGTTCCCGCGTCATGGCTCACCCTCAGGCGCCTTTCGATAAGCCTTGCAGCGAAGCATTTCCTTGTCTGTGCGGCAGAAGGGCGAACAGCCGTCAGCTGTAGGTGCGAGCTTGCTCGCGAATCGCCCCTCGGACAGGTACAGGCCCGGGCCGCAGGCACAGCCTGCTCCTGCGGGTGTTCCGACCCAGCGCAAAGCCACGCCACGCCCCCTTCTCCCGCCGGGAGAAGGGGCCCCGCCGGGCCGGATGAGGGAAGGCTTGCCCGCAAGCCGCTCCCCCCGCGCGTAGCCCGGCGCATCACCTGCCAACACCCGAACAAACGCAATGCTCGACGCACGGCCAAGCGCAAGGCGAGTACCAGTTTCGGGGTAACAAGCACCAGTTCGGCTATGTGAAGTCCGTTTGGTGGCCAAGAACCAGCCGCACGCTGTTCGCGCTATCGATTGTTGGAAATCTTACCGAGCGAAGACGCTGATTCGGAGTTGGTTGCTCGAGGCCGACCAGGCAACGTTGCGGGGCGCCGGTCAATTTCGGACGCCCTTTTTGTGCTCCGCCTTGTAAATACGAATTGTTATCGTTATTTTGCTGTTTTTTATCTGCGCACACTCCGCCAGCCGCATGGGTGTCCGTTGAAAAATAAGGCTAGCGGCCGACACCTCATAACCGACAAGGATCTCGAGCATGACTGGTAGTAACACCGGGGGCATCAACACACGTGCTTCCTGGCAACGTGTCACTGGCGTCGCCCTGCTTTGCGCGCCGCTGGTTGCCGTCCCTCTGAGTGCGAGCGCACAAGAGGAAAGCAACGTGAGTGAGAAAGAGCCCTATCGCCTTGCGCCAATTATCGTCAACGCTCAGGCCGCTACAAACGATGACTCGAATACGGTAGTTGCCCAGGAGTTGTGGGTCGGCGGCAAGGTCCCCACCAGCATTCTCAATACACCCGCTTCTGTTTCGGTCATTACCGAAAAGGAAATCGCACAGCGCAGCGCCAGCACGACGGAAGAGGTACTGCAATACACGCCTGGCGTCCTCACCGATTACTACGGCACCGATGACCGCAACGATTATTTCAAGATCCGAGGTTTCCAGGCCACGACTTATCGTGACGGGCTGACCCTGGGCTCGATGCGAGGCGTTCGCGAGGAGCCTTTCGCCTATGAGCGCGTCGAGGTTCTGCGCGGGGCCAACTCCACGCTCTTCGGCCCGGCAGATCCTGGCGGTTCAGTGAACTTCGTGACCAAGAAACCGCGCTTCGAGCGGTTCGGCCAGGGCTATGTCACCTACGGCTCCTTCGACCATGTCGAGTCCGGCATCGACGTGGGCGATTCGCTGAACGAAGAGCAGACGCTGGCGTATCGCTTCACCGGCAAGATTCAGGACAGCGACCGCGAGTACGACCATTCGCAGGACGATAACAAGTTCATCATGGGCGGCCTGACCTGGGCACCGACGGCCTTCACCTCGGCCACCGTGATTCTGGATTACCTCAATACCGAAAGCTCGCCCAACAGCGGTGGCTATCCGCTGGACAGGGAATACGACCGTAGCAAGTTCTATGGCGAGCCGGACTACAACTTCCATGACGTCGAGCGCACCAGCATCAGCGGCAACTTCACCCATGATTTCGACAACGGCTTCGTTCTTCGCAGCAATCTGCGCTACAGCGAACTGACCGATGATTTCGGCTACGTTTACCTGAGCGACTCCTCCGGGCGTACGGGTACCATGGTCAACCGTTGGATCTTTGGTACGGACAACGAAGCCGAGGAGCTCAACGGCAACCTGATGCTGCAATACGACGCCCGCTTCGAGAACATCGACAGCAGCACGATCGCAGGTGTGGAATATCGCGACGCATCGACCGAGGACAAGTCGGTATCAGCACTGACGGCACCGATTGATGTCGCCAACCCGGTGTACAGCGGTGCGCCGACCGGGGTGGCGCCTTACAGCCACAATAAACAGGACTACACCACCAAGGCAGTGTTCCTGCAGCAGAACCTGTCCTTCTACGAGCGGTTCATCGTCACGGCCGGTGTACGCAACGACTCCATGGATCTCTCCAGCACCGATATTTCCGGAGTCAAGGCCTCGGATAATTTCTCCGAAACCTCATTCCGCGGTGCACTGACCTATATCGTCAATGACGAAATCTCCACCTATGTCAGCATGGTGGAATCCGTCGCACCGCCCACGATCGGTGTCACTCCGGAGCGCGGCAAACAGTACGAGCTGGGCGTGAAGTATGCGCCCATGGGTATGAATGCGCTGTTTTCGGCAGCCATCTACGACCTGACCCAGGAAGACATCACCATTGCCGTCGTGCAGCCCAATGGCAGCATCGAGCGGGAAACCATAGGCGAGTCGAGGGTGCGCGGTCTCGATCTGGAAGCCAAGGCTGAACTGACCGAGAACCTGAGTGTGATCGGTGGCTACTCCTACATGGAGTCGGAAGTCCTTCGTGGCACCTTGCGTACCGGGGCATCGCTCAAGGGGAAGGAGTTCACCGCCGCTCCTGAGCATTCCGCTTCACTCTGGGGCTACTACGCCCTGCCAGGCACGAACATGAGCGTTGGCCTTGGTGCCCGCTACATCGGCGCCTACTACTTCGACGCCGTCAACAGCGCCAAAAGCGACGCGACTACACTCTTCGATGCCGCATTCAACTATCAGCTCGCCAAGGGAACGGATCTTGCTGTCAATGTCAGCAACCTGCTGGACGAGCAGCACGTGGTTGGATCCGGTACTGCGGACTACTACAACCCTGGCCGCGAAATTACGGCGAAGGTGAGTTACAGCTGGTAAGTTTTTTTCGGCGCCACAGCGTTATTAGACGAATAAAACCGGCCTAGGTGTGTAAACCCAGTACGTTGTTCAGTGGAAGTGGAGCGCGACTAATGAGAGGCTGGTAACCGAGGCTGGCATGAGGCCTGTGCCAGTTGTATCGGTGTAGCCACGGCAGCAGATGGGCGGCGCGTTGCTCGGAGTTTTCGTAGCTGCGTGCGTATGCCCACTCGCGCAAGCTGGTTTGGATGAAGCGTTCGGCCTTGCCATTGGTGCGAGGCGTGTAGGGTTTGGTCCAGAGATGGCGCAAGCCAAGTCTGCGCACCAAGCGGCGGAAGCGCTTGGAGCGGTAGCAGGTGCCGTTGTCGGTCATGATGCGAGCAACCCGTATCCCGAGGCCTCGGTAGTAGCGCAGCGCTTGAAGAAGCGCGCCGCAGGCGCTGGTGCCACGCTCATCAGGATGCAGGGAGCTGAACGCTATTCGGCTGGCATCATCGATGGCCACATGGACGAACTCCCAGCCGGCACCGTCCGAGCTCTGCTGGCGGTTGCCCGTCACGCGGTGGCCGGTTGGCAAAAGCGCCCCAGCTTCTTGATGTCCAGATGCAGCAGATCGCCGGGCGTCGGGTATTCGTAGCGCAGCACCGGTGGTGCCGGCTCCAGTTCTGCTAGACGATGCAAACCGAGCTTTCTGAGGCAGCGCGCCACCGTGCTGACGGCCACGCCCAAGTCGTCGGCTATCTGTCGATAGGTCTTGCGCGCCCGACGCTGCGCGACAAGGCGATCAAGCAGAGAGTCTGGGGTGGCATGTGGGCAGAAGTGTGGTCGCGATGAGCGATCTTGCAGGCCAGCCTCACCTTCCTCCCGAAAACGCTTGAGCCATTTGTAGGCCGTTCGCACGCTTACGCCCGCAGCCTGCGCTGCCTCTTCGACACGCAAGCCTTGTTCGACACGCCGGACAAGAAGGGCTCGACCGCGAGGTGTAAGACGGGCATGTTTATGCAGGTTCATCCGGGGCTCCTAGAGGGCTTGGTTGGTCGCACTTCCAGAATTCCGGGAATGTCCCGGATGAACAACCTACTGAGAGATCACACCTAGGCCGGTTTTATTCGTCTTTGCAGTAATAGTCTATGCGCGGACTCGAATTGCTATATGGCGAGGCGCTCCACGCCTTTCCCTTCTCCCGCCGGGAGAAGGTGGCCCGCAGGGCCGGATGAGGGAAAGCTGCTCGCCAGCCCTCATCCCGGCCCTCTCCCGAACGGTGAGAGTATTGGGTCAGCGTCGGCACCTGTCGCCGTGCAGGCCCCAGTCGATGTCCAAACCGCTCCTACTTGGAATATCCGTCACTCTCTCAGTGCCGACAGCAAATGCGCCGCATGGCTAGAGATCGACTGCCAGATTTCTGAGCACCTCTGCATGCTTTCTTCGCAAAGGGAGATATTCACACGACAGAATTTGTCGCCCTGTCATGCCACGCTCGCCATACCAAATCGCAGCGAGGCACGCCTATGCCCATCCCGCCACCCGCAATGACACACACCTGCCGCAACTGTGGTTGGCGCACAATCACACGCCCTCGATCGGATGCGTTGATAGTGGGCCGCGACATTTTCAACCGTTGCCCCAGATGTGGCAGCCAGGAAATCAACGGACAGTTTCGGTCCAGCCCATCACAGGGCCTCCTTGGGCAACTGAAGCGAGTGTTTCATTGAGAGGCGTGGCGCATGGCAGTCCGGCCAGAGCCACGGGCCGGCTTAAGGACGTTGCCAGGTAGCAAATAGCCATCAGGCAAGGTAGTCTCACCATCGCGTGGTGCCGCGATACTTGCGAACACGAAGTACGCTTACAAGGTAGTAACCGATGTCCGAAGCAAAGGATACGCTGCTCAGGCTGTTCACCCTGTTGCGCCTGATACCCGAATATCCGAGATACATCTCCTCTCCCACATTGCAGGAAAAACTGCACGATCGTGGGTTCGCAGTAGATCTCCGCACCGTGCAGCGTGATCTGAACCGGCTTTCCCAGCCCTTTTCGCTGATAAGCAAGAAGGTCGGTGGGCGTTATGAATGGAGCCTCAGCAAGGGTGCGCCACTCGACCTGAGGGACATGGAGCCCGCCACCGCGCTGGCGCTCTTCCTGGCTGAAAGCCACCTGAAGCCTCTGTTGCCGAAAAGCGTGCTCGACTTGTTGGGCCCTCAGTTCAACAGGGCGCGTAACTACCTGAGCGACCTGGACCAGAACGACTTCGCCCATTGGGCCCAACGTGTCCGCGCCATCCCCAACGGCAAGGCGCTACAACCGGCCCCGGTGACTGCCGCCGTCTGGCAAGAGGTTTCCACCGCCCTGCTGAAACGCAAACAATTGCGTGTCGACTACCTGAGCCGCAGCAAGGCCGAGTTGAAGCAACTGCTCATTCATCCCGCCGGCCTGGTTTCACGCCACTCCATCAGCTACCTAATCGGCAGCGTCGATGGCTACGAGGACACGCGCCAATTTGCTCTGCAACGCATCCAGAACGCCGAATGCCTCGATATGGCAGCCCGCGAGCAATCCGACTTCGAGATCGATTATTACGTCCGGAACGGCGGCTTCAATAGCCCAGGCCCTGTAGAGGAGGTGGAACTGGTCGCCGATGTATCTCCGCAAATCGCGTGGCTGCTTAGAGAAACACCGCTGTGCCGTGAGCAGATCCTACAACCATTACCTGGAACGGATTGGTGCCGCCTGACCGCTAGGACTCCAGATGACCTGCAAACCCTTTGGTGGGTATTTGGGCTCGGTGACAACATCCGGGTCCACGAACCCACTCATTGGATCGAGGCCATCCGAGCCAGGCGTGAGGGCATGGCCAAACTCTACCAGCAGCCCAACACGCCCCTAGTAGATGCCTGTCAGGAGACTTTATGAGTGCCCAAGACGTTACCCCCAACTCAAACAAACAAGACAAAGAACGAAATGAAGTCGTGCGGGAAGATACTGTCCGGGCAGCCACTGCGCTATCCGCCCACGAGACCGTGCAGCGGTTTGGTAGTGCCAATGCGGAGTACCTGAAAGGCTACCGCGGCGTGGACAATGCAACAGGCCAGCGCTTTGCCAAGGGCCTAGTGGATATCGCCAAGCACAAGGTAAATGACGACCCTCGCTATGCCACGCAGAACATAAAGCAACAGGCTGGCTTTAGCGCGGAAGTAGCCGCCACCAGTCGAGACAATGCGGAAGCGATCATCAATAAATCCTCGGTGCGTACATCCCGCACCGACGATCTTCCCGAATATGGCAAGAACCACAACGTGGTTGATCGGGTTCAATTGCTGGATGGGAAGGTCATCGACGGCTCGCAATCGCAGATGAAATTCGTCGGCAACCGAAACCAGCTGCTCGATGATATTGCCCGGGAAGACGGGAAATTTTCTCGCTATCGTGGCACCAAGCTCGAACTACCGACAGAACAATTCGAAGGGGGTAGCAGCTCCCAGCCGGACTCAGCGTCTGATTACTGCCGGGAAAAGGCGCAGCAATATCGTACCAACGCTAATAAGGCGGAGGCCAAAGGAAACTCAGATGCGGCAGCCAAACTACGTCGCGAGGCCGATAATTATGATCAATTAGCAGAGAATGTCAGCGACAGCGGCCTGACCACCGAGGATGCGATCTTCTATCGCGAGAACCCCGGCGCTGCAACCCTTCTGGACATCGGTCGTACCGCCCATAGGGCAGGTCTTGAAGGAGCGAAGTTCGGCGCCATTATCGGCGGCAGTATCTCGATTCTGCAGAATTGCCTGGCGGCCGCCCAAGGAGAGAAAGACGTCTCGGAAGTCTTCCAGGACGTGGCTACTTCAACTGCAATGGCGGGTGCTCTGGGATACGGTACTGCCTTTGTAGGTTCAGCCCTCAAAGGAGGCATGCAGCAATCGGGAAACCAGTTCGTTCGTCAACTGGCTAACACCAGCGCTCCTACACTTGCAGTTAATGTGTGCCTTTCCTTGGGCAGTTCCATCAAGCGCTTTGTAACAGGCGAAATCGACGAGGCTCAGTTGCTTGTCGAAGTGGGCGAAAAAGGCTCAGGCATGCTTTCGAGCGGCATGATGGCTGCTGCCGGCCAGCTAGCCATCCCTGTGCCATTCGTAGGGGCTGCGATCGGTGGGATGATCGGCTACACGCTCTCGTCGATGTTCTACCAGAGTGCCCTGGATGCGGCACGCGGTGCCAAGCTTTCGCGTCAGCAACTGACGCGCGTGCGGGCCATAGAATCAGCCGCACGGGATCGGATCGCCGCGGAACAGGCGCAACTGAATGCTTTCGTCGCCTGCGAGATTCCCCAACTTCACCAAGAAACCGAAAACCTGCTGGCGGCGCTGAATAATGCCAACAGCCAAAACGCAGGTACGCTAGCGGACAGCATCAACCACTATGCAACGCTGCTGGGTAAAAACTTACAGTTTTTCTCCTTGACAGAGTTCGATGCCTTTATGGACTCCGAAAGCCCCTTAGTTATTTAACAGCACTTATAGCAGCCATAAAAGAAGGAATACGTGCTCATGCTACTCAAACTACTGTCCGACGCAGACAAACGACACTTTCTAGACTTGGCCGATTTGCTGACCATGGCCGACAAGCCGTTGTTGTGGGAAGGAAAAACTTCCGATGAACTCACCTCCGATACTGACCTTGACGCGCTCACCGTCCAAGAAAATGAGCAAGACCGGGTACTGATGGAGGAATTGGAAAAATCCGCAGGAATGCGTCGGGGGGGAGGAAATCTTGCTTCAGCTTCAAGTCTTCCGGAAATGATGAGACAGCGGCGACGCTTGACCGCTTCGGTTGAGGGAGGGAGTAGATCGTATATACACATAATGAACCGGCTAGTCGACACATTGAAAACCTACCCCTTCATCAAAATGGAGAAACCAGAAATTCGCGTCCAAGCGGCCATTACTGTATTGGCGGGGTTGCTTGAAGAAAAAAAATACGACCTAATCTCGACACCCAGAGCGATCCTTTTCGAACTGCTGTTGGTCGCGCTACGCGACGGGCAAATAACAAGTACCGAATCGGTATTACTTAAAGAATTTCAGCGACACCATCAGCTGGACGATTTCATTTACGACGACCTCTTGGAGCGGGCCGAAGTGCTCAACCAAGAAATCAGCAAGACAATTTCTATTATTCTCGAATAAGGTGAAATAACATGCCCATCCCACTGATTATTGGTGCGGCCGCTGCCGCAGCTGGCCTGTATGGCGCAGCAAAGGGTGTAAGCGGAGCCATCGACCACAGCAACGCGAAAGATATAAATAATAATGCTGCCTCGATGGTGGAAACTGCCAACCAAGCGATAGAGGCACAACGACAAGCCACTAACGGCACTTTGGAAGATTACGGCCAGCGCAAGCTGCGCGCCTTCAATGGGGTCATCGCGGACTTCATTGAGACCTTCCAACGCATCAAGAATGTCGAACTCAGCGAGAGCCCGGAACTCGACAAGCTCAATGCGGGCGATTTTTCGAGCAAGACCATGCCCGGCCTACAGCAGGATTACCAGGCACTCAAGGATGCAGGCCTTGGCCTTGGCGCCGGCCTCGGTAGCGGTGCAGCGCTGGCCTTTGGTGCTTATAACGGCACCATGCTGCTGGCCACGGCAAGTACCGGGACTGCCATCTCCTCGCTGGGAGGTGTTGCGGCCACCAACGCAACACTCGCCTGGCTGGGTGGAGGCTCCTTGGCGACCGGCGGCTACGGCATGGCCGGAGGTATGATGGTTCTGGGCGGCATCGTCGCAGGTCCCGCCCTTGCGATCTTCGGCCACGTGCTTGGCAACAAGGGCGAGGAAGCATTGAACACCGCTCGCAGCAATTTGGAGCAAGCCCAGACCATCCGGGATCAGGCGGAATTGATGGTCGGAAAGCTCAAAGCCATCAAGGAAGTGACTGGATTGGCTAACTCCACCTTCTCGACGGTTAGCTCGCAGTTACGCCGCGCAATTTCCGAACTGAAAAAGCTTCTGGAGGCCCAAGGCGACGACTTCCGCGGCTACCCAGAGGAAAGCAAGGTCGTCGTGTTCCGCTCCGTTAAATTTGCACAGTTGCTGAAGGCGATGATCGATACGCCGATTTTGGACCAAGACGGAAACCTGGTGCTATCTACCGAGAAACGCTTGCATGATGTTGCTGCAGTCGCTAGCGGTAAAAAAGATGCTCTCGATAGCGTAGTAGCCTAAAAGAAGGCCCATGTCTCGTGCATGGGCCTTACCACGAGGCTTTCATTTTGACTCTCGAGCCCTTCCCCTGCGACAAATGTGGTCTATGTTGCCAGCGAGTAAACTTGGCGCCCGAAACACAGTTTCTAAATCGCGGTGATGGGACTTGCCGGCACTACGATGAACTGGAGAAAGGCTGCGGCATCTATGACCAACGACCAGACATCTGTCGCGTGGATCGGCAGTACAAGCTAAATTATTCTAAAAGGTACAGTTGGGGCGATTTTGTAGCGGCAAACATTGAAGTCTGCCTTGCATTACAAGCTGAAGCCCAAGAAAAAAAACACAGCTCGCTAGATGACCAATAGTTCCTTTAGTGTGAAAGCTATTCTCGCGGAGCATTCCCTGCTCCACTTAGCTTTGCCGTATGTCGCCACCAGTGTAGCGAGTAGTTTTTTAAGAAGGCCTCAAGGATTCCTGTTGATAGCTGTGCAAGCGCAAATGAGCCTTGAGTTTCGCGAGACGCTACGTCAGATATGGAAATTGCATAGGGCCTCTCCTTGCATAGTTGCCAAACCATAGCAGGGTGACGACACCAACTGTCGCGCCCGTATAGCAAGCTTACCAATAACAGGCACATGCAATTTCACCTCGAAAGGAACACCAATGCTGAAGAACATCCTCGCCACCATCGGCCTGGCCGCAGTCGTCAAGGCCGCCTATGAGCACTACTGCGACTACAGTGCACTCAAGCGCGAAAAGGCCGAGCGCAACGCCTGCGCCGACTGAACGAAAAAGCCCCGCCCAGCTTTCACTGGACGGGGCTTTTGCTTGCAGCCTGAGGCCGGTAGCCGCTCTTAGACCTTGCTGCGCTCGTAGCGCTTGCGGTCGTTCTCGTTGAGCAGCTTCTTGCGCAGGCGGATGGACTTAGGCGTCACCTCCACCAGCTCGTCGTCGGCGATGAATTCCAGCGCCTGCTCCAGGGTGAAGCGGATCGGCGGAACCAGGGCGATGACTTCGTCCTTGCCCGACGCGCGCATGTTGTCGAGCTTCTTGCCCTTGGTGGGGTTGATCACCAGGTCGTTGTCGCGGCTGTTGATGCCGGCCAGCTGGCCTTCGTAAATCTCGTCGCCCGGGCCGAGGAACAGCTTGCCGCGGCTCTGCAGGGTTTCCAGCGAGTAGGTCAGCGCGGTGCCGGTGGCCATGGAGACGAGCACTCCGTTCTGCCGGTTGGTCACTTCGCCGGCCTTGATCGGGCCGTAGTGGCTGAAGGTGCTGGTGAGGATGCCGGTGCCCGAGGTCAGCGTCAGGAAGTTGTTGCGGAAGCCGATCAGGCCGCGCGCCGGGATGGTGTACTCCAGGCGCACGCGACCCTTGCCGTCGGGGATCATGTTGGACAGATCGCCCTTGCGCAGGCCCATCTGCTCCATGACCGAGCCCTGATGCTGCTCTTCGATGTCGATGGTGACGTTTTCGTAGGGCTCCTGCTTCTCACCGGCCTCGTTCTCGATGATCACCACTTCGGGACGGCCGACGGCCAGCTCGAAGCCTTCGCGGCGCATGGTCTCGATCAGTACCGACAGGTGCAGTTCACCGCGGCCGGAGACTTTGAATTTCTCCGGACTCTCTCCTTGCTCGACGCGCAGTGCGACGTTGTGCAGCAGTTCCTTCTCGAGACGATCCTTGATGTTGCGGCTGGTGACGAACTTGCCTTCCTTGCCGGCGAACGGCGAATCGTTGACCTGGAAGGTCATGCTCACGGTCGGCTGGTCGACGGTCAGCGGCGGCAGCGCCTCGACGGCCTGCGGGTCGCACAGGGTGTCGGAGATGAACAGCTCGTCCATGCCGCTGACGCAGACGATGTCGCCCGCCTCGGCTTCCGGCACTTCCACACGCTGCAGGCCGTGGTGGCCCATGATCTTGAGGACACGGCCGTTGCGCTTGTTGCCCTTGGCGTCGACGGCGATCACCGGGGTGTTGGTCTTGACCCGGCCGCGGGCGATGCGGCCGATGCCGATCACGCCGAGGAAGCTGTTGTAGTCCAGCTGGGAGATCTGCATCTGGAACGGGCCGTCGAGGTCCACCACCGGTGCCGGCACGTGGTCGATGATGGCCTGGAACAGGGCGTCCATGTTGTCGTCCATGTTCTCGTGGTCGAGACCGGCGATGCCGTTCAGGGCGCTCGCGTAGACGATCGGGAAGTCCAGTTGCTCGTCGGTGGCGCCGAGGTTGTCGAACAGGTCGAAGATCTGGTCGATGACCCAGTCAGGACGCGCGCCCGGGCGGTCGATCTTGTTGACCACGACGATCGGACGCAGGCCGGCCTTGAAGGCCTTCTGGGTCACGAAGCGGGTCTGCGGCATGGGGCCGTCCTGGGCGTCGACCACCAGCAGCACGGAGTCGACCATGCTCATCACGCGCTCGACCTCACCGCCGAAATCGGCGTGGCCGGGGGTGTCGACGATGTTGATGTTGTAGCCGTTCCACTTGATGGCGGTGTTCTTCGCCAGGATGGTGATGCCGCGTTCCTTTTCCTGGTCGTTGGAGTCCATCACGCGCTCGTTTTCGGCTTCCTTGCGGTCAAGGGTGCCGGAGAGCTTGAGCAGCTTGTCGACGAGGGTGGTCTTGCCATGGTCGACGTGGGCGATGATGGCGATGTTGCGGAGTTGTTCGATCACGATTCTGTACCTGAAAGAAGCTGGAAGCTTGAAGCTGAAAGCTGGAGGAAAGAGCAATGCCCGCCGCGGTCGGGAGGGTGCTTGCGCCTGATGACGATACGGCTGGTCGGTCGGGGGCTCTTCACTTCGAGCTTCCAGCTTCCAGCTTCTGGCTTGCGGGCCGATAGACCCGCACGTTCTGATGCCCTTCACTCAGCAAATGATGAGCATGCAGGCGGCTCATGACACCTTTGTCGCAGTACAGCAGATACTGGCGGTTGGCATCGAGATCCTTGAAGCGGCTGTTGACCGCGTAGAACGGCAGCGCCTGCACTTCCACCCCGGCCACGTCCAGCGGGTCGTCCTCGGCGGCGTCCGGATGGCGGATGTCGAGGATCACGTGGCCGGGCGTGGCGCCGCTGACTTCTTCGACCTGCAAATCCTGGCCCAGCTCGTCGATCACCCGGTCGACGGTCATCTGCCGCGCGCCGGCCAGGGCACGTTCGAGGATCGCCATGTCGAACTGCCTTTCCTCGTGCTCGACGCGGTAGCGCTTGGCCCGGGTGGTCGGATTCACCGAGATCACGCCGCAGTATTCCGGCATGTGCCGGGCGAACTCGGCGGTGCCGATCTTCTCGGCGGTGTCGATGATGTCCTGCTTGTGGCTGGCGATCAGCGGGCGCAGCACCAGCATGTCGGTGGCCGAGTCGATCACCGAGAGGTTCGGCAGGGTCTGGCTGGAGACCTGGCTGATCGCCTCGCCGGTGACCAGCGCGTCCAGTTCCAGGCGTTCGGCGACCTGGGTCGCGGCGCGCAGCATCATGCGCTTCAAGACCACGCCCATCTGGCTGTTGTCGACCTTGGCGAGGATCTCGCCGACCACTTCCTCGAAGGGCACGCTGACGAACAGCACCCGGTGCGAGCGGCCGAAGCGGCTCCAAAGGTGGTGCGCCACTTCCATCACGCCCAGTTCGTGGGCACGCCCGCCGAGGTTGAAGAAGCAGAAATGGGTCAGCAGCCCGCGGCGCATCATCTGGTAGGCGGCAACCGTGGAGTCGAAGCCGCCGGACATCAGCACCAGCGTCTGCTCCAGCGCGCCCAGCGGATAGCCGCCGATGCCGTCGTGCTGCCGGTCGATGACGAACAGGCGCTGGTCGCGGATCTCCATCCGCACCTCCACCTCCGGGTGCTTCAGCGAGATGCCGGCCGCGCCGCACTGCTGGCGCAGCTGGCTGCCGACATGGCGCTCGACGTCCATCGAGGTGAAGGGATGCTTGCCGGCACGCTTGCAGCGCACCGCGAAGACCTTGCCCGGCAGCCGCTCGCCGTAATGCGCCTTGCAGCGCGCGAGGATGTCGTCGAAGTCGCCGAGCGGGTATTCGTGCACCTCGAGAAAGTGCGCGATGCCCGGCGTGCAGGCCAGCCGTTCGGTGATCTCGCGCAGGGTCTTCGGATCGCTCTCCTGGCTGACCACCTCGAGGTTGTCCCACACACCTTCCACCGATAATTCGGGATCGAGGTCGCGCAGGACGCTGCGGATGTTCTTCCCCAACTGGCGAATGAACCGCTTGCGAACCGGCGGGCTCTTGATGGTGATTTCGGAGAAAACCTTGACGATCAGTTTCATGGGAAACGGGGGCGGATGCCGGCGAGGCAAGAAAAAGAGGGGCGCGGAGTATACCGGAAAGCGTCCGACCTTTAGTCGGATTTAATACGAGCCGGCCAATCGCACCGAAACGGATCACATCAAATTGAACACGCACCGAAATAACGCACTACTGGAGTCGTGGCGCCAGCGCCGAGCGGGCTAAGCCTCGCCGCTGCGCTGCCGCAGCCCATCCTTGGGCAGTGGCATGCTAATTGCTCACTTGTGAGGCAGGTCGCCTTGGTGGAGTATCGCCACCCGGCTTCACCCTGATTCGAAAGCACTGCCTTCGCTTTCCACTACTTGGAGACAAACATGTCGAAGTCGCTTCAACTGATCAAAGATAACGATGTGAAGTGGATTGATCTGCGCTTCACCGATACCAAGGGCAAGCAGCAGCACGTCACCATGCCGGCCCGCGACGCCGACGAAGATTTCTTCGAGCACGGCAAGATGTTCGACGGCTCCTCCATCGCCGGCTGGAAAGGCATCGAAGCCTCCGACATGATCCTGATGCCGGACGACAGCACCGCCGTGCTGGATCCGTTCACCGAAGAGCCGACCCTGATCCTGGTCTGCGACATCATCGAGCCCAGCACCATGCAGGGCTACGACCGCGACCCGCGCGGCATCGCCAAGCGCGCCGAGGAATACCTCAAGTCCACCGGCATCGGCGACACCGCCTTCTTCGGCCCGGAGCCCGAGTTCTTCATCTTCGACGAAGTGAAGTTCAAGTCCGACATCTCCGGCTCGATGTTCAAGATCTTCTCCGAGCAGGCTTCCTGGAACACCGATTCCGACATCGAAGGCGGCAACAAGGGCCACCGTCCGGGCGTCAAGGGCGGCTACTTCCCGGTACCGCCGGTCGACCACGACCACGAAATCCGTACCGCCATGTGCAACGCCCTGGAAGAGATGGGCCTGGTCGTGGAAGTCCACCACCACGAAGTGGCGACTGCCGGCCAGAACGAAATCGGCGTCAAGTTCAACACCCTGGTGAACAAGGCCGACGAAGTCCAGACCCTCAAGTACTGCGTGCACAACGTCGCCGACGCCTACGGCAAGACCGTGACCTTCATGCCGAAGCCCCTGTACGGCGACAACGGCTCGGGCATGCACGTGCACATGTCGATCTCCAAGGACGGCAAGAACACCTTCGCCGGTGAAGGCTATGCCGGCCTGTCCGAGACCGCCCTGTTCTTCATCGGCGGCATCATCAAGCACGGCAAGGCGCTGAACGGCTTCACCAACCCGTCGACCAACTCCTACAAGCGTCTGGTCCCGGGCTTCGAAGCACCGGTCATGCTGGCCTACTCGGCTCGCAACCGTTCCGCCTCGATCCGCATCCCGTACGTCAACAGCCCGAAGGCCCGCCGCATCGAGGCGCGCTTCCCGGACCCGGCTGCCAACCCCTACCTGGCCTTCGCAGCCCTGCTGATGGCCGGCCTGGACGGCATCCAGAACAAGATCCACCCCGGCGATGCCGCCGACAAGAACCTGTACGACCTGCCGCCGGAAGAAGCGGCGAACATCCCGCAGGTCTGCGGCAGCCTGAAGGAAGCCCTGGAGTCCCTGGACGCCGACCGCGCGTTCCTGACCAAGGGCGGCGTGTTCACCGACGAGTTCATCGACGCCTACATCGAGCTGAAGGCGGCCGAGGAAATCAAGGTCCGCACCTTCGTGCACCCGCTGGAATACGACCTGTACTACAGCGTCTGATCCAGCTGGCGTAGCCAGAAAAAGGCCTCCCTCGGGAGGCCTTTTTTATGCGTGTCGATCCGGGCCGTGGGGCGGCGTAGAAGCGGCCTGGTGGCACATGAAGCGATGGAACCGGCCGATTCGCGCGCAAGCTCACTCTACAAGGAGCGGCTGAGCGTCAACGCCTGCATGCACCCGGCACAAGCCGGGGCTCAGTTGCCCATTGCAACCGCCCTGCCCGCCGCTGGGTACCGGCCTGCGCCGGTACGACGGGGTGGGATGCAAGGCTATATACCGACCGCAGCCACACCTGCCTACGCCCCCGGACACATGCCGTCGCCCCGGCGTAGGCCGGGGCCCAGTCGGCTTGCTCCGCAGTCAGGCAGACGCGGATCGCCGCCAGGGGGCGCCTCCCACAGAATGCCCTGCACGCCGGCAGGGCGCTTGCCAGACTGTGGGAGGCCCGCCCTCGGGGCGACCCGGATCAGCACGGCATGCACAACCAGCGCCTGCTCGCTCTTTCGCCCCGGCGCAGGCCGGGGCCCAGTCAGCTTGCTCCGCAGTCAGGCAGACGCGGATCGCCGCCAGGGGGCGCCTCCCACAGAATGCCCTGCACGCCGGCAGGGCACTTGCCAGACTGTGGGAGGCCCGCCCTCGGGGCGACCCGGGTCAGCACTGCACCTGCACAACCAGCGCCTGCTCGCTCTGTCGCCCCGGCGCAGGCCGGGGCCCAGTCAGCTTGCTCCGCAGTCAGGCAGACGCGGATCGCCGCCAGGGGGCGCCTCCCACAGATGGCCCCCCGCACGCCGGCGTGGCGCCTGCACCAGACTGTGGGAGGCCCGCCCTCGGGGCGACCCGGATCAGCACTGCACCTGCACAACCAGCGCCTGCTCGCTCTGTCGCCCCGGCGCAGGCCGGGGCCCAGTCAGCTTGCACCGGGCCTCGCTGGGGCTCGAAGCGCCGGGCACCCACTCGCCCATGGCAGGCTCACCTGGGTACCGCCGGTACGACGGGCGAGTGCGGACTCGAGGGCATCGTCCCAATTGACAAGCCGGGGAAAAACGCAACGGCACTAACGGGCGCAACGGCACCCTAATATTCTGAATGGCCGCAGGCCAGTATCGGTGACCGCCTTACCCGAGCGCCCGCCGCCAGGACCCTTTCCTGCCAAAGCGCGACTGCTTTGCACCGCGGAAACGCCGTGCTTGTCAGCGACGATGCCGGATGCAACCCTTGCCCAACCTTTGGGAGACCCAAGATGCGCCGTCTAGCCTACCTGCTGTGCGTGCTGTCCCTGCCGGCCCTCGCCCAGATCTATCAGTACAACGACGAGAACGGCAATCCCGTGTTCACCAACCAGCCGCCCGAGGGCATCGACGTCAAGGAAGTCGAGTTGCCCCCGGCCAACAGCGTCAACCTCGCGCCGGTGGACATCGAAACCGCGCCGCCCATGGTCGATGCCAGCCAGGCCGGCCAGCCCTATCAGGTGCTGGCGATCGGCGGCATTCCGGACGAGGAGGCGCTGCGCGCCAACGGCGGCAGCTTCACCGTCCAGGCGGTGATCGAGCCACGCCTGCAACCGACCCACCGGGTGCGCTTCATTCTCGACGGCACGCCGATCATGACCAGCACTGCAACCTCGGTGCAGCTGAACGATGTGGCGCGCGGCGAGCATCGCCTGCAGGTGCAGATCCTCAGCGGCCAGCAGGTAGTGCAGAGCAGCCCGGTGGAAACCTTCACCGTGCAGCGCGTGCACACCTCCAGCCCGGCCCTGCGCCCCGCGCCGAGGCCGTAGACACGCCGATGAAAGCCCGCTGCCGCCTTGCCCTGTCGTTGCTGATCCTCGCGCAGCCGGCCGCAGCCGAGGTGTATACCTATGTCGACGAACAGGGCAACCGGGTGTTCACCGACCGACCGCACAGCGGCGAGGCGCGCAGCGTGGAGGTGCGGCCATCCAACCGGATGTCGCTGCCGGCGCCGCCCCGGACGGCCGCGGCCGCGAGCGAACCCAGGACCGTCAAGCTCGCACCGCAACGCTACGAGCGCGTCTGGATCGAGCAGCCGGAGGCCGATGCCACCGTCCGCGACAACGCCGGCAACCTGACCGTGAGCGCAGCCAGCGAGCCCCCTCTGCACCCCGGCGACCGCTTCCGGGTGTTGCTCGATGGCCAACCGGTCGACGACCCGGAGCGGCCCCTCTTCCTCGGCAACATCGATCGCGGCACGCATCAGCTGGCCGTGGAGATCGTCGCCTCCAACGGCAGCGTGCTGGGCACCAGCGCCAGCCAGCCGGTGCACGTCAAGCGCATGTCGCTGGTGCAGCGCCGCCGCGCCAACCCCTGCCAGCCGGACGATTACGGCGTGCGCCTGGAATGCCCGCTCAAGGACAAGCCGAAGGAAAAGAAGGACATTCCCTTCGTGCCCTTTTTCTGATCGGCATACGCACTCTGTTGGTGCACTATAGCCGCAGCCGCACCAGCCATCCCCACTTTGGTACATCGGCAGCCTCGGCAGGCGCTGCACGCCGCCGTTCGGCGCCCAAAATCGGGCTCTGGTTTGCTTCTTGCATTTACCGGGGTACCGTCCGGACGCAGACAGCCATGATCAACGAAGCCTTCCAGCATCTGCTGCTCGAAAACCTGACCACCGCGACCCTGCTGCTCAACGCCAAGCTGCGTCTGGAGTACATGAACCCGGCCGCCGAGATGCTGCTGGCAGTGTCCGGTCAACGCAGCCACGGACAGTTCATCAGCGAGCTGTTCACCGAGTCCGCCGAGGCCCTGGCCGCCCTGCGCCAGGCCGTCGAGGAGGCGCACCCGTTCACCAAGCGCGAGGCGGTGCTGACCTCCGTCAGCGGCCAGACCCTCACCGTCGACTACGCCGTGACGCCGATTCTCGGCCGCAGCGAGACCATGCTGCTGCTGGAAGTGCTGCCGCGCGACCGCCTGCTGCGCATTACCAAGGAAGAGGCCCAGCTGTCCAAGCAGGAGACCACCAAGATGCTGGTGCGCGGCCTGGCGCACGAGATCAAGAACCCCCTGGGCGGCATACGCGGGGCCGCCCAGCTGCTCGCCCGCGAGCTGCCGGACGAACACCTGAAGGACTATACCGAGGTGATCATCGAGGAGGCCGACCGCCTGCGTAACCTGGTCGACCGCATGCTCGGCTCGAACAAGCTGCCGTCGCTGGCCGAAACCAACATCCACGAAGTGATCGAGCACGTCGCCAGCCTGATCGAGGCGGAAAGCCAGGGTGGCCTAACTTTGGTGCGCGATTACGACCCGAGCATTCCCGAGCTGTTCATGGATCGCGAGCAGATGATCCAGGCCGTGCTCAATATCGTGCGCAACGCCATGCAGGCGCTGGCCAGCCACGCCGAGCTGGGCCTCGGGCGCATCACCCTGCGCACCCGCACCCTGCGCCAGTTCACCATCGGCCACATCCGCCACCGCCTGGTGGCCCGCATCGAGATCATCGACAACGGCCCGGGCATTCCCGCCGAGCTGCAGAACACCCTCTTCTATCCCATGGTCAGCGGCCGTCCGGACGGAACCGGGCTGGGCCTGGCCATCACCCAGAACATCATCAGTCAGCACCAGGGCCTGATCGAGTGCGAGAGCCATCCCGGCCACACCGCCTTCTCGATCTTCCTGCCGCTGGAATCAGGAGCCACGACCGCATGAGCCGAAGCGAAACCGTCTGGATCGTCGACGACGACCGTTCCATCCGCTGGGTACTGGAGAAAGCCCTGCAGCAGGAAGGCATGGCCACGCAGAGCTTCGACAGCGCCGACGGCGTGCTCGGCCGCCTGTCGCGGCAGCAGCCGGACGTGATCATCTCCGACATCCGCATGCCTGGCGCCAGCGGCCTCGACCTGCTGGCGCAGATCCGCGACCGCTACCCGCGGCTGCCGGTGATCATCATGACCGCGCACTCGGACCTCGACAGCGCCGTGGCCTCCTACCAGGGCGGGGCCTTCGAATACCTGCCCAAGCCGTTCGACGTCGACGACGCCGTGTCGCTGGTCAAGCGCGCCAGTTTGCACGCCAAGGAGCAGCAGGCCACCCAGGCGCCTGCCGGGCAGTCCCGCACGCCGGAAATCATCGGCGAGGCGCCGGCGATGCAGGAGGTGTTCCGCGCCATCGGCCGCCTCTCGCATTCCAACATCACCGTGCTGATCAACGGCGAATCCGGTACCGGCAAGGAGCTGGTGGCGCATGCGCTGCACCGCCACAGCCCGCGCGCCGCCTCGCCCTTCATCGCGCTGAACATGGCAGCGATCCCCAAGGACCTGATGGAGTCCGAACTGTTCGGCCATGAAAAGGGCGCCTTCACCGGTGCGGCCAACCAGCGCCGTGGTCGCTTCGAGCAGGCCGACGGCGGCACCCTGTTTCTTGACGAGATCGGCGACATGCCGGCCGACACCCAGACCCGCCTGCTCCGCGTGCTGGCCGACGGCGAGTTCTACCGGGTCGGCGGGCACACCCCGGTCAAGGTGGACGTACGCATCATCGCCGCCACCCACCAGGACCTCGAGGGCCTGGTGCAGGCCGGCAAGTTTCGCGAGGACCTGTTCCACCGCCTGAACGTCATCCGCATCCACATCCCGCGGCTGGCCGACCGCCGCGAGGACATCCCGGCACTGGCCCGGCACTTCCTCGCCAGCGCCGCCCAGGAGCTGTCGGTCGAACCGAAGGTCCTCAAGCCCGAGACCGAGGAATACCTGCGCCACCTGCCCTGGCCGGGCAACGTGCGACAGCTGGAGA
The DNA here is from genome assembly GCF_000425625.1 of Stutzerimonas azotifigens DSM 17556. Classification (GTDB taxonomy): domain Bacteria; phylum Pseudomonadota; class Gammaproteobacteria; order Pseudomonadales; family Pseudomonadaceae; genus Stutzerimonas; species Stutzerimonas azotifigens. The sequence goes on from NZ_AUDU01000028.1 coordinate 56,850, forward strand.
ACACCTGCCGCTGGATCACCGTGATGGCCTCCGGGCGCGAGGTGCACGTCGACGACCTGCCGCCCGAGCTGCTCAGCCAGACCGCCGACGCCCAGCCGGCGAACAACTGGGAACAGGCGCTGCGCCACTGGGCCGACCAGGCACTGGCCCGCGGCCAGACCAGCCTGCTCGACGAAGCCGTGCCGATGTTCGAGCGCATCATGATCGAGACCGCCCTCAAGCACACCGCCGGCCGCCGCCGCGACGCCGCCCTCCTGCTGGGCTGGGGCCGCAACACCCTGACGCGCAAGATCAAGGAACTCGGCATGCGCGTCGACGGCTCGGATGAGGACGAGGGTGACGACAGCTGATTCTCGGCCAGAGGCGCGCATAGGGGCCTGCGCCGCGGCATGGGCCCGACACCGCCTGCAATGCCGATGCTCTGTCTTCGCCCTGCTGGATACCGGCCTGCGCCGGTACGACGGATGCGGGTGCGGGTGCGGGTGCGGGTGCGGCATTTGATCGGCCACCTGTGCGCCGACACGCCCCGCCGCCACGACCACAGGTAGACGCCGCCACCTCCCATCGCCGGCCCAGTCCGGCCAGGAACACCCCGGATCGTAGGAGCGAGCTTGCTCGAGAATGAACTCGACGTCCCCTCGCCCCTACGGACTCGCGGGCGGCCGGCAGGCCCTGCACAGGATCGCCGCCAGGGGGCGCCTCCCACAGGATGATCCGCACTCCGCGCATGCAACCTGCCTCGGCGGCGGCTGGGCGAGCGATGCACCGGCATCATATTCCAGCGGGTGCACCGACTCAGATCCCCGTCGCCCCGGCGAAGGCCGGGGCCCAGCTGGCTTGCACGAGGCCTAGCGCTATGCCTGAAAAGATGGCGTTAACCCATTCGCGAGCAAGCTCGCGCCTACAAGCGCGCGGGCGGCCGGCAGGCCCTGCACAGGATCGCCGCCAGGGGGCGCCTCCCACAGGATGACCCGCACGCCGCGCATGGAACCTGCCCTCGGCAGGCGACTGGGCGAGCGATGCACCGGCATGAAATTCCAGCGGGTGCACCGACTCAGATCCCCGTCGCCCCGGCGCAGGCCTGGGCCCAGTTGGCTTGCACGAGGTCTAGCGCTATGCCTGAAAAGATGGCGTTAACCCATTCGCGAGCAAGCTCGCGCCTACAAGCGCGCGGGCGGGCGGCCGGCAGGCCCTGCACAGGATCGCCGCCAGGGGGCGCCTCCCACAGGATGACCCGCACTCCGCGCATGCAACCTGCCTCGGTGGCGGCTGGGCGAGCGATGCATCCGCATGAAATTCCAGCGGGTGCATCGACTCAGATCCCCGTCGCCCCGGCGCAGGCCGGGGCCAGCTGGCTTGTTTGCCCGAGGCTCAGGGCCGCGCCGTCTCCGCCCGCACCCGGAGCCACCAGTCGCCGTCACCCGTCCCCCCCCTCCAACGTCCACGCAGCGGCCGTGCCGCCACCAGGCTGAGCACCAGCCCCTCGTCGGTGTTCTGCAGCCGCCAGTTGGCCGGCTGGCCATCGATGCGGGTCTGCCCGCGCATCTGCTCGCCGCGCGCCTGCGCCTCGATCAGCACCGCGTAGCTGCCATCGCGATAGGCCTCGCGCAGGGCCGGTGCTCCGCTCAAGCGCAGGTCGACGCCGCCGGCCACCACCTCGACCCCCAGCAGCCGTACCGGCTCGGGCGCGGTCAGCCGGCCGATCATCAGGCCAACCAGGAGGCCCAGCAGCACCAGCGAACCGAAGAAGCGCCGGCGCATCCGCCGCCGCGCGGCTTCGGCGGCGTTAGAATGCCCGCCTTCGTTCGCCTCGGTACCCTGCATGTTTCACGTCATCCTGTTCCAGCCGGAGATCCCTCCGAACACCGGCAACATTATCAGGCTGTGCGCCAATACCGGCTGCCGGCTGCACCTGATCGAACCGCTGGGCTACGAACTGGACGACAAGCGTCTGCGCCGCGCCGGGCTTGACTACCACGAGTACGCGACCCTGCAACGGCATGTCGATCTGCCGAGCTGCCTCGCGCGGCTCGGCCTGCCGCTGCCGGGCCAGGAGCCGCCGGGCGCCGGGCCGCGGCTCTACGGCTTCACCACCAAGGGCTCGCAGCCCTTCCATGAAGTCCGCTATCAGGCGGGCGACGCCTTCCTGTTCGGACCGGAAAGCCGCGGACTGCCGGCTGACATCCGCGACGCACTGCCGCCCGCACAACGGGTACGCCTGCCAATGCAGCCGGAAAGCCGCAGCCTCAACCTGTCCAACACCGTGGCGGTAGCGGTCTACGAAGGCTGGCGACAGCTGGGGTTTCCGATGAAGGACCCACAGGGGTAACGGCCTGGCGGAGCTCCCTCATCCGGCCCTGCGGGCCACCTTCTCCCGAAGGGAGAAGGGAAAAAGCCTGCGGCCTCGATAGGCACCTGTAGGAGCAGGCTCTGCCTGCGACCAGGAACCCGCTCCGCGCGCCGGCACCGAGCTACTCCCTCTCCCTCGGGAGAGGGCCGGGGTGAGGGCCTGAAATACCGCACGGCCTCCGGCCCCCTCATCCGGCCCAGCGGGCCACCTTCTCCCGAAGGGAGAAGGGAAAAAGCCTGCGGCCTCGATAGGCACCTGTAGGAGCAGGCTCTGCCTGCGACCAGGAACCCGCTCCGCGCGCCGGCACCGAGCTACTCCCTCTCCCTCGGGAGAGGGCCGGGGTGAGGGCCTGAAATACCGCACGGCCTCCGGCCCCCTCATCCGGCCCTGCGGGCCACCTTCTCCCGGAGGGAGAAGGGAAAAAGCTGAAGGCTGGGCACCTACCCCTATAGGAGCAGGCTCTGCCTGCGACCACCACCTCGGTGGGGTCTTGACCGCGAACGAGCCGCCAGCTCCGGGCGATTGTCTGATTCAGTGACCAGGCCCTACCCGGCCTCCGGCTGACAGCCACCCCGCCTTCACGTACCGTGTGCCTCACAAGACTCGCCCACGAGCTGCAACATGGCTGCCCTGCCGACCGAAACCCGCATTCTTCAGCGCCTGGACGAACTCCAGCACCTGCCTCGCCCGGTCTATGGCCGTGCCGACACCCTGCCTAACATTCCGCTCGGCTATCGCCATCGGCATCCCTGGGGCCAGCTCGCCTATGCCGTTCGCGGGGTGCTCGAGGTGCGCACCGACGGCGGTCTGTTCGTGATCCCGCCGCAGCGCGCCGTGTGGATTCCGGCCAATACCTACCACCGCGTGTTCTGCCCGCCGGATACCTGCATCCGTAGCCTGTACATCGACCAGGCCCTCGCCATCCGCGAGGGCAGCCGCTGCAGGGTGCTGGGCATCAGCCCGCTGCTGCGCGAGCTGATTCGCGCCTTCAGCGAATTGCCGGTCCTCTATCGCCTGGACGGCCCCGACGGTCGGCTGGTGGAGGTGATGCTGGATCAGCTGCGCGCGGCGGCCGAGGAGGAGCTGATGCTACCGCTGCCGGCCGACCCGCGCCTGCGCCGCATCTGCCGGCGGCTGCAGGCGCACCCGGACGACCGCACCAGCCTCGGCGATTGGAGCCGGCGCATCGGCGTGTCGGAGAAGACCCTGAGCCGGCTGTTCCAGCGCGACACCGGGCTGACCTTCCGCACCTGGCGCCAGCGCATGCGCCTGCTCAGCGCCTGGCCGGCGCTGGAGGGCGGCGAGCGGATCACCGACATCGCGTTGGGCTGCGGCTACGACTCGCTCTCGGCGTTCATCGCCGCCTTCCGCAGCCACTTCGGCAGCCCGCCGGGCGATTTCCTGCGGCCCCGGCGGCGAACCGCCGAGGAAGACGCCGGCTGACCCACATCTCGCCGCCCAGAATTGCACCAGCTTGGTGCAAGTGCTAGATTCGGCCGCGCGTGGACGACCTCGCCATCCGTTCGATCAGCAGGGACGACCCTGCCAGAGGAGGTGACCTGTGGCCTGGTTCGTTCTTGCGCTCGCCGGCCTGCTGGAAATCGGTTGGGCGATCGGCCTGAAGTACACGGACGGCTTCACCCGACCGCTCCCCACTGCCCTGACCCTCGCCCTGGCGCTCGCCAGCTTCGTGCTGCTGGGCCTGGCCGTGCGCGTGCTGCCGGTGGGCACGGCCTACGCGATCTGGACCGCGATCGGCACCGTCGGCACGGTCGCGCTCGGCATCCTGGTGTTCGGCGAGCCGCTGGGCGGCGCGCGCCTGCTGTGCGTCGGCCTGATCGTCGCCGGCGTGGTCGGGCTGAAGACGCTCTCGCCCTGAGCGCCGGTCAGCCCTGCTGCACGGCCGGGCGCTCGCCGCAGAGCCGCATCTGCAGGTCGGCGACCGACTCGAACAGGTACGCCGGCGCCTCCCGCTCCAGCTCCTCGCGGCTGCCGTAGCCGTACAGCACGCCGCCCGCGGCGACGCCGTTGGCGCGGGCGCCGATGAGGTCGTGGCGGCGGTCGCCGATCATCAGGCAATCCTCGGCGCGCAGGCCCTCGATGGCCAGCAGGTGGCCGATCAGTTCGGACTTGTCGGTGCGCACGCCGTCCAGCTCGCTGCCGTAGATCGCCTGGAAATAGCCGGTCATATCGAAATGGCGGCTGATCTCGTTGGCGAACACCCACGGCTTGGAGGTGGCCATGTAGAGCTTCAGGCCGCACTCGACGAGCGCCTGCAGCAGCGCGTGGATGCCGGGATAGGGAACGTTCTCGTACAGGCCCTCGGCGCGGAAGCGCACGCGGTAGTGCTCCACCGCCTGCCAGGCTTCGGCCTCGTCGAAGCCGTACTCGCTCATGAAGACGCCGTGCAGCGGCGGGCCGATGAAGTGCACCAGGGTGTCCGGGTCCGGCTCGTGGATGCCCATCTGCGCCAGTGCGTATTGGATCGAGCGGGTGATGCCGACCTTCGGGTCGGTCAGGGTGCCGTCCAGGTCGAACAGCACGTGGGTCCATTGCATCGGAAGGCTTTCTCTGTGGAGGTCAGGGCGGGCGGCCAGGGTAGCGGACGGCCCGCCGCTGCGCCATGGCGGCCCGCAGCGGAAGCGGCCGATGTCCGTTCGGCGACAGCCAGATGGGAATCGGCGCTAGTCAGTCTCCGGAAGGCGCCTTATGGTCTTGCCCCAAAATGGTTCGAGATCGCACCGATATGAAGCACCTGCGAACGCTGTTCGATAACTTCACCCTGGCGCTGCTGGCGGTGATGGCGCTGGCCACCGTGCTGCCCTGCGAGGGCCGCGGCGCGGCGTTTTTCGACGGGCTCACCCATGCCGCCATCGCCCTGCTGTTCTTCCTGCACGGCGCGCGGCTGTCGCGCGAGGCGGTCATCGCCGGCGCCGGCCACTGGCGCCTGCACCTGCTGGTGTTCGCCTGCACCTTCGTCCTTTTCCCGCTGCTCGGCCTGGCGCTCGAGCCGCTGGTCGTACCGCTGGTGGGCGCCGAGCTCGCCGTCGGCGTGCTGTTCCTCTGCACCCTGCCGGCCACGGTGCAGTCGGCCATCGCCTTCACTGCGCTGGCGCGCGGCAACGTGCCGGCGGCGGTGTGCAGCGCGGCGGCCTCCAGCCTGCTCGGGGTGTTCGTCACCCCGCTGCTGGTGCTCGCCCTGCTCGGCCGCAGCGGCGACGGCGGCTCCAGCCTGGAGGCGGTCGGCCAGATCCTCGTGCAGCTGCTGCTGCCCTTCGTCCTCGGGCAACTGGCGCGCCCGTACCTGGGCGGCTGGGTCGCGCGCAACGGCGCCTGGCTGAAGAAGGTCGACCAGGGCTCGATCCTGCTGGTGGTCTACACCGCGTTCAGCGGCGCGGTGGTCGGCGGGCTCTGGCAGACGGTGCCGCCGCAGCGGCTGGTGCTGCTGACGCTGGTCTGCTGCCTGCTGTTGGCGCTGATCCTCGGCTGCACGCACCTGCTGGGGCGCTGGCTCGGCTTCGAGGTCGAGGACCGCATCACCCTGCTGTTCGCCGGCTCGAAGAAGAGCATGGCCACCGGCGTGCCGATGGCCCAGGTGCTGTTCGCCGGGGGCATGGTCGGCACCGTGCTCCTGCCGCTGATGATCTTCCACCAGATCCAGCTGATGGTCTGCGCGGTGCTCGCCCAGCGCTACGCGCAGCGCGACGAGCCCGCCGCCGGGCCGGCGCTGCCGTGAGCGGGGCCGCGGCCGTGGCCCGGTTCAACGAGCGCCGCTACCTCCACGAGGAAGTGGCGATCGTGCTGCGCCATCTCTATGGCATCGACACGAGCGCCGCGCCGCATGCCGGCTGGGAGGCCAGGATCGCGCGCGCCTGGCAGCGGGCGCAGGGCATCGACGCCACCGCCAGGCTGGTCGCCCAGGAACAGCTGGGCCTGCTCGTCCGGCAGGGCCTCGCGCATGACGCATCGGCCCTGCGCCGGCGGCTGCGGCACGACGGCGGGTCGCCAAGGCGCCAGGGCAAGACCTAGCCACAGGCGCCACCCGCCGATCCAGCCCGGGAGAAATCCTTACAAAGGCAGGGGGAACGTTTTGCCGCGGCCGTCAGTCCCCTTAGGACAACGAGCCGCCGGCCCTGCCCACCACGACGAGAACGCCGGCCGCCAGGAATGCATCCGCCGGACCGTGCCGGCACCCAGGCCAGGGACATGCCGCCCCCGCTCCCCTTCCGATGACGAAAGACGGAGGCCTGATGACCGACTGCACGATCCACTTCGACGGCAGGGCCCTCACCGGCAAGGCCGACCTGCCGCTGATCGATTTCCTCGCCCGCCACGACATCCACCTGCCGCACGTCTGCTACCACCGCGCGCTAGGCCCGCTGCAGACCTGCGATGTCTGCTGGGTCGAGGTGGACGGCGAGCTGGTGCGCGGCTGCACGCTCAAGGCCCGTCCGGGGCTGAAGGTCACCAGCCAGGTGGAGCCGGCCCGCGCCGCACGCGAGGAGGGCATGGACCGGCTGCTGGCCAAGCACGAGCTGTACTGCACGCTGTGCGAGCACAACACCGGCGACTGCACGCTGCACAACACCTTCGCCGACATGCACCTGCCGATCCAGCGCTACGAGTTCCAGCGCAAGCCCTACGAGAAGGACCAGTCCAACCCCTTCTATACCTACGATCCGGACCAGTGCATCCTCTGCGGCCGCTGCGTCGAGGCCTGCCAGAACGTCGAGGTCAACGAGACGCTGTCGATCGACTTCACCATGGAGCGCCCGCGCGTGCTCTGGGACGGCGGCAAGCCGATCGACGAATCGAGCTGCGTCAGCTGCGGCCATTGCGTCACCGTCTGCCCGTGCAACGCGCTGCTGGAAAAGACCATGCAGCCCGACGCCGGGCCGCTCACCGCGCTGCCGCAGGACCTCAAGCGGCCGCTGATCGACATCGCCAAGAAGCTCGAACGCACCATAGGCGCGCCGCCGATCACCGCCATCTCGAAGATGGACATGCACTGGCGGCAGCCGGAGATCAGGCGCACCAAGACCGTGTGCACCTACTGCGGGGTCGGCTGCTCGTTCGAGATGTGGACCCGCGGCCGGCATATCCTCAAGGTGCAGCCGGTGGTGGATGCGCCGGCCAACGGCATCTCCACCTGCATCAAGGGCAAGTTCGCCTGGGACTTCGTCAACGATCCCAAGCGCCTGACCACCCCGCTGATCCGCGAGAACGGCCGCTTCCGCGAGGCCGGCTGGGACGAGGCTCTGGAACTGGTGGCACGGCGCCTGCTGCAGATCCGCGACACCCACGGGCCGGACGCCATCGGCTTCATCGGCTCGAGCAAGGCGAGCAACGAGGAGGCCTACCTCACCCAGAAGATCGCCCGCGCGATCATCGGAACCCACAGCGTCGACAACTCCTCGCGCTACTGCCAGAACCCGGCCACCGAGGGGCTGTTCCGCACCGTGGGCTACGGCGGCGACGCCGGCACCATCGCCGACATTGCCGCGGCCGAGCTGGTGGTGATCGTCGGCAGCAACCTGTCGGAGAACCACCCGGTGATCGCCTCGAAGATCAAGGCGGCGAAGAAGCTGCGTGGGCAGAAGCTGCTGGTGGTCGACCCGCGCCGGCACGAGATGGCCGAGCGCGCCGACCTCTACCTGCGCCCGCGCGCCAGCACCGACCTGGTGTGGGCCTCGGCGCTGTCGCGCTACATGTTCGAGCACGGCCATGCCAACCTGGAATTCCTCGCCGGCCAGGTCGACGGCGTCGAGCAATACCGCCGATCGCTCGAGCCCTTCACCCTGGAGTTCGCCGCCGAGGTCACCGGCATCCCCCGCGAGCGGTTGATCGAGGCGGGCGAGATGATCGGCCGGGCCAGAAGCGTCTGCCTGCTCTGGGCCATGGGCATCACCCAGCACAGCCACGGCGCCGACACCAGCACGGCGCTGTCCAACCTGCTGCTGGTCACCGGCAACTACGGCCGGCCCGGCACCGGCGGCTATCCCATGCGCGGGCACAACAACGTGCAGGGCGCCAGCGACTTCGGCTGCCTGAAGAACATGTATCCCGGCTACGAGAAGGTCACCGAAGAGAAGCATCGCGACAAGTGGGCCCGGGCCTGGGGCGTGCCGGCGGACCGCCTGCCGCTGGAAGCCGGCCGGGACAACTTCACCATGGTCCAGGGCGCCGACGAGGGCGCGGTCAAGGCCATGTACATCATCGGCGAGGAAACCGCCTTCTCCGACTCCAACACCACCAACGTGCACAGCGGCTTCGAGAAGCTGGAATTCATGGTGGTGCAGGACATCTTCATGAGCCGCACCGCCGAGTTCGCCGACGTGGTGCTGCCGGCCTGCCCCTCGGTGGAAAAGGACGGTACCTTCGTCAACACCGAGCGGCGCATCCAGCGCTTCCATCAGGTGCTGCCGCCGCTGGGGAACAGCCGGCCGGACTGGCGAATCCTCACCGAGCTGGCCGCGCGCATGGGCCACGACTGGGGCTACACGCACCCCTCGCAGGTCATGGACGAAGTGGCCGGCATCGCCACTATTTTCAAGGGTGTGAGCTACGAGCGGCTGGAAGGCTGGCAATCGCTGCTCTGGCCGATGAACGCCGACGGCAGCGACACCCCGCTGCTCTATACCCGGGGCTTCCACACCGAGAACGGCCGGGCGGTGCTCTACCCGCTGCAGTGGAAGGCGCCGGACGAGGACACCGACGGCGAGTACGACCTGATGCTCGACAACGGGCGCATGCTCGAGCAGTTCCAGGGCGCCAACCAGACCGGGCGCGGCCCGCGGCTGTGGTCGCAGGCGCCGCACTGGTTCGTCGAGGTCAGCCCCGAGCTGGCTGCCGAGCGCGGCATCGAGGACGGCACCTGGCTGCGGATCGCCTCGCGGCGCGGTTCGGTCGAGGTGCGCGCGCTGGTCACCGAGCGCGTCGCCGGCAACACGCTGTTCATGCCGATCCACCAGGGCAAGCCCGGCATCAACCTGCTCACCGGCGAACACCACGACCCGGACGTCAATACGCCCGCCTACAAGGAAACCGCGGTCAGGCTCGAGGTACTCGGCCAGGGCCTGAACCCGCTGCCACGCAACAGCTTCCGTTACGGCGAGCGTACGCCCAACGAGGGCGTGCCGGTCGAAGTCAAGTGGTACAGCGACGACTACGTGGCCCCGCCGGCCGAAGCCCCGCACCCGGAGAGATTCTGATGGCCCAGCGACTGAACTACGAGGTCAAGCCGACGCCGATTGGCCCCAGCGCCCGCGAAGAGCTCGACACCCTGCTGGAAACCCTGCACCAGCGCGGCCTGCTGCGCTTCGCCAACGACCTGGCCGGGGCCAACGACCGCGTGCTCAAGGTGCTGGTGGACGGGCTGAACAAGGAGGGCTCGCTGAACGCGATCCAGAACCTGTCGATTCTCGGCATGGCACTGTCGCGCATCGAGCCGGCGCAGTTCTACAAGGTGGCATTCGCGCTGCGCGCGGCCTTCGATGCCCTCGGCGGCTACCAGCCCGACCGCAAGCACGACGAGGCGCCGGGCGTCACCGGCGCCTACCGGATGCTGCACGACGACGACCTCTGGGCGGCGCTGATGCCGCTGATCGAGGGCCTGAAGACCTTCGCCCGCGAGCTCGACACCGAGGTGGATAAGCCGATCACGGCCTTCAGCGGGAAGAAGACCGACCAGTAGGTCCTTTTGGGCAGGCGATGCCTGCCGTCGCCGCCAGGGGGCGCCTCCCACAAAAAAGCGCCGGGCCTGCCCGCTCCGTGGGAGGCCGACCTCGGGGCGATCGCTCTTCGGCAGGCGGTGTCCGCCGTCGCCGCCAGGGAGCGCCTCCCACAAAAAGCGCCGGGCCTGCCCGCTCCGTGGGAGGCCGACCTCGGGGCGATCGCTCTTCGGCAGGCGGTGCCCGCCGTCGCCGCCAGGGGGAGCCTCCCACAAAAAAGCGCCGGACCTGCCCGCTCTGTGGGAGGCCCGACCTCGGGGCGATCGCTCTTCGGCAGGCGGTGCCCGCCGTCGCCGCCAGGGGCGCCTCCCACAAAAGCGCCGGGCCTGCCCGCTCCGTGGGAGGCCGACCTCGGGGCGATCGCTTTTCGGGCACTGGCCCCACCCGTCCGGTGGTTCGAACTCCCGCGTCCGGGGGGCTTCGACATGAGGGCTACGGGCGGCCAGCCCGGCCGACCCGGTAGCTGCCCCAATCCAGCAAACGGGAGAAAGACCATGGCTGATCAGAAGAAAGGCGACATGAGCGTGCGCGAAGCAGGCCAGAAAGGCGGCCACAAGGGCGGCCAACGGGAGCGCGAACTGGTCGAGGAGGGCAAGCAGGCCGAACGCTCCGGCAAGTCCGGCCGGCAGGAGGACAAGCGGCGCTGAGCCGGACCCGCATGGCAGGGGCTTCGGCCCGTGCCATGCCATCCCGCCCAGCCGGCATGTCGGTTGGGTAGGTTGGGTTGAGCGCAGCGAAGCCCAACGAGCGTGCCCTTTCGCGGTCCCGACCGCTCCCGCACCAAGCGAAGCCCAGGCCTCAACCGGGCGGCTGGAAGCGGAACAGCGCGGTGCGCACCGCCGCCGGCGCGCCAGGCTTGAACCAATAGGTGTCCTGGATGTGCGAGGCGGTGACGTAGATCGCCCCGTCCGGCCCCTGGGAAAGGGTATCCGGCCAGCGCAGCCGCTCGTCCTGCACGACGATTTCCGTGCCGTTGCCGGACCAGCGCCTGACCGCATTGTCGCCCGGCGAGGTCAGGTAGAGCGTGTCGTCACGGGCGATCAGCAGGCCGTCGGCGACATGGGTGGTGCCGACCTTCTCCACCGCCGCCCGGCATTCGTCCTCGCCGACGTTGCGGCCCAGCCTGTCGGTGGGGATGCGGTACAGCGTGCGGCCGGTCAGTGCCTGCCAGTAGAGGGTCGCGCCGTCATTGGAAATGGCGATGCCGTCCGAGGCGAATATCGGCTGGCGGCCGTCCGGCCGGCGCAGCGGCGCGCCGTCGACCTCGACGATCACGTCCTGCTCGAGCTGGGTCGAGGGATGCCCGTCGAGCGCGCGGAAGCTCTGCCCGGTGTCCAGGTCGACGACGATGATCGCGCCCTTGCTGCCCGAGTCGGTGATGTAGCCGGTACGCCCGTCCGGACTCAGGCGGATGTCGTTGAGGTAGCTGCCCTGCAGGGCGACGTTCTCGGGGAAGGGGATCACCTTGGTGACCCGGTCGCTGCCCAGGTCGATGTGCACCAGCTTGGCCGCGCCCGGCATCACCCGCTCATTGCCCGGCGCGCCGGGGTCGAGCACCCAGAGCCCGCCGCGGGTGTCGGCGAGCAGCGCCTGCACGCAGACGAAGTGCTCGCCCATGGGCTTCTCGAAGGCCGTCTCGTTGCGCCAGGCGTTCCACGCCTCGTCCGGATAGGGCCTGAGCGTGCCGTCGGCCAAGCGCTCGGCGACCGATATCGGCGAATCCTCGGTCCAGCGCGGGAAGTTGACGAACACGCGGTCCTCCGGGGTTACCGCGATGCCGGTGACCTGGTGCTCGAATTCGGCGATCAGTTGCAGTCCGGTCATGTCGGTGTCCTCGTAGGGTGGAAAACCGCTATGCGTTTTTCGCCAGAGAGCTGCGCGGAAGGCCGGCAAAAAGCGGGTGGATAAGGCTGCGCCGTTGTCCACCCTACGCACGGGTTGGGCGTAGGGTGGAAAACCGCAACGCGTTTTCCACCAAGGGACTGCACGGCGAGCCGGCCAAAAACGATGGACAAGGAAGGCTGCGCCGTTGTCCACCCTACGCGCCCTGGCCCCAGTTCATCTCCAGCCCGCCGTCGATGACGAAGTCCTGGCCGGTGACGTAGTCGGCGTCGGGGCCCACCAGGTACAGCGCCAGCTCGGCGACCTCCTCCGGCTGGCCCGGGCGGTGCCAGGGAATGTGCGGCATCTCCTGCTCGCGCTGCTGCTGGTCATCGACCCGCTGCATGGTCATCGGCGTGCGGATCAGGCCGGGGGCGATGGCGTTGACGTTGATCTTCAGCGGCGCCAGTTCCATCGCCAGGCTGCGGGTCATCAGCAGCAGCCCGCCCTTGGCAGCGCCGTAGGCGACGTTGTTCGGACTGGGAATGGCGTCGTGCACCGAGGTGATGTTCAGCAGCTTGCCGCCGCCACCGGCGTCCTGGCGCCGACGCACGAATTCGCGGGCGCAGAGGAAGGGGCCGTAGAGGTCGGTCTTCACCACCCGGTCGAAATCTTCGTAGGTCAGCTCGGTGAAGGCCTTGCTCTTGCCGACGCCGGCGTCGTTGACGAGGATGTCGGGCGTGCCGAGCTGCTCGTCGACGGCGCGGAACAGCGCCTGCACGCTGGCCTCGTCGGTGACGTCGAGCTGGCACACCAGGCTGCGCGCGCCGGCCTGGCGCACGCGTTCGGCGGTGGCCTGCGCGCCGGCTTCGTCGGTATGCCAGGTGACCGCCACGTCCGCGCCCTCGCGCGCGAAGGCGGCCGCCATGGCCTGGCCCATGCCGGAATCCGAGCCGGTGATGATCGCGATCTTGCCGCTGAGCTTGCCCATGTGTACCTCCGGAAGAATGAATCGAAACAGGTAACGACTGGGACCGGCACCGGAGGCCGGCAGCGCTCGCCTTTCGTCGCGCACTGCAACGAACGGCTCAGCCCGCGCCTTTCAGATGGCGCCCGAACCAGTCGCGCGCCGCCTCGGCGGCGAGTTCCAGCGTGCCGGGCTCGTCGAACAGATGGGTGGCGCCGGGGATCACCGCCAGCGCCTGTTCGCAGCGCAGCCGGTCGCTGACCTCGCGGTTCAGGCGCAGCACCACCTCGTCCTCGGCCCCGACGATCTGCAGCGTCGGCGCGCGGACCTCGGCCAGCGCCTCGCCGGCCAGGTCGGTGCGTCCACCGCGCGAAACCACCGCCTGCACCCGCTCGGGCTTCTGCGCAGCAGCGATCAGCGCAGCCGCGGCACCGGTGCTGGCACCGAACAGGCCGATGCGCAAGCGGGCTGCGGCCGGCTGCGTACCAAGCCAGTCGATGACACCGCCCAGGCGCCGCGCCAGCAGAGGGATGTCGAAGCGCCAGGCACGGGTGACCACGTCCTCGCGGTGTTCCTCTTCGGTGAGCAGGTCGAACAGCAGCGTCGCCAGCCCGTGCTCGTTGAAATAGCGCGCCATCTGCTGGTTGCGCGGGCTGTGCCGGCTGCTGCCGCTGCCGTGGACGAAGACGACGATACCGGGGTCGTCCTGGCGAAGACACAGCTCGGCCCCGAGTTCGACGCCCTCGACCGGCAACCTCAGCGACTGGCTGGATGATGCGGACATGGCCTGCCTCCTCCGACGAACGCTCATGAGAAGTGACTGTTCGATGATCGGGGGCATTCCCCGGGTTTGACGGACGGTCGTTCGTAGCAGCCGTCGTACCAGGAAGGCCGGTAACCCAGCGGACTGCCGCCATGCATCCAACCGTCGTACCGGCGCAGGCCGGTACGCAGAAGGGCAATGCCCGAGGCATCGCCCTCCCCGTCGCCGGCGGGGAACATGCGTCGCCGGCGGCCGGTCTCCTGCTCATCGGGCGCCGGATCCTCGCGTCCGTGCGTCGGAGCGCCCTTCATGCATGCATCGCCAGAGAACGCCTGCAACAGTTCGCCCGCCAGCAGGCGATCGCCCCGCGCGAGGACATCGCCGCCGCGTTGCGCGAGTACGCCGAGCCGCTGCCGGCACTCGGCGACGAGGCGTTCGGCGCGCTTTTCGACCGCTACGGCGACGCCCGCAGTTCTGGGCCATGTACCACTGCCGGGCCGGCCGGCGAGCGATCACGAAGACGACACCTTTCCCTTCGGAGTCTGACCATGGACATCTCCCCCGCTTCCTCGCCCCTGTTCGCCGACCGCCGCGAAGCCGGCCAGGTGCTGGTCAAGGTGCTGCGGCCGATGCTCACGGAAACGCCGGTGGTGCTCGCCCTGCCGCGCGGCGGCGTGCCGGTGGCCTTCGAGATCGCCGAGGCGTTCCAGGCGCCGCTGGATCTGATCATGGTGCGCAAGATCGGGGCGCCCGGGCACGAGGAGTACGCGGTCGGCGCGGTGGTCGACGGCCCCAGCCCGCGCTGGGTGGTCGACCAGGATGCGCTGGACTACTTCGCCACGCCGCCCGGCTGGTTCGAGCAGGAGAAGGCGCGCCAGCTCGAGGAGATCGAGCGCCGACGCGCGAAATACTGCGCCGGGCGACCGCCGGTGCCGGTGGCCGGGCGCGAGGTGGTGGTGGTCGACGACGGCGTGGCCACCGGCAGCACCGCGCGCGTGGCGCTCATGGCGCTGGCCGATGCCGGGCCCAGCCGGCTGATCTTCGCCGCACCGGTCGGCGCGCCGGAGTCGCTGGCGCAACTGCGCCCACTGGCCGACGAGCTGGCCTGCCCGTTCGCCCCGGAGGGTTTTCGCGCGGTCGGCCGGCATTACCAGCGCTTCGACCAGACCAGCGACGAGGAGGTCATCGAGCTGCTGAACCGCGCCGATGCCTGGCGCGGCTGACGCCACGCAAGTTGGCAGGCTGTTGAAAACCACCTGCGTTGCCATCGCGGCGTTAAAAACAGGCCCGGGCGCGAGTCCGATCCAAATGCTCATTTACAACTCGTAAACTGCGCTTCTTCGCCTGCTTTTGCAGGGCCGCCACCGGCCTTGCGCAGCCTACCTCGCCGAGGTTTTTCAACGGCCAGTCAGAGGGCGCGGTCGAAGAAGGTGTCGAGCCCGCAGCGCTGCGCCAGGGTCACGGTGTAGGCACGCGCCTCCTCGGGCCACTGCACCGCCTTGACCACGCTCAGGCTGCGCAGCATGGGGAACAGCGTGACGTCGTCCCAGCGCGGGTGCTTGTGGGTCGGCGTCAGGTCGATGATCTGCGGCAGACGCTGCAGGTGCGCATCCACCTCGCGCGCCTTGGCCTCGGTATTGGCCAGGGCCTCGTCGAAGTCGCCGATGGTGTGGGTCTTCTTCTCGCGGAAGTGCTGGTAGGCCGAGGGGGTGGCGAATTCGGCCAGGCCGATGCGGGTCCAGCGCGGGTAGCCGAGGTACTGCAGGGTCGGCACGAAGGGCTCGAGCCATTCGTTCACGGCGGGGCTGTCGGGTTCGCGGATCAGCGGCTGGCCGTCCAGCCGGTCGAGGTAACGGGCGATCTCCATGCTGTCGGCCATGGGCGTGCCGTCGTCGAGCACCAGCACCGGGATCTGGTGCTTGCCGATCAGGCGGGCGATGGTCTGCTCGTCGTCGGCCGGCAGCACCTCCTGCGCGGCCTTGATTCCCTTGAGGTTCAGCAACATGCGCACGCGGGCGCTGAAGGGGCAGTGTTCGTAGTAGTAGAGCTTCATGGTCTGGCCTCCAGGCAGGGCTTACCGAGAGTGACCCGTGCAGGCGGCAGGGGTTTCGGGCGCCGGGCGGGGCACGGACCGGCGGAAATCGCCGCGCCCATTCGGGCCGTTGCGCCCGAACCCGGGTGGGTGCCGCCGTTCTACTGAGGCAGTCATCCCGTCAGCCGAGGAGGCATCATGGTCGCGTTATCCGCAACCCCCGACTGCTGCTGGACCGCCAGCGCCCCACGCAACGACTTTCCGCGCCTGACCGGCGTCAACGACTGCGACGTGGTGGTGGTCGGCGCCGGCATCGTCGGGCTGACCGCCGCCCTGACCCTGTGCGAGGCCGGCAAGTCCGTCGTGGTGCTGGAGGCCCGCGAGGTGGGCCGCCAGGTCACCGGCCGCTCGACGGCGAAGATCACCACCCAGCACGCGCTGATCTACCGGCACCTGATCGACACCTTCGGCCAGGACCTGGCGCAGTGCTACGCCGATGCCAACCGCGAGGCGGTGGAGAAGATCCGCCGCTGGATCGACGAACACCACATCGCCTGCGACTACCAGCGCCAGTCGGCCTACGCCTACGCCTGCACCGTGGAAGGGCGCTCGGCCATCGAGCGCGAGGCCGAGGCGGCCCGTTGCCTGGGCTTCCCGGCGCGGGTGCTGATGCGTGCGCCGCTGCCCTTCGCGACCACCGGCGCGCTGGAGTTTCCCGACCAGGCGCAGTTCAACCCGGCCAGCTACCTGGTGGGCCTGGCAGCCGCGGTGCAGGCCCGCCGGGGGCGCATCCACCAGCACACGCGGGCACAGAGCTTCGAGCACGGCGGGCGCTGGCAGGTCGGCTTCGAGGGCGGCACGGTCAGCGCCGACAAGGTCGTTGTCGCCACCCACATGCCGGTGCAGACGCCGGTCGACTACATCAGCCCCTCGCAGCCGCGCTGCCATGTGGCGATCGCCTTCCGCCCGCAGGAGGGCGCGCAGGTCGAAGGGATGTTCATCGCGGTTGACGAGCCGACCCACTCGATCCGCATGGGCCGCGACGCCGAGGGCCCGCTCATGGTGGTGCTCGGCCCGCGCTTCAACACCGGCCAGGACGGCGACGTGGCGCGGCGCTTCGTCGAGCTGGAAGCCTGGGCGCGCGACAACCTGCTGGTGACCGAGCCGGTCTGGCGCTGGTGCAACGAGGATTACGACACCGCGGACCGCATGGCCTACGTCGGCGAGCCGGACCCCGAGCAGGCGCCCGGCTACTTCGTCGCCACCGGTTTCAACGCCTGGGGCATCAGCAACGGGACTGCCGCCGGCCTGGGTATCGCCCGCCAGATCGTCACCGGCCGCCGCCCCTGGGCCTCGCTCTACGACCCCAGGCGGCCGATGCCGGACGACTTCAACCAGAGCGGCGACAGCCAGTCCCAGGTGGACGACCTGCAGGCGCTCGGCCTCGGCCAGGGCGGAGTGATCAGCCGCGGCGACGAGAAGATCGCCGTCTGGCGCGACGACGCCGGCACCCTGCATGCGGTCTCGGCCGCCTGCACGCACATGGGCTGCACGGTCACCTGGAACAATGCCGACCGCACCTGGGACTGCCCCTGCCACGGCTCGATCTTCCAGGCCGACGGCGACGTCATCCACGGCCCGGCGCGCGAGCCGCTGGCCAGGCGCGAAGTTTAGCTAGCGCCGTCAGCGCCGCCCGCCGCCGAGCCGCCAGCGGTGCAGGCGCTCGGCCCAGCGCAGGGCGCGCGCCGGGCGGCGCTGCTGGCGCCAGACGTCGGCCACCGCCCGGCTGGCCTCGCCCAGGGTGGCGCCGAGCTGCACGGTGTCGGCCAGCTTGTTCAGCCCGAGCTTGTGCTTCATCGCCACGACGAAGCCGGCCAGGGTCTCGCTGGCCTGCTCGCCGACGATGGTGACGCCGAGGATGCGGTCCCCGCCCTGTTCGATGAGCACCTTGACGAAGCCCTGGTCGGCGCCCTCGGCGATCGCCCCGGCCAGCGCCCCGAGGTCGAGCCGGATCACCTCGAATTCGACCCCCTGCGCCTTCGCCTCGACATCGGTCAGCCCGACCGTGGCCACTTCCGGGCTGGTGAACACCGCGCGCGGGATCACCCGCTCGCTCACCGCGAAGCGCTTGAATTCGCCGAACAGGGCATTGACCGCGGCGTACCAGGCCTGGTGCTCGGCCACGTGGGGCGCGCCGTAGGGGCCGGCCACGCTGCCCACCGCATAGATGTTCGGGTAGCGGGTCGACAGGTATTCGTCGACTTCCAGGGTGCCGTCGTCGGCGCAGCCCAGGCCCAGTGCGTCCAGGCCCAGCCCTTCGATGTCGGCGTTCTGCCCGAGCGCCAGCACCACCCGGTCGAACGCGAGCGCCGGCTCGCCCTCGTCGCCGTCACGGCAGACTAGCCGGTGCCCGCCCTCGCCGGGCTCGACGCGCAGCGGCGAGAGGCCGAGCCGCAGCTCGACGCCATCGGCACGCAGCGCGGCGGTCACCGCCTGGGCCGCTTCCGGATCCTCTTCCTCGAGCAGCGCCTCCCGCTCACTGACCAGCGTGACCCGGCAACCAAGGCGCTGGAAGGCCTGGGCGAACTCGCAGGCGCCGGCGCCGTTGCCGAGCACCAGCAGGCGCCCGGGGCGCTCGCGCAGGTCCCAGAGGTTGTCGCAGGTCAGCGGCTCGATGGCGTCGAGCCCGGGAATCGGCGGCACCCACGGGCGGCTGCCGGTGGCGATGACGATGGCGCGGGTGGTCAGGGTGCGACCGTCCACCTCGACCGTCCACGGCGAGCCGAGCCGGGCATGGGCCATGACCACCTCCACGCCCAGACGGGTGTAGTGCTCGGCCGAGACGCCGCCCATCGCCTGCTCGGCGAGACGCCGCACCTCGGTCATCACCTCGGCGAAGTCCGCCTCCCCGATCCGCTGCCCGTGCCCCAGCCGCTGGCCGTGGCGCAGCGCGTGGGCGAGGTTCGCCGAACGGCACAGCGCGCGCGCCGGCAGGCCACCCTCGTGCACCGCCACGCCACCCAGGCGCTGGCGTTCGACCAGGCTCACCCGCGCCTTCAGCGAGGCGGCGATGCGCGCCGTGGACAGCCCGCCGGTGCCGCCGCCGACCACCACCAGGTTGCGCTCGAAGCGTTTCGGCCGCTGCCAGCCGCGGTAGGCCTGGCGCGCCTTGTAAGAGGTCAGCAGGCGGGTCGCCAGCAGTGGGAACACCGCCAGCAGCACCAGGGTGCTGATCATGCCCGGCGAGAGGATGCCCGACAGCGAATCGATGCGTACCAGCTGGCGCCCGGCATTCACGTAGATGGCGTGGCCGGGCAGCATGCCCAGCTGGGTGGTCCACCAGAAGGTCCACAGGCCCACGCGCGTCAGCCCCAGCGCCGGGTTCAGCAGCACGAAGGGCACCAGCGGGATCAGCCGCAGCGAGATCAGGTAGAAGCTGCCGTCGCGCGCCAGGCCCTTGTTGATGCCGGTGATCTGCTTGCCGAAACGCCGCTGGATCCAGTCGCGCAGCATGAAGCGGCTGATCAGCATCGCCGCCACGGCGCCGATGTTGGAGGAGAAGGACACCAGCAGCGTGCCTTCCACCAGCCCGAACAGCGCCCCGGCCAGCAGGGTCAGCACCACGGTGCCGGGAAACGACAGCGCGGTGAGCAGCGCGTAGACCACGAAGAACACGCTGCGCGCCCACCAGGGATAGGCCTGCACCTGCGCGTGCAGGGCGCCGCTGTTGGCCTTGATCGATTCGAGGGTCAGGTACTGGCCGAGGTCGAAGGTGAAGAAGGCCGCCACCGCCGCGGCCAGCACGGCCAGGAGAATCAGCCGGGAGGCGTTCATTCGTGCGCGAACCGGCTCGGCCCAAGCGCGGGACGGTACGGGACGGGATGACGTCGGGTTCTACGGCTGGGGTGCATCGCGGGGCGGCTCTCATGCGGTTCAAGCGTTGGAGCCTGGAAGCGTGCCGGCGTTCCGACCGGACCGGTCGCCACCGGCGTTCAGTCTGGCCAGGCGCCCGGAAGCGACGGGACAGAGGCTCGGCGAGCGACCGGCCCGCCGAGTCTGGCGTCGATCAGACGCCCTGGGAAATACCCGAGACCGCCTTTCCGGCCGTCTGGTCGTTGGCTGCGACGGCGACGTCGGCCAGCGCGATGATGCCCACCAGGCGCTTGTCCCGGTTCACTACCGGCAGGCGATGCAACTGGACGTCCGCCATGTTGTGGGCGATCTCCTGAATGTCCTGGTCATCGAAGCAGTACTTGACGTCATTGGTCATGACTTCACGGACATTGGTATCGGGACCCTTCCCTTCGCAGACGGCCCGCGTGACGATGTCGCGATCGGTGACCATGCCGACCAGCCGCTCGCCATCGCTGACCGGCAGCGAGCCGACGTCGCCGTCAGTCATCATTTTCGCCGCATCGCGGATCGTGGTTTCGGGGCGGACCATCCTCACTTCGCGGGTCATGCATTCAGCGACTTTCATAGGTGACCTCCGGGCGCCGCGCAGCGCCGTTGATGAGTGGCTACGCGGCCTGTCTGGGCCACAGGTCGCGCATCTCGGCCGGAAACATCCCGGCCAGCTTTTCCGATTCCCTCGGCTCGATATGGCGAGCCAACACCTCGAACACCGCCTTGGCCGCCTGTTCCGGATCGACCTCGAGGTTGGTCACCGCACCATGGACCTTGGCCATGAAGGCTTCGCGCGTACGCTCCCTGCTCGGCGTCTCGGCGGGATGGAAGCCGTCGTAGAAGATTCCACGGATCAACACCGGCAACTGCGCGGAAAGATGCGCCGCGTTGTCCGTGCCGATGCGATCTCGCAGGCTGATCAGCACCGCGCGCAAAGCCTGGTAGGCCTCTTCCTCGCTGCCCGTTCCCAGCCGCTCGCTGATTTCGTTGAGCCAGATTTCGGTCTGCTGGACCGTCCTGCCCAGCACTTCGACGTTCATGGGCATCGTCTCGACTCCTCTTTTGTGAAGGGCAGGCCGATGGACCCGGTGCCTTCGGTGACGTTCGAGCGGGCCGGCGACCTTCCCGATGAGCGCTAGAACTGCCCGCCGCTCATCCGCCCCGGAGATTTCCTGGAACGCCGTCAGTCCCGCATGGCCGAATGAAAACCGATCAATGGCGCAACCCGCCGTCGTTCCATCGTCGATCCGCCCCCGCCACGGAGACCGCCGCCCATGACGCGCCCGTCACCCAGCTCCCCACGCCGCCTGGATGGGCGCGCCAAGGTCACCGGCCAGGCACGCTACGCCGCCGACCTCGCTGACGACGCCGCCAATGCCGAAGAAAAGCGAACCGCCCATGCCGCCGTGGTGCAGAGCACGCGCGCGAGCGGCCGCATTCTCGCCATCGACACGGCCGCTGCCTGCGCCATGCCCGGCGTGCTGCTGGTGATGACGCACCTGGACGCGCCGCGTCTCAAACCGATCCAGACCCTGCCGGGCGGCGAGCTCGGTCGCTTCCTGCCGCTTCAGGACATCCACCTGCACTACAACGGCCAGCCGCTCGCCGTGGTCGTCGCCGACACCCGGGAGCAGGCGCGTTACGCCGCCTCGAAAGTCCAGGTCCGCTACGGCCCGGCCGAGCGCGAGCCGCTGTTCGCGCTCGACGAGGCGCATGCCGAACGGCCCGAGAAGGTCGGAGCCGGCGAGCCGGGCGTCACCGAACGGGGCGATCCGGATGCCGCCTTCGCCCAGGCTGCCGAGCGGCTCGACGAAAGTTACGAGACGGTGCCGCAGCATCACAACGCGCTGGAACCGGGCGCCGCCGTCGCCGCCTGGGATGCTGAGGGCCGGCTCACCGTGCACACCGCCACCCAGTACTCCTACGGCGACGCCTACGCGCTCGGCCAGGCCTTCGACCTCGGCTTGCGGAAGCCCTTTGCCGAGGTGATGAAAAGTGGCGAGGCCGAGTCCGGCCTCGACGGCAAGGTACGATTGATCGTCCCGTTCACCGGAGGCGCCTTCGGCGGCAAGAAGGGCAATCTGCACCCGTTGCTGGCGGCGATGGCCGCCAGGCGCGCGGGACGGCCGGTCTCGCTCGAACTGACCCGGCGCCAGACGTTCTCGCTCATGCCGTTTCGCGGCGGCACCCGTCAGCGCATCAGGCTCGGCGGCAACGCCGACGGGCGTCTCTCGGTGCTGATGCAGGACGCCCTGATCCAGAACTCGACGCTCTCCAATTTCATCGAGCCGGTGGGCGAGATGACCCCCAAGCTGTATGCCTGCGAGCACCTGCGTACCTCGCACCGGGCCGTGGAAATGGACATCAACGCGCCGAGCTGGATGCGCGCACCGGGCGTGGCGGTCAGTCAGTTCGCCATCGAGAGCGCCATGGACGAATGGGCCCATCGCCTTGGCCTCGACCCACTGGAGTTGCGCCTGCGCAACTACGCCGAAGTGGAGCCGCAGGGCGGCCAGCCCTGGTCGAGCAAGTCCTTGAGTGAATGCTACCGGCTGGCCGCCGAGCGGATCGGCTGGAACGCACGGGCCAGAGGCATCGGCGCGATGCGCGAGAACGGTCGTTGCATCGGCTACGGCATGGCCACCGCCGTCTACCATGTGGCGCAGATGCCGGCCTCGGCACGGGTGCGACTGAATGCCGACGGCACGGCAGTGGCCGCTTCCTCGACCCATGAAATCGGCCAGGGAGGCGCGACCGCGCTAACCCAGATCGCCGCCGAGGCGCTGGGGCTGCCGCTGGAACGGGTGACGCTGGAGTGGGGCGACACGCGCCTGCCCTACAGCTCGCTGACGGCCGGTTCCTCGACCACCCTCAGCCTGGGCGCGGCCATTGGCGCCGCGGCCGACCAGTTGCGCCAGCAGCTCGCCGAGCGGGCGGTGAAGGATGCCGCCTCCCCGCTGCACGGCCTGCCGGCCGAGAGCCTGAGGCTGCACGACGGCGCACTGCAGGCCGGCGACGGTCGGCGGGAGAAGGTCAGCGAACTGCTGCGCCGCCAGGGGCTCGACGGGCTCGAGGCCCAGGCCAGTACGGCCTCGCAGATCGGCAAGCCGGTGTTCGGTCGTGGCGCCTTCGGCGCGCAGTTCGCCAGGGTCGCAGTCGAGCCGCTGACCGGAGAGATTCGCGTTCAGCGCCTGGTCGGCGCCTTCGCCTGCGGCAGGCTGATCAATCCGCTGCTGGCGCGCAGCCAGCTTATGGGCGGCATGGTCTGGGGACTCGGCCAGGCATTGTTCGAACAAAGCCGGCTCGATCCTCGCAACGGCCGCTGGATGAACGCGGACCTGGCCGAGGCACTGGTCGCGACCCAGGCCGACGTGCCCGACATCGAGGTGCTGACGATCGAGGAAGACGACCGCCGCGGCCATCCCCTGGGCGTCAAGGGCCTCGGCGAGATCGGTGTGGTGGGCGTGGCGGCGGCGATCGCCAATGCGGTGTTCCATGCTACCGGCAAGCGCATCCGCTCGCTGCCGCTGTCGCCGGACAACTTGCTCGACGCAACCTTCATGCCCAGGGCTGAACGCTAGGCTCGGCCACGGGCCTGGTCCCGGCTCAACGGCAGGATCGGTGCCCCATGCAAGGCGGGCGCACGGTCGCTCAGCGGCAAGCGCCGGCGCAACCGTTGCCAGGTAACCGACCCGCAGCCCCTGCCGCGGCCTGGCCCGAGTCTGCGAAGGCCGCGACCGGTGGGCTTCCCGCGGTGTACGCACACCGGCGCCGGCCCATCAGTCACGCCTCTCGAGATCGTCGATCAGCGCCTTCATTTCCGCTATCTCCCGCCGCTGCGCCTCGATGATTCCATCGGCGAGCTTGCGGACCCGCGGATCGCTTATTCGCGCGCGCTCGCTGGTCATGATCGCGATGGAATGGTGCGGAATCATCGCCTTCATGTATTCCACGTCGCCAACCGTGGCCTGGCTCCTGACCAGCCACAGCGCCAGCACGAAAACCAGGGCGCTCCCGGCGTAGATGGCGATGTTGAGCCGGGTGTTCCTGTACATGCCCGACATGAAGGCGAGCATGATCACCGCCATGACCGAGCCCATCACCAGCGCCATCCAGCTCCGCGTTTCGCTCCAGAGAACATGCTCGAGCGCATAGGTGTTGAGGTACATCAGGCCGAACATGACCAGCGTGGACGTAGCGATCATGGCGGCAAAGCGCCAATAGGACATGTGCATGTCGATCCTTTTCCATCGTGGGGAAACGCCTCGACCAGGCTCCGGTGCCGCCTGTCGAGCGATTGCATCGTTATGGATGGACCTGGCGACAGCTTCAGGGTGCAGCGCATTCGAGCGTTATGAAATCGCAATCTGGCAGGCGAGCGCGACGATGCCTGAAAGGCCCCCGCCCCCCGAGAACGGCGATGGAAGCGCTCGCCGCCGGAGGGCGACCGGCGGTCATGCGGCCTGAACCTCCTCCGGATGCTTCCGGTCGTACCCAACATGCTCTCGATGCAGTGGGCAAACCATAATGTCCAGCCTGCCCGGCAGGCTGGCGCTCGCCTCCACTTGCCAAGGAAACCCGAGCATGGCCCTCGCCATTCGCTTCCATGACCAGCTCGCCGGAACCAGTCAGTCCTCGCTGCGCGACGAAACCCTCGCCGGCTTCGCCGCCACCCCGAAGTGGACCTCGCCGAAATTCTTCTACGACCAGCGCGGCTCGGAACTCTTCGAAGCCATCACCCGCCAGCCCGAGTACTACCCGACGCGCACCGAGGAGCTGATCCTCACCCGGGCCGCCGACGAGATCGCCGCCATCGCCGGGCCGGAGGCGGACCTGATCGAGTTCGGCAGCGGCGCCAGCCGCAAGGTGCGCCTGCTGCTCGAGGCCCTGCAGCCGGCCAGCTACCTGGGCATCGACATTTCCGAGGACTTCCTGCGCAGCAGCACCCAGCGGCTGGCGGCGGATTACCCCTGGCTGGACGTGCACGCCCTGTGCGCCGACTTCTGTACCGAACTGCACCTGCCCCGGGGCTTCGACAGTGCCTGCCCGCTGGCCTTCTTCCCCGGCTCGAGCATCGGCAACTTCACCCCGACCCAGGCGCAGCAGTTCCTCACCCGCCTGCACAGCCTGCTGCCGCCGGGCGGCGGCCTGCTGGTCGGGGTCGACCTGGTGAAGGACCGGGCCGTGCTGGAGGCCGCCTACAACGACGCCGCCGGCGTCACCGCGGCGTTCAACCTGAACCTGCTGGAACGCATCCGCCACGAGCTGGACTGCGACATCGAGCCGTCACGCTTCGTCCACCGGGCGTTCTTCAATCAGGCGCAGTCGCGCATCGAGATGCACCTGGTCAGCCCCGAGCCACAGGTCGTCACCCTCGAGGGCCGGCGGTTCCGCTTCGCCGCCGGCGAGAGCCTGCACACCGAGAACTCCTACAAGTACAGCCTCGACGCCTTCGCCGCCCTGGCCCGCAGCGCCGACTTCGACAGCGTCGCGCAGTGGACCGACCCGGATGCGCTGTTCAGCGTGCACTACCTGCGTCGCCGCCAGGCCTGAACACGGCGCCTTGCAGGAGCGAGGGACGCCGAGCTCCTGCTCGCGAAAGCAGGGCGCGCCACGCGCTTTTGTGTGTGGGGTCTTGATCGCGATCACGGCCTCCGCAGCACAGCCCTTTCACCGCCAGCCCCCATCACCCTGCAAGCCACCTGCGCCGGGGCGACGGGAATGTGCGTGAGCGCCGATATCGAATGGCTGCGTCGGCATGGCCAAACGCCTCTCGTAGGAGCGAGCTTGCTCGCGAATGCACTTCTTTGGGGGGGCTTGACCGCGGACGATACCCGCCAGGTCGCAGGCAGAGCCTGCTCCTGCAGGTGTTCGTCGCAGCGCCTGGCGGCGGGCTTTTCCCTTCTCCCTCCGGGAGAAGGTGGCCCGCAGGGCCGGATGAGGGAAGCGTGCACAGCGCCCTCACCCCCAACCCTCTCCGGAAGTAGAGGGTGTTTTTCAGCGTTGGTACGCGGCAACGTGCGCGCCCGGTTCGCGGCGGACTCCGATGCCATAACGAAAACCCCGCCAGTCGGCGTAATGCCGTTCACTTAGGCAAGCTCGCCCCGAGGTCGGGCCTCCCACGAAAGCGGAGTTGCCCGCCGAGCCCTGTGGGAGGCGCGCCCTCGCGGCGATGCAGGCCGTAGGCCTGCCCGAGGCCAAGGGTCCATCACTTAAGTGAACAGCATTGCGCCAGTCAGCGGGGTTCGTCTGGCACCTGAACGCGGGCTCAGTGCTGCGACGGCGTCGGCGCGGCGGTGGCCTGCTGCTGGGCGCGGGCCATTTCCTGGGCATAGAGCGCGTCGAAGTTCACCGGCGACAGCATCAGCGCCGGGAAAGAGCCGCGGGTGACCAGGTTGTCCAGCGCCTCGCGGGCATAGGGGAACAGGATGTTCGGGCAGAAGGCGCCGAGCGTGTGGCTCATGGCCGGGGCCTCGAGACCCTTGATCAGGAAGATGCCGGCCTGCTGTACCTCGGCGATGAAGGCCACTTCGTCACCGGTCTTGACCGTCACCGAAAGGGTCAGCACCACCTCGTGGAAGTCGCCCTCCAGCCCTTTCTGGCGGGTGTTCAGGTCGAGCGAGACGCTCGGGTTCCAGTCCTGGCGGAAGATTTCCGGGCTCTTCGGAGCCTCGAACGACAGGTCGCGCACGTAGATCCGCTGCAGCGAGAACTGCGGGCCCTGCTGCTCGTTGGCCGCGGCGCCGTTGGTAGCTTGTTCAGTCATTTCCTTGCCTTCTTGTCGTGCAGATGTTGGGTGGCGTCAGCCGGCGAGCATCGGATCGAGCCGGCCGGCGCGTTCGAGCGCGTAGAGATCGTCGCAGCCGCCCACATGCTGCTCGTCGATCCAGATCTGCGGCACCGAGGTGCGCCCGGCCATCTCGGTCATCTTCGCGCGCAGGTCGGGCTTGCCGTCGACCTTGATTTCTTCGTAGGCCACGCCCTTCTTCTCGAGCAGGCTCTTGGCCCGGATGCAGTAGGGACACCAGGCAGTGGTATAGATGACGACTCTGGACATGTTCACTTGACCACGGGAAGGTTGTCACCGCGCCAGCTGGCAATCCCTCCGGACAGCTTGGCGGCCGTGAAGCCTGCCTTCTGCAACTCCCGGCAGGCGGTTCCGGCGTGCTGGCCCATGGCGTCGACCACGATGAGGGTCTTGCCACGGTGCTTTTCCAGCTCCGCAATTCGGCTGACCAGCTTGTCGTGGGGAATGTTCAATGCGTCGACGATATGCCCGCCGTCGAACTCCTTCTTCGCCCGTACGTCCAACACCACGCCTTCGCCACTGTTGACCTTCTGCGTCAGCTCGCGATTGCTCAGGCTCTTGCCGCCCTTGAGCAGCTCGGTGACCAGCAGCAGGATCAGCAGGACCACGAACAGGCTGCTGAGTACATAGTGGTTAATGGCAAATTCAATCAGTTGCGAGAGCATTAACGGATGTCCGGGGAATAAAATGCCGGCCAGTATACACAGCGCCCCCGGCCGGGCGAACCCTGGGGCGGATGACGCTCCGGCGGTCTGCCAGTAGACTTGCCGCCCTCTTCGGACCCCCAGCAAGGAGCCAGAACCATGCCTGCCGCGCCCAAACCCCTGGTACTGATCATCCTCGACGGCTTCGGGCATAGCGACAGCCCCGAATCGAACGCCATTCACGCCGCCCGCACGCCGGTCTACGACCGTCTGCTGGCGACCCAGCCGCACGGCCTGATTTCCGGCAGCGGCATGGACGTCGGCCTGCCCGACGGACAGATGGGCAACTCCGAAGTCGGCCACATGAACCTCGGCGCCGGCCGCGTGGTGTACCAGGATTTCACCCGGGTGACCAAGGCCATCCGCGACGGCGAGTTCTTCGACAACCCGACCATCTGCCAGGCGGTGGACAAGGCGGTGGGCAACGGCAAGGCCGTGCACATCCTCGGCC
The DNA here is from genome assembly GCF_000425625.1 of Stutzerimonas azotifigens DSM 17556. Lineage (GTDB taxonomy): Bacteria > Pseudomonadota > Gammaproteobacteria > Pseudomonadales > Pseudomonadaceae > Stutzerimonas > Stutzerimonas azotifigens. The sequence goes on from NZ_AUDU01000028.1 coordinate 84,382, forward strand.
TGCTGTCAGACGGCGGCGTGCACAGCCACCAGGACCACCTGGTGGCGATGGCCGAACTGGCCGCCAGGCGCGGTGCCGAGAAGATCTACCTGCATGCCTTCCTCGACGGCCGCGACACGCCGCCGAAGAGCGCGCAGAGTTCCATCGAGCTGATGCAGGCTACCTTCGGCCGCCTCGGCAAGGGCAAGGTCGCCAGCCTCATCGGCCGCTACTTCGCGATGGACCGCGACAACCGCTGGGATCGTGTCGAGCAGGCCTACAACCTGATCGTCGACGGCCAGGCCGAGTACCGCTCGGACTACGCGGTGGACGGGCTGATCGCCGCCTACGAGCGCGGCGAGAGCGACGAGTTCGTCAAGGCCACGGTGATCGGCGAGCCGGTCCGGGTCGAGGATGGCGACGCCGTGGTGTTCATGAACTTCCGCGCCGACCGCGCCCGCGAGCTGACCCGCGCCTTCGTCGAGGACGATTTCACCGGCTTCACCCGCAAGCGCCGCCCGCAGCTGGCCGGTTTCGTCATGCTCACCCAGTACGCCGCGACCATCCCGGCGCCCTGCGCCTTCGGCCCTTCGGAACTGCACAACGTGCTCGGCGAATACCTGGCGAAGAACGGCAAGACCCAGCTGCGCATCGCCGAGACCGAGAAGTACGCGCACGTGACCTTCTTCTTCTCCGGCGGCCGCGAGGAGCCGTTCGAGGGCGAGGAACGCATCCTGATCCCGTCGCCGAAGGTCGCCACCTACGACCTGCAGCCGGAGATGAGCGCGCCCGAGGTCACCGACCGCATCGTCGAAGCGATCGAGCAGCAGCGCTTCGACGTCATCGTGGTCAACTACGCCAACGGCGACATGGTCGGCCACACCGGCGTGTTCGAGGCCGCGGTCAAGGCCGTGGAGTGCCTGGACGGCTGCATCGGCCGCATCACCGAGGCGCTGGCGAAGGTCGGCGGCGAGGCGCTGATCACCGCCGACCACGGCAACGTCGAGCAGATGTCGGACGAATCCACCGGCCAGGCGCACACCGCGCACACCTGCGAGCCGGTGCCCTTCATCTATGTCGGCCAGCGCCCGGTGCGCATCCGCGAAGGCGGCGTGCTCGCCGACGTCGCCCCGACCATGCTGACGCTGCTGGGCCTGCCGGTGCCGGAGGAAATGACCGGCAGGACGATCGTCGAGCTGGGCTGAAGGCTGTAGGGCTGGAGGCTGGAGGCTGGAGGCTGGAGGCTGGAGGCTGGACGAGGTGGTGGCGTGCCAGCCTTCCGAGCCAAGCGAGGCCACGGGCTTCGTTAGTTGCGCAACCCGTCCCGCCTTATAGCCTTCCAGCGCTTTTCCTCGATGTTTTTCGGCATACTACCGCCGTCCAGTTTCCCGGTACGCCCCCATGTCCCGCTTGTTACTCGCACTCTTCCTGGCCTGCCTGCTGGGCCCGGCCGCGGCGGATGACCGCGATGCCACGCGCCAGCAGATCGAGGCCGCGCGCAAGGACATCGCCGAGCTGCAGAAGCTGCTCAAGCAGATCGAGCGCGAGAAGTCCGGCGTGCAGAAGGAGCTGAAAAGCACCGAAACCGAGATGGGCCAGCTGGAAAAGCAGGTCGACGAGCTGCAGCTCGAACTGCGCAAGAACGAGCAGGAGCTCGACCGGCTGGAGGAAGAGAAGACCACCCTCGAGGGCGCCCGGCTCGAGCAGCAGCGACTGATCGGCATCCAGGCCCGCGCCGCCTACCAGAGCGGCCGGCAGGAATACCTCAAGCTGCTGCTGAACCAGCAGAGCCCCGAGAAATTCAGCCGCACCGTCACCTACTACGACTACCTGAGCAAGGCGCGCTTCGAGCAGGTCGCCGCCTTCAACCAGACGCTGGACCAGCTGGCCGTCGTGGAGACCGAGATCCAGGCCCGCAGCAACGCCCTGGCCGAGCAGAAGGCCGGCCTCGAGGACCGCCAGGCGCGCCTGGCCGAGGTCCGCCAGGAGCGCAAGCTGGCGCTGGCCAAGCTCGAGCAGAACCTGTCCAGCCGCGAGCGCAAGCTGCAGGCGCGCCAGCAGGAGCGCGCCGAGCTCGAGCGGGTGCTCAAGACCATCGAGGAAACCCTGGCGCGCCAGGCACGCGAGGAAGAACTGGCCCGCCAGCGCGCGCTGGCCGCGGCGCGCGAGGCCGAGCAGCGGCGCCAGAGCGCCGCTGCGCCGGCTGCCTCCGGCCCGCTGGTGAGCGGCAGCGGCGCGGTGTTCGGCGGCCCCTTCGCCGAGGCCAAGGGCCGCCTGCCATGGCCGGTCGACGGCCGCCTGGTGGCGCGCTACGGCACTCCGCGCGGCGGCGACGCTCGAAGCAAATGGGACGGCGTGCTGATCGGCGCCGCCGCCGGCACCCCGGTGCGCGCCGTGCACGGGGGCCGCGTGGTGTTCGCCGACTGGCTGCGCGGGGCGGGGCTGCTCGTCATCCTCGATCACGGCAACGGCTACCTGAGCCTCTATGGGCACAACCAGAGCCTGTTGCGCGACGCCGGAGAGATCGTCAAGGCGGGTGATCCGATCGCCACCGTGGGGACCAGCGGTGGCCAGGAAACCGCCGCACTGTATTTCGCCATTCGCCAGCAGGGCCGCCCCAGCGACCCGGCGCAATGGTGCCGCGCGCAGGGTTAGCGCGCCCATACTTGGAGTTCGACATGCAGCATTTGCGTCGCTTTGCCCGTCCATCCTCGCTTGCCCTGGCCCTGCTCGCCGCCCTGCACGGCGGCGCCCACGCCCAGGAGGAGGCGGTGCCCGCGGATATCCCGGCGCCACCGGCGCTGGCGTCGCCGGGCAACAAGGCGCCGCTGCCGCTCGACGAGCTGCGCACCTTCACCGAGGTGCTCGATCGGATCAAGGCCGCCTACGTCGAACCGGTGGACGACAAAACCCTGCTGGAGAACGCCATCAAGGGCATGCTCAGCAACCTCGACCCGCATTCGGCCTACCTCGAACCCGAGGCCTTCGCCGACCTGCAGGAGACCACCAGCGGCGAGTTCGGCGGGCTGGGCATCGAAGTCGGCATCGAGGAGGACGGCTTCATCCGCGTGGTCGCACCGATCGACGACACGCCGGCATCCAAGGCCGGCCTCGAGGCCGGCGACCTGATCGTCAAGATCGACGGCCACCCGACCAAGGGCATGACCATCATGCAGGCGGTCGAGCAGATGCGCGGCAAGCCCGGCACCGAGGTGTCGCTGACCCTGGTACGCGAGGGCGGCAAGCCGTTCGACGTCACCCTCACCCGCTCCAACATCAAGGTCAAGAGCGTCAAGAGCCAGCTGCTCGAGCCGAACTACGGCTACCTGCGCATCACCCAGTTCCAGGTCGCCTCCGGCGAGGAAGTGGCCAAGGCGCTGGCGAGCATGCGCAAGGAGAACGGCGGCAAGAAGCTCGAGGGGCTGGTGCTGGACCTGCGCAACAACCCCGGCGGCGTGCTGCAGTCGGCGGTGGAAGTCGCCGACCACTTCCTCACCAAGGGGTTGATCGTCTACACCAAGGGCCGCATCGCCAACTCCGAGCTGCGCTTCTCCGCCGACCCGGCCGACGCCAGCGAGGGCGTTCCGCTGGTGGTACTGATCAACGGCGGCAGCGCCTCGGCTTCCGAGATCGTCGCCGGCGCCCTGCAGGACCACAAGCGCGGCGTGGTGATGGGCACCGAGAGCTTCGGCAAGGGCTCGGTGCAGACCGTGCTGCCGCTGAACAACGATCGCGCGCTGAAGCTGACCACCGCGCTCTACTACACCCCCAACGGCCGCTCGATCCAGGCCCAGGGCATCGACCCGGACATCCGCGTCGAGCGCGCCCGCCTGACCCGCGAGGAAGGCGGCGCGCAGGGCGTGCGCGAAGCCGACCTGACCGGGCACCTGGGCAATGGCAACGGCGCCCCGGACCGCCCGAGCGCCACCCAGGTGGTCAGCGACTCGCCGCGCCCGCAGGACGACGACTACCAGCTCGGCCAGGCGCTGACCCTGCTCAAGGGCCTGAACCTCACCCGCGGGCAGTGACCGGCTGACGGGCGCCTGACGGCGCCCGGCGACTCAGAGGTAGCGGCGCTTGATCTGCTCGACGGTGCCGTCGGCGCGCATCTGGTTCAGCGCGGTCTGCAGGCGCTCGATCACCTCGTCCGGGGTGTCCTTGTTGAAGGCCAGGTAAAGCTCGGCGTCACTGAAGCGCAGCGCCGTCTCCAGCCCGCTCACCCCTTCCTGCCTGGCCAGGTAGGGCCCCACCGGATCGGTGGTCGCCCACAGGTCGATCTCCCCCCTGACCAGCTTGCCGACGTTCATCTGGTCCTGCAGGGCGTTCACCGGCTGCAGGCCCTGGCTCTCCAGGTGCTGGCTGACGGCGTCGTTCTTGTAGGCGCCCACGCGGTAGGTGGCCGCCTCGGCGAGGCTGCCCAGGCGGATGCCGCTACCCGGCTTGGCGAGCAGCACCCAGCCGGTGCCGGCAAGCGGCCCGACCCACTTGAACAGCGGCTTGCGCTCCTCGGTGAAGGTGGTGGAGAACAGCGCGTGGTTGGGCTGCTGCAGGGTCTGGTTGTAGATGCGACTCCAGGGAAAACGCAGCGCCATCTGGTAGGGCACGCCGGAACGCCTGAACATCTCCTGCACGATCTCGGTGTTGATGCCGGTAATGTTCCGTTCGTAGGCGAAGTTTTTCGCATCCTCGGCCATGTTGAAGGGTGGGAAGTTCTCCGTCTGCATCACCACCCGGTAATCGACGGGCAGTTCGGCGTGCGCCTGGATGCAGAGCAGCAGCAGGGCTGCCGTGAAGATCGGTTTCAGCATGGAACGCTCCTTGTGAGTTCACTTCGCCGCTCGGCGTCACCCCCTCCGCTGGGTGCCGCGAGCGCCGCTCGTGCAAAGCAAGATGCGAACCATGGCTGTATTCGGGCCGCCTGTGGCTGCTACAGCTCCTTTGTGGCGCGGGCCGGAACGGGCGCCGGGAACCCCGCCGCGCGCCGACTGTGCGCCAGCGCGGCCTGCCGAAGAACCAGGGTGCACCCCGAAGGCGCACCGACGAGCGGAGCTCCCAAGACGCAGGTGGGGCCGGACGGCGTTCCGCTTCAGCGCACCATGTTGCGCCTGCGCTAGCCAGCATTGGTGGGCTGAAGCCCACCCTACGGTGCCCCTACGTTTAGCCGAACAGTTCGTTGGTTTGGCGAAGGCTTCCCTCATCCGGCCCTGCGGGCCTTCTCCGAGGGAGAAGGGAAGGCACCGCGGCCGGCGCCCTGTAGGAGCAGGCCCTGCCTGCGACCGCGCCGGCACTACACCCACGCAGGCTGGATTGAATCGCACGGCGCTAGCCAGCATTGGTGGGCTGAAGCCCACCCGGTGCCTATGGTCAGCCGAACAGTTCGTTGGTTTGGCGCGGGCTTCCCTCATCCGGCCCTGCGGGCCTTCTCCGGGGGAGAAGGGAAGGCACCGCGGCCGGCGCCCTGTAGGAGCAGGCCCTGCCTGCGACCGCGCCGGCACTACACCCACCCAGGCTGGATTGAATCGCACGGCGCTAGCCAGCATTGGTGGGCTGAAGCCCACCCGGTGCCTATGGTCAGCCGAACAGTTCGTTGATTTGGCGCAGGCTTCCCTCATCCGGCCCTGCGGGCCACCTTCTCCCGGGAGGAGAAGGGAAGGCACGGCGGCCGGCGCCCTGTAGGAGCAGGCTCTGCCTGCGACCGCGCCGGCAGCGGTCCGTCGGGACTCCCGTCACATTTTCATTTCGCCCGTTGGTGGGCTGAAGCCCACCCTACGGGTGCAATTCGCGTAGCTGCGACGCCAAGGACGCAGTTCGGCCCGAGGAGTGCTTCAGCGCACCACGATGCCGCGCGCCGCCATGAAGGCCTTGGCTTCCGGCACCGTGTATTCGCCGAAGTGGAAGATGCTCGCCGCCAGCACGGCGTCGGCCTTGCCTTCGAGGATGCCGTCGGCCAGGTGCTGCAGGTTGCCGACTCCGCCCGAGGCGATCACCGGGATGCCCAGCGCTTCGCTGATGGCGCGGGTCACACCCAGGTCGTAGCCGCTCTTGACGCCGTCCTGGTCCATGCTGGTGAGCAGGATCTCGCCGGCGCCGAGGTCTTCCATCTTCTTCGCCCAGGCCACCGCATCGAGCCCGGTGGGCTTGCGTCCGCCGTGGGTGAAGATTTCCCAGCGCGGCGTTTCGCCCGGCGCCGAGACCTTCTTCGCATCGATGGCGACGACGATGCATTGCGAGCCGAAGCGCTGCGCGGCCTCGCCGACGAACTCGGGGTTGAACACCGCGGCGGTGTTGATGGAGACCTTGTCGGCTCCGGCGTTGAGCAGGTTGCGGATGTCCTGCACGGTGCGCACGCCGCCGCCGACGGTCAGCGGGATGAACACCTGACTGGCCATGCGCTCGACCGTGTGCAGCGTGGTGTCGCGGTTGTCCACGCTGGCGGTGATGTCGAGGAAGGTGATCTCGTCGGCGCCCTGCTCGTCGTAGCGCCGGGCGATCTCCACCGGGTCGCCGGCGTCGCGGATGTTCTCGAACTTGACGCCCTTGACCACGCGGCCGTTGTCCACGTCGAGGCAGGGGATGATTCTCTTGGCCAGCGCCATGGGTGGATCTCCGTTAGCCCTATTGCCAGCAAATCGCTGGAGGTTAGAGGCTTGAAGGCTGAACGAAAGAGCAGCACGCTCCTCGTCCAGCCTTCAGCCTCCAACGCTTTTACTCGTCTTTCATCCGAAGATCACAGACCGCCTGCGCCTCGGCCACGTCCAGCGTGCCCTCGTAGATCGCGCGGCCGGTGATGGCGCCGATGATGCCGGGGGCGTTGGCGTCGAGCAGGGCCTGGATGTCGCCGATGTTGTGGATGCCGCCGGAGGCGATCACCGGGATCTTCGTGGCATTGGCCAGGGCCGCGGTGGCCGGCACGTTGCAGCCCTGCATCATGCCGTCGCGGGCGATGTCGGTGTAGACGATGGCGGCCACGCCGTCGGCCTCGAAGCGCCTGGCCAGGTCGATCACCTGTACCTGACTGACCTCGGCCCAGCCATCGGTGGCGACGAAGCCGTCCTTGGCGTCCAGCCCGACGATCACCTTGCCGGGGAAGGCGCGGCAGGCCTCGCCGACGAACTCCGGCTCCTTCACCGCCTTGGTGCCGATGATCACGTAGCTGACCCCGGCGCGCACGTAGTGCTCGATGGTCTCCAGCGAGCGGATGCCGCCGCCGATCTGGATCGGCAGGTCCGGGTAGCGCTCGGCGATCGCGGTGACCACCTCGCCGTTGACCGGCTGGCCCTCGAAGGCGCCGTTGAGGTCGACCAGGTGCAGCCGCCGGCAGCCGGAGGCGACCCAGCGCGCGGCCATGCTCACCGGATCGTCGGAGAATACCGTGGACTCGTCCATCCGGCCCTGGCGCAGACGCACGCAGGCGCCGTCCTTCAAGTCGATTGCGGGGATGATCAACATCGGAACTTCTTCCTCAAAAAATCGGGACTGTCTGATTCGCTGGAGGCCATAGGCTGGAGGCTGGACGAAAAGCGGCTCGATCGACGTCCAGCCTTCCAGCGTTCAGCCTCGCGCGCAGCGCCGTCCTTACCAGCGCCCATCCCACGCCGCGAAGTTCTGCAGCAGCTGCAGCCCGTGGGTATGGCTCTTCTCGGGGTGGAACTGGGTGGCGAAGCGCGAGCCGTCGGCCAGGGCCGCGGCGAAATCCTTGCCGTAGTGGCCGCGGCCGACCACCTGGCGCGGGTTGCCCGCCTCGACGTAGTAGCTGTGCACGAAATAGAAGCGCCCGGCCTCCGGGATGGCGTGCCAGAGCGGGTGGTCGATCGCCTGGCGGACCTCGTTCCAGCCCATGTGCGGCACCTTCAGGTGCTCGCCGTCCTCGTGCAGGTTCTTGCCGAAGAAGCGCACCTGGCCGGGGAACAGGCCGATGCAGTCGATCCCGCCGTTTTCCTCGCTGCGCTCCATCAGCGCCTGCATGCCGACGCAGATGCCGAGGAACGGGCGGTCGACGCTGACCTCGCGCACCAGGCGGTCGAAGCCCAGGCGGCGGATCTCCGCCATGCAGTCGCGGATCGCCCCGACGCCGGGAAAGACGATGCGGTCGGCCTCGCGAATGGTCTTCTCGTCGCTGGTGATCAGCACCCGGCCGGCGCCGACGTGCTCGAGCGCCTTGCCCACCGAGTGCAGGTTGCCCATGCCGTAGTCGATGACGGCGACCGTCTGCATCACAGGCACCCTTTGGTCGACGGCATCTGCCCGGCCATGCGCTCGTCGTGCTCGACGGCCATGCGCAGCGCCCGGCCGAAGGCCTTGAACACCGTCTCGATCTGGTGATGGGTGTTCTGCCCGCGCAGGTTGTCGATGTGCAGGGTCACCTGGGCATGGTTGACGAAGCCCTGGAAGAATTCCTGGAACAGGTCCACATCGAAGTTGCCGACCACCGCACGGGTGTAGGGCACGTTCATGTGCAGGCCCGGACGCCCGGAGAAATCGATCACCACGCGCGACAGCGCCTCGTCCAGCGGCACGTAGGCGTGCCCGTAGCGGCGGATGCCCTTCTTGTCGCCGATGGCCCTGGCGAAGGCCTGGCCGAGGGTGATGCCGACGTCCTCGACGGTGTGGTGGTCGTCGATGTGCAGGTCGCCCTTGCATTCGAGGTCGATGTCGATCAGCCCGTGGCGGGCGATCTGGTCGAGCATGTGCTCGAGAAAGGGCACGCCGATGGCGAACCGCGCCTTGCCGGTGCCATCCAGATTGATCGAGGCCTTGACCTGGGTTTCCAGCGTGTTGCGCTCGACGAACGCCGTACGATCGGCCATCACCTGCTCCACAAAAAGCGATCGGGAAAAAGGCTGCCATTATAGGCCCCGCGCACAGGCCCCGGCTACCGGCGGGCCGCCGCCGGGTTTACACTGGCCGGCCCGCCCACCGGAGCCCGCCCATGCCCGTTTTCGTCGAAACGGTCACCGCACCGTCCGCCCAGGATCGGGTCGACCTGGCGAAGATCTACGCCGACGCGCCGGCCTGGCTGCTGACGCCCTACCCCGACGCCGAGGCGCTGATCGAGGCCGCGCTGGCCGACGGCTCGCTGCTCGCCGGGCGCTTCAACGACCGCCTGCTCGGCGCCGCGCGGCTGCAGCGGGGGGACGACTGCTGGCGGCTGTCGCACCTGTGCGTGCGCCGGATCACCCGGCATCGCGGCGTCGGCCGGCGCCTGCTGGACGAAGCCCGGCGCCTGGCGAACGAAGGGGGCAGCACGCTGGCGCTCGCCGCCCCGCCCGACCACCTGGAAGCCCGTGCCCTGGCCGCACGCACCGGCCTGCCGCTCGAGCCGCTTTGAGCACGCAGGCACAGACGGGAACCGTGCGGCGCACACCAGCTCAAAGCAATCTGCCATCAAGCGCGTGCAAAGGAGAGCCGAGGCTATACTCGGCCCGCTCAAAAAACATTCAACACAAGGATCCGTCATGAAAGCGCTCGGCAAGATCCTGGGCCTCGTCCTACTCGGGCTGCTGCTGATCATCGTGGCGCTCGGCTTCGCCCTGACCCATCTTTTCGACCCCAATGACTACAAGGACGAAATCCGCCAGCTCGCCCGCGACAAGGCCGGGCTGGAGCTGACCATCAACGGTGACATCGGCTGGAGCCTGTTCCCCTGGCTCGGCCTCGAACTGCACGACACCACCCTGGCCGCCAGCCGCACGCCGGACCAGCCGTTCGCTGACCTGCGCATGCTCGGCCTGTCGGTGCGGGTGATGCCGCTGCTGCGCCGCGAAGTGCAGATGAGCGACATCACCGTCAACGGCCTGAACCTGACGCTCGCCCGCGACGAGCAGGGCCGCGGCAACTGGGAAGGCATCGGCGAACCGCCGCAGCCGGCCGAGGGCACCGCCAGCGAACCCGCGCCAGCCGAGCAGCCCGAGGTGCGCGAGGAAACCGCGGACACCGGGCGCCGGCCGCTGCGGCTGGACATCGACAGCCTGACCGTGAGCGACGCCCGGGTCACCTACAGCGACGCGCGCAGCGGCCAGCAGCTCAGCGCCGAGGGCATCCACCTGACCACCGGCGCCATCCGCGAGGGCGCGCCGGTGCCGGTCAAGCTGGACGCCTACTTCGGCAGCAACCAGCCGGTCATGCGCGCCCACACCGAGTTGCAGGGCACGCTGCGCTTCGACAACGGCCTGCGCCGCTACCAGTTCGAGAACGCGCGCCTTTCCGGCGAGGCCTCGGGCGAACCGCTCGACGGCAAGACCCTGGCCTTCACCGCCCAGGGCGAATTGCTGGTCGACCTGGCGGCGCAGATCGCCGAATGGAACGGCCTGAAGTTCACCGCCAACCAGCTGCGCGGCCTCGGCGAGCTGAAACTGCGCGAGCTGCAAAGTGAGCCCAAGCTGGCCGGGGCGCTGACCATCGCCCAGTTCAACGGCCGCGAGTTCCTCCAGGGCGTCGGCCAGCAACTGCCGCCGATGGCCGACCAGAACGCGCTGGGCCGGGTCGAGCTGGTCACCCGCCTGGCCGGCACGCAGAAGAGCCTGACCTTCGAGGAAATGACCCTCAAGGTCGACGACACCACCCTCACCGGCAACCTCGGCATCGCCGATTTCGCCAGCCAGGCGCTGCGCGTCACGCTCAAGGGCGACCGCCTCGACCTGGACCGCTACCTGCCGCCGCCGAGCGCCGAGGACAAGGCCAGCAGCGCGGCGCGCCAGCGCGACGTATCCAGCGCCGAAGCGGCCGTCGGCAGCGGCACCACGCCGCTGCCGGACAAGCCCACCGCGATGGCCTGGAGCGACGAGAAGGTGCTGCCGGTCGACACCCTGCGCCGGCTCGACAGCCAGCTGGCGGTCAACCTCGACCAGCTGACGCTGAAGAAGCTGCCGCTGGAGGCCTTCGCCCTGCGCGCCGGCAGCAAGGGCGGGCTGCTGAACCTCGACGAGGCGCACGCCAACCTGTTCGGCGGGCGCCTGGACGCCAACGGCCAGCTCGACGTGCGCCAGGCGCTGCCGCTGCTGTCGCTGCAGACGCGCATCGCCCGCGCGCCGGTCGAGCGCCTGCTGACCAGCCTGGAGCAGAAGCCGGTGGTCAAGGGCCTGCTGAACATGGACGCCGACCTGCAGACCCGCGGCGACAGCCAGCGCGCCTGGGTCGACAACCTCAACGGCAAGCTCGCCTTCGTGGTCGACAACGGCGTGCTGGTCGACGCCAACCTCGAACAGCAGCTGTGCCGGGCCATCGCCACGCTCAACCGCAAGACGCTGGAAAGCGAGCCGCGCGGGCGCGACACGCCGTTCCGCAGCCTGCGCGGCAGCCTGCGGCTGACCAACGGCGTGGCGCAGAATCCCGACCTGCGGGCCAGCATTCCCGGGCTGACGGTCAACGGCGCCGGCGACCTCGACCTGCGCACGCTGGGCATGGACTACCGCGTCGGCATCGTCATCGAGGGCGACAAGGGCGAGATGCCCGATCCGGCCTGCCAGGTCAACGAGCGCTACGTCGGTCTGGAATGGCCGCTGCGCTGTCGCGGCCCGCTGGAACTGGGCGCGCGCGCCTGCCGCCTGGACCAGGACGGCCTCGGCAAGATCGCCGCCACCCTCACCGGGCAGAAGCTCACCGAGAAGCTGGAAAAGGAATTCGGCGACAAGGTGGCCCCGGACCTCAAGGACGCGCTCAAGGGGCTGTTCAACCGATGAGCCCCGAGCAGTTCGGCCAGGCGGTCCTGCAGTGGTACGACCGCCACGGCCGCAAGGACCTGCCCTGGCAGCAGGACATCACGCCGTACCGCGTCTGGGTCTCGGAGATCATGCTGCAGCAGACCCAGGTCGCCACCGTGCTCGGCTATTTCGACCGCTTCATGGCCGCGCTGCCCACCGTGCAGGCGCTCGCCGCCGCCTCGGAAGACGAAGTGCTGCACCTGTGGACGGGGCTGGGCTACTACAGCCGCGCGCGCAACCTGCAGTGCACCGCGAAGCTGGTGGTCGAACAGCACGGCGGCGAGTTCCCTCGCGACGTCGAGGCGCTCGCCGAACTGCCGGGCATCGGCCGCTCCACCGCCGGCGCCATCGCCAGCCTCAGCATGGGCCTGCGCGCGCCCATCCTCGACGGCAACGTCAAGCGCGTGCTGGCCCGCTACGTGGCGCAGGAGGGCTATCCCGGCGAGCCGAAGGTGGCGCGCCAGCTGTGGGAAACCGCCGAGCGCCTGACCCCGCAGCAGCGGGTCAACCACTACACCCAGGCGATGATGGACCTCGGCGCCACGCTCTGCACGCGAAGCAAGCCGACCTGCCTGCTCTGCCCGCTGCAGCAGGGCTGTCGCGCCCACCAGTTGGGCCGCGAGGGCGCCTTCCCGGCGCCCAAGCCGCGCAAGGCACTGCCGCGCAAACGCACGCTGATGCCGCTGCTGACCAACCGCGACGGCGCGGTGCTGCTCTACCGGCGGCCCTCGACCGGCCTCTGGGGCGGCCTCTGGAGCCTGCCCGAGCTGGACGACCTGACCGGCCTCGACCCGCTCGCCGCCCGCCATGCCCTGCGGCTCGGCGAACGCCGTGAACTGCCGGCGCTGACCCACACCTTCAGCCATTTCCAGCTGGCCATCGAGCCCTGGCTGGTCGAGGTCCAGGGCGCCGCCCCCGCCGTGACCGAAGCGGACTGGCTCTGGTATAACCTCGCCACCCCGCCGCGCCTGGGCCTGGCCGCCCCGGTCAAGACACTGCTGGCCCGCGCGGCCACCGAACTCATTGCTGGAGACCTGCCATGACCCGCACCGTGCTTTGCCGCAAGTACAAGGAAGAACTGCCCGGGCTGGACCGTCCGCCGTACCCCGGCCCGAAAGGCGAGGACATCTACAACAACGTGTCGAAGCAGGCCTGGGACGACTGGCAGAAGCACCAGACCATGCTCATCAACGAGCGCCGGCTGAACATGATGAACGCCGAGGACCGCAAGTTCCTCCAGGCGGAAATGGACAAGTTCCTCTCCGGCGAAGACTACGCACAGGCCGAAGGCTACGTGCCGCCGAGCCAGTGACGACGCTAAACGCCCGTCCTGGCTAAATATTTTTCCGGGCTCCGCTTGACAGTCGAAAGCCAAATCCGTTTAATGGCGCCCCGTTGCCCAGGTAGCTCAGTTGGTAGAGCAGGGGATTGAAAATCCCCGTGTCGGCGGTTCGATTCCGTCCCTGGGCACCACCACATAGAAGCCCCTGATTCCGCAAGGACTCAGGGGCTTCGTCGTTTCAGGGCCAGCGCCGGAGCTTTAGGGCTTCAGACATACTCGACGGAACCGGCCGGGGTCACGCTGACGCGATTACGACCGCTGTGCTTGGCCGCGTACAGGGCTTCGTCGGCCCTGCCGAGCAGATGCTCCGGGTCGTCGCCTGCCGGCAAGGCGGTCGCCACGCCGACGCTGGTGATGATCCGCAGGTCGCCCTTGGCCGTGGCGATGGTCGCCTCGGCGACGGCCAGGCGGAGCTTCTCGGCCACCCGCACGGCGCCGTCCGCGTCGGTGTGCGGCAGCAGTGCGGCGAACTCCTCGCCGCCAAGGCGCCCGAGCACGTCGTGGGCGCGCAGGGCGCCTCGGCAGATCGCTACGAATTCCTTCAGCACGACGTCGCCGACCGGGTGCCCGTAGGTGTCGTTCACCCGCTTGAAGTGGTCGATGTCCAGCATCAGGAATGCGAGCGGCTGCCGGTGGCGATGCGCGCGCATCAGTTCCGCGTCCAGCACCTCGAGGAAGGCGCGCCGGCTTTGCGCGCCGGTCAGCAGGTCGATACTGACCAACTGGCGCAGCTTTTCATGCGCCGCCTTCAACGCGGCGGTGTTGTCGAGATGCCGCCTGGCGGCATAGAAGCCCAGCAGGGCGACCGCGAGGAGCAGGGCCGAGACCACCCCCGCCGAGAGCACCAGCAGCTGCTCCCGGTCCTTGAACGCGGCCAGGTAGTCGGCGGGCGCCAGTTGCACCAGGACCACCAGCCCCAGGTCGTTCAGACGACGGTAGGCCACGAGGCTCTGCTGATCGTTGAGTACGTTCATCCCGGTGTAGAAGCCCTGGTCGGGTCGGGCCCTGTCGAAATAGGGCCGGTCCGCAGGCAGCAACGTGGTCTCTTTGCGAGGAAGCGGATTGCCCGACGCGATGGCGCGCGGCGCGCGGTCCAGGCCGACCAGGGCGATCAGCCCCGCATCGCCGACGTTGATCTGCTTGTAGAAATCGGTGAAGTAGCTGACCGGTACCGACAGGCTGAAGACGCCGGCGAACCGGCCCTGGTCGAAGACCGGCCGGGTCACCTGGATCGCCCAGATGCCGGACACCCGCCCCAGGACCGGCTTGCTGATGTACAGCCGGTCCTGGCCGGGGTTGTCGCGGTGAATGCGGAAATGCTCGCGGTCGCTCAGGTCGACCGGTTCCTCGACCGGCCCGTGGTCGGTGTAGACCAGCCGCCCACGGGCATCGATCATCCCGAACAGGGCGACCAGATCGCCGTACACCGAGAACTTGCGCTTGGCGAAGTCTTCGAAGCCCCTCGGGTTGTTGTGCGCCGCATCGTCGCGCAGGTCGAGGATCAAGGTATCGGCATACTGGATGACGCTGCGAACGTGCCCGGAGAAGGCGGTGGCGAGGTTCATCGCGTCGTTGCGCGCCGCCTGCTCCACCAGCGCGTGTTCGTGCCGGATCCAGAGCAGCAGCAACAGCCACATCGGCATCAGAATGGCCACCAGCGCGACGACGGAAAGGACACCGGCTTTCGCCTTGGTGGAACCATAACGCTGCGTCAAACCCAAACCCTCCAGATTCCGTACGCCCTCGCCTGCCGCCCCTGCGCGCGCCTCGCGCCTACCCGGGCTTCCAGCAAAAAAAAACATCAAAATGATATCACCGCCGTTCGATATCCCGAGCTGAACGGCTCCCCCATGCGACCGGACGCCAACCTGCGCGTTGCAGCGGGCCCGATCGCTGGCATGCATCGCTCGCATGCAAGACTCGCGAGCAGCGCGTACCATGAGGCGATCATCCCACCGGACGATCCGGCATGCCGCAGACCCTTCCCGCCGAGCCGAACCCGGATTGCGCCGTCAAGGATTCGCTCACCGATACCGCCTACCAGAAGATCAAGGCCGCCATCCTGCATTGCGAACTGCCACCGGGCTCGCGCTTTTCTGAACAGCAGATCGCCTCCTTGTTGCAGGTCAGCCGCACACCGGTGCACCAAGCGGTGGTCAAGCTCGAGCAGGAGGGCTGGTTGCGCTTCCTGCCGCGCAAGGGGGTACAGATCTCCAGCGTCACCGCCGACGAGATGCGGCACGTCTACGAGGTGCTGATGAGTCTCGAGGCCCTCGGTGTGATGCGCCTGGCCTCGCGCGAGGCACATGCCGCGGACGGCATCGACCAGGCGCTGGACCAGGCGCGCCGGGAGGGCGAGCGCGCCCTGGAGCGCGACGACCTGGATGCCTGGGCCGAGGCGGACGACCGCTTCCACACCCTGTTCGTCGACAGCAGCGGCAATCCGCATCTCTCCCGCCTGGCGCGCAACGTCCGCGAACAGGCCCACCGGGCGCGCCTGCTCACCCTGCGCCTGCGTCCCACGCCGGTGGCGTCGAACGTCGATCACAAGGCGATCCTCGATGCCATCCTGGCGCGCGATCCGCTGGCCGCGCGGGAAGCGCTGGAAGCCCACAGGACCCGGGGAATGGCCACCCTGCTGCCGCTGCTGGAGCAGCTCGCCAGCAACCGCATACTGAAGTAGCGTGTTTTTGCATGCGTCACTTGCATGCAAGTGAATCGCCGACTATAGAAATAACTCCAATAACAACAATGTCAGGAGTTTCCCTATGTCGCGTGCGTACCGAATCGCGATCATGCCCGGCGACGGCATCGGCCCGGAGGTGGTCGAGGCCGCCCTCTCGGTGCTCGACCGGGCCATCGCGCCGCAGGCCGTCGAGATGCAGTACAGCCATCACGAGGCGGGCGCCCACTACTACCGCCGCACCGGTCTGTCCATCTCGCCACAGACCATGGACGAGATCGGCCAGGCCGATGCGGTGCTGCTCGGCGCCATGGGCCTGCCGGACATTCGCAAGCCGGACGGCACCGAGATCGCCCCGCAGATCGACATCCGCGAGCACTACGGGCTGTTCGCCAGCCTGCGCCCCTGCAGGCTGATGGCCGGCGTGCCGACCCGCCTGAAGGCCGACAAGGTGGACCTGCTGGTCATCCGCGAGACCACCGAGGGCCTGTTCGCCGGCCGCCACGACAGGCTCGAGCCCAGCGACGAGAGCGTCAGCGACCGCCTGACCATCACCCGCAGGACCAGCGAGAAGCTTTTCGAGCTGGCCTTCGCCCAGGCCCGCACCCGCCGTGAGCGCCAGGGCACGCCGGGCCACGTGACGCTGCTGGACAAGGCCAATGTGCTGCGCAGCAACGCCTTCCTGCGCAAGGTGTTCGACGAAGTGGCCGAGCGCCATCCGGATATCGGCACCAGCCGTATCTACATCGATGCCGGCTCGATGATGTTCGTGACCAACCCCGAGCGCTACGACGTGGTGGTCACCGAAAATGTGTTCGGCGACATCACCTCCGAGATCGGCGCCGGCATCGTCGGCGGGCTGGGCGTAGCCCCTTCGGCCGACGTCAGCGAGCGCCACGGGGTGTTCCAGCCCAGCCACGGCACCGCGCCGGACATCGCCGGCCAGGGGCTGGCCAATCCGGTGGCGATGATCCTGTCGGCGGCGATGATGCTGGACTGGCTGTCCGAGCGGCACCAAGACCCCGGCTGCGCCAGGGCGGCGGCGGACATCCGCCAGGCCACCGAGCAGGCGCTGAAGGCCGGCGTGCTGACCCGCGACCTCGGCGGCCAGGCGACCACCACGGACGTCACCCGCGCGGTGCTCGAGCAACTGGAGGCAGCGCATGGCTAAGGTAGCGATCGTCGGATGCGGGGCCATGGGTTCCGTCTACGCCGGGCTGATGACCGACGCCGGCCACGAAGTGCATTGCGTGACGCTGTGGGAAGACCATGTGGCGGCCATTCGCGAAAAGGGCCTGCGGGTCGAGGGCGTCAGCGGCGACCGCACGGTGCGCCTGGCCAGCGCCTCGACCCGCACCGAAGGCATCGGCGTCTGCGACCTGGTGATCATCGCCACCAAGGCCTTCGACGTCGAAGCGGCGGCCGAGGCCTGCCTGCCGCTGCTCGGCCCGGACACCGTGGTGCAGACGCTGCAGAACGGCCTGGGTTCGGCGGACCGGGTGGCGCCCATCGTCGGCCCCGACCGGCTGGCCATCGGCGTGGTCGGCGGCTTCGGCGCCTCGCGGCGGGCGCCAGGCCACGTGCATCACAACGGCATGGAGATCACCTGGTTCGGCGCCTACGCCGGGCTGCCTCGCGAGAAGCTCGAAGCGTCCACGCGCATCTGGGAGTCGGCCGGCTTCCGCGTGCGGCATTTCGATGATACGCGGCAGATGGTCTGGCAGAAGCTGATCATGAACGTGACCTTCTCCGGCAGCACCTGCCTGACCGGACTGACCATCGGCCAGGTCATGGCCGACCCGCATGCCTGGCGCGTGGCCAGCGGCTGCGCGAAGGAAGCCGTCGCGGTGGCGCAGGCGCTGGGCGTCAACCTGGCGCTCGACGACCCGCTCGGGCACATCCGCGAGCTGGGCGGCAAGATTCCCCATGCGCGGCCGTCCATGCTGCTCGACCACCTTGCCGGCCTGCGCGGAGAGGTGGATGTGATCAACGGCTCGATCCCGCGCCTGGGCGCCGAACTGGGCGTCCCTACGCCGGTCAACGACACCGTGCTCGCACTGATCAAGGCCCGCGAATCGACTTTCAGCAAGTGATACGGGCCCGGCTCCTGCTTCCAGGGGTCGGCCATCCACCCACCACCATGAGGAGCCCTGCCGACAGCACCGTCTTGCGTACGTACCGTTTCCATCACTGATCCAACAATAACAATGAGGTGAGCCGAACATGTCGAAACCCCGCATCCGGGCGCTCTTCTGCGCCCTGTCCCTGCTCTTCGCCGGCTTCGCGCAGGCACAGGACCCGATCGTCATCAAGTTCTCCCACGTGGTCGCCGAAAGCACGCCCAAGGGCCAGGGCGCCCTGCTGTTCAAGAAGCTCGTCGAGGAGCGCCTGCCGGGCAAGGTCACGGTCGAGGTCTACCCGAACTCGTCGCTCTACGGCGACGGCAAGGAGATGGAGGCGCTGCTGCTCGGCGACGTGCAGCTGATCGCGCCGGCACCGACCAAGCTCGAGCAGTACACCAAGAAGCTGCAGATCTTCGACCTGATGTTCCTCTTCGACGACATGGAAGCCGCGACCCGCTTCCAGAACTCGCCCAAGGGCCGCGCCCTGCTGACCTCGATGGAGGACAAGGGCATCAAGGGCCTGGCCTATTGGCTCAACGGCATGCGCCAGCTGACCGCCAACCAGCCGCTGCGCGAACCCGAGGACGCCCGCGGACTGAAGTTCCGGGTGCAACCGTCGAACCTGCAGGCGGCCCAGTTCCAGGCGCTCAATGCGGTGCCGCGCAAGATGGCGATGGCCGAGGTCTACCAGGGGCTGCAGACCGGCGTGGTCAATGCCCAGGACAACCCCTGGTCGAACATCTACAGCCAGAAGTACTTCGAGGTGCAGAAGTACATGACCGAGTCGGACCACGCCATCGGCAACTACGTGCTGATCGCCAACGCCAACTTCTGGAACGGCCTGCCGGACGACATCCGCGGCGAACTGGACAAGATCGTCGAGGAGGTCAGCCTGGAAGTGAACCGCCAGGCGCAGGCGCTGAACGACAAGGCCAAGCAGGGCGTGGTGGCCACCGGCAAGAGCGAGATCATCGAGCTCACCCCGGAACAGCGTGCGGCCTGGCGCGAAGCGGTGCAGCCGGCGTGGAAGCAGTACGAGGCGGAGATCGGCCCCGACCTGATCGAAGCGGCGCTGGCCGCCAACAAGGCGCATTGAGCGCTGCCGGCCCGGGCCTCGGCGCCCGGGCCGTTCGTTCGAGTCCCGCCGGGCCAGCGAATGGCGTGGGCCTGGCACCCGTATACGTTGGCCGAGGTTCGGTGGTCTCCCCCTCTGGGTACCGGCCTGCGCCGGTACGACAGGTGGGAGTGAGACTGGGGGTTCGTGCCTTGGTCCGGCCCGGTCATGGCTGCGCCCCAACGCCCCGTTTCAGCACGGACGAGCACCGAAACGCCTGTTCCCGTCGCCCGATGCAGGCCGGGGCCCAGGTCAATGCTGTTCACTTAAGTGATGGACCCTTGGCCTCGGGCAGGCCTACGGCCTGCATCGCCGCGAGGGCGCGCCTCCCACGGGGATGTGATGGATGCCGCGAGCCCGTAGGAACCGGCGCAGCCTCCCGCAGGGCTCGGCGGGCAGCTCCGCTTTTGTGGGAGGCCCGACCTCGGGGCGAGCTTGCCTAAGTGAACGGCATTAGGGGCCCAGGTGGCTTGCAGGGGGATGGCGCTGGCAGTGAGGGGAAGGCTGCCGCGGCGCTGGCGCAGTTCCGGCCATCGCCGCTCCCAGCGTGCGCGATTCGAGCCGATCGTCGGCGAACACGCGGCTGAACTTTGACCGCGCGCCAGGGCCCTAACCATCGTTCGCATGACCATTTTTTCTGCGCCAGACCAGTTGTCCAACGCGCTCTTCGCCAGGGATCCAGGCGCGAGGCACGCCCGAGCACCAACCGGTACAGTCGCCATTAGACTGCCATCAGTGTTAGGCTGTGCCGTTCGCCACAGGCGCCCCCCTCGAATCGCAAGAAACAGGAGAGCTGCATGCAGGCCGGACAGCCATCCCCGCCGACCCTCAATCCGCCCGTTTTCTACGGGTCCGCCATCATCATCCTCGCCCTGGTGCTCTACAGCGCGCTGCTGCCGGACCAGGCCCAGGCCCTGTTCAGTGACCTGCAGACCTGGATCATCGCCAACGTCAGCTGGTTCTACATTCTGGCCGTCGCGATCATCCTGCTGACCGTGGTGCTGCTTGCCCTGACCCGCTACGGCGACATCAAGCTCGGCCCCGATCACAGCGAGCCGGACTACAACAACACCACCTGGTTCGCCATGCTGTTTTCCGCCGGCATGGGCATCGGCCTGATGTTCTTCGGCGTCGCCGAGCCGGTGATGCATTTTCTCGACCCGCCCACCGGCACCGGCGGTACCGTCGCGGCCGCCCGCGAGGCGATGAACGTCACCTTCTTCCATTGGGGCCTGCACGCCTGGGCGATCTACGCCATCGTCGCGCTGGTGCTGGCCTATTTCAGCTATCGCCAGGGCCTGCCGCTGACGCTGCGCTCGGCGCTCTACCCACTGATCGGCGAACGCATCCATGGCCCGATCGGCCACGCGGTGGACATGTTCGCCGTCATCAGCACGGTGCTCGGCGTCGCCACCTCGCTCGGCTTCGGCGTCACCCAGATCAACACCGGCCTGAACCATCTCTACGGCGTGCCGATCTCGGCGCCGGTGCAGATCGCCCTGATCATCGGCACCACCGCGCTGGCGACCCTGTCGGTGGTGACCGGGCTGGACAAGGGCGTGCGCCGCCTGTCCGAGCTCAACCTGTCGCTCGGCCTGCTGCTGATGGCACTGGTGCTGATCGTCGGGCCGACGGTGTTCATCCTGCAGACCTTCGTGCAGAACACCGGCAACTACCTGTCGGACCTGGTGAACAAGACCTTCAACCTCTACGCCTACGAGCCGAACGACTGGATCGGCGGCTGGACCCTGTTCTACTGGGGCTGGTGGCTGGCCTGGTCGCCCTTCGTCGGCCTGTTCATCGCGCGCATCTCGCGCGGGCGCACCATCCGCGAATTCGTCACCGGCGTGCTGCTGGTACCGGCCGGCTTCACGCTGCTGTGGATGACCGTGTTCGGCGACGCGGCGATCCACATGATCATGATCGAGCAGATCACCGACCTCGGCGCCGCCGTCTCCCAGGACAGCTCGCTGGCGCTGTTCGCCTTCCTCGAGCACTTCCCCTTCGCCTCGGCGCTGTCGGTGGTGGCGATCCTGATGGTGGTGGTGTTCTTCGTCACCTCGGCCGACTCCGGCGCGCTGGTGGTCGACCTGCTGGCTTCCGGCGGGCGCGAGCCGACCCCGGTGTGGCAGCGGGTGTTCTGGGCGTCGTCGATGGGCGTCGTGGCCATCGCGCTGCTGCTGGCCGACGGCCTGACCGCCTTGCAGACCGCGACCATCGCCAGCGCCCTGCCCTTCACCCTCGTCCTGCTGCTGTCGATGTGGGGGCTGATCAAGGCGCTGCGGCTGGATGCCACCAAGCGCGACCTGCGCTACCTGGCGCCGAACATCTCCCCCAGCGCACCGAGCGCGACCGGCGGCTGGCAGCGCCGGCTGCACAACCTGGTGCGATTCCCGCAGCGCCCGGAAGTGGCGCGCTTCCTCGACGAGGTGGCGCAACCGGCCTGCGAGGCGGTGCAGAAGGAACTGAACGAGGAAGGCTTCGAGACCCAGGTGACGCGCGGCGAGGACGGCCGCGTACGGCTGGAGATCACCCACGAGGGCGAGGTCGACTTCGTCTACGAGGTGCGCCCACGCCCCTACGACCGGCCGAGCTACGCACCCGACGGCACCGAGCAGCAGCCGGACGAGCAGTACTACCGCGCCGAGGTGTACCTGAAGGAAGGCGGCCAGAACTACGACCTGATGGGCTGGCGCCGCGACGAGGTGATCGGCGACATCCTCGACCAGTACGAGAAGCACCTGCACTTCCTGCACCTGGTGCGCTGAGCCAGCCGACCACCCGACGGCCGGCCGCATGCCGGTCGAACGGGTGGTGCCGGGCTCGCTCGAACGCTGACAAGCCCCACGTTTGAGGAGGTGCCGGATGAAACAGCCGACCGAGGGCGAGCGCGTGACGCCGATCAACACGCCCGAGGACATCGAGGACGCCACCACGCCGGACCTCGAGGACGATGCGTACACCGGTCCGGAAACGCTCCCGGAAGACCCGGCGGTCAACAGCGACGATCAGCGCTGAGAACCCACCGACCGTGCAGCCGTAGGGTGGGCCGGGCGGCGTTCCGCTTCAACCCACCAGAGGCCGAACGCCCCGTGCCCGGTGGGCTGGAGCGCAGCGCCGCTCCGGCGTTGGATCCATTCGCGACCAAGGTCGCTCCTACAACCGGGATGGGCTGAATGCCGCAAGCCCGTCGGGAACGGGCGCGGCCTCCCACGGCTTCGCGCGACCGAAAGCATTTGTGGGAGCCCGCCCCCGGGGCGATCGCTTTGCCGGACAGTCGCCACCCCGGGCGCCTGTCCGAACGACTCACAGCAGGATCAGCCCCAGTACCCACACGGTGATCATGCCGGCGATGCCCTGGATCAGGGTCGCCAGGGTCTGTGCGCGGTAGGCGGTGGCCACTTTCATCCGGCTGAACTGGCTGACCACCCAGAAGTAGCTGTCGTTGGCGTGCGAGACCGTCATCGCGCCCGCGCCGATGGCCATCACGGTGAGCACCCGGCCCATTTCGCTGTCCAGCCCGAGGCTCGGCAGCAGCGGCGCGACCATCGCCGAGGTGGTCACCAGCGACACCGTCGAGGAGCCCTGCGCGGTCTTCAGCGCGGCGGCGACCAGGAACGGCATGAACAGCCCGATGCCCAGCGTCGACAGGCTCTGACCGAGGTAGTCGGTCAGCGGCGAGGCCTTGAGCACCGCGCCGAAGGCGCCGCCGGCGCCGGTGATCAGCAGGATCGGCGCCGCCGCGACGATGCCGTCGGCGATGTGGTCATGGAACTGCTGCCGCTTGTTCTCGCCCTTGAGCAGCGTGCAGGCCAGCGCCAGGCCGACCAGCAGCGCGGCGACCGGCTGGCCGAGGAAGCCGAGCAGGGTGAACAGCAGGCCATCGCCCAGCGGGCGGGTCGGGAAGGCCGCGATCGAGCCGAGGCAGATCAGCGCGATGGGCACGAAGATCGGTGCGAACGCCTGCCAGGCCCCCGGCAGTTGGCCGTAGGAGCGCTTGAGGGTCTCGAAGTCCTCGTTCTTGGCCAGCAGTTCGCTCGGCGCCTCCTCCAGCAGCTCGGCGTCGTCCTGGCGCAGGAAGCGGTTGGCCCAGAGCATGCCGGCCAGCGCGGTGACCAGCGCGACCAGCAGTCCGACGCCGATGACCAGGCCGAGGTTCTGCTCGAGCCCGAGGTTGCCGGCCGCGGCGATCGGCCCCGGCGTCGGCGGGACGAAGGTGTGGGTGGCGTACAGGCCGGTGGCCAGGGCCACGCTCATGGCGACCACCGAGACCTTCATCCGTGCGGCCAGGGCGTTCTTCAGCGAGTTCAGGATCACGTAGCCGGAATCGCAGAACACCGGGATCGACACCAGGTAGCCGATGATGGTCAGCGTCAGCGTGGGAAAACGCTCGCCGAGCAGGCGGATGACGCTCTCGGCCATGGTGATGGCCGCCCCGCTGCGCTCGAGGATCACCCCGATGATGGTGCCGAGCACGATGACGATGCCGATGTAGCCGAGGATGCCACCGAAGCCGGTGGCCACGGTCTTGAGGATGTCCGCCGACGGCAGGCCGTAGGCGAAGCCGGCGAGGAGCGCGGCGAGCAGCAGGGCGAGGAAGGGATGCAGCTTCAGCCAGGTGGTCGCCAGCACGATGAAGGCGACCAACGCCAGCAGGATCAGAACGAGGCTCATGTCGAGCTCCTTGTCGTTGTGGGACAGCCGCGCGGGCGAGACACGAGCCGACCGGCTCGACACTGGCCCCGGGCTGCGACGAACGATACGCCACGCCCGGGCTCGAACGGAAGAAGCCACCGGAGCCAGGCCATGAACCCGAACGCAGAGCCCACCGACCAAGACCCGCTCGACAGCCCCGACGACCTCGAAAGCGACGGCAAGAACGCCAGGGAGCCGGAGGCGCTGCCGGACGACGCCGAGGCCGACGGCAACGACTGACCCGCCCCAGTCCGCCCCCGGCGCCGGCAGGGCCGCCGCCGTCAAATCCGACGAAGTCTTTTCGCCGCCCGCGAGTCTATGAAAGGAGCCGGTGGCCTGGAGGCCGCTTCATCCAACAACCCACCGAGAGCCGTGCGCATGCCCCATACCGCGAAACTGCCCAGGGCCATCATCCTCGTGCCGGTGTTCGTCCCGGCGGTCGTCATCACCGTACTGCTGGTGGTCGGCACCATGAGCAACCCGCAGCTGGCGGGCGAACTGTTCGACGCGGTGCTGGCCTACATCACGCGCAGCTTCGGCTGGTTCTACATGCTGTCGGTGGCCTTCTTCCTGGTCTTCATCGTCGGCATCGCGCTGACCAAGTGGGGCAACATCAAGCTCGGCCCCGACCACGCCGAGCCGCAGTACAGCTTCCCGGCCTGGTTCGCCATGTTGTTCTCCGCCGGCTACGGCATCGCCCTGCTGTTTTTCGGGGTGGCCGAGCCGGTGCTGCACTATTCGACGCCGCCGGACGGCGCGCCGGAAACGGTGGACGCGGCCAAGCAGGCGATGCAGATCGCCTTCTTCCACTGGGGTTTCCACATCTGGGGCATCTTCGGCATCGTCGGCCTGGCGCTGGCGTACTTCTCCTTCCGCCACGGCCTGCCGCTGTCGCTGCGCTCGGCGCTCTACCCGCTGATCGGCGAGCGCATCCACGGGCCGATCGGGCACTGCGTCGACGTGCTGGTGATCCTCGGCACGCTGTTCGGCATCGCCACCACGCTCGGGCTGTCGGTCACCCAGATCAACGCCGGCCTCAACTACCTGTGGGACGTGCCGGTCAGCGTCGGCGTGCAGATCATCGCCATCGTGGTGATCACCGCCATGGCCGTCTGCTCGGTGGTCGCCGGGCTGGACAAGGGGGTGAAGAACCTCTCGCTGCTGAACATGGTGCTCGCCACGCTGCTGATGGCCTTCGTGCTGGTGGTCGGGCCGACCCTGTTCATCCTCGAGACCTTCCTGCAGAACACCGGCAGCTACCTGAACAACATCATCGAGCGCACCTTCAACCTTCAGGCCTACAGCCGCAGCGACTGGATCGGCAACTGGACGCTGTTCATCTTTGGCTGGACCATCTCCTGGTCGCCCTTCGTCGGCCTGTTCATCGCCAAGATCAGCCGCGGGCGGACCATCCGCCAGTTCGTCTTCGGCGTGCTGATCGTGCCGACCCTGTTCACCTTCTTCTGGTTCTCGGTGTTCGGCGACACCGCGCTGCACCTGATCATGGTCGAGGGCTACACCGAGCTCATCGCCGAAGTGCAGGCCGACCACGCCATCGCGCTGTTCCAGATGTTCGAGCTGCTGCCGCTGTCCTCGCTGGCCTCGGTGCTGGCGGTGCTGCTGATCGTCACCTTCTTCGTCACCTCGTCGGACTCCGGCTCGCTGGTGATCGACTCGATCGCCGCCGGCGGCGCCATCCAGACGCCGGTCTGGCAGCGGGTGTTCTGGGCCAGCATCGAAGGGGTGGTCGCCGCCGCCCTGCTGCTGGCCGGCGGGCTCAGCGCCCTGCAGACCATGGCCATCACCAGCGGCCTGCCGTTCTGCGTGCTGATGATGCTCATGGCGCTGGGCATGTGGCGCGCGCTGGTGATCGAGGGGCACCAGCTGAGCCTGCAGAACCACATGCAGAGCACCCGGCTGGCGAGCAACGCCGGCCTCGGGCTGTGGAAGAAGCGCCTGGCCGGGCTGGTGACCTTCCCCGACCGCGAGGCGGTGGAGAATTTCATGGCCACCACCGTGCTGAAGGCCATGCGCCGCGTGCAGCGCGGCCTGCAGGAGCAGGACTGGCCAGCCGAGGTGCATGTCGACGAGGCCAACTCGCGGCTGTACCTGGAGGTCCAGCGCGAGGGACAGCTGGACTTCGTCTACGAGATCCGCCTGATGCAGTACGCCATGCCGGCGTTCGCCCAGCCGGCCAGCGCCGACGGCGACGCGCACTACTACCGCGCGGAGGTGTTCCTGCGCCGCGGCGGGCAGTCCTACGACGTCTATGGCTACGAGCAGCAGGACATCATCAGCGACATACTCGACCAGTTCGAGAAGTACCTGCATTTCCTGCACATCTCGCCCGGCAGCCTGCCCTGGCGCATGGACGAACACGACGAACTGCTCAACACCGAGCCCGCTCCCGAAGGCGGCGACCAGGCCTCGCGTCCGGCGCCCTGATTGCTCGATCCCGCCCCGGCCGCTCTGGCACGCGCCCGCCGATCCGACAGCCCGGCGCGACCGGCCGGTCAGCCGCCGAACCGCATGGCTCGCGGCTTGGCGCTCGCGCTCGCCCATGCTAGCTTTGCGCCTCGCCAGGAGGGCGAGCCGTGGCTGGGCATCCCGCTTGCATGAAATCCGCACGCAAACCCCAGGGTACCAGCCTTCCACAGGTCGCATGAAATTCGCCAGCGCAGCCGAGCGCAGCGGCTTCACGGCCTGTCGTCGCCTGACGCTGGACGTACCGCCATGGGCTGCACCGGGCGCGCCGGTGTCGCCCGGCCGGGCATCTGGGCGATGACGATGCTCCCGGCCGAGCCCTGCTAATCTAGTCGAAGGTCAGAAGAGGTACGTCCATGGCTGACGCCATGCCCGCATTGGAAATCCGCAACCTGCACAAGCGCTACGGCGCACTCGAGGTGCTCAAGGGCATCTCGCTGAGCGCCCGCGATGGCGACGTCATCTCCATCCTCGGCTCGTCCGGCTCGGGGAAATCGACCTTCCTGCGCTGCATCAACCTGCTGGAAAACCCCAACGAGGGCGAGATCGTCGTCGCCGGCGAGCCGATGAAGCTCAAGCAGGCGCGCAGCGGCGAGCTGGTCGCCGCCGATGCCCGGCAGATCAACCGCATGCGCAGCGAAATCGGCTTCGTGTTCCAGAACTTCAACCTCTGGCCGCACATGACCGTGCTCGACAACATCATCGAGGCGCCGCGGCGCGTGCGCGGGCGCAGCAAGGCCGAGGCCACCGAGATGGCCGAGGCGCTGCTGGCCAAGGTGGGCATCGCCGACAAGCGCCACGCCTACCCGGCGCAGCTGTCCGGCGGCCAGCAGCAGCGCGCGGCCATCGCCCGGACGCTGGCCATGCAGCCCAAGGTCATCCTCTTCGACGAACCCACCTCGGCGCTCGACCCCGAGATGGTACAAGAAGTGCTTGCCGTCATCCGGTCACTGGCCGATGAGGGCCGCACCATGCTGCTTGTCACTCATGAGATGAACTTCGCCAAACAGGTTTCCAGCGAAGTGGTGTTCCTTCATCAGGGACAGGTGGAAGAGCAGGGAACGCCTGAACAGGTGTTTGACAACCCTCAGTCGGCGCGCTGCAAACAATTCATGTCAAGCCATCGATAACGGAGCATCCAAAACTCATGAAGAGCCTGCCCAAGTTTCTCTTTGCCGCCGCCCTGACCCTGGCCTGCGGCAGCTCGTTCGCCGCGGAAAAGCTGCGCATCGGCACCGAAGGCGCCTATCCGCCCTTCAACCTGATCGACGCCTCCGGCAAGGTGGTCGGCTTCGACCTGGACATCGCCCACGCCCTCTGCGCCAAGATGCAGACCGAGTGCGAAGTGGTCACCTCCGACTGGGACGGCATCATCCCCGCCCTGAATGCGAAGAAGTTCGACTTCATCATCGCCTCGATGTCGATCACCGAGGAGCGCCAGCAGGCGGTGGATTTCACCGAGCCCTACTACACCAACAAGCTGCAGTTCGTGGCCCCCAAGTCGGTGGACTTCAAGACCGATGAAGCCAGCCTGAAAGGCAAGTCGATCGGCGCCCAGCGCGCGACCATCGCCGGCACCTGGCTGGAGGACAACCTGGGCGACACCGTCGACATCAAGCTCTACGACACCCAGGAAAACGCCTACCTCGACCTCGCCTCCGGCCGCGTCGACGCCATTCTCGCCGATACCTTCGTGCAGTGGGAATGGCTCAAGAGCGAGACCGGCAAGGACTTCGAATTCAAGGGCGACCCGGTGTTCGACAACGACAAGATCGGCATCGCGGTGCGCAAGGGCGACGACGAGCTGCGCAACAACCTGAACAAGGCGCTCGAGGAAATCATCGCAGACGGCACCTACAAGCAGATCAACGACAAGTACTTCCCCTTCAGCATTCGATGACCCGCCCGATCGGCGCCCGGCATGTCCGGGCGCCGATGCCTTGAGTTCACATGATTCCTGACCTTCACGGATTCGGTCCGGCGCTGATCGCCGGGACCTGGATGACCATTCAACTGGCCCTCGCCTCGCTGGCGCTGGGGCTGGTGCTCGGGCTGCTCGGCGCCCTCGCCAAGACTTCGCCCTACGCCTTCTTCCGCTGGCTCGGCGGCACCTACTCGACCATCGTGCGAGGCGTGCCGGAGCTGCTCTGGGTGCTGCTGATCTACTTCGGCACCGTCAACCTCGTACGCGTGATCGGCGAGACCGTCGGCATCGAGAACCTGGCCCTGAGCCCGTTCGCCGCCGGCACCGTGGCGCTCGGGCTGTGCTTCGGCGCCTATGCCACGGAAGTCTTCCGCGGCGCGCTGCTGGCCATCCCCCGCGGGCACCGCGAGGCCGGCCTGGCGCTGGGCCTCGGCAAGCGGCGCATCTTCTGGCGGCTGATCCTGCCGCAGATGTGGCGCATCGCCCTGCCCGGGCTCGGCAACCTGTTCATGATCCTGATGAAGGACACCGCGCTGGTCTCGGTGATCGGCCTCGAAGAGATCATGCGCCGCTCGCAGATCGCCGTGACCGCCAGCAAGGAGCCCTTCACCTTCTTCCTGGTCGCCGCCTTCATCTACCTCGGCCTGACCATCGTCGCGATGATCGGCATGCATTTCCTCGAACGACGCGCTGGGCGCGGTTTCACCCGGAGCGCCGCATGAGCTGGGAACTCTTGATCAAATGGCTGCCCCAGTTCCTCGACGGCGCCTGGCTGACCCTGCAACTGGTCGGCGTCTCGGTCATCACCGGGCTGATCCTCGCCCTGCCGCTGGGCATCGCCCGCTCCTCGCGACACCTGGCGGTTCGCGCGCTGCCCTACGGCTACATCTTCTTCTTCCGCGGCACGCCGCTGCTGGTGCAGCTGTTCCTCGTCTACTACGGGCTGGCGCAGTTCGACGTTGTGCGCAAAAGTGCGCTCTGGCCCTACCTGCGTGATCCATACTGGTGCGCCATCATCACCATGACCATGCACACCGCCGCCTACATCGCCGAGATCCTGCGCGGCGCCATCCAGGCGGTGCCGCCGGGCGAGATCGAGGCGGCACGGGCACTGGGCATGTCGCGCAGCCAGGCGCTGCTGCACATCATCCTGCCGCGCGCGGCGCGCATCGGCCTGCCAGCCTACAGCAACGAGGTGATCCTGATGCTCAAGGCCAGTGCACTGGCCAGCACCATCACGCTGCTCGAACTGACCGGCATGGCGCGCAAGATCGCCGCCCGCACCTACATGCACGAAGAGATGTTCCTCATCGCCGGGGTGATCTACCTGGTCATCGCCTTCGTCCTGATGCAGGGCTTCAAGCTGCTGGAGCGCTGGCTGCGCGTCGACGCGCTGCACGGTCGCTGAACCCACTCACCCTTACGGGCCGCTCGCGGCCCGTCTTCCGATGAACGAACCTGCGGCCCTTTCCGAGCGATTCCAGGCCCTCGACCGCTTCCTGCTCGAGCACGCGGCGCTGTGGCGCCCGCGCCCCTTCACCCGCCGCGAACTGCCCTGGGAAGCGCAGCACTCCGACCTCGCCGACTGGCTGCGCCAGCGCAGCCTGGAGCAGGCCGAAGAGGCGCACAACCGGCCGGCCGAGCTGCAGGCACCAGCGCCCTTTCCCGAACTGGCGCGCGAGGCGGAGGCGCTGTCCACGCTGCCGCGCCTGGCCGCTGCGCGCTACCGGCACCTTTCCTCACGCCAGTTGCGCGACATTCCCGGCCGCAAGCTGGCGCAGATCCAGGCCTTCGCCGACTGCCTGCCGCCGTCCGAACAGCCGCGCCACTGGCTTGATTGGTGCGCGGGCAAGGGTCACCTCGGCCGCTACCTGACGCAGGCGGGCGATCGCCTCAGCGCCCTGGAATGGGACCCGGCGCTGGCGCAGGCCGGCCGCCAGCTCAGCGCGCGAGCAGCGATCGAGGCCGAACACCATTGCGTCGACGTGCTCACCGAAGGGGCCACCGCGCACCTCACCGCCGGGCACAGCGCCGTCGCCCTGCACGCCTGCGGCGACCTGCACATCCGCCTGCTGCAGCTCGCTGCCGAGGCCGGCTGCCCGGCCATCGCGGTCGCGCCCTGCTGCTACAACCGCATCGCCGGGCGCGACTACCGGCCCCTCTCCTCCGCCGCGCGGGCCAGCGCCCTGCGCCTGGACATCGACGACCTGGCCCTGCCGCTGACCGAGACCGTCACCGCCGGCACCCGTGAACGCCGCCAGCGCGACCATTCCATGGCCCGGCGCCTGGCGTTCGACCTGCTGCAGCGCGAGCTGCGCGGCGAAGACGACTATCTCCCGACGCCCTCCCTGCCCAGCGCCTGGCTGCACGAGCCCTTCGCCGCCTACTGCCGCCACCTCGCCGAACTCAAGGGCCTGCCATGCCCCGCAGAGCGCGACTGGGCCGCACTCGAGCAACAGGGCTGGACGCGCCTGGCCCAGGTGCGCAACCTGGAGCTGCTCCGCGCCCTGTTCCGCCGCCCGCTGGAAACCTGGCTGCTGCTGGACCGTGCGCTCTACTTGGAAGAACAGGGCTACCGCGTCACCCTCGGCACCTTCTGCGAACCGACCCTGACCCCACGCAACGCGCTGCTGCTCGCCCAGCGCGTGGCCGGCTGAACGGCTGCCGGCTACGCCCTGCCGCCCAATGAAACGACGTGGTGACAGGTCTTGCGCAGCAGTTCGAGGTCATGACTGACGAGCAGCACCGCGCAGTCCTGCTCGGTGGCACTCTGCACCAGAAGCGCAATCACCTCCCTTGCAGTGATTGGATCGAGCCGGGAAACCGGTTCGTCGGCGAACAGCAGCAGCGGCTCGAGCAGCAGGGCGCGGGCAATGGCCAGGCGCTGCAGCTCGCCGCCGGATACCGCTACGGAGGTACGCTGGAGCAGGCCGGGATCCAGCCTCAAGCGCTGCAGCAACGGCGCCAGGCGCCGCCGGTCGAGGCGGTGCAAGCCGATCAGGTCGTCGAACAGTCGGCCGAGGGGTATCCCCGGGGCGAAGGCTGCGGGCGGGTCCTGGTAGAGCTTCAGATAACGATGGCGCGCGATCTGCGGAGCACGGCGGATTTCGCCGCCATCGGCCGGCAGCAGGCCCAGCAGGATGTCGCCCAGGCTGCTCTTGCCACAACCGCTGTCGCCGCTGATACCGATGATTTCGCCGCGCCCCACGGTCATGTGCAGCCCTTCGAACAGCAACCTGCCACCGCGAGACTTGTGCAGGCCACGCACCGTCAGCACCGGCTCCCGGGCGGCACCGTCGGTTGGCGTTATATCCGGCCAGTGCTGCGGATCGGCCCCAATAAGCGCCCGCGTGTAGCCATCCTTGGGCCGGGCCAACAATTCCTCCGCCTCGCCCTGTTCGACGAGGCGGCCGTCGCGCATCACCAGGATGTGCCCGCCGAGCTGGCGCGCCACTTCGATGTTGTGCGTGACGGTCAGCACCGCACCGCGCTCCCGGGCGCGACGCAGCAGGGCGGCGACCTGATCGCGGCGACTGGCGTCGAGGCCCTTGGTCGGCTCGTCGGCCAGTACGATCGGCGCTCCGCCTGCAGTGGCGGCGCAGAAGGCCAGGCGCTGGGCCATGCCGCCGGACAGATGACCGGGAAGGCGCTCGGCGGCCCCGGCGAGGCCCACCCCGGCGAGGTCCTGCCGTGATCGCTCGAGGGCGTCCGGGGCCGAGAGCCCGCCCACGTAGCGGTAGACTTCGGCAACCTGCTGCTCGGCCGGCATCAGCGGGTCAAGCGCATGCCAGGGCTCCTGCGGGAGCATCGCCAGTTGTCGCCCCCACAACCGGGCCCGCAGCGCCGGCTTGAGCCGGCCAATGTCCTGCCCGTCCAGCAGGACCCGGCCGCGGGCCTGCAACGGCGATGGCAGCAGGCCCATGATGGCCTGCACCAACAGGCTCTTGCCGGCGCCGGTCTCGCCGAGGATGGTCAGTGCTTCGCCGGTCTTCAGGCTCAGCGACAGCGGCTCGAGGAGTGTCACGTCATTGGCGCTGACGGACAACGCCTCGACCTGCAGCAGCACGCTCATTCCTCGCCTCCGGCAAGCAGGTTGAGCCCCAGCACCAGCAGGAACACGGCGAGGATGGGCTGCGCCAGCACCCAGGGCGCCTCGTTGTAGTAAGGGAACAGCTCGACCATCATCAGCCCCAGCTCGGCGGTGGGCGGGCGCAAGCCGACCGCGATGAAGCCCAGCGCCGCCAGTGCCAGGATCGAGGCAGAGGCGCCGAAGGCAGCGAGCGTCAGCACCGGACCAACGATCGCCGGCCACAGATGGCGGCGCACGCAGTAGAGCGCGCCGAAACCGAGCATGCGTGATGCCTGTACCTGTGGCGACGCCGCGACCCGCCGGGTAATGGCCCGCACCACCCGGAAATACTCCACCCAGAGCACCGCCGAGATGCCGACATAGAGCATCAGGAACGAGCCCGGGGCGAGGCTGGCGAAGAGCAGGACCAGCACCAGCCCCGGCAGCGCCAGGGCGATGTTCAGCAGCAGTGACATGCACTTGTCGAGCAGACCCTGGCGCCAGCCGGCGACCACGCCCATGGCCACGCCGATGGTCGCCGAAGTCACCACGCACAACAGGCTCAGCGCCAGCGACAGGCGCACCGCGGCAGCCAGCCGGGCCAGCATCGAGCGGCCGTACTGGTCGGTGCCCAATGGTTCGGAAAGGCTAGGACCGGCGAACGGGTTCGCCAGGTCCTGGCTGGCCGGATCGGCGCCATGCAGCAGCCCCTCGAGCAGGGCGAAGCAGACCAGCGCAGCGATGAGCACCAGGCCGGCGAGCTGGCCGCGACGCAACCCCAGCAGCCTGCGCGTCATGGTTCGGTCCTTTCGCGCGGGTCGATGAGATAGCAGGCGATGTCCACCAACAGGTTGAGCCCGACGAAGATCAGGCCCAGGGCCATGGCGGCGGCCTGGATCATGGGGACGTCGCGGTTGAAGACCGCATGTGCCAGCCCGTGGCCGACACCTGGCCAGGAAAACAGGGATTCGATCATCACGATTCCTTCGATCGCCCCGGCGAACTGAATACCGAGGAAGGCCACCACCGGCAGCGCCGCGTTGCGCACGCCGTGGCGCCAGAACGACTGGGCGAAGCTCAGCCCCTTCACCCGGGAAAAGTCAAAGAAGGCCGAGCGGATCACGCCGACCGCGCTGTGCCGGATCACCCGGCTGGACACCGCGGCCATCACCAGCGCCAGGCTGACGGCGGGCAGCACCAGGTACTTCGAGCCGTTGAAGCCGGCCACCGGGAACAGCTTGAGGTGCAGGGAGAAGAGCAGCACCAGTGCCAGGCCGATGACGAATACCGGTTGCGCGCGGAGGAAGGCCGACGCCACCAGCGAACACCTGTCGAACCAACCGCCAGCGCGGAATGCCGCGAACAGGCCCACCGGTAGCGCCAGCAGCACGGCGCAGGCGAATGCCGCGACTGCCAGTTGCAGCGTGTGCAGCACCAGGTGGCTCACCTCATGGGCCACCGGGAGCCCGCTCACCAGGGAATCCCCTAGGTCGAAGCGCACCAGATCCGCCAGCCAAGCCAGGTATTGCTGCCAGGCCGGCCGGTCCAGCCCGAGTTCGGCCCGCACCGCCTCGCTGGCGGCGAGGTTCACATTGTCGTAGCCGTACCGCCCGGCGGCGATGCGAAAGGCCATGTCGCCCGGCAGCAAACGCATGAGGACATAGCTCAGCGTGCCGATGCTCCAGATCATCAACGCCGCCTGGAGCAACCTCTTCGCAACCAGGGTCATCATGGCTGGAAACTCATTCGGGACAGGTGGTAGTTGCGCTCGTAGGGATCGAAGACGAACCCCTGTATACGTGACGAGACCGCCGTCTGCTGGGTGTAGTAGAGCACCGGGATCACCGGCAGCTGTTCGCTGAGCAGTCCGGCGATGCGTTGCGCCCCCGCCCGGTAGCGGAGCGGGTCTCGCTCCGCCTCGAGGCGCCGCAGCAGCGCGGGCAATTCCTCGTTGTGCCAGCCCATGGCGCCCCAGTCGCCATTGCCACCGTCACCGTAGTCGGCGTCGAGCAGGCCCAGCGGATCGGCGATGTTGCCGTAGTTGCGCGCCACCAGGGCCAGCTGCAGAGTACCGTCGTGATGGCCGGAGACAATGCCGCTGGAGTTGACGACCGAGACATCCAGCGTGATGCCTGCCTCGCGCATCTGTGCCTGGATCGCGGTCGCCACCACGAACAATTCGGGGCGGTCGGCGTAGGTGATCATGCTCAGGGCGAAGCGCTGTCCGTCCCGCTGCAACACACCGTCGGCGCCGGGTTCCCAGCCCAGCCCGGCGAGCAGGGCCCGGGCGCGGGGCAGGTCGCGCCGCGCGGCCGGCAGTTGCTCGAGGCGCCAGGCCGCCAGGCCAGGCGGAATCAGTTGATTGGCTTCGCTGCCGGGGACGCGCATCACGTGCCGGGCGATCGCCGTTCGGTCCAGGACCAGGCTGAGCGCCTGTCGTGCCTGGAGCGGGGCCAGGAACGGATGGCTGGCGTTGAGCTTGATCTGGATGGTCCGTGGGATAGGGTTGGAATGCACCTGCACGTCCGGCTGCCGGCGCAACAGGTCGACGCTGGCCGGATCGAGGGTGTAGATGATGTCGGTCTGTCCCGCCATGACCTGAAGGGCCCGGCTCTCGGCGCGGTGCCCGGTCAGGTAGACCACCCGCGGGATGCGCGCCGGGGTGCCCCAGTAGTCCTCGAAGCGGGCCACGCCCAGGCGGTGTGGCGGGTCGAAGTCCTCCAGCCGGTACGGCCCGGTTCCCTGCATCCAGCCGACGTTGCCGTCGGCCCGGTAGGACGCCGGCGCGAGCATGGCCGTGGTGTAGTGCGCGAGCACCGCGCCGAGCGGGCTGTAGGGGCGGCTCAGGCGGACGGCCAGGGTCAGGCGATCTTCGCTGCGCAGTTCCTCGATGGGCGCGGCGCGGATCACCCCTGGTTTGCTGCGGGCGACTCGCAGGGCAGCCAACGCCACCTGCGCATCCAATGCCGTTCCGTCGTGGAAACGCACGCCATCGCGCAGGTAGAGGCGCCAGACCAGGCCGTCCTCGCTGGTTTCCCAGCGCTCGGCCAGCCCCGGCTGGAGGCGTCCCTGCTCATCGACTTCCAGCAGGGTTTCCGCTACCTGCAGGCGGGTATAGAGGTAACCGTCACGGGAGGGTTCCTGGCTGGTGAATTCAAAGGGCCCGCCGAGGGTGAGCACCTCGGGGTCCTGGTTGGGCGAACAACCGGCCAGCAGAAAAAGCAACAGGAAACTGCAGGCGCTCCTCAAGCGGAAGCCTCCTCGTCAGGTCGTCGGCGGGGCGCGTCGTGGATGATTCCGGCACCTACCAGAGGTGCCATGACAGGCTGGCGGTCAGGTTGCGTGGCTCTCCCGGCATGACCCAGACCGCGCTGTAGGAGCGCTCATAATACGTGCGGTCGAAGACGTTGTTGAGGTTCAGCCCGATGGTGAGCTGCTCGGAGAACCGGTAGCGCGCCAACAGATCCACGGTGGTGTAGCCGGGCAGCTCGAAGCCTCCGTCCGAGACCTCCCCGGAGCGCTGGCCGACGGCGTTCACCGCCCCGCCGAGCTCGAGGCCGCGCCACAGATCACCCTGGAACGCGTAGACGCCCATCAGGCTGCCACTGTGCCGGGGCACATTGAGCAACCGGCTGCCTCGCGCCAGGGTATTGTCCCTGACCACCTCGGCTTCGACGTACGCATAGGCGCCGATGACGCGCAACGCATCGGTGACCTGGCCACTCAGTTGCAGGTCCACGCCACGGCTGCGCACTTCGCCGGCGGCGATGCTGTATGCCGAGTCGTTGGGATCGGCGGTCAGCACGTTCTCCTTGTGCAGATGGAAGGCCGCGACCGTCAAGCCGAGGCGGCGGTCGAGCAGGTCCAGCTTCAGGCCCGCCTCGTAGCCGATGCCTTCTTCCGGGTCGAAGGCATCGCCGCCCGCATCCGCCCCAGCGTTAGGCTTGAAGGAGCGGGAGGCGTTGGCGAACACCCCGACCGTCGGGGTCAACTGATAGAGCGCGCCGATCCGCGGGGTGAGCGCTTCCTGCGTCTGCCTGGCGCGCGAGCCATTGACTTCGTTGTCCAGGCGCTGGCGGTAATGGTCGTAGCGGGCGCCAAGCAGGAAAAACAGGCGTTCCCCCAGGTGCATCTGGTCCTGCAGGTTCAGCGCCCGGCCATGCACCAGTTCACGGCGATCGCTGCTGCGGCCGCCTGGCCCGGTGCTGAACGGTACGCGCGGCGCCCCGTAGACGGGATCGTGGATATCGATGCGGGAGATCGGCTGGGAGCGCAGCAGTCGCTCGTCCTTCGCGTATCGCTCGTATTCGGTGCCGATCAGCAACTGATGTTCGACCCGGCCAGTCATGGCATGGCCGTGCAGTTCGAGCTGGGTGATCGCGTCCTGCCAATCGAAATCGCGGTAGCGAAGCTCGCGGTTGAGGGTCCGGTCGTCGGCCGCCAGGCTGCTGGCCTCGGTGGCATAGCCGTTCAGCCGACCCTGCTTGTAGTGGCTGGCCATGCGCAGGGTCCAGTCCGGATTCAGGTCGTGCTCGAGCTCGGCCTGGATCGTCTCGTTGTTGTTGCGGATGTCGCCGTTCCCCGGTTCACCGAAGAAGTCCGAGCGGGAGACGCCGCCCAGGCGCTTGCCGGGGGCGACCACGCCGCGGTCGAAGACCTGGCGGTTGCGGACCACCTCGGCCTGGACCAGCAGCCGGGTCTCGGGGGCCAGGCTCCAGCTGAACGAAGGCGCGAAGAGTTGCCGCTCTCCCGAGCGGTAGTCGCGGAAGCTGTCGTTGTCCTCGATCGCCAGGTTGGTGCGCAGCAGCATGTCGCCCTGGTCGTCGAGCGGGGTGCTGATGTCCAGCGTACTGCGGTAGCGGTCCCAGCGGCCGGCGCTCAGGTCGAGACGGGCGAACGCTTCGGGGAGGGGGCGCTTGCTGACCAGGTTCACCGTGCCTCCCGGGTCACCCCGGCCATACAGGCTCGACGCCGGCCCCTTGAGTACCTCGACCCGCTCCAGGTTAGCGGCATCAGGCGCGTTCATGTAGCCGCGGTTGGCGCTGAAGCCATCCCGGTAGAACTCCGAGGTGGTCAGGCCGCGCACGCTGTACTCGTAGAGCGTGAGCCCACCGAAGTCGTTCTGCCGCGCGACGCCCCCGGCGAAATCCAGGGCCCGCTCGATACGGGAGCTGTCCAGGTCCTGCAACACCTGAGCCGGCACCACGCTGAGAGATTGCGGAACCTCCGCCAGGGCCGTGTCGTTGCGTGTGGCGCTGGCCGAGCGCAGGGCACGGTAGCCCTGTACCGGTCCGTGGCCGACCTCCCGGCTGGCTTCGACAATCACATCGTCTAGCGTTGCGGGATTTTCGGTTTCGGCATGGGTGTCTTCGATCAGGATGCCAAGCAGGGGGCCGGCAGCCAGCAGGCCCAACTTCCGTATTTGCATAGGCCGTCGAATCCGGTTGAAAAAGAAAACAGCGGCAGGACCCTGCCGCTGTCGCTTGGCCAGGTGGGAGCGCACCGGCCTCGGCGAAAGTGCGTAAAGATATACTATAACATCTCTCGATTCAGTAACTCTGTCATCTGACAGGCTCTAGCTCGGGCCTTCGACCGATGTAAGCCTCGGTTTCAAAGCCGAGCGAGGGGCGGAGATAAAGCGGCGGCGGTTGCGCCTGGCTGCGTGGCGATCGGCGCCATGGTAAGGGCCGGGAAATAATCCAAGGCCCCAGGCACTGGAGTTAACGGCCACCGCGACGCCGAACGGCGAGCACAGCGGGCAACCGAACGGAAGGGTGGTGTGCTGGGTCTGCCCGGTATCATTGCAGGAGCGTCTGCGCCTGCGCGAAGCGCTGATCATCGCCTACAGCCTCGGGGGCCTGGCGGTCAGTGTCACCGGCGTTGTGCTCGGCTGGCGCCGCCTCCGCCGCAACCCGCGCCGCTCGGCCAGGACCTCCGTTCGCTCATCGCAAGGAGAAACACCATGAAGCCGCCCCACGCCCTGACCATCCTGGCCTTGCTGAGCCCCGCCGCTACTGGCCTCGGCGGCGCACGAAGCCGACCTGCACGTCGAGCCGCCCTGGTCACGGGAAATGCCGCCGACCGACCCACCGCAGCGGTCTATTTTCAACATTCGCAACGAGATGACGGTACCGAACGCCTGCGCGTCGACACCCGGCCGCCGGCAAGGCCGAGTTGCACGAGCATGTGCGTCACGACGGGGGCCATAGGGGCGATAAACAGGCAATCAAGGTGTGCAATCGGCATCCGACAGCGCCATGTGCGAACTGCCGCCAGCGATCGGTTTACAGGGCCCTGCCAGTCGATATAATGGCGCCCCCATGCCGGTATAGCTCAGCTGGTAGAGCAACTGACTTGTAATCAGTAGGTCCCGGGTTCGACTCCTGGTGCCGGCACCATCAAATCCAAACACAAAGGCCCGCTGCGAAGCGGGCCTTTGTGTTTCTGCTCAACGCAGGCAGATTGCTGGCACTCGAACGGGAGCCGCCATCGTCCTGCCGTATCTCCAACCCAGCCAGCGTCAGAGATTCACAGAACATCCAAGAAGACTCCTCCACCCTATGCGGAGCGAACTCCCTGTAATCGATAAGACCTGCTACCGACTTCGTTGCGACGGCCTCAACGAACCCTCTCGATGATCAGCGCAATCCCTTGCCCCACGCCCACGCACATGGTGCACAGGGCGTAGCGGCCCTGCATGCGTTCCAGCTGATTCAGCGCCGTGGTGACCAGGCGCGCCCCGCTCATGCCCAGTGGATGCCCCAGTGCAATGGCTCCGCCTTGGCGATTCACGCGCGCGTCATCGTCGGCCAGGCCCAGCTCGCGCATCACCGCCAGGCCCTGGCTGGCGAAGGCTTCATTCAGTTCGATAACGTCCATGTCCTGCAGTCCGAGCCCGGTCAACGCGAGCACTTTACGGGTCGCCGGCACCGGCCCCATGCCCATGATGCGTGGGGCGACGCCGCTGGTGGCCGTGCCGATCACCTTCGCGCGGGGTTTCAATCCGTACGCCTGGCAAGCCTCTGCGCTGGCCAGCAGCAGTGCGCAAGCACCATCGTTCACCCCGCTGGCATTGCCTGCGGTCACCGTTCCCCGGGGACGTACGACAGGCTTCAGCGCGGCGAGCGCCTCCAGGGAGGTCGCGCGTGGATGCTCGTCCTGGGCCACCACCAGCGTGGGTCCCTTACGCTGCGGGACCTGCACCGGCACGATCTCGGCAGCGAGCAACCCTTCTGCCTGGGCGACAGCCGCTTTTTCCTGGCTGCGCAGGGCAAAAAGATCCTGATCCACCCGGGAAACACCGAACATTTCGGCGACGTTCTCGGCTGTTTCGGGCATGGCATCGACCCCGTACAGCTTTTCCATGAGCGGGTTGACGAAGCGCCAGCCAATGGTGGTGTCCTGAAGGGACATGTTGCGCGAATAGGCAGCCTCCGCCTTGCCCATGACGAAGGGCGCGCGGCTCATCGACTCGACGCCACCGGCGATCAGCATCCGGCATTCGCCCGAACGGATGGCCCGTGCCGCCGTACCCACGGCGTCCAGGCCCGAGCCACAGAGCCGGTTGATGGTGTTGCCCGGTACGGTTTGCGGCAGGCCGGCGAGCAGCAACGCCATGCGCCCGACGTTCCGGTTGTCTTCGCCCGCCTGGTTGGCACAGCCGAGAATGACGTCGTCCACGGCGGCCCAGTCGACGTCGGGGTTCCTTTCCAATAAGGCGCGGATGGGAATCGCCGCCAGGTCGTCGGTGCGAATCGAAGCCAGCGCGCCGCCAAAGCGGCCAACGGGTGTTCGTATCGCGTCACAAATAAAGGCCTGCATCGATAACGCTCCAGAAGTAGGAAACGCCGGAATGTTAGCCAGACCTACCCGCAGGCGCGGTTTCGAATATGTCATGTGAGGATGATTTTTTGGAAACCAGCGTTCCTGCCTGTTTGGCTAGCATCGTTCCAAGTTCATCAAACCAGCGGATCTCAGCATGAATTTCCATCTCACAGAAGAACAACAAGCATTCGCCGATTCCGTCCGCCGCTTCGCTCAGCGCGAACTGGCCGATGGGGCGCTGGAGCGTGCCCACTCTCCTGATTATCCGCGGGATGTCGCGGCCAAGCTGGCGCATAACGGCCTACTGGGCATCACCATCAAGGAAGAGGATGGGGGCATCGGGGGAACGCTGATGGATGCGGTGATCGCCATCCAGGAATTGGGCCTGGTCTGCCCAAAGAGCGCCGACGTCGTACAGGCCGGCAACTTCGGCCCCATCCGTACCTTCGCCGAATATGCCTCCCCCGAGCTGAAGGAGCGCTTTCTGCCGGACCTGATCGCCGGCAAGAGCCTGCTGGCGCTTGGCATGAGCGAGCCGGGAGCGGGCTCCGCGGTCACCGAACTGAGGACCCACGCGGTAGAGGATGGCGAGCACTACGTCATCAACGGCTCGAAGGTCTTCTCCACCCATAGCCCTCACGCAGATACCTTTCTGATCTACGTCCGCTTCGGGCCGGGCCTTGACGGCATCGGCTCGGTGATCGTCGAACGCGGCACCCCCGGTTTCGAAATAGGCCAGCCCTCCGCATTCATGAGCGGCGAGGCCTGGAGCCAGCTGTACTTCGCCGATTGCCGTATTCCAAAGGAAAATCTTCTGCTCGGCCCGGGCGGCTTCAAGAAGCAGATCAGCGGCTTCAACATCGAGCGTATTGGCAACTCGTCACGCGCACTGGCGCTGGGACGCCACGCCTTCAACGTCGCGCGCGAGCATTGCCTGACGCGCGAGCAGTTCGGCCGACCGCTGTGCGAATTCCAGGGCCTGCAATGGAAGTTCGCGGAAATGGCGGTCAAGCTCGAGGCGGCGCAGTTGCTGCTGTATCGGGCCGCCGTGAATGCCGACGACGGGATGCCCTCGGCCTACGAGACCAGCGTGGCCAAGATGGCCTGCAACCTCGCAGGCTGGGAAGTGGCCAACGAAGCCTTGCAGGCAATGGGGGCCTATGGTTACTCCACCGAGGCGCTGGTCGAGTACTGCGTCAAGCGCACCCGCGGGTGGATGATTGCAGGCGGTTCAATCGAGATCCTGAAAAATCGCATTGCCGAAGACGTCTTCGGCCGCCGTTTCGACCAGCGTCGGCCCAAGGCCTGAGGAGCGCGATCATGCATGAGAGAATGGACCCCGCCGTGGCCGCGGCGCTGCTGCGCCCCAAAAGCATCGCGTTGGTCGGCATTTCCGACGACGCCAGCAAGACGGCCGCCCGCCCGCTGCGCTTTCTGCGAGCA
Source organism: Stutzerimonas azotifigens DSM 17556 (assembly GCF_000425625.1). Lineage (GTDB taxonomy): Bacteria > Pseudomonadota > Gammaproteobacteria > Pseudomonadales > Pseudomonadaceae > Stutzerimonas > Stutzerimonas azotifigens. The sequence continues at coordinate 125,761 of NZ_AUDU01000028.1, forward strand.
GCCGGGTACGCCGGCAAGATCTACAACGTCAACCCGACCCGTGCCGAGGTGCAGGGCGAACAGGCCTATCCGTCGCTTGCCGCTCTGCCCGAGGCGCCGGACCACGCCTTCATCCTGACCAACTCCGACCTCGCGGTGGAAGCCGTCGCCGAATGCGGCCGCCTGGGCATCCGCGTAGCGACGATCCTGGCCGGCGGCTTTTCCGAATCGGGCCCCGAGGGTTGTGCCCGTGAACAGCGCCTGCGGCAGATCGCCGAGGAAACCGGGGTTCGCGTGCTCGGCCCGTCCAGCCTCGGTGTGGTCAACCTGCGCGAAAGACTGGTGCTGACCGCCAACGCCGCCTTCGCCGAGCCGGACCTGCCGCTCGGCGGCATATTTTGCGCCTCGCATAGCGGCAGCATGCTGGGGGCTCTGGCGTCCCGCGGCCGGGCCAAGGGCATCGGCTTCTCCGGGCTGGTTTCGGTCGGCAGCGAAACCAACCTGTGCATCGGTGAAATCTGCGAAAGCACCCTGGATGATCCAAATATCACCGGTTACATGCTGTTTCTCGAATCCCTGAACCATGCCGACGTCCTGCGCCGTTTTGCCATCGGCGCGGCCAGGCGCGGCAAGCCGGTGGTCGCGTACAAGCTGGGCCGCTCCGACGTCGCGGCGGAACTGGCCGTCTCCCACACCGGGGCGCTGGCCGGCGAGGATGCCGTCGCCGAAACCTTTTTCCGTGATTGCGGCATTGCCCGGGTGGAAACCCTGGAGGGATTTCTCGAAGCCCTGCCGCTGCTCTCGCGCCTGCCGGTCGAGGGGCTGCGCAAGCAGGCCGGGCGCAGGCCCACCGTTGGCGTGGTCACCACCACCGGCGGGGGCGCCGCCATGGCGGTGGACCAGTTGGGCGTGCGCGACGTTTCGGTGGTACCGCCGACCGCGGAAACGCGTGCCCGCCTAGCCGAGCGCGGCATCGAGGTAAACCATGGCGGAATCGTCGACCTGACGCTCGCCGGCACCCGCTATGACGTGATGAAGGCGACGCTGGAAGTCATGCTGACTGCGCCGGAGTTCGACATGGTGGTCGCCACCGTTGGCTCCTCGGCCCGTTACAACCCGGAGCTGGCGGTCAAACCGGTGGTCGACTCCTTCGGCTTCGGCGACAAGCCACTGGCGTGCTTCGTCGTCCCCGAGGCGTCCTCCGCCCTCGAGCTGCTGACTGCAGCCGGCGTGCCGTGCTTCCGCACGCCGGAGGCATGCGGTGACGTCATCGCCGCCGCCTTCGCCCGACGCGTGCCCAGCGAGCCGACCAGCGTCCAGGCGGCACCGCGAGGGGAGCGCATGCTCAACGAGGCGGATGCCTACGCGATGGTGGCTCCGCTTGGCGTCACCCATGCCCCGTACACTGTGCTCGACGTGAACCAGCCGGTGCCCGAACTGCCCTTCGACTATCCGGTGGTGGTCAAGGTGCTACACAGCGAAATCGCCCACAAGACCGACGTCGGCGGAGTGGTGCTGCCGGTCCGTGACGCACGGCAACTGGCCGAAGCCATGCGGCACATCGCGGATAATGTCGCCACCCACCTGCCTGAGCTGAGCGTGGACAAGGTCCTGGTGCAGGCCATGGGCAAGGGGCTGGGTGAGGTGCTGGTGGGCTATCGCCGCGATCCGGACGTCGGCCCGCTGGTGATGCTGGCCGCTGGCGGAATTCTGACCGAGATCTATTGCGACCGAGCCATGCGCCTGGCCCCGGTCAGCCTCGAACAGGCCCGGGAAATGGTCGGCGAGGTCAAGGCGCTCAAGGCCCTGGCGGGTTACCGTGGCCGCGAGGAAGGCGACCTGGAAGCCATCGCCCAGGCCGTCAGCGCGTTTTCCAGGCTGGCCCTGCAGGAAGACTGCACGGTGCTCGATGCCGAAATCAACCCGCTACTGGTGAAGGCCAAAGGCGAAGGTGTGGTCGCCGTCGACGCACTGATACGAATTGCCTGAGGAGCATTCAATGAACCAGCGCATCACCTTGGAGCGCAACGGCCCCGTCGCGCTGATATACATCGATAACCCTCCGGTCAATGCCGGCTCGCTGGAGGTCCGAGAGGGGCTGCTGCGGGCGGTGAAGCAGGTGGAAAGCGATTCACAGCTGATCGGAGCGGTACTGATAGGCGCGGGCAAGATGTTCATCGCCGGCTCCGACCTCAACGAGTTCGGCAAGCCGCTGGAAGAGCCGCAGTTGCCGGAAGTGATCCGCGCCATCGAGCAGTGCAGCAAACCGATCATCGCGGCCGTGCACGGTGCGGCGCTGGGCGGCGGTTTCGAGCTGGCGCTGGGCTGCGATGCCCGAGTCGCCGCGCCAGGCTGTCTGCTGGGCCTGCCGGAAGTGACCCTGGGCATGATTCCAGGCGCTGGCGGGACCCAGCGCCTGCCTCGTCTGGTCGGCATTCCCAAGGCCATCGAACTGATCTGCAGCGGCGCCCGGGTGGAAGCCTCCGAGGCGCTGGCGCTGGGTATGGTCGACGCCGTCGCCGAGGGTGACCTGGCCAGCTTCGCGGTGGATTACGTGCGACGCCTGCCGGACAAGCGACGCATTCGTGACATGAACACGCCGGCAAGCGACTCGGCGCAAATCGAGCAGGCCCGCGCCAAGGCGCTCAAGGCCGGCCGCAACCGACCGCAGGTCAGTGCGGCCATCGATGCGGTGCTGGATGCGGCCACACAGCCCATCGACCTCGCGCTGGCCGCCGAACGCGAAGTCTTCCAGCGGTTGCGCCTGTCCACCGAAGCCTTCGCACTGCGCCACCTGTTTTTCGCTGAACGCCAGTCCGCCAAGCGGATCGAGCTCGATGGCATCGAGCCGCGAAGCATAGAACGCACTGCCGTCATCGGTGCCGGCACCATGGGCAGCGGCATTGCCCTGGCCATCCTGCAGGCCGGGCTCCCGGTCGTGCTGCTGGAGCGAGACGAGGCGGCACTGAACAAAGGCATGGAGCGCATCCGGGCCGACTACGATCGGCGCGTTGCTACCGGCCGCATCGACGAGGCTCGCGCCGAGGCCGACCTTGCACGGCTGCATGCCAGCATGGACTGGGAACAGGTATCCCGGGCGCAACTGGTCATCGAAGCCGTTTTCGAGGACCTGACCGTCAAGCAGGAGCTTCTGCGCCAGGTCGAGCCACTGCTCGACGAAGAGGCCATCTTCGCCACCAATACCTCCTACCTGGATGTCGACCAGATTGCCGAGGCGGCCAAGCACCCGCAACGTGTCATGGGCCTGCACTTCTTCAGCCCGGCCAACGTCATGCGCCTGGTGGAAGTGGTGCGTGGGATGTACACCGCGCCGGAAACCATCAGCACCGGCTTCGCCCTGGTGAGACGGCTCGGCAAGCTGCCGATACTGACCAACAACGCATTCGGTTTCATCGGTAACCGTATCTACGCCGCGTATCGCCAGCAGTGCGAACTGATGCTGGAAGAAGGCGCTCTGCCAGCGCAGATCGACGAGGCGATGGAGACTTTCGGCATGGCCATGGGCCCCTTCGCCGTGGCCGACCTGTCCGGGTTGGATATCGCCTGGCGCATGCGCCAGGCCCGCTCCCACCTACGCGATGTCAACATGCGCTATGTCGATATCCCCGATCTGCTTTGCGAGCAGGGCCGTCTCGGTCGCAAAACCGGCGCGGGCTATTACCGCTACGACGAGCAAGGTCGTCGCAACGAGGATCCACGCGTGACCGAACTGATCGAGCGGGAGTCCGCGCGCAAGGGCATCGCACGCCGGACCTTCAGCCCCGGCGACATCGTCGAGCGCGTGCTGACGACCATGGCCAACGAAGCCGCCCTGCTCATGACCGAGGGGGTCACCACACGGGCGAGCGACATCGACTTGGTACTGGTCAATGGTTTCGGCTTTCCCAAATGGGAAGGGGGCCCGGCGTTCTGGTCGGCCCGACAGCCACTGGCCAGCCTGAAGGCCCTCCAGCAGCAGCTGGCTGCCGTGACTGGCGCAGGCTTCATCAAGGGCGATCTGGCGATGTTCCACCACCTGAACGCATTCTCGCAGAGCGACGCCGCCACCGCCTGAAACCAGCCCGCAGAGCACGAGGCCCCGCGCAGCTGACCGCACGGGGCCTCGTGTCGTTTCATCGAGCAGGTACTCGCGGAACCCTGTCCACCGTCACTGTCGTCGTCGATGCGATGAGCCAGGGCCCTGTACAGGGCCCTGGCTCAAATGAGTCTCGGCCGAATGCCTCAGCCAAGCGAGACGAGATTCAGGTCCGACAGCTGCAGCTGCTCCAGCTTCCGGATCTGCCCGCTGAGCCAGCGCATGGATTCGGCGCCCGTCACCGGGGTGACCAGTTCGGCGAACTTGTCTTCCAGCTCGATATCGCTGAGCGGAGCTTCCGGATCCCCTTTGCGGAACGGAGAGAAGTGTTCGAGCACACGGCCATCCTCGAGCACCAGGCGCACCCGCGCCGCCCGCGCCTGCGGGAATTGCGCCGTTAGCTCGGCAGCGGCGTTCAGCACGACCCGCTGCATCATGCTGCGACTTTCGGCTTCCCTCAGACGCGCCTCGGAGAAGGCTTCGAGACGCACGCTGCCGTAACGCAGGGCCTGGACCAGCACGTAAGGCATGCTGAATTTGGCCTGGTAGGCGGAGACCGGATGGTGGTTGCCCGTCACGTCCAGAGCCGTCTGGTATGTATCGACCTCGATCCGCGCCACGCGCTCGCGCTCGGCCTCGCTCAGCTGAGCGCGCAACGCCTGCACCGCATCGATCGCGGCGAAGGTGTGGCCGCAGCAGCAATGGGCCTTCTGCGTGATCCGGGTGATGTTGTAGGTTTCGCCGAGGCCTTCGGTGACCTTGTGCCACTGCGGCCCCTTGCTCATGGCCGCGCCGAAGCCGACCTCCCCTTCCAGGATATCCAGCGCGCCGGTGATGCCATTGGCAGCCACCCGCGCGGCCGTCACCCCTGCGGACGCGGCATGACCGCCATGCAAGGCCTTGGTCATGGAGTCGGAGCGGAACGCCTGCTGCAGGCCGGCGGCGAACGAGCCGGCAGTCGCCAGCGCATGCCCGGTCACGTCGCGGTCTCCGGGCGCCAGCAGATAAGCGGCCGCGGCCGCGCTGGCGAAGCAGCCGATGGTGCCGGTGGTGTGGAAGAAATGGTAATGGGATGGCTGCACCGCAGCGCCGATGCGGGTGGAGATCTCATAGCCGACCACCACCGCACGCAGGAAGTCCTCGCCCGAGGCGCCGACGTGCTCGCCTACCGCCAGCGCCGCCGCGATGACCGGAACGCCCGGGTGATACACCGCGTCCCTGAAGATGTCGTCGAATTCCACCGCATGGGACGAGGTACCGTTGATCCATGCCGCCGACTCGGGCGTCGAAGTGGAGCCGAATCCCGGCAGGCTGCTCCTGCCGAGGCCGCGCTGGTCGGCATAGGCCTTGGCCAGGCGCTCGGCAACCGGTTCGCGGGTGCCCGGATAAAGCGCGGCGAACCAGTCCAGTACCGCGCGCTTGGCGTGATGGCGTACGTCGCTGCGCAAGGTGGAGCGCGCCTCGCAAGCGCTGTAGTCGGCTAGTTGTTCTATTAATGTGGCCATGGAAATCCTATCGTTCGTGGGTAGCGGCCAGCCCGGACATGTCAGCCGATCTCCTCCATCAGCCAATCCCGGAAACGGGCGATCTTGGGTTCGAAGGGCGAGTTCGGCTGGCTGACGAGGTAGTAGCCGAGATCTCGCGCGAAGGTGTGCTCGCAGAAGTAGATCAGCGTGCCGGAACGCAGCTCCTGCTCCACCATGCGCGTCTGGGCGATGGCGATGCCCAGGCCGTCCTGCGCCGCCTGGTATGCCAGCAGCGAGCTGGGCAGCATGAAGGGTTCCTTTTCGATGCTGTATTCGATGCCCGCCGAGGCGAACCAGTCCTGCCAGTCCTGCTTGCGGTAATGCGAGTGAATGAGCGGGTACTTGAGCACGTCCTCCGGCTTTCTCCCAAACGGCATTCCGGATACCAGTCTTGGCTTGCAGACCGGTCGCAGTTCGTCGCCGAACAGGAAATCGCAACGCAGCCCCTCCCAGTCCCCCTTGCCAAGCTGTATCGAGCCATCCACCCGTTCGCTGGCGAAATCCACCGGTGCGACGGCCGTCATGATGCGGATGCGAAGATCCGGGTGAGCTTTTTGCAGCTTGGGCAGGCGGTGCATGAGCCAGCGGGCCGCGAAGGTCGAATAGACGCGTATCCGCAGCGGCTCGTCCTCGAGCTTTTCCGTCAGTCCTCTGGTCGCTTCGATGATCTGGTTGAATGCGGGCTGCACACCATCGAAGTACTGCTGGCCAAGCTCGGTCAGGCGGATACCGGCGCGATCGCGATGGAAGAACTGCACGTCCAGATAGCTTTCCAGCAGGCTGATCTGCCTGCTGACAGCCGACTGGCTGACATGGAGCTCATCCGCCGCCTTGGAAAAGCTCCTGAGCCGAGCGACAGCCTCGAAAACTCGCAGCGCGTTCAGAGGCGGGACGATATTGTGCATATGCATGATCTTTGCTGGCTTGATTGCAGCAAGCCTACTAGAGAAAGCAGCCCAACGCCGGTAGCTAAGCGCAACGCATGGCCCCTATAACGGGCCATGCGTTGCGGTACCTCACGAGAGGCTGGCGACCGGACCACGCCGTTTGAGCAGCGCGGTCTGCGTCAGAACGAAGCTGGCCAGCACGATCAGCGCGGAGACATTGGCCCACAGCACCGGAACCAGGCATCCCAGCGCCGCGGCGGCCAGCAGCAACCGCCACACCAGGTTCACGCGCCGCTGGAACCAGCCGACCAGCGCGATGGACATCATCCACACCGCGAACAATCCCAATACGCAGGCGGACAGTACCTGTTGCCAATCGCCGATCCCAAGCAGTGCATGGTTGTAGACCACCATCACCGGAAGAACGAACCCGGTCAGGCTGATCCGGAACGCTTCGATACCCGCCTTGAACGGGTCACACCCTGCAATACCCGCGGTGGTATAGGCGGCCAGCGCCACAGGCGGGGTGATGGGCGCGTAGCAGCAATAGATGAACACGAAGAAGTGCGCGACGATCACCGGTACGCCCATCTGCACCAGGAAGGGCGCGGCGGTCACGGCCATCACGATATAGGCTGCAGTCGGCGGCAGGCCCATGCCCAGGACGATGGAAATCACCATGGCGAACAGCAGCGCCAGTGGCAGGTAGCCATGGGATGCGGACATGAGAATGTCCGACAGCTTGAGTCCCAGGCCGGTCATGCCCAGCATGCCGATGATGATGCCGGCCGTTGCACAAGCGACCGATACCACCAGGACCTTGCGAGGCGTTTCGATCAGTGCCTCGATTAGATTCTTCACCGGAACCTTCAGTTCTGGCTTGAAGAAGTTGTAGATGAAGGTGGTGACCAGAATCACGCCAGTGGCGAACAGCGCGGCACGCAAGGGTGAAACCCGCAATACGGCCAGTGAGACGATGAGCACGCTCAATGGGATGAGCAGCCGCAAACTCTTCATCAGCGCATCACGCCTGGCCGGGATTTCCGCGGCCGGAAGCGACTTCAGGTCATGCTTGCGCGCCTCGTTGCCGACCACGCACATCAGCGCGACGTAGAACAGCAGCGCGGGAATGATCGCGTGCAGGATGACTTCGCTGTACGGCACCCCCGTCATGTCGGCCATGACGAACGCGCCAGCGCCCATTACCGGTGGCATCAGCGAAGCACCGGACGCACCCACCGCCTCGATCGCCGCGGCGGTACGCGCCTTGTAGCCGACCCGTTTCATCATCGGAATGGTGAAGGCGCCGGTAGTCGCCGCATCGGAAACAGGGCTACCGGAAACCATCCCCACCGTCGCGGTGGAAATGATGCCCACCTTGGCCGGGCCGCCTTGATACTTGCCGGCGAACGCGTTGGCAAGGTTGATGAAAATCGCGCCCACCCCGCTCTTTTCCATGAAGGATCCGAAAAGAATGAACAGAAATACATAGGTGGCGGCCACGCCCAGCGGCACGCCGTAGATGCCTTCCGTGGAGAAGAACATCTGGGTGACGATACGCTCGAGATCACGGCCGGAATGCCCGAACGGAGCAGGCAGGTATTGGCCGAAGTAGCTATAGAGCAGCGAGATCAAGGCCAGCAAGGTCATCACCCAGCCGACGGTGCGGCGAGTGGCCTCGAGCAACACGACCAGCGTCAGGCAGCCGACCAGCATATCGGTATGGGTCGGATCACCGATGCGATAGATCAGGTCGTCGAAGGACAGATACAGGTAGATCCCGCTGGCGGCGGCAGCGATCATGAGCGGAATATCGACAAGGAAGGTTCGTTTAGAATCCTTGATTGCCGGGAAGAACATGAATACCAGTACCAGCACGAAGGACAGATGGACACTGCGCTGCAGCAATGCCGTCATCAAGCCGGCACTCGCGGTATAGACCTGAAAGGTAGTGAACAGAAGGGAGACGGCGATAATCGCCGCGCCCAAGGTTTTCCTCGATGTCATGGCAGCTTTTCCTCGGCCGGAAAACAGGCACGGTCAATCAACCAGAGGAGGCGCGAACGCCTCCTTTCGTCATTTCAGAACGCCGACCTCGCGGAAGTAGCGAGCCGCGCCCGGATGCAGGGGCACCGAGGTAGTGGCGGCTTCCTCCAGCTTGGTCATCTTGAAAGCGTGGTTGATGTTTTCCAGCTCGGCCTTGTTTTCGAAAACGGCCTTGACGATGTTGTAGGCATCGTCCTCGGACAACTTGGTGTTGGACACCACGAGCGTCTGTACGGAAACCGTTTGAGCATCATGGGAAACGCCCTTGTACGTCTCCGCCGGAATCACCGCACGTTCGAGGAACGGATAAGCTTTCTGGATGGTTCCGATCTGTTCGTCCGACAGGGACAGAAGCTCGATGGGATTGGTGATGGCGAGGCTCATGACGGCCGGCGCAGGATAGTTCACGCCCAAAAAGACAGCTTCGACAGTACCGTCCTGCAGTGCTTCCACACCCTCGGCGAAGGTCAGGAATTCCGGGCTGAAATCACGGTAGGTGATGCCCAGCGACTCCAGCATCATCCGCGTCTTGACCTCGGTCCCGGAGCCCGGCGCACCGACGACGATGCGCTCGCCGCGGATATCCGTCACATCCTTGATGTCGCTACCCTTGAGCGTGACGATGTGGTGGGGCTGCTGATACATGTTGAACAGCCCGTAGAGTTCGACCTTTTCCTTGAAGTGCTTGGACTTGTCGAAATCGACATAGGCCTCGTGCACCACATCGGCGGAAGCGGTGGCCAGGTCCGCCTGCCCCTTGGCCAGCATCTTGATGTTTTCGACAGTGCCGCCGGTGGACTCGGCGACCATGGAGATGCCCGGTACCTTTTTGCTCACCACGTTGGCCATGGCTCCGCCATACGCATAGAAGACGCCCGTGGTACCGGCGGTGGCTATCGAAAGTTGCGCGGCGTGGGCGGCAGAGCCCAGGACACTCATTACGCTGGTGACGCCGACGAACGCAAGCGCTCTCAACTTATTGTTATGCATGTGAGACTCCTATGATTCTTATTAATGGATACCCCGTGGATCCGGATCTTGCGGGTGTTCAGATACCGGCTGCGTCAGGCCTGCATCCCGCTGCCAGGCAGCGACACCACGTCCCCGTTTTCACTTGAATCCATCATAACGAACCGTCTCGGCCGCGGTTTTACCAAAAATCATGGCTTGATGAGTTATTTGAAAACTAGCCAGCGCAGCGCCTGTTTAAAGTGACCCGGCCGGGAAAACGCGCGCCGCGCAACCCAAACAGTTCCAACCATGGCAGAGTTGAAACGAGCGCTTGTGCCTCGGCGCTGCCGCTTTCGATCCGGACGGGCACCGCTTCATCGGCTGCATGCCATCCACCGCAATGACACAAAGGTGTGCCGAAGGGCTCTGTGAAACGTCTTTACCCCCCTCAGCTGTCCTCGCTTCCCCTCGTCGCGCAGTGGGCGATGCTCATCATCGGAGGCGGGCTGGCCGGTTTCGCGCTGCACCACCTGGGGCTGCCGGCCTCCCTTCTGCTCGGGCCGATGGCCGTCGCGATGTGCATGGGCATCATGGGTACCCGAGTCCGGGTTTCGCCGATGTTCTTCCGTTCAGGGCAGGGCGTGGTCGGGCTGATGGTGGCCAAATCCGTGACGCTCGGCGTGCTGCTGGCCCTGAGCAAGGACTGGCACCTGATGCTGCTGGTAACGGCGTTGACCATATTGCTCAGCGCCGGTGTCGGACTGTGTCTGGCACTGGCCAGGATTCCGGCCAATGCCGCAGCCTGGGGCACCGCGCCCGGCGCCGCGTCGGCCATGATCGCCATGGGCGAGGAACATGGCGCCGATGGACGCCTGGTTGCGTGCATGCAGTACATGCGCGTCGTATGTGTGGTCATGCTCGGCGCCTGGATTGCCCACCTGTTCGCGGCAACCGCCCATCACGCAACCAGCGCAACGCTCGCGCCCCCTTTCACCTGGCTAGGGTTCATGATCACGCTAGCGCTGGCCTTGCTGGGAGCGTGCAGCGGCAGCCTGATCCCGGCCGGCGCGCTGCTTACTCCGATCATCCTGGGCAGCGCACTGCAACTGGCAGGCTGGCTGGACATCACCCTCAACGACACGCTCATGGCCCTGGCCTATGGCGCCATAGGCAGCTATATCGGCCTGCGTTTCGACCGCGCCACAATCATGCGCGTGGCAGGCATGATTCCCACCCTGGTCATCGCCAACATTGCCCTGGTGCTGCTCTGCGCCTGTCTGGCATGGCCACTGAGCTACCTGTTTGGGAAGGACTTCCTTTCGGTATTCCTCGCGACCAGCCCGGGCGGGCTGGATGCAATGGCGATCATTGCCGTGGAGACCGGTGCCGATGCCAGTTTCGTCGTTGCGCTGCAGACGATGAGACTCATCGGCATCGTTCTGGCCGGAAAGCTTTTCGCGCAGCTCACCATGACTCTGGCCGCCCGGTTGTCCAGCGCTGCGCGGGATCAATGACCGACCGATAGCCGTCGCCGTCGCTGAACGGCAATCGAGGCGCAGGCACCGGGGCTGGAAACAGGGTACTGATCCCTCATGCTCTGGCGGCTCAGTGGCGCACCTGGACCCATTTCCCACAAATAGAAACTATGCATAAAGGACAAGCCCCGCATTCGCGGGGCTTGTCCTGGGCTACTCGGTGGGAATGTTCGGGTCATCCTCGAACATGTCGATGTCCTCGTCGGTCAGCCCGCCGTCGTCCGGTTTGCCGGCGGCTCCCGACGGGTCGCCTACAGCCGGATCGTCGCGGGAAGGCGCCTCGCGTCCAGGTTGGTTGGGGTCCTGGCCCTGCCCCATCAGATCGTTCGCACGTTCTTCTGGCATAAGTCACCTCGCAGTAAGGCCACCAATGGCCTCTTTCCATTTGAGCCCAGGCGCCGGCGATCGTGCGCTGCCGTCAGTCCGAGGCGCGCCTTAGAATATCCTGGAAATTCGTGACTCGATAAATTACAGCGCCGTCTACGAACCAGATATCAAAATGCCTTCACTGACGAAGGCCAGTTCGCTGTAATGTGACCACCTTCAAGGATGAAGACGAAGCGATGAGCGAAATGAACGACGAACGCCGGCAGTACCACGCCCTTCGAACGCACCTCGAATGTCTACTGAGCGCAGGTGCCTCGATTCTCACCCGGGAGCCGTTGACGCTGCTCTTCCAGGGGCGCCGGCTGTCGGTCGCCCACGGCATGCTGGTCGGCGAAAGCGGGGCCACCGATCTGATCGAGATCCTGGCCGACACCGACTGGCCCGACGCCACGCGCCGGCAGGCCGCCATGGACCTGTGCGTGGCCCAGTTGAACAAGGCGATGGACAGCGCCGAGCAGGTGCCTTCCCAACTTGGCGAGCGACCGAAAATCGTGGTATCGAACTCCGACCACTAGTGGCCAGGCCATCCACGACGGCATTAACGCTGCCTTCCCCCTCCCCCACCAGGCCACTAGCCATTCGCCCCGCCCTGGTGAACCGCTGCCGGCATCCTGCATGTATTGGCATCTTGCTCCTGTCACGACGTCTTCCAAAAAAAACCGCGCAGAAATCTGCGCGGCTTGGGAAAACGCTGACGAAGGAGCACGCATCAGCGCCAGGAGAAAGGTTCCCGGCAGGCGTGGCCTGCGCGGTATGCGGGAGTCTAGGAGGGGCTCCTCGTCGGAAAAACCGGCAGACAGGTGAAGCACTGTTACCTATCGAGAGATAATCGCCCGCATCTTTCGTTCGCGCAGGTGCATCCTTGGATCTCATACAGGCCATACGAACCTTCGCGCGGGTGGCGGACATGGGCAGTTTCACCGCCGCGGCGGAGTCGGCGAACCTGTCCACCGCCCACGTGTCGCGGCTGGTCTCGGACCTCGAACGCCACCTGCAGGCGCGCCTGCTGCAGCGCACCACTCGCCGGGTGCGGCTGACCGATGCCGGCGCGCATTACCTGGAGCGCTGCCGGCCGATTCTGCTCGAGCTGGAGAACGCCGCCGCCGAGGCGCGCGGCGCGCACCTCACGCCCAAGGGCCGGCTGCGGGTGCATTCGATCATCGGTTTCGGCACGCAGCTGCTCGCCCCGCTGGCGGCGCGCTATCGCGAACGCTGCCCGGACGTGCAACTGGACCTGAGCCTGTCCCAGCGTCAGCCCGACCTGCTCGAGGAAGGCCATGACGTAGTCATCACCCTGTCGCGGCAACTGCCGGACTCCGAGCTGATCGCCCAGCGCATCGGGGAGATGTTCTGCGTGGTCTGCGCATCGCCCGACTATCTGCGCGAACACGGCGTGCCGGACACGCCGGAGGATCTGGTCGAGCACCGCTGCCTGCATCTGGTGGACCCCGCGTTTCCGGAAGGCTGGGTGTTCAGGGAGGACGGGGTGGAGCACACGATCCGGCCGGCGGTGGCCTTCCAGGTGAACGTCGCCGAAGCCATCGCCCAGGCCGCCACGGCGGGCATGGGCATCTGCCTGCTGCCCGACTTCGCGGCCGCCGGCCTGCTCGAGCAGGGTCGGCTGGTCCGCCTGCTGCCGCGGCACCGGCTGCACGAGAAAGGGGTCTACGCGCTCTATCCGTCACGGCGCTTCCTCGATGCCAAGGTCAAGACCTGGGTCGAGTTCCTCAGGCACGAGGTCCCGCATGCTTTCGCCGGCTTGCGCGCGACGCTGGAGGACCCGCGCTACTGGGCGACGCCGAGCGAGGCCGGAACGAGCGACCGGGCCCCGCCGGGGCCGACTGTTACCTGACAGGCAAGGGTGCCTTCGCCGGATCGCCATTTTTCCGCCCGGCACCTTTCCCTAACCTGCCCGCACCGATTCATTCCGGAGGTGCAAGATGAAACAGATGACATTCCTCGCCGCGCTGCTGCTGGCTTCCACCGGAGCTCTGGCCGACCAGCCCGAGGTCTACCACTATGGCCAGAAGCTGGACATCGCCAAGGTGATCTCGATGGAAAACCCGAAGGGTTGCGAAGTCGGCGAGGCGACCATGGTCTACGAGGATTCCAAGGGCCAGCGGCACACCCTGGTGTACGAGCGCATCGGCGAGTTTTGCCACGGCTGACCCTTGGCAGCGGACATAGCCGGCCAGCGCCTGCGCCAGCCCCGTCGGCGCAGGCAGAACAAGGCGGATTTTCCCGGTAAGATGCTCAGCCCCGCTTAACTTGAGCTCTCGACCTCCCATGGCAGGATCCGGATCGACCGGCGCGACCGGCAAGGAACGCAGCGAGGCGACCGATCCCCTCTTCAATCAGTCGCTGGAAAAGGGGCTGGCCGTGCTGCGGGCGTTCGACCCCGCGCATCGCACGCTGACTCTGGCCGAGGTCGCGCGCCTGGCCGACATGAGCAAGGGCTCGGCGCAGCGCGCCGTGCACACCCTTGAAGTGCTCGGCTACATCGGCCGCGACCGGCGCAGCCGGCGCTTCCGGCTGCTGCCCAAGGTGATCGAGCTCGGCTTCAACTACCTGGCGTCCCATCCGCTGGTGCGCCTGGCCCATCCCTATCTCGCGCAGTTGGCCAGGACCAGCGGGGAGACCGCCAGCCTGACCGAGCCGGTGGGCCAGTACATGGTCTACATGTCGCAGATCATGACCACCCAGTCCATCCCGGTGCTGACGCCGGTCGGCATGCGCATTCCCATGTATTGCACCAGTTCGGGGCGCGCCTACCTCAGCCGTCAGACCGACCAGCAGGCCCGCGCGCTGCTCGAGGCGGCGCACCGCGAAGCCCGCACGCCGGCCACGCTCACCGGCGTCGACGACATCCTGCAGGCCATCCGCACCTGCCGGCAGGTGGGTTACGCGGTCAACTGCGAGGAGTTGTTTCTCGGCGACATGGGCATCGCCGCGGCCATCGTCGACCGCCACGGCGAGGCCGTCGGCGCGGTGCACCTGGCGCCGCCGACCAGCCGCTGGAGCCTGGAAGAGGCGACGCAGCGTCTCGCGCCTCTGGTGGTGGAGTGCGCGCGGGGCATTTCCGAGTCGCTGGCGCACTGATCAGGCGCACGTGCCGCCTCGTGGGTCACGCGGGACAGGCGCCATTCGAACGAAGAATGGTTGTCATGAGAGCAGCTTAACGGCGCTTGAATCGATTATCGATACATAAAAATCGAATGGCATGCTGGTTGCAGAACTCGAGCAGATTCCCTGTGATGAGGTCTCCGATGAGCATGAAGCTGCCGAAACAACGTCCGGTGTTCGCGATTGCCGGACTCGCACTGGCCTTTTCCCTGGCACTGGGTCACACCGGCGCCGCCCAGGCCCAGGAAAAGATCCTCCGCATCGCCATGACGGCCGGAGACATCCCTCGCACGCTGGGGCAGCCGGACCAGGGCTACGAGGGCAACCGCTTCACCGGCATCACTCTCTACGACGCGCTGACCCAGTGGGACCTGAGCTCCGCCGACAAGGCCAGCGAGCTGATCCCCGGGCTAGCCGAGTCCTGGTCGGTCGATGAGGCGGACCAGACCAAGTGGATCTTCAAGCTGCGCGAGGGGGTGACCTTCCACGACGGCTCGCCGCTCGACGCCGCCGCGGTGGTGTGGAACGTCGAGAAGGTGCTGAACAAGGACGCCCCGCACTACGACGCCTCGCAGGTAGGGGTGACCGCCTCGCGCATGCCTACCCTGCGTTCGGCGCGGGCGATCGACCCGCTGACGGTGGAGCTGACCACCTCCGAGCCGGATTCCTTCCTGCCCTACAACCTCACCAACCTGTTCATGGCCTCGCCGAAGCACTGGCAGGCCAAGTTCGACGCCGTGCCCGCCTCGGTCAGCGACCCGGCCGAACGCTCGCGCCAGGCCTGGGCCGCGTTCGCCGCCGATGCCTCCGGCACCGGCCCGTTCAAGATGGCTCGCTTCGTCCCACGCGAGCGCCTGGAAATGGTCGCCAACGCCGGCTACTGGGACGACAAGCGCCGGCCGAAGATCGACCGCGTGGTGCTGCTGCCGCTGCCGGAGGCGAGCGCGCGGACCGCCGCGCTGATGTCCGGGCAGGTGGACTGGATCGAGGCGCCGGCGCCGGATTCGCTCGACGCCATCCAGGCGCGCGGCTACAAGCTCTACTCGAACCTGCAGCCGCACCTGTGGCCCTGGCAGTTCTCCCTGCTGCCGGAGTCGCCATTCAGCGACCTCAAGGTGCGCCAGGCGGCCAACCTGTGCGTCAACCGCGAGGAGCTCAAGGCGCTGCTCAGCGGCCTGATGGAACCGGCCACCGGCGTGGTGGAGCCGGGCGACCCGTGGCGCGGCTCGCCGACCTTCCAGGTGCGCTACGACGTCGACGCGGCGCAGAAGCTGATGGCCGAGGCCGGCTATTCCGCCTCCAAGCCGGCGAAGGTCAAGGTGCAGACCTCGGCCTCCGGCTCCGGGCAGATGCAGCCGCTGCCGATGAACGAGTACATCCAGCAGAACCTCAAGGACTGCTACTTCGACGTGGAATTCGACGTTGTCGAGTGGAACACGCTGTTCTCCAGCTGGCGCCTGGGCGCCAAGGACCCGGCCGCGCACGGCGCCCACGCCACCAACGTCAGCGCCGCGGTGATGGACCCGTTCTTCGCCATGGTGCGCTTCGTCAGCAGCAAGGCGCTGCCGCCGGTCTCCAACAACTGGGGCTACTTCACCAGCGACGAGACCGATGCCCTGGTCGAGAAGGCGCGCACCACCTTCGACGAACAGGCGCGCAACCAGGCCCTCGGCGAACTGCACGCGAACATCGTCGATCAGGCGCCCTTCCTGTTCGTCGCCCATGACGTCGGGCCGCGCGCGCTGTCGGCGAAGATCGGCAACGTGGTGCAGCCCAAGAGCTGGTTCATCGACATCGCCACCATGACGATGGAGTAACGCCGCACCCCGGCCCTGGCGCGAGACCGCGCCAGGGCCGCTCCCACCCAGAGGTTTCGCGATGACTGGCTACCTCCTGCGCCGTCTCGGCTACGCCCTGCCGATCATGCTCGGCGTGTCCTTCCTGTGTTTCATGCTCGTGCACCTCTCGCCCGGCGACCCGCTGGTGTCGATCCTGCCGGCCGACGCCTCGGCCGAGCTGCAGCGGCAGATGATGCAGCTGTACGGCTTCGATCGGCCGCTGCTCGAGCAATTCCTGCGCTGGCTGTGGCGCGCCCTGCACGGCGACCTCGGCACCTCCATCGCCACCAGCCGCCCGGTCACCGGCGAGGTGTTCAGGGCCGTGGGCAACACCCTGATGATCGCCGTGCTGGCCAGCCTGATCGGCTTCAGCCTGGGCTCGCTGTTCGGCTTCGTCGCCGGCTACTTCCGCAACTCCTGGGCCGACCGCCTGGCCTCGTTCGTCTCGGTGATCGGCGTCAGCCTGCCCAACTACTGGCTGGGCATGGTGCTGGTGATCGTCTTTTCCGCGCAGCTGATGTGGCTGCCGGCCACCGGCGCGGGCCCCGGCGGCTCCAGCGACTGGGCCTGGGACTGGGCCCACGTGCAGTACCTGATCCTGCCAGCGCTGACCATGTCGTTCATCCCCATGGGCATAGTCGCGCGCACCGTGCGCGCGCTGGTGGCCGACACCCTGTCGCAGGAGTTCGTGGTCGGCCTGCGCGCCCGCGGGCTCGGCGAGCTCGGCGTGCTGCGCCACGTGGTGAAGAACTGCGCACCCACCGCGCTGGCGGTGGTCGGCCTGCAGCTGGGCTACCTGCTCGGCGGTTCGATCCTGATCGAGACAGTGTTCTCCTGGCCGGGCACCGGCTTTCTGCTCAACCAGGCGATCTTCCAGCGCGACCTGCCGCTGCTGCAGGGCTCGATCCTGATCCTGGCGCTGTTCTTCGTGCTGCTGAACCTGCTGGTGGACGTGCTGCAGACCGTCCTCGACCCACGCATCGAGAGGGGCTGAGATGACTGCCATGCATCCCGAAACCATCTCCGTCGAGCGCGCACCCGTGCAGCGCTCGCGCGGCCACGCCGCCAACGTGCTGCGCCGGCTGCTGCGCAACCCGGTGGCGATGATCGCCGCCACAGTGATCCTGCTGCTGATCCTGATGGCCGTGTTCGCCCCCTGGCTGATGCCGCAGGATCCCTTCGCCACCTCCATGCTCAAGCGCCTCAAGCCGATCGGCACCGAGGGCCTGCCGCTGGGCAGCGACGAGCTGGGCCGCGACCTGCTCTCGAGGCTGATCCTCGGCGCCCGGCTGTCGCTGTTCATGGGCATCGCGCCGGTGATCATCGCCTTCGTCATCGGCAGCGCCATCGGCATCTTCGCCGGCTACGTCGGCGGCTGGGCGAACAGCCTGATCATGCGCTGCATCGACGTGCTCTACGCCTTCCCCTCGGTGCTGCTGGCGATCGCCCTGTCCGGGGCGCTGGGCGCCGGCATCGTCAATGCGCTGGTGTCGCTGACCGTGGTGTTCATCCCGCAGATCGCGCGTATCGCCGAGAGCGTGACCACCGGCGTGCGCCGCAGCGACTACGTCGATGCCGCCCGCGCATCCGGCGCCTCGGCGCTGCTGATCGTGCGCCGCCACGTGCTGGGCAACGTCATCGGGCCGATCTTCGTCTACGCCACCGGGTTGATCTCGGTGTCGATGATCCTCGCCTCCGGGCTGTCCTTCCTCGGCCTCGGCGTCAAGCCGCCGGAGCCGGAGTGGGGGCTGATGCTCAACACCCTGCGCACCGCCATCTACACCCAGCCCTGGGTCGCGGCGCTGCCGGGCGTGATGATCTTCATCACCTCGGTGTCCTTCAACATGCTGGCCGACGGCCTGCGCTCGGCGATGGAGGTCAAGCAATGAACCCTACCCCTCAGGTGCTGCCGAAGGACCGCCGCGACCTCGGCGGGCCGCGCCAGCCGCTGCTGATCGTCCGTGACCTGAAGAAGCACTTCCCGCTGAAGAAGACCGGCTTCGGCCTGCGCCGCGAGCGCCTGGCGGTGCGCGCGGTCGACGGCGTGAGCTTCGAGATCCTCAAGGGCGAGACCCTCGGCGTGGTCGGCGAGTCCGGTTGCGGCAAGTCGACCACCGCGCGCCTGCTGATGCAGCTCACCGCCCAGGACAGCGGCGAGCTGGTGTTCGACGGCCAGGCGCTGGGCGCCGGCCTGAGCCTGCGCGAGTACCGGCGGCAGACGCAGATGGTGTTTCAGGACAGCTACTCCTCGCTCAACCCGCGCATGACCATCGAGGACTCCATCGCCTTCGGCCCCACCGTGCACGGCGTGTCCAGGCGCGAGGCGCTGGCCCGCGCCCACGACCTGCTGGCGCGGGTCGGCCTGGAGCCGGCGCGCTTCGCCGGGCGCTACCCGCACGAGCTGTCCGGCGGCCAGCGCCAGCGGGTCAACATCGCCCGTGCGCTGGCGCTGGAGCCGCGGCTGATCATCCTCGACGAGTCGGTCTCGGCGCTGGACAAGTCGGTCGAGGCGCAGGTGCTCAACCTGCTGCAGGACCTCAAGCAGGACTTCGGCCTGACCTACCTGTTCATCAGCCACGACCTCGGCGTGGTGCGCTACGTCTCCGACCGGGTACTGGTGATGTACCTCGGCGAGGTGGTGGAAGTGGGCGAGGCCGAGGCGCTGTTCGAGCGCCCGCTGCACCCCTACACCGAGGCGCTGCTGCGCTCGATGCCGAGCACCGATCCGCTCAAGCGCACCGAGCAGGCGCCGCTGGCCGGCGACCCGCCGAACCCCATCGATCCGCCGTCCGGCTGCCGTTTCCATACCCGTTGCGCCTATGCCCAGCCGGTCTGCGCCGAGCGCGCGCCGCGCTTTCACGAGGCGCTGCCCGGGCACGCCGTGGCCTGCCTGCGGCACGAGCCGGAGTCCGGCTACGACCGGCGGCTGATCCCCGTCCAGGAGGTGGCGCATGTCTGACCCGATGATCCGTCTGCGCGAGCTGTACGTGGAATTCAACCCGCCGGGCAAGCGCATCCAGGCGGTCAACGGCGTCGACCTGACGGTCGACCGTGGCGAAGTGGTGGCGCTGATCGGCGAATCCGGCTCGGGCAAGAGCGTTACCCTGCGGGCGATGATGCGCCTGCACCCGGAGAAGACCACCCGCTACTCGGGCGCACTGGAAGTGGCCGGGCAGGACGTGCTCGGCATGGGCGGCGGCGCCCTGTCGCAGCTGCGCGGCAAGCGCGTGGCGATGATCTTCCAGGAGCCGCTGCTGGCGCTGGACCCGGTGTATACCCTCGGCGAGCAGATCGTCGAGGCGATCCGCCGGCACGAGCCGCTGGGCCGGGCTGAGGCCCGCGCACGCGCGCTGCAGCTGTTCGAGCGGGTGCGCATCCCCAGCCCGGAGCGGCGCCTGGACGCCTACCCGCACGAGATGTCCGGCGGCATGCGCCAGCGCGCGATGATCGCCCTGGCGCTGGCCTGCAATCCGCAGGTGTTGCTGGCCGACGAGCCGACCACGGCCCTGGACGCCACCGTGCAGATCCAGATCCTCCTGCTGCTGCGCGACCTGCAGCGCGAGCTGGGACTGTCCATCGTCTTCGTCACCCACGACATCGGCGCCGCGGCGGAAGTTGCCGACCGCATGGCGGTGATGTACGCCGGGCGCATCGTCGAGGAAGGGCCGGCCAGCGAGCTGCTCACCCGGCCGCGGCATCCCTACACCCGCGCACTGCTCGGCAGCCGCGACGAAGGCGCGCTGCGCAAGGGCCGGCGGCTGGACACCATCGGCGGCGCCCCGCCGGACCTGGCCCGCCTGCCGGCCGGCTGCGCCTTCGCCGCACGCTGCGCCTTTGCCGACGACGCCTGCCGCGCCGCGGTACCCGAACGACGCGAACTGGGCGCGCGACATGCCGCCGCCTGCCGGCGCCTGGACGAGCTGCCCGCGCTGCTCGCGGTCCGGGCCGACGAAGCCCTTCCGTCCTGAATCCCAGCCGCCGGCCCGGCGCCGGCGGCGAACCTGCCGAGGAACCGCCATGACCGCTCCCGCCCACTGCCTCGTCCCCTACCCCGACAGCCCGGTGCCGAACGCCGCCGAGGGCCCGCTCGCCGGCCTCGCCTTCGCGGTGAAGGACATCTTCGACGTCGCCGGCTACCCGACCGGCTGCGGCAACCCGCACAAGCTCGCCGAGTCGGGCATCAAGACCACCCATGCGCCGGCGGTGCAGCGCCTGCTGGAGGCCGGCGCGCGCTTCGCCGGCAAGACGGTCACCGACGAACTGGCCTTCTCCATGAACGGCAAGAACGCCCACTTCGGCACGCCGCGCAACGGCGGCGACCCGCGGCGCATTCCCGGCGGCTCCAGCTCCGGCTCGGCCTCGGCGGTGTCCAACGGCCTGTGCGACTTCGCCCTGGGCACCGACACCGGCGGCTCGGTGCGCGCCCCGGCCAGCCACTGCGGGGTCATCGGCCTGCGCCCGACCCACGGGCGCGTCAGCCTGGACGGCTGCATGAAACTCGCCCACGGCTTCGACACCTGCGGCTGGTTCGCCCGCGACCTCGAGGTGTTCGCCCGGGTCGGCGCGGTGCTGCTGGGCGAGGATGCCGTGACGCTGCCCGAGCGCCCGCGGCTGCTGCTGGCCGAGGACCTGCTGCCGCTGACCGCCCCGGCGGTGCGTGATGCCACCGGCGCGCTCCTGCAGCACCTGGGCCTGCAGCCCGAGCCGGTGGCCGCCATGGGCCTGCCGAGCGACGACCTGTACTGGGCCTTCCGCCACATCCAGGGCCTGGAGGCCTGGCAGAACCAGGGCGAGTTCCTGCGCCGCTACGACGTGCAGCTCGGCCCCGGCGTCAAGGAACGCTTCGCCTGGTCGTCGCAGCTGGACGAAGCCCGCGTGGCGCCGTACCGGGAGATCCGCCAGGCCTTCACCGCGCACTTCGACGCGCTGCTCGGCAGCGACGCGGTGCTGCTGATGCCGACCATGCCGGACGTCGCGCCGCTGCTGGAAAGCCCCGAGGCCGACCTCGAGGACTACCGCAATCAGTCGATCCGCATGCTCTGCCTGTCGGTGCTGTCCGGCTGCCCGCAATTGTCGCTGCCGCTGCTGCGGATCGACGGCGCGCCGCTGGGCCTGTCGCTGGTCGGCCCGCGCGGCAGCGACCGCTCGCTGATCGCCTTCGCCCGTCACCTGATGGCCTGAAAGTCTTTTGGGAAGAACGCCATGACCCTGCACATCGATTCCAACCGCCTCTGGCAATCCCTCATGCAACTGGCCGAGATCGGCGCCACCGCCAAGGGTGGCGTCTGCCGCCTGGCGCTGACCGAGCTCGACCGCCAGGGCCGCGACCTCTTCGTCGGCTGGTGCCGCGACGCCGGCCTGGAGGTACGCGTCGACGCCATCGGCAACATCTTCGCCCGTCGCGAGGGCCGCGACCCGACGCGGCGCGCCATCGCCATGGGCAGCCACATCGACACCCAGCCCACCGGCGGCAAGTTCGACGGCAACTTCGGCGTGCTCGCCGGCCTCGAGGTGCTGCGCACGCTCAACGACCACGGCATCGAGACCGAGGCACCGCTGGAAGTGGTGGTGTGGACCAACGAGGAAGGCTCGCGCTTCGTCCCGGTGATGATGGGCTCGGGCGTGTTCACCGGCGCCTTCGGCCTCGACCACGTGCTGCCGCAGAAGGACGTCGACGGCTTCACCGTCGCCGGCGAACTCGACCGCATCGGCTACGCCGGCCCACAGGCGCCCGGCGAGGTGCCGGGCGGGATGTTCGCCGCCTACTTCGAGGCCCACATCGAGCAGGGCCCGGTGCTGGAGGCGCACCAGCTGCCGATCGGCGTGGTTCCCGGCGCCCTCGGCCAGCGCTGGTACGACATGACCGTCACCGGCATGGAAGCCCACGCCGGCCCGACCCCGATGAACCAGCGCCACGACGCCCTGCTGGCCGCGTCGCAGCTGGTGCAGACGGTCAACCGCATCGCCCTCGACCACGCCCCGCACGGTCGGGCCACGGTGGGCTTCATGCAGGTCTCACCGAACTCACGCAACACCATCCCCGGCACGGTGAAGTTCTCGGTGGACTTCCGCGCGCTGGACGACGACGCCCTCGCCGCCATGGACGCCGCCCTGCGCGACGCCTGCGCCTCGCTGGCCGCGACCGACGAGCGCCTGGCCATCGAGGTCGAGCAGGTCGTCTACTTCCCGCCCTGCCGCTTCGACCCGGCGTGCATCGCCAGCGTGCGCCAAGCCGCCGAGGAACTCGGCCTGGGCAACATGGAAGTGGTCAGCGGCGCCGGCCACGATGCCGTCTACCTCGCCGACGTGACGCCCACGGCGATGATCTTCGTGCCCTGCAAGGACGGCATCAGCCACAACGAGATCGAGGACGCCTCCCAGGAACACGTCGCCGCCGGCGCCGACGTGCTGCTCAACGCGGTGCTCAGGCAGGCGCGCTAGCCCATCAGGGGCGCGCGCCGAGGTTGGCTCGCAACGACGGCGCCAGCAGGCGCGGTGCCGCCAGCGTCGCGTCGCGGCGGGTGCGCATCTGCACGAAGGCCTCCTCGTCGAGGCCTGCGCGCAGGTGGATGTTGTGCGCCAGCTGCTCGGCCACGGTGCACTCGGACACCGGCGCGCGGCCGGGCGGCGGATAGTCGTGGCACATGAACAGCCGGGTCTGCGGCGGCAACTCCAGCAGCCTGCGCAGCGAGCGATACAGTGCCCGGGCGCTGCCGCCGGGGAAGTCGCAGCGCGCCGTGCCGACGTCCGGCGGGAACAGCGTGTCGCCGACGAACACCAGCTGGCCGTCGACCTGGTAGGCGATGTCCGCCGGCGTGTGCCCAGGTACCGCGAGGGCGCGGATCTCCAGCGAGCCGATGCGGAAAGGCTCGTCCGCGCCGAACAGGTGATCGTACGGCTCCTCGTCGAACGGGCCATAGCGCCCGGCGAGGGCATGGCGCACTTCCCACACCCGCGCGCCGATGCCGATGCGCCCGCCCAGCCGGTCGCGCAGATAGCGGGCGGCGGAAAGATGGTCGGCGTGCACGTGGGTTTCCAGCAGCCAGTCGAGCCGCAGCCCGCTCGTGCGGATGTAGGTCGTCACCGCGTCGGCCAGGCGGGTGTCGGTCCGGCCGCTGGCCGGGTCGTAGCCCAGCACCGCGTCGATCACTGCGCAGGGCGCCTGGCCCCGGGCGTGCAGCACGTGGGTGAAGGACGAAGTGGCCGGATCGAAGAACGAACGCACCGTCGCAGGCATGGCCGAAGCCTCGGGCGAGGGATGGCCCGGCGGAAGCGGTTTCATGCCGATGCCCTCCAGCATGACGAAAGCGGCGCGCAGCCGACCCCCGCGAGGCCTAGCGGCCTCGGGCGGTTGCGCAGCGAAGAGGAAAAGGTCGCGGCCGGACGGCCGCATCCATCAGTAGCTCTTGTACGGCAGGAACTTGCCGGAGAGCACGACATTGACGCGGTCGCCCTTCGGATCGGGCTCGCGCTGGATGTCCATGGAGAAGTCGATGGCGCTCATGATGCCGTCGCCGAATTCCTCGTGGATCAGCTCCTTGATGGTGCTGCCGTAGACGTTGACGATCTCGTACCAGCGGTAGATCAGCGGGTCGGTCGGCACGGCGGTTGGCAGCGAGCCCTTGTACGGCACGATCTGCAGCCAGGCCACTGCCTCGTCGGACAGCTCGAACAGCTTGCCGAGGGTTTCCGCCTGGGCCTTGTCGAAGGCCATCTGCCCCAGCAGGCCGGCCGTGGTCCACTCCTTGCTCATGCCGATGGCCTCGGCGGCCTGGCTCCACTTGATGCCCTTGGCGACCTTCGCCGAGACGATCATCTGGGTGACTTGCGCGCGATCGGTGATCATTGTCTTTCTCCGTGGGTGGCTTAGATGGCATGAATGCGCCTACGGGTGGCAGCTTTTTCGGAGAGATCCGCTGGCTGCCGCGCAGTTTGCTGATGCAGAGGCAAGAAGGTCGCATCAAATCGGGGCGAAAAATTTCATCGCTCTGGTTCGTGGCTCTCGTTTGACCGTGCCCTTGTCCGGCCTCCCCCCTTCTCCTGAGGGAGAAGGAAGTCGGTGCCGATCTAGTAGGGCGGGCCGGGCGGCGTTCCGCGCAGGGTGGGCTTTAGCCCACCCTACGGCGCTGGCGCTACCACCTGATCAAGACAGTTGCTCATTCATTTCGATACGCCTGTCTTAGCGACGCACTATTGCCATGCATGTGTCGTTCCATGGGTACAAAGTCTCGCAACCTGCATAACCCTGACATTGCAGCCCGCATGACGCATGCCATGGAAGACGGTCGATAGCGCAAGCGTCTTCATCAGCGCCCGTGTTGACTACTCGATAGCGCAGGCCGGCCTGCCGACCGGTTCGCAAAATATTTGTCGCCGAAAGCGTGCTAACTGCCCGGTCTGTGCGACATGGCCCGCACCGGACCGGTGCGACTGGAGCGAGGCTGAGCCATCACAGCGACGCGTGCGAGGCGCTTGTGCCTGACGTGGTCGCCAGCCCTGCAAGGGCTCGCGCCTACCAACCACCCCTCCCCCGGTGTGGCCACCGGAGGAAGGACGCGCCTGCCTCAGCGGCTGCCGGGCAGCCGGTCGCGCCGGTAGCGGCCGACGTCGGTGTACTCCAGCCAGGTGCCGACCAGCCCGGTCTGCCCCACCCCGGGCACCTCCCAGTTGCACACGCCCGAGGGGAAGATGCGAGTCAGCCGTGCGTATTCCTCGGGGCTGAAGGCCACGACGTAGTCGCGCGGGTCGACGGCCTTGAGCTGGCACTTGACGACGTTCGACGCCAGCGGCCCGCCGGCTACCATCCGCGGCGAGGGGAACGCCGGGTAGAGGTCGTTGCAGGCCGAGCTGCCGGGCCCGCCGAAGCGCTGCGGCTCGGGCAGGAACTGCGGGGTCGCTTCGCGCGTCCAGCAGCCGTCCTGCAGGTCGGCGGGCTTGTTGCGCACCACCTTCTCGGCCCTCGGCGCCAGGCTCGGGTCGGCCTCGATGCGCGCCAGCCAGCGGTCCATGGCCTCCAGTGCGCGGTCCTGGATGTAGCCCACGCGCCCCGGATAGGCGGCGTTGTCCACATTGTTGCCGCCGCCGCTCCACATCACGTGGTTGTCGATGTGCCCGTTGGCCGCGCGCAGGCGTTCGCGGGTGGAGAAGTGATGGAACTTCAGGTGGATGTCGCCGCCGGCCTGCAGGTCGGTGTACATCTGGTCGTAGTCGAGGATCGGCATCTCGGCCAGCCCGCCGCCGCCGTTGAGCATGCGCCCGGTCTCGTAGGCGGCGCGCGTGGCCTGGCGGTCGGCGACCATGCGCTCGGGGGTGAAGTTGGCATCGATGTCCATGCCGCCGATCTTCTCGTTCAGGTCGAGGAACTGCGCCTTGCTGATCTGCCCGGCGTTCAGCGCCTCGAGGCCGTACTGGATGCCGACGTTGTCCAGCGGACGGCGGGCGAAGCCGGTCTGGCGGTCGACGCCGAAGCTGTTCAGCGCATGGTCGTAGATGGTCGGCCGCGCGCCGTCGGGGTTGTCCTGCAGGTGGTAGCGCAGCGAGGCCGGCACCGAGGCGTCGAATTCCGCCGAGGCGCGATCGGTGCGCCCGGGCACCGGGTCGAGACGCGCGGCGCCGTTGTCGAGGTTGGGAATGGTGGCGAACAGGCCGAAGCCGGAGGCCGCGCGCAGTTGCTCCTCGGTCCAGGGCACGCCGGGATTCTGGTAGTAGTGCCAGAGCAGGCGCGAATCGGCCAGCGTGTGGGCGGTGCCGAAGGCCACCTCGGGGAAGCTGCACGATGGGATGATGCCGTCCAGCAGGCCGGGGTAGTTGTCGCCGATCTGGTGCTGCTGGTAGGAGCCGCCCGAACAGCCCCAGCCGATGGTGTAGCGCGGCCGGCCGTAGGCTTCGATGAAGCGCTCCTTGACCATCATCATGGTCTCGGCGGCGAGCAGGTCGTCGCAGTTGTTGCCGAACACGTTCAGCGAGGCCGAGGCGGTGGCGAAGCCGCGCGACAGCTCGCGGTGGTCGAGCACGCCGCCGGTGCCGTTGCCCTGGCGGTACCAGCCGGAGCGGCAGCCGCCGCCGAAGTTGTAGACCAGCCGGCCGTTCCAGGCGCCGTCGCGGCGATCGATCGCGGGCCCCGGCAGCGCCGGGTTGTCGAGCACGGCGGTCTGGTAGATGGCGCGGTTGAGGGTGCCGGTCTCCAGCCGCACGACGTAGGGGACGGTCACCCCGTCGAGCGTGGTGGTCATCGCCAGGTCGCCCGGCGGCAGCGCCGGATCGTATTTGCGGAACTGGCCGGAGGTGGTGCGGTAGACGTAGTCGACCCGGCGCGCCACGGTGCAGTTCTCGTCCAGCGGCGCGCCCAGGGTACCGCCGCCCGGGTAGACCTGGAACTCGCTGGTCTCGCAGGCGAAGGGCTCCTGCTTGGGCCCGGCGAACACCGGGCCGGACAGCGGATGGGAGACCAGCTCGAGGCTGGCGGTGCCGGCGCCCCGGGCGCGGGCCATGAGCTTGTTGCGGCCGTCCTGCAGCCCCTCGACCAGGCCGATCAGCGAACGGCCGTCCTCGGCCAGGCTGAAGACCGAACGGATCTCGGTGCCGTTGAGGGTGATGCTGACCTCCTCGGCGCTGGCCCGGTCAGCCAGGTTGATGCGGATCAGTGCATCGCCGCCGCTGAGCTTGTCGGGCCGGTTCGACAGGCTTTCGATACTCAGGCGCTGGGCCGCCTGGACGGAGCCCGCCGAAACGGCCAGCGCCAGTGCAGCCAGACCGAATTGCAAGGCATGGGTAGTGCGCAGGGGGCGTTCGCCCTTTTTTGTTGTTTTCATGGGTGTGTCCTCGGTTCCTGCTAGGGAAGTGCGCTGTGGCGTCCCTGCACCGATTGGCCGAAAGGCCTGGCTGCCTGCCTGTCGTTCAGCGTAGAACCCAGGCGCCGGCCAGACCAAAAGACCGACCGCCGGCATCGCGCGCTGGCCGTGGAGAATTCCGGGCGACGCAAGAAGTATCGAGGGCGGCGGAGCCACACCCCCTCCCAGGCAGACGAACACTCCTGCGCGAACCGCCCGCATTGCATTTGGACGAGAACTTGCGCAGCGGCGATTCGCCGACAAAGCTTGCTGCAGCCACTCACCAACGGAGCCAGCATGGACTACGTGAATCTCGGACGCAGCGGGCTGCGGGTCTCGCGCCTGTGCCTGGGCTGCATGACCTACGGCGTGCCCGACCGCGGCAAGCACCCCTGGACCCTCGACGAGGCGGCCAGCCGGCCGCTGCTGCGCAAGGCGCTGAACCTGGGCATCAACTTCCTCGACACCGCCAACGCCTATTCCGACGGCACCAGCGAGGAGATCGTCGGCCGCGCGCTGAAGGACTTCGCCCGCCGCGACGAGATCGTCCTGGCCACCAAGGTCTACATGCCGATGGGCCCGGGGCCGAACCAGGGCGGGCTGTCGCGCAAGGCGATCATGCAGGCCATCGACGCCAGCCTGGCGCGGCTCGGCACCGACTACGTCGACCTCTACCAGATTCACCGCTGGGACTATCGCACGCCCATCGAGGAAACCCTCGAGGCCCTGCATGATGTGGTCAAGGCCGGCAAGGCACGCTACATCGGCGCCTCCTCGATGTTCGCCTGGCAGTTCGCCAAGGCCCTGCACACCTCCGAGCTGAACGGCTGGACGCGCTTCATCAGCATGCAGAACCACCTCAACCTGCTGAACCGCGAGGAGGAGCGCGAGATGCTGCCGCTGTGTGCCGATCGCGGCATCGGGGTGATCCCCTGGAGCCCGCTGGCG
The DNA here is from genome assembly GCF_000425625.1 of Stutzerimonas azotifigens DSM 17556. Taxonomy (GTDB): domain Bacteria; phylum Pseudomonadota; class Gammaproteobacteria; order Pseudomonadales; family Pseudomonadaceae; genus Stutzerimonas; species Stutzerimonas azotifigens. The sequence goes on from NZ_AUDU01000028.1 coordinate 153,906, forward strand.
CGCGGGCGCCTGACCCGCGACTGGGCGGCCGGCAGCGAGCGCGAGCGCACCGACGATTTCGGCCGGAGCCTGTACGGGCAGGTCGAATCCAGCGACCGGCAGGTGGTCGAGGCGGTGGCGCGGGTAGCCGAGCGCCGCGGCGTGCCACGCGCGCAGGTGGCGCTGGCCTGGCTGGCGCAGAAGGCCGAGGTCACCGCGCCGATCGTCGGCGCCTCGCGTCCGGAGCACCTCGACGACGCGCTGGCGGCGCTGAGCCTGCAGCTTTCCGACGAGGAACGCGCCGAGCTGGAAGCACCCTACGTGCCGCACCCGGTGGTGGGCTTCCAGTAGCCTGTCAGGCGCCCTCGAGCAGCGAGCGCAACAGTTCGATCACCGCCTGCTGGCGCTGCGCGTCGCGGTACACCAGGCCCACGTGCAGCGGGATGCGCGGCTCGCTGATCGGCTTCCACAGCAGGTTCTGGTTGCTGTGCAGCTGCCGCGCCCGGCCCGGCAGCACGGTGGCCAGGGTGCTGTGCGGCAGGCTGTCGAGGATCCCGCCCATGTGGTTGAGCTCGGCCTGCACCTGCGGCCGGCGGCCGATCGCGGCGAGCTGCTCCTGCCACAGCTGGCGGATCCTGAATTCCTCGCCGAGCAGCAGCATCGGTAGCTCGGCGGCCTGCGCCAGGGATACCTTCCTGAACGCCTTGAGCGGATGCTCGAGGCCGACCACCAGCTGCAGCTCGTCCTCGTACAGCGGCAGCGCGTGCAGGCCCGGCTGGCGCGGCGGCAGGAAGCCGATGCCGACGTCCAGGTTGCCGGTCAGCAGGCGCCGCTCGATGTCGAAGCCGGACAGCTCGTAGATCTGCACCACCATCTGCGGCTGGGCCTCGCGCAGCCGCTCCAGCAGCAGCGGCACCACGCTGGCGTTGACCGTCTGCAGCACGCCGATCGCCAGGTTGCGCGGCGCCTGTCCGCGGAAGCTGCGCAGCGCCTCGCGGGCGCGCTCGAGGCCGTCGAGCAGCGGCACCGCATGGCTGTAGAGCGTCTGCGCCGCCAGCGTCGGCAGCAGACGCTTGCCGCTGCGCTGGAACAGGCTGACGTCGAGGTCCCGCTCGAGCTGCCGGATCTGTTGCGACAGGGCCGGCTGGGACAGGCTGAGGCGTTCCGCAGCGCGGCCGACGTGACCTTCCTCGTAGAGCGCGACGAAGTAGCGTAGCTGGCGAAAATCCATAAGTTGCGCTTATCAAAAAAGCTGGAAAATCGAAATGGTTCCGGTGCACCGGGGCGCTTAGTGTAGCGCTCACCAGCATGACCAGCGTGGAGCGCCGGCAATGAAGCAGGTCACCGATCGGGGCCTAACCATAGGGAAAGCGAAACTTCGGCCAGGACGGCGGGCACGCAGCAGTATCTCATCGAACTCAAGCTCAACGGCAGCACCCTGGCGGAGTTCCGCGTCGGCGCGGCAAGCGTGGCCAAAGTCTGCCGGCTGCTGCGCCAGGGCTGCCCGGCGGACCAGGGCTTCGTGCTGCACATCTACCGCAACCGGCCCGCCGCCCTGGTCGCGGCCAGCGAGCCGGCCCTGCCGGAGGCGCTGTTCCATGCGTGACATCCAGGCCCGCCTGCGGCTGATGAATACCGTCGAGCGCCCCGAGCAGGTGTTCCTGCGCGGCCAGGGCTCGTGGCTGTGGGACAGCGGCGGTCGCGCCTACCTGGACTTCAACCAGGGCGGCGCGGCCAACAGCCTCGGACACAGCCCGAACGTGATCGTCGAGGCGCTGCAGCGCCAGGCGGAGAACCTGCTCAACCCGGGGCCGAACTTCTACAACCGCAGCCTGATCAAGCTGGCCGCGCGCCTGTGCCAGGCCACCGGCAGCGACCAGGCCTACTTCCTCAACAGCGGCGCGGAGGCCAACGAGGCGGCCGTGCAGCTGGCGCGCAAGTGGGGCCGGCTGCATCGCGGCGGCGCCAGCCGGGTGATCAGCGCCCGGCAGAGCTCCCACGGCCTGACCTTCGGCGCCCTGTCGCTGCCAGCGCAGACGGGCGGCAACGCGCCGGCCGTGTCCGGTTTCGGCTCGGTGCCCTTCAACGACCTGGTTGCCCTGCAGGCGGCGGTGGACGACGACACCGCCGCCATCCTGCTCGAGCCGGTGCAGGGCGACGCCGGGATCATCCCGGCGAGCCTCGAATACCTGCAGGGCGCCGAGCGCCTGTGCCGCGAGCACGGCCTGCTGCTGATCCTCGACGAGGTCCAGACCGGCATGGGCCGCTGCGGCGCGCTGCTGGCCGAGGAGCTCTACGGCGTGCGCGCCGATATCGTCACCCTCGGCAAGGGGCTCGGCGGCGGCGTACCGCTGGCCGGCCTGCTCGCCCGCGGCAATGCCTGCTGCTTCGAGCCCGGCGAACTGGGCGGGACCCTGCACGGCAACCCGCTGATGGCCAGCGCCGGCCTGGCGGTGCTGCAGGCGGTGCTGGAGCCGGGCTTCATCGAGCGGGTGCGGGAACTCGGCGACCATCTGCGCAGCGGTCTCGCCGGTCTGGTTGGCCAGCACGGCCACGGTCCGCTGCGCGGCCATGGCCTGCTGGTCGGGCTGCCGCTGCATGCGCCGGACGCCGCAGCGCTGGCGCGGGCGGCGCTGGCCGAGGGGCTGCTGATCAGCGCGCCGACCGACCGCTGCCTGCGCTTCACCCCGGCGCTTACGGTCAGCCACGCCAACGTGGAAGAAATGCTCAGGCGCCTGGCCCCGGCATTCGCCAAGGTTACGCAACCTTCATCGGAGACCCGCTGATGCGCATCGCCATTCTTCGCAACGCCGCGTTCAGCGGCCCCGGCCGCATCGGCGACTGGCTCGCCTGGCGCGGCCTGCCAGCGCGGATCCATCCGCTTTACGAGGACGCGGCGCTGCCGGCGCTGGATGACTTCGACCTGCTGCTGATCCTCGGCGGCACCGCCGAGGCGGACGACGCCGGCTATCCCTGGCTGGAGGCCGAAGGCGAGCTGATCCGCGCGGCGCTCGCCGACGGCAAACGCCTGCTCGGCATCGGCCTGGGCGCCCGCCTGCTGGCCGAGGCGCTGGGCGCGCGCCGACGGCTGGAGAGCGCCGGCATCGGCTGGCTGGCCCTGGAGCTGGCGGCCCAGGCCAAGCGCTCGCCGCTCGGGCGCATGCTGCCGCAGCGGCTGCTGGCCCCGCACTGGTACCGGGAAGGCTTCGAGCTGCCCGCCGGCGCGGTGCCGCTCTACACCTCGGCGCGCGGCGCCTGCCAGGGGTTCATCTGGAACGAACGCGCCATTGGCCTGCAGTGCCACCTGGAAAGCACGCCGGACTGCCTCGAGGCCCTGCGGCAGGCTTCGGGCGAGGCGCCGTTGCGCAACGAAGCGGCCCAGGTGCCGGACTGCCGCATGAGCCTCTACCGCATCCTCGACTACGTCTCCGGGCCGCACGCGCTGCTGCGCTGAGCGTCAGGACCGCGTCTCGGGCTCGACACGTGCGCAGCGCATCAGCCGCCGCTGGCGTTCGGCCGGGCCTTCCAGGCGCAGGCCGGCCAGCGGCGCGGCCAGGCGCACCTTGAGCAGCTCGGTGGCGTCGGCGGCCAGCTCTCGCCCGCCGCCGCCGGGGAAGTTGTTGTCGTTGGCCACCAGCAGCGTCCAGGGGTCGAGCGGCAGCACGCTCTCGATGGTCACGTAGGGGAAGGTGAACAGGGTGCTGCCGTCGGCGTTCAGGTCGTGCGGGTCGGCGATGTTCATCAGGTCGACCAGCTCGGTCTTGCTCACCAGGCCGCCAGACACCACACGGCGGGTGTCGATCAGGTAGATCTTCTTGAAGGGCACGCCGCTGGTAGCGGTCGAGCCGTTGCGCTCGATGACCAGGAAGCGGCTGTCGTCCACCGCGGTCATGTCGCCGATGGCATGCTCCGGCGCCTCCAGCCGGTAGAAGTAGCGCACCCCGGTGTAGCGCTCCTGTTCGATGTCGAATTCGTCGATGCGCAGCCGGTCGACCGGGTCGCCGGCCACCGGCTTCTCCAGCAAGGTGTATAGGCGGTCGCCGCGCGGGCTGATCGCCATGCCCTCGACGCCGCCGGAGCCGGCCAGGTTGGCGCGGGCGCGGCCGGCGACCACGTCGCGGTGCTCCGGCGCATAGACGCCCGGCAGCGGGATTTCGCTGCGCAGCACGGTGCCGGCGCGGTCGGTCTTGATCAGATAGGGGCCGAATTCGTCGCCGAACCAGAAGTTGCAGTTGGCATCCTGACGCACCGATTCGACGTCGAAATCGGCGCCGGTGAGCAGGCGCCCGAAGCGGATCGACGGGGCCACTTCCGGGTTGGCCGCGCTGTCGTAGTAATAGGCGTGCTCGGCCTGGATCGGCACGCCGAGCCTTTCGTTGGCATCGTTGAGGGTGATCCGCGCCGGCTCGGTGAAGCGCGCCAGCGGCAGGCCGGTGAGCAGGCCGCTGGCACTGACGGTGCCGGTGCCGCCCTCGGCGGTGCGGAAGTCCGGGCGCAGGCTGTACAGCCGCAACAGCGCGTCGGCGGAGTTGCCCCGCGCGCCGAAGCCGTTGTCGCTGAGGAACAGGAAGCTGCCGTTCTCGCCCGGTAGCACGGCGGAGAATCCCTGCACCGGCTGGCGGTCCGGGTAAGGCGGCAGGTGGGTGCCGTAGGGATTGCCGCTGATCATCTGGCCGGAGGTGGGGCCGTCGGAAAAGGTGTCGGGGGCCATGACGGCCCAGCCGACGAGGGTGCCGCCGGCCGCCAGGGCCTCGTTCGAGAGTCCGGCCGCCAGGGCCAGGGTGAGGGCCAGGGTATGGGCGTGGTTCGCGCGTCGCATCGGAAGTCTCCATCCATTCGGGACAATGCCACCGACGGGCACGCCGGTACTGCGGCAACCCGAACCTTACGCAGCGCGTGTGTCAGCGCCGTGGCGACAGCCAGGCCAGCAGGCCCCAACCGATCAACGGTCGATCCGCGCGCGGGCCACGCGCGAGCCGTTGGGCCGGCCGAGCAGCGCGCAGATGCGCTGCCCGGCGGCGATCAGCCGGTCCAGGTCGACGCCGGTGGCGATCCCCAGCCCCTGCAGCAGGTAGAGCACGTCCTCGGTGGCCACGTTGCCGCTGGCGCCCCTGGCGTAGGGGCAGCCGCCGAGGCCGGCGACCGAGCTGTCGAACACCGCGAGGCCTTCCAGCAGGCTGGCATAGATGTTCGTCAGCGCCTGCCCGTAGGTGTCGTGGAAGTGCCCAGCCAGACGCTCGCGCGGGATGTCGCGGGCGACCGCCTCGATCAGCCGGCGGGTGGCGCCGGCGGTGCCGACGCCGATGGTGTCGCCCAGCGACACCTCGTAGCAGCCCATCCCGATCAGCTCGCGCGCCACGCTGGCGACCTGCTCCGGCGCCACCTCGCCGTCGTAGGGGCAGCCGAGCACGCAGGAGACGTAACCGCGCACGCGCACCCCGTGCCGGGCCGCGGCCTCGGCGACCGGCGCGAAGCGTTCCAGGCTTTCGGCGATCGAGCAGTTGATGTTCTTCTGCGAGAAGGCCTCGGACGCCGCGGCGAACACCGCCACCTCCTCGACGCCCGCCGCCAGGGCCGCCTCGAAGCCCTTGAGGTTCGGCGCCAGGGCCGCGTAGACCACGCCCGGCCTGCGCCGAATGCCGGCGAACACCTCGGCGCTGCCGGCCATCTGCGGCACCCACTTGGGCGAGACGAAGGCGCCGGCCTCGATATAGCCGAGCCCGGCCTCGCCGAGCTCGTCCACCAGCCGCACCTTGTCGGCGACGGCGATCGGCGTCTGCTCGTTCTGCAGCCCGTCGCGCGGGCCGACCTCCACCAGGCGGACACGCTCGGGCAGGCTCATCGGCGACCTCCGTTCATCAGTCTTGTACCTCCACCAGCACGGCGCCTTCACCGACCAGGTCACCCTCGCGGCAGTTCAGCGCGGTGACGGTGCCCGCCGTGGCGGCGCGGATGCTGTGCTCCATCTTCATTGCTTCCAGCACCACCAGCGGCGTGCCGGCCTCCACCGCCTGCCCGACGGAGACCAGTACGCGGACGATGCTGCCGTTCATCGGTGCGCTCAGGCCGCCGGAGTGGGCGTGCGCGGCCTCGGCCGAGGCGATGGGGTCGAAGGCGCTCACCGCCAGGGTCTCGCCTTCCCATTCGACGTAGAGCAGCTCGCCCTGGCGGATTGCCGGCGGCGCGGCGTCCGTCGGCAGCCTGAGCGACAGGCGCCGGTCCTCGCCGCTGCAGCACAGGTGCAGGCTGACCGTCGCCGGCAGGCCGAGGCGCAGGCCGCTGCCCGCAGCCCAGGGCGAGTGGCGATCGTCGTCGCGACCCTGCGTCGGCAGCTGCGCCAGCCAGGCGCGCCCGGCGGCCTGCCAGAACGCTTCGGACAGCGCCGGGCGCGGCGGCAGCAACGCCGCCTGGTGACGAGCGATGAAACCGGTGTCGAGCTCGGCGGCGGCGAAGGCTGGATGGCCGAGCACGCGGCGCAGGAAGGCGAGGTTGGTCTTCACCCCGCCCACCCGCGTCTCGCCGAGCATGGCCAGCAGCCGCAGGCGCGCCTCCTCGCGGCTCTCGCCCCAGGCGATCAGCTTGGCCAGCATCGGGTCGTAGAACGGCGACACGGCGTCACCCTCGCGCACGCCACTGTCGACCCGCCGCCCCGGCCCGGGCGCCGGTTCGCGGTACAGCCGCAGGCTGCCGCTGGCCGGCAGGAAGCCACCGTCCGGGTCCTCGGCGTACAACCGCACCTCGATCGCATGCCCGTGCAGCGGCACCTGCGCCTGGGTGATCGGCAGCGGCTCGCTCTGCGCCACACGGATCTGCCAGGCCACCAGGTCGAGACCGGTGATCGCCTCGGTGACGGGGTGCTCGACCTGCAGCCTCGTGTTCATCTCCATGAAAAAGAAATCGCCGCGCTCGTCGAGCAGGAACTCCACGGTGCCGGCGCCGACGTAGCCGATCGCCTGGGCCGCGCGCACCGCCGCCTCGCCCATGGCGCGGCGCAGTTCGGCGCTCAGCCCGGGGGCCGGCGCTTCCTCGACCACCTTCTGGTGGCGGCGCTGGATCGAGCAGTCGCGCTCGTTCAGATACAGGCAGTGGCCGTGGCGGTCGGCGAACACCTGGATTTCCACGTGGCGCGGGCGCAGCACGTACTTCTCCACCAGCATGCGCGCGTCGCCGAAGGCTGCCTGGGCCTCGCGCTGCGCCGATGCCAGGGCCTCGGCCAGTTCGCCTTCGTCCTCGACGATCTTCATGCCCTTGCCGCCACCGCCGGCGGCTGCCTTGAGCAGCACCGGGTAGCCGATGCGCTCAGCCGCCTGGCGGAAGGTCTCGAGGTCCTGCGCCTCGCCGTGGTAGCCCGGTACCAGCGGTACGCCGGCCGCCTCCATCAGGCGCTTGGCGGCCGACTTGCTGCCCATCGCCTCGATCGCCGACGCCGGCGGACCGAGGAAGATCAGCCCGGCGTCCTCGCAGGCACGGGCGAACCCGGCGTTCTCCGAGAGAAAACCGTAGCCCGGATGCACCGCCTGCGCGCCACTGCGCCGGGCCGCCTCGAGGATGCGCTCGATGCGCAGGTAGCTGTCGGCCGGCTTGGTGCCGCCCAGCGGCAGTGCCTGATCGGCCTCGTGCACGTGCAGCGCCTGGCGGTCCGCCTCGCTGTAGACGGCGACCGTCTCGAGGCCCAGGGCGCGCGCCGTGCGCATCACTCGGCAGGCGATCTCGCCGCGGTTGGCCACCAGCAGGCGGCTGATGGTGCTCATGAGCGCGGCTCCTGCCAGCCGGGCTTGCGCTTGTCGAGGAAGGCGCGCAGGCCCTCCTGGCCTTCCGCGCTGACGCGGATGCGCGCGATGGCGCTTTCGGTGTAGCGGCGCAGGGCCGGAGTCAGCGCGCCGCTGCCGACCTCGCGGAACAGGTCCTTGGTGGTGCGCATCGCCTGCGGGCTGTTCAGCAGCAGGTTGTCCACCCAGTCGGCGAAGACATCCTCCAGGGCCTCGGCGCTGGCACATTCGGCGAACAGCCCGAGCTGGTGCGCACGTTCGCCGGAGAAGCGCTCGGCGGTCAGCGCATAGCGCCGGGCCGCGCGCTCGCCGATCGCCTGGACGACGAAGGGGCTGATCACCGCCGGCGTCAGGCCGATGCGCACCTCGGACAGGGACAGCTGCGCGTCGGCCGCGCCAATGGCCATGTCGCAGCAGGCGATCAGCCCGAGCGCGCCGCCGTAGGCCGCCCCGTGCACCACGGCGAGGGTCGGCAGCCTGAGGTGGTAGAGGTTGTACATGAGCTCGGCGAGCTCGCGGGCGTCGTCGAGGTTGGCGTTGTAGTCGAGCCCGGCGGCCTGGTGCATCCAGGCCAGGTCGGCGCCCGCGGAGAAATGCCGCCCGCGCCCACGCAGGACCAGAAAGCGCAGGTCGCGATTCTCCTTGACCTCGTCCAGCGCGAGGATGAGTTCGCGGATCATCTGCGCGTTGAAGGCGTTGTTCTTTTCCGGGCGGTTCAGCCAGAGCGTGGCGAAGCCGCGCGGTTCGTATTCCAGTTGGACGGTGGTGAAATCGCTCATCGGGGACTCCCAGGCAGGCCTTTTGCGCCCTCTCCACGGAGAGGGCGCCGCATCACATTCTGAACACGCCGAAACGGCTCTCTTCGACCGCTGCGTTGAGGCTGGCGGAGATCGCCAGGGCCAGCACCTCGCGGGTCTGCGCCGGGTCGATGACGCCGTCGTCCCACAGCCGGGCGCTGGCGTACCAGGGATGGGCCTGGCGCTCGTACTGCTCGACGATGGGCTGCCTGAGCCGCGCCTCCTGCTCGTCGCCGAACGGCTCGCCGGCCCGCTCGGCCTGCTCGCGCTTGACCTGGACCAGCACCCCGGCGGCCTGCTGCGCGCCCATCACGCCAATCCTGGCGTTCGGCCACATCCACAGCAAGCGCGGGTCGTAGGCGCGGCCACACATGCCGTAGTTGCCCGCGCCGAAGCTGCCGCCGATGATCAGGGTGAACTTGGGTACCCGCGCGCAGGCCACAGCGGTGACCAGCTTGGCGCCATGCTTGGCGATCCCGCCGGCCTCGTACTTCTGCCCGACCATGAAGCCGGTGATGTTCTGCAGGAACAGCAGCGGAATGCCGCGCTGGCAGGCCAGCTCGATGAAGTGCGCGCCCTTCTGCGCGGCCTCGGCAAAGAGGATGCCGTTGTTCGCCAGGATCGCCACCGGGTAGCCGTGCAGGTGGGCGAAGCCGCAGACCAGGGTGGTCCCGAACAGTGCCTTGAATTCGTCGAAGGCCGAATCGTCCACCAGCCGGGCGATCACCTCGCGCACCTCGAAGGGCTGCTTCGGGTCGGCGGGGACCACCCCGTACAGCTCGTCGACCGGATAGCGCGGCGGCAGCGGTTGGCGCTGCTCGAGCCGGCCGAGCTTGCGCCAGTTCAGATGGGCCACACAGCGCCGGGCGATGGCCAGCGCGTGTTCGTCGTTCTCGGCATAGTGGTCGGCGACGCCGGAGGTGCGGCAGTGCACGTCGGCGCCGCCCAGCTCTTCGGCGGTGACCACCTCGCCGGTCGCCGCCTTCACCAGCGGCGGCCCGGCGAGAAAGATGGTCGCCTGGTTGCGCACCATGATGGTCTCGTCGCTCATCGCCGGCACGTAGGCGCCGCCGGCGGTGCAGGAGCCCATGACCACGGCGATCTGCGGGATGCCGCGCGCGCTCATGTTGGCCTGGTTGAAGAATATCCTCCCGAAGTGTTCGCGGTCGGGAAACACCTCGTCTTGGCGCGGCAGGTTGGCCCCGCCGGAGTCGACCAGGTAGATGCAGGGCAGGCGGTTCTCCAGGGCGATCGCCTGCGCCCGCAGGTGCTTCTTCACCGTCAGCGGGTAGTAGGTGCCGCCCTTCACCGTGGCGTCGTTGGCGATGACCATGCACTCGACACCTTCGATGCGCCCGATGCCGGCGATCAGCCCCGCAGCCGGGACGTCTTCACCGTAGACGTCGTGAGCCGCCAGTTGGCCGATCTCGAGAAAGGGCGAGCCGGTGTCGAGCAGCGCGTCGATCCGTTCGCGAGGCAGCAGCTTGCCGCGCGCGCGGTGGCGCTGTTGCACCTTCTCGCCGCCGCCCTGCTGAATGCGCTCGAGCAGGCCGCGCAGTTCGTTCACCTGGGCGAGCATCGCCTCGCGGTTGGCGACAAATTCCGGCGAGCGTGGGTTGAGCTGGGTATGCAGGATGGCCATCAAAGCTCCTCGAAAAGTACGCCTGAGGTTGGGCGAGGCTGCGGCTGTCTTTCCGTTCAGCCTCAAGCCTCGAGCCTCCAGTGCCTTGGCTATCGGGTCTCGTTGAACAGCTCGCGGCCGATCAGCATGCGGCGGATTTCACTGGTGCCGGCACCGATCTCGTACAGCTTGGCGTCGCGCAGCAGGCGCCCGGTGGGAAATTCGTTGATGTAGCCGTTGCCGCCGAGGATCTGGATTGCCTCCAGCGCCATCTGGGTGGCGCGCTCGGCGGTGTAGAGAATGACGCCGGCGGCGTCCTTGCGGGTGGTCTCGCCACGGTCGCAGGCCTGTGCCACTGCGTACAGATAGGCGCGGCTGGCATTGAGCTGGGTGTAGAGGTCGGCGACCTTGCCCTGGATCAGCTGGAACTCGCCGATGCTCTGGCCGAACTGCTTGCGGTCGTGGATGTAGGGCACCACCACGTCCATGCATGCCTGCATGATGCCGACCGGCCCGCCGGCGAGCACCACGCGCTCGTAGTCGAGCCCGCTCATCAGCACCTTCACCCCGCCGTCGACGACGCCGAGCACGTTCTCTTCCGGCACCTCGACGTCATCGAAGAACAGCTGGCAGGTGTTCGATCCGCGCATGCCGAGCTTGTCGAACTTGTTGCTGCGGCTGAAACCCTTCCAGTCGCGCTCGACGATGAAGGCGGTGATCCCGTGCGCGCCCTTCTCGGGCTCCGTCTTGGCGTAGATCACGTAGGTATGGGCGTCGGGACCGTTGGTGATCCAGGTCTTGCTGCCGTTGAGCACATAGCGATCGCCGTGCCGCTCGGCACGCAGCTTCATGCCGACCACGTCGGAGCCGGCGTTGGGTTCGCTCATCGCCAGCGCCCCCACCTGCTCACCGCTGACCAGCCCGGGCAGGTAGCGGCGCTTCTGCTCGGGACTCCCGTTGCGCCTGATCTGATTAACGCAGAGGTTCGAATGCGCCCCGTATGACAGCGCCACCGAGGCCGAACCGCGGCTGATCTCCTCCATGGCCACCGCATGGGCGAGGTAGCCGAGGGCCGAGCCGCCGTATTCCTCCTCGACGGTGATGCCCAGCAGGCCCATCTCGCCGAACTTGCGCCAGAGGTCCTGGGGAAATTCGTTGTCTCGATCGATCTGGGCAGCGCGGGGCGCCAGTTCGCTGGCGACGAAGGCGCGGGTCTGCTCGCGCAGCATGTCGACGGTGTCGCCGAGGGCGAAGTTGAGGCTGGGGTAGTTCATTCGGTCACCTGTGCTTGTTCTTGTCGGGTGCGAGTGGACGGGCTACCTGGAGGCTAGACGGTGGTGGCCTCCAGCGCGGCGCGACAGCGCTCTTCGGCCGTATCGAGCTCGAGCTGCATCTGGCGGATATCGAGCAGCTGCTGCTCGAGCTGCTCGCGGCGTTCGGCGATCTTGTGCATGAAGGTCTCCAGTTGCTTGCGGTTGCCGCCTTCCGGGTCGTACAACTCGATCAGCTCCTTGCACTCGGCCAGCGAGAAACCGATGCGCTTGCCGCGCAGGATGAGCTTGAGCGTGACCCGGTCCTTGCCCGAGTAGACACGCTCCTGCCCACGCCGCTCGGGGCTGAGCATGCCCTGCTCCTCATAGAAGCGGATCGCCCGGGGCGTGATGTCCAACTCGCGGGCCAGGTCGGAAATGCTGTACGGCATGCGCCACCTCTTACGTTTACGTTAACGTAAGCCAGCGATGACTATTGGTCAACCGCCCGGGCGATCGGTACACGGGAATCGACCCGCCCGAAGGCGTCATGTATCGGATGGTCGAGTCGGAGAAGCAGCCGGAGAGAGGGACCCGCCCTGGAAACGGCGGAGGCGCTGACAGGCAGATCCGGATCTGCCCGCTACCTCGGGCCGAAGGTCAACCGGATTGCAGCGAGCATATTGTGAAGGCCTGAAGCCGGCGCCCATTGGCCTGGCACTCAGCCGCCCTCCGTGGATACCGGCCTGCGCCGGCGTGACGGGCTCTGGCGCAGCGTCCAGACTCCTTACCCCCATCCCGTCGCCCCGGCCTGCGCCGGGGCCCAGTGGGGGCCACGCCGCCGCCCGGCCGCACGCCTGAGGGCCGGCCCGCTCCAGGGATGCCGGGCGCAGCCATCCACTTTTCCACCGCGCAAAAGCAAACGCCCCGGCCGTTTCGGGCCAGGGCGTTTGGGATAGGAGCTTGACGATGACCTACTCTCACATGGGGAAGCCCCACACTACCATCGGCGATGCGTCGTTTCACTACTGAGTTCGGGATGGGATCAGGTGGTTCCAACGCTCTATGATCGTCAAGCAATTCGGTTGGGGACCC
>NZ_KE384415.1:0-16338 GCF_000425625.1 Stutzerimonas azotifigens DSM 17556
GGTCTTGACCTCGAAGGGACCGGCGCCGGCGCCCCAATCCGTTCGCGACCAAGGTCGCTCCTACGTCTCGTCGTGGTTGGTCCCAGCGTAGGGTGGGCCGGACGGCGTTCCGCTTCAGCCCACCAGGTTGTTGGTCTGCCTTGGTGGGCTGAAGCCCACCCGGATTAACGGCCGCGCCCGCGTGGGAGAGTCCGGCCCGCGAACGGCCGACGCGCGGGGCCCCTCAGCGGTTGAAACGCTCCACCAGGCGGTACTGGCCCTGGGCGGTGCCGGCCAGGTTCTCGCTCAGCAGCGCGGTGTTCTGCGCGTCGCCCGCGGTCTGTTCGGCGAGGCGGGCGATGGTGACCACGTTGGCGCTGATTTCTTCGGCCACCGAGCTCTGCTGCTCGGCGGCCGAGGCGATCTGGCGGGTCATGTCGGAGATGTTGTCCATCGCCTCGCCGATGCCGGTCAGCGCCTGATCGGCCTGGACCACCTGCTCCAGACCGACGTCCGCCTGCTTGCGACCCTGCTCGGTGGTGGCCACGGCAGTACTCGCCTGCTGTTGCAGGCGCTCGATCAGTTGGTGAATCTGCCCGGTGGAATCGGCGGTTCGTTTTGCCAGCTGGCGGACTTCGTCGGCCACCACGGCGAAGCCGCGGCCGCTTTCGCCGGCCCGCGCCGCTTCGATGGCGGCGTTCAACGCGAGCAGGTTGGTCTGCTCGGCGATGCCGCGGATGACGTCCACCACGCTGCCGATCTGCTGGCTGTCCTGGGCGAGCTGGTTGACTGCGTCGCCTGCCTCGCTGACCGCCCCGGCCAGGCGTTCGATGGCCCGGCGCGTCTCGACCGCGACCGCGCGCCCGCGGACGGTGAGCTCGGCCGCCTGCTGGGTGGCGCCGGCGGTGCGGGTCACGTTGGCCGAGACTTCCTGGGTGGTGGCGGCCATCTGGTTGATGGCGGTGGCCACCTGGTCGGTCTCGGCGCGCTGACGTTCCAGGCCGTCGGAGCAGCTATGGGCCAGGGCATCGGCCTGGTGCGCCTGCCCCTGGAGCTGTTCGGCGCTGTCCTGAAGGCGGGTCAGGCAGGTGGTCAGGTGCGCATGCTGGCTGAGCATCGCCAGTTCGAGCCGCGCCTCAACGCCGCGGCTGTCGGTGTACATCTGTGCGATCAGCGGATCGGACGTACTCTTCTCGGCCAGTGCCAGCAGGCGCTTGAGGCCGCGCTGCTGCCAGCCCAGGCCGGCCAGGCCCAGCGGAATCGAGAGCGCCGCGGCGAGCAGGAAGCCCCACTGGTGCGCCAGCAGCGCGCCGACGGCGAAGCCGATCTGGCTGACCAGGATGAACGGCAGCCACTTGAGCAGCACCGGCAGCCAGTGGTCGCGCGCGGGCACGGCGGACTTGCCGGCGTTCAGGCGGGCGTACAACGCCTCGGCGCGGCGCACCTGCTCGGCGCTCGGCTTGGTGCGGACCGATTCGTAGCCGATCACCTGGCGGTGGTCATCCAGCACCGGCGTGACGTAGGCGTTGACCCAATAGTGATCGCCGTCCTTGCGGCGGTTCTTGACCACCCCCATCCACGGCTTGCCCTGCTTGAGGGTGGTCCACATGTGGCCGAACACCGCCGGCGGCACGTCCGGATGTCGCACGACGTTGTGCGGCGCGCGCATCAGCTCCTCGCGCTGGAAACCGCTGACCGTCACGAAGTGATCGTTGCAGTAGGTGATCTGGCCCTTGAGGTCGGTCGTCGAGATCAGCCGCTGGCGATCGGGAAAGCTGAATTCGCGTTGGGTGACGGGCAGGTTCTTCTTCATTGGGTAAGCACGCTCTCATCGCTGGCGGGTCGGGCAACGTCCGCTTGACGTCATTATGTCGACCTTCGCCCGGCATCCTTGAGGGAAGGGGTCATATTTCCTGTGCCGCTTGTCGCCGTGACTTCTCCAAGCGTTTTTTACCGTGCCCTGCTGCACACTTTTTAATCGTTTTGCAATCTCGGGGCCTTAACTTGGTGCCTGAGCTGGAAGCGGGAAGCGCGTTGGATCGACCAGGCGGCTCGCCTAAGCCACTGAATAAAAACAAGACATTCTTGCCGCTTCACTGACTGGCACCGTACTTGCTGCGGTGCAGGCGAGTCCCGGTCGGGGGACCCGCAGGAGCACGATGCCGCGGATGCGGCAGCCAGGAGGCGCAGGCAGGGAGTTCGCAGAGGAGCGAGCCTATGCACATCAGCATTCTTGGAACGGACTACAAGGGCTTGATCTGCGCGGGGTGCCTGACGATGCGTGGGCACAGGGTCATCTGTGTCGGCCGGGCCGATCTTTCGCTGGAGGCGGGAAAGGGTCGCGACTACACGGAGGCCCCGGGACTGGATGTCCTCATGGAGCAGGGCATCGGCACGGGGCTGCTGAGCGGCACAAGGGACCTGTACTCGGCAGTGCGTGAAACGGACCTCACCTTCCTGTGCGACGGGGACGAGGAGCAATGCGGCACACGGATGTTCGGCGGCCTGGAGGCCGTCGGCTGGTTGGTGGGCAAGGCGCTGCGGGGCAAGGACGGCCCGCACGTGCTCGTCCTGCACAGCCGCAGCCGGCCAAGGGAGGTGCTGGCTACGCTGCTGCCGGTGCTGGAATGGAGTTCCGGCAGGCGAGCGGGCAGGGACATCCACGTCGAAGTGAGCACGGACTACCTCAGTGCCAGTAGCGCCGTGCTGCAGGGAGCGGGCATTCCGCCGCGCAGGCACAGGGCTGTCTGCGGGCGAGCCGAGGGGTGGTGAGGGAGAGCCAGCCCAGGGAGCGAATGGCCATCGGGACGGTGTCAATCGGAAAGCATAGGTACCGGCCTTGCCGGAGCGAGTAGAGCCGCGGTGTTGCCGGGGTTCTCGTAGCGAAATCCAACATGCTCGAGGAGAGACAATTGATGATTCCCGTAATTCTGTCCGGTGGAAGCGGATCGCGACTCTGGCCGTTGTCGCGCAAGCAGCTTCCAAAGCAATTCCTGAGACTGCTGGGTTCGCACACGCTGTTCCAACAGACGGTCATGCGGCTGTCGCGCGAGGGGCTGGAAGCGCCCATCGTGGTCTGCAACCAGGAACATCGGTTCATGCTCAACGAGCAGCTGAACGCCATCGGCACCACGGCGCAGGCCCTGCTGCTCGAGCCGTTCGGCCGCAACACCGCGCCGGCGGTGGCGATGGCGGCGCTCAAGCTGCTGGCCGAGGGCCGCGACGAACTCCTGCTGGTCGCACCCGCCGATCACGTGATCGCCGACGAGGCGGCACTGCACGATGCCCTGCAACGCGCGCGGGCTGCGGCGCTGGCAGGGGAGATGGTGCTGTTCGGCGTACCGGCCACGCGTGCCGAGACCGGCTTCGGCTACATCCAGTGCGAAAGCGCGCCACCGGATGACGACGTCCGTCGCGTCGCCCGCTTCGTCGAGAAGCCCGACCTCGCCACCGCCGAGCGGTTCGTCGCCAGCGGCGATCACTACTGGAACAGCGGCATGTTCCTGTTCCGCGCCAGCCGCTACCTCGAGGAGCTGCAGGCGCACGAACCCGACATCTACGAGACCTGCGCGCTGGCGCTGGAGAGCAGCCAGGACAGCGGGAGCGTCCTGACCATCGCCGAGGCGCCGTTCGCCTGCTGCCCGGACAATTCGATCGACTACGCGGTCATGGAAAAGACCCGGCGCGCCTGCCTGATGCCGCTGGACGCCGGCTGGAGCGACGTGGGCAACTGGTCCTCGCTGTGGGACGTGCAGCCCAAGGACGACGACGGCAACGTGCTGCAGGGCGACGTGGTGGCGCACGACAGCCGCGACTGCCTGGTGCACGCCAACTCCAAACTGGTGACGCTGCTCGGGCTGGAGGACGTCGTGGTGATCGAGACCAAGGACGCAGTGATGGTCGCCCACAAGGACCGCATGCAGGACGTCAAGCACCTGGTCCGCTCGCTGGACGAGAGCCAGCGCCCGGAGACGAATAACCACAGCCAGGTCTACCGCCCCTGGGGCGCCTACGACTCGGTGGACAACGGCCAGCGGCACCAGGTCAAGCACATCACCGTCAAGCCCGGCGCCAGCCTGTCGCTGCAGATGCATCACCACCGTGCCGAGCACTGGATCGTGGTCTCGGGCGTGGCGCAGGTGACCTGCGGCGAGAAGGTGTTCCTGCTGACGGAGAACCAGTCCACCTACATCCCGGTCGCCGCCGTGCACCGCCTGAGCAACCCCGGCAAGATTCCGCTCGAGATCATCGAGGTGCAGTCCGGCAGCTATCTCGGCGAGGACGACATCGAGCGGCTGGACGACATCTACGGACGCACGCCGGAGAAGAGCGCCGAACCGCAGGCACCGCTTGCGGTGGCGGTCAAGTAGTTTCACGCGAGCCGGGCAGGACGCCGGCTCGCGCACGGACGGCAATCCGCCAGGACGGTCCAGCCGACGCAGGAGGCGGCGGCATCAGGGATTCACGGACGCAAGAAGGGCCGCAGTGCGGCCCTTCTTTATATTTTTTCGCGGCTTGTCGACAAGGTTGGACTTGGCGGGCTGGGTACCCCTCGAGTGGCCTGGCCGCTGTCGTGGGAGGCGCGACCTCGCGGCGATCGGGCAAGGCCTGGATCGTTTCTCCGACCGCCGCCCTTAAAAAATATCGCCCCGAGGGCGGGCCTCCCACTGCACATCCGAGGCCGCAACGTCAGACCAACGATACAGACGGGCCTCCATACTCAAGCCGCCAGCATCTGCCGCAGCACGTAGTGCAGGATGCCGCCGGCCTTGAAGTACTCCACCTCGTTCAGCGTGTCGATCCGGCAGAGCACCTGGAAGCTGCCGCGCGAGCCGTCCTGGCGCTCGACATCGACGGTGAGCAGCTGGCGCGGCCTGATGTCGGCGCCCAGGCCGCGGATGGAGAGCTTCTCGCTGCCGTCCAGGCCGAGCGTTTGGCGGTTCTGGTCGCCGACGAACTGCAGCGCCAGCACGCCCATGCCGATCAGGTTGGAACGGTGGATGCGCTCGAAGCTCTCGGCGATCACCGCCTTGACGCCCAGCAGGTTGGTGCCCTTGGCTGCCCAGTCGCGGCTCGAGCCGGTGCCGTATTCCTTGCCGGCCACCACTACCAGCGGCACGCCTTCGGCCTGGTAGCGCATGGCGGCGTCGTAGATCGACAGCTTCTCGCCGCTGGGCTGGTGCAGCGTGTTGCCGCCTTCCTCGCCGCCGAGCATCTCGTTCTTGATGCGAATGTTGGCGAAGGTGCCGCGCATCATCACCTCGTGGTTGCCGCGCCGCGAGCCGTAGGAGTTGAAGTCCTCGGGCTTCACGCCGAGCTGCTGAAGGTACAGGCCGGCGGGCGAAGTGGCCTTGATGTTGCCGGCCGGGGAAATGTGGTCGGTGGTGATGGAGTCGCCGAACAGCGCCAGCACCCGCGCGCCCTCGATGTCGCGTGGCGGCGCCGGCGGCTCGCCGATGCCCTCGAAGAACGGCGGATTCTGCACATAGCTCGAATCCGGGTTCCACTCGTAGGTCTTGCCCGGAGTGACGGGAATCCGTTGCCAGTTCGGCTCGCCGGTGAACACGTCGGCGTAGCGCTGGCGGAACATCTGCCCGTCGATCTTGGCGACCGCTTCGGCGATCTCCGCGCTGCTGGGCCAGATGTCCCTGAGGTAGACCGGGTTGTTCTGGTCGTCGTAGCCGAGCGGGTCGCGGCTCATGTCGATCTGGGTGGTGCCGGCCAGCGCGAAGGCGACCACCAGCGGCGGCGAGGCCAGCCAGTTGGCCTTGACCAGCGGGTGCACGCGACCTTCGAAGTTGCGGTTTCCGGAGAGCACCGAGCTGACGATCAGGTCGTTGTCGGTGATCGCCTGGCCGATAGCCTCCGGCAGCGGGCCGGAATTGCCGATGCAGGTGGTGCAGCCGTAGCCGACCAGCTGGAAGCCGAGCTGGTCGAGATAGGGCGTGAGACCGGCCTTCTCCAGGTAGTCGGTGACCACCTTGGAGCCGGGCGCCAGGGACGACTTGACCCAGGGCTGGCGCTTGAGCCCGCGTTCTATCGCCTTCTTGGCCAGCAGGCCGGCTGCCATCAGCACGTTGGGGTTGGAGGTGTTGGTGCAGGAGGTGATCGCCGCGATCACCACCGCCCCGTGCTTCAGCTTGAAGTCTTCGCCGGCGACCGGCACCGGGGTGTCGGCCTGGGCCTTCTTGCCGCTGACTTCCAGCAGCAGGTCGAAGGCGGCGCCGATCTCGTTCAGCGACACGCGGTCCTGCGGGCGCTTGGGGCCGGCCAGCGACGGCTGGACGTCCGCCAGGTCCAGTTCCAGCGTCGCGGTGAACAGCGGGTCCGGCGACTGGCTGTCGCGCCACATGCCCTGCGCCTTGGCGTAGGCCTCCACCAGCTGGATGCGTGCCTCGTCGCGGCCGGTCAGACGCAGGTAGTCGACGGTGACCTGGTCGACCGGAAAGAAGCCGCAGGTGGCGCCGTATTCCGGCGCCATGTTGCCGATGGTGGCGCGGTCGGCCAGCGGCAGGTGGTCCAGGCCGGGGCCGAAGAATTCGACGAACTTGCCCACCACCCCGTGCTTGCGCAGCATCTGGGTGACGGTCAGCACCAGGTCGGTGGCGGTCACGCCTTCACGCAGCTTGCCGGTCAGGCGGAAGCCGACCACTTCGGGGATCAGCATCGACACCGGCTGGCCGAGCATGGCCGCCTCGGCCTCGATGCCGCCGACGCCCCAGCCGAGCACGCCGAGGCCGTTGATCATGGTGGTGTGCGAGTCGGTGCCGACCAGGGTGTCGGGGTAGGCGTAGGTCTCGCCGTTCTCCTCGCGCGTCCACACCACCTGGCCGAGGTATTCGAGGTTGACCTGGTGGCAGATGCCGGTGCCCGGCGGCACCACGCGGAAGTTGTCGAACGCCTGCTGGCCCCAGCGCAGGAAGGCATAGCGCTCGCCGTTGCGTTCCATCTCGATGCGCACGTTGTCTTCGAACGCCGAGCGGTCGCCGAAGCGGTCGACCATCACCGAGTGGTCGATGACCAGGTCGACCGGCGACAGCGGGTTGATCTTCTGCGGGTCGGCGCCGGCCCTGGACACGGCGTCGCGCATGGCTGCGAGGTCGACCACCGCCGGGACGCCGGTGAAGTCCTGCATCAGCACGCGCGCCGGGCGGTACTGGATCTCGCGCTCGGACGTGCGCGTCTTGAGCCACAGGGCCAGCGCCTTGAAATCGTCGGGCTGCACCGTCACGCCGTCTTCCCAGCGCAGCAGGTTTTCCAGCAGCACCTTGAGCGACGCCGGCAGGCGGCTGATGTCGCCAAGCTGCCCGGCCGCCTCCGGCAGGCTGAAATAGTGGTAGGTCTTGCCGCCGACCTCGAGGCTGCGGCGACAATTCAGACTATCCAGGGAAGGCATTCCTCATCTCCTCGTGCCCGCACGGTCGGGCTGGCTGATGTGGCAGAGCCTGAAAAATAGCTCTGCTTCGATGGTTTCGCCATTTCACTGGACCGGACTGAAGATGCCGGGGTTCCCGGTCGGCTAAGATGTGCGGCTTTGGTCGGATAGGGCGGCCGCGAGGCCGTTTCGGAAAGCGAACGATGAACACCCTGTTGCTGCATTGCCGTCCCGGATTCGAGGGTGAGGTTTGCGCTGAGATCAGCGAACACGCCGCGCAGCTCGGCGTGGCCGGCTATGCCAAGGCCAAGCCCGGCAGCGCCCACGCCGAGTTCGTCGGCCAGGAGCCGGGCGCGCCCGTGCGGCTGATGAACGCGCTGCCGTTCCGCAGCCTGATCTTTCCCCGGCAGTGGGCGGCCGGGGGCTTCGTCGCGCTGCCGGAGAGCGACCGGGCCGGCGCGCTGCTCGAGGCGCTGGCGGACCAGCCGGTGGCGGGCAGCCTGTGGCTGGAGGTGCTGGATACCAACGAAGGCAAGGAGCTGTCGACCTTCTGCCGCAAGTTCGAGGCGCCGCTGCGCAAGGCGCTGATCAGGGCCGGGCGGCTGGTCGAGGGCGGCAGCGGACCGCGGCTGCTGCTGACCTTTCGCAGTGGGCGCGAGGCCTTCCTCGGCATGGCGCCGGCGGACAACAGCGCGCTCTGGCCGATGGGCATCCCACGCCTGAAGTTTCCGCGCAGCGCGCCGAGCCGCTCGACCCTCAAGCTGGAAGAAGCCTGGCACCATTTCCTGCCGCGCGCCGAGTGGGACGCACGCCTGGCACCGGGCATGACGGCGGTCGACCTCGGCGCCGCCCCGGGCGGCTGGACCTGGCAACTGGTCAACCGGCACATGAAGGTCAGCGCCGTCGACAACGGCCCGATGGACGAAGCTCTGATGCAGTCCGGCCTGGTCGAGCACTTTCGTGCCGACGGTTTCGTCTTCCGCCCCCGGCGCCCGGTGGACTGGATGGTCTGTGACATCGTCGAGAAGCCCGCGCGCAATGCCGCCTTGCTGGAGACCTGGGTCGGCGAGGGCCTGTGCCGCGAGGCGGTGGTCAACCTCAAGCTGCCGATGAAACAGCGTTACGCCGAGGTCCGCCGGCTGCTGGAGCGGATCGAGGAGGGGCTGCGCGCCCGCGGCGTGCGCGCGAGCATCGGCTGCAAGCAGCTGTATCACGATCGCGAGGAGGTCACTTGCCACCTGCGGCGCTTCTAGCCCCGCACCGGCGTGACCTCGGCGGCGCTCTGCGCGACAATGCCGGTCTGTTTTCGGAGTCCAGTGAATGTCCCAGCCTTTCGATATGCCCGCCGATGCCGTACTCGACGCCAGCGGGCTGAACTGCCCCGAGCCGGTGATGATGCTGCACAACAAGGTGCGCGATCTGACCGGCGGCGCGCTGCTCAAGGTGCTCGCCACCGACCCCTCGACGCAGCGCGACATCCCCAAGTTCTGCGTCTTCCTCGGCCACGAACTGGTCGGCCAGGCGGAAGAGGCGGGCACCTATCTCTACTGGATTCGCAAGAAGACGGACTGAGCGAGGCGCTCCGCCGGCGCGGAAGCGTCGACCGCTGCCGGTCCCTCGCGCTCGGCCGGGTGCAAGTGTGGCGCCGTCGTCAATGTCGCGAGGTCGCTGTTGGCGCGGCCTGTAGCGCCTGCGAATAATGGGCCTTTCCAAGGAGGGTCCATTCATGCAATACCTCGGTCTGACCGTCGTCGTCGCCCTGGCGGCCCTGCTGGTGGTCGCCGTCGCCCTGCGCGTCCTGTTCGGCGGCGCCTGGCTGCTGGGCTTTCTGCGTGGAGTGCTGGGCGGGCTGGTACTGGCCGTCGGCGGCCTGTTCGGCCTGGTCGCCTACGAACTCTACGGTTTTCGCGCGCTGCCCGAGGGCGAGCCGCTGGCTACGGTCACCTTCCACAGCCAGGGCAACGGCACCTTCGAGGCGGAGATCGTGCAGGACGACGAGCGTCACCTCGTGCTGGTCGAGGGCGATCTCTGGCAACTGCAGCTGCGTGCCTTGCAATGGAAGGGGCCGGCGTCGCTGATCGGGCTCGAGCCGGGCTATCAGCTGGCGCAGCTCAGCGGCCGCTACATGGCGGTGGAGCAGCAGGCGCTGGCGCGGCTGCCGAACGCGCGGCTGTCGCCGGTGCCGGCGGAACTGGACCTCTGGCAGCGCCTGAGCCTGGACGGGCACGACCTGCTGATCGTCGAGCCGCGCCTGCACCGAAGTGAGCGCATGCCAATGGCCGACGGCGCCCGCTTCACCCTGAGCATGGCGCCCACCGGGTTGCTGATCGAACCGGTCAACATGCAGGCTAGCGACGCGCTTGCTCGCTGGTGAGCGCCGCGCGAACCCTGGGGCGGGCCTACGGGCCCGCATTCGCCGCGAGGGCGCGCCTCCCACAGGGAATAGCCATGCCGTGCGGATTCTGGTCGCAGGCAGAGCCTGCCCCTACGGGGATTGTGCCGCGCTTTCCGGCCGCGCCGGCTTTTTCCTTCTCCCCTGGGAGAAGGTGGCTCGCAGAGCCGGATGAGGGTGTTGTGGGAGGCCCGACCTCGGGGGCGAGCCTTTTGGGGCAGCTTGTCGCCGCGAGGGCGCGCCTCCCACAGGGAATAGCCATGCCGTGCGGATTCTGGTCGCAGGCAGAGCCTGCCCCTACGGGGATTGTGCCGCGCTTTCCGGCCGCGCCGGCTTTTCCCTTCTCCCCTCGGGAGAAGGTGGCTCGGCCCGACCTCGGGGCGAGCTTGCCTGAGTGAACAATCGCGGCATCGACCCGGGGCTTCGTCTTTTTCGGGTATGGCGCTGCGTCAGGAAAGGAAGCCGCCGTCGACGTTCAGAGCGACGCCGGTGGTGTAGCTGGAGGCGTCGCTTGCCAGGTAGAGCACGGCGCCCGCCATTTCGCTCGGATCGGCCACGCGCTTGAGCGGAATGTGCTGCAGCGCGGCTTCGCGGATGGCGTCGTTCTTCACCAGCGCCGAGGCGAACTTGGTGTCGGTCAGGCCCGGGAGCAGGGCGTTGCAGCGAATGCCGAAGGGCGCGCATTCCTTGGCGAACACCTTGGTCATGTTGATCACCGCGCCCTTGGTGATCGAATAGATGCCCTGGAAGTGCCCCGGCGAAACGCCGTTGATGGAGGCGACGTTGATGATGCTGCCGCCGCCGTGCTCGCGCATCAGCTTGCCGGCCTCGACCGACATGTAGAAGTAGCCGCGGATGTTCACGTCCACGGTCTTCTGGAAGGCCGAGACGTCGGTATCCAGCACGTGGCAGAACTGCGGGTTGGTCGCCGCGTTGTTCACCAGGATGTCGAGGCGGCCGAACTGCTCGCGGATCTGCGCGAACACCGCCTGGATCTGCTCCAGCTCGCCGATGTGGCAGGTCATGGGAGTGGCCTTGCCGCCGGCCGCGACGATGGCGTCGGCCACGGCCTGGCAGCCCTCGATCTTGCGGCTGGAGACGATCACGTGGGCGCCTTGCTGGGCCAGCAGCCGGGCGATGGCCTCGCCGATGCCGCGGCTGGCGCCGGAAACGAAGGCGATCTTGCCGTCGAGGTCGAACAGGGTGGTCTTGGACATGGTTTTCCCTCTGGTCGGTGGGCGCCCGGTGCGGCCGGGCTGCGCTGGGGTGAATCCGCCTGCGTTACAGGCCGGACTGCTCGATCACCTGCCTGGCCTTGTGCTCGAGCAGCTTGTTCATGTGGATGAACTGCGCGAAGCGCTTGTCCTTCGTCTGGCCGTGGAAGTAGCGGTAGTAGATCTGCTGGACGATGCCGGCGAGACGGAACAGGCCGTAGGTGTAGTAGTAGTCGATGCTCGGGAGCTCGATGCCGGCGCGCCTGGCGTAGTAATCGGCGAAACCCTGGCGGGTATGCATGCCCGGCAGGTGGCTGGGCTGGCGACGGATCATCTGCATCGGCGGCGGGTCGTTCGCCTCGACCCAGTAGGCCAGGGTGTTGCCCAGGTCCATCAGTGGGTCGCCGATCGTGGTCATTTCCCAGTCCAGCACGCCGATGATGCGCATCGGGTCGTTCGGGTCGAGGATGACGTTGTCGAAGCGGTAGTCGTTGTGGACGAGCGCGGGCTTGAAATGGTCGGCCGGCATCTTGTCCCGTAGCCATGCCATGACCTCCGCCCAGGCGGGGGCATCAGGCGTCATGGCGCGTTCGTAACGGTCGGCCCAGCCCTCGATCTGACGCCGGACGTAACCCTGTGGCTTGCCCAGGTCGCCGAGCCCGCAGGCCTCGTAGTCGACGTTGTGCAGTTCCACGAACCGGTCGATGAAGCTCTCGCACAGCGCACGGGTCTGGGCTTCGTCGAGCGCCAGCTCCGGCGGTATCTCGGCGCGCAGGATGATGCCCCGGACCCGTTCCATGATGTAGAACTCGGCACCGATCACCGACTCGTCGGTGCAGTGGACGTAGGCCCTGGGGCAATAGGGAAAGCCGGCGTTCAGCTGGTTGAGGATGCGGAATTCGCGCCCCATGTCGTGCGCCGATTTGGCCTTGTGGCCGAACGGCGGCCGGCGCAGCACGAATTCGCGTCCAGGGTACTGCAGCAGGTAGGTGAGGTTGGAGGCGCCGCCGGGGAACTGGCTGACGCCGAGCGGGCCTTCCAGGCCGTCGACGTGGGTCTTGAGGTACCGGTCGATTGCCTCGACGGGCAGTTCTTCACCCTCGCGTATGCGAGCGGTCTGGTCTTCTAGCGCCATGTTTGTCCCTTGTATTTATATGGAGCCTCAGGCGGTTCGCTAATCTAATCCCGGCTCCGAGGCCGTCCAAGCGCCTGCCGGCGTTATTGGCCAGCGTGTTGCAGCACGATCAGGGCGCCTGATACGGGCGTTTGAATTTGGCGAGCGAGAAGGGTCCTTGTCTTCGCGCCTTTTCCGGAAGGGAGGCATTGGCTTCGACCCGCGTGCCGTCCGAGGTCAAGACCGCTCCCACGGGACGCCGAGCCTTACGACCGCGCCAGGCTTTTCCCTTCTCCCTTCGGGAGAAGGTGGTCCGCGAGGACCGGATGAGGGAAGGTAGGTGGCATCTGCAGGCGAAAAAAAACCGAAGCCACGGGGGCTCCGGTTTTCCTGTCGCGTCCTGGACTCAGCCCGGGAACAGTTCGCTGAGCTTCAGCGCCAGCATCATGTCGCCTTCGGCGCGCAGCTTGCCGGCCATGAAGGCCTGCATGCCGTCGGTTTCACCGCTGGTGATGCCTTCCAGGGTGGCGCTGTCCATGACCAGGGTGCAGTTGGCGTCGCTGGAGGTGCCCTGCTGGATCTCGCAGGTGCCGTCCTTCACGACCAGGTAGTAGTTGTCGCCATCGGTGATGTCGAACTGATAGATCAGGTCCAGGCCGGCCGCCGCGTCCGGGTTGAACTTGGCTTGCATGCTCTTGATGGTTTCGCCGACGTTGCTCATGAGGCATTTCCTTACGTTGATGGACAGTAGGTGTGTGGCCGGATTCATCGATAGGTCACGAGTTCCGGCTGATTCAGCAGGTCCAGGTGGGCCTGGCCGTTGAACGATGCGAGGACGACCTCGCGCTCGCGGAATTTCAGCAGGCTCACCGAGGTATTGACGAGTTGCCAGTTCATCTCGAATGCCTTGATCGGCGGCACCCCGATGACCAGTTGTAGCAGTGCGGTGATGGTTCCGCCGGAGGTGAATACGGCGATACGGTCCTTCCGGCCGGCCCGCTCGAGAATGCGTTCCAGGCCGCCGCGCACGCGGGCCAGGTAGTTCGTCCAGCTTTCCAGCCCGTCCTTCTCGTGTTCGCCGGAAATCCAGCGATGCACCACGTAGCTGAACAGCCGCTGGAACTCGGCCCGGTGGCGGGAGGCGTTGGCGAATACCTCCATGGCATGGGGTTCGACTTCCAGCAGGTCGGCCATGTGCGCGCGGATGACTTCGTCGGCGCGGAACTCGTTGAAGGCCGGGTCGGCCTCGACGGAAGGAGAGACGTGGTCTTCGCTGGAAAGACGCCCGAGGGCGGTCTCGGCGGTGTCGCGCTGGCGCTTCAGCTCGCCGCACAGGCAGCGGTCGAAGCGGATGCCGAGTCGATGAAAATGGTCGCCAAGGATTTCCGACTGGCGCAGGCCGAGGGGAGAAAGCACGTCGTAGTCGGCTGCGCCGAAAGACGCCTGGGCGTGCCTGATCAGGTAAATACTGCCCATTTTCGCTGCTCCAGCCTCGGCTTTCTGCGCGAGGTTAGGGTCATCGCCTGGGAGTGTCAACGATAAAACATACGCTTGTTTGAATTGGCTTCGGCTGGTTCGGGCTGGCTGCCGTGAGTATGCTTGACCGAATGTCGCCGGCCGAAACGGCAGGCGCAGCGAAGCCAGGAGGACATGTGGAGTTTTTCGCGAATTATGCGGGCTTTCTCGCCAGGACCGTCACCGTGGTGGTGGCGATCATGCTGGTGTTGATCACCTTCGCAGCGCTGCGCCGGGGACGCGGGCGGCACGCCGGCGGCCATCTGCAGGTACAGAAGCTCAACGACTTCTACAAGGCCATGCGCGAGCGCCTCGAACAGGCGATGCTCGACAAGGACGTGCTCAAGGCCCAGCGCAAGCGCGAAGCCAGGGCGACCAAGCAGGCGAAGAAGGAAGGCAAGTCGCGGCCACGAATCTACGTGCTGGATTTCGACGGCGACATCAAGGCTTCCGCGGTCGACCACCTGCGTCACGAGATTACCGCGCTGCTGTCGCTGGCCACGCCGCAGGACGAGGTGGTGGTGCGCCTCGAGAGCGGCGGCGGCATGGTCCACAGCTACGGGCTGGCGGCCTCCCAGCTGGCGCGGATCCGCCAGGCCGGCGTGCCGCTCACGGTCTGCGTGGACAAGGTGGCCGCCAGCGGCGGCTACATGATGGCCTGCATCGGCGAGCGCATCCTCGCCGCGCCCTTCGCCATCCTCGGCTCGATCGGGGTGGTGGCGCAGCTGCCCAACGTGCACCGCCTGCTGAAGAAGCACGATGTCGACTTCGAGGTGCTGACCGCCGGCGAATACAAGCGCACGCTGACGGTATTCGGCGAAAACACCGAGAAGGGCCGGGAGAAGTTCCAGGAGGACCTGGAGACCACCCACGAGCTGTTCAAGAACTTCGTCGCGCGCTACCGCCCGCAGCTGTCCATCGACGAGGTGGCCACCGGCGAGGTGTGGCTGGGTTTGGCGGCGCTCGGCAAGCAACTGGTCGACGAGATCCGTACCAGCGACGAATACCTGGCCGAGCGCGCCAGGGATGCGGAACTGTTCTACCTGCACTATGCGGAGAAGAAGAGCCTGCCGGAGCGCTTCGGCGTGGCGCTCAGCATGGCGCTCGAGCGCAGCCTGCTCAAGGGCTGGAGCCGGCTCAACGAACAACGATTCTGGCAATGACGGGAAAAGGAGAGGGCGCATGAGCAAGTTCAAGGCACTGGTGGCGAGCGAAGGCGCCGACGGCAGCTTCGTCCAGGCGGTGGTCGAGCGGCAGCTGGACGAGCTGCCGGCGGGCGAGGTGCTGATCCGTGTCCGCTACTCGTCGCTCAACTACAAGGACGCCCTGTCGGCCACCGGCAACCGCGGCGTGACGCGCCAGTACCCGCATACGCCCGGCATCGACGCCGCCGGCGAGGTGGTCGAGTCGGCAGCCGGCGAGTTCGTGCCGGGTGACGAGGTGATCGTCACCGGCTACGACCTGGGCATGAACACCGCCGGCGGCTTCGGCCAGTACATCCGCGTGCCGGCCGCCTGGGTCATCAAGCGGCCGCATGGCCTCGGCCTGCGTGAAGCCATGGTCCTGGGCACCGCCGGGCTGACCGCGGCGCTCTGCGTCGACAAACTGGAGCGTGCCGGGCTGCAGCCGGGCGCCGGCCCGGTGCTGGTCACCGGGGCCACCGGCGGGGTCGGCAGCATCGCCGTCGCGCTGCTCGCGCAACTCGGCCATCCAGTGGCGGCGGTCACCGGCAAGGCGGACAAGGCGGCGTTCCTGACCGATCTCGGCGCCAGCCAGGTGATCGAGCGCGCGGTGCTGCAGACCGGCGTGGACAAGCCACTGCTCAAGGAACAGTGGGCGGGCGCGGTGGACACCGTCGGCGGCGACATCCTGTTCAATGTGGTCAAGTCGCTGCAGCGCGGCGCCAGCGTCGCCTGCTGCGGACTGACCGCCGGCGTTGGCTTCCAGGCCAGCGTGCTGCCATTCATCCTTCGCGGCGTGAACCTGCTGGGCGTCGATTCGGTGGAGATCCCGCTGGTGGTCAAGGCCTCGATGTGGGACAAGCTGTCGCTGCAATGGAAGCTGCCGATGCTCGACAGCCTGGTCCACGAGGTCACGCTCGACGGCCTGCCGGCCGAGATCGCCGCCATCCTCGCCGGGCAGCAGAGCGGGCGGGTGCTGGTGAACCTGGAGTAATCAATCGGCGCCATAGGAACAGTCGAATTCCCGCGCGTCGGCCATTGCGGCAAAGTTTGCAGCGTCGGTCACGAGCAAAGGGAGCAACGACATGAAGACGTTGGCGAACATTTTCGGCCTGGCCAAGAAGCCCGTCGAACAGCAGCCTGTCGAACATCCTAACTTCTGGATGTACTACTGAAACGAGAAAGCCCGCCTGGTTGCACACCAGGCGGGCTTTTTCTTCAAGCGTCTGATGGGCGTGCGCGCGGTGCTCAGCGGATAGGCGGCCGGGAGAGATAGGCGATTCTGGGAGCGGTCTTGACCGCGAACGGTGCCCGCTCAGGGCGACAGCCGGCTCCCACAGGGGCTCCCGGCTTTTCCCTTCTCCCCTCGGGAGAAGGTGGCCCGCAGGGCCGGATGAGGGACCTGTGCACGCCACCCCTCACCCCGGCCCTCTCCCCGAAGGGGCGAGGGGGTTGGCTTGGTGTCGGGGCGCGGCATCGTGCAGAAGCGGTCGCAGGCAGAGCCTGCTCCTACAGGGGCCGCGCGTGGCCTTTGCGTAGGAGCGAGCTCTGCTCGCGAATGCCTCCGT
>NZ_KE384415.1:16678-40519 GCF_000425625.1 Stutzerimonas azotifigens DSM 17556
TTGCGTAGGAGCGAGCTCTGCTCGCGAATGCCTCCGTGCCTATCCGGCACGGCAGCGGCTACGTCTGACGGCAAACGACCGGTGGCGCCGGGCTTTCCAGCCCCTCTCTCCGAAGGGCCGGGTGGCTTGGTGTCGGGGTCGCGCGGCATCGTGCAGAAGCGGTTGTAGGAAGAGCCTCCTACAGGGCGCGGGTCTGGTGTGGGAGCGGCCGAACAAGACGAAGAAAGCCCCGCCTGGTGCGCCAGGCGGGGCTTCTCGTTTCTTCACCGAAGGTGCGTACGGCGCACCTTCGGACTGCCGGTCAGGCCAGGCGACGGCGGAACAGCGGCTCGGGCTGGTCGACCGCAGCCTGATAGCTTTCGGTGAAATCCTTCAGGCTCTGCAGCGCGTCGTAGGGGTCGCGGTCCGGACGTATCGCGTAGGCGTCGAAGCCGCAGCGGTGCATCATGAACAACTGGTCGCGCAGCACGTCGCCGATCGCGCGGACCTCACCCTTGTAGCCATAGCGCTCGCGCAGCAGGCGGGCGCTGGAGAAGTGCCGGCCGTCGGTGAACACCGGGAAGTTCAGCGCGATCACCTGGAAGTGCTGCAGCGAGTCGGCGATGTCCTCGACCTGCTCGTCGCTTTCCAGCCAGACGCCGAGGCCACCGTCGCGGATCGTCAGCGCGCGGCCGTGCTCCAGCCACATGGCCAGCGGCACGATTACGTCGTCGCTGTTGGAAACGCTCTCGAACGGCGTGTCCTTCGGCAGCAGGTGCCAGGATTCGTCGATCACCTGGCCGTTCTTAATGATTCGCTGCATAGACGCGCTCCTTGAAGGGGGCAATGCCGATCCGGCGGAAGGTGTCGATGAAGGGCTCGTCCTCTTCGCGCTGTTCGACATAGACATCGATGATCTTGCCGATCACGTCCGGCATGTCGTCCTGGGCGAAGGACGGGCCGAGGATCTGCCCGAGGCTGGCATCGCGGCTGGCGCTGCCGCCGAGCGACACCTGGTAGAACTCCTCGCCCTTCTTGTCGACGCCGAGCACGCCGATGTGGCCGACGTGGTGGTGACCGCAGGCGTTCATGCAACCGGAGATGTTGAGGTCGATGTCGCCGAGGTCGAACAGGTAGTCCAGGTCGTCGAAGCGGCGCTGGATGGCCTCGGCGACCGGGATCGACTTGGCGTTGGCCAGCGAGCAGAAGTCGCCGCCCGGGCAGCAGATGATGTCCGTCAGCAGGCCGATGTTCGGCGTGGCGAAGCCCAGTTCGCGCAGCTCGTTCCAGAGGGTGAACAGCTGATCCTGCCGGATGTCGGCGAGGATCATGTTCTGGTTGTGCGAGTTGCGCACCTCACCGAAGGAATAGCGGTCGGCCAGGTCGGCCAGCGCGTCGAGCTGCTTGTCGGTGATGTCGCCAGGGGCGACGCCGGTGCGCTTGAGCGACAGGGTCACGGCCGCGTAGCCGGGCTTCTTGTGCGCGGTGACGTTGCGGCTGCGCCAGCGGGCGAAACCGGGGTGTTCGGCATCGAGCGAGGCGAGCAGGGCGCCCTGGTCTTCCAGCGCCTCGTAGGGCGGCTCGACGAAGAACGCGCCGACCCGATCGACCTCGGCCTGGAGCAGGGTCAGGGGACCGTCCTTCAGGTGCGCCCACTCGGCTTCGACCTTCTGTGCGAACACCTCTGGGCCGAGCGCCTTGACCAGGATCTTGATGCGCGCCTTGAACTTGTTGTCGCGGCGGCCATAGCGGTTGTACACGCGCAGGATGGCTTCCAGGTAGCTCAGCAGGTGCTGCCAGGGCAGGAACTCGTTGATGAAGCTGCCGACGATCGGCGTACGGCCCAGGCCGCCGCCCACCGAGACGCGGAAGCCCAGCTCGCCGGCTGCGTTCTTCACCGCCTCGAGGCCGATGTCGTGCACCTCGATGGCCGCGCGATCCTGCACCGCGCCGTTGACCGCGATCTTGAACTTGCGCGGCAGGTGGGCGAATTCCGGGTGGAAGGTCGACCACTGGCGGATGATCTCGCACCAAGGACGCGGGTCGACGAGCTCGTCGCGGGCGACGCCGGCGAACTGGTCGGTGGTGGTGTTGCGGATGCAGTTGCCGCTGGTCTGGATCGCATGCATCTGCACGCTGGCCAGCTCGGCGAGAATCTCCGGCACGTCCTCGAGGTCGGGCCAGTTGAATTGCACGTTCTGGCGCGTGCTGATGTGGGCGTAGCCCTTGTCGTAGTCGCGAGCGATCTGCGCCAGCTTGCGCAGCTGGCGGGAGGCGAGCAGCCCGTAGGGCACGGCGATCCGCAGCATGGGCGCGTAGCGCTGGATATAGAGGCCGTTCTGCAGGCGCAGCGGACGGAATTCCTCGCCCGTCAGCTCGCCGGCCAGGTAACGACGCGTCTGGTCGCGGAACTGCTTCACGCGCTCGTCGACGATGCGTTGGTCGTATTGGTCGTATACGTACATTGAGAATCCTGTTGTCAGGCTGCCAGCAGACCGGTGAACAGTCACAGTGCGCGCACGGCCGCGCACTTTGCAGCGCCGCGCAAGATAGCAGCACGGCTTTATATGCAAAAGTGATGTTTATCTATATGAGGCTTTCCAAAAGTGATAAGGCGCCGGGCAGGGCGACTTGTTGCAAGCCCGCGGCTGCGCTTAACTCAGGAAGCTGGTCTCCATTACAGAACAACAGGGAACCGCTCATGACCGAACATCGCAATCGAGACAGCCTGGTCGATGCCTGGGCGATCTTCGTGCTCATCCTGATCGTGGTGTCGACCGCCGTGTTCTGGGTCAGCCACCAGTAGCGATCACATGCCCGCGAAGTAGAGCACCAGGCGCACGATACCGAACAGCACGAGCGCGAACAGCGCGGTGAAGGCCAGGCCCATGAAGATGAAGTGGCTGGCCTTGCCGCGGCTGAAGTCGCGCGCGCGGTTCCTGCCACTCTGCACCCCCAGCGCCGCGGCCAGCACACTGCCGAGCAACTCGCGGAAGGAAAGGGGTTTTTCGTCGTCGGATCGTTCGGTCATCGCGGGTCCTCCTGATGACAGTCTAGACAGCGGCGGACCGTTCTGCCGGCAGCGCGGGCTGCGGTCTTCATCCTGTCTCTTTCGGCTGCGAAGCAGCGCGCGCCCTGACCGCCGGGACGCGGGACCTCCGTGACCGCCGCTCGGCCTGTCGGGCAGGCATCCCTGTCGCGATTCGTGACGGCGTTAATCGAATGTCCGGTCCGGTCGCCTTTACAGCAAGGGCGGTATGCGGCTGAATGGGGTCGTTCGAAGGACCGGCCACTCGGCTAGCGTTGAGCCGTGGTGAGCGCCGCGCGCGTAATGAATGACAGGAAGTCCATTGCGGGGCGGGCAGTGACAAGGAACGGGAGGCGAAAGTGCAGGGTTGCAGACGGATTCGGACCGTCCTGACGGGATGGCTGTTCGGCACGCTCTTGCCGTTCACGGCGCCGGCCTTGGCGGCCACGCCGATCAATGTCTACGTGGGTACGGGGCAGATGCCTTTCGCCGATCACGGCGGAAAACGCAGCGGCATCTTCGGCGAGCTGATGCAGGAACTGTGCGTGCGCATGGACGTCGAGTGCCAGTTCCGCTCCGTGCCCTGGAAGCGCGTGCAACTGGAGGTCGACGCGGACCCTCACGGTATTGCGCTCAACCTGGCCCGCACGCCGGCCCGCGAAGAGGACTTCGTCTGGCTGCTCGAGGTCTTGCCGACCTGCTACGTGCTGAACAGCCCGCAGGCGCGCTTCGATACCTTCGAGCAGGCGCTGGATGCGGGGCCGGTGGCGGTCATGGCCGGTACGCCGCGGGCGCTCGAGCTGGAGGCGGTGCGCCAGGGTGAGCAGCGCGTGGTCGAGGTCACCGACCCGGAACTGGCGGCGCGGATGCTCAGGAGCGGGCGGGTGGTGGCCTGGTATGAGATCGACAGCCGCAGCCGCTATCTGTGGCACAGGCTCGGCTACGACGACGAGCCCCTGCTGGCCGGTGCGACGCAGGGCCGTGTCCACAGCTACATCGCCGCCAGCCGCCAGCTGGAAGGCGCCGAGAACCTCCGTACGCGCATGCGGGAAGCCTTCGCCGCGATGATCGCGGACGGCACCTGGCAGCGGATACTGAGCGGCTATTTCTCCGAGGAGAAGACGCGCGAGGTGCTGCCGGCGCAGCAGATGGCCGGCGAGGCGCTGTCTCGCTGAAGGCGAGCCCGGCTACCAGGCCTGCCTGAACCAGTCCCAGAGGCCGAGCGAGAAGTTCGGGAAGAGGTTGATGCCCAGCGCGGACTTGATCAGGTAGAGAATCACCAGCCCCAGCAGCACCGAGAACAGCAGGAACAGCGTCGCTCCCAGCGCCTTGGCCGCCAGGCCGAGCTCTTCCTGCCGGCGCGACCGCTCCCGCTGGTTGCGCCCGAGCAGCAGCACGAAGTAATAGCGCGAACGACCGAGCGGCAGCGTCCCGCGCATGTCCACGGCATGCCGTCCCCATTTTCTGGCACCGAAGGCCACCCGCAGGGCGTCGATCTGTTCGTCGCTGAAGCTGTGCCGCAGGTGTGAAGGCAGGCGTTTCATCAGACCCTCGGTGAAGGCGTCGGGGGCATTGTCTGGAGGCATGGCCGTTCCTGGTCAGGTGTGAGGCGGTCAGTGTTGCAAGAGGCGGGCCGACATCTCGTCGAAGTCCGGTCGGGCGTGCACAGCGGGTTGTTCGCAATCTTCGCGGATCGCTTCGAGGTGCGACCGGTCGGGCCCGTGGTCGGCGCAGCGCGCCAGCAGTTCGCCGAGCAGGCGGCCGAAGGCGAGCGCCTCGATACGCTGCAGGGCCTGGCCCGCGCTGGAATCCGGCGCGAAAAAGGAGGCCGCGCCGAAATCGCTGAGCAGGCAATGGCCGTGGGCGTCCACCAGCAGGTTGTGGGCGTACAGGTCGCCGTGCAGGATGCCGCGCCGGTGCAGCTGGGCCACGGCCGAGGCGAGGCCGCACGCCATCGTCCGTACCTGCTCGAGCGAGAAGCGCTGGCCCTCGGCGTAGCAGTCGCGCGTGCAGCTGGCGAACGATGGCGGGCCCGCCAGAGGGTGGTAGCCCTCGCCGAGCAGTTCCATGAGCAGGCCCGGCGGTTCGCCCGGCCCGGCGCTCAGCGGGCCCACCACCGGCAGCAGGTTCGGGTGCGCGCCGGCGGCCAGGCAGGCGGCCATCTCGCTGTCGGGCAGGCCGTCGCTGGTCACCGCGCCCTTGAACAGCTTGACCGCCACGTCGCGTCCGGGCTCCCCGGGCGGCTGCCAGTGCGCCCGGTGGATCAGCCCCGAGGCGCCTTCGCCGAGCAGCGGGCCGAGTCGGATCTGCTCGCGTGCGATGGGCGGCCGGTCGGTGCCCTGGGTGCGGAACGCAGCGGTGGCCAGGGGATTGCCGGCGTAGGCCAGCCAGGCCAGGGCCGGCCGCTCGAACAGCCAGCCGGGCAGTGCCTCGAGCCGGTTGGCGGCGATCCGCAGCAGTTCCAGGCGCTCGCACTGCGCCAGGCTCTCGGGCAGGGCGCTCAGGCGGTTGCCGGCGAGCATGAGCTTCTGCAGGGAGGTGCAGGCGCCGATTTCCGCCGGCAGGGCGGGCAGCGCGTTGTCGGTGAGGATCAGCCAGCGCAGTGCCGTCGGCAGGGCGGCGGCCGGCAGCTCGGCGATGCGGTTGGCCTTGAAGCCGACCATCTCCAGCGCCGGGCAGTCGCCCAGCACTTCGGGTACCCGGGTGAAGGCGTTGTCCGAGCAGAAAAGGATGCGCAGGCGGCCGAAGCGGCCCAGCCAGTCCGGCAGCTCGTCCAGGCGGTTGCCGGACAGGTTGAGGATTTCCAGGCTGTCGGCGAGCGCGAGCAACTCGTCCGGCAGCGCCTGCAGCCCGCAGGCCAGGTCGAGACGCCTGGCGCCGGTCAGCTCGCCGCGCCGCAGTTGTTCGAGGGTATGCATGGATTCGTTCCAGAGATGCCGGGGGTATCAGGCAACGTGGGTTCGTCAAAGTTGCGACGGACGTGCCGGCCTCTGAGCCACATGTGCCAAGCGGCCCTTGTGGAGTGAAGCTCGAAAGCCCACGACCTCAGGCCACACGCTAGGGGACGCAGGCAGCACCGGGCGTTTCCCTTCTCCCGCCCGCAGGGCCGGATGAGGGCCTCTCCCAGAGGGCGGACCCGGACGCCGGGGGCGGCCTTCTTTTCGGTTGCTTGTTCCTGGCCCGGGCGGCGATCCGCAGACAGGAAAAAGCGACGCGCCATGCAGGGCGCAATCTGTAGTCAGGGCGTACCGTGCAGTCCCAATCGAAACGATTGAAAAAAACTGCGTGAAACCTATCTGGGTATCGCTCAGGCTCGAAATCCTCCGCCAATCGACGGCGAGGTCCCGGAACCCGACGAGAGTGTTGCCACTCGCCGCCCAGGGCCTTGTCCTAGAGAGAGCGGGCTTCTCGACCCAATGGTCTTTTGGCAGAACACGGGACATGCATCCATGGATTCGACCACCCAGAATCAGTACGCCAATTTGCGAGCCGCCTGGATCGCCCAGGCCCAGCACTACCCCGGCGTCGCCGTCGGGCTCGGCATCGCGCTGCTGGCGGTCGTCTGGCTGACGGTTTCCAGCGGCATCAATGCCTTCGACGGGCAGCACGAGCGCGTGCACATGGCGCTGCTCGGCGGCGGGGCCGGGTTCGCGGCGACTGCCTTCGGCGCCTTGCTGGCGGTCGCGCTGCGGCGCATCAGCATGGCCACGCAGGACACCATGCTCGGTTTCGCCGCCGGCATGATGCTGGCGGCGAGCGCCTTCTCGCTGCTGCTACCCGGCCTCGATGCGGCGAAGGAGCTGACCGGCAACAGCCTGATGGGCGCCGGCACCGTGGTGCTGGGGCTGGGGCTCGGCGTGCTGCTCATGCTCGGGCTCGACCGCTTCACCCCGCACGAGCACGAGACCACCGGCCCCTGTGGCCCGGACTGCGACCGGATCAATCGGGTCTGGCTGTTCGTCTTCGCGGTGACCCTGCACAACCTGCCCGAGGGCATGGCGATCGGCGTAGGGTTCGCCGGCGGCGACATGGGCGTCGGCATCCCGCTGGCCACCGCCATCTCCATCCAGGACATCCCCGAGGGGCTCGCGGTCGCCCTGGCGCTGCGCACCACCGGCCTGTCGGCACTGACCTCGGCGCTGATCGCGGCGGCCTCCGGCGTGATGGAGCCCATCGGCGCGCTCATCGGCGTCGGCATGTCGACCGGCTATGCGCTGGCCTATCCGGTCGGCATGGGGCTGGCGGCCGGGGCGATGATCTTCGTGGTGTCCCACGAAATCATTCCGGAAACCCACCGCAACGGCCACCAGACCTCGGCCACGCTGGGCCTGATGGGCGGCTTCGCGGTGATGATGTTCCTGGATACCGCGCTGGGCTAAGCCCGGCGCGGCAGCGGTCAGAGAATGCGCTGCGGGTCGCGTTCGCGCCGGCTGCGCGGCAGCTGCTCGGCGCGGGCGCGCAGTTGCCCGCAGCCGCCGTCGATGTCCTGGCCTGCCGAGTTGCGCACCTTGGTCAGCACCCCGCGGCTGTGCAGGTAGCGCACGATCTCGACGATCCGCGCGCCGGCCGGGCGCCGGTATTCGTCGGCCTCGAGGCTGTTGTAGGGGATCAGGTTCATCACTGCGTACTTGCCCTTGAGCAGCCGCAGGATGCCGTCGAGTTCGTCCTGCCCGTCGTTGATGCCTTCGAGCAGCGTCCACTGATACTGGATCGGATGGCCGACGCGCCGTGCGTAGGCCTCGCCGAGCTCGACCAGTGCCTCGGGATCGATGGCCGGTGCGCGCGGCAGCAGTCGCCGGCGCAGCGCGGCGTCGGTGGTGTGCAGCGAAAGCGCCAGTGCCGGCTTGACCCGCTGCTGCGGCAGCCGCTCGAACACGCGCATGTCGCCGACGGTGGAGAACACCAGGTTCTTGTGCCCGATGCCGCCGTCGGTGCCGAGCAGCTGGATGGCCTCCAGCACGTTGTCGAGGTTGTGCGCCGGCTCGCCCATGCCCATGAACACCACCTTCCGGACCGGCCGCAGGCGCCGGGCGAGCACCACCTGCGCGACGATCTCGGCGCTGCCCACCTGGCGCAGCAGGCCGCTCTTGCCGGTCATGCAGAACACGCAGCCCACCGCGCAGCCGACCTGGGTCGAGACGCACAGGCCGTCGCGCGGCAGCAGCACGCTTTCCACCATCTGCCCGTCGGCGAGCTCCACCAGCAGACGCGACGAACCGTCCGCGGCGGGATGCTCGGTCTTCAGCCGGGCGAGGGCGTCGAGCTCCCCGGCCAGCTGCGGCAGCCCGGCGCGGACGCCTAGCGGCAGGAAATGCTCGGTGTGCTGGCGGCGCGTGCCGGCGTGCAGCGGCTTGCCCTGCAGCCAGGCGCGCACGACGCGGCCGCTGTGAACGGGCAGGGCACCGAGGTCGGCGAGGCGGGTATGGAGATCGGTCAGGCGCATGGGGCGCGCATGCTATCACCGCCCGCAGGCGGCGCGTAGCGCTGTTTATGTCGGCCGAGCGGCGCTGCTCAACCGGCCTTGCCGTTCGCCGCGGCGGCCTTGCGCGAGGGCAGCAGGCGACCGACCAGCTTCACCAGCGCCAGCACGATGGCACCGGCGGCGATGCCGATCAGCAGATTCAGCAGCATGGGCACGATGGCGGAGAACATTCCGACGCCGGGCAGCGCGTGCACGGCTTCGGCCGAGTCCTCGACCAGATGGTGGAGCCAGGCGATGCCGTGGCTGAGGATGCCGCCGCCGACGAGGAACATCGCCGCGGTGCCGATCACCGACAGGCTCTTCATCAGCCAGGGCGCGACGGCGAGAATCCCGCGTCCCAGGGCCGCGACCGCGCCGCTTTTGCGGCTCAGGTAGAGTCCGGCGTCGTCGAGCTTGACGATACCGGCCACCAGCCCGTAGACGCCCACCGTCATTACCAGGGCGATTAGGCAGAGCACCGCCACCTGCTGGACGAAGGGCGCCCCGGCGACGCTGCCGAGGGTGATGGCGATGATCTCCGCGGAGAGGATGAAGTCGGTGCGCACCGCGCCCTTGATCTTGCCGCGCTCGAGCGCCACCAGGTCCACCGCCGGATCGGCCAGCCGCTGCTTGTGCTCGGCGTGTTCGTGCGCTTCCTCCTCCTTGTGGAAGAACTTGTGCATCAGCTTCTCGAAGCCCTCGAAGCACAGGAAGGCGCCGCCGAGCATCAGCAGCGGCGTCACCGCCCAGGGGATGAAGGCGCTGATGGCCAGCGCCGCCGGCACCAGGATCAGCTTGTTGACCAGCGAGCCCTTGCACACCGCCCAGACCACCGGCAGCTCGCGATCGGCCTTGACCCCGGTCACCTGCTGGGCGTTGAGCGCGAGGTCGTCGCCCAGCACGCCGGCGGTCTTCTTCGCGGCGATCTTGGTCATCACCGAGACGTCGTCGAGCAGGGAAGCGATATCGTCGATGAGTGTGAGAAGGCTGGCGCCGGCCATGGAGACCCCGTCTGGAGAAAAGCGTTGCAGTGTTGACCGCGGGAAGCAGCCGAAGATCGCGGCGGCTCCGCCCCGGCCTCGCCGGCGAGCGACCAACGGCAGCGCCGCTCGGCGAGGCTCGCTCAATCGGCGAAGCGACGTGCCCCGCCGGCAATGGCCAGCAGCATGAAGGCGAGCACGACGAAGGCCGCCGACAGCGAGCTGAAATGGGCGATGGCGCCCATCAGCGCGGGCCCGGCCAGCACCCCGGCGAAGCCGATGGTGGTCGCTGCGGTCACTGCGACCGGCACGGGCAGCCGGTCCTGCCGGCTGAGCGAGGAGATCAGCACCGGCGAGACGTTGGCGCAGCCCAGGCCGCACAGCGCATAGCCGAACAGCGCCAGCGCCCAGTACTCGGTGAGCACGGTCAGGCCGATGCCCGCCGCCGCCAGGGCGCCGCCGAAGCCGATCACCCGGGCGGCGCCGAACAGCGTGACGATCCGCCCGCCGGTGAAGCGGCCCAGGGTCACCATCGCGGCGAAGGCGGCGTAGCCCAGGCCGCCGCTGGCATGGGCCAGGCCCTTCTCGGCGGTCAGGTAGAGCGCGCTCCAGTCCAGTACGGCGCCTTCGGCAAGATAGACCACGAAGCACATGGCGCCGACCAGCAGCACCAGCGCGGTCGGCCGGACGAAGGCCACGCCGCCGCCGGGGACCCGTTCGGGCAGGTAGCCGCGCAGCACCAGCAGGTGGCCGAGCAGGATCACCAGGATCATCGCCCAGGTCGCCGGCACGGGTGGCAGGCCCAGGCTCAGCAGGCCGGTCAGCGCCAGCGCGCCACTGATCGAGCCGAGGCTGAACATGCCGTGAAAGTGCGACATCAGGCGCCGGCCCTGCTGGCGCTCGACCAGCAGGCCCTGGATGTTCAGCACCACATCGAGCACACCCAGGCTGCCGCCGAAACCGAACAATGCGAGCGCCAGCAATGTCAGTGAGCTGGTGCCGGCCATGGTCGCCAGCGAGGCCAACAGCAGGAGCGCGCAGGCGATCACCACCGGGCGGATGCCCCAGCGGGTGACCAGCAGGCCCGAGAGCGGCATCCAGCTGAGCGAGCCGACGCCCACCGCCAGCAGGAGCAGGCCGAAGGTGGCGTCGCTCATGGCGATGCGGTCGCGCACGTAGGGCACCAGTGGCGCCCACACCGCGAGGCCGAAACCGGCCATGAAGAAGCCGCAGCGGGTGGCGTGGCGAACGATCGGAGCGCCCGCGTCGAGGGGCGTGGTGGCGGACATGAAAAGCGATCCTGGCGCGGCGGAGCCGACGGGCCGGCCATGCTAGCGCGTCGCTCGCGGCAGCGGAAACCGCGCGCCTATCGACTGCGAAGAACGTACGGCGGGCACCTGCGGCCGGTCGGCGGAGTCCATTGATTCATGTTCCTTCGAAAACGAGTCGAATGACGGCGATTACCTTGTGCCCGGATGCCCCGGAAGCGACCTGGCGGTTGGAACCCGGCCGATGATCGTGACCAACACCTCGTCGCGCACGCTGCGTGCGCACCTGGGGATGCTGCTCTGGGCGCTGTTCGTGGGGCTGTCGTTCCCGGCAGTCGGGCTGCTGGGGGAGGGGCTGCCGCCCCTGCTGTTGACCGCGATCCGCTTCGCCATCGCCGCGCTGGTGCTGCTGCCGTGGATGCTGCGGGGCGGGCTGAGCTGGCCACCGCTGCGCTCCGTCGGGCTCTATGGCCTGATGGGCCTGTGCCTGGCCGGCTTCTTCGGCGCCATGTTCTGGGCCGCGCACCGGGTGTCGGCGCTGTCGATGGCGACGCTGTTCATCAGCGTGCCGCTGCTGGCCTACGGGCTGGGACGGCTGTTCGCGGTGGAGCAGGCCAACGGCCGGCTGCTGGCCGTGCTGCTCCTGGGCGCGCTGGGCGCACTCGGGCTGGCCTGGGCGGAGCACGGGATGAGCCCGACCTCGCTGCAACCCTCGCCTGGCGAGCTGGTGTTCTTCGCCGGTTGCCTGGTGTCGGCGCTCTACCCGGTGCTGAGCAAGTGGGGTCTGGCGCGCGGCTGGCTGGCCCGCCAGGCCGTGCCGCGCACCTTCTGGAGCCTGCTGGCCGGCGCGGTGCTGATCGGCCTGGCCGGCCTGGTCTGGGAACGGCCGACGGCGCTGGCCCGGCTGGGCCTCGCCGACGGACTGCTGCTGGCCTACCTGGGCGTGTTCTCCAGCGCCATGACGTTCTTCCTGCAACAGCGGGCCACCGCAGTGCTGACGCCCGGCGCGGTCACCGCCTACAGCTACCTGGTGCCCTTCGTCTCGATGCTGCTGCTGTTCGCCGCGCACCCGGAGCGCATGGAGCTGCGCTGGCTGCCCGGCAGCCTGCTGGTGCTGGCCGCGATCGCGCTGCTGCTGCGTCCGGGGCGCCGCTGACGCTGCCGCAGAAGCCGATGGCAACGTTCACGGAGGGAGAGGGATCGGTGCTTGGCATCGTGCAGGTGCCGGTCGCAGGCAGAGCCTGCTCCTACAGGTTGGCGCCGTGATTGCAGGCCGTGCCGTACCTGTCCCTTCTCCCACCGGGAGAAGGTGGCCCGTAGGGCCGGATGAGGGAGGTGTTGTTTGTCGCCCGACGCAGGCCGGGGCCCAGCCGCCGCGCCGATCCGGGCACGGTGCGCGCGGCGCACTCTGCGCGAGGTCGCCGGCGGGACGGCATTCCCCCCACGGGAGAAGGTGCCGCCAAGGCCGGATGACATTGCACACAGCCCTCACCCCAGCACTCTCGCGGGGGGAGAGGGTTTGGTGCTTGGCATCGTACAGGCGCCGGTCGCAGGCAGAGCCTGCTCCCTACAGGTGTTCGCCATAAGCCCCGGCGCCGTCGGCGCTTTTCCCTTCTCCCGCCGGGAGAAGGTGGCCCGCAGGGTCGGATGAGGGAGGCGTGCTCGCAGGCTCCGATGCCGCCGGCGCCAGGCCGAGGGTGCGGTAGATGGCCACCCACCGCAGCGCCACCTCGGTGTCGGCGCGCACCTGCTCGAGCTGGGTGTCGAACTGCGTGCGCTCGGCATCCAGCACCTCGATCAGCGACACCGTGCCGGCGGCATACTGCCGGCGCGCCAGTTCGGTGGCGTTGTCCGCCGACTGGCGCGCGCGGTCCAGCCATTCACCGGTTTCCAGGCCCTGGCCGTAGGCGGCGATGGCGCTGCGCGTTTCGCGCAGCGCCTGGTTCAGGGCCGCCCGGTAGGCGAGCCGGGCCTGTTCGCGGCGGGCGTCGCTGGCCTCGATGCCGGCGCGGATGCGCCCGAAGTCGACCAGCGGGGCCAGCGCCTGGGCGCCCAGCGACCACGCCGGCAGGGACGAACCCTGCTCCAGGCCGATCAGCGCGCCGAGGGTCAGCTGCGGATAGCGCAGTGCCTGGGCGGCCTCCTGCTCGCGTTCGGCCGCCAGCCAGCGCCACTGCGCCGCCTGCACGTCCGGGCGCCCCTGCAGGCGCTCGGCGGGGAGGTCCAGCAGCGCCTGCAGATCGCTTTGCCGCGGTGGACGGGGGGCGCTGTCACCACTCAGCAGCGCGTCGATCCGAGCCGGCTCGGCGTCGAGCAGGTAGGCCAGTGCGTAGCGCGCGGTCTCGGCGCGTTCGCGCGCCTGCGGCACCGCCGCGCGGGTGAGGGCGACCTGGGCGTCGAAGCGCTCGACGTCCAGGCCGCTGGCGGTGCCCTGGTCGAAGCGGACGCGGGTGATGCGGGCGATTTCCGCCTGGGCATCCGCGGCCTGGGTCGCTATCCCGACCTCCCGTTGCGCCAGCCGGTAGTTCAGGTAGGCGCCGATCACCTCGCCGAGCAGACTCACGCGCAGGGCCTGGTAGTCCGCCGTGCTGGCCTGCAGCTCGGCGGCACCGGCCTGCTCCAGAGCCCGCAGGCGACCGAACAGGTCGACTTCCCAGCTGAGGTCCAGGCCGTAGAAGTAGGTCTCGTCGTGGCCGTCACGGGCACTGCGCCCGGTTTCGTGCTGTCCGCTGAGGCTGAGCAGCGGGGCCCGCGCACCAGCGGCCTGCCGCCGCAGGGCGCGCTGCTCGCGGATGCGCTCGGCGGCCGCGGCCAGATCCAGGTTGTCGCGCAGGGCCAGTTCGACCAGGCGTTCGAGCGCCGGGTCGTCGAAGCCGCGCCACCATTCCAGCGGCAGGCCGGCGACCGGGGGCACCGGCGCCGTGCCCGGCTCGTGGCCGAGCTGCGCGCAGCCGCACAGCGCCAGGGCGAGGCCGAGCAGCAGGCCGGCCGGCTTCATGCCGCACCTCCGGCCAGGCTCGCATCGGCCTGCGGCCGGCGGGCCAGGTAGCGGTCGATGGTGAGGTAGACAACCGGTGTGGTCAGCAGCGTCAGCAACTGGCTGAACAGCAGCCCGCCAACCACCGCCACGCCCAGCGGCTGGCGCAGCTCGGCCCCGGTACCGAAGGCCAGCATCAACGGCACCGCGCCGAACATCGCTGCCAGGGTGGTCATCAGGATCGGCCGGAAGCGTGTCAGGCAGGCCTGGTGGATGGCCTCGCGCGGCGTCATGCCGCCGCGCTGGGCGGCCAGGGCGAAATCCACCAGCAGGATGCCGTTCTTCTTGACGATGCCGATCAGCAGGATCAGCCCGATCAGCGCCATGATCGAGAAGTCCAGCCCCCACAGCCAGAGCAGCAGCAGGGCGCCGATGCCGGCCGAGGGGATGGTGGAAAGAATGGTCAGCGGGTGCACGAAGCTCTCGTAGAGCACGCCGAGGATGATGTACACCGCCACCAGCGCGGCGAGGATCAGCAGCGGCTGCGAGGCCAGGGTCTGCTGGAAGGCCTGCGCCGCGCCGCTGAAGCGTCCGCCGATGCTGGTGGGCATGCCGATGTCCTGCTCGATCTGGCGCAGCACCGCCAGCGCATCGCCGAGCGCCACGCCCGGCGCCAGGTTGAACGAGAGGTTGGCCGAGGGAAGCATGCCGCTGTGGTTGATGCTCACCGGCGCCGCCTCGCGGGCCTGGACGCTGACGAAGGTGCCGAGCGGCACCAGCTCTCCGGTGGTTGGCGAGCGCAGCTGGAAGAAATCCAGGCTCTGCACGCGCTGGCGCTGGCTGAGGCTCAGTTCCAGCACCACTTGGTATTGGTTCGAGGCGGTCTGCATCTCGTTGATGCGGCGCTGGCCGAAGGCGTCGTAGAGCGCGTTGTCCAGGTCCTGGGCGGAAAAGCCGTAGCGCGCCGCCGCCTCGCGGTCGATGCGCACCGGCGTCACCGAGGCGTCGAACTGCAGGTCGTTATTGACGTCGCGGAACAGCGGATGGGCCTGCAGGCGCTCGGTCAGCCGCGGTGTCCACACCGCCAGTTCCTCCAGCGAGCGGCTGCGCAGGATGTACTGGTACTGCGCGCGCGAGGAGAACGAGCCGAGGTTGATGTCCTGTGCGGCGCGCAGGGTGACGCTCAGGTCGGGAATGGCGGCGAACTGCGGGCGCAGGCGGTCGATGATGTCCGAGACGGTGGCCTCACGGTCGTCCGGGTCGCTGAGCACCACGGCCAGGCCGCCGACGCTGTAGGTGCCGTCGTTGCCGATGTCGGCGTTGAAGGCGAGCACGTCCGGATCGTTGCGCAGGATCTCGACGATCTGGCGGCTCTTGGTCTGCATGGCCTCGAAGGAAATGTCCGCCGAGGCCTGCACGGTGCCGTTCATGTAGCCGGTGTCCTGCAGCGGGAAGAAGCCCTTGGGCATCAGCGCGAAGCCGCCGACGCTGATGGCGACGCAGGCGAAGAAGGCGGCCAGGGTGGTGCGCTGGTGGTCCAGTGCCCAGACCAGCGCGCGGTCGTAGTGGCGGATCACCGCGCCCATGACCCGGCCATGTCCGGCATGCGCCGGCAGCGGCTGCATGAACAGCGCCGCCAGCGCCGGCGCCAGCGTCAGGCAGATCACCACCGAAATCAGGATCGCCGAGCTCGCGGCGATGGCGAACTCG
The DNA here is from genome assembly GCF_000425625.1 of Stutzerimonas azotifigens DSM 17556. Taxonomy (GTDB): domain Bacteria; phylum Pseudomonadota; class Gammaproteobacteria; order Pseudomonadales; family Pseudomonadaceae; genus Stutzerimonas; species Stutzerimonas azotifigens. Next base: position 32,082 of record NZ_KE384415.1, read on the forward strand.
CGGAACAGCCGGCCTACGTAGCCGCTCATGAAGAACAGCGGGATGAACACCGCCACCAGCGACAGGCTGATGGAGACCACCGTGAAGCCGATCTCGCGGATGCCCTGCAGCGCCGCCTGCACCCGGTTCACGCCGCGTTCCAGGTGCCGGTGGATGTTCTCCACCACGACGATGGCGTCGTCGACGATGAAGCCCACCGCGACGATGATCGCCACCAGCGTGAGGTTGTTCAGCGACAGGCCGAACAGGTACATGGCCGCGCAGGCGCCGATCACCGAGGTGACGAGCACGGCGAATACCACCAGGGTCGCCGACCACTGGCGCAGGAACAGCGCCATGATGCCGATCACCAGTGTCACCGCGATCATCAGCGTGAGTTCCGCCTCGTGCAGCGAGGCGCGAATGGTGCGGGTCCGGTCGTTGAGCACCTCGACCCGCAGGTCCGCCGGCAGTCCGGCAGTCAGTTCGGGCAGCGCGTCGATCACCGCCTCGGCGGTGGCGACGATGTTGGCCCCCGGCTGGCGCCGGATCACCACGGCTACGCCGGTGTGGCCGTTCGGCGTGGCCTGGGTGTAGGCGTTCTCGGCGCCGGCGACCACCTGGGCCACGTCGCCCAGGCGCACCGCGGCGCCTTCGCGGTAGGCGACGATCAGGTCGGCATAGTCGCCCGGTTCGAACAGCTGGCCGTTGGTGTCCAGGGTGGACAGCCGGCGCGGGCCGATCACTGCGCCGGTGGGCTGGTTGCCGCTGGCGCGCTGCACGGCGGCGCGCACGTCGGCGAGGGTGATGCCGGCGGCGGCCAGGCGCTCGGGTCGTGCCTGGATGCGGATCGCCGGGCGCTGCAGGCCGTTGAGGCGGATCATTCCGACCCCGTCGATCTGGCTGAGCTGGCGGGCGATGGCCGATTCGGCCAGGTCGCTGACCTCGTAGGGCGACAGGGTCGGCGAGGTGACCGCGAGGATCAGGATCGGCGTATCCGCCGGGTTGATCTTGCGCCACACGGGCAGTTCCGGCAGGTCCGCCGGCAGTCGGGACGAAGCGGCGTTGATGGCGGCCTGGACCTCCTGGGCGGCGGCGTCGATGTCCTTGTCCAGGCTGAACTGCAGGATCAGCTCGACGCGGCCGAGGGAGCTGGTGGAGGTCATGTCCTCGACGCCGGCGATGGCGCTGAACTGCACTTCCAGCGGCGTAGCGACCGAGGACGCCATGGTCTCGGCGCTGGCGCCGGGCATCTGCGCGGTGATCTCGAGGGTGGGCGCCTCGACCTCGGGCAGCGGCGCGAGCGGCAGACGGGTGAAGGCGAGCGCACCGCCGAGGATCAGCGACAGCGCCAGCAGCACGATGCCGATCGGGTGGCCGATGCACAGCGCATAGAAGTCGCGGCCCGTCATCAGACGCCCTCCGGAGCGACGGCGGGCAGCTCGGTGCGGCGCACCGCGACCCCGGCGCGCAGGCGCGAATGGCCGTCGATCACCACCTGGTCACCGACGGCCAGGCCCTCGACCACCGCCAGGCGCTCGGTCTCGTAACGCACGCTCACCGCCACCGGCTCGGCCACGCCTTCCGTTACGCGCCAGACGAAGGGCCCCTCGGCGCGCAGGCGCACGGCTTCCAGCGGGACGGTGAGCACCTGCGGCAGCACGCGCGCCTGCACGGTGACCACCACCGACTGGTCGGGCCACAGGTGCTCGTCGGCATTGCCGAAGCGCGCCTTGATGCGAATGGTGCCGGATTCCAGCGCCACCCGGTTGTCGAGCAGCATCAGCCGGCCCTCGGCCAGCAACTCGCCATCGTCTTCCTGGTAGACCCTGACCGGGGCGTCCGCCTGCTCGGCGAGCAGGCGCTGCAGCTCGGGCAGCCGGCGCTGGGGCAGGCTGGCTTCGACGTCGATGGGGTCGGTCTGTACCACCGAGAACAACCCGGTGCTGTCCGCGCCGCGCAGCAGGCTGCCTTCGTCGATCTGGCGGATACCCAGGCGGCCGTCGAAGGGGGCGTGGATGCGGGTGTGGGACAGGTCGACCCGGGCGGCGGCCACCGCCGCCTCGCGCACGCCGAGGGTCGCCTCCAGCCGCGCTACCAGCGCTTCCTGTTGGTCGAGCGTCTGGCTCGGGGCGGCGCGTTCGCGCACCAGGTTGCGGTAACGGGTCAGGTCGCGTCGGGCAATGGTCAGTTCGGCACGGGTAACCTGCAGTTCGGCCTCGGCCTGGCGCAGCGCGGCTGCATAGCGGCGGTCGTCGATGCGCGCCAGCAGGGCGCCACGGCGCACCCGCTCGCCCTCGGCCACCGGCAGTTCCAGCAGCGTGCCCTCGACCTGGGCGCGAATGTCCACGCTGCGCAGCGCCCGTACCCGGCCCAGGCTGCGCAGCTCGACCGGCACGTCCTGCTGGCGAACCTCGGCGAGTTCCACCGGCACGGCGGCGGACGGAGTCTGGGCAACCTGGGTCGGTTTCGCCAGCCACCAGTACGCCAGCCCCGCGACCAGCACCACCAACGCCACCACTACGGACATCCTTCGTCGCACGCTCGGGTTCCTTCTACATTGTTCTACGCAAGCGAAAGGCCGGCGCGGCTGCGCCGGCGAAGGGCTCCTTTTAGCGGATTCCGGTGACATTGTCCCGCGCGCAGGCGTGCTTTGGTCGGTCAAAGCGTTGCTCGATCTCTCGTGGTCCGCGAAATCCGGGCGATAGGCAATGTGGCGAAGTGCCTTCAATCGTCCTCGCCGACGGCGCCGATCGCGCTGAAACAGCGGAGCCGGTGGCGGCCTTCGATCAGCCAGCTGTCGGCGTCCGCCTGCTCGGCCTCCATGATGGCGTTGTAGCTGAAGGCCCAGTGCCGCTCCTCGCGGCCCTCGCGTGCCTGGATGCGCACCACCACCGCCTCGCTGGCGAAGGGCTCGCCGGCCTCGGCGGCGGCGTCGGCCTGGTCGAGCAGGGCCTCGTCGAGCTGGAAGTCGAAGGCGTGCAGGCCGTCGATCTCCAGCATGTCGGCGGTTTCCAGGTCATCCAGCAGGTAGCGCTCGGTCATGGTCTTCGGTCTCGTGGAGCGGGGTGGTGAATGGTAGCGGCAGTTTCGTCCCGGTATGTGCAGGATCGGCGGTGCGCCGCGCTTTTCCCTTCTCCCTGCGGAAGGTGGCCCGTAGGCCGGATGAGGGAGGCCTTGCACAGGCGCCCTCACCCCGGCCCTCTCCCGAGGGAGAGGGGGATGGTTCGGTGTCGGTTGATGACGCCGTGCAGGCTCGTTCGCGGTCGAGACCCACAGGGGTGTGCTACTCCGGTGCGCCGCAGAGCCCCGGTGGGCGAAGGTGCAGGTGGTCGCAGGCAGAGCCTGCTCCTACAGGTGTCCATCGGAGCGGCGGACTTTTCCCTCTCCCTGGAATTCACCAAACCTCCAGTCGTTTCGCGGATTCTGGGTTCGAAGCGGCGTCGACTCGAATGATTTGCTAGGTCGCATCCGACTACTGGTGCTGAAGAATGTTGATGAGTTTGCCAAGCGGGTCCCTGACATAAAACCGGCGAACACCCCACGGCTCGCTAGCGGGGCCATACTCCACGGGGATCTTGCCGTCCTGTACACGGCGCAATGCCTCATCAAGATCGTCCACCTCGATGGACAGGTCAGGCACTGGTGTACCGGAGCCACCTTCGCTGGCGAAGCTGACCTGTACCGCCATCTTGGCGGGACCGGCGTACGTGCGAATCCAGCCATGATCCATCACCAGCTCGAGGCCAAGAATGACCCGATAGAACTCATCCACCGCCGATGGTTCGGGCGCCGAAATGTTGGAGACGATTCGTTTGATCTTCATATGATTTCCAGAATCACTGGCTTTGGACGCTAACTATCATTCGACTCCATTTTGGCGTGAACAAACGAACCGAATGGGGACGCGCGAACATGGCGCGGCGATGTGAGGCGCGGTGGCGCGCCGTGCCTTTCTCCCTGTGGGAGAAGGTGGCCGCAGGGCCGGATGAGGGAGGCGTGCAAGCCCTCGCCCCGGCCTCTCCCTAAGGGAGAGGGGGTTGTTTGGGCTCAATGCGTGACGATATGCAGCCGGTGCACGCGGCTGTCGGGAAGTGCCGCGCATCTACGCACATCCATAAGAAAAGGCCAAAGCCCAGTACTGGCTATCTAGTCTAGTTCACCCTGCGCAGCACCAGTGCTCGGGTTTCATCGGTAAAGCGGCTGAATTCATTTTCTTCTACGAGTTCGAGACGGTACATGCCTGCGAGGACGTTGAGGGCGGTCGAGCGTCTTATGTCGTCGAATACCCTGGCCAGTTCCCTATTCCGTTCGTGCAGCACGCGATACATCTGCAGGTAGCGTTGGTGAGCCGTTTCGCTGTCGTTCGAGGCGATGCCCACGCATTCCGCCAGGATGCGTGCACACAGGCGGTCGAGGGCGACAGGTTTCAGTTCGCGCAGTTTTTTCCAGTCGCTTTCGGGGATATTCACGAGACCTCCAGGCGTTCCGTGGAAACCAGGGCTGCGAGTCAACTTTCTACCGGAGCGTCGGCCTGGCCGTCAAAGGCCTGACATCAGGCCTCATATCCCAGATTCGGCGCCAGCCAGCGTTCGGTGACCGACATTTCCTGGCCCTTGCGGGCGGTGTAGGACTCCACCTGGTCCCTGTCGATCTTGCCGACGGCAAAATACTGCGCCTCGGGATGGGCGAAGTACCAGCCGCTGACGGCGGCGGCGGGGAACATCGCGTAGTGCTCGGTGAGGAACACGCCGCTGCGTCCGGCCTTGCCTTCCTCGGCCTCGGGGTCGAGCAGGGCGAACAGGGTGGCCTTCTCGGTGTGGTCAGGGCAGGCCGGGTAGCCCGGCGCCGGGCGGATGCCCTTGTACTGCTCGCGGATCAGCGCCTCGTTGTCCAGCGTCTCGTCCGCCGCGTAGCCCCAGTATTCCTTGCGCACGCGTTCGTGCAGCCATTCGGCGCAGGCTTCGGCGAGGCGGTCGGCCAGCGCCTTGACCATGATCGCGCTGTAGTCGTCGCCCTTGGCTTCATAAGCCTTGGCCACCTCTTCGGCACCGATGCCGGCGGTGGTGATGAAGCCGCCGACGTAGTCGGTCTTGCCCGAGGCCCTGGGCGCGACGAAGTCGGCGAGGCTCAGGTTGGGCTTGCCGTCGGGCTTGATGGTCTGCTGGCGCAGGTGGTGCAGGGTGGCGAGCTTCTCGCCGGTCTCGCCATAGACTTCCAGGTCGTCGTCTCCGACCTGGTTGGCCGGCCAGAAGCCGAACACGGCGCGGGCGCGGATGAGTTTCTCGTCGATCAGCTTGCGCAGCATCGCCTGGGCGTCTTCGAACAGCGCGGTGGCGGCTTCGCCGACCACTTCGTCCTCGAGGATGCGCGGGTACTTGCCGGCCAGGTCCCAGGAGATGAAGAAGGGCGTCCAATCGATGTAGCCTGCCAGCACCTCGAGGTCGATGTCCTCGAGCACACGGGTGCCGATGAAGCTCGGCTTCGGCGGCTGGTAGCCGGCCCAGTCGAAGGCCGGCTTGTTGGCCACGGCCTGCGCGTAGCTCAGGCGCTCGGTGCGTGCGCTGCGGTTGGCGGTGCGCTCGCGGACCACGGCGTACTCGCTGCGGGTCCTGTCGACGAAGCCGGCCTTGAGTTCCTTCGACAGCAGCTGGGTGGCCACGCCCACCGCGCGCGAGGCGTCGGTGACGTAGACCACCGCGTCGTTGCGGTACTGCGGCTCGATCTTCACCGCGGTGTGCGCCTTGGAGGTGGTGGCGCCGCCGATCATCAGCGGCAGCGTGAAGCCCTGGCGCTGCATTTCTCTGGCGACGTGGACCATCTCGTCCAGCGACGGGGTGATCAGCCCGGACAGGCCGATGATGTCGCACTTCTCGTCGCGGGCGGTCTGCAGGATCTTCTCGGCCGGCACCATCACGCCCAGGTCGACCACGTCATAGCCGTTGCAGCCGAGCACCACGCCGACGATGTTCTTGCCGATGTCGTGCACGTCGCCCTTGACCGTGGCCATGAGAATCTTGCCCTTGGCTTCCGGCTTGTCGCCTTTCTCGGCCTCGATGAAGGGGATCAGGTGGGCCACGGCCTGCTTCATCACCCGGGCCGACTTGACCACCTGCGGGAGGAACATCTTGCCGGCGCCGAACAGGTCGCCGACCACGTTCATGCCGGCCATCAGCGGGCCCTCGATCACCTCGATCGGGCGCGTGCTCTGCTGGCGCGCCTCTTCGGTGTCCTCGACGATGAAGGTGGTGATGCCCTTGACCAGCGCGTGTTCCAGGCGCTTGTCCACCGGCAGCGAACGCCATTCCTCGTTTTCCACTTCCTTGGCGGCGCCGTCGCCCTTGTACTGGTCGGCGACCGCCAGCAGCGCCTCGGTGGCGCCGGGGTGGCGGTTGAGCACCACGTCCTCGACCCTGTCGCGCAGATCCTTGGGAATCTCGTCGTAGATTTCCAGCTGCCCGGCGTTGACGATGCCCATGGTCAGGCCCGCCTTGATCGCGTGGAACAGGAATACCGAGTGGATCGCCTCGCGCACCGGGTTGTTGCCGCGGAACGAGAAGGACACGTTGGACACGCCCCCGGAGGAGAGGGCGTAGGGGAGGTGCTCGCGGATGTAGGCGCAGGCCTCGATGAAGTCGACCGCGTAGTTGTTGTGCTCCTCGATGCCGGTGGCCACGGCGAAGATGTTCGGGTCGAAGATGATGTCTTCCGGCGGGAAGTCCACTTCGTCGACCAGGATGTCATAGGAGCGCTGGCAGATTTCCCGCTTGCGCGCGGCGGTGTCGGCCTGGCCGACCTCGTCGAAGGCCATGACCACCACGGCGGCGCCGTAGCGCTTGCACAGGCGGGCGTGGTGCTTGAAGGCCTCGACGCCTTCCTTCATGGAGATCGAGTTGACGATGCCCTTGCCCTGGATGCATTTCAGGCCCGCCTCGATCACCTCCCACTTGGAGGAGTCGATCATGATCGGTACGCGGGAGATGTCCGGCTCGGAGGCGATCAGGTTGAGGAAGGTGACCATGGCCGCCTTCGAGTCCAGCATCCCCTCGTCCATGTTGATGTCGATCACCTGGGCGCCGGCTTCCACCTGCTGCAGGGCGACCTCGAGGGCCTCGGTGTAGTTTTCCTCGCGGATCAGCCGGGCGAAGCGGGCGGAGCCGGTGATGTTGGTGCGCTCGCCGACGTTCACGAACAGCGAGCTGCGGTCGATGGTGAAGGGCTCCAGACCCGACAGGCGGCAGGCACGGGGGATGTCCGGGATGGCGCGCGGCCGGTACTTGGCCACGGCTTCGGCGATGGCCCGGATGTGCGCCGGCGTGGTGCCGCAGCAGCCGCCGATGATGTTCAGGAAGCCTGCCGAAGCGAACTCCTCAATCACGGCCGCCATTTCCGCCGGCGTCTCGTCGTACTCGCCGAAGGCGTTGGGCAGGCCGGCGTTGGGGTGGGCCGAGACATGGGTGTCGGCCTTGTTGGCCAGTTCTTCCAGGTAGGGCCGCAGGTCCTTGGCGCCGAGGGCGCAGTTCAGGCCCACGGAGATCGGCCTGGCATGGCGCACCGAGTTCCAGAAGGCCTCGGTGGTCTGTCCCGAGAGGGTGCGGCCCGATGCGTCGGTGATGGTGCCGGAGATCATGATCGGCAATTCGACGGCCAGTTCCTCGTAGACGCCCTGCACGGCGAAGATCGCCGCCTTGGCGTTGAGCGTGTCGAAGATCGTCTCGATCAGGATCAGGTCCGCGCCGCCCTCGATCAGCCCGCGGGTCGCCTCGGTGTAGTTCTCCACCAGTTCGTCGAAGGTGACGTTGCGGTAGCCGGGGTTGTTGACGTCCGGGGAGATCGAGCAGGTTCGGCTGGTCGGGCCGAGCACACCGGCGACGAAGCGCGGGCGGTCGGGCGTCTCGGCAGTCTTGGCATCGGCCACTTCACGGGCGACGCGGGCGCCGGCCAGGTTGAGTTCGTAGACGATCTCTTCCATGCCGTAGTCGGCCTGGGACACGCGGGTGGCGTTGAAGGTGTTGGTCTCGAGGATGTCGGCGCCGGCGTCGAGGTAGGCGCGCTCGATTTCGGCGATCACCTGGGGGCGGGTCAGCAGCAGCAGGTCGTTGTTGCCCTTGACGTCCTGCGGCCAGTCGGCGAAGCGTTCGCCGCGATAGTCCGCTTCCTCCAGTCGATAGCTCTGGATCATGGTGCCCATGCCGCCGTCGAGGATCAGGATGCGCTCGCGCAGCGCTTGCTGGAGGGCCTGGAGACGGGCTTGGCGATCGGTATGGCTGGTGGACATCGGACTACCTGAACAGCGGATCGAAAGGCGCGAATGATAGCAAAGGCTGTATAACCTTTGATCAAGGTGCCGTTTGCATGAATTTCACTCACGTAGCTCGCGGCGCAGCCTGCCGCTTCGACGAACACTCCGTAGGAGCAGGCTCTGCCTGCGACCAGGGCATGGAGCCCACGGCGCACCC
>NZ_KE384415.1:41060-144438 GCF_000425625.1 Stutzerimonas azotifigens DSM 17556
CCGAGGTAGCACGAACCCTGTGATCTCGACCGCGAACCGGCATGCACCAGGCCGCGGGCAAACGCCATACCATCCCCCTCTCCCTTCGGGAGAGGGCCGGGGTGAGGGCTTGCGTGCACGCGTCCCTCATCCGGCCCTGCGGGCCACCTTCTTCCGCGGGGAGAAGGGAGAGACATACTTGACCGATTTGCTTGGTCTTTAAATGCACAGTCGCATTGCGTACACTGCCGGCATATTTGCGAGGAGTCCCCATGAGCGCCATCACCGTCACCGACGCAGCCCACGATTACCTCGCCGACTTGCTGGCGAAGCAGAACACCACCGGCATCGGCATCCGCATCTTCATCACCCAGCCGGGCACGCCCTACGCGGAGACCTGCATCGCGTACTGCAAGCCGGGCGAGCAGAAGCCCGACGACATCCCGCTGGGCCTCAAGAGCTTCACCGCCTGGATCGATGCCCTCAGCGAGCCGTTCCTCGAGGACGCCGTGGTCGACTACGCGACCGACCGCATGGGCGGCCAGCTGACCATCAAGGCGCCGAACGCCAAGGTGCCGATGGTCAACGAGGACAGCCCGCTTAACGAGCGCATCAACTATTACCTGCAGACCGAGATCAACCCCGGGCTGGCCAGCCACGGCGGGCAGGTCACCCTGGTGGACATCGTCGAGGAAGGCGTGGCGGTGCTGCAGTTCGGCGGCGGCTGCCAGGGCTGCGGGATGGTCGACATGACCCTGAAGGACGGCGTCGAGAAGACGCTGCTCGAGCGCATTCCCGAGCTGAAGGGCGTGCGCGACGTGACCGACCACAGCAACCGCGAAAACGCCTATTACTGATCGGCCCCCGGCCGCCCGCGTGCGGCCGGGGCAAGCACTTCAGCGCCTTCTTCGGGCCCTTTTGTGCTTCCTCTTTGTGGCGATATGCCAGTATATTCGGCAAGGCGCGCCAAGGTCGGTGCAGCCCCGCCGGGCCGGTGCCGGCACCGAGAGGTCGTTCAATGCCCGTCACCTCCGTACTCATCTGTGATGACTCGAGTCTCGCGCGCAAGCAATTGCTGCGCGCGCTGCCGGGTGGCTGGAATGCCGAGATCGAACAGGTCAGCGACGGCCGCGAGGCCATAGAGCGGATCCAGCAAGGCGGGATCGAGCTGCTCTTCCTCGACCTGACCATGGAGGAGATGGATGGCTTCCAGGTGCTGCAGGCCCTCGACGCGCAGGAAATCCGCCTGCCGGTGATCGTGATCTCGGCCGACATCCAGGACGAAGCGGTGCGCCGCGTGCTCGACTACGGTGCGCTGGCCTTCCTCAAGAAGCCCGTCGATGCCGAGCAGCTGCACCAACTGCTGGCCAGCCATCGGCTGATCGATCCGCACACGGCGTTGGCGGAGCGTTCTTCGGACCAGCCGCTTCCCTTCCGTGAGGTCTTCGCCGAGGTGGTGAACGTCGGCATGGGCCGTGCCGCGGCGCTGCTGGCCCGCGTGCTGGGCGTCTACGTGCAGCTGCCGATCCCGAACGTGAACATGCTCGAGGTGGGCGAGCTGCAGATGGCGCTGGAAGACGCGGCACGCGGCGAGAAGCTCACCGCCGTGTGCCAAGGCTACATCGGCAGCGGCATTGCCGGCGAGGCGCTGCTGATCTTCCACGATTCCGAAGTGGACGACATGGCCCGTTTGATGCAGCTGCAGCGCTACCAGGAAATGGAGATGCTGCTCGACCTGTCCAGCCTGCTGATCAGCGCCTGCCTCAGCGGCATCGCCGAGCAGATCGGCGTGGTGTTCTCCCAGGGCCACCCGCAGGTGCTCGGGCAGCGCGCCTCCATCTCCGAGCTCATCCACCTGAACCGGCAGCGCTGGAACAAGACGCTGGCGGTCGAGATCAGCTACAGCCTCGAAGGGCACGACATCCATTTCGACCTGCTGCTGCTGTTCACCGAGGATTCGGTCGGCCTCCTGTCCCGCAAACTGTCCTACCTGATGAACTGACATGACCGACGCGCTCGATCTAGGCGAATTTCACTGGATGCTGGCGATCGTCCAGAGCATCGACGTCGGCGTGGTCGTGTTCGACCGCGACTACCGCGTCGAGGTGTGGAACACCTTCATGGAAAACCGCTCCGGGCGCCTGCCGGCCGACGCGCGCCTGCAGTCGTTCTTCTCGCTGTTCCCCGAAGTGGAGGAGCAGTGGTTCCGGCACAAGGTCGAGAGCGTGGCGACACTCGGCACCCCGTCGTTCACCATCTGGGAACAGCGGCCCTATCTGGTGCGGTTCAAGAACTACCAGCCGATCACCGGGCTGGAGGACTTCATGTACCAGAACACCACGCTGCTGCCGCTGAAGGCCACCAGCGGCGAGATCGAGCACATCGGGCTGATCATCTACGACGTCACCGACGTGGCGATCAACCGCAAGCGCCTGCAGAAAGCCAACGAGGAACTGCAGTGGCTGTCGAGCACCGATCGGCTCACCGGGCTGTTCAACCGCGGGCACTGGGAGGAGCGGCTGCGCCAGGAGCATCTGCGCCACAGCCGCTACGGCGGACGCGCCGCGCTGGTGATGTTCGACATCGACCATTTCAAGCGGATCAACGACACCTATGGCCATCAGGCCGGCGACCGGGTGATCCGCACGGTGGCCGACGTGATGCGGGCCGGCATGCGCGACACCGACGTGGCCGGCCGCTATGGCGGCGAGGAGTTCGCCCTGCTGCTGCCGGACACCGACTGCCGCGGCGCCGCGATGGTCGCCGAGCGCCTGCGCCAGGCGGTGGAGAGCCTGGTGGTGGAGTACCAGGAACAGGACATCCGCTTCACCATCAGCCTGGGCGTGGCCGACCTGTCGCTGCCGACGACCACCCATGCCGAGCTCATCGAACGCGCCGACGCGGCCCTGTACCGCTCCAAGAGCGCAGGGCGCAACCGGGTGACGCTTCAGGAATGCTGAGCCGGCGCGCCGCGCCGCAGGCCCGCCGGGAACAGGTGCACCAGTACCACCAGGGCCAGCACCGGCAGCACGCCGAGGTTCACCGCCTCCCAGCCGAGCCCGGTGACCAGCGCGCCTGAACCGAACGACATGATCGCCGCCATCGAGCCGTTGCCGAGCTCCATCAGGCTCTGAGCCTGGCTGCGCTCTTCCGGCGCGTGCCCGGCCCCGAGCAGGGTGGTGCCGGCCACCAGCATGAGGTTCCAGCCCATGCCCAGCAGCAGGCTGCTGACCAGGAAGTGCGGCTGCGTCAGGCCGCTGAGCGCGACCAGCGCGCTGGCGGCGATCAGTGCGGCGCCGAGCCAGGCGACGCGGCGGCCGCCGAGGCGGTCGACCAGCGGCCCGGCGATGAACGCCGGCAGGAACATGCCGAGCATGTGCCACTGGATCACCTCGGCGCCGGTCTCGATGTCGAAGCCGCAGAAGCTCATGGCCAGGGGCGTGGCGTTCATCACCAGCACCATCAGTCCATGTCCGACGGCGGTCGTCAGCATCGCCGCGCGAACCACCGGGCGGCGCAGCAGCCCGCGCGGGCCGCTCGACGCCATGGCGCCGGCCGCCGGCGGTTGTTCCCGGCGCAGTCCGGAGACGGCGAGCCAGCCGAGCAGTGCCAGCAGGCTGACCAGCAGGTAGGCGCCGGCGAAGGGGACCGGCAGGGCGTTGCGCGCGGCCTCGCCGAGCGACGGGGTGGCCAGCGCGGCGATCACGCCGCCGCCGATGACCCAGGCCGTCGCGCGTCCCTTGAAGGCGTCGCCGACCGACTCCAGGGCGGCGAAGCGGTAGTACATCGCGGAGGCCTGATAGCCCCCGAGCAGCAGGGCGCCCAGGCACAGCAGGGCGAAATCCGCGTGGGCGACCGCCACGGCCAGCAGCAGGCCGGCGACGACCCCGGCGCCTGCGCCCAGCTGGAAGCCGGCCCGGCGCCCGGCACGCTGCATGCGCCGGGCCAGCGGCTGCAGCGTCAACAGATGCCCGAGCACGGTGAGCGCCAGGGGCAGGGTGGCCAGCGTTCGATCCGGTGCCAGCTGCAGGCCGACGAGCGACGTCAGGGTGATGCCGATCATCGCGCACGACCAGAACAGCGCCTGGGCAAGGAAGAGCCGGACGATCTGCCCGTTCAGGTAGCCGTTCATGCCTGGTCTCCCGGTTCGCTCTTCGTGCTTGCGCGCTCGGTGGAAGCCGGGCAGGCCGCCGGCCTGATCGGGCGACGCACCAGTTCGCCGCCGCAGTTGGGGCAGGCGCCCAGCCGCGCCGCGCAACGGTCGCAGAAGGTGCACTCGTACGAGCAGATCGTCGCCAGGTGGGAATCGGGCGGCAGGTCGCATCCGCAACCTTCGCAGCGGGGTTTCATCAGCAGCATGGTCGGTCCTTGTCAGCCGAAGCGGGCGGTGAGTTCCTGAGGGCTTACGGAAAGGTGCTTGCGGAACGCGCGGCGCATGTTTTCCGGGTGGCCGAAGCCGGTCAGCCGGGCCACCGTGGCGACCGACGTCCGGGCGCCGAGCAGCAGGCTGCGAGCGGCCTCCAGGCGCACGCGCTCGACGTAGCGGCCGGGGCCCATGCCCAGCTCGCGGCTGAACAGCCGGCAGAGGGTCCGCGGCGTCATGTGCACGCGCTCGGCCAGGGCCTCGATCGACAGGTCGCCGGTGAGGTTGGCGGGAATCCATTCGAGCAGTGCGGCCAGACGGTCGCGCGCGCCGCCGCTGGGCGCGAGCAGGGGGCTGAACTGGGCCTGGTCGCCGGGCCGGCGCAGGAACATCACCAGGCGCTGCGCAACGGCCAGCGCCAATGCGCGCCCCAGGTCCGCTTCGACCAGCGCCAGCGCGAGGTCGATGCCGGCGGTCACGCCGGCCGAGGTGAACAGGTGGCCGTCGGCCGGGTCGAGCGGGTCGTAGGTATGCAGCCGGTCGCCCTGCACTTCGACGTCCGGGAACTGGTTGCCGAGCGCGTCCACATCCGCCCAGTGGGTGGTCGCCCGGCGGCCGTCGAGCAATCCGGCCGCGGCGAGCACCAGCGCCCCCGAGCACACCGATCCCAGGCGTCTGACCTGCGGCTCGGCCAGGCGCAGCCAGGCGAGCAGGGCGTCGTTGTGCATCTGCGCCTCGACGCCATGGCCGCCGGGCATCAGCAGGGTGTCGATCTCCACCGCGGAGGTCGATGGCCAGAGGGCGTCGGGGCAGAGGCGAATGCCGCAGGATGTGGCGACGGGCGCCAGGGCCTCGGCGAGCAGCCGGATGCGATACGCGGGTGGCTGGCCCTGACGCTCACGCTCGACGTTGGCCGAGGCGAACACCTGCATGGGGCCGGTGACGTCCAGGCTCATGACGTCCGGGTAGATCAGGCAGGCGACGGTACGGAGCGGGCTCATGCGACACCTCGTGGGCGGGGAGTCGCCGCAGTGTCACCGGAGTGCGGGAGGTGCGCAATGACAAGGATCCCACGGATCTTGCCACTCGCGCGGGAAGGCATGGCGCCGGCGGGGCCGGCGCCATCTCGGTCACTCTTCCTTTTCGGAGGTGTTGCGCATCAGTATCTCGATGGCCGCGACCATCTCGTCGATGGCTTCGCGGTATTGCGCGGGATTGTTTTGGGTTTCCGCCTGGTCGGCGTGGGTACGTGCGGCAGTGAGGTGGTCACGAACGGATGAATAGTCGCCCAGCATGTTGATGTCTCCTGGTCTGGATGGTTGATGACCGGTTGTATCCGCCTGGCGGTGTCGGCCGACCCGCCTGTCTATCTAGTGACACGGGCCCGTGGCGCGGGTTCGGGCCGGGCGTCAGCGGGCGCGGGGATGATTCGGTGCCTTGGCCCAGGTGATGTTGCTGCAGCGTGGGCAGGCGGCCTGCCCGCCACTGTCCAGCGGCTGCGGGAAGCCGCAGTGCGTGCAGGCATAGATCCCGCTGGCCGGCACGGTGTCGTACTGCACGCTGAGTTCTGGCGGCAGCACCGGTAATCCGGGGCGCACGTCGGCCGAATCGAAGAAAAACAGGCTCACGTTCCCGTCGATTTCGAGAATGCCGAGGCGCACCTGGCCAAGATGCTCCACGCCCTGCTGGCGCAGCTCCATGAAGAATTCGTCGGAAGAGATGTTCATCCGGTCCAGATTCCGGAGCTCGTACAGGCCATCGCGGATGATGAGGATGGGTTGCCCTTCGAGCAAGGCGCCGAAGCGCGGAAACAGCCCCATGAACCAGACGCTCAGGCGGTACAGCACCAGCAGCGTGACGAACACGGTGGCGATCGGCAGCAGCGGCACGTCTTCGTAGAAGGCGACGTCGCCGGCGGCCGAACCCAGCGTGAGGATGATCAGCACCTCGAACAGCGAGAGCTGACGAATGCCGCGCCGCCCGGATATGCGCAGGAACAGGAAGACCACCCCGAAGGAGAACAGGGTGCGCATCGCCACTTCGCCGAGGAATAGCAGGTCGAAGTTGTCGAGCAGGATGCGCTGCCAATCGAAGGGGACGGTCATCGGCCGCGGGCGTCAGGCGCCGGTGCCAGGCTGGTAAGGCATGGACCAGGGCGCCAGCAGGTGGCCGTCCTTGCTGAGCTCGAGCCGCGCCTGCTCCAGCATGCCGGCGAGATGGACCGGGTCGGCATACTGGCTGCGGGCGATGTGGGCGATGGAAAGCAGGGCATTGCCGAGGTCGTCGACGACCTTCAGCGAGAAGCTGACGTCGTCCAGGTCGACCACCGTCTCGGCGCGCAAGGGCAGGAAGGCCATTTCGCTGATGCCGGTGGCTTCCTCGAGCGACAGGGGAACGTGAGGCATGGGCGCGTATCCTCGATCAGGCGCTGGCAGGGTCGACGCGGTAGGACAGCTCGATGCCGTCGCCGCTTCCATCGCCGATGACCGACCCCTGAGTCGGCTCGGCATGCACCGGGCGCCCGGGATAGGCCTCGCACAGATGCTGCCTGGCCGCCTCGGCGATGCGCTCGATCAGGGCGGTGGTCTGCGCGTCGCGCGGCACGACGAAATGCAGCGTGACCCGCAGTGCTTCCGAGCCTTGCGGAAGATCGGCGAGCCCGCAGCTGTTCCACTGGTCGTTTACGTAGGCCTCTGCGCCTTTCATGGATGTCCTCCTGGCTGCGTACAGGAGTTCAGACACGGATGGGTGCCGCGGATTCACTCGCGTGGGCACCGTTTGCTTGCGTGGGAGGCCCGCCCTCGCGGCGATGCTCTTGTGGTCTCGACCGAACTGGTGGCCTGAAGCGGAGCGCCGCCGGGCCACGACTCGCGTCCCGGCCAACTACGCGCCTGCAGGGCTCATCGGCTTGCGTGGGAGCAACTGTCTCGACCAGAACGAATCCCGATCGCCGTTCGCAGCCAAGGTCGCTCGGCCCCAGTCGCCGCGAGGGCACGCAATCCACACGGACGTGGTGAATGCCGCAAGCCCGTCGGGAACGGGCGCGGCCTCCCACGGGATTCGACGGGCACCGTTTGCTTTCGTGGGAGGCCCGCCCTCGGGGCGATGCTCTTGTGGGAGTGGTCTCGACCGCGAACGGCCCGCGCATGGCGCCAAGCCAACCCAGAGGGCAGGGGGGAGTGCAGCCACATCAGCCCCACGCGCGCGTCAGCTCGCACGCTTCTTTCCCTTTTCCCTTTTCGCCGGATGCAGTGCATGCTCTCGCCCGCTGTCGCCGCAAGGCATGTCATCCGGTTAGAGGTAGTCGAGTCGTGAGAAAGAAGAAGCCAGTGGACCCCATTCGGCAGGCAGAGAAGAATCGGGCCCACCGGATCGGCTGGCTGATCGCCCTGGCGGGGATCGTCTGCGGGTTCGTGCTGTTGGCCTTGAAATCCGGCGCCTAGCCCATCGCCTCTCGCCTCGTTTTCGGGCGCTGGTGATAGTGATCGGCCTGGTTGCTGCTGAAGTGCGGGAGCAGCCAGTGGCTGATCCAGTGCAAGAGGCGCTCGGCCTTGGGTGATCCGCTCTGGTAGGCCAGGTGATGGGCGTTGCGCACGTCGATCCAGATCGTCGGCCGCGGCTGGTTGCCGAAGGCGATGCCCTCGATACGGCAGTGTTCATGCAGCGCCTTGAGGTCGTCCTCGTAGCCGAGCACCTGCGCCAGGGCCGGCCCTTCGAGCAGCAGCACGCCATCCGGACGATGCAGCACCGGGATGACGTGACCGTCGAAGGCCAGGTGGTGTAGGTCGGACATTCCGTTATCTCCCCCTTGATCGGCATCTCCGGCGCCGGCCCCGCGGCTGCGCCCGCGTGGCGCGCGCGAGTCTCTCATCGCCCGGCAAGGTACCCGGGCAGATCGGTCCGCGTGGCCACGAGCCACTGAAATGCCATCGCCATCGATGAAAGCATGTATTTCATCTTAAATACAAGCGAATGTTCAATAAAGCATGGAAGCGGAATTTAACGTCCGCGTCCATGAACGAAAAAACCGAATTTGCCCAGCGCCTGCGCAGCGCCATGCTCGCTGCCGGCTACCCCGATCGGCCTGCCGTCCTGGAGAGGGAATTCAATTCCCGCTACTGGGGGCGGTCGGTGACGTTCCAGGCCGTGTCACGCTGGCTGGGGGGCAAATCCATTCCCTCCCAGGACAAGCTGCAAGTGATCGCACAATGGCTGAAGGTCGAACCCCAGGCGCTGCGTTATGGCGAACAGGCCGCGTCGGCCATTCGCGAGCAGCGGGGCCGGTGGGAAGATCCGGCGTTCTATCCCGAGCGTGAAGCCATCGAGGCCTTCCTTGCGCTGCCCGCCGAGCAGCGCAAGGTGGTCCGCGACGTGATCAAGGCCTTCGCCAAGGCGAGCCAGGCCCCAGTGGCGGATGGCAAGAAAGGCCGCTGATTCCGGCGTTGCGTGGTGGTGAGTCGAGCAAGGCGCCTGCGGAACCGGCCCGCGGCCAGTGCCTTGTGGGGAGGCGGCCAGCTTGCATGGCCGCGGTAATCAGGGCGGCGCCACTCCATTCATCAGACCGAGCTCACGATCTGCTCGCGCGGCCATTGGTTCATGCCAGAGCATGGCCATCTCGTAGCGGGGCTTCCAACCACCTGTAGCGTGGTGCTGCGCTGTACCAGCCGTTCGGGAAGCAAGCATGGCCGCCACCAGGTCCGTGCTTTCCAGCACCGCGACATCGTGCAGGCCGGTTAGCGATCGAGACCCACGAACGAAACCCCGTCGCCCCGGCGCAGGCCGGGGCCCAGTTGCCCCCTGCGGATGCCTGCCAGGCACCTGGATACGGGCCTGCGCCGTATGACGTCCGGCGCCCTCCCAAAGAAGAGAAGGGCTCAGTGCGTGACGATATGCACCCGGTGCACGCGGCTGTCGCGTCGGCCGGCGCGGTCGTTGGCGGCGCGGCCGGGGATGGCGCCTTCGCCGGCGCGCAGGTCGCCCAGGCTGGTGTCGTCCGCCTCGCTCAGCCCGGTGCTGCTTTCGGTGGCTTCCGGATAGCCGGTGGTCAGTGCCTCGGTGCTGGCGGTCAGCGGGCGGGCGTCGCCGGCCTTCCAGTTGGCGCTGCGCTCGTCGATGTCGATGGCGCCGTGGCGCTGCAGCACCTCTTCGACAGGATCGGCATCGGCCTCGTCGGGCAGGGTCACGGTAACGATGGTCGAGCCGCGCCGCATCGCCTCCGGAAAGTCGCGCGCGTGCCGGGTGTGCTCGCTGCCGAACACCGAATGGAAGAAGTCGCTGACCAACTGGCTGACCGAGTCGCGCGACTCCGCGGCGGCGTCCACCCGGCTCGCCATGATGGTTTTCGGATTGCTCGAGGCGGACAGGCGCACGTCGTCGGCGGGAATGCCGGCGTCGAGCAGGTCGTGCTTGGCTTGTTCGGCGTCGTCGTAGCGGTCGAAGGCGGCAATCAGAATCTGGGACATCGAAGCGCTCCTGCAGGCCGGTGGCGGGAAGGCGGCGAGCCGAACGGCATGCGGCACCGCCGATGTGCGAACGTCTGCTGTATTGGTCGCATCCGGCCGGCCAATGGTTCATGCGCGTTCCTTACCGGACATCGAAGCGGTGCCGGGCAGCGCTTCGGCAGGGCCCGAACGGGGGCGCTGCGCTCCATCCGTCGCACCGCTTCGTCTGCCGCGCAGCGCTCTATTGAGCGGGTTGCAGGGGCGGGCGTAGAATCCGCGCGCTCAGGTCGTAGCATCACACCCTCGCACCCAGACACCCTCCGTCGCGCCAGGCGTTTTCCGCCTCGGGGCCGCACGGTCCGTGCGCGCGTGCCCGTGTGTGAATCTTCCCTTTTCGCTCATTCCGGACGGTGACCCGCGGCGCAGGCCGGCGGGCGACGACTCCCGTGCGGCATGCGCACCTTGCAGACATCGCCCGAATGAACCCATCCGCGCAAACGCGTGCCGGTGGCTGGATCAGCGTGATCGCGCTGGCCCTGGCCGCCTTCATCTTCAACACCACCGAGTTCGTGCCGGTGGCGCTGCTGACCGACATCGGCGCGAGCTTCGCCATGACGCCGGCCCAGGCCGGCCTGATGCTGACGCTCTATGCCTGGGTGGTGGCCCTGATGTCGCTGCCGATGATGCTGCTGACGCGCAACATCGAGCGACGCCGGTTGCTGGGCTTCGTGTTCCTGCTGTTCATCGGCAGCCACCTGCTGTCCAGCGTGGCCAGCAGCTTCGGCATGCTGATGCTGAGCCGCATCGGCATCGCCCTGGCGCATGCGGTGTTCTGGTCGATCACCGCGTCGCTGGCGGTGCGGGTGGCGCCCGAGGGGCGGCAGGCGCAGGCGCTCGGCCTGCTGGCGACCGGCAGCGCGCTGGCGATGGTGCTCGGCATTCCGCTCGGGCGGGTGGTGGGCGAGGCGCTCGGCTGGCGCACTACCTTCCTGGCCATCGGCGGCGTGGCGACCCTGACCATGCTCTGCCTGATGAAGGCGCTGCCGCTGCTGCCGAGCCAGAATTCCGGCTCGCTGCGCAGCGTGCCGATGCTGTTCAGGCGGCCGCCGCTGGTGGTCGTCTACCTGCTCACCGTGCTGGTGATCACCGCGCACTTCACCGCCTACAGCTACATCGAACCCTTCGCCCAGCGCATCGCCGGCCTGAGCGGGGAGATGACCACCGGCCTGCTGCTGCTGTTCGGTGGCGCGGGCATCCTCGGTTCGCTGCTGTTCAGCCGCTACAGCACGCGCTACCCGCGCGGCTTCGTGATCGCCGCGCTGGCGGTGCAGGCGCTGTGTCTGCTCCTGCTGCTGCCGGCCTCGCGCGACGCCTCCTGGCTCGGCGCGCTGGCGGTGGTCTGGGGCATCGCCGGAATGTGCTTCGGCCTGTCGCTGCAGGCGCGCGTGCTGGCGCTGGCGCACGACGCCACCGACGTCGCCATGTCGATGTTCTCCGGCATCTACAACATCGGCATCGGCGGCGGCGCCTTGCTCGGCAGCCTGGTGAGCAGCCACCTCGGCCTGCCGAACATCGGCATGGTCGGCGGCCTGCTGGCGCTCGGCGGCCTGCTGCTGTGCTGCTTCGCCACCTACCGCCTGGCCCGGCCGGCGGCGCCCACGGCGATGTGAACGCCCGGTCCGAAAAGGGTGGTCCGGCGTGATCGCTTTGCGCCAAGATCGCGTCCTGCACCCTCGAGGATGACCGCTGGGGAGACGCGCGGATGGAGAAGGCACACGCAAGGACGGCCGCCCTGGCCAAGCTGGCGGAGGCGGATGGGAAGCTCGAGCGGCTGCGCGCCATCGAGCCCTATCTCATCGATCTGTCGCTGCGCGAGAATCCGACCGGCGCGCCGGTCGGCCAGACCCTGGCGGACAAGCTGGCGATCTTCCCCGAACTGCGCGCCTTCGGCTTCACCAACATCCTGCTCGGCACGCTTGACTACGCCTTCCCGGAAGAGCCGGAAGTCGACGACCAGTTCATGAGCCACCTGCGGACCAGCGGCGCCCGGCTCGATGGCTGTTTCGCCGCCACCGCCGTCGGCCTGTGCTCCGCCGACGGGATCTTCGTCCCCGACACCTCGCAGCTCAAGCTCCAGGCCTACGGGGTGCCGAACACCCTGCACGAGATCTACCTGAGCCGCGAGGGCATGGCCGGCCTCTACGACTTCGCCACCCTCGAGCGCAGCCTGCCGGCGAGCATCGACTGGCTGCTGGCGCACATCGTTGGCGACGCCGGCGGCCAGCCGCGCATCATCGTCAACATCGTCGATGGCTGCGACGCGCTGATCGAAGACCCGGAAAGTACCTTCCGCATCCTCGAACTGCTGGCCGGCCTGCCGATCGAGGGGGTGAGCCTCGAGGACGACCGCGGCACCTACCTGCCGTTCCAGGTCGGCGCCTGCGTGGCCGCGGCCCGGGCGCTGCTGCCGCCACCGCTCAAGCTGCTGGTGCACGTACACGCCGGTGCCGGCTTCGAGAACGCCTCGGTGATCGAGGCGCTGCTCAACGGCGCCGACGGCGTGTGGGGCGGGCTGGCGAAGCCGGCGGCAGTGATCGGCCACGCGTCGCTGGGCGAGCTGATCGCCAACCTCGCGCGCCTCGGCAACCGGTACATGCAGGGCTACCGGCTCGAGCGGCTGGCGCCATTGGTCAACGCCCTGCAGCAGCTCGACGACGCGCAGCCGTTGGCGGACGACACGCCGATCTTCGGGCGCAACGCCTACCGCCTGCCGCTGAGCGC
The DNA here is from genome assembly GCF_000425625.1 of Stutzerimonas azotifigens DSM 17556. GTDB lineage: Bacteria > Pseudomonadota > Gammaproteobacteria > Pseudomonadales > Pseudomonadaceae > Stutzerimonas > Stutzerimonas azotifigens. The sequence continues at coordinate 53,625 of NZ_KE384415.1, forward strand.
CTTCCGCCAGCGTGCCGGGCGCTTCATGGACCTGCCGCCGGAAACCATCGGCGGCAGCTACCGCTATCGCATCTGCCCGGTGGTCAGCGACCCGCCGGTGATCGCCGGGCGCCTGGCGGAAGTCACCGGACGGCCGGTGGCGAGCTTCCCGACCACGGTCATCCGCCGCATGATCGCGCTCATGCGCCAGGACTTGCGCGCCGGCAAACGCATCGCCTACGACCGCCCCGACGAATTGCTCAAGCTCTACACCCGGGCGCTGGCCTGACCCACTTCCCAAAGCAGGTCAGCGCCATCCTCGCCGATGCGGCCAGCCGCCCGCGCGACCTGCTGGCGCGTTTCGGCGGCGTGCTGCTGCCGGACACCGACGCCGCCGCCGCACGGGTGGTGGCCGAGCGCTGCCGCCAGGCCCTGTGCGCCGCCGAGCTGGCTCATGAAGACTCGCCGCTGGGCCAGCGGGTGACCCTGAGCATGGGCGTGGGCACGCGGGTGCCCGACCGCGGCATGGCGCGCATGGCCTTTCTCGAACAGGTCGACCGGCTGCTCTACCAGGCCAAGCGGGCCGGGCGCGACGGCCTGGTCGCCGGACAGGGCCGCTCAGAACAACGCGAACAGGCCCGCCAGCAGGCCACCGGCCAACGGCAGGCCGAGCACCAGGCGCGGCGCGTAGGGCAGCAGCAGGAGCAGCGCCAGGCCGGCCAGGGAGATCAGCCCGAACCAGGCGACCAGCGCCATGCCGCCCGGCCAGACGAAGCTCGCGGCATAGCCGGCGAGCACCAGCAGCAGGGCGCCGAGCGGCCGGCACAGCCGCTGCCAGCGCGGTGACAGGCGTGCGCTGCCGAGCTGCTTCCAGTGCCGGTCCATGCCCAGGCAGAGGCCGAGCATGCCGGCATAGGCCAGCGCCAGGCTGGTCATCAGGGCGGGGGCGCTCATCGTTCGGCTCCTGCGATCTGCACGGCGGGTGTGCGTCGAGCACGGCTGGTCGCGATTCGTGGCAGCTGCCAGGCGACCCAGGCGAGCGTGGCGCCGAGGAGCAGGGCGGTGACGTCCAGTCCGAGGCGCGCCCTGTCCGCCGCGCCGGGGGCCAGCAGCAAGTCCAGCAGCGGCAGGGCGACCCCCAGCGCGGCGGCAACGAACAGCTGCTCGCGCCAGGCCTGCAGCGGCGCGCGCAGGCGCGCATGCGCCAGGCTCAGCAGCCAGACGCCGAAGAACAGCCGCAGCTCCCAGAATTCGCGCCCGGCCAACTCCGCCGGCAGCAGCCGGTTGCCCCACAGCAGCGCGGCGCAGGCCAGCGACAGCCCGGCCACCGCCGCCACGTTGAGGCTCTCCACCAGGCGCAGGAAGGCCCGGCCTTCGCTGGAGTCGGCCTTGACCTGGCGGCGCTTCTTCACCGTGTAGAGCACCAGCCCGCTGGCGATCATCACGCAGCTGACCAGCCCGCAGAGGAAGTACAGCCAGCGCATCGGATAGCCGCCGAACTGGGCGAAATGCAGCCCGGCGATCACCCGCTGGGTCAGCAGGCTAGGGCGCGACGGCTCGGGCGCGTCGAGCAGCCTGCCGCTGACGCCGTCGAACACCATGCCTTCGCCCTTGGTCAGCTCGATGCGGCTGCCGAGCAGCGGACGCACCGTCACCCGGGCATCGGCGCGCCCGGGATTGCTCACCGAGAGGCCGGCGACCATGCCTTCGCCATAGTGCGCCTCGCCGCGCTCGATGAAGCCGGCCAGCGGCAGCAGCTCGGCCGCCGGCGCCTGCGGGCGGGCGCCTTCGCCGCGCCCGCGCGGCTGCCCCTGTTCGGCCCCCGCTCGTCGCGCCCCGCCACCCGCTTGCTGCGCCTGTTCGGCACCCGGGCGCGACTCGCGGAACATCGCCTGGCGGTCGCCGTCGTACAGCGCGTCGACCGCGGCCGGCATGTAGATCGCCGAGAAGATCGCCAGCCCCGAGTAGGTGATCATCAGGTGGAACGGCAGCAGCAACACCGCGCTGGCGTTGTGGCCGTCCAGCCAGGAGCGCTGGCCCTTGGCCGGGCGGAAGGTGAAGAAGTCCTTGAAGATCTTCTTGTGGATGATCACGCCGCTGATGATCGCCACCAGCATGGCCATGGCCGCGAAGCCCACCACCCAGATGCCGATCATGCGCGGCAGGTGCAGGGTGTAATGAAAGTGGAAGAAGAAGTTGCCGCCGACCGTTTCGCGCACCGGCAGCGCCTCGCCGGTCGCCGGGTCGAGCTGGGTGCGCTCGCCGCGCCGCTGTTCGCCGCTGGAAACCGACAGCTGCGGCGCACGTTCGGTGGGCAGGCCGATGTTCCAGCCGGAGGCCTGCGGCTTTTCCCGCTCGAGCCAGCGCTGCGCGACCTCGGCGGCCTGCGCCTGGCCGAGGCCGCGATCACTCAGTTCGGGCTGCATCCACCAGTCGATCTCCTTGTCGAACACCGCCAGGGTGCCGGTCAGGAAGATGGCGAACAGCGCCCAGCCGAGCAGCAGGCCGGCCCAGGTATGCAGCCACGACATGGACTGGGTCAGCGAACGCTGGCGCTCCATCAGCGCATCCCCCCGAGCAGCTGCGGCCAGAATGCGATCGCCGCCAGCGGCACGCTCAGCGCCACCCCCGCCAGCACCTGCCCCAGCGTGCGCGCGGAAAACGCCCAGAGCACGAACACCAGGTAGACCACGAACGACAGCAGCGTGGCGACCGCCGCCGCGTCGTAGCGGGCGAAAGGCAGCAGCCGGGCCAGGGTGGCGGTGGTGGCGTAGGTGAAGGCGTAGCCGCCGAGGATGGCGGCCAGGACGCGGACGATCACTGGCCAACGTGAGTGGATGGCTTTCATCGATGATTCTCTTGGGTGATCAGCCGTAGCGCGGGTAGCAGCGATGCCGACAACATCGGCCCGTGGCCAAGGCCGGCGAGTTCGCGATAATCGACTTGCATCCGTGGATAGGTAGACAGCCGCTCAGCCATTCGCCGAGCTGCATCGGCAGGAACGGCGGCCATGGCCCTGGCCCGCGCCGACGGCATGTCGTCCGCCGCGCGTGGACGGGTTTCGCCAGTACCACGCAGGATCAGGAGCCGCGCAGCCGTATCGACCGGTAGTTCCTTTTCGGTCCGCAGCAGCAAGCCGGATTGCCACCACAACGAAGGCTCGGCCGCGACATAGGTCTGGAATGCCTGTGGGCGGGTAAACAGGGCGTTGAGCACGAAGGCGCCGCCATAGGAGTGGCCCCATAGGCCTTGGCGTTGCGGGTCGACCGGGTGGTGCAGCGCAACGTGGGGCTTGATTCGTTGTTCGATCAAATCGAGAAACTGGGCGGCGCCCCCAGCCGGGCGCCGCCGCTCTTCATCCTCCAGCAGCGGCTGGCCGGGCTGCGGCGCCGGGGTATAGTCGTAGACACGCGCATCGACATCGAAGCGCAACTCGGTGGCATAGCCGATCATCACCAGCAACGGCGGACCGCGTTCATCCATTTCCGCCAGCCAGTCTTCGCGCAGCTCCGCGTTCACTGCATTGCCGTCCAGTAGATAGAGCGCCGGATAGCCTTCGGCAGGCGCGGCGCGTTTGGGCACGGCCAGGTGGATGCGGTAGTGGCGGCGCCCGTCGGTGGAGTCCAGTTCGAAGCGCTCGAAGCGGTAATACGCCGACCCGGTGTCGGCAAGCGTCGGGCCGACCTTCTGGCTGAGATCGGGCCTGGCCAGGGTGATCAATGGCAGGCAGCCAAGCGCAATCCACCCCCAATGCTTCATGGCCGTTTCATGCCTGCTCGAGTGGATGATGGACCGCCGTTCCGCAGTCCTCGACAACCTTCACCTTCAGCTCGCGCTTCTCGATCCACTCCTTCAGCCGGCTGACCTGCGCCCTGTTCGACAGGCCGTCCTGACGTTGCGGATGGACGTAGCCGCGCCACATCAGCATCTGCAGGGATTGGGAGAGCATGCCCAGGTTTTCGGAGAAGACAGGCAACTGCCTCAATTCGTCGAAGGTGGCCGGACGCTCGGCCAGTCTTTCCAGCAAAGGAGAAAAAATCTCGCCAGGGCCCTGGATGTTCCCTATGGGCGTAGCGAAAACCACGCTGCCTGAACGAGGCGCGCCGGGTAAAAGCTGGAACCGAAACGAGCCCACCCGCTCCAGATGCTCCTGCGCCGACAGGCGCGCGGGGGCGCGCTGAAACAGATCCTGGCGCTGGTGCTGATTTCTGGCCAGGTCCTTCACCATTTCTCTCAAAGCGGGTGAAGTAAGGGTCGACAGCACAGGCTGCACCGCACCGGGGATGGAAAGGCCGTCCAGGTTTTCGAACGTGCTGGCGCTGCCCAGATAGACGACGCCAGCCTGCGCGACCAGCCGATGCAGGTCGACCGAATGCTGCGGCCTCCAGTGATCGTTCAGGAAATCATGGGCCAGATAGGAGGCATTCTTCTGCTTGAGTGCCTCCAATCTAGCGCCGAAGTTCGGCTGGTCCACGAATACTCCGGCAGCGTCCAGTTGGCTGACGAAATCGAGGCCGGCTCGAATGTTCTGCTCGGATGTGCCGGGCAGGTGTTGCGCGAGGTCATTCAGCAGCTTCTGCACGGGTATCATCTGGGTTGCCCCCGGATGACACATGTAATGCAGATAAAGCAGGCCTCTGGGCTTCAATGATCTGGCCGCTATCTGCAGGATGCTTTTTTGCTGGTTTGGCGCAATCCAGGACCAGACGCCGTGGCTCACGACGAAATCGAAGAACAGGTTGTTTTCCTGCGAAAACTGGGCGAAGTCGGCATGGATGAAACGAATGTTTTTCAAGCCGATGAGCCGGGCAGCATCCTTTGCGATGGCCAGGTGAGCCTCATTGAAATCCACGCCCACGAACTGGCCCTGCGGATTGGTGGCTGCGGCAATCAGCAAGTTGATGCCCGTGCCGCAACCTAGTTCGCAGTAAGCGTAGGGTTTGTTGATATCGGGTGCCGCCGCGCCCAGAAAGTGCACGAGGCTGGCTAGCCAGACGGGTTGTATTTCCTTGTGGAAATGGGGTGGGTAGGGCACATCCACCACGTATCCGGTTTCCTTATGCATGCCGTCTTAACCTCTGAAGCCGAGCCAACTGAAAACCCGCCAGAACCTGAGTCTGCCTGCCCAACCATCGAGAACGGGCCCAACATGCAAATGCTCCCTGCCAGACGCAAGTTCGACAGGGAGCATCGACATCGATGGATCAGAACGCCTGGGTCAGGGAGAAGATGTACCGCCTGCCATCCAGGTTGTAGGCGTAATCGTCGTCCGTGGTGACTTCTTTGTTGGTCACGTTGTACACGCCTGCCTTCAGGCTGAGGTCCCGGTTCGGCCGGAATACCATGCCGATGTCCACGAAGCTGTAGGCCGGGTACTGGATTCCATTGGTGTCGGAACCGCTGGTACCGGTCTGCCAGCGGCCGGAGGTCTTGCCGCGGTAGTTGTACTGTGTCCAGAAATTGAGGCGATCGGTGGCCTGCCAGTCCAGCGAGGCGTTGAACATGTGCTTGGCCGTGTCGTTGAGCGGCTCGCCCTTGTATTCACCCGATTTCTGCTCGGTCTCGGTGTAGGTGTAGCTGTGGCGGTAGATCAGGTTGTCGAGGATGTTGTAATCGAGCGTGAACTCGATACCACGCAGTTCCGCCTCGTCCACGTTCTCGTACGCGGTATAGCCGTACTGGTGGGCCGGGTAGAAGGTGCCGTTGTAATAACAGGGTTGGTTCTGCAGGCAGACGCGGCCGGTACGGTTGATCTTGTCCTCGTAATCGATCACGTAAGCCGTCAAGGTGGTGAGCAGGCCGAGTTCCTGATTCTCGTAGGCAATGCCGATTTCGCGGTTCAGGCTGGTTTCCGGTTTCAGATCCGGGTTGCCGATGATCACGCCACCCATGGAAGTGGAACCGAAATCGGTGGCGCTGGAGCGCAGGTCCGGTGCCTTGTATCCGGAGGTGACGCCGCCCTTGAGCGTGAAGTTGTCGTTCAGGTGGTAGACGGCGTAGACCTTGGGGCTGAACTGGCCGCCGAAGGCCTGGTTGTCGTCGTAGCGTCCGCTCAGGGTCAAGGTGAGATCATTGGTCAGGCTCCAGTTGTCTTCGAGGAAGATGGAGTTCTGGTATCGGTTCATCTCGACGGTAGCGTTTGCGTCCGGAACTACCGGCTCGCGCAGACCATTGGAGTTGTCTTCCAGGTTTTCGTACTTATGGGTCAGGCCACCGGTAATGGCGTGGGCGCCGATGAAGCGGGTCGCCTGCGTGTTGGCCGTGATCACTTCGTACTCGATGCCCTTGCCGGTCACGGAGTTCGTGGTGGTCGGATTCTCCGAGTGGTCGTAATTGACGTACGACTTCAGCAGCAGACCGTCGTAATTGCCTTCATGATCGATGAAGAAGTTTCGCTTGATCGACTCGCTGTAAGTCGGATCCGACGTTTCGTCCAGACTCCTTCCGGGATTGTGCCAGCGCTCCTGCTTGGTATAGGTATGCCCGACGGTCAGGGCGTTCTGGTCGTTGACGTTCCAGGACAGCTTCGCACCGGCATTGCGCTTCTCGTATTTCGGGTCGGCTGACGCGCTGTCGCTTCCACCGACGAAGCGGCTCTCGTCCTGATCGTGGAAGGCACCGGTCAACTGCAGGCCCAGCACGTCCTGAATCAATGGCATGTTCAGGTAGGCGCTGGTCTGGAAGGTGTTCTCGTTGACCTTGTTGGAGCTGTCGGCCAACGTGTATTCGCCGGTGATGCTGCCGGTCAGCTCGTTGGCCACCTTCTTGGTGATGATGTTGATCACGCCACCCATGGCATCGGAACCATAGAGCGCGGATGCCGGACCGCGGATCACCTCGATCCGCTCGATGGCCTCGATCGGCGGCAGGAAGTTGATCGGCGTGCCAGCCTGCGAACCGCGCTGGGAGAAGGCATCGTTGCCCTGTGCCGGGCGGCCGTCGATCAGGAACAGCGTATAGGCCGAGGTCATGCCCCGGATCATGATGGACTGTTCGACGCCACCCCCGGCGATCTGCACGCCGGCGACGTTCTTCAATGCGTCGGTGATGTCCGTGTAGGACCGCTTCTTCAGTTCCTCGGCGCTGATGACAGAGATGGTCGCCGGCGCATCCTTGATGTTCTGCTCGAAGCCGGCGGCGGTGACCACCGTGGTCGGCTGCAGCTCTAGCGGTTCCTGAGCCCAGGCCGTGTTGCCCATCGAGGCCGCCATCGCGACCGCGCACGCCAATCTGTGTCGACTGAAAACCATCATTTCCGCTCCCGTGACCACATTCCGTTGGGCGGGCGACCCGTACCCGCGGATCGCGCGCAGGGCGGCAGCCCTACCTCACCGTCGTCCCGGCGCAAATGCTAGTTATTCTCATTCGAGAGTAAAGATCATTTACATTCTATACAGCTTGCAAGCGGATCTTCACGTTCAGCCCCGGATGGCCGTTCTCCGCCCAGATGCGGCCGCCCTGCAGGCGCACCATGCCCTGGGCGATCGCCAGGCCGAGGCCAAAGCCGTCGCCGCCGGGCCTGGCTTTGCTGAGGCGGGCGAAGGGGCGGAAGATGGTCTTCAGTTCGTCCTCGGCCACGCCCGGCCCGCTGTCGGCGATGCACAGGCACCAGCAGGCGCGCTCGCGCTGGGCGGTCAGGCATACGCTGCCGCCGGCCGGCGAGTAGCGGATGGCGTTGCGCAGGACGTTTTCCATGGCCTGCGCCAGGGCGTTGAGGTTACCCAGCACGCGGCAGTCGTCCGGCAACTGCGAGCGGATGCGCTCTGGCGCCCAGCCCGACTCGAACAGGGCGTCCTCGCGGAGCATGTCCCACAGGGCCGCGACATCCACCGGTTCGAGCTGCAGCGTCGGCTGCTCGCTGTCCAGCCAGGCCAGTTCGAGGGTGTTGTCCACCAGCAGTTGCATGCTCGCGGTCTCGCGCTCGACCCGTTCGCGCATCTCGGCGGCCGGCAGGTCGCTTTCGCAGGCCACGCGCAGGCGGCTGAGCGGGGTGCGCAGTTCGTGGGAAAGGTCACGCAGCAGTTGCTGTTGCTGGGCGATGGAGTCGCGCAGGCGCCGGGTCAGGTATTCCAGCGAGTGGCCGAGTTCGCCGAGCTCGTCGCGGCGGCCGGCGATGGAGGGCGGCAGCAACGTATCGAGCCGGTCGGCGCGCAAGGCATTGGCCTGCCGTCGCAACTGCCCCAGCGGGGAAATCAGCTGCGCGTAGAGCAGGGCGCAGAACAGCAGCGAGAGCAGCACCGGCAGCACGTAGAGCACCAGCCCGGTCAGCAGCGCATGGCTGCGCCACGGGCGAAAGCGCTCCGGCAGGCGCATGATCAGCTGCGCGCCGCTGTCGCCCAGCGGCACCGATACCAGCGGCAGGTCCAGGCTGCGTCGGCTCATCGGCCATTCGTAGTGACGCACGAAGGTCAGCTGGCTGCGCTCCTCGTCGCTGAGTGGCTGGCTGCCCAGCGGCTGCAACTGCCGGTCCACCACGACCAGCCAGCCGGGCTCTCGCTGGCGCATCCCTTCGCGCCAGCGATCGAGTGCCTCGGGGCCCTGGTTCAGGGCGACCTCGGCCTCGGCCGCATAGCCGGCGAGGGTCGAACGGGCCTCGTTCGAGAGGTAGGAGGTGTAGCGGTCGATGTGCCTGCCGAGGTAGTCGGCGGCAGCGATCATCGCCAGGCAGAAGCCGGCGACCAGCACCATGAGGCGCCAGTACAGCGAATGCCGGCCGGGCATCAGGCCGGTTGCCTGTTCAGCAGATAGCCCTTGCCCCATACCGCTTCCAGGCGCAGGTCGGCGACGTTCTCGCGCGCCAGCTTGCGGCGGATGTTGCTGACGTGCATGTCGAGGCTGCGGTCGTGCCGGGAATAGGCGCGGTACAGCACCTGCCGGTAGAGGAAGGGCTTGCTCTGCACCTCGCCGAGGTTGGCGTAGAGCAGCTTGAGCAGGCGGTATTCGGTGGAGGTGAGGCCGATCCAGCGTCCGTGGTGGCAGAGGTCGCTGCGCTGTTCGTCGAATAGCAGCGTCTCGTCGTCGGCGACTTCCGGTTGCGCCCGCTCGTAGTCGACGCGGCGCAGGATGGCGGCAACCCGCACCCGCAGCTCCTCGACGCTGAATGGTTTGGGCAGGTAGTCGTCGGCGCCGTTGTCGAAGCCGCGGATGCGGTGCGCCTCGTCGCCGAGGGCGGACATCATCAGCACCGGGGTGCGCTGGCGGCTGCGCAGGCGGGTGAGCACTTCCATGCCGTCGAGTCCGGGCAGCAGGACGTCCAGCAGGATCAGGTCGAACTGGGCCTGGCTGGCCAGCGCCAGTCCGGCGTCCCCCTGATCGGCGAGCGTGACCTGGAAGCCCTGGTGCTCCAGCGACGTCTTGAGGTGCGCCCCGAGCACGGGGTCGTCTTCGATGGCAAGGATGTGCCGGTCGGTATGAAGCTGCATGGTAGCCATTCGAATACGAACAAGAACACTTCTAGTTTGCGTCGAATGGGCCGGCGGTGGCTAGGGGCTGTGTGGATGGGAGTGTTCGCGAGCAAGCTCGCTCCTACGGGCATGGTGAATGATGACGGGCAACGGCCGGCTTTTCCCTTCTCCCTCGGGGAAAAAGTGGCCCGCAGGCCCGGCCGGATAAGGGCAGGCTCATCGCGGTCGAGGCCACGGATTACCCGAAGTCCGGCGACTGCTCCATGTAGGAGCATGCTCTGCATGCGACCGCTTTGCGGCAGCGCTGCGCCGGGTCGCGGGCAGAGCCCGCTCCTACAGGGGTGGCGAGGCGAGAGGACTTTTCCCTTCTCCCGCCGGGAGAAGTGGCCCGCAGGGCCGGATGAGGGCAGGCTCATCGCGGTCGAGACCCACGGATTACCCGAAGTCCGGCAACTGCTCCATGTAGGAGCATGCTCTGCATGCGACCGCTTTGCGGCAGCGCTGCCCGGGTCGCGGGCAGAGCCCGCTCCTACAGTGGGTGGCGAGGCGGGAGGACTTTTCCCTTCTCCCGCGGGGAGAAGGTGGCCCGCTGGGCCGGATGAGGGCAGGCTCGATCGCGGTCGAGGCCCACGGATTACCCGAAGTCCGGCAACTGCTCCATGTAGGAGCATGCTCTGCATGCGACCGCTTTGCGGCAGCGCTGCGCCGGGTCGCGGGCAGAGCCCACTCCTACAGTGGGTGGCGAGGCGGGCGGGCTTTTCCCTTCTCCCGCCGGGAGAAGGTGGCCCGCAGGGCCGGATGAGGGCAGGGCTCCATCGCGGTCGAGGCCACGGATTACCCGAAGTCCGGCGACTGCTCCATGTAGGAGCATGCTCTGCATGCGACCGCTTTGCGGCAGCGCTGCGCCGGGTCGCGGGCAGAGCCCGCTCCTACAGTGGGTGGCGAGGCGGGAGGACTTTTCTTTCCCGCTGGGAGAAAGTGGCCCGCAGGGCCGGATGAGGCAGGCTCCATCGCGGTCGAGGCCACGGATTACCCTGAGTCCTGCAACCGCTGCATGTAGGAGCATGCTCTGCATGCGACCGCTTTTATGGCGGCGCTGCTCCGGGTCGCGGTGGCGAGGCGGGCGGGCTTTTCCCTTCTCCCGCCGGGAGAAGGTGGCCCGCAGGGCCGGATGAGGGAGAGGGCGCGGCGCGCCCCTCGCACCTATTCGGCCGGCCGCACGCGCTTGAGGGTTTCGGCGATCATGAAGGCCAGCTCCAGCGACTGGTCGGCGTTCAGGCGCGGGTCGCAGTGCGTGTGGTAGCGGTCCGACAGGCTGTCCTCGGTGACCGGGCGGGCGCCGCCGATGCATTCGGTGACGTTCTGCCCGGTCATCTCGATGTGGATGCCGCCCGGGTAGCTGCCTTCGGCGCGGTGCACCTCGAAGAACTGCCGGACCTCGGCGAGGATGCGCTCGAAGTCGCGGGTCTTGTAGCCGCTGGAGGCCTTCATGGTGTTGCCGTGCATCGGGTCCGAGCTCCACAGCACCTGGCGGCCCTCGCGCTGTACCGTGCGCACCAGCCGCGGCAGCCCGGCCTCCACCTTGTCGGCGCCCATGCGCACGATGAGGTTGAGCCGGCCCGGGTCGTTGTCCGGGTTGAGGATGTCGATCAGCCGGATCAGTTCGTCGCTGTCCATGCTCGGGCCGACCTTCACCCCGATCGGGTTGCCGACGCCGCGCAGGAACTCGACGTGCGCGCCGTCGAGTTGGCGCGTGCGGTCGCCGATCCACAGCATGTGCGCCGAACAGTCGTACCAGCCGCCGCTCAGGCTGTCCTGGCGCACGAAGGCCTGCTCGTAGTTCAGCAGTAGCGCCTCGTGGGCGGTGAAGAAGGAGGTCTCGCGCAGCTGCGGCGCATCGTCCAGGCCGCAGGCGCGCATGAAGGCCAGCGTCTGGTCGATGCGGTCGGCGAGTTGGTGGTACTTCTCGGCCAGCGCCGAGTTGGCGATGAAGTCCAGGTTCCACTGGTGCACCTGGTGCAGGTCGGCGAAGCCGCCGCCGGCGAAGGCGCGCAGCAGGTTCAGGCTGGCGGTGGACTGGTGGTAGGCCTGCAGCAGGCGCTCGGGGTCCGGCACCCGGCTGCGCGCGTCGAAGCCGATGCCGTTGACGATGTCGCCGCGGTAGGCGGGCAGGGTGACGCCATCGATCGTCTCGTCGCCGGCGGAGCGTGGCTTGGCGAACTGCCCGGCCATGCGGCCGATTTTCACCACCGGGCAACCGGCGGCGAAGGTCATGACGATGGCCATCTGCAGCAGCACCTTGAAGGTGTCGCGGATCTTCGGCGCGGAGAATTCGGCGAAGCTTTCCGCGCAGTCGCCGCCCTGGAGCAGGAAGGCGCGGCCCTGGGTGACCTCGGCGAACTGCTTGCGCAGGGCCCGCGCCTCGCCGGCGAAGACCAGCGGCGGCAGGCTGGTCAGCGTCGCCTCGACGCGGGCGAGGTGCTCGGCATCCGGGTATTCGGGTTGCTGCTGGATCGGCTTGCCTCTCCAGCTTTGCGGGCTCCAGGGTTGGCTCATGACGCGGTAATCCTTTCGTACTTCTCGGCAGGTCTCGGATGGTAACCGATCACATGGGCCCGCGCTGATAGCCGCCGGGCATCGGCCTGTTAAGATGCGCCAATCGAAAGGGCGGGTGTGCGATGAGCGATCAGGAGCGGTTACTGGCCGAGGTGCGGGATGCGTTCGGCGTCGTCCGGGTCATCGAAGTGGGGGACTACCGGTTCCTCGAGTTCGGCGAGGGCATCGAGCAGAGCTGCGTGTTCACCGCCGATCCGGCCTGGCTCGAATACGACTACACCCGCGCGATGCTGATCGGCGGGTTGTGCCATGCGCATCCGGAAAGTGCGCTCTTCCTCGGCCTGGGCGCCGGCACCCTGACCCGTGCCTGCCTGGACTACCTGCCGCTGGAGGACGTCGAGGCCATCGAGCTGCGCGACGCCGTGGTGCGCGTCGCCGGCGAACTGCTGGGCCTGGCCGACGACCCGCGGCTGTTCGTGCGCGTCGGCGATGCCATCGAACTGCTGCCCTCGGCCGAGCCGGCCGACCTGTTGTTCGTCGACCTCTATACCGACGCTGGCCCGGCGGCGGCGCACCTGGCCTGGAACTTCCTGCAGCGCTGCCAGGAGAAGCTCAACCCCGGCGGCTGGCTGGTCATCAACCAGTGGGCGGGGCAGGACGACAAGCCGCTGGGCGCGGCCCTGCTGCGCGGGCTGTTCCACCGGCACTACTGGGAGATTCCGGTGAAGGAGGGCAACGTCATCCTGCTGGTGCCGGCCGATCTGGAGCAGACGCTCGACCTGCCGGGGCTGCACGAGCGCGCCGAGCGGCTGGCGCCGCGACTGGGCTACGACCTCGGTCCGTTGATCGACGCGTTGCGGCCGGCCAGCTGATGCCCGACGAACAGTCGTATTTGCCGAAGAAATAACTGACCTCGCAGGCAAATTCCGGTATAGTGCGCGCCGGCCAAACGGCCCCGTTCAGGTTTATGCATTCACGAAGCGCTGCTTCGGCTGTTGTCCGCTTCTCGCGGCTATCCTTGACGTTCCACTTCTTGTTTATCTTTCGCAAAGCCAGCGACCGAGCTGCCAGGGTGACCTACGGGTCTTGCACGGCATGCGCAGCTTCGGATCATGGGTCTTTGCGGATGCATCAGAGGCAGACCCATGACCCAGGAATCCGGCGGCTTCGCCGCGCTCGGCATTCATCCCTCCGTTCTCGCCGCCATCTCAGCCGTTGGCTATGAAGAACCGTCCCCCATCCAGGCCCAGGCTATCCCGGTGATCCTCGGCGGCCGCGACATGATCGGCCAGGCCCAGACCGGCACCGGCAAGACCGCCGCCTTCGCCCTGCCGATCCTGTCGATGATCGACCCGCAGCGGCGCGAGCCGCAGGCGCTGATCCTCGCGCCGACCCGCGAGCTGGCGCTGCAGGTGGCGACCGCGTTCGAGTCCTATTCCGCGCAACTGCCGGGCGTCAGCGTGGTCGCCATCTACGGCGGCGCACCCATGGGGCCGCAGCTCAAGGCGATCCGCCAGGGCGCGCAGATCATCGTCGCCACGCCCGGCCGCCTGGTCGACCACCTCAGCCGCAACGCCGGCCTGCTGGCCTCGATCCGCTTCCTGGTGCTCGACGAGGCGGACGAGATGCTCAAGCTCGGCTTCATGGACGATCTCGAAGTGATCTTCGAGGCGATGCCGGAAAGCCGCCAGAGCGTGCTGTTCTCGGCCACGCTGCCGCACTCGATCCGCGCCATCGCCGAGAAGCACCTGCGCGACCCGAGCCACATCAAGATCGCCGCCAAGACCCAGACCGTGGCGAAGATCGAGCAGGCGCACCTGATGGTCCACGCCGACCAGAAGATTCCGGCCGTGCTGCGTCTGCTGGAAGTCGAGGACTTCGATGCACTGATCGCCTTCGTGCGCACCAAGCAGGCGACCCTGGACCTGGCCACCGCGCTGGAGGCCAAGGGCTACAAGGCCGCCGCGCTGAACGGCGACATCGCGCAGAACCAGCGCGAGCGCGTGATCGAATCGCTCAAGGACGGCCGCCTGGACATCGTCGTGGCGACCGACGTGGCCGCGCGCGGCATCGACGTGCCGCGCATCACCCACGTGCTCAACGTCGACATGCCCTATGACCCGGAATCCTACGTGCACCGCATCGGCCGTACCGGCCGCGCCGGCCGCGAGGGGCGGGCGCTGCTGCTGGTGACCCCGCGCGAGCGGCGCATGCTGCAGGTGATCGAGCGCGTCACCGGGCAGAAGGTCGCCGAAGTCCGCCTGCCGACCCCGCAGCAGGTGCTCGATGCGCGCATCCGCAAGCTGACCAACAGCCTGGCGCCGCTGGTCGGCGATGCCGAGGCCAGCCACGGCGAGCTGCTGGACAAGCTGATCGCCGACATCGGCTGCAGCCCGCGCGCGCTCGCCGCCGCGCTGCTGCGCAAGGCCACCAACGGCCAGGCGTTGACGCTGGCCGAGGTGGAGAAGGACCAGCCGCTGGTCCCGGGCGCGCCGCGCGAGCGCAGCGAGCGTGGTGAGCGTGGTGAGCGTGGTGGCGACCGCGATCGCGAACGCCGCGCGCCCATGCCGCTGGCCGAGGGGCGCGTGCGCTGCCGCACGTCGCTGGGCGCGCGCGACGGCATCGCCGCGCGCAACCTGCTCGGTGCCATCCTCAACGAGGGCGGCCTGCCGCGCGAGGCGATCGGCCGGATTCAGGTGCGCGACAGCTTCAGTCTGGTCGAGCTGCCGGAGGAAGGGCTCGAGCGTCTGCTCGGCAAGTTGAAGGACACCCGCGTCGGCGGCAAGCAACTCAAGCTGCGCCGTTACCGCGAAGACTGATCGCCACAGGCCCGGGCAATGGCGCGAAGCGAATGCGAACGGTGCCGGCGCCCGGCCGGCCACTGTCTCTGTTCGTCGATTCCCTGCCTGGATAGCCGCACCCGGGTGCTGGTCCTGCAGCACCCGAGCGAGGCGCGTCATGCGCTGAACACCGGCCGCCTGGTGGCGCTCGGCCTGCGCCATGCCGAACTTTGGGTGGGTGAACGTTTCGACGGCCTGGCCGAGCGGCTGAGCGAGCCGGGCGTGTCCGCCGCGCTGCTGTTCCCGGGGGAGGGCGCGACGGTGGTCGAGGATGCCTCTGCCTGGCCGGCCGGGCAGCGCCTGCTGGTCGTGCCCGACGGTACCTGGCGCAAGGCGCGCAAGCTGCTGTATCTCAATCCCGTGCTGGAAACCCTGCCGCGCCTGACCCTGCCCGCCGGGCTGGCCAGTCGCTACCGGCTGCGCAAGGCCCCGGGGCCCGAGGCGCTGGCGACCGTCGAGGCGGTCGCGCAGCTGTTGCAGCGTCTGGATGCGCCCCTCGATTTCCGGGCCCTGCTCGAGCCTTTCGAGACGATGATCGAGGGTCAGATCGAGGCCATGGGCGAGCAGACCTATCGCCGCAACCATGCGCCTGCGAAGGGCGGGGACACCGGCTAGCCGGGGCGGCGCAGGGTCTTCTGGCGGAGGATGTAGACCGTCACCAAGGTGGCGCTGACGAGCATGCCGGCGCGCGCCCAGGGCAGCGGCACCAGCCAGCAGGACACGCCGATGCTGATCCACATGGTGCCGATCGCCAGCACCTTGCCGCGCAAGGGAATGCCGTTGCCTTCCAGATAGTCACGCACCAGCGGGCCCAGTACCCGGTGTCCCACCAGCCATTCGTAGAAGCGCCGCGAACTGCGCACGAAGCAGGCGGCCGCCAGCAGCAGGAAAGGCGTGGTGGGCAGCACCGGAAGGAAGATACCGACGACGCCGCAGACGACGCTCAGCGTGCCGATCGCGAGCAGCACGTAGCGCAATACCGGATTGCGCCACTGGCCGATGTCGCGATGCGCCATGACGCCTCGCGTGTCAGTGCCGGCGTGGCTTGAGCAGCGCTGGCTTTTCTTCGGGGGCGTGGCAGAGCAGGTAGAGGGCGGTGAGGATCTCGGGGATCTGCGCCACCATTTCGTCGACCAGGCGCTCGTCGGCGGCGATCTCGGCGAACTCCGGTTGCTCGTCGAACAGGCCCGAGCCGACCATGATCGGCAGCAGCAGCTCGCTGACTTCCTCTTCCGCCTCCTCGAACCACACCGCTTCGCGGAGGAACACGCCTTCCATGAAGCCGATGCACCAGCCGCGCAGCTCGGAATCGTCCGGGTCGTCGCCGAGGTCGAGTTCGCAGGGTAGCTCCATGTCCTCGTCGCTGGCCAGCTGGCGGGCGATGTGCGCCTTGAGCTGCACCAGCGTGGCCTCGATGGCCTCGCGCTCGGTGTCGTCGGAGTAATGCGGCGGTTCGGCGAACAGCGCGTCGATCCACTCGCGTTCGGGCACCGGTTCGGGACAGATGCACAGCGCGGTCAGGTAGCCGTGTGCGGCGATGTAGTCCAGTGCTTCTTCATGCAGGTCGTCGGCATCCAGAAACACTTGCAGACGGGCGAGTTGCTCGGCGAAAGACATCGGGGACTAACCTAAGGACGGGATCAGAGGCGATTCTAGTCCAGCCCGCAGGCGCCGGCTACCGTTGCCGCCTGCGATGCCCGGCCGCATCGGCCCGCAGGTGCGACCGTTCGCGCCTATGGCCTGAAGCGACGGAGCGGGTCGCGTATACTGCCGGCCTCGTTTCGGAGACCGGCATGCTCGACCAAGCCCAGCGCATCCTCAAAGACGTATTCGGCTACGACGCCTTCCGCGGCAACCAGGCGGCGATCATCGGACGCGTGGCCGGCGGTGGCGACGCCCTGGTGCTGATGCCCACCGGCGGCGGCAAGTCGCTGTGCTACCAGGTGCCGGCCCTGCTGCGCGGCGGCGTGACGGTGGTGGTGTCGCCGCTGATCGCGCTGATGGAGGACCAGGTCGCCACGCTCGACGAACTCGGCGTGTCGGCGGTGGCGCTCAACTCCAGCCAGAGCGCGGACGAGCAGCGCGAGATCGCCGAGCGCCTGCGCCAGGGCGAGATCAAGCTGCTCTACCTCGCCCCGGAGCGGCTGGTCCAGCCGCGCATGCTGGCCTTCCTCCAGCGCCTGGAGATCGGCCTGTTCGCCATCGACGAGGCGCACTGCGTGTCCCAGTGGGGGCACGATTTCCGTCCGGAATACCTGCAGCTCGGCCAGCTCGCCGAACTTTTCCCGAACGTGCCGCGCATTGCCCTGACCGCGACCGCCGACAAGCGTACCCGCGAAGAGATCGTCCAGCGCCTGCAGCTCGAGCGTGCCGAGCGCTTCCTGTCGAGCTTCGACCGGCCGAACATCTTCTACCGCATCGTGCCCAAGGATCAGCCGCGCAAGCAGCTGCTCGGCTTCCTCGCCGAGCGCCGCGGCGACGCCGGGATCGTCTACTGCCTGTCGCGCAAGAAGGTCGAGGAGGTCGCCGCCTTCCTCAGCGAGCAGGGCTTCCCGGCGCTGCCGTACCACGCCGGGCTGCCGAACGAACTGCGCGGCCATCACCAGAGGCGCTTCCTCAACGAGGAAGGCCTGATCATGGTGGCGACCATCGCCTTCGGCATGGGCATCGACAAGCCCAACGTGCGCTTCGTCGCCCACATGGACCTGCCCAAGTCGCTGGAAGCCTACTACCAGGAAACCGGCCGCGCCGGCCGCGACGGCCTGCCGGCCGACGCCTGGATGGCCTACGGCCTGCAGGACGTGCTGTTCCTCAAGCAGATGCTCGCCAACTCCGAAGGCGACGAGCGCCACAAGCGCGTGGAGCGGCACAAGCTCGACGCCATGCTGGCGCTGTGCGAGGAGACCCGCTGCCGCCGCCAGGCGCTGCTGGCGTACTTCGACGAGGAACTGCCGAACCCCTGCGGGCACTGCGACAACTGCGTCGACGGCGTGCAGACCTGGGACGCCACCGAGCCGGCGCGGCAGGCGCTGTCGGCCATCTACCGCAGCGGCCAGCGCTACGGCGTCGGGCACCTGGTGGACATCCTGCTCGGGCGCGACAACGAAAAGGTCCGCAACCTGGGCCACCAACACCTCTCGGTGTTCGGCATGGGCAAGGGCCTGTCCGAAGGCGAATGGCGCTCGCTGTTCCGCCAGCTCGTCGCCCGCGGCCTGGCCGACATCGACCTGGACGGCTTCGGCGGCCTGCGCCTGGCCGATGCCTGCCGGCCGCTGCTGCGCGGCGAAGTGAACCTGGAGCTGCGCAAGGACCTGTCGAGCAAGGCGCCGAAACCCGCCAGCAGCGCCGCCAGCCAGCTGGTGCGCAGCGAGGAGCGCGAGCAGTGGGAGGCGCTGCGCGCGCTGCGGCGCAAGCTCGCCGAGGAGCACAGCGTGCCGCCCTACGTGATCTTCCCCGACGCCACCCTGCTGGAAATGCTGCGCAGCCAGCCGGCCAGCCTCGCCGACATGGCGCGGGTCAGCGGCGTCGGCGCGCGCAAGCTGGAGCGCTACGGGCAGGCCTTCCTCGAGGTGCTGCAGGGCGGCGCCGAGCCGCCGAAGGCGCCGGTCGACATCCGCCACGAACTGGCCAGCCTGGCCCGCGCCGGCATGACCCCGACGCAGATCGCCGCCCAGCTCAATTGCAGCGAGAAGAACGTCTACAGCCTGCTCGCCGAACTGATCGGCCGCCAGCAGCTGTCGATCGAGCAGGCGCTGGATCTGCCGGAGGAACTGCTCGGCGAGATCCAGGACGCCTTTCTCGATGGAGAGGGCGAGCTGCCACCGGTGGCCGAGATCGCCGAGCGCTTCAGCCGCGTGCCGGTGGGCGTGCTGCACTGTGTCCGGGCCGCCCTGGAGGCGGAGTTCGAGTCCTGATTCGCGCCGGCCAGATGCCGCCGCGGGTTATCGGGCCTGCAGCCGCTTGGCCGCGTTGATCAGGTGCTGACGGGCGGCGTGCCGCGCCGCCTCGGGGTCCTGCCGCTCGATCGCCTCGAAGATCGTCCGGTGCTCGTCCTGGGCCTGCCTGACCCAGCCGGCATGCCGCGCCGTGTTGGTGCGCGCGGCGCGGATGAGCCGGCGCACCCGGGTCTCGAGGAAGTTGCTGAAATCCAGGAAGTGCTCGTTGTGCGTCGCGCGCATGATCGACTGGTGGAAATGCATGTCGTCGTCGATGCCGCTGCCGTTGGTGCGGATCGCCTCTTCGAGGGCTTCCAGGTGGCCGCGTATCTCTTCCAGTTCCGCCGGCGTGCGGCGCATCGCCGCCAGCTCGGTGCCGACCACTTCCACCGACATCAGGAATTCGATGGTGCTGGCCAGGTCCTCCTGACTGTCCAGGCGCGCCTCCAGGCGGAACACGCTGCTGCCCTCGGGATTGACGAACTGGCCGCGGCCCTGCTGGGAGATGATCAGGCCTTCGGACTTGAGCAGGGATATCGCCTCGCGCACCACCGGGCGGCTGACCCCGTATACCTGGCACAGCTCCTGCTGGCTGGGCAGGCGTTCGCCGGGCTGCCAGGCGCCGCTTTCGATGGTCGCGCGCAGCCGCAGGGCCACCTCGTCGGGCAGTGAATGGCCGCGCTGGATGATTTCGCTGTTGCTGGACATGCTGGCTCGTTTCCTTGGTGCGGACGGCGCGTGGCGCGGCCGCGTCCTCTATTCAGGCGCTGTAGAGCCCACCGTTCACGTGGATGGTCTCGGCGGTCACGTAGCTGGCGGCCGGGCTGCACAGAAAGCTCACCACCGAGGCCACCTCGCGCGCCGTGCCGAGCCGCTTGAGCGGCATCGCGGCGGTCATCGCCTCGCGGCGGCCGACGTCGAGGGACTGCATCATGCGGGTGTCGATCAGGCCCGGCGAAACCGCGTTGACCCGCGTGCGGGGTGCCAGCTCCTGGGCCAGGGAACGGGTGAGGGCGAGCACGCCGCCTTTGGCGGTGGCGTAGGGCGTGTGGTCGGCGCTGCCGCGATGGCCGGCCAGCGAGGCGATGTTGACGATGGCGCTGCCTTCGGCGAGCAGCGGCCGCAGCGCCTGGACGGTGTAGAACACGCCGTCGAGATTGACCGCCAGGCTGCGCCGCCAGGTCTCGGGCTCGAGGCCGGCGAGCGGCAGGTGTTCGTAGAGGCCGGCGCCGGTGACCAGGTAGTCGACCCGGCCGAAGGCTTCCCGGCAGCGTGCCGCCAGCGCCTCGGCGTCCTCGACGCGCGCCACGTCCTGGCGTTGGCCCAGGCAGCGGGGCTCGCCGCCGAGGGATTCGACCAGGGCCGCGAGCGCCGGCTCGTCGAGGTCGCTCAGCAGCAGGCGCATGCCGCGGGCGGCGAACTGGCGGGCGATCTCCGCGGGTATCTCGCCGGCGGCGCCGGTAATCACTGCAACGGCATCCTCTAGGTCAGCCATGGGGGGTCTCCTCGGCGGAAGCTTGCGAGTGAACTTGTCATATAACATTACCATCTGCTAGGTTTTTGACTACCGGCGCCGCATGCCTCCGAGCGCCGGGGTACTCAAGCTACCCGCGCGAACGCGACGCGGGATCGAACAAGAACAACGAAGCTGGAGGAATTGCGGATGCCCGCAATTACAGGCACCACCCGTCTCGTCGGCGTCCTCGCCGACCCCGTCAGTCATGTGCGCACCCCGGAAGTGATGAACCAGCGCTTCGCCGCGACCGATATCGACGCGGTGGTGGTGCCCCTGCATGTGAATGCGCACGGGCTGGGCGCGGCCTGGCAGGGGCTGTGCCAATTGCGCAACCTCTCCGGGCTGGTGGTCACCGTGCCGCACAAGGCGGCGGTGGTTGGCCTATGCGACGAACTCCTTCCCAGCGCGCGCCAGGTTGGCGCGGTCAATGCCGTCCATCGGCTGCCCGACGGGCGCTTCGTCGGCGCGATCTTCGACGGCCTCGGTTTCGTCGAGGGACTGCGCCGGCAGGGGCGCGATCCGCAGGGCCGGCGTGTCCTGCTGCTCGGCGCCGGCGGGGCCGCCTCGGCGATCGGTTTCGCATTGGCCGAAGCCGGCATCGCTTCGCTCGACATCTTCAACCGCTCCCCCGACAAGGCCCGGCGCCTGGCTGACCGTATCGCGGCGGCGTACCCGCAGCTGCCGGTCGCCGTCGGCGACGGCCAGCCGGCCGGCCACGACCTGCTGGTGAACGCCACTTCCCTCGGCCTGAAGCCGGACGATCCGCTGCCGCTCGATCCCGAGCGGCTGAAGCCCGGGATGACGGTCGCCGAGGTGGTCATGCGGCCGGAGCGCACCCGGCTGCTGGAACAGGCCGCCGCCCACGGCTGCGATACCCATGAGGGGCTGCACATGCTGCAGGCCCAGCTCGATTTGTTGGCGCGTTTCGTACTGGAAGGCCGCTGAGCCGCAGCTAGGGCTCGGTAATAACAATAAAGCGAACAGCTCGTCGCACGACGAGCGAAGGAGGACAGACCCATGCGTCATGCACTTTCCGCCCTGGCGATCGCCACCGGCCTGATCGCCCCCGCTATCCACGCAGAGCCCCTGAAGGTCGCCATCATCGAGTCGCTGTCGGGCTCGCAGACCTCCACCGGGCGGATGTACTCCAGTGCCGCCCGCTACGTGCTGGAGCAGATGAACGAGCAGGGCGGCTACAACGGCGAGCCGATCCAGATCAAGGACTACGACAACGGCGGCAACACCTCGGGCGCGGCCAGCCAGTTCCGGCAGGCAGTGGCGGACGGGGCCCACGTGATCATCCAGGGCTCGTCCTCGGCGGTGGCCGGGCAGATCACCGAGGACGTGCGCAAGCACAACATCCGCAACAAGGGCAACGAGATCGTCTATCTCAACATGGGCGGAGAAGCCCTGGAGCTGCGCGGCGACAAGTGCCACTTCCACGCCTTCCACCTCACCACCACCGCGCCGATGCGGGTGGGCCCGCTGGTGAAGGTGATGGCGCAGGAGGGCGACCTGGGCGATCGGGTGTACTCGATCAACCAGGCCTATTCCTGGGGCCAGGACATGGAGCAGGCGATCAAGTCCTACGCCGACACCTACGACTACGAAGTCGTCGAGACCGTGCTGCACGAGGTGAACCGCATCCAGGACTTCGCCCCCTTCGTCGCCCAGATCCAGGCGGCCAAGCCCAGCTCGGTGATCACTGGCAACTGGTCCAACGACCTGCTGCTGCTGATGAAGGCGGTGGGCGATTCGGGGCTCGACGTGACCTTCGGCACCACCTTCCTGGACCAGGTCGGCAACGTCGCCAACGCCGGCAAGATGGCCCTCGGTCACTACGTGGCGCATCCCGGCAACGCCGAACTGAACAAGGACCCGCAGGACGCCGAGGACTACAAGGCCTTCAGCGGCCATTACCCGGTCTACGTCGAGCCCGGCACCATCAACGGCATCCGGCTGTTCACCGAGGCGTTGCGCGCCAACGACTTCAAGGGCGGCGACATCGACGTCAACCGGATCGCCCTGGCCATGGAGCAGGCCCGGCTGGAGACCGACATCGGCCCGGTGTCCATCCGCAGGGAAGACCACCAGGCGATCATGCCGGTGGTGGTCTCGCGGGTGGAGCAGGGCGTGAAGTACCCGGCCGACGGCACCGACATGGGCTTCAAGCCGATCCAGGTGGTGTCGCCCGAGGATGCCATCTACCCCGTCCAGGAATCCTGCCGGATGCGCCGGCCGGATTGACGTCGTGCCTGGCCCGCGCCGCATCCGGCAGGCGCGGGCATCGGCGGCGACCGCGGGTCGCCGATCTGGCAGGTCCAGGGGAGGGTGGTAATGGAGTTCCTGATCGTCTCGACCATGAACGGCGTGATCTACGGCATGCTGCTGTTCATGGTGTCGGCCGGGTTGACGCTCATCTTCGGCATGATGGGCGTGCTGAACTTCGCGCATGCGTCCTTCTACATGCTCGGCGCCTACTTCGCCTACACGCTGTCGGGCCTTTTCAACTTCTGGGTCGGGCTGATCGTCGCGCCCCTGCTGGTGGGGCTGATCGGCGTGCTGGTGGAACGCTACATGCTGCGGCGCATCCACAGGTTCGGGCATGCCCACGAGTTGCTGCTGACCTTCGGCCTGGCGTTCATCTTCGAGGAGCTGGTGAAGCTGTTCTATGGCAACTACCCGGTCAACTACCGGATGCCGGACAGCCTCAACTTCGCCGCCTTCAACGTGTTCGGCGCCGACTATCCGTTCTACCGGATCTTCATCGGGCTGATCGCCGTGGCCATGTTCGCGCTGCTGCTGATCCTGCTGACGCGCACCCGGATCGGCCTGGTGGTGCGTGGCGCCGAGCGCCTGCCGCAGATGGCCCAGGCCCTCGGACACAACGTTCCGCTGGTGTTCATGGGCGTGTTCGGCACCGGCGCGGCGCTGGCGGGCCTGGGCGGCGCGGTGGCCGGGGCGTTCTTCCCGACCAACCCGAACATGGCGCTGGAACTGGGGGTGATCGTCTTCGTGGTGGTGGTGGTCGGCGGGCTCGGCTCGCTGGCCGGCTCGCTGATCGCCTCGGTCCTGATCGGCGTCTTCAGCTCATTCGCCGTGGGGCTGCACTGGACGCTGGCCGGTGCGCTGTCGTGGGTCGGCCTGGGCGGGTGGGCCGAAGGCGTCGGCGGGCTGCTCACCCTGCCGCTGTCGTCGATATCGGGCACGGTGCCCTTCCTGCTGATGCTGATCGTGCTGCTGGTGCGGCCGGCCGGCCTCATGGGCTCGAAGAACTGAGGACGGTCCGATGCGCTACAGATTCCTGCTGCTCGCACTGCTGGTCGTCGCCCTGGTCGTGGTGCCGCCGTTCCTCGGGCTGGGTTGGCAGTACACGCTGGTGAATGCCCTGATCGCCGCGCTGTTCGCCGCCGCCTTCAACCTGCTGATGGGGCAGGGTGGCATGCTCTCCTTCGGGCACGCGGCCTACTACGGCCTGGGCGCCTTCGGCGTGCTGCACGTGATGCAGCTGATCGAGTACGGCGACTCCCGCTTCCCCACCGTGCTGCTGCCGCTGGTCGGCGGGCTGATCGGGCTGGTCTCCGGGCTGCTGGCCGGGTTCTTCGCGGCCAGGCGCTCGGGGGTGTACTTCGCCCTGGTCACGCTGGCGCTGGCCCAGCTGCTGTACTCCCTGGCCCCGCACTGGTCCGGCATGTTCGGCGGCGAAGCGGGCCTGTCGTCGATGCGCATGCCGTCGCTGGGCCTGGATTTCGGCAGCAACCTGCAGGTGTACTACCTGACCCTGGCCTGGACCCTGGTGTGCATCTCCCTGCTGTACGCCTACACCTTGACGCCCTTCGGGCGCCTGACGCAGGCGCTGCGCGACAACGAGCAGCGGGTGCGTTTCATGGGCTACAACGCCCACGCGACCAAGGTGCTGGTGTTCGGCATCTCGGCGATGTTCGCCGGCATCGCCGGCGGGCTGACGGCGATCGCCAACGAAACGGCCAACTACCAGATCTTCAACAGCCACGTCTCCGCGCAAGTGGTGCTGCATACCTTCATCGGCGGTTCGGCGCTGTTCTTCGGGCCGATCATCGGCGCGGCGGTCATCACGGTGTTCACCTTCGTGGTGTCCGGGGTGACCCACTCCTGGATGCTCTACCTGGGCGCGCTCTTCGTGCTGGTCATGCTGTTCGCGCCGAACGGCATCGGCGGGGTGATCCAGGCGCACGTCCAGCGCCGCGACTCGTTGCCCTGGCGGCGCCTGGTGGCGCCCTACGCGGTGGCGACCGGCGCGCTGGTGCTGGTCGCGCTGGGCACGGTGTTCATCGTGCAGAGCCTGGAGATCGTCTTCTCCGAGCAGTATCGGGCCGCGGTGGCGCGCACCGGCCAGTACGCCGACTACAGCCTGTTCGGGATGAAATGGGCCCTGTTCAGCCCGCTGACCTGGCTGACGCCGCTGCTGCCGCTGGTGGCCGGCTTGCTGCTGCTGCGCAGGACCGCGGCACGGATCCGCGAGCTCTGGGCCGGCGGCGGCGACCCGTCTGCCTGTCCGCCGAAGGTCCCGGGCGCCACGCTGAGGAGCCGAGCATGAGCACAGCAAGCGACAACGTGCTGGTCGCCCGCGACCTGCAAAAGAGCTTCGGCGGGCTTTCGATCGTCAAGGGCGTGGACCTTGAAGTGCGCCGCGGCGAGCGGCACGCGATCCTGGGGCCCAACGGCGCCGGCAAGTCGACCCTGTTCAACCTGTTCTCCGGGGCCTTCCCGCCGAGCGCGGGCAGCATCGAACTCAATGGACGCCCGATCGGCGGGCTGTCCCCGGAGCAGATCAACCGCGCCGGGCTGGCCCGCTCGTTCCAGATCACCAACGTGTTCGGCAAGCTCTCGGCGCTGGAGAACATCCGCATGGGCGTGCTGGCCCGCCACGGCGTGCGCTTCAATCTCTGGCGCCGGGTCAGCGGCATGCAGGCCATCAACGACGAGGCCCGGGCGCTGCTGGAACAGGTGCGGCTGGGGCACCGCGCCGACACCCCGGCCGCCGACCTGACCTACTCGGAGCAGCGTTCGCTGGAGATCGGCATGACCCTGGCCACCGGCGCCGAGATGATCCTGCTGGACGAACCCACCGCCGGCATGTCGCGCGCGGAGGCGGCCTACATCGTCGAGCTGATCCGCCAGGTCACCGTCGGCAAGACGCTGATGATGGTCGAGCACGACATGAGCGTGGTGTTCGGCCTGTGCGACCGGATCTCGGTGCTGGTGTACGGCAAGATCCTGGCCACCGGAACGCCGGACGAGATTCGCGCCAACCGCGACGTGCAGGAAGCCTATCTGGGCGAGGAGGTGCACTGATGCTGCTGGAGGTCAAGGCCCTGCACGCCTACTACGACAAGAGCCACATCCTGCACGGCGTGAGCTTCGCGATGCCCGAGGCGGCGATCGTCGCCCTGCTGGGGCGCAACGGCTCGGGCCGTTCGACCACGCTCAAGGCGATGATGGGAATCGTCCCGCCGGCCGAGGGCAGCGTTCGCCTGCAGGAGCGGGAGCTGGCCGGCAAGGCCAGCCATGTCATCGCCCGTTGCGGCCTGGGTTACGTCCCGGAGGAGCGCCTGGTGTTTCCCAACCTGAGCGTGGAGGAAAACCTCTACATGGGCATGCAGCCCGGCGCCGCGGGCGCGCCGCAATGGACGCTCGAGGACATGTTCGCCTACTTCCCTCGGCTCGAGGAACGCCGCAACCAGCGCGCCGGCTACCTGTCCGGAGGCGAGCAGCAGATGCTCACCATCTGCCGCTCGCTGCTGGGCAACCCCCTGGTGCTGCTGGTGGACGAACCGACCGAGGGCCTGGCGCCGATGATCGTCGACGTGGTCGCCGAGGTAATTCGCGACATCCAGGCCAGGGGCGTCGGGGTGCTGCTGGTCGAACAGAAGATGAGCATGGCCATGCGGGTCGCCAGCCGGGTGCTGGTCATGGGGCACGGCGAGATCGTGTTCGACGGGCCGGTGGCGGAAATGCAGGCCCGCGAGGACATCCGTCGCGACTGGCTGGAGGTTGCCGCCTAGCCGGCGCGGCGATCCGGTGCGGGCTTGCGCGCCACCTTGTAAGACAAGCTGACAGGTACGAGGACGAGACGATGAGCGCAGAGAGCGAAACCGCGCGGCAAGGCGCGGTGATGGTCACCGGCGGTGGCAACGGCATCGGGCGCGCCATCGCCCTGCGTTTCGCCCAGGCCGGCGAGCCGGTGCTGATCTTCGATCGCGACGCCGGAGCCGGCGAGCAGGTGGTCGCCGAACTGGCCGGCCGGGGCCTGAGCGCCGTCGCCTGCGCCGGCTCGGTGCATTCGGAGGCGGACGTCGACGCCGCCTTCGCCCTGGCCGAGACGCGCTACGGCGGGGTGCGCGTGCTGGTGAACAACGCCGGCATCTCCTGCAACCGGCCGACGGTGGAGCTGGAGCTCGGCGACTGGCAGCGCACGCTGGACGTCAACCTCACCGGCGTCTTCCTCTGCGCCCGCGAGGCGGCGCGCCGGCTGCAGGCGCAGGGGCGCGAAGGCGTGATCGTCAACATGGCCTCGATGTATGGGGTGGTCGCGGCGCCCAACCGGGTCGGCTACTGCGCCACCAAGGCCGCGGTGGTGATGATGACCAAGGCGCTGGCGGTGGAATGGGCGGCCGCCGGCATCCGCGTCAACGCCGTCGCGCCGGGCTACGTGCAGACCGCGCTGACCCAAGAGCTGATGGACAGCGGCCGGCTGGATGCCGCGGCGATCAGGCGCCGCACCCCGCAGGGGCGCTTCGGCACGCCCGAGGAGGTGGCGGACGTCGTGCACTTCCTGGCCTCCGAACAGGCCCGCTACGTCACCGGACAGACCCTCGGCATCGACGGTGGCTGGTCCGCCTATGGCTATCTCTAGATAAAGCGGAGGAGAAGGCAGCATGCCCCGCACGAACGCATTGAGCGCCGAAACACCCTGGCGAGAGTTGATGACCACCGACGAGGACTGGCAGGCTGCAGACCCGCGTCTGCTGCGCACCCTGCTGGTGAGCATGCAACTGATCCGCGCCTTCGAGGAAAAGGTGCTGGAGCTGGCCAGCCAGGGCCTGGTCCACGGGCCTGCGCACTCCAGCATCGGCCAGGAAGGCGGCGCCGTGGGCTCGGTCCTGGCGCTGCGCGGATCGGATCAGGTCAACGGCTCGCACCGCGCGCACCACCAGTTCCTCGCCAAGTGCCTGCATTACCTGGCGCCCGAGGGGCTGGACCCGGCCCGGCCGGTGAATGCCGAGGTGCAGGAGCTGCTGCAGCGCACGCTCGCCGAGATCCTCGGCCTGGCCCAGGGATACTGCCGCGGGCGCGGCGGCTCCATGCACCTGCGCTGGGCCGAGGCCGGCGTGCTCGGCACCAACGCCATCGTTGGCGGCGGGGTGCCGTTCGCCGCCGGGGCCGCCTGGGCGCACCGGCGCGCGGGCACCGGTGATGTCGCCATTACCTATTTCGGAGATGGCGCGATCAACATCGGCTCGGTGCTGGAAACCATGAACCTGGCCGCGGCCTGGGGGCTGCCGCTGTGCTTCTTCGTTGAGAACAACCGTTATGCGGTGTCCACCCGGGTCGAGGAGGTCACCGCCGAGACGCGGCTGTCGTCGCGCGGCCAGGCGTTCGCCATTCCCGCCTGGAAGGTCGACGGCATGGACCCGCTCGCCGTGTACCTGGCCATGCAGGAGGCGCTCGAGGTGATGCGCAACGGCGGCGGGCCGACGCTGATCGAGGCCGAGGTCTACCGCTTCTTCCACCAGAACGGGCCGCTGCCGGGCAGCGCCTTCGGCTACCGGAGCAAGGAGGAGGAGCAGGGCTGGCGCGCCCGCGACCCGCTGGAGCTGGTCGGCCAGCGGCTGATCGGCCGCGGCCTGATGGCCCCGGCGGCCCTGCAGGACCTGCGCGGCGCAGCCCAGGCGGCGATGGAGCGGGCCGCCGCCGAGCTACTGGACGGCTCTGGCGCCAAGCCGGTCATCCGCGCCGAGCAGTGGCCCTCGCCGGACTTCCGCGATGCCCACGTGCGCGGCGACCTCTCCGAGTTCGAGGGGGTGCGCTTCGTCGAACAGGAGCAGTTCCAGGGCGCGCTCGAGCCGCGCAAGTTCGTCGACGTGGTGGCCGACGTGATGAACCGGCGCATGGCCGAGGACCCGCGCATCGTCGTCATGGGCGAGGACGTCCATCGGCTCAAGGGCGGCACCAACGGCGCGACCCGCGGCCTGGCGCAGGCCTTCCCCGACCGCTGCCTGGGCACGCCGATCAGCGAGAACGCCTTCGTCGGGCTGGGCGGCGGGATGGCCATGGACGGCCGCTACCGGCCGGTGGTCGAGTTCATGTACCCGGACTTCATGTGGGTCGCGGCCGACCAGGTGTTCAACCAGATCGCCAAGGCGCGGCACATGTTCGGCGGTGACGGCAGCATGCCCCTGGTACTGCGCACCAAGGTAGCGATGGGCACCGGCTACGGCTCGCAGCACTCGATGGACCCGGTCGGCATCTTCGCCACCTCGCCCGGCTGGCGGATCGTCGCGCCCAGTACCGCCTACGACTACGTCGGGCTGATGAACAGCGCCCTGCGCTGCGAAGACCCGGTGCTGGTGCTCGAGCATGTC
This sequence comes from Stutzerimonas azotifigens DSM 17556, assembly GCF_000425625.1. GTDB lineage: Bacteria > Pseudomonadota > Gammaproteobacteria > Pseudomonadales > Pseudomonadaceae > Stutzerimonas > Stutzerimonas azotifigens. The sequence goes on from NZ_KE384415.1 coordinate 82,479, forward strand.
GACCTCTACAACCTCGGCGACCCGGCGCCGACGGAGGATCTCGACTACTTCATTCCGCTGGGCAAGGCCAGGGTGGTGCGGCCGGGCAGGGCCGTCACCGTGCTCGCCTACCTGTCGCTGGTGCGGCAGGCGGTCGCCGCCGCCGAACGGCTGGGGGTGGACGCCGAGGTGATCGACCTGCGCAGCCTCGACCGCGCCGGGCTCGACTGGGCCACCATCGGCGCCAGTATCGAGAAGACAAACAACGTACTGATCGTCGAACAGGGCCCGCTGGGAACCTCCTATGGCGGCCTGCTGGGCGACGAGATCCAACGCCGTTATTTCGATTACCTCGACCAGCCGGTGCAGCGGGTGTACGGCGGCGAGGCATCGCCGAGCATTTCCAAGGTCCTCGAGCGTGCCGCCTGCGCCGGCCCGGAAGAAATCGAGGCCGGCCTGCGCCGGGTGATGGCCGAGCAGGGGCGTCCGCTGTAGCCGCGCGCCCATGAATGAGACTGAACGCTAGGAGATACGTGCATGAAGATGGTCGCCCCCCTGGAAGTCGGCATCTGCTGTGAGAACCTGGAATCGCTCAAGCGCTTTTACGTCGAGCAACTGGGCTTCGACGAAATCAGCCACTTCGCGATACCGGCGGAGAAGGCCGGCGACACCGGGCTGAGCAGGGGCGGCTACCAGGTCGTGCGCCTGCAGACGCCCTGGGGCGAGCGGCTCAAGCTGCTGCAGGCGGATGCGCCGGCCGAGCCGCGAGTGGCCAGTCAGTGGATTCTGCAGCGCCTGGGCAACAGCTACCTCACCTTCATCGTCGACGACCTGGGCGACATGCTGAGCCGGCTCAAGCGGCTCGGCGTACCCCTGCTCAGCGGCGACGACCGGGTCGAGGTACGCCCGGGCACCTGGCTGGTGTTCGCCCGCGACCCGGAGGGCAACGTCATCGAGTTCGTCGAGTACGCGGACATCGCGGCCTATCGGCCAGACCTGAAGGCAGGGAGCTGAAACCATGGCGAGCGAAATCCTGATGCCGTCGCTGGCGGCGGGCATGGAACAGGCCACGCTGGTGCGCTGGCTGAAGCAGGAAGGCGACCCGGTCAGCCAGGGCGAAGTGATCGCCGAGATCGAGACCGACAAGGCGGTGATGGAAATGGAGGCCCAGGCCGACGGCAGCCTGGGGCGCATCCTGGTACCGGCCGGGAGCGAGGAGGTTCGCGTCGGCACGCCGATCGCGATCCTGCTGGGCGCCGGTGAGGACGCCTCGGGGCTGGCGAGCCACAGCGCAGCCGGCCAGGCAGTCAGGCCCGATGCCACCGAAGCCCCCGCGGTACCGACCCCCGAGCCGGACCCCACGGCGCCCGCTTCGGCGCAACTCAACGAGCCGCTGACGCAGGCGCCAGCGCCGGCTCCAATGCGGGCCGCGGCGCAGGATGACGAAGGCGAGCGCCTGTTCGCCAGTCCGTTGGCGCGGCGAATGGCCTGGCAACAGGGGGTCGATCTCGCCGGCATCAACGGCAGCGGGCCGCATGGTCGGATCGTCAAGCTGGACGTCGAGCGGGCGGCCGCCGGTGCCCCGGGGCCGGTTGCCCAGCCCGCCGATCCAGTCATGGCCCCCGACGCCACGAGCGTCGAGCGCATCGCCCATAGCGGCATGCGCAGGACCATCGCTCGTCGCCTAACCGAAGCCAAGCAGCAGCTGCCGCATTTCTACCTCACCCTTGACGTGCAGATGGATGCGCTGCTGGCCCTGCGCACCCAGCTCAATGCCAAGGCCGCCCAGGCGACGCCCGCCTACAGGCTGTCGGTCAACGACTTCATTGTGTTCGCCGTCGCCAGGGCCCTGCGTCGGGTGCCGGAGGTTAACGCGAGCTGGGGAGAGGAGGCGATCACCCGCTATCGCGACGTCGACGTCTGCGTCGCCGTGGCCACCGAGGCCGGATTGATCACGCCGGTAATCCGCGAGGCCGACCGCAAGGGGCTGGCCGAGATCGCCGGCGAAATGCGTGTACTGGCCGAGAAGGCGCGCGCCGGCAGGTTGCAGCCAAAGGAGTACCAGGGCGGCGGCTTCACCATCTCCAACCTGGGCATGTACGGCATCCGCGAGTTCGCCGCGATCATCAACCCGCCGCAGGCGGCGATTCTCGCCGTGGGCGCGGTGGAGAAGCGGGCGATCGTGCGGGACGACCAGTTGGCCGTCGGCAGCATGATGACGCTGACCCTCTCCGCCGATCACCGCGTGGTGGACGGCGCCGTGGGCGCGCGCTTCATGGCCGAGCTGAAGAGCCTGCTGGAAGAGCCATTGAACCTGCTGGCGTAGGCGGCGCGGGAACCCGAAATGGATGATTACGAGGTTCTGGTGATCGGCGCCGGCCCCGGCGGCTACGTGGCCGCCATCCGGGCCGCCCAACTGGGCATGAAGGCGGCGGTGGTCGAGCGCGCCGAACTCGGCGGGGTATGCCTGAACTGGGGCTGCCTGCCGACCAAGACGCTGCTGCGCTCGGCCGACATCCTGCGTCTCGCCCGCGAGGGGGCGGTCTACGGGCTGCTGCTGGACAGCCCGCCGCGCTTCGACCTGGCCGCCGCGGTCAGGCGCTCGCGGGAGGTCGCCGGCCAGCTCAACCGCGGCGTGCGCGCGCTGCTGAAGAAGAACCGGGTCGCGGTGCTGAACGGGCATGCGCGCCTGCTGGGCCAGGGCCGGGTGGCGGTGGAGAGCGGCGGCGACGTCCGCCACCTGCAGGCTCGGCACGTCATTCTCGCCACCGGGGCCCGTCCGCGAGTCCTCGCCGGTTTCGAGCCGGACGGCGAGCGCATCTGGACCGCGCGCGAGGCGATGACGCCCGGCGCCTTGCCCAGGACGCTGGTGGTGATCGGCGCCGGCGCCATCGGCGTCGAGTTCGCCAGCTTCTATGCCACGGCTGGCTCGCAGGTCACGCTGATCGAAGCGGCCGGGCGCATCCTGCCGGTCGAGGACGAGGAAATCTCCGAACTGCTCGTCCAGCGCTTGCGCAAGCAGGGCATCGCCATTCACACCGGCGCGCAGGTCGAGGGGCAGAAAGCCGGCGACGGTGGGCTAATGGTGAGTTTCCGCCAGGGCGGCGAGCCCCGGACGGTGGAGGCCGAGCGCGTGATCATGGCCGTGGGCATCGTCGGCAACGTCGAGGACCTGGGCCTGGAGAACACCCGGGTGCGCGTCGAGCGCAATCACATCCGGGTGGACGCCTGGTGCGCCACCGACGAGCCGGGCGTCTACGCCATCGGCGACGTGGCGGGGCCGCCGTGGCTCGCGCACAAGGCCAGCCACGAGGGCGTGATCTGCGTCGAGCGAATCGCCGGCCTGGCCGAGGCGCATCCCCTGGACCCGCATTCGGTTCCCGGCTGCACCTACTGCCACCCGCAGGTAGCCAGCGTCGGCCTGACCGAGGCGCAGGCCAGGGCAGGGAGCTACGAGGTTGGCGTCGGCCGTTTCCCCTTCGTCGGCAACGGCAAGGCGCTGGCGCTCGGCGAGCCCGAGGGACTGGTCAAGACGGTGTTCGACAGGCGCACCGGCGAACTGCTCGGCGCCCACCTGATCGGCCCCGAGGTGACCGAGCTGATCGGCGCCTATGCGCTGGCGCGGACCCTGGAGACCACGGAGCTGGAGTTGACCCGGACGGTGTTCCCGCATCCCACGCTGTCCGAGGCGCTGCACGAGTCTGTGCTGGCGGCCTTCGGGCGCGTCGTGCACGTCTGACGGTATGTCCATGGTGGGCTGAAGCCCACCCTACTGCGGTGTGTAGGATGGGCCGCGCGGCGTTCCGCTTCAGCCCACCAGAGCGACCACCCGACGACCTTTGAAGCGTTTTGCGGCGATTTCCCGCTTGTGACGGCCGTTCGGCTATGCTTAGTTGCCTAATAATAAGCACTACCTGGAATCGTTCTGCCATGCTGCAGTACTCGCAACACTCCTTCGGATTGCAACTCGCCCTCCTGTCCCGCACCTGGCGGGCCGAACTCGATCGCCGGCTGGCCGGCCTGGGATTGTCCCAGGCACGCTGGCTGGTGCTTCGCCACCTGTCGCTGATGAAGGAGCCGCCGACCCAGCGCGAGCTGGCGCAGATCGTCGGTGTCGAAGGCCCGACGCTGGCCCGCCTGCTGGACAGCCTGGAATCCCAGCGGCTGGTGCGGCGGGTGACCGTTCCCGAGGACCGCCGCGCCAAGCGCGTGACCCTGACCGAGCAGGCGCGGCCACTGATCGAGCAGATCGAATCGATTGCCGCGCAGATGCGTGATGAAATGTTCTCCGGCATCGAAGACGAGGACGTGCGCCGCTGCGAGGAGGTGCACCTGAAGATCCTCGCCAACCTCACCCGCAGCTGACCGGAGACACGCCATGACGCCCGCCAAGCCCGAGATCGTCATCACCTACTGCACCCAGTGCCAGTGGTTGCTGCGGGCGGCCTGGCTGGCGCAGGAGCTGCTATCGACCTTCTCCGACGAACTCGGCCGGGTCGCGCTCGAGCCCGGCACCGGCGGGGTGTTCCGCATCACCTGCGACGGCATGCAGGTCTGGGAACGCAAGGCCGACGGCGGTTTTCCCGAGGCCAAGGTGCTCAAGCAGCGGGTGCGGGACCTGATCGATCCCGGCCGCTCGCTGGGTCACAACGACCGCTGAACTCTTTCCTTCGGCTCGTCGAGCCCCGGCAATGCCTGGTCGACCTCGACCGGGCGTGCCGCGGGTGCCTGCTTGAGCCGGCTGGCGGCGAGGCTGGCGAGAATGATCAGCGCGCCGCCGACGAGCATGCGCACCGTCGGTTCCTCGTTGAACAGCCACCAGGCGATGGCGATGCCGTACACCGGTTCGAGCGCGAAGATCACCGCGGTGGTGCGGGCGTTGAGCACGCGCAGGCTGGCGACGAACAGGCTGTGCGCGAGGCCGGTGCAGAGCACGCCGAGCATGCCGATCCACAGCCAGTCCGACGCGGCCACCTGCGGGACGCCGGCGGCGGCGAAGGGGGCCAGCGCCAGGACGATGGCGAGGTTCTGCCACAGCGCCGCCTGCACCGGGTCGACGCCGCGCGTGCTGGCGCGATTGAGCAGCGAGAGGATGGCGAACATCAGGCCCGAGGCGATGCCGTAGAGCAGGCCGAGCGTGGCGTCGCTGGCCAGGTCCATCGAGGGCGTGACCAGTGCCAGCCCGAGGCACACCAGCCCCACCAGGGCGAATTCGAGCGGCCGGGTGCGTTCGCGGAACAGGGTGCCTTCGAGCAGGATGGTGAAGGCCGGGAAGCTGGCGAAACCCAGCGTGGCGATGCCGACGCCGGCGATCTTCACGGAGGCGAAGAAGGTCAGCCAGTGACCGCCGAGCAGCAGGCCGGCGAGCAGCAGGCTGCCGCGCTGGCGCCAGCGCAGCGTGGCGGCGCCGCTGCGCAGCACGAGGCCGGCGATGGCCAGGGCGAGCAGGGCGAAGCCCGCGCGACCGAAGGTGATGGTCAGCGGCGTGGCGGCGGCGAGTTTGCCGAACACGCCGGCAAGGCCGAACAGCAGGGCGCCGAGGTGGATGGACAGCAGGGCGTGGCGGCGCGTCATGCCAGTCGTGCCCCGTTGGGCAGCGGCCGGTCGAAGCCGGCCAGGACCACGCGCTGCTGTTCGTCGTAGGCGCCGGTCACCAGCACGTCCGAGCGGACCCCGGCGATGCGCTTGGGTGCGAAGTTGCAGACGCACAGCACCTGGCGGCCGATCAGCTCGCCGGGGGTGTAATGGGCGGTGATCTGCGCGCTGGAGGCCTTGACTCCCAGCGGCCCGAGGTCGACCTCGAGCACGTAGGCGGGCTTGTGCGCCTTCTCGTTGAGGCGGGCGCTGAGCAGGGTCCCGACGCGCAGTTCGACGCGCTCGAAATCGGACCAGTCGATCATGTCCACGAGTTGTCCTTGGAATTCGGCAGGGGGAAGCGAATGCTCGCAGCCGCGGGCCTTGCTGTCTGTCGCATCAGTGGCCGGATTTGTCGCGCGCCTCTCGTCGCAGGCTTCGTGGCGTACAGCCGAAGGCGCGGACCAGTGCCGCGGTGAAGGCACTCTGCGAGGCGTAGCCCACCTGCGTGGCAATCTCGCCCACCGGCAGGGCGGTGTCGCGCAGCAATTCGCGGCCGCGCTGCAGGCGCCGCTGGCGGACGAAGGCAATCGGCGTGGCGCCGGTTTCCTCGAGAAAGCGCGCATGCAGGCGCGACACCGACAGCCCGGCCTGCAGCGCCAGGTCCTCGACTGCCAGCGGGTGCGCCAGGTGCCGGTCGATGTAATGGTAGAGGGCTTCCAGCGTGGCGCGCGGCGCCGGGGGCGGCAGGCGGCGCTCGCGCACCAGGGTGGTCAGCAGCAGGGCCGCGCCCTGCTGGGCGATCGCCGGGTCATGCAGTGCGCTGGCGGCGAGCCAGCCGACCAGTTGCTGCTGGCTGGCGTCGAGCGCCAGGGTACCGGGGCGCTCCAGCAGGCGCAGGCCGTCGTCGGCATGCTCGCCGAGACGTTCGCGCAGCCAGGGTTCGCCGGGCAGGTCGAGCACCAGGCAATCGCTGCCGAGCCGACTGTCGCAGGCGTGGTGCGCCCGCTCGGGAATCACCGCCATCATCTGCCGCAGCACCTGGTTGCCGTGTCCGTCCACCTCCATGTCGAGCCGCCCGTGCAGGCCGAACACCAGCTGCACGTGCGAATGGCTGTGGGCGATCACCTCTCGGGTGTAGCGGCGCAGGGAAAGGATCGGGCGCACGGTGGGGCACTCTCTGACGGATGCACCAGTGTAGCGCAGCAGGCGGCCGTCGGCGTTCACCGGCGCGAACGCTGCAAGGATCGGCATATCGGCACGAACGACCCGAGCGGATGGCCGGTGTGCACGAGGGCAACAAACATCCCGGCGAACGTCTTTATGTCTATGAGATCAGCGACAATCCAACGGCCCCGGCCGCATCGATACCTCCGCATGGCTCCACCGGCCTCAACGGTATCCGGCATTCCCTTCCTGCACCTGGCCCGGCCTGTCGATGACGATTCGGGCGCGCAGCCAGCGGGCGAACTCGGCTTGCTCGATGGAGCCTTCGGCCAGGCCGATCATGACGGTATATTTTTCTTCGTCGCTGGCGACCAGCTTGCAATTGTTGAGCTGAAGGAAGACCCGATAGCAGACATGCGCTGTGCGTTTGTTGCCGTCGACGAAGGGATGGTTGCGGGCCAGACCGAAGGCCAGGCTGGCGGCGAGATCGGCCAGATCCGGCGCCGGTTCGCCGTAGGCGTGGAGCTGCTGCGGTCGGGCCAGCGCCGAGTCGAGCAGGCCTTCGTCGCGTATGCCGCTGCCGCCGCCGTGCTCGGCCAGTTGACGGTCGTGAATGGCCAGCGCCAGCGCCTTGCCGATCCAGACGATCATGCTGCGATCCTCATTGCGCCAGCTTGTGCAGAACCTGCCGGTCTTCGCGCATGATCCGCTCGGCCACTTCCATCTGTTCGGCCAGCGTGGGGTCGAATACGCTGAGCTTGAGCCCGTCCGGCGTTTCCAGGGCGTACAGCTCGTCTCCCTTCTCCAGGCGCAGGCGCGCCAGTAGTTCCTTGGGCAGGATGACACCGGCGGAATTGCCGATGGAGGTGATCTTGAGCTTCATGGGAGGAGTCTCCGTTGGCGTTAGTACGGATGGTATAACCGAGGCCGGCGCCGTGCAATGGAGCTTGAACGGGCGCTACGCCGGGGGCTGATATACCCGTAGGGCGGGCTTCAGCCCACCGCAAGCCGGACGAATAACAATGGTGGGCTGAAGCGGAACGCCGCCCGGCCCTCCCTACGACGGGAGTCGCAGCGTTCCGTCACAGCGATGCCCTCGGGCGGATGCCAGGCTGGCAGGTCGCTCAGAGGATGACTTTGTCGCGCAGCTTTTCGGCCGCCTGCTGCAGCGCCTGGATGACCCGCTCCTTGTCGAAGTTCTGCACGCCGTTGGTGTCCAGGTACATGGAGAAGCCGGGCAGTTCGTGCTCGACGTAGCTGGACGTGGCGCCGAGATCGCGGCGGAAGTCGACCACCTGGTAGATCTGCACCGGGCGGGAGAAGCCCTTGACGCTGATCTGGCCCTTGTCGCGGCACATGATCACGTCGCGCACCAGCGAGTAGGTCTCGTGGGAAATGAGAATCTCGCCGGCCTCGGCGGCGCTTTCCAGGCGGCTGGCGAGGTTCACTTCGCGGCCGATGATGGTGTAGTCCATGCGGGTGTCGGCGCCGAAGTTGCCCACGGTGCAGTAGCCGGTGTTGATGCCCATGCGGATCTCCATGGGCTTGGTGATGCCGCGCGCGCGCCAGTGCTGGCGCAGCACCTTCATGTGCTTGCGCATGGCGATGGCCATGGAGACCGCCGCCACCGCGTCCTTCTTGGCGCCCTGCGTGGTGGGGTCACCGAAGAAGATCATCACGCAGTCGCCGACGAACTTGTCGATGGTGCCGCCGTATTTCAGGGCGATCTTCGACATTTCGTTGAGGTAGTTGTTGAGCAGGTCGGTCAGCGCCTCGGCTTCAAGCTCCTCGGAAAGCTCGGTGAAGCCCTTGATGTCGGAAAAGAACACCGACATCTTTTTGCGCTGCGTTTCCAGGCGCACATGCCGCTTGCCGCTGAAGATGGATTCCCACACCTGCGGCGACAGGTACTTGGCCAGGTTGCGCGCCAGCCGCGCCGCCTTCGCCTGTTCGGCCTCGATGACCCGCCGCGCCTGCGCCAGGTGCAGCTCCTGCTTGTTCACGTAGTAGGCGGCGACGAAGACGTAGAGGGTGGCGAAGGCCAGGCTGGCGATCGCCACCAGGGTGTCGGTCGGGGCCTTGAACTGCAGGGGCACCACCAGCAGGGTCAGGCCGGCGCCGGCCAGCGTGGCCAGCAGGCCGATCATCAGGCGCCGCACGCCGCCGTCGATCAGCGCGCTGAAGCCGAGGATGAGTACGAAGACGAAGCTCGGCACCGGGCTGAAGCCGAGCAGCGCCATGGCCGCGCCCGCGTTGAGGCCGTCGAGGCAGAGCAGCACCTGCGCGGTGCGCTCGGCGTGTTCGCGGCGGAAGCGGTAACTCAGGTGATAGGCGAGGTGGGGGTAGAGCAGGGCATAGGGAACCAGCCACAGCTGGTCCATCGAGTAGAACTGGGTGTGGGTGCCCGCAGCCAGCCCGGCCGCACACGCCAGGTAGCCGAGCACGCGGGAGTAATACTCGCGCAGGGGGCGCGAAGCGAGCCCCTTGCGTCGATCACCTAAGACGAAGGTCATGATGTCTCTCGATCCCTGATTTCTACCGACGCTTATTCGCTGCGTCTTGCGTGCCGGCATGATAGCGCTAGCTCGAATGGGCGCGATCATAGCGAAGCGGCTTGCGAACGCCAAATTATCTACGCCGAAAAGCCGTCGGACCGGTTGCCGGCGAGCGAGAACGGTATCAGCCGGCCTTTCGATAGAGGGAGCGTCTGGGGGCGGCGAACACCCGGCGCAGCATCGGCTCGAAGAATTCCAGCGGCAGGCTGTCGTACGCCGGATCGAAGGCGGCGGCATCGTACCTGGCGCAGAATTCGGCGGTGCGCTGGTACAGCGGGTGGCCGTCGAACTGCTCGCGCAGATGCCGATCCATGCCCAGGTGGTGGAAAAAGTAGTAGCCCTGGAACACCCCGTGCTTTTCCACCATCCAGTGGTTTTCCTCGCTGACGAACGGCTTGAGAATCGCCGCCGCGATGTCCGGATGGTTGTAGGAGCCTAGGGTCTGTTGCCATTTCGTTTGCGGCCGCGCCGGAGCCTGTTTTTGCGCGAGGCAAGGCACGAGGAGCGAAGTTTGGTCATTCCAAATAAGCGACGAGTAACGCCGCATCGCGCAAAAGCAGGCCCGTCCCGTAGGGTTGCGCGGCAAATGGCGCCATGCGGTGTTGCGGGACTTGGCAAGGGATCACCATTGCCTGCGTCCCGCGCCTGGCCTGGCGCCATTTGACGCGGCAACGCGGCTCGCGACGAAACGGCAACAGACCCTAGGGTATCGCCGATGTCATGCAGCAGCGCGCAGACCACGTATTCCTCGTCGCGGCCGTCTCGGTGCGCGCGCGTAGCGGTCTGCAGCGAATGGGTCAGGCGGTCCACCGGGAAGCCGCCGAAGTCGCCGTCGAGCAGCTGGAGGTGGGCGAGGATGCGGTCGGGCAACTGCCTGGCATAGCCGCCGAAGTCCCGGGCGATGATGGCCCAGTCGTCGGCGGTGCCGTCCTGCATGTGGGTGAAGCGGGCGCGGGCGGTCATCGGCTGTTCTCTTTGTTGTTGTCGATCGGTGGTGCGCTCGGGCTCAGAAGCGGATGCGCCCGGTGAGGATGTCCCTGAACATCACCCAGTCGCCCATGAGACTGTAGAGCGGGTACTGGAAGGTCGCCGGGCGGTTCTTCTCGAACACGAAGTGCCCGACCCAGGCAAAACCGTAGCCGACCACGGGCAACGCCAGCAACCACAGCCACTGGCCGCTCCACAGGGCGTAGGCGAGGAGGGCCAGCACCAGCAGGCTGCCGATGAAATGCAGCCGGCGGCAGGTCTGGTTGCGATGCTCCTCGAGATAGAACGGGTAGAAATCGGCGAAGCGGGTGAAGCGGCGCTCGGCGCTCTGCGTGCTCATGGCGCACCTCCTGTCATTGTTCTTGGAGTCTAGGTCGAGTGGCTTTGGAGGCCAGTGACAATGCGAGACAGTCTAGTATCCTTCGTCGCCAGGCCGGACGATCAGAAGAACAATGTAATGACCGAGCGCACCACATCTTCGAGCTGGGCCCTGGCGATCGTCCGTGCGCTGGAGGCCGGCGGTGTCGACTGCCGCGGGCTGTTCGCCGAACTCGGGATGGACTACGCCGCGCTGGCCGACCCGGACGCGCGCTTTCCGCAGGACGGCATGACCCGCCTCTGGCTGCGGGCGGTGGAGGTGTCCGGCAATCCGGCGATCGGCCTGAACATGGGCCGTGAACGGCATCCCGGCGCGCTCAGCGTCGTCGAGTACGCGATGATGTCGAGCCGCAATCTCTGCGAGGGCTACACCCGGCTGGTACGCTTCCAGCGCATCGTCGCCGAGGGTGCTGACCTCGACTTCCGGCCCCTGGGCGACCGCTACGCGCTGATCCTGACCATCCATGGCGACCGTCTGCCGCCAGCCCGGCAGAGCGGCGAGGCGTCGCTGGCCAGTGCGCTGGCCTTCTGCCGCTGGCTGACCGGCAAACCGATCGAACCGCTGGAGGTGCGTCTGCAGGGCGAGCCGCCGCACGACCTGGCGCCCTACCAGGCGCTGTTTCGCGCGCCGCTGCGCTTCAACGCACCGCATTACGCCCTGGTGTTCCGCCGGTGCGACATGGAGGCGCCGTTGCCGACGGCCAACGAGGCGCTGGCGCGCCTGCACGACCGCTTCGCCGGCGACTACCTGGCACGTTTCTCCGGCAGCCGGGTGACCCACCAGGTGCGCCAGGTGCTGTGCCGGCTGATGCCGCAGGGCGAACCGAAGCGCGAGGCGGTGGCGGGCTTGCTGCACCTGTCGCAGCGCACGCTGCAGCGCCGCCTGCAGGACGAGGGCACCAGCTACCAGCAGCTGCTGGACGACACCCGGCGAGAGCTGGCCGACCAGTACCTGGCCCAGCCGGGCCTGACCCTGCTGGAGATTGCCTACCTGCTCGGCTTCGCCGATCCGAGCAACTTCTTCCGCGCCTTCAGGCGCTGGTTCGGCGTCACGCCCGGGGAATACCGCGCGCGCCTCTGAAGCCTCAGTGTTTCCAGAAGGCGCGGGTGAGCAGCACCAGCACGGTGATGATCTCCAGGCGGCCGAGCAGCATGCCGGCCGACAGCAGCCACTTGGCGGCATCCGGCAGGGTGGCGAAGGTGCCGGCCGGGCCGATCACCGGGCCGAGCCCGGGGCCGACGTTGCACACCGCGGTGGCAGCGCCGGTCAGCGCGGTGATCGGATCCAGCCCCAGCAGGGCCAGCGACAGCGCCAGCACACCGATGGTGATGGTGAAGAAGAACGAGAAGGTCAGGATCGAGCGGACGATCTCTTCGTCGAGGTTGTGCCCGTTGTACTGCTGCTTGATCACCGCGCGCGGGTGCACCAGCTGCTGCAGGTAGGCGCGCAGCAGGCTGTAGGCGACCTGGAAGCGGAACACCTTCAGCCCCCCGGAGGTCGAGCCCGAGCAGCCGCCGATGAAGGTCAGGTAGAAGAAGGCGAGGATGGCGAAGTCGCCCCACTGCGTGTAGTCGCCGAGGGCGAAGCCGGTGGTGCTCACCACCGAGACGACGTTGAGTGTGACGATGCGCAGGGCGTCGAGGAAGGCGAAGTCCGAGTGCATCCAGTACCACAGGGCGAACAGCAGGCAGATCGCGGCCATGCCGCCGACGAACCCGCGCACCTGCTGGTCCCTGAGCAGGGCATAGCGGTTTCCGCGCACGGTGGAGACCATCAGCATGAACGGCAGGCCGCCGAGGGTCATGAAGACAATGGCGGTCCAGTGCGCGGCCGGGCTGAAATGGGCCATCGAGGCGTCGGAGGTCGAATAGCCGCCGGTGGCGATGGTGGTCATCGCGTGGTTGATCGCCTCGAACGGCGTCATGCCGCTCAGCCAGTAGCACAGGCCGCAGAGGAAGGTCAGCGCCAGGTAGATCGCCAGGATCAGCTTGGCCATCACGTGCGAGCGCGGCAGGGCCTTCTGCGACCAGTCGGACGACTCGGTCTGGAACAGCCGCATGCCGCCGATGCGCAGCAGCGGCAGGATGGCCACCGCCATGCCGATGAAGCCGATGCCGCCCAGCCACTGCAGCATCGAACGCCACATCAGCAGGCCCGGCGAGGTGTCGTCGAGGCCCACCAGCACCGTGGAGCCGGTAGTGGTGATGCCGGACATGGTCTCGAAGAAGGCGTCGGTGTAGCTGATGTGCTGGATCAGCATCATCGGCAGCGCGGCGAAGCAGCAGACCACCAGCCAGCTGATGGTGGTCAGGAAGTACATGTCGCGCGGGCGCAGCAGGGTCAGCGTCGGCCGGCCGGGTACCACCAGCGCCATGCCGCTCATGAAGGTGATGAGGCTGCCCCAGAGAAAGGCCTCGAGGTCGTCGGTGCGCTCGAATACCACCAGGGTCAGCATGGGGATGACCATGCTGACGGCGAGGGTGATGAGGAAGATGCCGAGGATGAATCCGATGATGCGCAGCGTCGGCAGAGGCATGGGAGCGGCTCGGCGAAAAAGAGGGCGCCAATTCTACCCGCGTCCCCCTGCCTGTAAACCGGTCGCGGGCCCTGCCCGGCGAGGCGTTGGGAGCGGCGACGGCCGGCCTCTTCACAAGCGTTCGCCGCTCAATAGAATAGCCGCCCGGGCGCCGGCCTTTTCCGGTTTCTGAGTAGCCTCCATGTCCGTCGAGAATCCCTGCCTCACCTGTGGTGCCTGCTGTGCATATTTTCGTGTGTCTTTCTATTGGGGCGAGTGCGCCTCCAGCGGGGGGACCGTGCCGGACCACCTCACCGTGCAGGTGAGTCCCTACCATGTGGCCATGCTCGGCACCGAGTCCAAGCCGGCGCGCTGCGTCGGCCTGATGGGCGACGTGGGCTGCGGCGTTCGCTGCACGATGTACGAGCAGCGGTCGACGACCTGCCGGGAGTTCGAGGCGTCCTGGGAGAACGGGCAGCACAACGCCCATTGCGATGCGGCGCGAGCGGCCCACGGGCTGCCGCCGTTGACGCCGCCGCTGCAGCCGCACCTTTCGCCGGATCGGGTGGCCTGAGCGTTGACGGTTTAGGCCGGACGCATGATGCATCGCTAAAAACAGCGTTTGTTGACGAAGGGGGTGGCCCACCCTTGCTGATCGCATGCCGCTGCTCCTTCGGCTGGAAAGACTGGGGGCGGGTGCGTAACGACACTACCGGGGGGTAGACGCTTTGCGGTCGAGACCGCTCCACAACGGCATCGCCCCAAGGGCGGGCCTCCCACGAAAGCAAACGGTATCCACCGAATCCTGTGGGAGGCCGCGCCCGTTCCCGATGGGCTTGCGGTATTCACCACATCCCTGTGGATTGCGCGCCCTCGCGGCGACTGCTGGCTGCGAATGACGATCGGGACTCGTTCTGCGGTCAAGACAGTTGTTCCCACGGGGCGCACCACCGAACGCCATCCATCGTTCGTCTGGCGTAAGCTCATGTGGAAGCGGCCTCGGCCGCGAATGGCGGTGGGCACGCATACGGTCTCCGGATCGGACATCCCCGCCCCGGAGACCCACGAACCCCCTACAATGACCTCCTTTGCCGAGGAGGTTTGGATGGACGCGCTCGACCTGTTGCTCAATCGCGTATCGGTAACCCGTCTTTGCGATCCGGCGCCGGATGCCGCGCAGCGTGACCTGCTGTTCCGCGCCGCGCTGCGTGCGCCGGATCATGGCCAGCTGCGCCCCTGGCGCTTTCTCACCGTCGAGGGCGAGGCGCGCCAGGCCCTGGGCGAGCTGTTCGCCGAGGCGGTGGCCGGCAAGCCCGACGCCACGCCGGAAATGCTGGCCAAGGCGCGCAAGATGCCGCTGCGCGCGCCCTTGCTGGTGGTGGTGGTCGCCACTCTGCGCGACCACTCCAAGGTGCCGAAGGACGAGCAGTTGCTCGCCGCCGGCTGCGCCGCGCACGGCATGCTGCTGGCCGCGCACGCGCTGGGCATCGGCGCGGTGTGGCGCACCGGCGCGCTGGCGTACGACGAACAGGTGGCGGCCGGCCTCGGCCTCGAGGGCGACGAGCGGATCGTCGGTTATCTCTACCTCGGCACGCCGGAAGGCAGCCCGCGCACGCCGCCGGCGCTGGAGCCGGAGCAGTTCGTCAAACGCTGGCCAGCCGCCTGAGGCTGGCGTCGCTTCACTCGACGGTGGTCCCGGCGAGCGGAATGCGTAGCGTGGCGAGGAAGCCGCCGTCGGGGTGATTGGCCAGCTGCAGTTCACCGCCATGCCGCTGGGCGGCCCGCCGGGCGATGGCGAGGCCGAGCCCGTGTCCGGCGGCGGTCTGCCCGGGCGCACGGAAGAACGGCTTGCCGAGTTCCGGCAGGTGTTCGGGATCGGCGCCAGGCCCGTGGTCGCGTACGTTGATCGACAGCCAGCCGGCGGCCCGGTCGATGTCGATCTCGATCGGCGCCGGCGGCTGGTTGAAGCGCAGCGCGTTGCGCACCAGGTTGTCCAGCGCGCGTTCGAGCATGTCCGGCCAGCCCTGCAGCTCGAGCCCGGCCGGTGGCTCGCGGGTGACTTCGACGCGTTGTTCCGGGGCCGAGAGGCGGGCGTTGTCGCGCACGCGGGCGAGGATCGGCTGCAGGTCCACCGGCCGCGCCGCACCCGGATCGGCGTCCAGGCGGGCGAGTTCGAGGATTTCGGCGATCAGCGCTTCGAGCCGGTCGCATTCCTGTTCCAGCCGTGGCCAGATCGCCTGGCGCTCGCTTTCCGAGCCGCGCTCGGCCAGCGCCAGCGCGACCTTCAGCCGTGCCAGCGGCGAACGCAGCTCGTGGGAGACGTCGCGCAGCAGTTGACGCTGGCTGCCGATCAGGCTCTGCAGGCGCGCGCCCATGCGGTTGAAGTCGTTGGCCAGCACGCCCAGCTCGTCGCGCCGGCGCGCCAGGCGCGCCAGCGAGTTCTGCTGGTAGGCGGTCTGCCCGAGGTCGTGCACGGCGCCGCGCAGGCGGTCCAGCGGGCGGGTGATCGAGAGCGTCAGGAGCAGGGCGAAGGCGGTCAGCACCACCAGCGCGATGCCCAGCGCGCTGAGCGGCCACAGCAGACTGCCGCGGTGCCAGGCCGCCAGTTCGGTGAGCGGGATGCGGTAGATGAACAGGTAGGTCTCGCCCGTCAGCGGGCTGGTGTAATCGTTGGTCAGGCGGCGCCAGGGCAGGCGTTTGGCGTTGGGCTGGCGCGCTTCGAAGGCGGCGGCGCGAGCCGGGAAGGTGCCGCGTACCACCGGGCGACCGGTTTCGCCGAGCACCTGGATGTCGACGCGGAAGCGCTGCTTGTGCGCCTCCAGCGCTAACTGCGCGGCAAGCGGGCCCTGTTCTTCGTAGAGCTGGGCCCAGCGCGGCGCGAACTCACGCAGCGCCGGATGCCGGCTGAGGATCCAGGCGTCCTGGTTCAGCGCCTGGCCGAGCAGGATGGCGAGTGCGGCGACCACCGCGATGGCGAGCCAGAAGGTGGCGAGGATGCGCCAGAACAGTGATCGCACGACGTCTCTCCGTCAGGTTGGCGCCGCCACGCCCGGGCATGGCGGCAGGGCTGGGATCAGGCCTTGTCCTTCTCGGCCTTCCACTTGAGGAATTCGGCGCGCTCGGCGCGGCGTTCCTCCATCTTCTTCTGCATCTCGTCGAAGGCTTTCTGCTGCTCGGGCTTGAGCAGGTCGCGCATGGCCTTGCGGTTGGCCTCGCGGCTGGCGACCAGCTCGTCCTGCATGGCCTTGCGCTGGGCTTCCGGCAGTTTCTCGAGATAGCGCTGGGTGATCTCGTGACGGCTCTTCATCTGCTGGCTCATCAGCTCGTGCATCTCACGGCGCTGTTCGCGGGTCAGGTCGAGCCCCTTGAAGGCGTGCATGTGGTGGCGGCCGCCGTCATGCTTGCCACCGTCGTGACCAGGGGCGGCGAGGGCGAGAGCGGGCAGGGTGGCGGCGAACAGGGCGGCGATAAGGGTCTTGCGCATGATGACTCTCCTTGGGCTTGCCGGCGGCGCTGGCGTTTGCTGGGCCAGTTGCCTTCACCGGATGCTTGCAGCTTACGGCGCGCTCGGTCAGCGGCGGTCAGTGCTGGGTAAAGCCTCGGTAAAGTCAGGGGGCGTAGAGATAACCGCGGCTGCGCAGGGCGACGATGCGCGGCCGCCCGTCCGGGTGCGGGCCGAGCTTGCGGCGCAGGTTGCTGACGTGCATGTCCAGGCTGCGGTCGTAGAGCGTCAGCTTGCGGCCCAGCGCGTTCTGCGCCAAGGCCTGCTTGTCCACCGGCTCGCCGGGGCGGGCGAGCAGCGCTTCGAGAATGCGTCCCTCGGAGAGGGTCAGGCTCACCTCGTGGTCGCCGATGTTGGCGACGCCGCGGCCGGGGCTGTAGGCGAGGTCGCCCAGCTCCAGCTGGCTCGGGGTGGCGGCCGGGCGGCTGCGGCGCAGCACTGCGCGCAGGCGCGCGGTCAGTTCGCGCGGGTCGCAGGGCTTGGCCAGGTAGTCGTCGGCGCCGAGCTCCAGGCCGAGGATGCGGTCGAGCGGCTCGCCGCGCGCCGACAGCATCACCACGGGCAGTTCGGCATGCTCGGTACGCAACTGCTTGAGCAGTTCCAGGCCGCTGCCGTCGGGCAGCATGACGTCGAGCACCACGGCGTCCGGTGGCGTTTCCGCCAGCGCGGCACGGGCGTTCTGGCCGTCATGGCAGGCGCGCACGGCGAAGCCTTCCTGGGACAGCCAGCTGACCAGCAGCTCGCAAAGTTCCTGGTCGTCGTCGATCAGCAGCAGTTCGCTCATGGCGTATCCCTTCGCTCGCTGGCGGCACGCGCGGGCCCGGTCAGGGCAGGACCTTCTTGAACGGCTTGACCACGACCTCGCCGTAGACGCCGGCCGCCTTGTAGGGGTCGGCGGCGGCCCAGGTCTGCGCGGCTTCCAGCGAGTCGAACTCGGCGACCACCAGGCTGCCGCTGAAACCGGCGCTGCCCGGGTCGTTGCTGTCCACGGCCGGGTGCGGGCCGGCCAGCACCAGGCGGCCTTCTTCCTTCAGTTGCTCGAGCCGCGCCAGGTGCGTCGGGCGGGCGGCCATGCGGGCGTCGAGGGAGTTGGGGACGTCGGTGGCAATGATGGCGTAGAGCATGGCTACTCCTTGAGATTCGCTTCGGAGGGTTGAAGGTGGCGGGCCAGGTAGACGCCCTGGCCGACCAGGAACAGCAGCGTCAGCGCCAGGCTGCCGAAGACCTTGAAGTCCACCCAGAAGGCCGGGTAGTGGAAGGCGACGTACAGGTTGGCGAAACCGCAGACGAGGAAGAACAGGATCCAGGCGACGTTCAGCCGTGTCCAGCGTACCGCGTCCAGGCGGATGGCATGGCCGATCATGCGCTGAATCAGCGGCCGGTCGCCGATGAAGTGGCTGCCGAGGAAGGCCAGGGCGAACAGCCAGTTCACCACCGGCGCCTTCCACATGAGGAAGGTCTCGCTATGGAAGGTCAGGGTCATTCCGCCGAACAGCAGACAGGCGGCGAGGGTCAGCCACTGGCCCTTTTCCAGCCGGCGCTGGCGTACCAGCAACAGGCCGTAGACGACCAGAGAACTCAGGATCAGCACTGCGGTGGCGCTGTAGATGCCGCCGATCTGCAGGGCATGGCCGGCCAGGTCGAGGCTGCGGGGTTCGAGTTTGTAGACGACGAAGAACAGCAGGAGAGGGATGAAATCGATCAGTTGTTTCACGTTGCGCGCCAGGAGCCGAAGTGCCCGGCATAATAGCAAACCCTGTCCGACGCGGAATCGGCTGCTCCGAACGGCACGCGCGACTCCGCGGACGGTCTGTTGAACATGATCGCTTCTGGAGAACGCCAGCGCATGACCGTCGACCTGCACTGCCACAGTACCGCTTCCGATGGCGTGCTCGCGCCCGCCGCCCTGGTGGAGCGGGCGCACGCGCGCGGGGTCCGGTTGCTGGCGCTGACCGACCACGACACGCTGGACGGCCTGGACGAGGCCCGCGCCGCCGCCGAGCGGCTTGGCATCCGCCTGGTCAACGGCATCGAGCTGTCCTGCCTGTGGGGCGGGGCGACCATCCACGTGCTGGGCTACGGCTTTTCCGCCGACGCCCCGGCGTTGCGCGCGGCCATCGCCGAGCTGCACCAGGGCCGCTGGCGGCGCGCCGAACTGATCGGCCAGCGGCTGGAAGCCAAGGGCATGCCCGGCGCCTTCGAAGGCGCCCGCGCCGTCCAGCAGGCGCTGGGCGACAGCGGCAACGCGCCGGCGCGTCCGCACTTCGCCGAATACCTGGTGCGCGCCGGCTACGTGAAGGACCGTGCCGAAGCTTTTTCCAAATGGCTCGGCGCCGGCAAGCTGGGCGACGTCAAGCAGCACTGGCCGGCGCTGGAGGCGACCGTCGGCCTGTTGCGCGAGGCGGGCGCCTGGGTCAGCCTGGCGCACCCCTGGCAGTACGATTTCACGCGCAGCAAGCGGCGCCGGCTGGTCGCCGAGTTCGTCCAGGCCGGCGGCCATGCCCTGGAGGTGGTCAACGGCATGCAGCCGGCCGAGCAGGTCGGCGGGCTGTCGATCCTGGTCCGCGAGTTCGGGCTGATGGCCAGCGTCGGCAGCGACTTCCACGCGCCGGCGGACTGGTCGGAGCTGGGCATGTATCGACCCCTGCCGGATGACCTGTCACCCTTGTGGCGTCATTTCGAGCGCGAACCTCGCCTCCATGCGGCCGGCTGAACAGGGAGTCGCCATGAGCCAGTTCTTCCAGATCCATCCGGAAAATCCCCAGCCGCGCCTGATCAAGCAGGCAGTGGAAATCCTGCGCAACGGCGGGGTGGTGGTCTATCCCACCGATTCGTCCTATGCCCTGGGTTGCGCCATCGGCAACAAGTCGGCGATCGAACGCATCCGTCGGATCCGCCAGCTCGATGACAAGCACAACTTCACCCTGGCCTGCAAAGACCTGTCGCAGCTCGGGCTCTTCGCCAAGGTGGACACCACCGCCTTCCGCCTGCTCAAGGCGCACGTGCCCGGGCCCTACACCTTCATCCTCGACGCCACGCGCGAGGTGCCGCGCATGCTCATGCATCCCAAGCGCCGCACCATCGGCCTGCGCGTGCCTTCGCTGCCGATCGCCCAGGCGCTGCTGGAGGAGCTGGGCGAGCCGCTGATGAGCGTCAGCCTCATCCTGCCCGGCGAGAGCGAACCGATGAGCGATCCGTACGACATGCGCTCGACGCTGGAACACCAGGTCGACCTGATCATCGATGGCGGGTACGGTGGCCTCGAGGCTTCGACGGTGATTAATCTGACCGAGGGGCGGCCGGAGGTGGTTCGCGTCGGCTGCGGCGATCCGCAACCCTTCCTCGAACAGGCCTGAGCGCCATGAAACACGGACCCAACCGATCAAGGAACCGGATTTGAGCGCACTGGATTCGCAACGGCGCGTCGTCTCGGGCATGCGGCCCAACGGGCGCCTGCACCTGGGCCACTATCACGGCGTGCTGAAGAACTGGATACGGGTGCAGCACGAGTACGACTGCTTCTTCTGCATCAGCGACTGGCACGCGCTGAGCACCGACTACGAGGCCAGCGCCGGCATCGCCCAGCACGTCATGGACATGGCGGTGGACTGGCTGGCCGCCGGCATCAGCCCCAGTTCGGCCACGCTGTTCGTGCAGTCGCAGGTGCAGGAACACGCGGAAATGCACCTGCTGCTGTCGATGATCTGCCCGCTTGGCTGGCTGGAGCGCATGCCGTCCTACCGCGATCTGCAGCACGACCTGCAGCACACCGACCAGAACAGCTACGGCTTCCTCGGCTATCCGCTGCTGCAGGCCGCCGACATCCTGCTCTACCGCGCCGGCCTGGTGCCGGTAGGCGGCGACCAGGTCAGCCACGTCGAGTTCGCCCGCGACATCGCCCGCCGCTTCAACCACCTGTACGGCCGCGAACCCGACTTCGAGGTCAAGGCCGAGGCGGCGATCCGCAAGCTCGGACGCAAGACCTCGAAGCTCTACGTCAGCCTGCGCAAGGCCTACCAGGAGCAGGGCGACCTCGAGGCGCTGAACACCGCGCGGGCGGTGGTCAAGGAACAGCAGACCATCACCCTGGGCGACCAGGAGCGGCTGTACGGCTATCTCGAAGGCAGCGGCAGGCTGCTGCTGCCCGAACCGCGCGAGCTGCTCAGCGACAACCCGCGGCTCGCCGGGCTGGACGGCGAGCGCATGGGCAAGTCGGTGAACAACGCGATCTTCCTGCGCGACACCGCGGAGGAGGTCGAGGAAAAGGTTCGGCGCATGCCCACCGACCCGGCGCGGGTGCGTCGCGAAGACCCCGGCGAGCCGACGCGCTGCCCGGTGTGGCACATGCACCGGGCGCATTCCGGCGAGGATGTCTGCCGCTGGGCCGAGCAGGGCTGCCGCAGCGCCGGCATCGGCTGCCTGCAATGCAACACGCCCCTGATCGACGCGATCAAGGCCGAACTGGCACCGCTGCAGGAGCGGGCGCTGGATTACGAACAGAACCCCGACCTGGTGCGCAGCATCCTCGCCGAAGGCGCCGACCGCGCCCGCGACGAGGCCCGCGAGACCCTGGCCGACGTGCGCCGGGCGGTGGGGCTGAATTACCGCTGACTGTCGGCCGCCGGGAGAGGGTCGCAGGCAGAGCCTGCTCCTACAGGAGAGCACCCAGGCCGCCGGTTTTTCCCTTCTCCCTTGGGGAGAAGGTGGCCCGCAGGGCCGGATGAGGGATTCCAGAACAACGGTACGGTTATGGGAGGCCCGCCCCCGGGGCGAGCTTTTGGTTGTGCCTGCTCAGTCGCCGCGAGGGCGCGCCTCCCACAGGCGGAGCGTGCTCCACAGGTGTGCGCCGAAGCCGCGGGCTTTTCCCTTCTCCCTCTGGGAGAAGGTGGCCCGCAGGGCCGGATGAGGGATTCCGGAACAGGGCTTCCCACAGGCAACCCGCGCGACGGATTCCACGCCCGTGGGGTCGGCAGCGCGGCGTCGGCGTGGCACCATGCGCACTTTCCGTCCAACCGCAGGCGAGGTTCCATGCAGGAGTCCGAGGCCCAGGCCGCCGACGTCCCCCAGCCCGGCGAGCAGCTGCCGCTGGCGCTGGTCTATGGCGAGGCGTTCACCGAACTGCCGCTGGATCTGTACATTCCGCCGGACGCCCTGGAGGTCTTCCTCGAAGCCTTCGAGGGGCCGCTCGACCTGCTGCTGTATCTGATCCGCAAGCAGAACATCGACATCCTCGACATCCCGGTGGCCGAGATCACCCGCCAGTACATGGGCTACGTCGAGCTGATGAAGTCGGTGCGCCTGGAGCTGGCGGCCGAGTACCTGGTCATGGCCGCGATGCTGGCCGAGATCAAGTCGCGCATGCTGCTGCCGCGCTCGTCCGGGGCCGAGGCCGAGGAGGACGACCCGCGTGCCGAGCTGATCCGCCGCCTGCAGGAGTACGAGCGCTTCAAGACCGCCGCGGAGGACCTCGATGCGCTGCCGCGGGTCGGCCGCGAACTGCACGTGCCGCGCCTGGACGCGCCGGCCGCGCGGGCCCGCAAGCTGCTGCCGGAAGTCAGTCTCGAGGAGCTGCTGTTGTCCATGGCCGAGGTGCTGCGCCGCGCCGACATGTTCGAAAGCCACCAGGTGACACGCGAGGCGTTGACCACCCGCGAGCGCATGAGCGAAGTGCTGGAGCGGCTCAAGGGCGGCGGCTTCGTGCCCTTCGTGCAGCTGTTCCGCCTCGAGGAGGGACGGCTGGGCGTGGTGGTGACCTTCATGGCGGTGCTCGAACTGATCAAGGAGTCGCTGGTGGAACTGGTGCAGAACGAACCCTTCGCCCCCATTCACGTGCACGCCCGAGTCGAGTGAACGCCCCATGAACCTCTCCGATCCCAAACACCTGGCCGGCCTGCTGGAGGCCTTTCTGCTCGCCGCCGGCCGGCCCCTGTCGCTGGAGCGGCTCGCCGAGCTGTTCGAGGAACACGAGCGGCCCGGCCCGGCGCTGATGAAGAAGGCGCTAGGCGAGCTGGAGAAGTCCTGCAAGGGGCGGGCGTTCGAGCTCAAGGAGGTGGCCACCGGCTACCGCCTGCAGGTGCGCGAGCGTTACGCGCCCTGGGTCGGCCGGCTGTGGGAGGAGCGGCCGCAGCGCTACTCCCGCGCACTGCTGGAAACGCTGGCGCTGATCGCCTACCGGCAGCCGATCACTCGCGGCGAAATCGAGGAGATCCGCGGCGTGGCGGTCAACAGCCAGATCGTCAAGACCTTGCAGGAGCGCGAGTGGATCCGCGTGGTGGGCTACCGCGACGTGCCCGGGCGCCCGGCGATGCTGGCCACCACCAAGGCCTTCCTCGACCACTTCAACCTCGCCAGCCTCGACGAACTGCCGCCGCTCGCCGTGCTCCGCGAGATGGAGCCGGAGCCCCTGCCGGTGCTCGACGACGACCGCCCGGTGCCCGACGACCTGCAGGCCCGCGCCGACCTGGAAACCCCCGCCGAACCGCACGAGCAGACCAGCTTCCGTTCGCTACTGGCCGAACTCGACAACATGGAGCAGGGGCTCAAGACCGATTTCGATGACCTCGCCCGGCAGCAGGAGAGCGACGATGCGGAGCAGGGGGCCGACGAGGCGTCGACGCAGGCGGAGCGGACGGATTCCTAGCAAGCAGGCAGCGCACCAACTTCTTGCAGGTGCGTCCTGACCGCGATGGGCTTGTTCGCGGTCAAGACCGCTCCTACCAGAAGCATCGCCCCGGGGGCGGGCCTCCCACGGAAGCCGCGGTGCCGCACCGGCCCCTGTGGGAGGCGCGCCCTCGCGGCGATCTTCGGTCCCAGTCCGGCTTTTCGTAGGAGCGGCCTTGGCCGCGAATGGGGCGGTGGGAATTTCGTTCGCGGTCAAGACCGCTCCCACAATAAGCGTCGCCCCGGGGGCGGGCCTCCCACGGAAGTCGCGGTGCCGCACCGGCTTTCTGTGGGAGGCGCGCCCTCGCGGCGATCTCCGGCCAGGGGCCGGCTCTTCGTGGGTTGAGCCAGGCCCGACCCCCGGACTCCATCCTCACGGCCGCGCCGCCAGGTAACCCTCGTAGTCGGGGATGCGGCAGGTATGCGCCTGGTCCAGCAACGGGCTGGAGAGCAGGTAGTCGGCGGTGCTTTCGGTGCTCGCCACCGGAATGTTCCACACCGCCGCCAGCCGCAGCAGCGCCTTGACGTCCGGGTCGTGCGGCTGCGATTCGAACGGGTCCCAGAAGAACACCAGCACGTCCACGCGGCGCTCGGCGATGCGCGCGCCGATCTGCTGGTCGCCGCCCAACGGGCCGCTCAGCATGCTCTCGATCGGCAGGCCCAGGCGCTGCGACAGCAACCGCCCGGTGGTGCCGGTGGCGAGCAGCTCATGGCGGGCGAGCACCGCCTTCTGCCGTTCCGCCCAGGTCAGCAGGTACGGCTTGCAGCGATCGTGCGCCACCAGCGCGAAGCGCTTGCGGGCGGGCAGCTGGCCGTTGACGAATTTCATTGGTTCCATGGTCGATCCCTTCTTCGTCTCGCCGGCAGTCGCCGCCTCAGGCCGCGGCGAACAGCGCGCGGCAGGTGTCCAGCATGCGGTTGGAGAAGCCCCACTCGTTGTCGTACCAGGCCATTACCTTGAGCAGGCGACCGCTCACCCTGGTGTGGCTGGTGTCGAAAATGGACGACATGGGGTGTGATTGAAGTCGCAGGAGACCAGCGGCAGCGCGTTGCAGGCGAGGATCGGCGAGTTCCGGCTGGCCTCCAGCATGGCCGCGTTCACCTGCTCCGCGCTGACCTCGCGCGCCACCTCGACGGTCAGGTCGACCAGCGACACGTTGATCACCGGGACGCGCACCGCCATTCCGGTAAGCTTGCCGGCGAGTTCCGGCAGCACCAGGCCGACGGCCTCGGCGGCGCCGGTCTTGGTGGGAATCATCGACTGGGTGGCCGAGCGGGCCCGGTACGGGTCGCTGTGGTAGACGTCCGAGAGGTTCTGGTCGTTGGTGTAGGCGTGGATGGTGGTCATCAGCCCGTGTTCGATGCCGAACTCGCGGTGCAGCACCTGGGCCACCGGGGCCAGGCAGTTGGTGGTGCAGGAGGCGTTGGAGACGATCTGGTGCGAGGCGCGCAGGCTGTCGTGGTTGACGCCGTAGACGATGGTCGCGTCCACCCCCTTGCCGGGGGCGGAGATGATCACCTTGCGCGCGCCGGCCTGCAGGTGGGCGGCGGCCTGGTCGCGGCTGGTGAACAGGCCGGTGCATTCGAACACCACGTCCACCGCGTGCTCGCGCCAGGGCAGCTCGGCGGGGTTGCGGATCGCGCTCACCGCGATAGGGTCGCCGTTGACGACGAACTGCTCGTCATTCGCCTCGACCCGGGCGTCGAATGGGCCATGAACGCTGTCGTACTGCAGAAGGTGCGCATTCATGGCCGGGGTGCCGAGGTCGTTGATGGCGACCACCTGCAGTTCCTGGCGGTGGGGCGAGGCGTACAGCGCACGAAGGACATTGCGGCCGATACGGCCGAAACCGTTGATGGCGATGCGGATGGTCATAGGCTGTCCCGAGTCGTAAATGTTATGGGAATTACGAGATTATTCCTGACAAAATAGAAATCAAGCCGTCGACCACGCATTTTTGTAGCTGAAGCTACGAAGTCTGATCAGGAGTGATGACATGCATCCACGAGTCCAAGAAGTCACCGAGCGGCTGATCGAACGCAGCCGCAAGACCCGTGAACGCTATCTGGCCATGATGGCCGCCGCGGCGAGCGAGGGGCCGCAGCGGGCGCGGCTGCCGTGCGCCAACTTCGCCCACGGGGTCGCCGGCTGCGGGGTGGCGGACGACAAGCAGCGCCTGCGCCTGATGAACGAGGTCAACGTCGCCATCGTCTCGGCCTACAACGACATGCTCTCGGCGCATCAGCCCTACGAGCATTTCCCGAACGTCATCAAGGAGGCCCTGCGCGAGGTCGGCTCGGTCGGCCAGTTCGCCGGCGGCGTGCCGGCCATGTGCGACGGCGTCACCCAGGGCGAGCCGGGCATGGAAATGAGCCTGGCCAGCCGCGAAGTGATCGCCATGTCCACCGTGGTCGCGCTCTCGCACAACATGTTCGATGCGGCGCTGATGCTCGGCATCTGCGACAAGATCGTGCCCGGGCTGATGATCGGCGCCCTGCGCTTCGGCTACCTGCCGACGGTCTTCGTGCCCGGCGGCCCGATGCCCTCGGGCATCCCGAACAAGGAGAAGGCCGAGGTGCGGCAGCGTTTCGCCGAAGGCAAGGCGACCCGTGAGGAACTGCTCGACTCGGAGATGAAGTCCTACCACAGCCCCGGCACCTGCACCTTCTACGGCACCGCCAACACCAACCAGGTGGTCATGGAGATCATGGGCCTGCACCTGCCGGGCGCGTCCTTCGTCAACCCCTACACGCCGATGCGCGACGCGCTGACCCGCGAGGCGGCGCTCCAGGTGACGCGCCTGACCAGTCAGACCGGCAACTACCTGCCGCTGTGCCGGATCGTCGACGAGAAGTCCATCGTCAACTCGGTGGTGGCGCTCAATGCCACCGGCGGCTCGACCAATCACACGCTGCACATCCCGGCATTCGCCCGCGCCGCGGGCATCCAGCTGACCTGGGAGGACATGGCCGACCTCTCGGCGGTCACCCCGACCCTGGCCAAGGTCTATCCCAATGGCAGCGCCGACGTGAATCACTTCCACGCCGCCGGCGGCGTCGGTTTCATGGTGCGCACGCTGCTCGATGCCGGGCTGCTCCACGAGGACGTCAACACCGTGATGGGGCACGGTCTGCGCCGCTACACCCAGGAGCCCTGCCTGGAAGACGGCCGGCTGGTGTGGCGCGAGGGCGCGACCCATAGCCTCGACGAGAACATCCTGCGCCCGGCCGACCGGCCGTTCTCGCCGGAAGGCGGCCTGCGCGTGCTGGACGGCAATCTCGGCAGGGGCGTGACCAAGATCTCCGCGGTCGCGCCGGAGCACCGGGTGGTCGAGGCGCCCGCGCGGGTGTTCGCCGACCAGGCGGAGCTGGCCGAGGCCTTCAAGGCCGGCGAGCTGGAGCGGGACTTCATCGCCGTGGTGCGCTTCCAGGGCCCGAAGGCCAACGGCATGCCCGAGCTGCACAAACTCACGCCCTTCCTCGGCGTGCTGCAGGACCGCGGCTTCAAGGTCGCGCTGGTGACCGACGGGCGCATGTCCGGGGCCTCCGGCAAGGTGCCGGCGGCGATCCACGTCAGCCCCGAAGCGATCGACGGCGGCCCGCTGGCACGCGTGCGCGACGGCGACATCATTCGCGTCGACGGCGAGACGGGCGAGCTGTTCATCCGCGTCGACGCCGCCGAATGGGCCGCCCGCGAGCTGGCGCCGCCGCCGAGCGACCGCGGAATCGGCTACGGGCGCGAACTGTTCGCCTTCATGCGCAACGCGTTCAGTCCGGCGGAGAAGGGCGCCAGTGCCTTCACCGAAGCGCTCGAGGAGCTCGAGTGATGACGGCACTGGTTGGAGACATCGGCGGCACCAACGCCCGCTTCGCACTCTGGCAGGACCAGCAGCTGGAGTGCATCCGCGTGCTGCCAACGAAGGAGTTCCCGACGCCTGAGGATGCCGTGCGCGCCTATCTTGATGACATCGGCGCGTCGGTGGATGCGCTCACCGCGGTGTGCCTGGCCTGCGCCGGCCCGGTCGGCGGTGACGAATTTCGCTTCACCAACAACCGGTGGGTGCTGAGCCGCTCGAACTTCAGCCGCAATCTGGGGCTGGACGACCTACTGCTGATCAACGACTTCGCCGCCATGGCCCTGGGCATGACGCGCCTGCAGCCGGACGAGCGCATCTGCGTGCGCCAAGGCGAGGGCGAGCCGGGGCGGCCGTGCCTGGTGATCGGCCCCGGCACCGGGCTCGGCGTGGCCACGCTGCTGTCGCTGCCCGGCGGCTGGATGGCGCTGCCGGGCGAGGGCGGGCACATCTGCCTCCCGGTGGGCAGCGAGCGCGAGGCGGCGCTCTGGACCTACGTGCACCGGCAGATCGGCCATGTGAACGCCGAAGCCATTCTCAGCGGCGGCGGCCTGCTCAACCTCTACCGGGCCAGCTGCGCGCTCGACGGCTGCGAGGCGACGCTGGACTCGCCGGCGCAGGTCACCGCCTCGGCGCTGGCGGGCGACCGCTACGCCGAGGCCGTGCTGGAACAGTTCTGCACCTGGCTCGGCCGGGTCGCCGGCGACAACGTGCTGACGGTCGGCGCCCGCGGCGGCGTGTACATCGTCGGCGGGGTGGTGCCACGCTTCGCCGATTTCTTCCTGCGCAGCGGCTTCGACGCGGCCTTTTCCGACAAGGGCGGCATGAGCCGCTACCTCGACGGCATCCCGGTGTGGCTGGTGACCGCCGAGTATCCGGGCCTGGAAGGCGCCGGCGTGGCGGTCCAGCAGGTGCTGGCCGGCCGGCGCTGAGCGGCCGCACGGACGGCGCTGGCCGCCGCGACTGCGTGCTCGATCGCAGAACCGCGAGGCGGCCGCCGCCACAGGCGCGGCCTGGTTGACATGGCGCGGCGGCGCGCCATGCTTGGCCGGCCGATATAACAAGAAAAGGGACGCGATGTGACGCAAGCCGGGAAATCCATCCTGCTGGTGGACGACGATCGGGAAATCCGTGTACTGCTGGACACCTACCTGAGCCGCTCCGGCTTCCAGGTGCGCACCGTGCCCGATGGCGGGAGCTTTCGCGAGGCGCTGCTCGAGACGGCGCCCGACCTGGTGATCCTCGACGTGATGCTGCCGGACGAGGACGGTTTCAGCCTCTGCCGCTGGGTGCGCGGCCACCAGCGCCTGGCGCAGATGCCGATCATCATGCTCACCGCCAGTTCCGACGAGGCGGACCGGGTGGTCGGCCTCGAGCTGGGGGCCGACGACTACCTCGGCAAGCCGTTCAGCCCGCGCGAGCTGCTGGCGCGGATCAAGGCGCTGCTGCGCCGCGTGCACTTCGGCCAGGAGCGCAGCAGCGACGTGCTGGCCTTCGGCGAGTGGCGGCTGGACATGATCAACCACCGGCTGTTCCACAGCGACGGCGAGGAAACCTTCCTGTCCGGCGCCGACTTCGCCCTGCTCAAGCTGTTCCTCGACCATCCGCAACAGATCCTCGATCGCGACACCATCGCCAACGCCACCCGCGGGCGCGAAGTGATGCCGCTCGACCGCATCGTCGACATGGCGGTCAGCCGCCTGCGCCAGCGCCTGCGCGACACCGGCAAGTGCCCGCGGCTGATCCGCACCGTGCGCGGCAGCGGCTACCTGCTGACGGCCACCGTGGTGCCGCACCATGACACCCTCGGCTGAGCCGCGCCGCCGTCTGCGCCTGGTGCCGCGCTCGCTGCTCGGGCGCATGCTGCTGCTGACGCTGCTCGCGGTGCTGCTGGCGCAGGGGCTGTCGAGCCTGATCTGGCTGTCGCAGCTGCGCGCCAGCCAGATGGAAGGGCTGCGCACCAGCGCCCGCAGCCTGGCGCAATCGATGGCCGCCAGTGTCGCCTACTTCCGCTCGCTGCCGCTGGGCTACCGGCCGCTGGTGCTCGATCAGCTGCGCAGCATGGGCGGCACGCGCTTCTTCGTCTCGCTCAACGACAAGGAGCTGAGCATGCGCGTGCTGCCGGAGACGCCGCGCAAGCGCGCCGTGCTGAGCGAGGTGGAGCAGGTCCTGCGGCAGCAGCTGGGGCGCTCGGTGGACCTCGCCGTGGAGTTCGTCAGTCCGCACGACCTGCGCATCTTCAACGGCGGCCTGAAGCTCGACGAACTGCCGCGCTCCTGGGCCCACTATGCGCTCGGCTTCGAGCCGCTGGCGCCGCCGGTGCTGGTCACGCAGATCCGGATCGCGCCGAACGAGTGGCTGTACCTGGCGTCACTGATGCCGGCGCCCTACGTCAGCCTGGAGAGCGAGGGGCTGCCGGCCCAGCAGCTGTGGTTCATCGTGCTGACCGGCGCCTTCCTGCTGCTGTTCATCGGCGTGCTGGTGCACTGGCAGAGCCGGCCGCTCAAGCGCCTGGCGGCGACGGCGCGCAACATGTCGGTGGGCGACGAGGTCGAGCCGCTGCCGGAGGCGGGCGGCAGCGAGGTGGTGGAGGTCAGCCGCGCGTTCAACAGCATGCGCGAGCGGATCGGCCGCTATCTCACCGAGCGCGGCCAGCTGTTCAGCGCCATCTCCCACGACCTGCGCACGCCGATCACGCGCCTGCGCCTGCGCGTGGAGCTGCTCGACGACGAGGAGCAGCAGGAGAGCTTCCGCCACGACCTGGACGAACTCGAGCTGCTGGTCAAGGGCGCCCTGCAGTGCGTGAAGGACACCGACATCCACGAGAACGTCGAGCCGGTGGACGTCAACCAGCTGATCCGCTACATCGTCGAGCCCTACCTGCCGCCGCAGGGCGACGGCCGCGTGTCCATCGAGGGGCGGGCGCTGGCGCCCTATCCGGGCAAGCCGCTGGCGCTCAAGCGCTGCATCGGCAACGTGCTGGACAACGCGCTGAAGTACGGCGAGCGGGCGCACCTGCGCATCGAGGACGGCGCCGAGGCGCTGGTGCTGCACGTCGACGACGAGGGGCCGGGTGTGCCCGAGCAGCGCCTCGAGGAGGTGTTCGAGCCGCACGTCCGGCTGTCCGGCCAGCAGCAGGGCTACGGCCTGGGCCTGGGCATCGCGCGCAACATCGCCCATGCCCATGGCGGCGAAGTCAGCCTGCGCAACCTGCGCCAGGGCGGCTTGCGGGTGACGCTGCGCTTCCCGCGCGAGGCGGGGCGCAGCCATGCCGCCTGAGCCGGTTACCGATCCCCATGCATTTGTAACGGCCCGGTGACCTTTGCTTTTCCCTTCGTTACCCATCCTGCTGCCGGCCGCTCCTAGACTCCCTTCAGCACAAGCACACCGACTTGTGGACAGAACAACAAGAAGGAACCGATCGAGATGAATGCCATGAATCGCCTGGCGCTCGCCATTTCCCTTGCCTTTCCCCTGGTCGGCCATGCCGGTGAAGTGGAGGTGCTGCACTGGTGGACCTCCGGCGGCGAGAAGCGCGCGGCCGACACCCTGCAGAAGCTGGTCGAGCAGAAGGGCCACACCTGGAAGGACTTCGCCGTTGCCGGCGGTGGCGGCGAAGCGGCGATGACCGTGCTCAAGACCCGCGCCGTCTCCGGCAATCCGCCCTCGGCGGCGCAGATCAAGGGCCCGGACATCCAGGAGTGGGGCGAGCTGGGGCTGCTCGCCGACCTCGACGAGGTCGCCGAGCAGGGCAGGTGGGACGAGCTGCTGCCCAGGCAGGTGACCGAGGTCATGCAGTACGACGGTTCCTACGTGGCGGTGCCGGTCAACGTGCACCGCGTCAACTGGCTGTGGGTCAACCCCGAGGTGTTCGAGAAGGCCGGCGCCCAGCCGCCGACCACCCTCGACGAGCTCTGGGCGGCGGCCGACAGGCTCCAGGCCGCCGGCTACATCGCCATCGCCCACGGCGGCCAGCCCTGGCAGGACGGCACCGTGTTCGAGGACCTGGCGCTGAGCATTCTCGGCCCCGAGGACTACCACAAGGCCTTCGTCGACCTCGACGAGGAGGTGCTGACCGGCGACAGGATGGTGCAGGCCTTCGCCGCGCTGAAGAAGCTGCGCAGCTACGTCGACGCCGACGCCGCCGGGCGCGACTGGAACCGCGCCACCGGCCTGGTGATCGACGGCAAGGCCGGCATGCAGATCATGGGCGACTGGGCCAAGAGCGAGTGGACCGCGGCGAACAAGAAGGCCGGCGAGGACTATCAGTGCCTGCCGTTCCCCGGCACCCAGGGCAGCTTCGCGTACAACATCGACTCCCTGGCGATGTTCAAGCTCAGCGACGAGGACGACCGCAAGGCCCAGGAAGACTTGGCGCGCACCGTGATCGAGCCGGAGTTCCAGCAGGTCTTCAACCAGAACAAGGGCTCGATCCCGGTCCGCCTGGACCAGGACATGAGCGCGTTCGACAGCTGCGCGCAGAAATCCATGCAGGACTTCAAGCAGGCCGCCCAGGGCGAGGGCCTGCAGCCCAGCCTGGCGCACGGCATGGCCGCCTCCAGCTACGTGCAGGGCGCGGTGTTCGACGTGGTGACCAACTTCTTCAACGACCCCAACGCCGATCCGCAGCAGGCGGCCCGGCAGCTGGCAGCCGCGATCCAGGCGGTGCAGTAGTCGTCCGGCCGCCGGCGCATCGGCGGCCGTCTCCAATTCTTTCCAGGTGCCGCAGGCGCCTTCGGGAGCGTTCGTCCCGAAGGTGCCGGCGAGCCCGGGTCGCGGAGCGCTTCATGAGTTCAGTCGCGGTGTTTTC
The DNA here is from genome assembly GCF_000425625.1 of Stutzerimonas azotifigens DSM 17556. Taxonomy (GTDB): domain Bacteria; phylum Pseudomonadota; class Gammaproteobacteria; order Pseudomonadales; family Pseudomonadaceae; genus Stutzerimonas; species Stutzerimonas azotifigens. The sequence goes on from NZ_KE384415.1 coordinate 114,461, forward strand.
CCCCAAGGCCTCGCACGGCCGGTCGACGGACTGGCTGCAGGCGTGGCTGCCGAAGCTGGTGCTGGCCCCGAGCGTGGTCATCGTGCTGGTGGGCTTCTACGCCTACATCCTGTGGACGCTGCTGCTGTCGTTCACCAACTCGCGCTTCATGCCGAGCTACAAGTGGGTCGGGCTTGCCCAGTACATGCGCCTGATGGAGAACGATCGCTGGTGGGTCGCCAGCCAGAACCTGCTGGTGTTCGGCGGCCTGTTCATCGCCATCAGCCTGTGTCTCGGCGTGCTGCTGGCGGTGCTGCTGGACCAGCGCATCCGCGCCGAGGGCGCGATCCGCACGATCTACCTGTACCCCATGGCACTGTCGATGATCGTCACCGGGACCGCCTGGCAGTGGCTGCTCAACCCCGGGCTCGGCCTGGACAAGCTGCTGCGCGACTGGGGCTGGGAAGGCTTTCGCTTCGACTGGCTGGTGGACCCCGACCGGGTCGTCTACTGCCTGGTGATGGCCGCCGTGTGGCAGGCCTCGGGCTTCGTCATGGCGCTGTTTCTCGCCGGGCTGCGCGGCGTCGATCCGTCCATCGTGCGGGCGGCGCAGGTCGACGGCGCGAGCCTGCCGACCATCTACCTGCGCATCGTGCTGCCGAGCCTGCGCCCGGTGTTCTTCAGCTCGCTGATGATCCTCGCGCACATCGCCATCAAGAGCTTCGACCTGGTCGCGGCGATGACCGCCGGCGGGCCGGGCTACGCCTCGGACCTGCCGGCGATGTTCATGTACACCCACACCTTCACCCGCGGGCAGATGGGCCTGGGCGCGGCCAGCGCAATGCTGATGCTCGGCGCCGTGCTGGCGATCCTGGTGCCCTACCTGTATTCCGAACTGAGGACCAAGCGCCATGAGTGATGTGAGCGTCGCGCAGCGACGATCCTCCGATGTCCTTCTTCCCCCGGGAGAAGGCGGCGCGAAGCGCCGGATGAGGGCGATGAGCTTAAGCCGCCTGGCCATCCACGCCACCCTGATCCTGGCCTGCGCCCTGTACCTGGTGCCGCTGGTGGTGATGCTGCTGACCAGCTTCAAGACGCCGGAGGACATCCGCACCGGCAACCTGCTGAGCTGGCCGGAGGCATTCACCCTGATCGGCTGGATCAAGGCCTGGGGCGTGGTCGGCAGCTACTTCTGGAACTCGGTGATGATCGTGGTGCCGGCGGTGCTGATCTCCACCGTGATGGGCGCGCTCAACGGCTACGTGCTGTCCATGTGGCGCTTCCGCGGCTCGCAGCTGTTCTTCGGCCTGCTGCTGTTCGGCTGCTTCCTGCCGTTCCAGGTGATCCTGCTGCCGGCGTCCTTCACCCTCGGCAAGCTCGGCCTGGCCAACACCACCACCGGCCTGGTGCTGGTCCACGTGGTCTATGGCCTGGCCTTCACCACGCTGTTCTTCCGCAACTTCTACGTCAGCGTGCCGGAGGCGCTGGTGCGCGCCGCGCGGCTGGACGGCGCCGGCTTCTTCACCATCTTCGGGCGCATCCTGCTGCCGATGTCCATCCCGACGATCATGGTCTGCCTGATCTGGCAGTTCACCCAGATCTGGAACGACTTTCTCTTCGGCGTGGTGTTCGCCAGCGGCGACACCCAGCCGATCACGGTGGCGCTGAACAACCTGGTGAACACCAGCACGGGAATCAAGGAATACAACGTCGACATGGCCGCGGCGATGATCGCCGGGCTGCCGACCCTGGTGGTCTACGTGCTGGCGGGCAAGTACTTCCTGCGCGGGCTCACGTCCGGCGCGGTGAAGGGCTGAGCCTGGCGCGGCCATACGTTTTCGGAGACTGAAGATGGCATCCCTCGAACTGCGCAACCTCAACAAGCGCTACGCCAGCGGCGCGCCGGACACGCTGAAGGACATCGAGCTGAAGATCGACTCGGGCGAATTCCTGATCCTCGTCGGGCCTTCCGGATGCGGCAAGTCGACCCTGATGAACTGCATCGCCGGGCTGGAGGCGATCACCGGCGGGCAGATCCTGATCGACGGGCAGGACGTGGCCGGCACGGGACCGAAGGACCGGGACATCGCCATGGTGTTCCAGTCCTACGCGCTGTACCCCACTATGACGGTGCGCGACAACATCGCCTTCGGCCTGAAGATGCGCAAGGTGCCGCAGGCGACGATCGACGAGGAGGTCGCCCGCGTGGCCCGGCTGCTGCAGATCGAGCACCTGCTCGAGCGCAAGCCGGCGCAACTCTCCGGTGGCCAGCAACAGCGCGTCGCGATGGGCCGTGCGCTGGCCCGGCGGCCGAAGATCTACCTGTTCGACGAGCCGCTGTCGAACCTCGACGCCAAGCTGCGGGTGGAGATGCGCACCGAGATCAAGCTCATGCACCAGCGCCTGAAGACCACCACCGTCTATGTCACCCACGACCAGATCGAGGCCATGACCCTCGGCGACAAGGTGGCGGTGATGAAGGACGGGGTGATCCAGCAGTTCGCCAGCCCGCGGGGGATCTACAACGACCCGGCCAACCTGTTCGTCGCCAGCTTCATCGGCTCGCCGCCGATGAACTTCGTGCCGGTGCGGCCGCGGCGCCAGGGCGCGCAGTGGCTCGCCGCGCTGGACAGCGGGCAGGCGCGTTGCGAGCTGCCGCTCGAGCTTGCCGGGGACGAGACGCTGGACGGGCGCGAACTGTTGCTCGGCATCCGTCCGGAGCAGATCGGCATCGCCGGCAGCCATTCGCTGCCCACCGTGCTGGCGGAGGTGAAGGTCACCGAGCCCACCGGGCCGGACACCCTGGCCTTCGTCGAGCTGAACGACACCAAGGTGTGCTGCCGGTTGCCGCCGGAGATCGACCCGCGGGTCGGCGAGGTGCTGGCGTTGCAGTTCGACCCGGCGCGTGTGCTGCTGTTCGATGCCGGCAGCGGCGAGCGAATCGCCCTGGGGCCGGCCAGGAGCAACGGTTCGGCAAAGAAGGTCAGCCGCCTGCATCCGCGCTGAAACCTCCGGTCCAGAGCGGTACTCATAGGTCCGGAAGGAAACGGTGCAGGCAAGAACGGCGCAGCCGCCGGGTGTTTTCGTACCGGCGGCCGCCGGGGCCGCGTGTTCTGATGGTGCAAGGAGCGCAGGCAGTGACGCGCCGTCCTGTCGCCAGGAGCGATGTTGCGCAGGACGGCGTTCGGTTCCGAGCGGTGAATAACAATAAGAGCAGATGGAGAAACTATGAAAACAACAGCTGGTTTGACGCTGGCAGCGGCTGCGGTTGGGCTGAGCCTGCCCTTGAGCGGTCATGCGCTGGAATTCAGCGGCTACATGCGTTCCGGCATCGGCGACTCCTCGGGCAGCGATTCGCAGAGTTGCTTCCAGCTGCCGGGTGCGCCCGCCAAGTACCGCCTCGGCAACGAATGCGAACAGTACGCCGAGCTGGACCTGCGCCAGGACCTGGTGACCTTCGCCGACGGCTCGGTGCTGAGCGTGGAGGGCATGCTGGCGCTGTACAACGAGTACGACCACACCCCGCGCTTCGACGGCGACCACGGCTGGGCGCGGCTGGTGCAGAACTGGGTCGAGTGGTCGGACATCCCGGCGCTCTACAACGGCTCGCTGTGGGCCGGCCGCCGGTTCTACAAGCGCAACGACATTCACATCAACGACTACTACTACTGGAACCAGAGCGCGACCGGCTTCGGCGTCGAGGACATGGAGATCAACGGGCTGACCTACAGCTACGCCTTCTCGCGCAAGGACAGCTACTTCCAGGACGAGTACATCAGCCGGCACGACTTCAACGTCGGCGGCTTCGATTCCAATCCCAACGGCCAGCTCGAATTCGGCCTCAGCTACATCGACAAGCCGAGCGGGCACGACAAGAACAGCGGCTGGGCGCTGACCGTGCAGCACAAGCAGGAAGAATTCCTCGGCGGCCTGAACACCTTTGCTGTGCAGTATGGCCGCGGGCCGGGCACCGGCCTGGGCTACACCGGCGACGTCACGCTCGACAGCAGCGACCGCAGCTGGCGGTTCGTGGAATTCTTCGACTGGGCCATCGCCCCGCGCTTCTCCGGGCAGGTCGCGGCCATCTACCAGAAGGACAAGCGCAACCTCGGCCCGGACTCGGAGTGGATGTCCTTCGGCATCCGCCCGGTCTACGCATTGACCGAGGAAATCAAGCTGATGGCCGAGCTGGGCCATGATCGCATCGAGACCGACGACGACACCCGCAAGCTGACCAAGGCGACGCTCGCCACTGCCTGGTCGCCGGCCGGCGGTGGCTTCTGGGCACGCCCGGAAGTGCGCCTGTACTACACCTACGCGAAGTGGAACGAGGCGGCCCAGGCGGCGGCCGAGGCGGGCAGCGCCCTGTCGGACACGGGCACCTTTGGCAACGACCTGCACGGCTCGAACTACGGGGTGCAGGTCGAATACTGGTGGTGAAGACTTCGGGCGACCGAGGGTAGGGCGGGGGCGCAAGCCACCGTGCGTGAGCTTGGGGGTTCCGAGGGGACGGACTCGGGGCCTCCTTTTTTATTCAGGCGGCTTCGCCAGGGCGGGGCCGGCAAGGCGGTACGTCTACCGGAGCAGGTCCGCAACCGGGCGGCGCAGACCGCGAGCTTTTCCCTTCTCCCGCGGAGAAGGTGGCCCGCAGGGCCGGATGCGGGCCGTCAGTGCCTCGCGGGCAAGCCCTCACCCCAGCCCTCACCCGGAGGGAGAGGGGGGTGTTCAGTGTTGATTCGCCGTAGCGTGCAGGCCCGGTCGCAGGCAGAGCCTGCTCCTACAGGCGTACGTCGAAGCCATAGACGCGTGCTTTTCCCTTCTCCCCGCGGGAGAAGGTGGCCCGCAGGGCCGGATGAGGGGGCGTGCACGCAAGCCCTCACCTGGCCCTCTCCCGATGGGAGAGGGGGATGGCGTGGCAATGGCCGGGCGTCGTGCAGCCCGGTTCGCGAGCAAGCTCGCTCCTACGGACCTCGTGCCAGAATCTCCGGCTGCACGATCTTTCCCTTCTCTCTTCGGGAGAAGGTGGCCCGCAGGGCCGGATGAGGGCGAGGTCCGGCGAGCTTGCCTGCCTGGTCGCCGCGGGGGCGCGCCTCCCACAGGGCGGGGTGGCGCAGGTTGCTTTTGTGGGAGGCCCGCCCTCGGGGCGATGCTCTGCTGCTACGCCGGGCCACTCGGTCACCAGACCGGGCTCACTCCTCGTTGGGATAGCGCGTCGGCAGCAGGCTTTCCTTGATCTTGCGCAGGTGCGGCTGGAAGTCCACGCCGCGGCGCAGGGTGACGCCGGCGGCCAGGGTGTCGAGCACCGTCAGCTGGATCAGCCGCGAGGTCATCGGCATGTAGATGTCGGTGTCCTCCGGCAACGGGATGTCCAGGCTCAGCGTGCAGACGCGCGCCAGCGGCGAGCCGGCGGCGGTCAGGCCGAGCACCGAGGCGCCGTTGTCGCGCACCAGGCGCGCGACGTCCACCAGCTCGCGGGTGCGGCCGGTGTAGGAAATGATCACGAACAGGTCGCCGGTGTGCGCCACCGAGGCCAGCATGCGCTGCATCAGTACGTCGTCGTGCGCGCTGACCGGCAGGTTGAAGCGGAAGAACTTGTGCTGCGCGTCCAGTGCCACCGGCGCCGAGGCGCCGAGGCCGAAGAAGTGGATCTGCCGGGCCTGGATCATCAGATCCACCGCGCCGCTGATGGCCTGCGGGTCGATGCTCTTGCAGGCGGCGTCCAGCGAGGCGATGGCGCTGCCGAAGATCTTGCGGGTATAGGCCTCCGGCCCGTCGTCGGCCTCCACCGCGCGGCTGACGTAGGCCGCGCCGCTGGCCAGGCTCTGCGCCAGCTGGATCTTCAGCTCCGGGTAGCCGCCGACGCCGAAGGAGCGGCAGAAGCGGTTGACCGTCGGCTCGCTGACCCGGGCGGCCTGCGCCAGGGCGGCGATGCTGTAGCGGGTCGCCTGCTGCGGGTCGCGCAGGATCACTTCGGCGACCTTCTTCTCGGCCTTGTTCAGGTCATCCAGTCGGTTTTTGATCTGCTCGAGAAGATTTCGCACGTGATCCATGTCTGTTCCTTTGAGTGCCGCTGCGTGCGGATCATACCGGGCATGCGGCGCAGCCAGAAAAGAGCCCACAATGTTGTTTGAATAACAACATGGGCTGCTTAAGATACGCCGTGTCGCACGGTTGAAACGCTATTAATTGGTCAGTATTCAGAACATGCCAGCCATCTCTGTCGAAGCCACCACCTTCGCCCTGTTCGGCGCCCTTGGCGATCTCGCCTTGCGCAAGCTGTTTCCGGCCCTGTACCAGCTCGACCGCGCCGGCCTACTGAACGGCGCCACCCGCCTGCTGGCACTGTCGCGCGACGGCGGCGAGTCCGAGGCGCATCTGGCGCGTATCGATGAAGCGCTGCGGCGCTACGTGCCGCCCCACGAACTGGACGAGCGGGTGCTCGACCGCTTCCGCTCGCGCCTGCAGTACCTGACGATGGATTTCCGCCGCGGCGAGGACTACCAGGCGCTGGCCGAGCGGGTCGATCCGGGCCTGCCACTGATCGCCTACTTCGCCACGCCGGCGGCAGTTTACGGCGACATCTGCCGGCACCTGGCGGCCGCCGGCCTCGCCGAGCGAACCCGGGTGGTGCTGGAGAAGCCGATCGGCCACGACCTGGCGTCTTCGCGCGTGGTGAACGATGCGGTGGCCGAGCACTTTCCGGAGAGCCGCATCTACCGGATCGACCACTACCTGGGCAAGGAGACGGTGCAGAACCTGATCGCACTGCGCTTCGCCAACAGCCTGTTCGAGACCCAGTGGAACCAGCACCACATTTCCCACGTGGAGATCACCGTCGCCGAAACCGTCGGCATCGAGGGGCGCTGGGGCTACTTCGACCAGGCCGGGCAGCTGCGCGACATGATCCAGAACCACCTGCTGCAGCTGCTCTGCCTGATCGCCATGGACCCGCCGGCGGACCTGACCGCCGACAGCATCCGTGACGAGAAGGTCAAGGTGCTCAAGGCGCTGGCGCCGATCCCGCCGGAAAAGCTCAGCCAGCGCGTGGTGCGCGGCCAGTACGCGGCCGGCACGGTGGGTGGCAAGGCGGTGCCCGGTTACCTTGAGGAGGAGAACTCCAACGCCGAGAGCAGCACCGAGACCTTCGTTGCCCTGCGCGCGGAGATCTGCAACTGGCGCTGGTCCGGCGTGCCCTTCTACCTGCGCACCGGCAAGCGCATGGCGCAGAAGGTGTCGCAGATCGTCATCCACTTCAAGGAGCCGCCGTTCTACATCTTCGCCCCCGAACAGCGCTCGCTGATCAGCAACCGGCTGATCATCCGCCTGCAGCCGGACGAGGGCATCTCGCTGCAGGTGATGACCAAGGAGCAGGGGCTGGACAAGGGCATGCACCTGCGCAGCGGCCCCTTGCAGCTGAATTTCTCGGAAACCTACAAGAGCGTCCGCATTCCCGATGCCTACGAGCGGCTGCTGCTGGAGGTGATGCAGGGCAATCAGAACCTGTTCGTGCGCAAGGACGAAATCGAATACGCCTGGAAATGGTGCGACCAGCTGATCGATGGCTGGACGCGCCTGGGCGACGTGCCCAAACCCTATCCGGCCGGCTCCTGGGGGCCGGTGGCATCCATTGCACTCATCACCCGTGACGGGAGGTCCTGGTATGGCGATCTCTGAACTCGAACTGCCCACCGGGGTGATCGCGCACAGCCTGGCCAGCGCCGATCAGCAGGCCGAAAAGCTGGCCGACTGCGTGGCCCGTGCGTTGCAGTTCGCCCTCGAAATCGACGACACCGCGAGCCTGGTGGTGTCCGGCGGGCGCAGCCCCGTGCCCTTCCTCGAAGCGCTGTCCAGGCGCGAGCTGGACTGGCGCAAGGTGCAGGTCAGCCTGGCCGACGAGCGCTGGGTGCCACCCGCGCACCCGGACAGCAACGAAGGCCTGGTGCGGCGCCACCTGCTGCAGAACCAGGCCGCGTCTGCGCAGTTCATCGGCCTCTACCATCCGGCAGCGAGCCTCGAAGAAGCCGCGCAGCACGCCGACCAGGCGCTGGCCGCGCTGAAGCAGCCGATCGACGTGCTGGTGCTCGGCATGGGCGACGACGGCCACACCGCGTCGCTGTTCCCCGGCAGCCCGAACCTCGCGCGCGCGCTGGAGCCCGAGGGCGAGGCGCGCTGCCTGCCGATGCTGGCGCCGAGCGTGCCGCACCAGCGCATCACGCTGACCTACCCGGTACTCGCCGCCGCGCACCTGCAGTGCCTGGCGATCCAGGGCGCCGCCAAGCTCGACACGCTCAACCGCGCGCTCGGCGCGACCGATGAAGAGATGCCGGTCAAGGCCTTCCTGCATTCCCCACTCGAGATCTACTGGTGCCCCTGAGGCCCGAGGACGACATGCCCATGAACCTGGAGCAGAAGAACGAACAGATCGAGCGCCTCTGCGAGCAGGCGCGAATCCTGCCGGTAATCACCATCGCCAGCGAGGAGCAGATCCTGCCGCTGGCCGATGCGCTGGCCGCCGGCGGGCTGAAGGCGCTGGAGATCACCCTGCGGTCCGAGCACGGCCTGACGGCGATCCGCCGCCTGCGCCAGGAGCGCCCGGAGCTGTGCATCGGCGCCGGCACGGTGCTGGACAAGGCCATGCTGGATGCGGCGCTCGACGCCGGCGCGCAGTTCATCGTCTCGCCGGGCTCCACGCCCGAGTTGCTGCAGGCCGGGATCGACTGCCCGGTGCCGCTGCTGCCCGGCGTCAGCACCGCCTCCGAGGTGATGCTCGGCTACGCGCTCGGCTACCGGCGCTTCAAGCTGTTCCCGGCCGAGGTGGTCGGCGGCGTCGCGGCGCTGAAGGCGCTCGGCGGCCCCTTCCCGAACGTGCGCTTCTGCCCGACCGGCGGGGTCAACGCCGGCAATGCCGCGCAATACCTGAAACTGCCCAACGTGATGTGCGTCGGCGGCACCTGGATGATCGAGGCAGCCAGCCTGGCCAGCGGCGAATGGGCAGCCATCGAGCGCAAGACCGCCGAGGCGCTCGCCGCCCTCGGCTGACCAGGAGCGCTCGCCGGAGCGTGCGGGGCGCTCGGCGAGCGCGTATGATGCGCGCCCCTTCTTTCCATCGGAACTGACACACCGGGAGGTGCCTCGATGACCGAACATGACCTGAACCAACCCCACGCCCCGGAAGGCGAGAAACTGCAGAAGGTGCTCGCGCGCCTGGGCCTGGGCTCGCGCCGGGAAGTCGAAAGCTGGATCGCCGAGGGCCGCGTGCAGGTCAACGGCGTGGTCGCCACCCTCGGTCAGCGCATCGGCGCCCGGGACGCGATCGCCGTCGACGGCCGACCGCTCAAGCGCGAGCAGGCGACCGAAACCGTGCGCCGAGTGCTGATCTACAACAAGCCCGACGGCGAAATCTGCACGCGCGACGATCCCGAAGGCCGCCCGACCGTGTTCGACCGGCTGCCCAGGCCGAAGGAAGGGCGCTGGATCAACATCGGCCGGCTGGATATCAACACCACCGGGCTGCTGCTGTTTACCACCGACGGCGAGCTGGCCAACCGCCTGATGCATCCTTCCTACGAGATGGACCGCGAATACGCCGTGCGCGTACGCGGCGAGGTCGACGAGGCCATGATCGAGCGCCTGAAGACCGGCGTGATGCTCGAGGACGGCCCGGCGCGCTTCACCGACGTTCAGGAAGCGCCTGGCGGCGAAGGGCTGAACCACTGGTACCACTGCGTGGTGATGGAAGGCCGCAACCGCGAGGTGCGCCGCCTGTGGGAATCGCAGGGCGTGGTGGTCAGCCGGCTCAAGCGCGTGCGCTTCGGACCGGTGTTCATGACCTCCGACCTGCCGATGGGCCGCTGGCGCGAGATGACCCAGGCGGAAGTCGACATCCTCAGCGAGGAAGTCGGGCTGAAGCCGGTGGCGCTGCCGAACGTCAAGGGCAAGGTCCGCGAGAAGCTCGAGCGCATGCAGCGCAAGGCTGCCAAGCCGATGGCGCGCAGCGAGCGGCGCCCGCGCGTACTGCGTCCGGCGCACGAGGCCGACGCGCCGCCGGTGAGCACGGAACGCCGCCCGGCCCGCACGCGCCCGGACACCGAGCGCAAACCGCGTCCCGACACCGAGCGCGGCCGCGGCACACCGCTGGCCGAACGCCCTACCGAAAGCGGCCGCAAGCGCCCCCGGCGTCCCGATGACGAAGCCGGCAACACGCCGAACAAGCGCCGCCCCGTCGCCCGCGACGGCCAGCGCCCGGGGTTCGGCCGTGGTGACCGTCCCAAGCGGCCGTAAGACCGCGAACGCTTCTGCAGCCCCTCATCCGGCCCTTGCGGGCCACCTTCTCCCGGCGGGAGAAGGGAAAGCGCCGGCGCCGCTTAGGGTTGCGGTGAACACCTGTAGGAGCAGGCTCTGCCTGCGACCGGCACCTGCACGGTGCCACGCCCCCCGGCACCAAACAACCCCCTCTCCCCTCGGGAGAGGGCTGGGGTGAGGGCGCTGTGCACGCTTCCCTCATCCGACCCTGCGGGCCACCTTCTCCCGGCGGGAGAAGGGAAAAGCGCCGGCGCCGCCTGGGGTTGCGGTTAGCACCTGTAGGAGCAGGCTCTGCCTGCGACCGGCACCTGCACGGTGTGCCACGCCCCCCGGCACCAAACAACCCCCTCTCCCCTCGGGAGAGGGCTGGGGTGAGGGCGCTGTGCACGCTTCCCTCATCCGACCCTGCGGGCCACCTTCTCCCGGCGGGAGAAGGGAAAAGCGCCGGCGCCGCCTGGGGTTGTGGTGAACACCTGTAGGAGCAGGCTCTGCCTGCGACCGGCACCTGCACGGTGCCACGCCCCCCGGCACCAAACAACGCCCTCTCCCCTCGGGAGAGGGCTGGGGTGAGGGCGCTGTGCACGCTTCCCTCATCCGGCCCTGCGGGCCACCTTCTCCCGGAGGGAGAAGGGAAAAGCGCCGGCGCCGCCTGGGGTTGTGGTGACCACCTGTAGGAGCAGGCTCTGCCTGCGACCGACGGGCTGGCCTCCGAGGCTTTCGCTCAAACCGCCAGACTCAGGCGATTCCTCCCGCTGCGCTTGGCCAGGTAGAGCGCCTGGTCGGCACGGCCGAGCAGTTCGTCCAGGTTCTCCGGCGCCAGGTAGGTGGCGCAGCCGAGGCTGATGGACAGCGGCACCGACTGCCCCTCGACCTGGAAGGGCAAGCCTTCGACGGCCGAGCGCAGGCGCTCGCCGACCACCATGGCGGCCTCCGGGCCGGTGTTCGACAGCAGTACCAGAAACTCCTCGCCGCCGAACCGGAACAGCATGTCGGCGTTGCGCAGTCGCATCTTGAGCAGGGCAGCCACCTGCCTGAGCGCCTCGTCCCCGGCCGGGTGGCCGTGGCGATCGTTGAGCGCCTTGAAATGATCCAGGTCCAGCATGATCACCGAAAGCGCATGCCCATGGCGGCGCGCCAGTTCCACCTCGCGTGTGAGCATCTGATTCATCGCCAGGCGGTTGCCGACGGCGGTCAGCGGGTCGCGGGTGGCGGTCAGCAGTGCGCGCCGGTACAGCAGGGTGTTGCGCAGCGGATAGAACAGGGCGCCGAGCAGGGCCTCCAGCTGACTCAGCTGGAAGTCGTCGAGGGGCCGACGGTATTCGAATCGCAATTCGCCGAGGTCCTCACCTTGGTGGCGCAGGCGATAGGCGACGCTATGGGGCGCCGATTCGCCGATCTGCAGCTGCAGATCGGTGTCCGGGTGGCGATAGTCCAGCGCGGCAAGCGGCAGCAGGGTGGCGGCCCGCTCGAAGAAGATGCCCAGCAGGCGGTCCGCTTCCAGGGTGGTCTGCAGTTGCTGGCCGAGTTGCTGGTACAGCTCGGTGAAGCTGGGCGGACGTTTCGAGGGCGGGGCGGCGGGGCGCTTGGCGCGCGCGCTCGAGATGTCGATGGTGTTGGTCTCGCTCTGGGTCATTGCTCGTGGCATGCCGATCCTTATGGCACGACCTGTGCCGATGACGGTTGTCTGGCGAGAAAGATGCCAAATTGCCAACTGATTGATTTTAAAGGGATTAATCGTTAGTCCAGGCGAGGGCGGCAAGCGCTTGCCGCCGTTGGGTGCCGGTCTGCTGGCAGATTGCCTGCCTAGGCCGGCCGGTGCGTCAGAAAGACGTCAGCGGGTCTGGGCGTCGAACGCCTGGCCGTTCACGCCGCGGCTGTCAGGCCCCATGAGGTAGAGGTAGACCGGCATGATCGCCTCGGGCAGCGGGTTGACCTCGGGGTTCTCGCCCGGGTAGGCCTGGGCGCGCATGGCGGTGCGGGTCGCACCCGGGTTGACGCTGTTGGCGCGGACCGCGCAGGTGCCGTCGACCTCGTCGGCCAGCACCTGCATCAGGCCTTCGGTGGCGAACTTGGAGACCGCGTAGGCGCCCCAGTAGGCGCGTCCCTTGCGGCCGACGCTGCTGGAGGTGAAGACCACCGAAGCGTCCTCGGAAAGCTTGAGCAGCGGCAGCAGGGTGCTGGTGAGCATGAAGGTCGCGTTGACGTTCACCTGCATCACGCGCATGAAGTTGTCGCCGGACAGCTGCTCGAGGGGCGTGCGCGGGCCGACGATCGAGGCGTTGTGCAGCAGCCCGTCGAGGCGGCCGAACTCGCGCTCGATCATGGCCGCCAGTTCGTCGTACTGGTGCGGCAGCGCGGTTTCCAGGTTGAACGGAATGATCGCCGGCTGCGGATGGCCGGCCGCCTCGATCTCGTCATAGACGCCGTTCAGGTGCTCCTCGGTCTTGCCGAGCAGCAGCACGGTGGCGCCATGGGCTGCGTAGGTTTTGGCCGCTGCCGCGCCGATCCCGCGCCCGGCGCCGGTGACCATGATGATGCGCCCGGCCAGCAGGTCGGGGCGGGCGGTGTAGTCGAACATCGAAATACCTTTCTAAATCAAGAGACGATAAAAGCGCTGGAGGCTTGAGGCTGGACGGAAAAGCGGCTTCGCAGCCTTCCAGCCTTCCAGCCTTCCAGCCTTCCAGCCTTCAGCAACCACACGCCGCCCGATCCAGCACCGCCCGCAGCTCCAGCGGATGCTCGATGACCACGTCCGCGCCCCAGGAGCGCGGGTTGTCCTCGGGATGGATGTAGCCGTAGGTGACCGCCGCGGTGCGGCTGCCGGCGGCTCGGCCGGATTCGACGTCGCGCAGGTCGTCGCCGACGAACAGCACGCTGGCCGGGTCCAGCTCCAGGTGGCGGCAGGCGAGGGTCATCATTTCCGGGTCGGGCTTGCTGCGGGTGACGTGGTCGGGGCACACCAGCACGGCCGAGCGCTCGGCCAGGCCGAGGCGCTGCATGATCGGCTCGGCATAGCGGATCGGCTTGTTGGTCACCACGCCCCAGCGCAGGCGCGCGCGTTCGATGTCCTCGAGCACCTGCGCCATGCCGTCGAACAGCCGGGTCTTCACCGCGCAGTGGTCTTGGTAGCGGTCGAGGAACTCCAGGCGCAGCCGCTCGAAGTCTTCGGAGAGCGGATCGACCTCGAAGGCGTTGATCACCATCGCCCGCGCGCCGCCGGACACCACGTCGCGCACCTGCTTTTCGGGCACCAGCGGCAGGCCGCGCGCCTCGCGCATGGCCTGGATCACGGCGACGAAATCCGGGGCGGTGTCGAGCAGCGTCCCGTCCATGTCGAACAATACGGCGCGTAGACGCATCAGGCCTCCCGGACCGTCTGGATCATGTAGTTGACGTCGACGTCCGCGGCCAGCTTGTAGTGGCGGGTCAGCGGGTTGTAGGTCAGGCCGGTGATGGCGCCCACCGCCAGGCCGGCGTCGCGGCACCAGGCGCCGAGCTCGGACGGGCGGATGAACTTGCGGAAATCATGGGTGCCGCGCGGCAGCAGCTGCAGCACGTATTCCGCGCCGACGATGGCGAACAGGTAGGCCTTGGGGTTGCGGTTGATGGTGGAGAAGAACACCTGGCCGCCGGGCTTGACCATCTGCCGGCAGGCGCGGATCACCGAGGCCGGATCGGGCACGTGCTCGAGCATTTCCAGGCAGGTGACCACGTCGAACTGACCCGGGCACTCCTCGGCCAGCGCCTCGGCGGTGATCTGCCGGTAGTCGATTTCCAGGTTGGACTCGAACAGATGCAGGCGGGCGACCGACAGCGGCGCCTCGCCCATGTCGATGCCGGTGACCTGCGCGCCGCGGCGTGCCATGGCCTCGCTGAGGATGCCGCCACCGCAGCCGACGTCGAGAACCTTCTTGCCGGCCAGCGGAACGTGCTCGTCGATCCAGTTGACCCGCAGCGGGTTGATCTCGTGCAGGGGTTTGAATTCGCTTTCGCGGTCCCACCAGCGATGGGCGAGGGCTTCGAATTTGGCGATTTCCGCGTGGTCGACGTTGCTCATGTTCCGTTCCGTTCGTGGGCGCTTCGGCAAGCGTGGCTCCGAATCGCGCATGTTGCCAGCTTCCGCCGCTGCCAGGGGGTTGGCTGGCCGGCAGGCGCTGCTTCAATTTGTCACGCCGTGCGTCGGCGCGGTCTCACCGGCCGGCGATCTTCCGGCCCCAGTCCCGTGCATTGGCGATCAGCCGCTGCTCGTCCATGCGCAGCAGCCGTCCGTCCTCGAGCAGTTGCTTGCCGCCGACCCAGAGGTGGCGCACCGAATCGCGGCCGCTGGCGTAGACCAGCTGCGAGACCGGGTCGTAGATCGGTTGCTGGGCCAGGCCGGAGAGGTCGAAGGCGACCAGGTCCGCGGCCTTGCCGACCTGCAATGAGCCGGTCCGCTCGTCGAGGCCCAGCGCACGAGCGCCGTTGAGGGTCGCCATGCGCAGCGCGCGGTGGGCGTCGAGCGCGGTCGCCGAGCCGGCCACGGCCTTGGCCAGCAGGGCGGCGGTACGGGTTTCGCCGAGCAGGTCCAAATCGTTGTTGCTGGCCGCGCCGTCGGTGCCGATCGCGACGTTGACGCCGGCTTCCCAGAGCCGCTCCACCGGGCAGAAGCCGCTGGCCAGCTTGAGGTTGCTTTCCGGGCAGTGGATGACGCTGCAGTTGTGCTCGACCAGCAGGGCGAGGTCTTCCTCGTTCACCTGGGTCATGTGCACGGCCTGGAAGCGCGGGCCCAGCAGCTGCAGCCGGGCCAGGCGCGCCAGCGGGCGCTCGCCGTTGCGCTCGACGGCCTCGCGCACCTCGTGGGCGGTCTCGTGCACGTGCATGTGGATGCCGACGTCCATCTCGGCGACCAGCACGCGGATGCTTTCCAGCTTGTCGTCGCCTACCGTGTAGGGGGCGTGCGGGCCGAAGGCCACCGAGAGGCGCGGGTGGTGCTTGATGTCGTCGTACAGCGCCACGCCCTTGCGCAGCGCCTCGTCGGCGTCGCGCGCGCCGGGGATCGGGAAATCCAGCACCGGAATGGCGATCTGGCAGCGGATGCCGCTGTTGTGCGCCACCTCGCTGATGACCTCCGGGAAGAAATACATGTCGGAGAAACAGGTGATGCCGCTTTTCAACTGCTCGGCGATCGCCAGTTCGCTGCCGTCGCGGATGAAGGCCTCGTCAACCCATTTGGCCTCGGCCGGCCAGATGTGCTCCTGCAGCCAGGTCATCAGCGGCAGGTCGTCGGCCAGGCCGCGGAACAGCGTCATCGCCGCGTGGCCATGGGCGTTGATCAGTCCCGGGCTGAGCAGCATGCCCGGCAGCTCGCGGGTTTCGGCGGCGGGGTATTTGAGGGCTTCGGCGCGCGGCGCGATGAGCGCGATACGTCCATCGCGGATGCCGAGGCCGTGGTCCTGCAACACCACGCCGGCCGGCTCCACCGGCACCAGCCAGGTCGGCAGCAATAGAAGGTCGAGGGGCTCGGCGGCGGGTTTGGGCATGGGCGGCGACCGGTCGGTGGCTAAAGCGCCGAGTGTAAAGCAAAGGCTCGCGGGCATCAGCCCGACGCGGCGAGCGCCGGTCGACTGTCAGGCCGCCGCCGCGCGCGTATAATGCCGGCCTTTTGAATTCGGGGTGGGGCGAAATGCGCGAGCGCTTGCTGGCAGCGGAAAAGGTGAAGGCCATCGAATGGCGCGACGGTACGCTGCACCTGCTCGACCAGCGCAAGCTGCCGATCGAGGAGCAGTGGCTGGCGTACGGCTCGGCCGCCGAGGTGGCGCGCGCCATCCGCGACATGGTCGTGCGCGGGGCGCCGGCCATCGGCATCGCCGCCGCCTACGGGCTGGTGCTTGGCCTGCGCGCGCGGCTGGCCGAGGGCGGCGACTGGCGGGCGGCGCTGGAGGCGGATTTCGAGGTGCTGGCCGACTCGCGGCCGACCGCGGTGAACCTGTTCTGGGCGCTCAACCGCATGCGCGAACGGCTGGATCACCTCAAGCCCGGCGAGGACCTTTACCCGGCCATGGAAGCCGAGGCGGTGGCGATCCACGACAGCGATCGCGAAGCCAACCTGACCATGGCGCAGTTCGGCGTCGACCTGATCCGCAAGCACATGGCGCGGCCGCAGAGCCTGCTGACCCACTGCAACACCGGGGCGCTGGCGACCGGCGGCTTCGGCACCGCGCTCGGGGTGATCCGCGCGGCGCACCTCGACGGCCTGATCGAGCGCGTCTACGCCGACGAAACGCGCCCGTGGCTGCAGGGCTCGCGGCTGACCGCCTGGGAACTGGCGGGCGAGGGCGTGCCGGTGAGCCTCAACGCCGACTCGGCGGCTGCGCACCTGATGAAGACCCGCAGCATCACCTGGGTGATCGTCGGCGCCGACCGCATCACCGCCAACGGCGACGTCGCCAACAAGATCGGCACCTACCAGCTGGCGGTCAACGCCATGCACCATGGCGTGCGCTTCATGGTGGTGGCGCCCAGCTCGACCATCGACATGAGCCTGGAGACCGGCGACGAGATCATCATCGAGGAGCGCCCGGGTCACGAGCTGCTGGAGGTGCACGGCCAGCGCTTCGCCGCGGAGGTGGAGGCGATCAACCCGGTGTTCGACGTCACCCCGGCCGATCTGATCGACGCCATCGTCACCGAGAAGGGCGTGGTCGAGCGTCCGGATGCGAAGAAGATGGCGGAGTTGATGAACCGTAAGCGGCTGCATTAAAAGCCCATAACGAGGCTGGAAGGCTGGAAGGCTGGAAGGCTGGAAGGCTGGACGAAGGGCAGGCTGCTTTTGTGGGAGGCCCGACCTCGGGGCGATTCCTTCCAGAGCGATGGCTTTCGGGCAGGCCTGTGGCCTACTGTCGCCGCGAGGGCGCGCCTCCCACAGGGTGGGTGTGAGCAGGCTGTTTTTATGGGAGGCCCGGCCTCGGGCGATTTCTTCCGGGGCGATGGTTTTCGGGCAGGCCTGTGGCCTGCATCGCCGCGAGGGCGCGCCTCCCACAGGTTTGGCGTAGCTGCGAGGCTGGGCTTGGCTGTGGGAGGCCCGCCCTCGGGGCGATTTCTGGTCGCAGGCAGAGCCTGCACCTGCAGGTGTTCACCGAGGCGACGGGCAGCGCCGTGCCTTTCCCTTCTCCCCCTGGGAGAAGGTGGCCCGCCGGGCCGGATGAGGGCGCGCGAGGCCTGGCCTCGGCGCGGGACTTTCCTGCCAGGTCGCCGAGACGGCGCGCCGCTCTTTCGTCCCGCCTCCAGCCTCCAGCGGCCCGTCGCCTTGTGGTATGATCCGGCGCTTTCGCACGACCTTCCGAAACAACAAGGATCCCGGCTTCCATGGGCGAACTGGCCAAAGAAATCCTCCCGGTCAATATCGAAGACGAGCTGAAACAGTCCTACCTCGACTACGCCATGAGCGTGATCGTCGGCCGGGCCCTGCCGGACGCGCGCGATGGCCTGAAGCCGGTGCACCGCCGTGTGCTTTTCGCGATGAGCGAGCTGGGCAACGACTGGAACAAGCCCTACAAGAAGTCGGCCCGTGTGGTCGGCGACGTGATCGGTAAGTACCACCCGCACGGCGACTCGGCGGTGTACGACACCATCGTGCGCATGGCCCAGCCGTTCTCGCTGCGCTACATGCTGGTCGACGGCCAGGGCAACTTCGGTTCTGTGGACGGCGACAACGCGGCGGCCATGCGTTACACCGAAGTGCGCATGGCCAAGCTGGCCCACGAGCTGCTGGCCGACCTGGACAAGGAAACCGTCGACTGGGTGCCGAACTACGACGGCACCGAGCAGATCCCGGCGGTCATGCCGACCAAGATCCCCAACCTGCTGGTCAACGGTTCCAGCGGCATCGCGGTCGGCATGGCGACCAACATCCCGCCGCACAACCTGGGCGAAGTCATCGACGGCTGCCTGGCGCTGATCGAGAATCCGGAGATCAGCATCGACGAGCTGATGCAGTTCATCCCGGGCCCGGATTTCCCCACCGCGGGCATCATCAACGGCCGCGCCGGTATCATCGAGGCTTACCGCACCGGTCGCGGGCGGATCTACATCCGCGCGCGCGCCGACGTCGAGGACATCGACAAGGTCGGCGGCCGCCAGCAGATCGTCATCACCGAGCTGCCGTACCAGTTGAACAAGGCGCGGCTGATCGAGAAGATCGCCGAGCTGGTGAAAGAGAAGAAGCTCGAAGGCATCACCGAGCTGCGCGACGAGTCCGACAAGGACGGCATGCGCGTGGTCATCGAGCTGCGCCGCGGCGAGGTCCCGGAGGTCATCCTCAACAACCTCTACGCCCAGACCCAGCTGCAGAGCGTGTTCGGCATCAACGTGGTGGCGCTGGTCGACGGCCAGCCGCGCACGCTGAACCTCAAGGAGCTGCTCGAAGCCTTCGTCCGCCACCGCCGCGAGGTGGTGACCCGGCGTACCGTCTACGAACTGCGCAAGGCGCGCGAGCGTGGCCACATCCTCGAAGGCCAGGCGGTCGCGCTGTCGAACATCGACCCGGTGATCGAGCTGATCCGGTCGTCGCCGACCCCGGCGGAAGCCAAGGATCGCCTGATCGCCACCGCCTGGGAATCCAGCGCCGTGGAGGCCATGGTCGAGCGCGCCGGCGCCGACAACTGCCGCCCCGAAGGGCTCGATCCGCAATACGGTTTGCGCGACGGCAAGTACTACCTGTCCCCCGAGCAGGCCCAGGCCATCCTCGACCTGCGCCTGCACCGCCTGACCGGCCTGGAGCATGAGAAGCTGCTGGCCGAGTACCAGGAAATCCTCGGCCAGATCGGCGAGCTGATCCGCATCCTCACCGACCCGGTGCGCCTGATGGAGGTCATCCGCGAGGAACTCGAGGGCGTCAAGCGCGACTTCGGTGATGCGCGCCGGACCGAGATTCTCGAGTCGCGCCTGGACCTGACCCTGGCCGACCTGATCACCGAGGAAGAGCGCGTCGTCACCATTTCCCATGGCGGCTACGCCAAGTCCCAGCCGTTGACCGCGTACCAGGCGCAGCGTCGCGGCGGTCGTGGCAAGGCGGCCACCGGGGTGAAGGAAGAGGACTACGTCGAGCACCTGCTGGTGGCCAACAGCCACACCACGCTGCTGTTGTTCTCCAGCAAGGGCAAGGTGTACTGGCTCAAGACCTACGAGATACCGGAAGCCTCGCGCACCTCGCGCGGGCGGCCGCTGATCAACCTGCTGCCGCTTTCCGAAGGCGAGCGAATCACCGCGATGCTGCCGGTGAACATCGCCGCGCTGATCAAGCAGGCCGAGGAAGAGGCGACTCTGATCGAGGACGGCGAAGTCGTCGTGGTCGAGTCTGAAGACGGCGAGGAGGGCGATGCCGCTCCGGTCGACAAGACCCGCGGGCCGTTCGTGTTCATGGCCACCGCCCTGGGCACGGTGAAGAAGACCCCGCTCAAGGAGTTCGCCTTCCAGCTGCAGAAGGGCAAGATCGCCATCCGCCTGGAAGAGGGCGACGAGCTGGTCCGCGTGGCGCTGACCGACGGCAACAGCGACGTGCTGCTGTTCGCCTCCAACGGCAAGGCGGCGCGCTTCGACGAGAACAAGGTGCGCTCCATGGGCCGTACCGCGGCCGGCGTGCGCGGTATCCGCCTGGCCGACGACGCTCGCGTGGTGTCGCTGATCGTGGCCGCCGAGGGCGACATCCTGCTGGCCACCGAGCGCGGCTACGGCAAGCGCACGCCGCTGGAGGAGTTCACCAAGAAGGGTCGCGCCACCCAGGGCATCATCGGCATCGTCACCAACGAGCGTAACGGAAACCTGGTCGGCGCCGTGCAGGTGCTCGAGGGCGAGGAGATCATGCTCATCTCCAACCAGGGCACCCTGGTGCGCACGCGGGTTTCCGAGGTCTCCTCGCAGGGCCGCAACACCCAGGGCGTGACCCTGATCAAGCTGGCGCCGGACGAGCATCTGGTCGGCCTCGAACGCGTCCAGGAGCCGTCCGAAGAGGACGTGCTGGAGGACCTCGAGGACACGCTCGGCGAGGACGCTCTGGAGAAGGAAATGCCGGTGGTCAGCACCGAGCCGAGCGAGGACGAGCTGCTCGGCGGTGGCGGCGACGTGCCGCCGGACGTGGTGCCGACCGACGACGACCTGGGCGACTGAGGCGCGAGGCGCCGGGCGCCTCGTCACCGAAGCATCCATGCGCCGCGGAAGGGGAACCTCCGCGGCGCGATAACGAAGACCGGTCGGCCGCAGCCGACCACGCGTGGAAGCCAGGCAGTGCTTTCGGGGCCTGGCGTAGATGGCAATCGACAGGCTTTTGAGAGACCAACGATGAACAAACGTGCCTTCAACTTCTGCGCCGGCCCGGCCGCGCTTCCCGAGCCGGTGCTGCAGCGCGCCCAGGCCGAACTGCTGGACTGGCAGGGCAAGGGACTGTCGGTGATGGAGATGAGCCACCGCAGCGACGAATTCGTGTCCATCGCCGAGAAGGCCGAGCAGGACCTGCGCGACCTGCTGTCGATTCCGTCGAACTACAGGGTGCTGTTCCTGCAGGGCGGTGCCAGCCAGCAATTCGCCCAGATCCCGCTGAACCTGCTGCCCGAGGGCGGCCGGGCCGACTACGTCGACACCGGCATCTGGTCGAGGAAGGCCATCGACGAGGCGCGCCGCTTCGGCAACGTCAACGTCGCCGCCAGCGCCAAGCCGAACGACTACTTCAGCATTCCCGCGCAGCGCGACTGGCAGCTGTCGAAAGACGCCGCCTACCTGCACTACACGCCCAACGAGACCATCGGCGGCCTGGAGTTCGACTGGATTCCGGACGTCGGCGAGGTGCCGCTGGTGGCCGACATGTCCTCCACCATCCTTTCCCGCCCGCTGGACGTGTCGCGCTTCGGCCTGATCTACGCCGGCGCGCAGAAGAACATCGGGCCCAGCGGCCTGGTGGTGGTCATCGTCCGCGAGGACCTGCTCGGCCGCGCGCGCAGCAGCTGCCCGACCATGCTCGACTACAAGGTCGCGGCCGACAACGGCTCGATGTACAACACCCCGCCGACGTTCGCCTGGTACCTGGCCGGCCTGATCTTCCAGTGGATGAAGGAGCAGGGCGGCGTCGAGGCGATGGGGCAGGTCAACGATCGCAAGCAGCGCAAGCTGTACCAGGCGATCGATGCCAGCGCGCTGTACAACAACCCCATCGCGCCGGCCGATCGCTCGTGGATGAACGTGCCCTTCCGCCTGGCCGACGAGCGCCTGGACAAGCCGTTCCTGGCCGGTGCCCAGGCCCGCGGCCTGCTCAACCTCAGGGGCCACCGCTCGGTGGGCGGCATGCGCGCGTCGATCTACAACGCGGTCAGCGAGGGCGCGGTCGATGCCCTGCTGGCCTACATGGCGGAGTTCGAGAAGGAGCACGGCTGATGAGCGAGGCCGACCAGCTGAAGGCATTGCGTGTCCGGATAGACAGCCTGGACGAGCGCATCATGGAGCTGATCAGCGAGCGGGCGCGCTGTGCCCAGGAAGTGGCCCGGGTCAAGTCCGCGTCGCTGCCCGAAGGCGAGCTGCCGGTGTACTACCGCCCCGAGCGCGAGGCCTGGGTGCTCAAGCACATCATGGAGCTGAACAAGGGCCCGCTGGACAACGAGGAGATGGCGCGGCTGTTCCGCGAGATCATGTCCTCCTGCCTGGCGCTGGAGCAGCCGCTGAAGGTCGCCTACCTCGGCCCGGAAGGCACCTTCACCCAGGCCGCGGCGCTCAAGCACTTCGGCCATGCGGTGATCAGCCAGCCGATGGCGGCGATCGACGAGGTGTTCCGCGAGGTGGTCGCCGGCGCAGTGAACTTCGGCGTGGTGCCGGTGGAGAACTCCACCGAGGGCGCGGTGAACCACACCCTCGACAGCTTCCTCGAGCACGACATGGTGATCTGCGGCGAAGTGGAGCTGCGCATCCACCACCACTTGCTGGTGGGCGAGACCACCAAGACCGACCGCATCACCCGGATCTATTCGCATGCCCAGTCGCTCGCGCAGTGCCGCAAGTGGCTCGATGCGCACTATCCGAACGTCGAGCGGATCGCCGTCTCGAGCAACGCCGACGCCGCCAAGCGCGTCAACAGCGAGTGGAACTCGGCGGCCATCGCCGGCGACATGGCTGCGCAGCTCTACGGGCTGAGCAAGCTGGCCGAGAAGATCGAGGATCGCCCGGACAACTCCACGCGCTTCCTGATCATCGGCAACCAGGAAGTGCCGCCGACCGGCGACGACAAGACCTCGATCATCGTCTCCATGCGCAACAAGCCCGGCGCGCTGCACGAGTTGCTGATGCCGTTCCACACCAATGGTATCGACCTCACGCGCATCGAGACCCGCCCGTCGCGCAGCGGCAAGTGGACCTACGTGTTCTTCATCGACTTCGTCGGCCA
The DNA here is from genome assembly GCF_000425625.1 of Stutzerimonas azotifigens DSM 17556. Lineage (GTDB taxonomy): Bacteria > Pseudomonadota > Gammaproteobacteria > Pseudomonadales > Pseudomonadaceae > Stutzerimonas > Stutzerimonas azotifigens. The sequence continues at coordinate 137,142 of NZ_KE384415.1, forward strand.
CCATCAGGACCCGCTGATCAAGGACGTGCTGGAGCGGATCAACGGCGAAGCCGTGGCGCTGAAGGTGCTCGGGTCGTATCCGAAGGCGGTGTTGTAAGAGGCTTTCCCTCACCCCCGGCCCCTCTCCCGAGGGAGAGGGGAGAAAAGCGGCTTGATCCCCGCTGCGTAAATCCCCCTCTCCCCACGGGAGAGGGGCTAGGGGTGAGGGAGAAGAGGATAAACCAGTAACGAAGGAAGGCACGGATGCCAACCTCACACAAGCCATTGCCGGACTGGCGCAGGCAGCGGGCCCGGGCTTTGCGCGGCGATGCCACCGATGCCGAGGCGTGCCTCTGGTATTACCTGCGCGCCCGGCGCCTGGGTGGATTGAAGTTCCGCCGGCAGCATCCCATGCCGCCGTACATCCTCGACTTCTACTGCGAGACGGCCAGGCTCGCCGTGGAGCTGGATGGCTCCCAGCATGGTGAAAAGGCCGACGGGCGGCGGACGTTGAGGCTCGAGGCGCAAGGGGTTATGGTGCTGCGCTTTTGGAACGACCAGATGCTGAAGCAGACCGCTTCGGTGCTGGAAGAGATCTACCGGGTGGCGACCGAGCGTCAGCGGGCCCTCGATCCTGATGCCTCGCCAGGGAGCGGGGAGTGAAGGTTGGGAGGCTGGGTGCGGCAGGCCCTCACCCCTAGCCCCTCTCCCGTGGGGAGAGGGGGACGAAGCAAAGCGGTAAGCCGATGCGCATGGTGGCGGTCGGTACAGAGGGAAGGCTGGTGCAGCGGGCCCTCACCCCTGGCCCTCTCCTGTGGGGAGAGGGGAACGAAGCAAAGCGGTAAGCCGATGCGCATGGTGGCGGTCGGTACAGAGGGAAGGCTGGGTGCGGCAGGCCCTCACCCCTGGCCCCTCTCCCGTGGGGAGAGGGGAACGAAGCAAAGCGGTAAAAAGCCGATGCGCATGGTGGCGATCGGTACAGAGGGAAGGCTGGGTACAGCGGGCCCTCACCCCTAGTCCCTCTCCCGTAGGGAGGGGGGATGGCTGGTGGTGGGGGCGATGCCGCCCTGCTTGTCTCCCCTCTCCCTCGGGAGAGGGGCGGGGGTGAGGGAAGGCCTCACCAGAAAGGAAAGCCACGCCGATTTTTCATCCAACCCCCGTACACTTCCGCGGGCCTACAGGAAGCCCCGTCCGAACCGGTGGGTGAAAGCGAAGCGGTTCGATAACCAAGAGATATGGCAATGACCTGCGATTTTCTCGCCCTGGCGCAGCCGGGTGTCCAGAAGCTGTCCCCCTACGTCCCCGGCAAGCCGGTCGAAGAACTGGCGCGCGAGCTCGATCTCGACCCGGCCAACATTGTCAAGCTGGCGAGCAACGAGAACCCGCTCGGGCCAAGCCCCAGGGTTCTCGACGCGATCCGCGGCGCGCTACCGGAGCTGACCCGCTATCCGGACGGCAACGGCTACGAACTCAAGCGCGCGCTGGCCGACCGCTACGGAGTGGGGCTGGACCAGGTCACGCTGGGCAACGGTTCCAACGACATCCTCGAACTGGTCGCCCGCGCCTATCTCGCGCCAGGGCTGAACGCGGTGTTCAGCGCGCACGCCTTCGCCGTCTATCCGATCGCCACCCAGGCGGTCGGCGCGGCCAGCAAGGTGGTGCCGGCGCGCGACTGGGGCCATGACCTGCCGGCCATGCTCCAGGCCATCGACGCCGACACCCGCGTGGTGTTCCTCGCCAACCCGAACAACCCGACCGGCACCTGGTTCGGCGCCGAGGCGCTGGCCGCGTTCCTGGCGGACGTGCCGGAGCACGTGCTGGTAGTGCTCGACGAGGCCTACATCGAATACGCCTCCGGCGACGAGCTTCCGGACGGCCTGCAATTCCTCGCGCGCCACCCGAACCTGCTGGTTTCCCGCACCTTCTCCAAGGCCTACGGGCTGGCCGCGCTGCGCGTGGGCTACGCACTGTCCTCGGCAAAAATCGCCGACGTGCTGAACCGCGTCCGCCAGCCGTTCAATGTCAACAGCCTGGCCCTGACCGCGGCCTGCGCCGCGCTCGGCGACCAGGACTACCTGGCCCGCAGCCGCGCCCAGAACGATGCCGGCATGGCGCAGCTCGAAGCCGGTCTGCGCGAACTGGGCCTGGCGTGGATTCCCTCGCGCGGCAACTTCATCGCGGTCGACTTCGGGCGCGACGCCGCGCCGATCAACCAGGCGCTGCTGCGCGCCGGCGTGATCGTGCGTCCCGTCGCCGGCTACGGCATGCCGAGCTTCCTGCGCGTATCGATCGGCACCGAGGCGGAGAACGCACGCTTCCTGGCGGTGCTGCGCCAGGTGCTGAGCGCGTGAGCCAGGCGCTCGAACGTCGGCTCGACCAGCCGATCGTCGGCCGGCTGACGGTCATCGGGCTGGGGCTGATCGGCGGCTCCTTCGCCAAGGGACTGCGGGCGGCCGGTGCCTGCCGCGAAGTGGTCGGCTTCGACCTGGACGCCGGCTCGCGCCAGCTCGCCGTCGAGCTCGGGGTCGTCGACCGCTGCGCCGAGAGCCTGGCCGAGGCCTGCCGGGGCGCCGATGTCATCCAGCTGGCGGTACCGATCCTGGCCATGGAGCGGTTGCTGACCGAGCTGGCACAGCTGGACCTTGGCGAGGCCATCCTCACCGACGTCGGAAGCGCCAAGGGCAACGTGGTGCGCAAGGCGACCGAGGTCTTCGGCGCCATGCCGGCGCGCTTCGTGCCCGGCCATCCGATCGCCGGTTCGGAACAGAGTGGCGTTATCGCGGCCAAAGGGTCGCTGTTCCGCCGCCACAAGGTGATCCTGACGCCCGTTCCGAACACCGCGCCCGACGCGCTCGATCGGATCGACGCGCTGTGGCGCGCGCTGGGGGCGGACGTCGAGCACATGGACGTCGAGCACCACGACGAGGTGCTGGCCGCCACCAGCCACCTGCCACACCTGCTGGCGTTCGGGCTGGTGGATTCGCTGGCCAGGCGGCACGAGAACCTGGAGATTTTCCGCTACGCCGCGGGCGGCTTTCGCGACTTCACCCGAATCGCCGGGAGCGATCCGGTGATGTGGCACGATATCTTCCTCGCCAACCGTGAGGCCGTGCTGCGCATCCTGGACGCCTTCCGCCACGATCTGGATGGCCTGCGCGCGGCGGTCGACGAAGGAGACGGGCACCAGCTGCTGGGCGTGTTCACCCGCGCCCGGGCGGCCCGCGAACATTTCAGCAAAATACTGGCTCGCAGAGCCTATGTGGACGTTATGCATTCCAATGACCTGATCTTCCTGGCCAGTCCCGGTGGCAGCCTGTCCGGCCAGATTCGTGTGCCCGGCGACAAATCCATTTCCCACCGCTCGATCATGCTCGGCTCGCTGGCTGAAGGCGTGACCGAGGTCGAGGGCTTCCTCGAGGGCGAGGATGCGCTGGCGACCATCCAGGCGTTCCGCGACATGGGGGTGGTGATCGAGGGGCCGCATCAGGGCAGGGTGACCGTCCACGGAGTCGGCCTGCACGGCCTGCAGCCGCCGCCCGGGCCGCTCTACCTGGGCAACTCCGGCACCTCCATGCGCCTGCTCAGCGGGCTGCTGGCGGCGCAGCCGTTCGATACCACGCTCACCGGCGACGCCTCGCTGTCCAAGCGCCCGATGAACCGCGTCGCCAAGCCCCTGCGTGCCATGGGCGCGGTGATCGAGACCGCTTCCGAAGGCCGGCCGCCGCTGGTCATCCGCGGCGGGCAGCGGCTGTCCGGGATGCACTACGAGATGCCGATGGCCAGCGCCCAGGTCAAATCCTGCCTGCTGCTCGCCGGCCTCTACGCCGCCGGCGAGACCTCGGTCACCGAGCCGGCGCCGACGCGCGACCACACCGAGCGCATGCTGCGCGGCTTCGGCTATCCAGTGGCGGTGGAGGGCCGCACCGCCCGCGTCGAGAGCGGCCACACGCTGACCGCCTGCCATATCGAGGTGCCGGCGGACATTTCCTCGGCGGCCTTCTTCCTGGTCGCCGCGAGCATCGCCGAGGGTTCCGAACTGGTCCTGCAGCACGTGGGCATCAATCCGACCCGCACCGGGGTGATCGACATCCTCAAGCTGATGGGCGCCGACATCCAGCTGGAAAACCAGCGCGAAGTCGGCGGCGAGCCGGTGGCCGACCTGCGCGTACGCTCGGCCAGGCTCCAGGGCATCGACATCCCGGAAGACCTGGTGCCGCTGGCCATCGACGAATTCCCGGTGTTGTTCGTGGCGGCGGCCTGTGCCGAGGGGCGGACCATCCTGCGCGGCGCCGAGGAGCTGCGGGTCAAGGAGTCCGACCGCATCCAGGTGATGGCCGACGGCCTGCAGACGCTCGGCGTGAAGGCCGAGCCGACCGCCGACGGCATCATCATCGACGGCGGGCCGATCGGCGGTGGTGAAGTCTGGGCCCATGGCGACCATCGCATCGCCATGTCCTTCAGCGTGGCCTCGCTACGTGCCAGCGCGCCGATCCGCATCCACGACTGCGCCAACGTCGCCACCTCCTTCCCGAACTTCCTGGCGCTGGCCAAGCAGGCCGGCATCCGCGTAAGCGAAGAGGGCAACTCATGAACACGCCATCGCCCGTGATCACCATCGACGGCCCGAGCGGGTCCGGCAAGGGCACGATCGCGGCACTGCTCGCCCGCCAGCTCGGCTGGCACCTGCTCGATTCCGGCGCGCTGTACCGGCTGCTGGCCTTCGCCGCGCGCAACCACGGCGTCGACCTGACCAACGAAGAAGCGCTCAAGGTGCTCGCCGCGCATCTTGACGTGCAGTTCGACGGCCGGATTCCAGGGCAGGGGCCGACCATCGTGCTGGAAGGCGAGGAAGTCACCCAGGCCATCCGCAACGAGCAGGTCGGGGCAGGGGCCTCGCAGGTCGCCGCCCTGCCGGCCGTGCGCGAGGCGCTGCTGCAGCGTCAGCGGGCCTTCCAGGAGCCGCCGGGGCTGGTGGCCGACGGCCGCGACATGGGCACCGTGGTATTCCCGGACGCGCCGCTGAAGATCTTCCTCACCGCCAGCGCCGAGGAGCGTGCTCGCCGCCGGTACGAGCAGTTGAAGGCCAAGGGGGATGATGTTAATCTCGCGAGTCTTCTTGAGGAGATACGGGTGCGCGACGAGCGCGACACCCAGCGCGCGGTGGCGCCGCTCAAGCCGGCGGATGACGCCATTCAGCTGGATTCCACCACGCTCTCCATCGAAGAAGTGCTGAACCTGGTGCTCAGCGAGGCGGCCAAGCGCGACCTCGTCAGCTAGCAGGCGTTGCAAGGATGATCGGGGCTCGCGCATGGGCGCGGCCTCGAATCAAGGAGGCGTGCGGGAGACCAGACACAGTCCCGCAGGCCTTTTTTTATATGAACGAGCCCGCGTCGTCTGGGATGCGGAAGTTGGACGGTCATGCCGTCCGCAACAGCAGGAATCAACATGAGCGAAAGCTTCGCAGAACTTTTTGAAGAAAGCCTGAAATCCCTCGACATGCAGCCGGGCGCCATCATCACCGGCATCGTGGTCGACATCGACGGTGACTGGGTCACCGTGCATGCGGGCCTGAAGTCCGAGGGCGTCATCCCGGTCGAGCAGTTCTACAACGAACAGGGCGAACTGACCATCAAGGTGGGTGACGAGGTCCACGTCGCACTGGACGCGGTTGAAGATGGCTTCGGTGAAACCAAGCTGTCCCGCGAAAAGGCCAAGCGTGCCGAGTCCTGGCTGGTTCTCGAAGCTGCGTTCAACGCCGAAGAAGTCGTCAAGGGCGTCATCAACGGCAAGGTCAAGGGTGGCTTCACCGTCGACATCAACGGCATCCGCGCGTTCCTGCCGGGTTCGCTGGTCGACGTCCGTCCGGTGCGCGACACCACGCACCTGGAAGGCAAAGAGCTCGAATTCAAGGTCATCAAGCTCGACCAGAAGCGCAACAACGTCGTCGTCTCCCGCCGCAGCGTGCTGGAAGCCGAGAACAGCGCCGAGCGTGAAGCCCTGCTGGAATCCCTGCAGGAAGGCCAGCAGGTCAAGGGTATCGTCAAGAACCTCACCGACTACGGCGCGTTCGTCGACCTGGGCGGCGTGGACGGCCTGCTGCACATCACCGACATGGCCTGGAAGCGCATCAAGCATCCGTCGGAAATCGTCAACGTCGGCGACGAGATCGACGTCAAGGTGCTGAAGTTCGACCGCGAGCGCAACCGCGTCTCCCTGGGCCTGAAGCAGCTGGGCGAAGACCCGTGGGTCGCCATCAAGGCCCGTTACCCGGAAAACACCCGCGTCATGGCCCGCGTCACCAACCTCACCGACTACGGCTGCTTCGCCGAGCTGGAAGAGGGTGTGGAAGGCCTGGTGCACGTCTCCGAAATGGACTGGACCAACAAGAACATCCACCCGTCGAAGGTCGTTCAGGTCGGCGACGAAGTGGAAGTCATGGTTCTGGACATCGACGAAGAGCGCCGTCGTATCTCCCTGGGCATCAAGCAGTGCAAGTCCAACCCGTGGGAAGACTTCTCCAGCCAGTACAACAAGGGCGACCGCATCTCCGGCACCATCAAGTCGATCACCGATTTCGGTATCTTCATCGGTCTGGAAGGCGGCATCGACGGTCTGGTGCACCTGTCCGACATCTCCTGGAACGAGGCGGGTGAAGAAGCCGTTCGCCGCTTCAAGAAGGGCGACGAGCTGGACACCGTTATCCTCTCCGTGGATCCGGAGCGCGAGCGCATCTCCCTGGGCATCAAGCAGCTGGAAGACGATCCGTTCTCCAACTACGTCGCCCTGAACGACCGCGGCAGCATCGTGCGCGGCACCGTCAAGGAAGTCGACGCCAAGGCCGCCATCATCGACCTGGGCAACGACATCGAAGCGACCCTGAAGGCGTCCGAAATCAGCCGCGACCGCGTCGAAGACGCCCGCAACGTGCTGAAGGAAGGCGACGAAGTCGAAGCCAAGATCATCAGCATCGACCGCAAGAGCCGTGTCATCAACCTGTCCGTCAAGTCCAAGGATGTCGAGGACGAGAAGGACGCGATGACCCAGCTGCGCAACAAGCAGGAAGTGGAAAGCACCGGCCCGACCACCATCGGTGATCTGATCCGTGCTCAGATGGAAAACCAGCAGTAATACTGCCGAGTAACCATCCGCAAAAAAGGGCGACTTCGGTCGCCCTTTTTTGTGCCTTCAGGAAATCCCGTTGGAGTACCCATGTGAGGGGGCTTGTGTGGGAGGCGCGCCCCCGCGGCGACAGGCAGGCACAGCCTGCCCAACCAACCCAAAAGCTCGCCCCGAGGTCGGGCCTCCCACAGCCAAACCC
>NZ_KE384416.1:0-79560 GCF_000425625.1 Stutzerimonas azotifigens DSM 17556
CGGGGCATGGAAACTCCTTCTATTGATCCAACGATCATCACTGCACTCGGCTCAACCTTGTGGATGCGAGCTCTCGCCAGCGGCGGGCTCTGGATACCGTTCGAGCTTCAAGAGTGAGTGTGGAAGGCCGGAGCAGTATCTACTTCACAGGCTCAGGGCCTCAGGGTGGGCACGGCTTCCTGACCTTCCCCCGATGATCAGTCGGGAACTATCACCCCGGATGGCGTGGTAGTCGAGATACAAGGGTGGGCTTCAGCCCACCAAGTACCATCCATGGCCTTCGTCTGGCTGAAGGGCGCGCCGGTTCGCGCTGAGTCCGTTCGCGAGAGGCACGCGGCGCCGGCTGAGGCATTCGCGACCAAGGTCGCTCCTACATCCGCTATCGGCCTCGCCTGACAGGCGCGGCCCCAAACATGCCAGCTGGTGGGCTGAAGCTCACCCTACCCGCGCCTCGCCCCGCGGCGTGGTCTTGGCGATTCGTGGGAGCGGTCTTGGCCGCGAAAGAGGCGACTTCCGGCGCTGAATCCGTTCGCGACCAAGGTCGCTCCTACGCAGGTGCCACGCGCGGCCTTTGCATAGGAGCGAGCTCTGCTCGCGAATGCCTCCAGGCCTATCCGGCACGGCAGCGGCTACGTCTGACGGCAAACGGCCGGTGGCGCCAGGCTTTTCCCTTCTCCCCGCGGGAGAAGGTGGCCCGCAGGGCCGGATGAGGGAGGCCGCTGCACCAGCCCTCACCCCGGCCCGGGAGAGGGAGTGGTCCGGAGGGGGTATGGAGGCGGATGTGCGGGGCGCGGTCGCAGGCAGAGCCTGCTCCTACAGGAGCGGGGGGATCGGACCTAGGTCGAGGATTCCGGCTGCGTCGGTTTCTTCTTCTGCGGCACCAGGTAGCGCGTCAGCCCCTGGAACCAGATCACCAGGGCCGGGTTGCCCTGGATCTGGATGTCCTTGTTCTGGACGCCCTGCATGAAGGCCAGCTGCTTGTTCTTGGCAGTCAGGGTGGCGAAGGCGTAGTCGCTGTCACGAAAGCCCACGGCGAAGGCCGGCGATTTGGCCGGGCCGCGACTGCTGCTGACGGTCTGGTCCTTGACCACGAAATGCCGCGCCACCTTGCCGTCGAGGGTGTGCAACTGGAACGTCAGGTCGCGTCCTTCGAGCTGCTGCCGGAATTCGGGGTTGCGACGGCTGGCCTGGGCCATGCGCCGGCCAAGCATCCAGAGAAGGAGGCGGAATTTCATGAAGCGGTCTCTCGCGGCAGAACAGCGTGGAGTCTAGCGGCAGATGCGGGCGGCGGGGCGACGGTCGGGCGGATGGTGGGGCGAGCCCGGAGCTGACGCTCCGGGCGGTGTGCGGGCGCGTTCAGTTGATCGCGTCGCGCAACGATTTGCCGGGCTTGAAGGCCACGGTGTTGCTGGCCTTGATGGTGACCGGCTGGCCGGTCTGCGGGTTCTTGCCCGTGCGCGCGCCGCGGTGGCGCTGCATGAAGGTGCCAAAGCCGACGAGGGTGACGCTGTCCTTGCGATTGAGCGCACTGGTGATTTCGTCGAGAAGGGCGTTGAGGACACGGTTGGCCTGATCCTTGGTGAGGTCGGCCTTTTCGGCGATAGCCGCAGCGAGTTCCGGTTTGCGCATTGGTAGCCTCTTCGTATGTTTTTTGTTGTTGTATCTGCCGTTCATCCGAATGGCAGCAGCGCTGCGACCGCTCTAGGCCGCGGCAGCCAATGGCGAGGATGGCACGGCCCCGAGGGCCGCGCCAGTCCCGACCAATGGATAAAAAGGCAAAACCGAGGACTTCTAGGACGAAACGTGTGGCAGTTCCGCCAGCAGCGGCGGCAATTCCTTGTTCAGTGCCAACCGTTCCTGCACCCGCGCGCCGGTCAGCGCGTAGCCGATCAGGCGGCCGTCGGCATCGTGGCAGAGCGCGCGCACGTCCGGCGCCGTGCCCTCGACCGTCCAGTGCCCGTCGCGGCCGGCCGGCGGCGGCGACACCACCAGCGGGCAGGCCGGGGTCTTCACGGTCACCGGCATCGGCCCGTAGCTGACCGGCGTCGGGGTGCCGGCGAGGGTCCGGGCGAGCGCGCGGGCGCTGGTCATCAGCGGCATCACGTAGAGCAGGTTGAGCCCGTCGACCTCGGCGCAGTCGCCGAGCGCATGGACATGCGGTGCCGAGGTGCGCAGCAGGCGGTCCACGGCGATGCCGCGGTTGGCGGCCAGCCCGGCCGCCTGCGCCAGCTCGGTGCGCGGACGCAGGCCGACGGCACTGACCACCAGGTCGCAGGCCAGCGTCCGGCCGTCGGACAGGGTCGCCCGCAGCGCGTCGCCCTCGCGGTCGAGGCGTTCCAGCACCGGGCCAAGGTGGAAGCGCGCGCCCAGCGCCTCGAGCCCGGCCTGTACGGCCCGCGCCGGCTCGGCGGGCAGCAGGCCGGGCATGATCTGTTCGCAGGGCGCCACCAGGTCGACCTCGTAGCCGCCCAGGCGCAGGTCATTGGCGAACTCGCAGCCGATCAGCCCGGCGCCGAGGATCAGCACCCGGCGCTTGCCATGGGCGGCCTCGCGAAAGCGCGCGTAGTCGAGCAGGTCGTTGATCGGGTGGACAGCCTCGGCGGCGTCGCCGGCGATCGGCACCCGCAGCGTCTGGGCGCCCCAGGCCAGCACCAGGTCGCGGTAGGGCACCGGCTCGTCGCCGATCCAGACCTGCTGGTGCTCGGGATCCAGGCGCGTCACCCAGGTGTGGGTACGGATCTCGGCCCCGAGCTGCTCGGCCATGGCGCCGGCGCTGGCCATGCCCAGCTCGTCGGCCGCCTTGTTCTTGCCGAAGCCGATGGAGAGCATCGGCTTGGAATAGGAGCGCCCGTCGTCGCCGGTGATCATCAGCAGCGGCGTCTCGCCATCGAGCTTGCGCCATTCCCGCGCCAGGTTGTAGCCGGCCAAGCCGGTGCCGATGATGACCAGGGGGAGTTGCGCTTTCATAACCTGCCTCGTCGCTGCGGCGCCACGGGAGCGGGCCCCGTTCGGCGCGATGCTGCCTTTGCTGTGGGTTCGTCGACCGACCATCCGCCGGTCGGGGAAGGCGCCGCCGTCGCTGGTCCGCCTGACGTGGACCCCGGCGCGCCTGGTCGGCGGATCAGCCGATCTCGATCATTTCGAAGTCCATCTTGCCGACCCCGCAGTCGGGGCACAGCCAGTCTTCCGGGACGTCTTCCCAGCGCGTGCCGGGCGCGATGCCGTCATCCGGCCAGCCCTCGGCCTCGTCGTAGATGAAGCCGCACACCACGCATTGCCATTTCTTCATGCCAGTCACCGATGTTCAAAAAACGGATAGCGCCGAACGCTAGCGCAAAACGGCGCCCCTTCACAAACGAAACGGGCGGCCCAGGGCCGCCCGTCGTCCGCCAGCGCGTCTCAGCGCGTGGTGGCGGCGCCCACCAGCGGGTCGGTCAGGCCCATCACGAAGAACCCGATCATGCCGATGATGCCGGCCAGTACGAGGTAGTACAGGGTCGGCAGCATGGTCTTGCGCAGGGTCACGCCCTCACGCCCGAGCAGGCCCACGGTGGCCGACGCGGCGACCACGTTGTGGATGGCGATCATGTTGCCCGCCGCGGCGCCCACCGACTGCAGCGCCACCATCAGCGCGCCGGAGATGCCGAGCAGGCCGGCGGTGTTGAACTGGAACTGCGACAGCATCAGGTTCGACACGGTGTTCGAACCGGCAATGAAGGCGCCCAGCGCGCCCACCGCCGGGGCGAAGAACGGATAGACGCCGCCGACGCTGTCGGCCACCAGACGTGCCATGGCCACCGGCATCGACACCAGGTCGGAGCCGTTGACGCCGGAGTTGATGAGAATCCGCACCATCGGGATGGTGAAGATCAGCACGAAGCCGGCGCCGAGCAGGGTCTTGCTCGATTCGGAGATGGCCGCGCCCAGTTCGGAAGCGCGCATGCGGTGAAGGAAGAAGGTGATCAGCACCACGATGCAGAGCAGGCCGCCCGGCAGGAACAGCGGCTCGAGCGTGCCGGACACGCCGGTTTCGCCGAGGATGTCCTTCCAGCCGAAGCTGATCGACATCAGCGCCGCCTTGAAGCCCGGGAACACCCGCGAGGCGACCAGCAGCAGCGCCAGCAGCACGTAGGGCGCCCAGGCCATCGGCACGGAGATCGGGGCCTTGCCGGCGACCTCGTCAATCTTCATCTCGATCTTGCCCATCCACTCGGCCGGCCACTCGCTGGCCGGGGCGAAATCCCAGGTCTCCTTCGGCAGCAGGAAGCCGGCCTTGGCGGCCGGCACCACGATGGCCAGGCCGATCAGGCCGCCGATCATCGAGGGGAATTCCGGGCCGAGCAACACGCCGGCGATGACGTAGGGGATGACGAAGGCCAGCGCCGTGAAGACGGCGAACGGCGCCATCGCCAGACCTTCGCTCCAGCTCTTCTTGCGGCCGAAGTAGCGGGTCAGGATGCACAGCATCAGCAGCGGCATGAGGATGCCGCACAGGGCGTGGATGATGGCCACGCGGGAGAAGATCAGGTGGAAGAAGGTCGGCCAGTCGCTGCCCAGGGCAGTCAGCTGGGCACCGATGCCGGCCTGGTCGAGGCCGCCGCCGACGCCCACGAGGATGGGCGTGCCCACCGCGCCGAAGGATACCGGCGTGGACTGCACCATCATGCCCATGACCACCGCGGCCAGCGCCGGGAAGCCGAGCGCGACCATCAAGGGCGCGGCAACCGCGGCCGGGGTGCCGAAGCCGGAAGCGCCCTCGATGAAGCAGCCGAACAGCCAGGCGACGATCAGCGCCTGGACCCGGCGATCGGGGCTGATGTTGGAGAACCCGCGGCGAATCGCGGCGATGCCGCCGGAATGCTTGAGGGTGTTCAGCAGCAGGATGGCGCCGAAGATGATCCAGAGGATCGACGCGGTGAGGATCAGGCCCTGCAGGGTGGAGGCGACGACCCGGTTGAGGGTCATGTCCCAGGCCCACAGCCCGATCACGGCGGTGAGGACGAACACCAGCGGCATCGCGTACTTGGCCGGCCAGCGAAAGCCGATCAGCAGTACCCCCGCCAGTACGAGTGGCACAAAGGCCAGTATGGAGAGCAGCGTTTGACTCATTGTTTGGGTCCCTTGCTTATTGTTGTGACCACTTTCTTATTCCGTCACGCCCCGTTCAGGCGTGCCGGTGCCCCGCACAGGCCCGCGCCGGTGGGCGCGAGCCGAGCGTCCGGCGGGTGCGTCAACCCGCCGGACGCCAATGCTCGAAAGCCCCGGCGCTGTGAGGCGACCGGGGCTGAGTGTACCGCTCCAACCTTACCCAGGCGTGTCAGGCCTGCTGCTTGAACCGCTGTCTCCATTGGTGCAGCAGCGGCTCGGTGTAGCCGCTGGGCTGCTCGCGGCCCTTGAACACGAGGTCGCAGGCGGCCTGGAAGGCGATCGAGCGATCATAGTCCACTGCCATCGGCCGGTATAGCTGATCGCCAGCATTCTGTTGGTCCACGACGCGCGCCATTCGTTCCAGGGTCTCGCGCACCTGGGCCTCGCTGACAACCCCATGGTAGAGCCAGTTGGCGATGTGCTGGCTGGAAATCCGCAGGGTCGCACGGTCTTCCATCAGGCCGACGTTGTGGATGTCCGGCACCTTGGAACAGCCCACGCCCTGCTCGACCCAGCGCACCACGTAGCCGAGGATGCCCTGGCAGTTGTTGTCGAGTTCCTGCTGGATCGCCTCGGCGGACCAGTCGGGCTTGGCCGCCACCGGGATGGTCAGCAGGTCGTCGAGCAGCTTGTCACGCTCGGCGGCCAGGTCGACGGCTTCCAGCTCCTGCTGAATGGCCTGGACGCTGACCTGGTGATAATGCAGCGCGTGCAGGGTGGCGGCGGTCGGCGACGGCACCCAGGCGGTGTTGGCACCGGCCTTCGGGTGGCCGATCTTCTGCTCGAGCATGGCGGCCATCAGGTCCGGCATGGCCCACATGCCCTTGCCGATCTGCGCCTTGCCGCGCAGCCCGCAGGCCAGGCCGACCAGCACGTTGTTGCGCTCGTAGGCCTGGATCCAGGCGGTGCCCTTCATGTCGCCCTTGCGCAGCATCGGACCGGCTTCCATGACGCTGTGCATTTCGTCGCCGGTGCGGTCGAGGAAGCCGGTGTTGATGAACGCCACGCGGTGCCTGGCCGCGGCGATGCAGGCCTTGAGGTTGACCGAAGTGCGGCGTTCCTCGTCCATGATGCCCATCTTCAGGGTGTAGCGCGGCACGCCGATCAGCTCCTCGACGCGGCCGAACAGCTCGTCGGCGAAGGCAACTTCGGCCGGGCCGTGCATCTTCGGCTTGACGATGTAGACGCTGCCGGTGCGCGAGTTGCCCTTGCGCGCCAGATCGTGCTTGGCGATCAGGCTGGTGAACACGCCGTCCAGGATGCCTTCGGGAATCTCGCGGCCTTCGCCGTCGAGGATCGCCGGGTTGGTCATCAGGTGGCCGACGTTGCGGATGAACAGCAGCGAGCGGCCGTGCAGCTTGAGCTCGCCGCCGTTCGGGGTGCGGTACTCGCGGTCGGCATTGAGCCGGCGGGTCATCGGCCGGCCGCCCTTGTCGAAGGTCTCCTGCAGGTCGCCCTTCATCAGGCCGAGCCAGTTGCGGTAGACCAGCACCTTGTCGTCAGCGTCGACCGCGGCGACCGAGTCCTCGCAGTCGAGGATGGTGGACACCGCCGACTCGACCAGCAGGTCCTTGATCCCGGCCGGGTCGGTCTGGCCGATCGGGCTGTTCGGGTCGAGCTGGATCTCCACGTGCAGGCCGTTGTTCTTCAGCAGCACGGCCTTCGGCTCGATGGCCTCGCCCTGAAAGCCGACGAATTTCTCGGGCTGCGCCAGGCCGGTCACGGTGCCGTTCTCCAGGGTGACCTGCAGCTGGCCGTCGTTGATGCGGTAGGCGATGGAATCGCCATGCGAGCCCTGCGCCAGCGGCGCGGCCTGGTCGAGGAAGCGGCGGGCGAAGGCGATCACCTTGGCGCCGCGCACTTCGTTGTAGCCCGGGCCCTTCTCCGCCCCGCCTTCCTCGCTGATCGCGTCGGTGCCGTAGAGCGCGTCGTACAGCGAGCCCCAGCGGGCGTTGGCGGCGTTCAGCGCGTAGCGCGCGTTCATCACCGGCACCACCAGCTGCGGGCCGGCCTGCTCGGCGATCTCGATGTCGACGTTGGCGGTTTCGGCCTGGACCTGGCCCGGGTCGGGCAGCAGGTAGCCGATCGACTCGAGGAAGCTGCGGTAGGCGGGCATGTCGGTGATCGGCCCGCGGTTGCTGCGGTGCCAGTTGTCCAGCTCGGTCTGCAGGCGGTCGCGCTCGGCCAGCAGCTGGCGGTTCTTCGGCGCCAGGTCGTGGACCAGCGCGTCCAGGCCCTTCCAGAAGGCGGCGCTGTCGATGCCGGTGCCCGGCAGGGCTTCCTGCTCGATGAAGGCGTGCAGGTTGGCCGCCACTTGCAGGCGATGCAGGGTAATGCGTTCGGTCATGGAATGGTTCTCCTGTCTGGTCAGCCGAGCGCGGCGACGCCGGCCTTGGCGATTTGCGCGTCCTGGGCGGCGGTGACGCCGGAGACGCCGACCGCACCGATCACCTGGCCGTCGATCACCACCGGCACGCCGCCTTCCAGCGAGGTGACGATGGGTGCGGAAACGAACGCGGTGCGCCCGCCGTTGACCATGTCTTCGTAGCCCTTGGTCTCACGGCGGCCGAGGGCGGCGCTGCGGGCCTTCTCGGTGGCGATGTAGGCGCCGATCGGCGCACAGCCGTCGAGGCGCTCCAGGGCCAGCGGATGACCGCCGTCATCGGCCACGACGATGGTCACGGCCCAGCCGTTGTTCTGCGCTTCGGTGCGAGCGGCGGCCAGGATGCTGGCCACTTCGGTCTGGGTGAGTACAGCTTTGCTTTGCATGACGGCTCCTTGAGGCAGGTTTGTACGGAACGCGCTGTTCGGTCGGTCGAGGACGGCCGGGGCGGTCGTCGGCCATGGGCGCCAGGGCAGCGAACCCTTTATTCCGCAGGGGCTGACAGGATGAAGCAGGGAGCAGCGGGGAAGAATAGACAAAAACGCGTTTCTCTCGATACCTGAAGTATCGACTGCGCGTAAAGAGACGATGCGAACGATACGGCGGATCCGTCTGGCGGGCACCGGACCGGGCGCCGGCTCAGATCTGGTCGAGCAGTACCGTTGCCTTGGTAAAGGATTCGATGTTGTCGATCAGCCGATCCGAGGCGCGCGCCGCCGCGGCCGGGTCGCCGGACGCGATCGCCGAGGCCACCTCGGCGTGCAGGCGGGCCATTTCCGGGAGGTCGGCGGCCTGCTTGTAGTGCAGGTACCAGAAGCGCCGCGACAGGCCGTTGAGCGAACGCAGCGCGCTCTCGGCGAACTCGTTGCGCGCGGCCTTCAGGCACAGCTCGTTGAACTCGCGGTCCGAGCGCATGAAGGTCACGTCGTCGTTGCTCACCGAGGCGGTCTGGAATTCGTCGGTCAGGCGCGCGAACTGCTCGCGCTCCTGCGCGCTCGCGCGCTTGGCGGCGCTGCGGCAGACCAGCCGCTCGATCTCGCGGCGGGTCTCCAGCAGGCGCAGCTGCTTGCCGATGTCGATGTTGGGAATCAGCAGGCCGCGCTGCGGCAGGACCAGGATCAGGTGCTCGCGGGCCAGGCGCTGCACGGCCTCGCGCAACGGGGTGCGGCCGATGCCGGTCATGTCGCTGAGCGCCTGTTCGGAGATCAGCGTCCCTGGCGGGATTCGCAGCGTGACGATCGCCTCTTCGAGCTGCTGGTAGGCGATGTCGGTGAGCTTTGCCTTGGATTTGACCAGTAAACCGTTGCCAGACGCTGCCAGGCTGGTGTCCATGCGGATTCCTCTCGAATTCGCGCGGATCATAGCAAAACCGCAAAATGCTGAGCTAGACTCATATATCAGCTGAACATTAGAGACTGCTCGCATGATCCACCTGACCCTCGGCACCGGGCCGGTCCCTCTCGTCGCGGTCCACGGCATTCAGGGCACCCACGCCGCCTGGATCCCGGTGGCGCGCGCCTGCGCCGACAGCGCCCGCTTCGTCCTGCCGGACCTGCGCGGACGCGGCGATGCGCTGCGCGGCAGCGGCCCGGAAGACTATGCGCTGGCGGCCTTCGCCGACGACCTGGGGCAGGTGGTGCGCGAGGAGGTGGGCGAGGCGCCCTACCTGCTGGCGGGCTGGAGCATGGGTGTTTCGGTGGTGCTGGAATACCTGCGCCGCCCCGATGCGCGAGCCCCGCAGGCGCTGGTCCTGCTCTCCGGCACGCCCTGCCCGGGCCAGGCGCCCTGGTTCGCCGGGCTGGGCGACGCGCTGCTGGCCGAGATCGCCGCGCGGGAAAAGCGCCTCGGCCTGACCCGCGCCGCCGACCACCAGGCAGTGGCCTGGACCTGGGCGGGGCTGCGGCACTGCGACCACCGCGCCCTGCTGCCGACGATCGGGCTGCCGACCCTGATCCTGCACGGCAGCGCCGACCCGGACTCGCCGCTCGAGCATGCGCGCTGGCTGGCCGCCGGCCTGCCCAGGGCCGAGCTCTGTGTCATCGAGGGCGCCGGGCACAGCCTGCTCACCGAGAACACGGCCGAGGTGGCCGAACGCATCCGCACCTTCATTGGCACAATCGACAACAATCAGGAGCCATCATGAGACCGGAAGACCTTGTCCACTTCTGCCCGCCGGGGCGGCTGATCATCGGCTGCGGCGCCCGCCACCAACTGCCCGAACTGCTCGCCCGGCTCGGTTACCGCCGCGGCGTGCTGGTCACCGACAGCTTCTTCACCGGCCACACGCCCTGGGTCGGGGAATACCGCGAGGCCGCCCGCCGCCACGGCATCGACACCCTGGTCTACGACGGCGGCCTGCCGGACCCGACCACCACGCTGTGCGACGAGGCCACCGCGTCGGTGCGCGAGCGCCTGGCCGGGGCGGCCCCGGACCACGTCATCGCCCTCGGCGGCGGCAGCAACATCGATCTGGCCAAGGCGCTGAGCCTGACGCTGCCGGAGGGCCGGCCGATCGCCGCTTTCACCGGCGACATCGGCGGCTGCCGGCCACTGCCGCTGATCGCCCTGCCGACCACCGCCGGCACCGGCTCGGAAGCCACGCCCGGCGCCATCCTGCTCGACCCGGCGAACGCCACCAAGATCGCGGTGATGGACAACGAGCTGCGCCCGCGCATCGCCCTGATCGACCCGGAGTTCACCTACACCTGCCCGCCGCGGGTCACCGCCGACGCCGGCATCGATGCCTTCACTCACGCCATCGAGTCCTTCCTGACGCTGGATTCGGCGCGCTTCGAGCGCGGCGGCAACCCGGACCCCGGCTATACCGGCCGCTCGGCGCTGACCATGCTGTTCGCCCGCGAATCCATGCGCCTGTGCTTCGCCTGGATGGAGCGGGCCTATCAGCTCGGCGACGATACCGAGGCGCGCATCGGCATGGCCTACGCCAGCCTCTACGCGGCGCTGTCCTACGGCAGCGCCGGGCTCAACGCGGTGCACGGCATCGCCTACGCCGTCGCCGGGCAGACCCACAAGAGCCACGGCAGCACCAACGCGGTCATGCTCCCCTACGTGCTCGACGCCCTGTGCGACAGCCGGCGCAGCGAGATGCTGGAGATCGCCGCGCTCATGGGCCTGACCGGAGAGACGCCGGAACACACCGCGCGCCAGGTGCCGGTGGCCGTGCGCGAGATGATCGGCCGCCTCGACATTCCCACCGACCTGCGCCGCTTCGGCATCGCCCGCGAGCAGCTCGACGCCCTCTGCGCCGACGCCCTGGGCGTGACCCGGCTGGCCAAGGCCATGCCGGTCGAGGACGTGGAAGGAACCTACCGGCGGATCATCGACAACGCCTGGGAGGGCCGTCTGTCGGGCTGTCGCTGAGTGCACGGCGCTCCCTACGGCTGATGAACGTGGCCTCGCGGCCTTGACCGGGAACAGGCGCGGACCCAATCGCGGTCGAGACCGCTTCCAAGCGCATCGCCCCGAGGTCGGGCCTCCCACGAAAGCAAACGGTGCCCGCCGAATCCTGTGGGAGGCGCGCCCGTTCCCGACGGGCTTGCGGCATTCACCACATCCCTGTGGATTGCGCGCCCTCGCGGCGACCGGGGGGCGAACGGCCTTGGCTGCGAACGGCGATCGGGATTCGTTCTGGTCGAGACAGTTGCTCCCACGATTACATCCGGCCTGGGGTTCCCCTACCCGCCAATCGCCCACGCCGCAAGGCAGGCATGGCGCACTTTTCTCCAGGCAAAAAAAAACCTCGAACTTCATTGGGGGAGGGGGAAGTTCGAGGTTCAAGTCCGGACCGCTAGGGCGGGGTCCAGAGATCTGCCAACACTTAACACAACAAGGAGCATCGAAAAGCCTTTTGGGCCCTTCGTGAACTCTGACCGGGCGCCAGGGGCCAAGTTCAACGCCGTTCCGAAAAAAAGCCGAACGCCTTATCGCCATTCGGAATAGCGACCGCCGCCTGGCGCCCCCTCGACGGGCCTCAGTGCGCCTCGTCCCAGTTGCGGCCGACGCCGGCCTCCACCACCAGCGGCACGTCCAGCTGCGCGGCGCCGCTCATCAGCGGGCGGATGCATTCGCAGACCTGCTCGACCTGCTCGTCGCGCACCTCCAGCACCAGTTCGTCGTGCACCTGCAGGATCACCCGGGCGTCCAGCGCCTCGTCCTGCAGCCAGCGGTCCACGGCGATCATCGCGCGCTTGATGATGTCCGCCGCGGTGCCCTGCATCGGTGCGTTGATCGCGGTGCGTTCGGCCGCCTTGCGCATGGCCCCGTTCTTCGAGTGGATCTCCGGCAGGTACAGGCGGCGGCCGAACAGCGTCTCGACGAAACCCTGCTCGGCGGCCTGGCCGCGGGTGCGCTCCATGTAGTCGAGCACCCCGGGGTAGCGGGTGAAGTAGCGGTCGATGTAGGCCTGCGCCTCGCCGCGGCCGACGCCGATCTGCTTGGCCAGGCCGAAGGCGCTCATGCCGTAGATCAGGCCGAAGTTGATCGCCTTGGCGCTGCGCCGCTGGTCGCCGCTGACCTCGTCCAGCGGCACGCCGAACACTTCGGCGGCGGTGGCGCGGTGCACGTCCAGGTCGTTCTGGAAGGCGTGCAGGAGGCCGGCGTCCTGCGCCAGGTGGGCCATGATGCGCAGCTCGATCTGCGAGTAGTCCGCCGCCAGCAGGCGATAGCCTTTCGGCGCGACGAAGGCCTGGCGGATGCGCCGGCCCTCGGCGGTGCGGATCGGGATGTTCTGCAGGTTCGGATCCGACGACGACAGCCGCCCGGTGGCGGTGACCGCCTGGTGGTAGCTGGTGTGGATGCGCCCGGTGCGCGGGTTGATCTGCTGCGGCAGCTTGTCGGTGTAGGTGCCCTTGAGCTTGCTCAGCGAGCGGTGCTGCATGATCACCTTCGGCAGCGGGTAGTCGCGCTCGGCCAGTTCGGCGAGCACGCCCTCGGCGGTGGACGGCTGGCCGCCGGAGGTCTTGGACAGCACCGGGCAGCCGAGCTTGTCGTAGAGGATGGCGCAGAGCTGCTTCGGCGAGCCGAGGTTGAATTCCTCGCCGGCGATTTCGTAGGCCTGGCGTTCGAGCTCGACCATCTTCTCGCCGAGCTCGATGCCCTGCTGGCCGAGCAACTGGGCGTCGACCAGCGCGCCGTTGCGCTCGATGCGCGCCAGTACCGGCACCAGCGGCATCTCGATGTCCTTCAGCACACCGACCAGCGACGGCGTCTGCTCGAGTCTGCCCCACAACGTCTGGTGCAGGCGCAGGGTGACGTCGGCGTCCTCCGCCGCGTAGGGCCCGGCCTGCTCGATGGCGATCTGGTCGAAGGTCAGCTGCTTGGCGCCCTTGCCGGCGATGTCCTCGAAGCGGATGGTGCCGCGACCGAGGTACTTCAGCGCCAGGCTGTCCATGTCGTGGCGGGTGGCGGTGGCGTCGAGCACGTAGGACTCGAGCATGGTGTCGAAGGCCAGGCCACGCATCCCGATGCCGTAGTGTGCGAGCACGTTCATGTCGTACTTGCCGTGCTGGCAGATCTTCATCCGCCCCGCGTCTTCCAGCAGTGGCTTGAGCGCGGCCAGCACGGCGTCGCGGTCGAGTTGCTTAGGCACGCCCATGTAGCTGTGGCACAGCGGCACGTAGGCGGCCTTGCCCGGCTCGACGGCGAAGGACACGCCGACCAGCTCGGCGCGCTGGGCGTCGAGGCTGGTGGTCTCGGTGTCGAAGGCGAAGCAGTCGGCGCCCTGCAGGCGCGCCAGCCAGCGGTCGAAGTCGGCCTGCTCGAGAAGCGTCTCGTACTCGGCCTCGGCCTGCACCGAGCAGCCCTCGGGCTGGATGTCGCAGTCCTCGCCGGCGGCCTTGGCCTCGCGCAGCAGCTCGTCCAGCCAGTTCTTGAACTCAAGCTCACGGTACAGTGCGATCAGCGCGTCGCGGTGCGGTGGCTCGGGCATCAGGTTGGCGACCTCGACCTCCAGCGGCACGTCGAGCTTGATGGTCGCCAGCTCGTAGGAGAGGAAGGCCGCGTCCTTGTGCTCCTCGAGCTTGGCGGCCAGCGACTTGGCGCCGCGGATCGGCAGGTCGCAGACCTTGTCGAGGTTCTGGTACAGGCCCCTGAGCCCGCCCTCGATGCCGTTGAGCAGGCCGCAGGCGGTCTTCTCGCCGACCCCGGGCACGCCGGGGATGTTGTCCACCTTGTCGCCCATCAGCGCGAGGAAGTCGATGATCAGCTCGGGGCCGACGCCGAACTTGGTCTTCACCCCCTCGACGTCGTAGACGCTGCCGGTCATGGTGTTGACCAGGGTCACGTGCGGGCAGACCAGCTGGGCCATGTCCTTGTCGCCGGTGGAGATCACCACGTCGCGGCCGAGCGCGGCGCAGCGCCGGGCCAGGGTGCCGATCACGTCGTCGGCCTCGACGCCGTCGACGCACAGCAGCGGGAGGCCGAGCGCACGGATGCTGGCGTGCAGCGGCTCGACCTGGCTGCGCAGGTCGTCCGGCATCGGCGGACGGTGCGACTTGTACTCGGCGAACAGCTCGTCGCGGAAGGTCTTGCCCTTGGCGTCGAAGACCACCGCGAAGGGGCTGTCCGGATACTGCTTGCGCAGGCTGAGCAGCATGTTCAGCACGCCCTTGACCGCACCGGTCGGCTTGCCGGTGGAGGTGGTCAGCGGCGGCAGGGCATGGAAGGCGCGGTAGAGGTAGGACGAACCGTCCACCAGGACCAGGGGCGTTTCACTCATGAGCGGGATCAACCTTTTCGGCGGGCCGGCGGCTAGAATGCGCAGGACCCAGACCAACAAAGAGGCAAGATTACCATGCGAGCCGCGAAACACCTGATCCTGGCCGGGCTGTTGACGCTGGCACCGACGGTCGTGCTGGCACAGCAGGCAGCCGATGCCGAGCCGGACGTCACCATCCGTCAGGACGGCGATCGCACGGTCGAGGAGTACCGCGTCAACGGCTTTCTCTACGCGGTGAAGATCACGCCCAAGCACGGCAAGCCGTACTTCCTGGTGCGCGCCGACGGCGACAGCAACTTCATCCGCAGCGACCGTCCGGACATGCTCATCCCCTCGTGGGAAATCTTCAGCTGGTAACCATCGCCGATGTCCGTCTTCACCCCGCTCGAACGCACCGACTTGGAACCCTTCCTCGCCCGCTACGGGCGCGGCCGGCTGCTCGCCTTCCAGGGCATCGCCGCCGGTAGCGAGAACAGCAACTTCTTCGTCAGCTTGGAGCGCGGCGAGTACGTGCTGACGCTGGTCGAGCGCGGGCCGGTGGCCGACCTGCCGTTCTTCATCGAGCTGCTCGACGTGCTGCACGAGGCCGAACTACCGGTGCCCTATGCGCTGCGCGACGGCAGCGGCGAGGCGCTGCGCAGCCTGGCCGGCAAGCCGGCGCTACTGCAGCCGCGGCTGCCCGGCCGGCACGTGGCCGAACCGGGCACGGCGCACTGCGCGCAGGTCGGCGCCCTGCTGGCGCGCCTGCACCGAGCGACGCAGGGGCGCGTGCTGGAACGGCGCAGCGACCGCGGCCTGGACTGGATGCTCGAGGCCGGCCCCGGGCTGCTCGACACCCTGGGCACGGCGCCGCGGGCGCTGCTGGACGAGGCGCTGGCGGAAATCCGCGCGCTGAAGGCGCAGATCCTCGCCTTGCCGCGGGCCAACCTGCATGCCGACCTGTTCCGCGACAACGTGCTGTTCGAAGGCAGCACGCTGACCGGGGTGATCGACTTCTACAACGCCTGCGCCGGGCCGATGCTCTACGATCTGGCCATCGCGGTGAACGACTGGTGCTCGCACGCCGACGGCGCCCTGGACCGCCCGCGCGCCCAGGCGCTGCTCGCCGCCTACGCCGCGCAACGGCGTTTCACCCCGGCCGAGGCCGAGCTGTGGGATGCCATGCTGCGCATCGCCTGCGTGCGCTTCTGGCTTTCGCGCCTGATCGCCGCCCGCGCGCATGCCGGGCAGGCGGTGCTGATCCACGACCCCGCCGAGTTCGAGCGACGCTTGGCCGCTCGCCGGGCCTCGCCTTCGCTGCCCCTGCCCTTCGCACTCTAGCGGCTGGGCTGCGGGCCGCGAACACCGCCCTCATCCGGCCCTACGGGCCAACTTCTCCCGGCGGGAGAAGGGAAAGAGCAGCGGCGCTGCCTGTGCTCAGGGTGAACCTGTAGGAGCAGGCTCTGCCTGCGACCTGGGCCTGCTCCTCGCCACGTCCCGATCGAAAACCCCTCTCCCTCCGGAGAGGGCCGGGGTAAGGGCGAGTGTGCAGGGGCTTCCCTCATCCGGCCCTGCGGGCCACCTTCTCCCGAAGGGCGAAGGGAAAAGCGCGGCGCTGCCTTGGTGCCCGCAACCGCGCTACAGGCTCTCCAGACAGCCCGCCAGCTGGGCGGCGAGGTTGTCCAGCAGCCGTTCGTAGCCGCGGGCATCGGTCTCGACGCCGACGCCCAGGGCGTCGAGTTCGGCGAGGCGCACCGGCAGGCCACGGGTCAGGGTTTCGGCCAGGCGCGGGCGCAACGGCGGCTCGCTGAACACGCAGCTGGGGCCGGCCGCCTGCAGGCGCTCGCGCATGCCGGCGACCTGGCGGGCGCCGGGCTGGACCTCGCCGAGGCTGAACACGCCCCGGTGCTCCAGCCCGTAGGCCTGCTCGAAGTAGTCGTAGGTCTCGTGGAAGACGAAGAAGGGCCGATCGCTCACCGCGGTGAGGCGCTGCTTCAGTTCGGCGTCCAGCGCATCCAGGCGGGCTTCGAAGGCCTGCAGGTTGGCCCGGTAGCGCTCGGCCCGGGCGGCGTCGACGCGCGTCAGGTCGGCGGCCATCTGCCGGGCGATCACCCGCGCGTTGGCCGGCAGCAGCCAGAGGTGGGCGTCCAGGCTGCCGGGGCGGTGCGCGTGATCGTGCTCGCCAACGGGAGCATGCTCCTCGTGCTCGTGCTCGTGCTCAGCGTGCGCCTCGGCATGGCCGTCGTCGAAATGCCGCAAGGTCAGCCCGGGCAGTTGCTGCACGGCGACCGACGGACCCTCGCGCCCTTCCAGGACGCGCGCCAGGAAGCCCTCGAGGTCCGGGCCGATCCAGTAGAACAGGTCCGCCTCGCGCACCAGGCGCACGTCTGACGGGCGCAGCGCGTAGTGATGCGGCGAGGCGCCCGGCGGCAGCAGCGCCCGCGGCTGGCCGGCGCCGTCCTGCACGGCGGCGGCGATGAGCTGAAGCGGCTTGATGCTGGTCACCAGCTTCACCTCCGCCTGCGCGGCCGAAGCGAGAACTGCAAGCAGGAAAAGGACGGGGACGACGAAAAGGCGCGGCACGGACGGTACTCTGCGGGAGGGGAATGAGTTATATAATAACGTCTCTCCCTTGCTGCGTCGCCGCCATGTCCAACACTCCGCTGGCCTGCACCCCTCACGACCACGACCATTGCGTGCACCAGGCGCTGGCCGAGGCCGACCACCTCTGCGCGCGCCAGGGCGTGCGCCTGACCGCGCTGCGCCGGCGCGTGCTCGAGCTGGTCTGGCAGAGCCACAAGCCGCTCGGCGCCTACGACATTCTCGCCATCCTCAGCGAGGAAGACGGCCGTCGCGCCGCGCCGCCGACCGTCTACCGGGCGCTGGACTTCCTGCTGGAAAACCGCCTGGTGCACCGCCTCGCCTCGCTCAACGCCTTCATCGGCTGCAACCACCCCGAACACCCGCACCAGGGCCAGTTCCTCATCTGCCGCAACTGCCACACCGCGATAGAGGTGCAGGATCCGGGCATCAACGCGGCGATCGGCAAGGCCGCCGACCAGGTCGGCTTCCGCGTCGAGGGCGAGACCGTGGAAGTGGTCGGCCTCTGTACCTCCTGCCGGAAAGCCGCATGAGCGATGCGCTGATCGAACTGCAGGACATTCACGTACGCTTCGCCCACCAGCCGGTGCTGGAGGGCGCGCGGCTGCGCGTGCGGCGCGGCGAGATCGTCACGCTGATCGGCCCCAACGGCGCCGGCAAGACCACCCTGGTACGCACCGTGCTCGGCCTGCTCAGACCGGACAGCGGCAGGGTCTGGCGCAAGCCGAAGCTGCGCATCGGCTACATGCCGCAGAAGCTGCACGTCGACGCCACCCTGCCGCTCACGGTGCTGCGCTTCCTGCGCCTGGTGCCGAAGGTCGACCGCGCTCGCGCGCAGGCGGCGCTGGCCGAGGTCGGCGCCGAAGGAGTGATCGACAGCCCGCTGCAGTCGATTTCCGGCGGCGAGCTGCAGCGCGTGCTGCTGGCCCGCGCGCTGCTGCGCGAGCCGGAGCTGCTGGTGCTGGACGAGCCGGTGCAAGGCGTCGACGTCAGCGGCCAGGCCGAGCTGTACCGCATGATCGGCCGCCTGCGCGACCGCCACGGCTGCGGCGTGCTGATGGTCTCCCACGACCTGCACCTGGTGATGAGCGCCACCGACCAGGTGGTCTGCCTGAACCGCCACGTGTGCTGCTCCGGGCACCCCGAGCAGGTCAGCAGCGACCCGGCCTTCGTCGAGCTGTTCGGCCAGGACGCCCGCAGCCTGGCCGTCTACCACCACCATCACGACCATGACCACGATCTGCACGGCAGCGTGGTGAAAGCCCACGTGCACGGGCCGGACTGCAACCACAAGCATGCCTGACTTCCTGCTCAACGCCCTTCTCGCCGGCCTCGCCCTGGCGCTGGTCGCCGGTCCGCTCGGCTCCTTCGTGGTCTGGCGGCGCATGGCCTATTTCGGCGACACCCTGTCCCACGCCGCGCTGCTGGGCATCGCCCTCGGGCTGATGCTGGAGGTCAGCCCGACGCTCGCGGTTACCGCCTGCTGCGTGCTGCTCGCGGTGCTGCTGGTGACGCTGCAGCAGCGCCAGCCGCTGGCCTCGGACACCCTGCTCGGCATCCTCGCGCACAGCACCCTGTCGCTCGGCCTGGTAGCCCTGAGCTTCATGCGCGACGTGCGCGTCGACCTGATGGCCTACCTGTTCGGCGACCTGCTGGCGGTCAGCGGCAGCGACCTGATTTGGATTCTCGGCGGCAGCGCGCTGGTGCTGCTGGTGCTGATCCCGCTGTGGCGGCCGCTGCTGGCGATCACCGTGCACGAGGAGCTGGCGCGGGTGGAGGGCCTGCCGGTGGCGGCGATCCGCCTGGCGATGATGTTGCTGATCGCCATCGTCATCGCGGTGGCGATGAAAATCGTCGGCGTGCTGCTGATCACCTCGCTGCTGATCATTCCGGCGGCGGCCGCCCAGCGCCACGCGCGCACGCCGGAGGCCATGGCGCTGGGCGCCAGCCTGATCGGCCTGGTGGCGGTGTGCCTGGGGCTGACCCTGTCCTGGTTCGAGGACACCCCGGCGGGGCCGTCGATCGTGGTCAGCGCCGCGGCGATCTTCCTCGCCAGTTTCCTTCTGCCACGTCGCGCCGTGTAGAATCGAGCGTTTTTTGCGCAAAACGGGACCTGCAGACATGAAGTCGTCCGTATCCCGGCCCTGGCCGGCGCTCGCGTTCACGCTCTACGCCCTGCTGCTGCCGACGGCCCGGGCCGATGACCGGCTGGCAGCCCAGCTCCGCGAAATCGAGCGCGCCCTCGACGCCGGCCAGCTGGAACAGGCCCAGGCGCAGCTGGAGGCGGCCCGCGCCCAGGCGAGCCCCGGCGATGCACGCTTCGAGCAGGCCCAGCGGACGCTGGCCGACGCGCTGATCCGCCTCGGCGGCGCGGCGCTGGAGGCCGGCGACATCGACACCGCCGCCCGTGCGCTTGGCCAGGCGCGCAGCCTGATGCCCGGCGCCCCGGCGCTGACCACCGGGCTGGAGCAGTCGATCGAGCAGATGCGCCAGGCCCGCTTCGCCGTCAGCAATGCCGTAACGACGCCGGACCTGGTACCGGTGCAGGAGCCGAGCCCGCCCCACTGAAGCGGCGGCCCGGCTCAGATCCAGCCCAGCCAGCGCCACCAGGTCACGGCGAACAGCAGCATGCTCAGGTAGCCGATCAGGGTCAGCAGCAGGCCCACCCTGGCGAACTGCCGCGCGGTGAAGGTCTCGGTCCCCAGGCAGACCATGTTCTGCGGGGCGTTGATCGGCAGGATGAAGCCGTAGCTGACCACGAAGCCGAGCAGCATGGTCATGCCCAGCTGGCTGAAGTCCCCCGGCAGGCTGAGCAATACGGAAATCAGGATCGGCAGCATCGCCGAGGTCAGCGCCGTCGCGCTGGCGAACCCCAGGTGGATGACGATGAGGAAGGCCGCGAGGATGGCGAAGATGCCCAGCGGGCCGACCACGCCGAGTCCGGTGTGCGCCACCACTTGGGCGCCGAGCCATTGCCCGGCCTGGGTGGCAAGCAGCACGGTGCCCAGGCTGATGCCGACCCCGAAGACGATCACCGTGCCCCAGGGCACCCGCGCCTGCACTTCCTTCCAGTCCATCACGCCGATGCGCGGCAGCATCAGGAGCACCAGGCCGGCGTAGGTGGTACTGGTGGTGTCGAAGGCGTGCAGCTTGCCCTCGCTGGCCCAGCACAGCAGCAGTCCGAGGGAAACCGCCAGCAGGCGCTTCTGCGCGGACGTCATCGGGCCCAGCTCGGCGAGGGCGCGCGCCACCGCCTCCTTGCCGCCGGCGACGCGCTCGGTTTCCGGCGGCAGCAGCCGCAGCACCACGACCAGCAGCACGAAGGACATCAGCACCGCCCAGGGCGCGCCGGCGACGAGCCAGTCGATCCAGCTCACCCGCTCGCCCAGCAGCCTGTCCATGAAGCCCACCAGCAGCAGGTTCTGCGCCGCCGCGGTCTGGATGCCGATGTTCCAGATGCTGGTGCCCTGGGCGACGACGATCATCATGCCGACCGCGAAGTTCGAGCGCTTGTCGATGCCGAAGGCGGTGACGATGCCGAGCATGATCGGCACCACGCAGGCGGCGCGCGCCGTGGCGCTGGGCACCACCAGGCTGAGCAGCACGATGACCACCAGGGTGCCGCCGAGGATGTGCCGCGGACGGGTGCCCACCTTCGACAGGGTGACCAGGGCGATGCGCCGGTCCAGTCCGGTCAGGGTCATCGCCGCGGCGATGAACAGCGCGCCGGCCACCAGCGCCAGGGCCGGGTTGGCGAAACCGGACAGGCCCATGCCGATGGCCCGCGAGGTGCCGTAGACGACTTCCGGGTTGTCCACCGTGGGTGCCGTGCCGACCAGAAAGGCCAGCAGCGCGGTGATCATGATCGCGCTGGCCTCGTAGGACACCGCTTCGGTGATCCAGACGATCACCGCGAACGCCAGGATCGCCAGCACACGCTGGCCGGCGACAGACAGATCGGCCGGCAACGGCAACAGCAGCACGCCGACCAGCGCCAGTATGGCCACCACCAGGCCGATCGGAATGCCCGGCAGGCCGTGGCGGGTTGCGGTAGTGGTTTCGTTCATGGGGAGGCTCCATGGGCCGACAGAAGCGCCTCCAGCATGGGCGAGCGAAGCCGGTGTGGTCATGACATGGGTCTATGGACGGTCTCGGCGATGCGAAAAGTGCGCCGAGCGGCCGTTCGAGGTTTCGGGCAGGCCTTGCGGCCTGCAGTCGCCGCGAGGGCGCGCCTCCCACGGGGTCGGTGGAGCTCGCTGCTTTTGTGGGAGGCCCGACCTCGGGGCGACGCTTTTCTGGCCTCAAGCCTTCAAGCCTTCAAGCCTCAGCCGCTTTTGTGGGAGGCTCGGCCTCGGGGCAAGGCTTCGAGGCTTCGGGCAGGCCTGTGGCCTGCAGTCGCCGCGGGGGCGCGCCTCCCACGGGTTCGGTGGGGGCCTGCCGCTTTTGTGGGAGGCCCGACCTCGGGGCGACGCTTTTCTGGCCTCAAGCTTTCAAGCCTTCAAGCCTCAGCCGCTTTTGTGGGAGGCTCGGCCTCGGGGAAAGGCTTCGAGGCTTCGGGCAGGCCTGTGGCCTGCAGTCGCCGCGGGGGCGCGCCTCCCACGGGGTCGGTGGAGCTCGCTGCTTTTGTGGGAGGCCCGACCTCGGGGCGACGCTTTTCTGGCCTCAAGCCTTCAAGCCTTCAAGCCTTCAAGCCTTCAAGCCTTCAAGCCTTCAAGCCTCGGACGGGCCTGCGGCCCACCCGAGCCGATACCCGGGCAGGCCCGGCGCATCAGGCCGGTATGCCCTTGGCCACCGCCTCGCGCGCCCAGATGCGGTGCTGTGCCAGCGCCTGGGCGAACGGTCCGAACACCGCCGCGACGTCGTCACCGTCGACCAGCCCGGCATCGGCCTGCAGGCCCAGGGCGACGGGCAGTTGCCGCGCCTCGCCGACCAGCGCGATCGGCTTGAGGTGCTTGTAGGCCTCGAGCAGATAATGCTTGGCCTCGCCGCTGCCGCTCATGGCCTCGACGCTCTGGGCACCCCCTGGTACGAACACCGCATCGAAGGCGATCGACGGCATGCCGTCCATGGCCGCGTCCGTGACCAGCGTCTGCCCGTCGGCGGTGGTCACCGGCGCCGGGCTCGGGCCGATCAGCTTGGCCATCGCGCCCTGCTCGGCGAGCTTGCGCTTGAAGGCGTCCACCGCCTGGCCGTCCACGCCGTCGGCGACCAGGATGGCGACCTTGCGCGACCTGATGGTGCCGGTCAGGCGGTTCAGCAGGCTCAGCGCCGGCGAGGCGGCGGGCGTCGGCGCCTTGGTCGGCCTGCTCGGCGCCGTCGGGGCCGGCAGGCCGAGGTTCTCCGCGACGCGGCGGGCCAGCTCCAGGTCGATGTTGGCGAGGATCTCGTTGACCTGGCGTTCGCGGATGAAGATCCGCTCGACCTTGCCCAGCTCGAAGGTGTAGGCGCCGATGATGTGTTCCTTCTCCGGAGCGCTCATGCTGTTCCAGAACAGCGTGGCCTGGGAGAAGTGGTCGCCGAACGACTCGCTCCGGTTGCGGATCTTGTGCCCCTCGACGCGCTCGGGGTAGCTCTCGAAACCACCGCCGCTGGCCGCCGGCGGAGCCTCCTTGGGCCAGCCGCCGTCGATCGAGTTGGGCTCGTAGGGCGCGCGGCCCTTGTGGATCGTCTGCCGGTGGAAGGCGTCGCGCTGGTTGTTGTGCAGCGGCGCCACCGGGCGGTTGATCGGGATCTCGTGGAAGTTCGGCCCGCCCAGGCGCAGCAGCTGGGTGTCGGTGTAGGAGAACAGCCGGCCCTGCAGCAGCGGGTCGTTGCTGAAATCGATGCCGGGCACGATGTGGCCGGGGTGGAAGGCGGCCTGCTCGGTCTCGGCGAAGAAGTTGTCGGGGTTGCGGTTGAGCGTCATCTTGCCCAGCACGCGGACCGGGACCACTTCTTCGGGGATGATCTTGGTCGGATCGAGCAGGTCGAAGTCGAAGCTGTGCTCGTCCTCCTCCTCGACCACCTGCACGCCGAACTCCCACTCGAAGTAATCGCCCGACTCGATGGATTCCCAGAGGTCGCGGCGGTTGAAGTCCGGGTCCTTGCCGCCGAGCTTGAGCGCCTCGTCCCAGACCAGCGAATAGGCGCCGGCCAGCGGCTTCCAGTGGAACTTGACGAAGCGGCTCTTGCCCTCGGCGTTGATCATGCGGAAGGTGTGGATGCCAAAGCCTTCGATCGACCGGTAGGACCGCGGGATGCCACGGTCGGACATCACCCAGAGCACCATGTGCGCCGATTCCGGCGTCAGCGAGACGAAGTCCCAGAAGGTGTCGTGGGCCGACTGGCCGGTGGGAATCTCGTTGTGCGCCTCGGGTTTGACCGCATGCACGAAGTCCGGGAACTTGATCGCGTCCTGGATGAAGAAGATCGGGATGTCGTTGCCGACCAGGTCGAAGTTGCCCTCGTCGGTGTAGAACTTGGTGGCGAAGCCACGCACGTCGCGCACCGTGTCGGCCGAGCCGCGCGGCCCCTGCACCGTCGAGAAGCGCACGAACACCGGGGTCTCCTTGCCCTCGGCAGAGAGGAAGGAAGCCTTGGTCAGGTCGCTGTGGTCGCCGTAGCTGACGAACACGCCGTGCGCCGCGGCGCCGCGCGCATGGACGATGCGCTCGGGAATGCGCTCGTGGTCGAAGTGGGTGATCTTCTCGCGCATGATGAAGTCTTCGAGCAGCGAGGGCCCACGGTTGCCCGCCTTGAGGGTGTTCTGGTTGTCGGCGATCTTCACGCCCTGGTTGGTGGTCAGCGCCTGGCCGGTGGCGTCGGAGCGAAAGGTTTCCAGGCTGTCGGTCTTGGCGTTGTGGTTGCGGCGGTCGAGCGCGTCGGAGCCGGCCAGTTCGCTGGGTTTCTTGGAGTCGGTCATGGTCTGCCTCATCGAGCGGGTGGGCTGAAACCGCAAAGCGATCGGAACGCTCGCGACCTCGGCGGTCGCCAGGATCAGTTCACGGGCAGCTTTACCGACCCCGCCGGGGCGGGATTCGTTTCGCCCATTGCGATAAACGTCGCCAATCACGACGATGTGCTGTGCCTATCTCACGTCATCGCCGATGGCGCGAAAACGGGCCCGCCGGGTAGAATGCGCCCCCTTCGGGCCACCGCCCGGCCAGATGACGTACCCACAAGGTCCGCCCGTGATCGAATTCGACCAGGTCCACAAAACGTACCGCGTCGGCAATCGCGACATCCCCGCGCTGCAACCGACCCGGCTCAACATCGAAAGCGGCGAGGTGTTCGGCCTGATCGGACACTCCGGCGCCGGCAAGAGCACGCTGCTGCGGCTGATCAACCGTCTGGAGGAACCCTCCGGCGGGCGCATCCTGGTCAACGGCGAGGACGTCACCGCGCTCGACACCGACGGCCTGCGGCGCTTCCGCCAGCGCGTCGGGATGATCTTCCAGCACTTCAACCTGCTCAGCTCCAAGACCGTGGCCGACAACGTCGCCATGCCCCTGCGGCTGGCCGGAGGCCGTTCGCGCGCCGAGATCGACCAGCGCGTCGCCGCCCTGCTCGCCCGCGTCGGCCTCCAGGACCATGCGCGCAAGTACCCGGCGCAGCTCTCCGGCGGGCAGAAGCAGCGGGTCGGCATCGCCCGCGCGCTGGCCACCGAGCCGGACATCCTGCTGTGCGACGAGGCCACCAGCGCGCTGGACCCGCAGACCACCGCGCAGGTGCTGCAGCTGCTCGGCGAGATCAACCGCGAGCTGAAGCTGACCGTCGTGCTCATCACCCACGAGATGGACGTGATCCGCCGCGTCTGCGACCGCGTGGCGGTGATGGACGACGGGCGCATCGTCGAGCAGGGGCCGGTGGCCGAGGTGTTCCTGCATCCGCGGCACCCGACCACCCAGCGCTTCGTCCAGGAGGACGAGGCGCTGGACGAGAACGAACAGCGCGACGACTTCGCCCACGTGCCGGGCCGCATCCTGCGCCTGACCTTCCAGGGCGAGGCCACCTACACCCCGCTGCTCGGCACCGTGGCGCGCGAAACCGGGGTCGACTACAGCATCCTCGCCGGGCGCATCGACCGCATCAAGGAC
Organism: Stutzerimonas azotifigens DSM 17556; assembly: GCF_000425625.1. GTDB lineage: Bacteria > Pseudomonadota > Gammaproteobacteria > Pseudomonadales > Pseudomonadaceae > Stutzerimonas > Stutzerimonas azotifigens. Next base: position 24,923 of record NZ_KE384416.1, read on the forward strand.
GTGCCCTACGGCCAGCTCACCCTCGCCCTGGTCGGCGGCGACCTGGCCGCCGCCCTGGCCCGCTTCGAGGCCGCCGAGGTGCACGTGGAGGTTCTGCGCTGATGCAAGCCCTGTACGAGACGCTCTTCGCCAACATCGACTGGTACGACATCTGGCTCGCCACGCTGGACACCCTGCTGATGCTCGGCGGCTCGCTGCTGTTCACCATCCTGCTCGGCCTGCCGCTGGGCGTGCTGCTGTTCCTCACCGGCCCGCGCCAGCTGTTCGAGAACGGCCCGCTGTACGCGCTGCTGTCGTTCGTGGTGAACGTGCTGCGTTCGCTGCCGTTCATCATCCTGCTGATCGTGATGATCCCCTTCACCGTGCTGCTCACCGGCACCTCGCTCGGCGTCGCCGGGGCCATCCCGCCGCTGGTGGTGGGCGCCGCGCCCTTCTTCGCACGGCTGGTGGAGACCGCGCTGCGCGAGGTCGACCGCGGCATCATCGAGGCCACCCAGGCGATGGGCGCCACCACCCGGCAGATCATCTTCGCCGCATTGCTGCCCGAAGCCCGCCCGGGCATCATCGCCGCCATCACCGTCACCGCCATCACCCTGGTGTCCTACACCGCGATGGCCGGCGTGGTGGGTGCCGGCGGCCTCGGCGACCTGGCGATCCGCTACGGCTACCAGCGCTTCCAGACCGACGTCATGGTCGTCACCGTCGTGCTGCTGCTGGTTCTGGTGCAGGTCCTGCAGAGCGTCGGCGACCGGCTGGTCACCCATTTTTCACGCAAATGAACCCATAAGAAGGGCGAGCGAACCATCGCACCCCGCTCACTCCAAGGAACCCACGATGAAGAAACTGATTGCTGCCCTGGCCACCATCGCCGCGTTTTCCGCCCAGGCGGCGGACACCCTGAACGTCGCCGCCACCGCCGTGCCGCACGCCGAGCTTCTCGAGCACATCAAGCCGGCGCTGGCCGAGCAGGGCGTGACGCTCAACGTGAAGGTCTTCACCGACTACGTGCAGCCGAACATCCAGGTCGCCGAGAAGCGCCTGGACGCCAACTTCTTCCAGCACCAGCCCTACCTCGACGAGTTCAACAAGGGCCGCGGCACCGAGCTGGTGAGCGTCGCCGGCGTGCACATCGAGCCCTTCGGCGCCTACTCCGATAAGTACGAATCCCTCGACGCGCTGCCCGAAGGCGCCACCGTGGTCATCCCCAACGACGCCACCAACGGCGGCCGCGCGCTGCTGCTGCTGGACAAGGCCGGGCTGATCGGCCTGAAGGACGGCGCCGGCATCACCGCCACGCCGAAGGACATCGCCGAGAATCCCAAGCGCATCAAGATCCGCGAGCTGGAAGCGGCCACCCTGCCGCGTGTGCTGACCCAGGTCGATCTGGCGCTGATCAACACCAACTACGCGCTGGAAGCCAAGCTCAATCCCACCGAGGACGCACTCATCATCGAAGGCAGCGACTCGCCCTACGTCAACATCCTCGTCGCCCGTCCGGACAACAAGGACAGCGACGCCATGCAGAAGCTCGCCGCGGCGCTGCACAGCGAGGACGTGAAGCAGTTCATCGAAGAGAAGTACCAGGGCGCCGTGGTGCCGGCATTCTGATCGCCGCAAGGCCCTGATCGAAGAGCCCGCCCTGTGCGGGCTCTTTCGTTTTCGGAGGCTCTTGTGGGAGCGGGCGTTGATCTGGCGCCGGACGCAGCGCCGCGTGATGCGGTCGCAGGCGGCGTCTCCCCGGCAGGCGTGCACCCTTCTCGTAGGAGCGAGCTTGCTCGCGAACCGCCCTCGACACCCGGCGCAAGACCCCTCTCCCCTCTGGAACGGGGCTGGTGCGCAGGGTCTTCCCTCATCCGGCCCTGCGGGCCACCTTCTCCCGGCGGGAGAAGGGAAAGGCACGGCGCGGCCTGGAGCCCAGGCGCAGACCTGCCGGCACAGGCCTTGCCTGCGACCGGCGCCTGCGCGATGCCGGCACCAACACCAAACCATCCCCCTCCCCGGCGGGAGAGGGCTGGGGTGAGGGGTGACGGCGGCGCCTTGCCTAGCGCCCCGCGCTGCGCAGGCATTCGAGCAGGCACGCCAGCGCCGGCTGGCGCTGGGCGCGGCGCATCACCGCCACCAGTTGCCGGTTGAAGCCGAGCGCGCCGAGCTCGAGCACGCGCACCCGGGCCCGGCGCTGCAGCCAGAGCCCGGCGCGTGGAATCAGCGCCACGCCCATGCCGGCCTCGACCATGCGCACGATGGCATCCAGCTCGTCCAGCTCCAGCGCCTCGCGTACCTGCAGGCGATGCTGGCGCAGAAAGCCCTCCACCAGGCGGCCGCCGAAGGAGCGCCGGTCGTAGCGCACCAGCGGCTGGGTGGCGAGCAGCTGCAGCGGGTCGTCGCCGGCCAGGCCCTCGGGCAGCACCAGCACGAAGGGCTCGTGCACCAGCGGCACCTCCAGCAGCTCCTTGGGCAGGTCGAAGGGCGGCTTGATCAGCAGCGCCAGGTCGAGCTCGCCGGCGTCGAGCCGGCTGAGCAGCTCCAGCGACACGCCCGGCACCAGCTTCAGCTCAATGTGCGGCGCGCGCGCGCGAAACGACGGCAGCGCTTCGGGCAACAACCCGGTCTGCACGGTGGCGATGGCGCCGATGCGCAGCTCGCCGCGCCACTGGGCGACGTCCTCCGCCAGGGCCATCTGGGCGAACAGCCCGAGGATCTGCTCGGCCAGCGGCAGGGCATGCCGCCCCGCGGCGTTGAGCACCGCGGCACGCCCACTGCGTTCGAACAGCGGCACGCCGAGCTGGCGCTCGAGCACGCGCATCTGCGCGCTGACCGCCGACTGGGTCAACCCGACGTGCTGGCCAGCGGCGGCGAAGGTGCCGTGGCGGGCCACGGCGACGAAGGTCCTGAGTTCGCGCAGCATCGATCGAAATCCTTGTTGCTCAACAGCAAAGATACGCGCTTTTCATCGAAACGGCTGCTGCTCAGAATGCCGGAAAAACCCCTGAAGGAATCCCTTGCATGGCACTCTCTCCCTTTCACCTGGCGATCCCCGTGTACGACCTGGCCGCCGCCCGGCATTTCTACGGTGAAGTCTTCGGCTGCCCGGAAGGCCGCAGCAGCGACCACTGGGTCGACTTCGACTTCTTCGGCCACCAGTTGGTCATCCACGAGGCCCCGAAGATGGCGCACCAGGAAGCCGCCCACCGCAACCCGGTGGACGGCCACGACGTGCCAGTGCCGCATTTCGGCGTGGTGCTGGAGTGGGATACCTGGCAGGCGCTGGCCGACCGCCTGCAAAGCCTGCAGACCGCGTTCGTGATCGAGCCCTACGTGCGCTTCAAGGGCCAGGTCGGCGAGCAGGCCACCATGTTCCTCCTCGACCCCTGTGGCAACGCCCTGGAGTTCAAGGCGTTCAAGGACATCGGCCAGCTGTTCGCCAAATGACCCGCAGGCTGGGTTGGAACCTATAGCGGCAAGCCCGGCAGCGTTTCCAGCCCCGTTGGGCTTCGCTGCGCTCAACCCAACCTGCGAGCGTGGAAGCGGTCTTGACCGCGAATAGGCGCTGCCCCGATCACGATCGAGACCGCTCCCACGAAAAGCCGTGGGCGAGGTCATTCGGAACAGGCCCGCTCCGGCCGGCTCCAGATCCAGGCGGCGCCGCAGGCCATGCCGGCGGCGGCGAAGGCCACCGAGGGCCGGTGGGAGACGGTCAGCGCCAGGACCGTCAGGCTCGCCAGCATCGCCAGGCTGGCGATGACCTTGGTGCGCCGCGCGACCACCCCGCCCCGGCGCCAGTCGCGCAGGGTCGGGCCGAACAGCCGGTGGTTCTCAAGCCAGGCCGCCAGCCGCGGCGAGCTGCGCGACGCGGCCCAGGCGGCGAGCAGAACGAACTCGGTGGTCGGCAGGCCGGGCAGCACCACGCCCAGCAGCGCCAGGCCGATCGCCAGATGGGCGACGACCAGCCAGAGCCAGCGCAGACGACCGGGTCGGCCCGGCGACGCCTCAGGCAAAGCAGCGCTCCAGGTGCACGGCGAAGCGTTGGAACGCCTCGATGGCGGCGGCATCGGCCTGGCGTTCCTGCTCGGAATCCAGCTCGATGCCGTCCAGCACCTTGACGAAGCGCTTCCAGCCCTGGGCGCGACCGCCCTTCGGCGCAGCCAGGTGGCGGGCGCCGAAGCCTTCGTCCAGCCGCAGTGCGGCGGCCTTCTGGAACAGGAACTCGGCGCCGAGCTTCGAGCCTTCGGAAACGAACAGCCAGGCCAGCGCCTCGCCGACGCTCATCCGGCGTTCGCGGATGCTTTCGTCGCCCGCCGGCACCGGCATGCCGAAGTCGGCCAGGTCCAGGCGCGCCGCCTCGACCCGGCAGCGCGCCGGCAGGTCGTTCATCAGCGACGTCAGGCGCGGGTCCTGGTAGAGGTTCTGCAGGTCGTACTGGAACAGGTACTGGGCGGCGACGAAGCGGGCGAAGTTCTCCCGGCTGGCGAACGGCTCGTGCGCCTTGACCAGTGCTTCGAGGCGCTGGTGGGGTTCGTGGGTCAGAGCATTCAGGCGCTGCGAACGCAGCGGATGGGACAGGTGCGTGGGGGCGCTCATGGAGGGTTCCCTGTTCTCGGCCAATAATGAAGAGCGGGCGCCTGCCCGCTTCAGATAAGACGAATCAGCCGCGTCCAGGCAGTAAATGGGCAGCGGCTTTTTCCCGCCGGAGCGGTCGTCACCGGTCGGGCTGGAAGTACCGCGCCAGTGCCTGCAGGTCCTCGGCGCCCAGCACACCCGCGCCCTGGCGCAGCTTCAGCCAGGCCAGCAACCAGCCGTGGCGCGCTTCGGCCAGGTCGCGGCGGGCGCCGTAGAGCTGCTGCTCGGCATCCAGCACGTCGAGGTTGACGCGCTCGCCACCCTCGACGCTGCGGCGCGTCGCCTCGGTCAGCAGGCCGGCGGACTCCACCGCCAGCTGGTAGGCGCGGATCCTGGCCTGGCTGCTGCGGGACAGGTCGTACTGGCGCCGCAGTTCGTTGAGGGCCTCCGCGGTCTGCGCGTCCAGCTCGTGGCGGGCCTGCTCCAGCCGGCGCGCCGCCTGGCGCACCGAGGCCGAGGTGGCGCCGCCGGCGAACAGCGGCAGGCTGATCTGCACGCCGATGCTGTTGGTGTCGTATTTCTGGTTGTAGGTGCTTTCCGAGTCCGAACTGGTCTTGCGACTGCTGGCGTACAGCGAGACCTTCGGCAGGTGCCCGGCGCGCCGTTGCGCCACCTCGTGTTCGCTGACGCTCAGGCCATGGCGCTGCGCCGCCAGCAACGGGTTGTTGCGCAGCGCCAGTTCGCGCCAGGAGTCGAACGCCGCCGGCTGCAGCGGCAGCGGCTCGAAGACCTCGGCCAGCGGCGCCAGCTCGTCGATCGCCAGGGAACGGCCGAGCATCGCCTGCAGTACGCGCAGGGCATCGTCCAGACTGTCCTGCGCCTCGATTTCCTCGGCCAGCGCCAGGCCGTGCCGCGCCTCGGTCTCGAGGATATCGGTACGGGTGCCCTCGCCCTTGTCGAACAGCCGCCGGTTGAGCTGCAGGCGCTCGGCGTAGGCGCGCCGCTGGGCACGGCTCAGCTCGATCCTCTCCCGGGCCAGCAGCGCCTGGCTGTAGGCGGTCAGCAGCCGCACGGCCAGCTCCTGCCCCTGCGCGCGGTACTGCTCGTCGGCCAGCAGCGCCTGGGCCACGCCCTGGCGGTAGCGGGCCCAGGCCTCGTAGTCGAGCAGCGGCTGCTGCAAGGTCAGGGTGGAGGCGTAGCTGCGGTAATCGCGTTCGGCCGTCGCCTCCCCGGCCCTGACTTCGGAGTCGTTCTCCGAGTTGCTGTAGCTCCAGGACAGGCTCGGCAGCAGGCCGGCGCGGCCGATGGCGCGCTCCTCCTGGCCGGCGGCATGCGCCTGGATCGCCGCCTGGAAAGCCGGGTCGTGGAACAGCGCCAGGTCGTAGGCCTCCAGCAGGTCGAGGCCCCGGGCCGGGGACGCGCAGCCCAGCAGGCCGGCCAGCAGCAGGTGTTTCCACGGCATGCTCAGTCTTCCACCAGGGCCAGGTGAACGCGGTCCAGCAGCGGCTTGAACAGGTAGTTGAGCAGCGAGCGCTCGCCGGTGCGGACGAAGGCCTCCACCGGCATGCCCGGGCGAATGGTCAGCCCGGCCAGCTGCTGCATGTCCGCCTCGCTGACCCGCACGCGCAGGCCGTAGTAGGGCTCGCCGGTCGTCTCGTCGACCAGCCGGTCCGCCGAGACCGTCTGCACCTCGCCGGCGATCCGCGGCGTGGTGCTCTGGTTGAAGGCGGAGAAGATCAGCTCCACCGGCAGGCCCGGGTGCACCCGGTCGATCAGGTGGACCGGCACCTGGCCCTCCACCAGCAGCGGCTCGTGCTCCGGCACGATTTCCATCAGCGCCTGGCCCGGCGCGACCACGCCGCCGTCGGTGAACACTTTCAGGCCCACCACGATGCCATCGGCCGGTGCCCGCACCCGGCTGCCGGCCAGCTCGAACTCGGCACCGGCCAGGCGGTGGCGCAGCTCTTCGGCACGAATCTGCGCCTCAGCCAGCTGGCCGCGGACCTCCTTCTGGTATTCCTCGCGGCGCTGGCCGAGTTTCAGGCGCATCTCCAGGATCTGCCGCTGCAGCTGGCCGATGCGGCCGATGTCCTCGGCCAGCGCGCCGTCGAGCTCGGCGTACAGCCGTTCGCTGTCCAGCAGGCGGTTGCGCGCGACGTAGCCTTCGCGGGCCAGATCGCGCAGGCCGCCGAGCTGCTTCCCCAGGGCCTGCTTCTGGCGCGCCTTGCTCCGGCGCAGCGCATGCAGGCCGCGCAGTTGCTCCTCGGCACCGGCGATGCCCTCGCGCAGGCCGTCCAGCTCCATGGCCAGCGCCTGCCGGCGGCTGTCGAACAGTTGCCGCTGCAGCTCCAGCGCCGCGGCCACCAGCGGCTCGTCGCGCCGTGCCGCCAGGGTCGGCGGAAAAACCACGGCCGCCAGGCCATCGCGTTCGGCGCTCAGCCGCGCCGCCATCGCCTCGGCCCCCAGGTGCTGCGCGCGCAGGGCCTCGACCTGAGCGCGCAGGGCGGTCTCGTCCATCCGCACCAGCACCTGGCCGGCCCGCACCCGCTCGCCGTCGCGCACCAGGATGCGTTCCACCAGGCCGCCGCCGGCGTGCTGCACGGCCTTGCGGTTGCCCGACACCATCACCTGGCCGGACACCGGCACGCCCCGGTCCAGCGGCGCCAGCGCGGCCCACGCCAGGAAGCCGGCGAAGCCCAGCAGCACCAGCCACCCGCCAATGCGCGCAGGGCGCGCGTGGTCCAGGGCGGGGCCGGGCGACGGCCTGTCGTTGTCGGCGACCAGGGCGATGCGCGCGGCGCTCATGTCGTTTCCCCCGGCACGTTAAGGCGGTAGCTGACGTTGACCGCCGGCCGGGGCGGGGCCACCGCCGCCGGTCGCGCCGCCTGTTGCAGCTCCTGCAGCACCCGCGCGGCCGGGCCGAACGCCTGAATCCGCCCGCCGTTCAGCACCAGCAGCTTGTCGGCGCCGATCAGCAGCGCCGGCTTGTGGGTGATCAGCACCAGCGTGCGGTGCTGTTCCTTGAGCCGGGCGATGGCCGCCAGCAGGGCCTTCTCCCCCTCCTCATCGAGGTTGGCGTTGGGCTCGTCAAGCACGATCAGTGCCGGCGGACCGTACAGCGCGCGCGCCAGGCCGATGCGCTGCTTCTGCCCGCCGGAAAGCCCCGCACCCGCTTCGCCCAGGCGGGTGTCGTAGCCCTGCGGCAGACGCAGGATCAGTTCGTGGACACCAGCCAGTTGCGCTGCTGCCACCACCTTGTCCATCTCCACCTCGGCGAAGCGGGCGATGTTCTCGGCGATGCTGCCGGCCATCAGTTGCACGTCCTGCGGCAGATAGCCGACATGCGGGCCGAGCGCGGCCTTGTCCCAGCGGTGCAGGTCGGCGCCGTCCAGGCGGACCTTGCCGGCCAGCAGCGGCTGCGCCGCCACCAGCACGCGGGCCAGGCAGGACTTGCCGGAACCGGACGGGCCGAGCACGCCGAGCGATTCGCCGGGCTCCAGGCCGAAACCGACATCGCTCAGTACCGGCGTCCGCCCGCCGGGAGCGGCGGCGACCGCCCGCGCCACCTGCAGGCGGCCCTGCGGAGCCGGCAGCGTCATGCCTTGTTCGCGTGGCGGGCAGTCGGCCAGCAGCCGCGCCAGGCGCTCGTAGGCCTGCCGCGCCGGCGCCCACTGCTTCCAGGCGCCGATCAGCTGGTCCAGCGGCCCCAGCACCCGACCCAGCAGGATCGAGCCGGCGATCATCATTCCCGGGGTAATCTCCCCGGCCACCGCCAGCAGCGCGCCCAGCCCGAGCATCAGCGACTGCAGGGCCAGGCGTACGCCCCTGGACCAGGCACCGACCACGGCGGTCCTTTCGCTGGCCAGGCCCTGCTCGGCGAGAAACGCCCGATGCACGTGTAGCCAGCGCCGGCGCAGCGCGCCGAGCATGCCCATGGCCTCGATGGCCTCGGCGTTGCGCAGGTCGGCCTCGGCCTGCTGGCTGGCCTGCGTCGACAGCCGCCCCGCCTCGGCCAGCGGCACCCGCGACAGCCGCTGGTTGAGCCAGGCCAGCCCCGTCAGCAGGCCGGCCCCGGCCAGCGCCAGCGCCCCCAGCCAGGGATGGAAGAGGAAGATCACCAGCAGGTAGAGGGGAAACCAGGGCGCGTCGAAGAAGGCGAACAGGGCGTTGCCGGTGGCGAACTGGCGCAGGCTGGTCAGGTCCTTCAGGCCCTGTCCGGCGGCCAGCCGCTGGCCCTTCAGGTTGGCCTCGAATGCGGCGTCGTAGACCCTCTGGTTCAAGCGCATGTCCAGGCGCGCGCCGAGGCGGATCACCATCACGCCACGCACCCATTCCAGCGCCGCCATGAAGGCGTACAGGCCGATCACCATCAGCGTCAGCATGGCCAGGGTCATGCGGTTGCCGGAGGCCAGCACCCGGTCGTACACCTGCAGCATGTAGAGCGCCGGCGCCAGCATCAGCAGATTGATGACCGCGCTGAACAGGCCGATGCTGAGCAGGCCGCCGCGGAAGGCGGCCAGGGTGGCGAGGATTTCGTTGGGCATGTTCCGATCCATTGCCTCAGGCCTTGTGCGCGAGCGCGCGGGCGACGGAAGCACCGCAGCATTGACGGCGCAGGCAGTGCTTCCCAGAATTCGGTGACCGCCACGGCACGAGTTGTTCAGGCCAATGCCGTGGCGGTGTCGAGCGGCGGACGGGGAGCGATTCCTGTCCGCCCTTTTTTCACCTGGACTCAGGCGGCCAGCGCCAGGTCGTCGGCCAGCTCAGGCACACCCACCAGTTCGGCGGGCGCACTCAGCGGGCCGGCGCTCAGGGCGGCGGCGACCACGTCGAAGGTGTCTGCAGTGGATACGCCATAGTCGTCCAGCAGGTCGTTGAGCACGCCTTCCAGCGCCGTGGCATCGCCGGACATCAGGCCGTAGACCACATCGTGCACGATGCCCCGGTCGGTGGTTGTCAGGTCGTTGACATCAGTGAAGAGGCCCAGACCGCTGAAGCTCACCTCTTCGTAACCGGAGGTGAACTCGAAGCCGGAACTGGTCTCGATCAGTTTGCTGCCCAGGGATACTTCGTCCAGGCTGCCGTACAGGGTATGCGCTGGACTATTGAACAGCGTGTACGTCAAGTTGCCTTCGGCGACGAAACCGGCATCGCTGTTCGGACTGGTCAGGGCGTACTGGGTACCGCTGAGGCTGCCCGGGTAGAAGCCGCCGGTGTTGACACCATCTTCGACCGTGCCCGTACGGTGATCGGCATCACCGAAATAGCCAGTCCAGTCGGCCAGGTAGTCGCTGATGGTCCAACCGCTGTAGGTGGTGGTGTAGGTAATGGAAAGACTCATGTTATTTCTCCAACGAAGGTTTCACATGATTGCCGCAGTAATCCAGACTGCGGTTTTGCCCGGCACGGGCAAAAGGGCCGTCCTGCTCAGAAGGTGTATTCCAAGGTGCCCTGCACGGTGCGGCCACGCCCCAGGGTGAAGGCCAGCACGTCACCGAGCGGCACCAGATAGGCCTTGTCGGTCACGTTCTCGACCGCCAGGCGCAGGGTGAGTGCGTCGGTGGCCTTGTAGCTGCCGAAAAGGTCGTAGACGGTGTAAGGCTTCCAGTCGGCGGGGTAGGTCATTTCTCGCGCTTCTTCGTCGTCGTGCGTCAGCGAATAACCTTCGCTGTAACGGGCACGAACCCCGAGATCCAGCTTGCGATCCAGCAGGCGGGTGCCCAGCGTCAGGCTGCCGCGATCCATGGGCATATGCTCGGCGGTGCCCATGATCCCGCCACAACGAATCTGCTGATTATTGAATTCGTTCGGCACCATCCCGGTGATCGGCTGCCGGGGGCCAGCGGAAACTGGATCCGTCGACCCGCCTAACCAAGTGACATATTTGCAGTAGTCATTGGCACCGATCATGTGGGTGTAGCTGAAGTTGCCGTAGTAGCTGCCCGCGTCGTAGTCGAAGCTGTACTCCACACCGCGGAAACGGGTGGTGCCCAGCGTGTTGACGTAGGCGGTCGTACCGATGTTCGCGACCGGGTCATAACCGGGACGCCGCAGCCCCGTTGACATGATCATGAAATCATCGATCTTGGTATCGAAATAGGCGACCTTGGCACCCAGACGATCCTCTGCGGTAAACAGGTTTTCCCTGAAGATGTTGAAACCCACTTCCCAGGCACTGGAGCGTTCCGGCTCGAGGAAGGGATTGGGATACATGATTTCCGAACCGCCGCCATGGGGACGGCCGGTAATCAGCGTCTCGGTGACCGCCGGCGGCCGCCAGCCCTTACCATAGCTGGCGAACAGTTGTAACCAATCGAGACCTGGCTTCACCGCGATACCGAAGGTGGGAGAGAAACGGCCCTCTTCACGATCGACGTCGAAGTACAAGGGCTCGTTGGTCTGCTGGGTGGTACCGAGGATGAAGGTACGGATATTCATTCCGGTATCACCACGTAGGCGATAACGGTCGTAGCGCAGGCCGGCGTTCAGGTTGAGCCAGCCGTCGTATTCATAGTCCAGGCGCGCGAAAAGGCTGCCCATGGCGCGCGTGCCTTTCGGCGTCATGCCTTCGGCAAAGGGGTAGTCCAGCGCCGAACTTGAGCTTACCGCCTGATCCGACTCGGGCCTGACTTTGTCATGGAAGAACTCCAGACCATAGTCGGCCTGAAGGATGGACGCCTGGCTCAGGGCGAAGATCGAGGTGTTCTGTACCTGCAGGCCATAGGTATCGGTCTGGTAGGTGGTGGAATAGCCTTGGGTGGTACCGCGAGTCAGCGTGCTCTGATCGTTGCGGGTATCGACGTGGTAGAGCTTGACCTTGAAGTTAATCAGCGGGTTGTCCGGGGCATAACCGTAGTCCAGCGCGAAGTTCTGCGAGACGACATTGCTGCTGCCCAGCTTTTCCCACAGTTCCTCGTTGTTGACATCCATCATGTTGGCGTCGTCGTAGGACACCTGGGTGCGCAGGTAGCTGAACTGCACCCGCTGGTCATGCGGGAGATTCAGTCCCAGCTTGGCCAGTCGGGAACGCATGGTGAAACCGGAATAGGCGACCGGCGAATTCTTGATCCGATCCTCGACATCCGGGTTACCCCGCGAGCCAGTACGCAATTCGCCGATGCTGCCATGGGTGCCAGGATCGAAATCACCCAGATGTCGCTCGCTGGCCGCTATCAGGATGTCGCCAATGTCGTTGCCCAGAGCAAAGACGCCGCTGCCGATGAAATGGGTGCCGTTGGCATAGCCACCGAGGCCGGTGGTGGCGCGAACCCGACCGCCAAACTCCTTGCCTTCGCGGATAAAGTCACGCGCATCCAGGGTACGGAAGTCGGCGACGCCGCCAATTACCCCGGCCCCGCCCATAGCGGAGGTCACGCCCTTCTCGATGGTCATCCCGCCAAGCAGTTCAGGATCGACGTACATTGAGCCGTTCCGCTGCTGGTGGCCGCTCTGCTGGTAGTTCTGGCGCATGCCATCCACCGACATGTTGACCCTGCCATAGTCCTGAATGCCGCGGATATTCACCGATAGCCCCGGGTCCTGCTGGCTCACCGCGGTATACACCCCGGCGGTCTCTTCCAGCATGTCCGCGGCATGCCTCGGCGGGTTGCGGTCGATCTGCTCGCGATCGATCACCGACACCGAACGCGGCTGCAGGTAGGTCTGCTCCTTCTCGCCGAGCCAGCCCCGCACCGTCACGTCCGGCAGCTCGGCCACCCGAGGGTCGGTTTGCCGCTGGCTGAGCGTGACCTGGCGTCCGTCTTCGAACAGGCGGTAGTCCACCGGAGCGGATGCCAGCAGCCTCTGCAGCGCCTCCTCCAGCGAGTAGCGCCCCTGCACGGCGCCGCCCTGCAGCCCGGCGAAACGCTCGCTGTCGAAGAACACCTGGACACCGCTCTGCCGGGCGAAGGCCAGCACGCCGGCGGCCAGCGGCTGCGCCGGAATGTCGTACTCGATGACGGCCGGCACGGCCTGGGCCGCGCCCACCGCCTCCACCGCTACGGCCAGCGGCGACACCGGCACCGTCAGGCAACTGCCGAGGGCCACGCCCACCGACAAGGCCACGTAGCGGGGCCGCGCCCCTTTTTTCCTGTTGCGTTCCATCCTCTCCCCGAATGCCTCGCGTCGGCTGTCTTCTGGTTATCTTTTCGAGTGAATGAAAATCACTCTCATAAAGACAGACGAGCGGAGCGGGGAAAGTCGGTAACGCGGGGAAGATTTTTTGGGCGGCATCGTGCCGGACGGGGGCTGGCTGGATCCCAGGGCGGGTTGTCGGCGGCCGTCCTGGCAGGTGCGGCCTGCATCGTCGCCAGGGCGCACCCACCGGGCCCGGTACGGGCCGGCTGCCTTTGCGGGCTCAGCGGATCAGGGTGAATCCCGGCAGGTCCAGCCGGCTGGCGCCCAGTTCCCGTACGAGCAGGTCCAGTGACTGGTCGAGGCTGTCCAGGCGAAACACGCCGTTGACCCGGCGCTCGGCCAGGCGGGGATCGGAGATCACCACGTAGCCGCGCCGGTAGGGCTGCAGGCGCTCGATCACCTCTTCCAGCGGACGGTCCTGGAATACCAGCAGGCCGTCGCGCCAGGCGGTGGCGCTGCCCAGGTCGGCCTGCAGGGGATGCACCCCGCTGGCGTCGTACCAGGCGCTCTGGCCTTGCTCGAGGATGCGCCGTCGCTCGCCGGCGGTGCCCGGCGCACTGACCTCGACGCTGTGTTCCAGCACCCCGACCCAGGTGCCCCTGCCGCGGTCGCCGACCACGAAGCGGGTCCCCAGGGCCCGGCTGCTGCCGCCGGCGTTTTCCACCAGGAAGGGCCTGGTTTCACCCTCGCCCATCGGCGCGACCCGGAAGATCGCCTCGCCGTGGCGCAGGCGGACCAGGCGCCGCTCGTCGTCGAAGACGACATCCAGCGCGCTGTCGGCGTCCAGCTCGACCAGACTGCCGTCCGGCAGTGTCACCTGGCGCCGCTCCCCGATACCGGTGGCATGGTCGGCGAACAGGTCGGCGGCGAACTGAGGCGCCTGGACCGACACGGCCAGCCAGGCCAGCAGCATCGCGGCGGCGCCGGCCAGGTAGCGCAACCGGCGCCGCGCTCGGGCCAGCCGTCGCCATGCGCCGCGGCCTGCCGGGCGCGGCGTTGGCGCGTCCAGCGAATCCAGCGCGCCGAGTTCGGCCCAGGTCTCGCGGGCTTCCCGCAGCAGGCCGGCGCGGTGCGGGTCTTCGGCAAGCCAGCGCTGCAGCGCCTCCGGATAGGGCGCCGCCGGGTCCGCCTCGCCCAGGCGCACGGCCCAGGCGGCCGCCTCGTTGCGCGCGCGCTGTCGCTCGTCGTGGCTGATCACGTGAAGTCTCGTGGTTTGGTTATCGATCAAGAGTAAGGACGTCCGGCGCGGCGGGAAACGGTAACAGCGCGGCAGTGGTGCGCTCAATCGTCGCGCAGGCGCTCGGCGACGTGCTGCAGCGCGCGGGTCAGGTGCTTCTGCACCGAGCTGTCGGAAATGCCCAGATGCCGGGCGACCTCGGCATAGGTCAGCCCCTGCAGGCGGTTGAGCCTGAAGATCTGCTGGGTGCGCGGCGGCAGTTCGGCCGCCGCCTCGCGGATCTTCTGCAGCCGCTGGCGGGCGGCCAGCTGCCGCTCCAGGTCGGGCGTCTCGTCCTCGACGTGGGCGAGGGCCTCGTTGGGCTGGCTGTCGGTACGCCGCCGCTGCTGCTGGCGCATGTGATCGATCAGCAGGTTCTGGGCGATGCGGAAGAGGTAGGCCGGGCTGTTGTCGACCGGGCCGTTGCGCGCCTGCTCGGCCAGCCGCAGGAAACTCTCCTGGGTCAGGTCGGACGCCAGCTGGGGATCGCGACTGCGGCGCAGCAACAGGTTGCGGACAGCGTTGCCATGTCTGAGGAAGAGCGCCTTGAGGTCCACTTCCGACAATGCCTTCTCCTGACTGTGAACCGGCAGACCGACCGGCGCTGCGAAACGTCTGGCAAGGCGCGATCGACGGAACCGCATCATATTTTTATCGAGAATGATTTTCAATTGGGACAGGCATCCCGGATGAGCGGATCGCGATCGAGACCGCTGCCACGGGAGATGTGATGTGCGGCTTTCTCCCTCATCCGGCCCTGCAGGCCATCTTCTCCCGCAGGGAGAAGGGAAAAGCCCGCCCCGGCACTGCCTGTGGCCGCACACACAGCAGTAGGAGCAGGCTCTGCCTGCGACCAGCCCTCGGAGGAGATCGCTATCGAGACGGCTTCTGCGAGCAGAACGCGTGTTGGGCTTCGCTTCGCTCAACCCAGCCTACGAAGGGGGGAGCAACTGCCTTGACCGCAGAACGTTCCCGATCGCCGTTCGCAGCCAGGATCGCTTGGCCCCCGTCGCCGCGAGGGCGCGCGATCTACAAGGATGTGGTGAATGCCGCAAGCCCGTCGGGAACGGGCGCGGCCTCCCACTGGATTCGGCTGGCACCGCGTGCTTTCGTGGAAGGCCCGCCCTCGGGCGATGCTCTTGTGTGAGCGGTCTCGACCGCGAACATGGCAAAGAGCGGCCGCTCAACCCTCGCCCCGCACCAGCACCGGCAGCTGCTCGGCCAGCTTCTGGCTCCTCAGCGGCGCGCGGATGAAGCCGCGCTGGCGGCCGTCCGGGCCGATGACCACCAGGTTGCCGCTGTGGTCTACGGTGTAGTTTTCCTTCGAGGTGTCGGCGGGGATGAAGGGAATGCCCACCGAGTTGGCCAGCGTCTGGATGGTCGCCAGCTCGCCGGTCAGGCCCTGGAAGCCGGCGCCGAAGAAGTCCAGGTAGCGCTTGAGCTGCTCGGGGGTGTCGCGGTCGGGGTCGACCGAGACGAGGATCGGCTGCAGGCGGTCGCGCACGTCCTCGGGCAGTTGGCCGCGCAGCTGGCGCAGCTCGGCGAGGGTCGCGGGGCACACGTCCGGGCAGAAGGTGTAGCCGAAGAACAGCAGGCTCCAGCGCCCTTCCAGCTGGTCGAGCCGCACAGGCTGGCCCTCCTGGTCGGTCAGCGTCAGCTCCGGCACCTGGCGCGACTGCGGCAGCAGCACGATGCCGGCGTCGAGCATGGCCACCGGGTCCGGCCCGCGGCCGGTGCCGAGCACCTTGTAGACCGTCAAGCCCACCACCAGGGCCACCAGGCCCACCAGCACCAGTACGGTTTTCTGCACCTTGGTCATCGCATCCTCATGCCGCCGCTCAGGGATTGAGCGGCAGATAGTGATCGACCAGCAGCGCGATGAACAGCAGGAACAGGTACCAGATGCTGTATTTGAAGGTGCTGATCGCCGCATGCGGGCGGCTGTCGCGGTACAGCGCCAGCGCCCAGTACAGGAAGCGCGCGCCCAGCACGCCGGCGGCGGCGAGGTAGAGCACCCCGCTCATGTGGATGGCGAAGGGCATGAAGCTCACCGCCAGCAGCATCACCGTGTAGAGCACGATGTGCACCTTGGTGTAGTGCTCGCCGTGGGTGACCGGCAGCATGGGGATGTCGGCCTTGGCGTACTCGGCCTTGCGGTGGATGGCCAGGGCCCAGAAGTGCGGCGGCGTCCAGGCGAAGATGATCAGCACCAGCAGCAGCGGCTCGGCGGTCACCTGGCCGGTCACCGCGACCCAGCCGAGCAGCGGCGGGGCAGCACCGGCGAGGCCGCCGATGACGATGTTCTGCGGCGTGGCGCGTTTGAGGAAGCCGGTGTAGATCACCGCGTAACCGACCAGCGAGGCCAGCGTCAGCCAGGCCGCCAGGGCATTGGTGAAGGCCAGCATCAGCGCCATCCCGGCGAGGCCGAGCACCAGCGCGAACAGCAGCGCCGCCGCCGGCGCCACCCGGCCTTCGGCCAGCGGGCGCTTGTGGGTGCGCGCCATGATGGCGTCGATGCGCCGGTCGACCACGTGGTTGACCGCCGCCGCCGCCCCGGCGCAGAGGGCGATGCCGAGGTTGCCGAACAGCAGCACCGTCCAGGGCACGCCGGCCCGGGTGGCGAGGAACATGCCGACCAGCGAGGTGATGAGCATCAGCACCACCACCCGCGGCTTGGTCAGTTCGAGGTAGTCGCGCCAGCCGGCCTGGGTCGTCTGTTCGCGCAGTGCGGTCGCCATGGCTGTCCCCTTCTTGCGGTTATTCGGTGGCCGCGGTCAACGGCCCGTCGCCGGCGTGTGGCCGGGCGGCGGGACGGTCGAGCGAAGCGGCCGCCACTGGGTCTGTGACCGCGCGCAGGCGGTAATTGATCAGTACCAGCACCAGCAGCAGGCAGGCGCCGCCGCCGTTGTGCGCCACCGCCACGGCCAGCGGCAGGTGCAGCAGCACGTTGGCCATGCCGAGGCCGATCTGCAGCGCCAGCGCGCCGACCAGCAGTGCGGCCAGCCGCGGCAGCCCCTGGCGCCACAACTGCCAGGCCAGCAGCAGCGTCACCGCCGCCACCGTCAGCGCGCCGAGCCGGTGGGTCAGGTGGATGGCCGTGCGCGCCTCGCTGTAGAGCAGCCCGCCGAGGTAGTTCGGGCCGATGTGCTGGGTCAGGTGGAAGCCGTTGGCGAAATCCATCTCCGGCCACCACTGGCCGTGGCAGGTGGGCAGGTCCGGGCAGGCGACGGCCGCGTAGTTGCTGCTCACCCAGCCGCCGAGCGCGACCTGCAGCACCACTACGCAAAGCCCCGCGGCGGCCAGCAGGCGCACCCCGATCGGCACCGCGGGCAGCGCCTGGAAGCGTCCGGACAGGCGCAGGCAGAGCAGAAACAGCAGGCTCAGGGTGGCGAAGCCGCCGAGCAGGTGGGCGGTCACCACCTGCGGCCAGAGCTGCAGGGTCACCGTCCACATGCCGAACAGCGCCTGGGCGATCACCACGCCGAGCAGCAGCAGCGGCAGTTTCACCGGCCGTCCGGCCTCGTCGCGGCGGCGCACGGCCTGCACCGCCAGCCCGAGGATCGCCAGGCCGAGCGCGCCGGCGAAGTAGCGATGGACCATCTCGTTCCAGCCCTTGTGCACCTCCAGCGGCGCCTGCGGAAAGCGCTCGGCCGCCAGCGCCTGCTTGTGCTCGCTCATCGGCACGCCGAGAAAGCCGTAGCAGCCCGGCCAGTCCGGGCAACCGAGACCGGCGTGGGTCAGCCGTGTGTAGGCGCCGAGCAGCACCACCACCACCGCCAGCGCAGTGGCCAGCAGGGCGAGTCGGTAGCCGGGTTTCGATATCGTCATGACCGTCCTCGTTTCACTTCGCGCTGGAAGGCTGGAAGGCTGGAAGGCTGGAAGGCTGAACGAGCGTCTGGTCTGGCTGCGCTTTCACTACTCTCGAATTCCGCTCGCAAGCCTTGCCCCTCGCCTTCATTCGCCCCACTGCCCCGTCCAGCCGTCCAGCCGTCCAGCCGTCCAGCCTCCAGCCTCCAGCGCTATTCACCCAATTCTCGATATCTTCAACAGATGCCTCAGATCCTCCAGGATCGCCTTGCCCTGCACCCCGCTGCCGTAGCGCAGCACCAGGTTGCCGTGGGGGTCGACGATCCACAGCTGTGGCGCCGTCGGCAGCGACGGGTTGGCTTCGTAGTGCAGGCGGTCGAGCCGATAACGGGCCAGTTGCGGGTATTCGCGGGTCAGCTGTGCCTCGAAGTCGGCCGGCAGCGCGGTGGCGCTGGCCAGCGCGTGGCCGGCGCGGTCCGCCTCGCGGCCGAGGCCGATGTTGATCTGCCGCGCCAGGTAGACCAGCTCGCGGCAGTCCGCCGCGCAATCGCCGGGGGCGGTCACCAGCAGCTCCCAGCCCTGCCGGTCGCGCTCCGGCACGCCGAGTTCGGCGCGGCCGTACTGCCCGCCGACCAGCACGCCGTGGTAGCTGCGGTTCTCCGGAATCCAGAAGCCGAAGCGGTACATGGCGGTGGCCAGCAGCATCGGGCCGACCACCACGGCAATCAGGCCGATCAGTTGCAGGCGCCCGCGGTGGCGCTCAGGCGGAGCGATGGTCGGGCTCATGGCGCTCATGGTCGATCTCCTTCGCACGGTGGATGCCCAGATAGACGAACAGCCCCAGCAGCGCGGCCGCCAGGGCGAACCACTGCACCGCGTAGCCCAAGTGCTTTTCCGGGGTCATGGTGGTGACCGGCCAGTCGACCCGGTAGGCCGCCGGCCCGGGGGCCAGGCGCAGCTCGAAGGGCACGCCGTCGCGGCCGAGCAGCTGCCAGATTTCCTTCACGTCGACGTAGCTGGTCAGCTTCGGCCAGCCGTCGACCATGCGCCGGGCCAGCAGGAAGGGTTGCTGCGAGGGCGCGTAGACCCAGGCGGCGAGCTTCAGGGCGCCGTCCGGGGTGTCGAAACGCGGCGGAATGCGCCGGTCCGGCCAGGGGATCCAGCCGCGATTGACCAGCACCCAGCGGCCGCTGGGGTCGTCGTGGAAGGGCTGCAACAGCTCCACGCCCACCTGGCCGTCGCGCGTGCGGCTGTCGAGCAGGAAGCTGTGCTCGGCATCGAAGCGGCCCTGCAGGTGCACGCGGCTGTAGGCCGGGTCCTCGGCGTGGTCGAGCGCCTGCGGGGCCAGCGCCTCGGCCTGCTGGCGCGCCTCCTGCCTGGCCAGCAGCGCCCGCTTCTGCTCGCCGCGGTCGAGCTGCCAGAAGCCCAGCCACAGCAGCCCCGGCACCAGCAGCAGGACCAGCAAGGTGGGCAGCAGGCCTGGCCGGAATCCGCTCATGGCCGCCCCCGTGGGCCGTGGGTCTGCGGTCTATACTCCAATCCTTTCCCCCAATGCGGAATCGCTCGATGCTCAAGGCGATCATCGTCGTGTTGTTAGTGGCCGTTCTGGCCAGCTTGTTCAGTGGCCTGTTCTTTCTGGTGAAGGACGAGAGCCGCCGCTCGCGCGTGGTCACCGCCCTGTTCATCCGCGTCACGCTCACGGCGGTCATCGTCATCCTCATCGGCTGGGGCTTCTACAGCGGCGAGCTCAAGCCGTCCTTCGGCTTCTGAGCGCGCCCGCTAGAGCACGTAGACGAAGACGAACAGGCCGACCCAGACCACGTCGACGAAGTGCCAGTACCAGCTCGCTGCCTCGAAGCCGAAGTGGTGCTCCGAGTCGAAGTGGCCGCGCAGGATGCGGACCAGCATCACCGTCAGCATGATCACGCCGATGGTCACGTGGGCCCCGTGAAACCCGGTGAGCAGGAAGAAGGTGGCACCGTAGATGCCCGAGCCCAGGGTCAGCCCCAGCTCGGTGTAGGCATGGATGTATTCCTCGGCCTGCAGGATCAGGAAGGCCGCGCCGAGGACCAGGGTCAACCCCAGGCCGAGCTTGACCTGCTTGCGCTGGTTCTTCTTCAACCCGTGGTGCGCCCAGGTCAGGGTGAAGCTGGAGGTCACCAGCAGGATGGTGTTGATCAGCGGCAGGCCCCAGGCGCCGACCACGTCCTTGGGCGCCGGGTAGAGTTTGGGATCGGGGTTGTTCAGCAGCGGCCAGCTGTACTGGAAATCCGGCCAGAGCATGGCGCTGACGCCCTTGTCGCCCTCGCCGCCGAGCCAGGGCCCGACGAAGAAGCGGACGTAGAACAGGGTGAAGAACAGCGCCGAGAAGAACGCCACCTCGGAGAAGATGAACCAGCCCATGCCCCAGCGAAACGAGCGGTCCATCTGCGGGCTGTAGAGGCCGGCACGGCTCTCCTTCACCACCGAGCCGAACCAGCCGAACATCATGTAGGCGATCAGCAGCGCACCGACGAAGAAGATCCACGGGCCGTTCGATCCGTCGCGCCCGGCCTTGAGGTCGTTGAACCAGTCGCCCAGGCCATAGACCGTGATCAGCAGCGCGACCGTGGCGACGATCGGCCACTTGCTCTGCTCGGGGACGTAGTACTGCTGATGCGTTGACATGGGTTACTCCTTAGCCGCCGTTGCGGGCAACGGGGGGCTGGCGGGACGTGATGTCGAACAGCGTGTAGGCGAGCGTCAGGTGGTGCACGTCGGCCGGCAGGTCGCGGTCGACGATGAAGCGGACCGGCATCTCGATGCGCTCGCCCGGCTGCAGCACCTGCTGGGTGAAGCAGAAGCACTCGGTCTTGTGGAAGTAGGCGGCGGCCTTGGCCGGCGAGACGCTGGGGATGGCCTGCGCGGTCATCGGCCTGTCGCTCGGGTTGTAGGCGACGAAGCGCATCTCGGTGGCGGCGCCCGGGTTCACTTCCACCTGGTCGGCCACCGGGCGGAACTCCCAGACCATGCCGGCGGCGTTGGTGGCGAGGAACTGCACCCGCACCGCACGGCGGTCGTCCACCGTCTGCGTGCCCTGGTAGGCGCCGGCGGTCTTGCCGTTAATGCCGAAGGCCTTGCACATGACGTCGTAGATCGGCACCAGGGCGAAGCCGAAGGCGAACATCGCCAGCACCACCAGCACCAGGCGCAGCACCAGCTTGCGCAGGGGGAGTTCAGCGTTCATGGCACAGGCCCTCCTTGAGGAAAAAGCGCTGGAGGCTGGAGGCTGGACGAAAAAGCTCGCGGTCGAGACCGCTCCCACCATCCGCCCCCGTGGGAGCGGTCTTGACCGCGATCGGCCCCTGCAGGGCGGGTTTGGTGTTCCGGTGGGCTGAAGCGGGGCGCCGCCCGGTCCATCCTCCAATCGGGCCATGCACCCGTAGGGTGGGCTTTAGCCCACCATGCTCGCCTCCCGCCACCGCCCGGGCCGATCTGGTGCACGCCGTCGAGGCCACCCTTCGTCCGGCCTCCAGCCTCCCGCCTCCAGCGGCTTTCACGGCGTGAGCTCCCCGCCGGTCCCCTTGCGGTGCTCATGCACGTCGCTCATGTCCGGCGGCGTCTGGAAGGTGTGGTAGGGCGCCGGCGAGGGCACGGTCCATTCCAGCCCCTCGGCACCGTCCCAGGGCTTGGCCGGCGCCGGTTCGCCGCCACGGATGCACTTGATGACGATGAACAGGAACAGCAGCTGGGTGGTGCCGAACATGAAGGCGCCGATCGACGAGACCATGTTGAAGTCGGCGAACTGCAGGTTGTAGTCGGGAATCCGCCGCGGCATGCCGGCCAGGCCGACGAA
This sequence comes from Stutzerimonas azotifigens DSM 17556, assembly GCF_000425625.1. Lineage (GTDB taxonomy): Bacteria > Pseudomonadota > Gammaproteobacteria > Pseudomonadales > Pseudomonadaceae > Stutzerimonas > Stutzerimonas azotifigens. The sequence continues at coordinate 46,474 of NZ_KE384416.1, forward strand.
GTGCATCGGGAAGAACGCCAGGTTCATGCCGATGAAGCTCATCCAGAAGTGCAGCCTGGCCAGGGTCTCGTCGTACATGTGGCCGGTCCACTTCGGCAGCCAGTAGTAGGCCGAGGCGAAGATGCCGAAGATCGCCCCCGGCACCAGCACGTAGTGGAAGTGCGCCACCACGAAGTAGGTGTCGTGGTACTGGAAGTCCGCCGGGGCGATGGCCAGCATCAGCCCGGAGAAGCCGCCGATGGTGAAGAGAATGACGAAGGCCACGGCGAACAGCATCGGCGCCTCGAAGGTCAGCGAGCCGCGCCACATGGTCGAGACCCAGTTGAACACCTTCACCCCCGTCGGCACGGCGATGAGCATGGTGGCGTACATGAAGAACAGCTCGCCCACCAGCGGGATGCCGACGGTGAACATGTGGTGCGACCAGACGATGAACGAGAGGAAGGCGATCGCCGCAGTGGCGTAGACCATCGAGGTGTAGCCGAACAGCGGCTTGCGCGCGAAGGCCGGGATGATCGAGCTGACCGCGCCGAACGCGGGCAGGATCATGATGTACACCTCGGGATGGCCGAAGAACCAGAACACGTGCTGGAAAAGCACCGGGTCGCCGCCGCCGGCGGCGCTGAAGAAGCTGGTGCCGAAGTGGATGTCCATCAGCATCATGGTCACCACGCCGGCCAGCACCGGCATCACCGCGATCAGCAGGAAGGCGGTGATCAGCCAGGTCCAGACGAACAGCGGCATCTTCATCAGCGTCATGCCGGGCGCGCGCAGGTTGAGGATGGTGGCGATGACGTTGATCGCGCCCATGATCGAGCTGATGCCCATCAGGTGGATGGCGAAGATGAAGAAGGTCACCGACTCCGGCGCGTAGGTGGTCGACAGCGGCGCGTAGAAGGTCCAGCCGAAGTTCGGCCCGCCGCCGTCCATGAACAGCGTCGAGACCAGCAGGGTGAAGGCCGCCGGCAGCAGCCAGAAGCTGAAATTGTTCATCCGCGGCAGGGCCATGTCCGGCGCGCCGATCATCAGCGGGATCATCCAGTTGGCCAGGCCGACGAAGGCCGGCATCACCGCGCCGAACACCATGATCAGCCCGTGCATGGTGGTCATCTGGTTGAAGAACTCCGGCTGCACGATCTGCAGGCCCGGCTGGAACAGCTCGGCGCGGATCACCATGGCCATGGAGCCGCCGAGCAGGAAGGCGGTGAAGCTGAACCACAGGTACATCGAGCCGATGTCCTTGTGATTGGTGGTCAGCAGCCAGCGCGAGATGCCCTTCGGCGGGTAGTGGTGGGCGTGTTCGACATGCCCATGGTCATCAATCACTGCACTCATCGCGCCTTCCTCTTATTGGGTGGCTTCCTCGGCCTGTTTGTAGGTGAGCACGTCTTTCGGCGTCACCATCTCGCCCAGCTTGTTGCTCCAGGCGTTGCGCTCGTAGGTGATCACCGCGGCGATGTCGACTTCCGACAGCTGCGGGCCGAAAGCCGCCATGGCGGTACCGGGCCGGCCGTGAATGACGACGTCGAGGTGATCGCCGGCCGGGCCGGTGGCGATGTCCGAGCCGTCGAGCGCGGGGAACATCGGCGGCATGCCCTTGCCGTCGGGCTGGTGGCAGGAGGCGCAGTTGGTCTGGTAGACCTGCTCGCCGCGCGCCACCAGTTCCTCGAGCGTCCACTCCTTGCTGGTCAGCTCGGCCAGCTTGGCCGCCTCGGCCTTGCGCTCCTCCATCCAGACGGCGTAGTCCTCGGGCGACTTGACCTCCACCACCACCGGCATGAAGCCGTGGTCCTTGCCGCACAGCTCGGTGCATTGGCCGCGGTAGATGCCGGGCTCCTCGACGCGCGCCCAGGATTCGTTGATGAAGCCGGGGATGGCGTCCTTCTTCACGCCCAGCGCCGGCACCCACCAGGAGTGGATGACGTCGGCGGCGGTGATCAGGAAGCGCACCTTGGCGCCGGCCGGCACCACCAGCGGCTGGTCGACCTCGAGCAGGTAGTGCTCGTCCTTCGGTGCCAGGTTGTTCACCTGGTCGCGCGGGGTGGAGAGGTTGCTGAAGAACTCGACGTCCTCGCCCAGGTACTTGTAGTGCCACTTCCATTGGTAACCGGTGACCTGGATGTCCAGGTCCGATTCGCTCGGGTCGTAGATGTGGATCAGGGTGCGGGTGGCGGGGATCGCCATGCCGATGAGGATGAGCAGCGGGATTACCGTCCAGAGCACTTCCACGCGGGTGTTCTCGTGGAAGTGGGCGGGCTGCTGGCCGGTGGAGCGGCGGTGGATGATCATCGACCAGATCATCACGCCGAACACCAGCACGCCGATGACCACGCAGATCCAGAAGATCGTCATGTGCAGGTCGAAGATCGACCGGCTGACGTCCGTCACGCCGGGCTTCATGTTCACTTCCCAGTCGGCGTGCGCCGCCGGGAATATCGAGCACAGTCCCATGCCCATCCAGGCTCGTGGATGTCGCGACATCGCGGGTCCCCTTATGGTTCTTGTTATCCCGCCGACTGCTTCGAGGCTGTCGCCAGACCGCAGGTCGCCGCCTCGTGCGGCAAAGCCTGCACTGCTCGACAGCCCGATGGTTGCGGCTGGCTACCCCCGACATCCGGTCGCCAGCCTGTGCCTGCACGCACAGTCGGACTCAATCGGTACGCCTTACGCACTGGAGTATAGACAGCGATACGGCACTGGCAATGTCGCGCACCGGGACGGCAAAGGCCCGTTCCTGACAGCCCGCTAGGCCACGTCACCGCTGGGCTCGCGCCCTTTCGAGGGTTCCGCGTGGTCGTTCTTCTTCACCCCGCGGATGTTCATCGCGGCCAGGCAGATCTGCAGCACGATGAGCGCCCAGGCGCCGGCATGCAGGCCCCAGATGACCCACAGCGCATTGCTCAGCAGGAAGCACCAGAAGCCGACCGTCCGGCGCCCCGGGCGCAGCGAGCCGATCAGCCAGGCGGCCAGCACCGTGACCAGCATGGCCGGCCATTGAACCAGGTCGATATAGTCCACGTCCCCTCCAGAGCGCCGGCCGTCCGCAGGGGATTGCGGACGACGGGCCGGCGCTCTGGTTTGGGGCGGGCGGGAAGGGGAATAGTTCCGAGCTAGATGCCGCAGACGCTGCCGTCGCTGCGCGGGTCGGCGGCGCCCTCGAAGACGCCTTCCGGGCGCCGCAGCAGCGCGCCGGCGTGGCCCATGGTGTCGCTGAAGGCCTCGTCGAGTACCTCGACCACGTGTCCGGCCGCGCGCAGCCGCTCGACCAGCGCCGGCTCGAAGCGGTTCTCCAGTTTCAGCGAGGTGCTGACGTCGCCCCAGGTGCGGCCCAGCAGCCAGCGCGGCGCGCTGACTGCGGCCTGCAGGTCGCTGCCCAGCCGGTAGCGGCTGAACACCGCCGCCTGGGTCTGCGGCTGGCCTTCACCGCCCATGGTGCCGTAACTGAGCACCCGGCCGTCGTCGAACAGCGCCAGCGCCGGGTTCAGCGTGTGGAACGGCTTGCGCCCGGGTTCCAGCGCCTGCAGCGCCTTCGGGTCGAGCGAGAAGCTGATGCCGCGGTTCTGCCAGGCCACGCCGGTGGACGGCAGCACCACGCCGGAGCCGAACTCCCAGTACACGCTCTGGATGAAGCTGACGCTGCGGCCCTGGGCATCCATCGCGCCCATCCAGATGGTGTCGCCGGGATTGGTCGGCTGCGGCCAGGGCAGCGCCGCCTGCGGGTCGATCCTGGCGGCCAGCTCGTCGAGCCGCGCCGGGTCGAGGAAGGACTGCGGCTCGGCCGGCAGCCGGCCGGGGTCGGTCACCACCCGGTCGCGGACCAGGAAGGCCTGCTTGGTCGACTCCACCAACCCGTGGATGTGGGCGAAGCCTTCGGCTTCGCCCACGCCGAGGCGCTCGAAGATGCCGAGGATCATCAGCGACGCCAGGCCCTGGGTCGGCGGCGGCATGTTGTAGACGGTGGCGTCGTCCAGCCGCACCTGCAGCGGGGTGACCCGCTGGGCGCGGTAGCCCTGCAGGTCGGCCAGGCGCAGCGGACTGCCGAGGCTCTCCAGCTCGCCCGCCATGCTGCGCGCCAGCTCGCCGCGGTAGAAGTCGTCGAGCCCGGCGGCGGCCAGGCGCTCGAGGGTGCCGGCCAGCGCCGGCTGGCGCATCAGGCTGCCCTCCTCCGGCACCTGCCCGTCGCGCAGGAAAACCTCGGCGAAGCCGGGCACGTCGCGCAGCTCGTGCAGCTTCACTCGCTTGAGGTGAGCCTGGCTGCGCGTCACCACGATGCCGTCGCGGGCGTGGCCGATGGCGTCGGCCAGCAGGCGCGGCAGCGGCAGCGCCGGGCCCCAGGCCGCAGCCGACTCAAGTGCCCGCGCCCAGCCGCCGACGGTGCCGGCCACGGTCAGCGCGGCCAGCGGCCCGCGCGACGGAATCTGTTCATGGCCTGCATAGAACTCGCGGCTGGCCAGGGCCGCGGCCGGACCGCAGGCGTCGATGGCCACCGGGGTCTTGCCCGGCTCGTGGATCAGCCAGAAGCCGTCGCCGCCGATGGCGTTCATGTGCGGGTAGACCACGGCGATGGTGGCAGCCATGGCGACCATCGCCTCGACCGCGTTGCCGCCATCGCGCAGCACGTCGCGGCCGGCCTGCGCGGCCAGGTGGTGCGGGGCGACGGCGATGCCGCCGGTGGCGTAGGTGGTTTTCAGCATGGTCGGGCCCTCAGAGGTCGAATGCGCCCAGCAGCATGCGCGCCGCGGTGATCGCCAGGAACAGGGCGAACAGCCGGCGCAGCAGCTGGGCATTGATGGCGTGGGCAATGCGCGCGCCGAGCGGCGCGGTGAGCATGGTCATCGGCACGATCAGTGCCAGGCCGAGCAGGTTGACGTAGCCCAGCGAGGCCGGCGGACGGGCCGGCACGCCGAGCCCGTTGATCAGGTAGGCGGCGGCGCCGGGCAGGCTGATCACCACGCCGAGCGCGGCGCCGGTGCCGACCGCCATGTGCATCGGCGTGCGGAAGGCGCTGAGCATCGGCACGCTGAGGGTGCCACCGCCGATGCCCATGAGCGTCGACAGGCCGCCGATGAACACGCCGATCAGCCCGGTGCCGAAGCGCCCCGGCAGGCCGTCGCGCAGGCTCAGGCTCTTCGACACCGCCATGTTTAAAGCCACCAGCAGCGCCACCACGGCGAAGATCGCCGCCAGCACCTGGCCGCTGAACACGCCGCTGAGCAGGCTGCCGATCAGCACCCCGACCAGCGCCCCGGGGATCAGCGGCTTGAGCAGCTCGGGGCGCAGCCCGCCGCGCTTGTAGTGCGCCCGCGCGGAGATGATCGAGGTGGGGATGATGGCCGCCAGCGAGGTGCCCACCGCCACGTGCATGCGCACCGACTCGTCGACCCCGAGCAGGGTGAACAGGTGGTAGAGCACCGGCACGATGACGATGCCGCCACCGACGCCGAGCAGCCCGGCCAGCACGCCGGCGATGGCGCCGGTGACCAGCAGGGCGAGGACCAAACCGGCCAGCCAGGCCGGACTGTAGGCAGAGAGAAATTCCATATGCACGACTCTTTCTTGTTGGGGGATTACCAGCCGATGGCCCTGGGCAGCCAGGTGGCCACGGCCGGGAAGCAGAACACCACCGTCACCGCCAGCATCTGCAGCAGCACGAAGGGCAGGGCGCCCAGGTAGATATCACGGGTGGTGATACCGGGCGGCGCGACGCCCTTGAGGAAGAACAGCGCCCAGCCGAACGGCGGCGTGAGGAAGGACATCTGCAGGTTCATCGCCACCAGGATCGCCAGCCAGACCATATCGGTGCCGTAGTTCATGAACACCGGCAGGAACATGGGCAGGGCAATATAGGAGATTTCGATCCACTCCAGAAAGAAGCCCAGTACGAACAGCAGCACCATCAGGAACAGGATCGCACCCAGTTCGCCGCCCGGCAGCAGGTTGAACAGGTCGTGCACCAGCGCCTCGCCGCCGAGGCCGCGGAAGGCCAGGGAGAACGGCTGCGAACAGAGCAGGATGAGGAAGATCATCGCGCTGATGGTCAGGGTGCCGTGCAGGGTTTCCTTGAGCGTCTGCCAGTTCAGCCGGCGCGCGCCGGCGGCCAGCAGCAGGGCGCCGAGCGCGCCCATCGAGGCGGCCTCGGTCGGTGCGGCCAGCCCGCCGATGATCGAACCGAGCACGGCGAACACCAGCGCCAGCGGCGGCAGCACGCTGCGCGCCAGGTCCTTGAGCAGCTGCTTGCCGCTGCTGCCGGCACGCTCCTCGGCCGGGATCGCCGGGACCCAGTGCGGCTTCCACAGGCCGAGCACCAGCATGTAGAGGATGTAGATGCCGGCCAGCACCAGGCTGGGGATGAAGGCCGCGGCGAAGATCGAACCCACCGACTCGCCGAGGATGTCCGACAGCAGGATCAGCACCAGGCTCGGCGGAATGATCTGCCCCAGCGTGCCGGAGGCGCAGATGGTCCCGCAGGCGATGCTCTTGTTGTAGCCGCGGCGCAGCAGCGTCGGCAGGGTGAGCAGGCCGACCGTCACCACGGTGGCGCCGACGATGCCGGTGGAGGCGCCGAGCAGCACGCCGACCAGCACGATGGCCATGCCCATGCCGCCGTTGAGCCCGCCCATCGAGCGGCCGATGGTCTCCAGCATGTCCTCGGCGACCCGCGACTTCTCCAGCATCACCCCCATGAAGGTGAACAGCGGTATCGCCAGCAGCGTGTAGTTGCTGACCACGCCGAACATCCGCGCCGGCAGCAGGCTGAACAGCATCGGCCCGAAGCCGATGAAGCCGGCGACGAAGCCGGACAGCGCCAAGGAAATGGCCACCGGCACGCCGATCATCATCAGCGAGAAAAAGCCGAATACCAGGCCGATCGCCAGCCATTCGTTGGGACTCATGGCCGCACCTCGGTCAGCTTGTCATCGGGTTTCATCAGTTGGGCCAGCGCACGCAGGGTATCGGCGAAACCCTGCAGGCCGAACAGGCCGAAGCCCAGCGGCAGGAAGGCCTTGACCAGGTAGCGGTGCGGCAGCCCGCCGGGGTCCGGCGAGCCTTCGCCGATGGCGTAGGACTGCAGGGTGTAGCCCCAGGCCATCCAGGCGATGTAGAAACCCACGCCGCAGGTGGCCAGGCCGCTGAGCAGGTCGACCGCCGCCTTGGCGCGCACGCCGAAGCGGTCGTAGAGGAAGTCGACCCGCACGTCGGCGCGGTGCTTGAGCGTGTAGGCGATCCCGAGCAGGGCTATCGGCGAGATCAGGTACCACTCGAGTTCCTGCAGCGCCACCGGGCTGAGGTCGAACAGGTAGCGCATCAGCACGTCGAAGGACACCAGCAGGACCAGCAGCAGCAGGCACCCCCTGGCGATCCAGCCGAACGCCTCGACCAGCTGCTCGAGGCGGTTGACCAGGTTCATCATTCGTCGCTCATCCCCACTTGCATGAAGCCGCGCTCGCCGACGTTGGCCCAGGTCAGGTACTGCTTGCGGAAGGCGAAGAAGTGGTCATAGACCTTGCGCGTCGGTGCATCGGCGGCGGCCATCGCGGACAGGGTGTCGGCGGTGACCTCGCGCAGCCGGGCGACGATGTCGTCGGGCAGCGGGCGGGCGGTCACGCCCTGGTTGGTCACCAGGTCCTGCATCGCCTCGGCGTTGACCGCGTCGCACCAGGCCCAGCTTTCCAGCGTGCAGGCCTGGGCGCAGTAGCGGACGATCTCCTGCAGGTCGGCCGGCAGGCTGTCCCAGGCCTTCTTGTTGATGATTAGCTCGGTGACGTTGGTCGGCTCGTGCCAGCCGGTGGTGTAGTAATTCTTGGCCGCCTTGTGCAGGCCCATGCGGCGGTCCTGGTAGGGGCCGACGAACTCGGCGGCGTCGATCACGCCGCGCTCCAGGGCGGGGAAGATCTCGCCGCCGGGCAGCAGGCGCACGGCCACGCCGAGTTCGCTGTAGACCTTGCCGGCCAGGCCGGGGATGCGCATCTTCAGGCCTTTCAGGCTGTCGACGTTTTCCAGCGGCTTGCGGAACCAGCCGGTCATCTGGGTGCCGGTGTTGCCCAGCGGCATCGGCACCAGGCCGTGCGGCTCGTACAGCTCTTCCCACAGCTTCAGGCCGCCGCCGTTGTATAGCCAGGCGTTCATGCCCTGGGTGTTCATGCCGAAGGGCACCGCGGTGAAGAACTGCGCGGCGGGCACCTTGCCGGCCCAGAAGTAGGCGTTGGCCGCGTTCATCTCGACCATGCCGCTGGACACCGCGTCGAAGCCCTCGAGCGCCGGGATCAGCTCGCCGGCGGCGAAGTGCTGGATCTTCAGCCGGCCGTTCGACATCGCCTCGACCCGCTTGCAGAAGTCGGTCGGGCTGCCCGGGCCCTGCACGTAGAAGGGCGAGCCCGGGGCGTAGGCGTTGGTCATCTTCCAGTTGAAAGTCTTGTCGCTGGCGGCCCGGGCGATGGCCGGCGCCCCCAGCACCAGGCCGGCGGCGGCCGCGCCGGCACCGAGGAAATTGCGGCGATTGAAGCTCATCGGAAGTCTCCTGAAGGCAAAGCGTTGCGAACGGCGGGTTGGCTATCGTTTGTAAACTGCTCCAGGGAGCGCATCGCAACCTCCGTGCCATCATCTGCAATGAGGCTAACCGGCTGTAAATACGGGCCTTTCCGGCTTCCTAACGGGCAGGCGCCCAGGCGCGCGCCTGCACAAAAAGCAGGCACGCAGCGGCTCCTGCGGGTGCCGTTTCGGCAGCCAGACGGTGTCTCTCGATACAAGTGGAAGGCTCATTCATCCCGACGCGAATCATCTGCCCACGAATCGGGGCAGCGCCGGACAGATGTCAGCTGTGCACCAAGGCTGAACGCCAGGCACGGATTTAACGCACGCGAGCGCTGGGCGCCGCGGCGGGCGGGGGCTAGAGGCGGGCGCCGCCACGCCTGTGCTTCACCCTCGTCATCAGCGCCTTGCAGTCGACGCTGAGGATCTCCGGGTGGTTGAAAATGTGTTCCCGGACGAAGGCGTCGAAGGATTCGAGGCTGTCGGTGAGGGTGTGGATGTGCAGGCTCTTGAGGTCGCTCATGATGTACAGGCTGACCACTTCGAGAGTCGAGGCCAGGCGCTCGGCGACCGCCTCGATGGCATGCGGGGCGACCGTGAGGTCGACGAAGCTGGACACGCCCTTGCCCAGCTTCTCGGGGTTGACCACGGCGGTGAATTTCTCGATCACGCCGCTCTCGACCAGCGCCTGTACCCGCGCCCGGGCATAGGCGCGGGAGATGTTCAGCTGGCGCGCCATGTCGGCGAAGGAGGTGCGCGAATCCTTGATGAGGATGTTCAGCAAGGCATTGTCGAGTTTGTCCATGACGGCGGCCCGGTGAGGGTGATGCCGGGCCGTCATGCGCGTTCCGTGCCAGTTGCCCCTCGATCAGCGGGTATAACGCGGCCGCGGGGTGGCCATCGGCAGCGGCTGGCCGGCGACGATCGGGCGGAACTCGCCGCTGTCGGCGTCGTAGGCGCGAATCTCGCAGCTCTCGATGTCGTACACCCAGCCGTGGATGAACAGCTGGCCGCTGGCCAGGCGCGACGCCACCGAGGGGTGCGTGCGCAGGTGGTCGAGCTGGGCGACCACGTTCTCCTCGGTGAGCACGCCGAGCATCTCGTGCTCGCTGCCGCAGGCGCAGTTCTCGGCCACCACCGTGCGCGCCACCTCGGCATGCCGCAGCCAGGCCTTGACGGTCGGCATGCGCTCCAGCGAGGCGGGGTTGAGCACGGCCTTCATCGCGCCGCAGTCGGAATGTCCGCAGAGGATGATGTGCTGCACGCCGAGCGCCGACACGGCGAACTCGATGGCGGTGGAGACGCCGCCGTTCATCTGCCCGTAGGGGGGCACCACGTTGCCGACGTTGCGGGTGACGAACAGGTCGCCGGGCGAACTCCCGGTGATCAGCTCGGGGACGATGCGCGAGTCGGCGCAGGTGATGAACATGGCGCGTGGCGACTGCGCCCGGGCCAGCTTCTTGAACAGCGCTTCCTGGCTCGGAAAGATGTCCTGGCGAAAGCGCAGGAAGCCGTCGACGATGTATTGCAGCGCCTCTTCGGCGGATTCCTCGCCGACGGGCGGGGCATCGGGCTGGGACGGATCGAAGGACATGCCGGTTACCTCGTGGTGGGTCTGACGCGGTGGGGTGGCACGAGCACGCGGCGCTTGCCGCGCACCTTCCACCTATGACCGCTGAATGACGTCCGCCTCACGCCGGACGACACATCGGCGCACTTCGAGGTCGAGACCACTCACAGAAGCTCATCGCCCCGAGGTCGGGCCTCCCGCAACAGCAAGTCTCCCCAAGGGGAGAAGGGACAGGCCCGGCACCGTCCTGTACAGGCCCTGTGAAAACGTCGCGAGCGAAGGTCAGGCAAGGCGGAAACAGGCGAAAAGCGCAGTTTACAAGTGGTAAATGAGCATTTTGAGCCTGTTTTCAACGCAGCATGACCGAGCGCAGTAGTTTTCACACAGCCTGTGTAGGAGCAGGCTCTGCCTGCGACCGGGGAAAGCACCGCACCCGCGACACCAACCCCGCCTGCTCTCCCTCAGGAGAGGGCCGGGGTGAGGGCTTGTGTGCACATCGCCCTCATCCGGCCCTGCGGGCCACCTTCTCCCGGTGGGAGAAGGGACAAGCCGGGCGCGGGCCTGGACGCTCGCATGGTCCTGTAGCAGCGGTCCTGTTCAGATCAGCGAAAGCTGCTGCCCCGGCGGGCAGAAGCGGCTGCAGTCCAGCCCGAAGGCCTCGCCGCGCTGGCCGTAGCCATAGCACCTGCAGGCCAGCCTGAAGCGCTGGGCGAGCAGTTCGGCGAACTGGCCCTCGCCCTTCATGCGGCTGCCGAAGCGGCTGTCGTAGGCCTTGCCGCCGCGCGACTGGCGCACCAGGCTCATGACGTGCGCGGCGCGGTCGGGGAAGTGCTCGGCCAGCCAGCTCTCGAACAGCGGCGCCACCTCGTGCGGCAGGCGCAGCAGCACGTAGCCGGCCGAACGGGCGCCGGCGTCGCGCGCCGCCTCGAGCATCCGTTCGAGCTCCATGTCGTTGATCATCGGAATCATTGGCGCGCACATCACGCTGACCGGCACGCCCGCCTCATGCAGGGTGCGCAGGGTGCGCAGGCGCGCCGCCGGCGAGGCCGCGCGCGGCTCCATGACGCGCTTGAGCTCGTCGTCGAGGGTGGTCAGCGAGACCGACACGCTGACCAGCCGCTGCTCGGCCAGCGGCACCAGCAGGTCGAGGTCGCGCAGCACCAGCGAGCTCTTGGTGATGATGTGCAGCGGGTGCTTGAAGCGCAGCAGGATCTCCAGCGCCTGGCGGGTCAGCCGCTGCTCGCGCTCGAGCGGCTGGTAGGCGTCGGTGTTGACCCCCAGCGCCAGCGGCTGCGGCACGTAGCCGGGCTTGCTCAGCTCCGCCTCCAGACGTTCCGCGAGGTTGGTCTTGGCGATCAGCCGGGTCTCGAAGTCGATGCCCGGCGAGAGGTCCCAGTAGGCGTGCGTCGGCCGCGCGAAGCAGTAGATGCAGCCGTGCTCGCAGCCGCGGTAGGGATTCACCGAGCGGTCGAAGCCGACGTCCGGCGACTGGTTGCGGGTCAGCACCGTCTTGGCCTGCTCGGCGCGCACTTCGGTGGCGCGGGTCGGCGGTACTTCCTGTTCCCAGCCGTCGTCGTAGGTCTCGCTGCGGGTCGGGGCGAAGCGGTTGTGCGGGTTCACGGCGGTACCGCGCCCGCGCGGCGTGGAAAGCGGTCGGTTCATGTCGGCGGCCAGGCAATACTGTTCTTTTATACAGTATAGGCTTTGGTCGCCTGCCTCATCCGGGCCCGACGAACGGTCGTAACCAACGGGAATTTTTCGCATTTGCCCGATGACAAAGGGGCGTACTTGAGAGAACCGGTCGACAGGAAGTGGCTGGCGGGGCCGTGACGAACCGCCAAAGCATACCGGGCCTACCCGCCTCGCGAAGCTGCCAGCATCGACTGTAAGGGGATATCCATGCACCCGACCGGCTCTTTTCACACCCGAGAAAACAATTTCGATTTCCTTCGCTTCTTCGCCGCGGCGCTGGTGCTGTTCGCCCACTGCTATCCGCTGGTCGGGCGCAAGATGGACGAACCGCTGACGGTGCTGACCGGCTACGAGAAGGGCGGCGGCATCGCGGTCGGCATCTTCTTCGTCATCAGCGGCTACCTGATCACCGCGTCCTACCTCAACAGCCGCTCGCCGGTGAGCTTCCTGACCAAGCGCGCGCTGCGCATCCTGCCGGCGCTGACCGTCGCGGTGCTGCTGTCGGCCTTCGTCATCGGGCCGATGGTCACCAGCTGGCGGCTGGACAACTACCTGACCTCGGCCAAGACCTGGGAATACCTGAAGAACATCCTGCTGATCACCGAGTACGAGCTGCCGGGGGTGTTCAACCAGAACGTCTACCCCGACGTGGTCAACGGCTCGCTGTGGACGCTGCCGCTGGAAGTGATGATGTACATGGGGGTGCTGGCGCTCGGGCTGGTCGGCTTCCTCAGGCGCGGGCTGATCTTCCTGCCGCTGGCGGTGCTCGCGGTCGGCCATTTCTGGGCGCTGCCGCAGTTCGGCATCGACTCCTTCTTCGTCACCCACATCTTCAAGCTCGGCCTGCTCTACTACAGCGGCGCGGCGCTCTACCTGTACCGCGACGCCATCCCGTGGCGCGGCTGGATCGCCGCATTGCTGTTCGCCTCGCTGCTGCCGACCTTCCACACCTTCATCGGCTCGGTGCTGTACTGCATCGCCCTGCCCTACCTGGTGATCTACCTGGCCTACGCGCCGCTGCCCTGGGTCTCGAAGTTCGGCAAGTACGGCGACTTCTCCTATGGCCTGTACATCTACGCCTTCCCCTTCCAGCAGCTGACCATGTACCTGTTCGGCCACGACACCGGTGTGTTCCAGCTGGCGCTGATCAGCTTCGTGCCGACGCTGCTGCTGGCGGTACTGTCCTGGCACCTGATCGAGGCGCCGGCCATGAAGCTCAAGCGCCTGTTCGCCACTGCGCCGCATCCCGGCCGCGCCGCGCCGAGTGCAGAGCGCTGAGCCTCTGCGGCGCGGACCGGGCCGTGCGGCGGCCGGCCCGCGAGGCCTCCGTCAGGCGGCCATCTTCTCGCATTCCTCGGCGCAGGCCAGACAGGCCTGGGCACAGCGCTGGCAGTGATCGACCTGATGCTTGCCGCACTCCTCGCCGCAGGCCCGGCAGATCTGCGCGCAGACGCGGCACAGCTGGGCGGCGTATTCGCTGCCGCGCGACATGAAGGAAGCGGCCATGCCGCAGATCTGCGCGCAGTCCATGTCCAGCTGAATGCAGCGGGCCATCATCTTCACGTCCTCTTCCTTGAGGCAGGCGGCGGCGCACATGTCGCAGACGTTCGCGCAGTTGCTGCAGGCATCGATGCAGGCCTTGAATTGCTCGTTCATGCAGGGTCCTCCTCGTTGGGTCAGAGACACCCGCCGGTCCGGATGTCGCGCGGCGGGCCTCCAGTCGACCGGGTGGTGACGCAAAGGTTTTGCCGGCTCGTCAGCCTGGCGGCAGGTGCCGGACGTCAACCGGACCGGCCTGCATGGCCCTGCAGGCCGGCTGAGCGGAACGTCGGCCGGCCTCCCTGCGCCCCGGACCTGTAGGAGCAGGCTCTGCCTGCGACTGCGCCCCCGGGGAAAAGGCCACCTTCACCCGGGGGAGAAGGGAAAAGCATGGCGCCGGCTGTCAGCCCCGCCTGACCTCCAGCTCCCGGTAGCCGGCGCGCGGATCGCCGCGCAGGGTCAGCCGGCCCTGCCGGGCCAGTTCGCGGGCGCGCCAGTAGAGGAAGTAGTCGGTGGGGAAGAAGCCGTCGCAGCGCCGCATCACCTCGGCCATCGCCCGGGCGAGCGGGGCGAAGTCGGGGGTGGCGGCCGCCAGCAGCGCGGCGTCGATCGCCGCGGGATCCTCGCCGTGGAAGGTGCCGTCGCGCCAGCGGCGGATCGGCCGGTTGGCGGCACATTGCTCGACCCAGGCCGCGGCGAGGGCAGCCTGACGGTCAGGCTCGACGGCCTGCGGCCGGTACAGCGCAGCCAGCGCGTCGGGGGCATGCATGGATACGGCCTTGCGCCGGGCGACGCGGCTGTCGCCGGTGCCGCAGGCCACCTCGAACAGCGCTACCGGCTGCCCGAGAAGCGCGGCGGCGACGCGGGCCAGCAGCAGCTGTTCGGAGGCGCTGTCGCCGTGCCAGACGGTGATTACAGGCGACCGATCTTCGGTGAGGAATCGTTCGCCGCCAAGCCCGCTGGTACGTAGAGCCGTGCTCGCCTCCCTGGCTGACCGGGCGCGCAATCCTCGGGGATGTGAATGCCGCAAGCCCGTCGGGAACGGGCGCGGCCTCCCACAGGGTCCGGTGCCGCACCGCTTGCTTTTGTGGGAGGCCCGACCTCGGGGCGATGCGCTTGTGGGTGCGGTCTCGACCGCGACGGAGCCCTCGCTCGAACCGTCCGAGGTTGCCAGCGCCGCCAGCCACTCGGCATCGCCAACCAGTTCACCGGAGAAATCCGGACGTTCGCCTGCCTCGTCCGGCCACAGCGCGTCCCAGAAGGCGACCCGCTCGGCGCAGGGCGGCCGCTCGATGTCGGCCAGCGGGCCGACCGCCAGATCGTCGCGCAGCACCCGCACCCGCGCCTGCGGCTCGCGCGCGGCCAGCAGCGCACGCACGCTGTCGCCGGCCAGGTCGCCGCAGGTCAGGTGCCACATGGCTCAGTCCTTCGGCTTCTTCAGCTTCGGGTTGGGGAAGAACTGCACCGCCTGCACGTTCGGGCTCGCCGCCTTCGGCTTCGGCTGGTTGACCCGCGTGCCGATCTCCATCGGCACCGACTGGCCCTGGGCGTTGAGGGTGTCGGCGAAGCCGCAGGCGACGCACTCGCGGTGCGGCACGCCGTCGACGTCCCACATCTTCACCGTGTCCTGGGCGCTGCAGGCCGGGCACACGGCGCCGGCGATGAAGCGCTTGACCGTGGCCGCGCTCATGCCGCGGCTCCGGTCAGGCCGAGATGGCGCAGCAGCGCGTCGATCTTCGGCTCGCGGCCGCGGAAGTCGACGAATAGCACCATCGGCTCCTGCGAGCCGCCGCGGGCGAGGATTTTCTCGCGGAAGGCGCGGCCGGTCTCAGCGTTGAACACGCCCTCCTCCTCGAAGCGCGAATAGGCGTCGGAGGACAGCACCTCGGCCCACTTGTAGCTGTAGTAGCCGGCCGCGTAGCCCCCGGCGAAGATGTGCGCGAAGCCGTTGGCGAAGCGGTTCCAGGCCGGCGGGCGCAGCACCGCGACCTCGTCGCGCACGCCCTCGAGCACCTGGTAGATGTCGCGCCCGTCGCCGTGGGTGGCGTGCAGCTCGAAGTCGAACAGCGAGAATTCCAGCTGGCGTACCATCATCAGGCCGGACTGGAAGTTCTTCGCCGCCAGCATCTTGTCCAGCAGGTCGCGCGGCAGCGGCTCGCCGGTCTGGTAGTGGCCGGAGATGAGCTCAAGCCCCTCGGGCTCCCAGCACCAGTTCTCCATGAACTGGCTCGGCAGCTCCACCGCGTCCCAAGCCACGCCGTTGATGCCGGAGGCGCCGGCATGCTCGACGCGGGTCAGCAGGTGGTGCAGGCCATGGCCGAACTCGTGGAACAGCGTGGTCACCTCGTCATGGGTGAGCAGGGCCGGCTGCTCGCCCACCGGCGGGGTGAAGTTGCACACCAGGTTGGCGACCGGGCTCTGCAGGCGGCCGTCGGCGGTGCGGCGCTTGTCGCGGGCGCCGTCCATCCAGGCGCCGCCGCGCTTGTTCGGCCGCGCGTAGAGGTCGAGGAAGAAGCGCCCGACGTGCTCGCCGTGCTCGCGGATCTCGAACAGGCGCACGTCCGGGTGCCAGCGGTCGAACTCCTCGATCTCGCGGATCTCGATGCCGTACAGGCGCTGGACGATGGCGAACAGGCCGTAGAGCACCTTGTCGACCGGGAAGTAGGCGCGCAGCGCTTCCTGGTTGAGGCTGTAGCGCTGCTGGCGCAGTTTTTCCGAGTAGTAGCCCAGGTCCCAGCTCTGCAGGTCGGCCAGGCCCTGCTCGGCGGCGAAGGCGCGCAGCTCTTCCAGGTCGCGCCGGGCGTGCGGCTTGCTGCGCAGCGCCAGGTCGCGCAGGAAGCCCAGCACCTGCTCGGTGGACTCGGCCATCTTGGTCGCCAGCGACAGCTCGGCGTAGCTGCCGAAGCCCAGCAGCCGCGCCAGCTCCTGGCGCAGGTCGAGGATCTCGTTCATCACCGGGCCGTTGTCGAACTGCCCGGCGTTCGGCCCCTGGTCGGAGGCGCGGGTGGCGTAGGCGGTGTAGACCTCCTCGCGCAGCGCGCGGTCGTCGGCGTAGGTCATCACCGCGTGGTAGCTGGGGAATTCCAGCGTGATCAGCCAGCCGTCGAGGTCCTTGGCCTTGGCCGCCTGGGCCATCTGCGCCTTGGCCGACTCGGTCAGCCCGGCCAGCACGGCCTCGTCGGTCACGTGCTTGGTCCAGGCCTGGGTGGCGTCGAGCAGTTGGTTGGAGAAGGTGCTGCCGAGCTCGGCGAGCTTCATGCGGATGGCGCCAAAGCGCTGTTGTTCGACCGGCAGCAGGTCGATGCCGGACAGCCGGAAGTCGCGCAGGTCGTGCTCGAGGATGGTCTTCTGGGCGACGTCGAAGCCGGCCGCCGCCGGGCTCTCGGCCAGCGCCCGGTAGGCCTCGAACAGCTCGCGGTTCTGCCCCAGCTCGGTCCAGTAGGCCGACAGCTTGGGCAGGCAGGCCTCGTAGGCGGCGCGCAGCTCGGGGCTGTTCTTCACCGCGTTGAGGTGCCCCACCGGGCCCCAGGCGCGGCCCAGGCGCTCGTTGAGCTCGTCCAGACCAACCACCAGGGTGGCCCAGTCGAGGCTCTCCTTCGGGCGGGTGAGCAGTTCCTGCAGGGCGATGCGGTTGTCGGCCAGGACGGTGTCGATGGCCGGCTCGACGTGCTCGGGGCGAATCTCCGAGAACGGGGGAAGGTCGTAGGGTTGCAGCAGGGGATTGTTCGCGCTCACGGTACACCTTGGGAATACAGGGAATGGAACTGTGACCACGGCGGCCGGGCGTATCTCCCGACGCCGATGGACAGCGGCGAATCCAGCGGATGGCCGTCATCTTAATTAGAATCGCCCCTTACCGCAGCCAAAGAGGTTTCTATCGTGGCCATACGCAGCTATCAGGACACCACCCCGCGACTCGCCCAGCGCGTATTCGTCGACGCCTCGGCAGTGGTCATCGGCGACGTCGAGCTCGGCGAGGACAGCTCGGTCTGGCCGCTCACCGTGATCCGCGGCGACATGCACCGCATCCGCATCGGCAAGCGCACCAGCATCCAGGACGGCAGCGTGCTGCACATCACCCATGCCGGCCCGTTCAACCCGGAGGGCTTTCCGCTGGTGATCGGCGACGAGGTCACCGTCGGGCACAAGGTCATGCTGCACGGCTGCACCCTGGGCAACCGCATCCTGGTGGGCATGGGCAGCATCGTGATGGACGGCGCGGTGGTCGAGGACGAGGTCATCATCGGCGCCGGCAGCCTGGTGCCGCCGGGCAAGCGCCTGGAAAGCGGCTACCTGTACGTCGGCAGCCCGGTGAAGCAGGCGCGCCCGCTGACCGACAAGGAGCGCAGCTTCTTCTCCTACACCGCCGGCAACTACGTGAAGCTGAAGAACCAGCACCTCGAGGAAGGCTTCGGCGCCGCCTGATCGGCGCCTCGCTTCCTTCCCCCGGCCTGTAGGGGTGTGGGCGCCGGGGCCTTGCTCGCGAGGCTTTCGCATGGCCTGGGTTCGCGAGCGAGCTCGCTCCTACGGGACTCGGAGAGCCGTGCGCTCAGGGCCGGGCGATTTCCGGCGCGAGTATCCACTCGGCGCTGTCGTTCCACACGTCCATGCGGGTGATCCTGCCGTCCTTCACCTCGAAGCGATCGAGGTAGCGGTTGCCGGAGAAGCTGCGTCCGTCCGGCCACTGGCCGTAGAGCGTGCCGTTGGAGTACACCACGGTGTGGTCGCCGCGGTCGGTCCAGTCGAACTGGCCCAGGGCCTTCTTCACCCAGGCGTAGCGCGCGCCGTTGAAGGCGGTGATCGCCTGCGCGTCGGGCATCGCGCGGCCACCGGTGAAGGTGATCCTTACATCCGAAGCCATGAAGGTGGCCGCCTTGACCGGGTCCGGCGCCATCGAGGCCGCCAGGAATTCCTGCACTAGCGCCACTGCCGGGTTGGTCGTCTCTTCCATTCGTTCGTTCCTCTACAAGGGAAGGCGTGCACCAGGCACGCCTGAAAAGGGAGCCGCCTGCACGAACACCGTGCAATTCGAGCTGCCCGCCGCCAGCGGCAGGGCGGTCCCGCCTGCGAATCCTATGGCACCTGTTTTGCTAGCAAAAGGCGTGCAAGTGCTAGCAATGGCCTGACGACCTGCTCGGCACTCGGCCAGACAATCCAGAGGTTCGCTCCATGAACGATTTGCTCGAAGGCCGGCGCCTGCTGGTCATAGGTGGCAGTTCCGGCATCGGCGAAGCCACCGCGCGGCGCGCCGCGCAGGCCGGCGCCACGGTGACCATCGCCTCGCGCTCGCGCGACAAGCTCGAGGCCGCTCTGCAGCGCCTGCCGGCCGGCACTGCGGCCGCCGTGCTCGACGTGACCGACGCCGAGGCGGTCGCAACCTTCTTCGTCGACCAGCCGCACTGGGACCATGTGGTCCTCGCCGGCTCCTCGACCCAGGTCGGCCCGGTGCGCACGCTGCCGTTGGCGCAGGCCCGGGCCGGCATGCAGAACAAGTTCTGGGGCGCCTACCATGTCGGCCGCAGCGCGCGCATCGGCGCCGGCGGCTCGCTGACCTTGGTCTCCGGGGTGTATGCCCAGCGCCCCAACCCCGCGGCGGTGCTGCAGGGCGCCATCAACGCCGCGGTCGAGGGCCTGATGCGCGGGCTGGCGCTGGAACTGGCGCCGGAGGGCGTGCGGGTCAACGCCGTGTCGCCGAGCACCACCGCCACGCCGTTGTGGGACCGCCTGGGCGAGGCCGGCCGCGCCGCCAGGTTCGCCGAGATGCGCGAGCGCCTGCCCGTGGGGCGGATCGCCGAACCCGACGACATCGCTCGCGCCATCCTCTTCGTTGCCACCAACCCCTTCGCCACAGGCTCGACCGTCCTGGTGGACGGCGGCGACGCGCTGGCCTAGCCGGCGCCCGACACAGGAGTCACGCCATGAAATTGCTCAACGTACCGGTCATCGACATCGCGCCGTTCCGGCTCGGCGGCGAAGGCGACAAGCGCGCCGTGGCCAGGGCCGTGGACCAGGCCTGCCGCGACATCGGCTTCCTGGTGATCCGCGGCCACGGCGTCGCCCCCGAGCTGATCGCCCGCACGCGGGAGGTCTCGCGGGCCTTCTTCGACCTGCCGCTGGCCGAGAAGGCCAGGGTGGCGCGGCCGTCGATCGACGTCACCCGCGGCTACACCGGCGTCGACGAGGAATCGCTGGCGCGCTCGCGCGACCCGAACGCCTACGGCAGCGACCTGAACGAGAGCTTCATGATCGGCCCGGTGGACCCGCCGCCGGCGGACTACGCCCATGCCCCGGCGGCCGGCAAGCACTTCGCGCCGAACATCTGGCCCGAGCGCCCGGCCGAGCTGCGTGAGGTATGGACCGGGTACTACCGCGCCATGGGGTCGCTGGCCGAACTGCTGATGCGCATCTTCGCCATGGCGCTGGAGCTGCCCGAGCGCTATTTCGACGACAAGGTCGACAGGCACATCAGCCGCCTGCGCGTGCGCAACTACCCCGCGCAGGCGACGCCGCCCAAGCCCGGGCAGATCCGCGCCGGCGCCCATTCCGACTACGGCAGCCTGACCATCCTCGCCGCCGAGGACAAGCCGGGCGGCCTGCAGGTGTGCAACGCCGCCGGCGAATGGGTCGACGTGCCGATCCTGCCGGACTGCTTCATCATCAACATCGGCGACCTGCTGGCACGCTGGACCAACGACACCTGGGTGTCGACCCTGCACCGGGTGGTCAACCCGCCGCTGAACGCCGGCGAGGACAGCCGCCGCCAGTCGCTGGTGTTCTTCCACAACCCCAACTACGACGCCGTGATCGACAACCTGATCCCCGGCACGCTGGCCAAGTACCCACCCACCACCTCCGGCGAGCACCTGCGCGCACTCTACGTGGCGACGCAGAACGCCTGACCCTCCCGATTGCTAACAATTGGCACGCGCCGACCGGCCAAAGGGCCGGCACGGTGCGCGGCACCTCCCCCGCCCCCTTACCTGCCTGCAAATGGTGCCTCGCGCACAATTGCTGTGCGTTTTCGCGTCCGCCGAGTGGCCGGAAGCGACCAGCACAGCGCCTGACGGGTGGCACTACATTTGCTAGCAAATGCATAACGAATGCTAGCAATCCGGAGAACGATCATGCTCAGAGTGCTGTCACCCCTGCGCCGCCTGCTGCCGCCCCTGGCCGCCGCGGCCACGCTGAACGTCCTGCTGCTCGGCGCCGCGCAGGCCGCCGAACCGATCAAGATCGGCCTGGTCGCCGCGCTGTCCGGCCAGTCCGCCAAGTCCGGCGAGGCGCTGACCCGCGGCCTCACCATCGCCATCGACGAGATCAACGCCGCCGGCGGCGTGCTCGGCCGTCCGCTGGAGCTGGTGCGGCGGGACGACGAAAGCAACCCGTCCAAGGGCATGCTGGCCGCGCGCGAGCTGATCCAGCGCGAGAAGGTGACCGCCCTGTTCGGCGGCCTCGACACCCCGGTGTCGCTGGCCATCGTGCCGCTGGCCAACCAGATGAAGGTGCCCTTCATGGGCGTCTGGGCGGCCGGCACCAAGATCACCGAGAACGGCGCCAAGGACAATTACGTGTTCCGCGTGTCGGCGGTCGACGAGCTGGTCGACGAGGCGCTGGTGCAGTACGGCGTCGACAAGATGGGCATGAAGAAGCCGGGGATGATCCTGATCAACAACCCCTGGGGCGAATCCAACGAGACCGGCATCAAGCGCGCCCTGGAGAAACGCGGCATGCCGCACGCCGGCGTGGAGCGCATCCAGGACAGCGACCTGGACGTGGTCCCGCAGCTGACCCGGCTGAAGAACGCCGGCGCCGATTCGCTGCTGCTGGTGGCCAACGTCGGGCCGTCGGCCCAGGTGGTCAAGTCGCTCGACCGCATGGGCTGGGACGTACCGGTGGTGTCGCACTGGGGGCCGGCCGGCGGGCGCTTCGGCGAACTGGCCGGACCGAACGCCGAGCGCGTGCACTTCGTGCAGACCTACCTGTTCACCGAGGACAGCGGCGAGAAGGGCAACGCCCTGCTGGCGGCTCTGAAGAAGCGCTATCCGGAAATCAAGAGCCTGGCCGACGTGACCCCGGCGACCGGCATCGCCAACGCCTACGACGCCATGCACCTGACCGCGCTGGCGATCGAGAAGGCCGGCAGCACCGAGGGCGGCGAGGTGCGCGACGGCTTCTACGCCATCGAGCAGTACGACGGGCTGATCAAGCAGTACCGGCAGCCGTTCGCCCCGGAAAAACACGACGCGCTGGGCCCGGACGATTACATCCTCGGCCACTTCGTCGGCGACCAGATCGTCCCG
Organism: Stutzerimonas azotifigens DSM 17556; assembly: GCF_000425625.1. Classification (GTDB taxonomy): domain Bacteria; phylum Pseudomonadota; class Gammaproteobacteria; order Pseudomonadales; family Pseudomonadaceae; genus Stutzerimonas; species Stutzerimonas azotifigens. The sequence continues at coordinate 68,104 of NZ_KE384416.1, forward strand.
ATCGCGCCCTGAGAGCCAGGTTCCAAGCGAACCAGAGGGGCGGCCGCTACACCGGTAGCGCCGCCCGAGGAGCCTCCTCTTGATCACCGCCGCATTGGTCACCGGCCTCGGCCTGGGCAGCATGTACGCGCTGCTCGCGCTCGGCTTCCACATCACCTACATCGTCTCGCGCACGGTCAACTTCGCGCAGGGCAGCGCGATGATGGTCGGCGCGGTGCTGGGCTACACCTTCGCCATCAGCTGGGGCTGGCCGATGTGGCTGGCGATCCCCGCCACCCTGGCGCTCGCCGCGCTGTACGGCCTGGTCATCGAGCGCTTCCTGGTCAGGCCCTTCCACAGCCGCGGCTCGGAGGCCTGGCTGATGGCGACGGTCGCCGGCGGGCTGCTGGTGGACAACCTGGCGCTGTTCACCTTCGGCAAGGAGCCGCGCCAGTTCAGCAGCGCGCTGCTGCAGCAGAGCGTCGAGCTGTTCGGCACCAGCATCGGCCTGCTGCAGCTGCTGATCCCGCTGGCGGGCGCCTGCATCGCCGCGGCGCTGCTGCTGGTGCGCCGCTACACCCGCCTGGGCAAGGTGCTCGAGGCCAGCGTACAGAACCCGCGCGCCGCGCAGCTGATGGGCATCCGCGTCAACCGGGTGGTGGCGGTGGCCTTCGCCGTGTCCACGGTATTCGCCGCCATCGCCGGCCTGCTGATCGCGCCGCTGTACAGCGTGAACGCCGACATGGGCACGCTGTTCGGCCTGAAGGCCTTCGCCGTGGCCATCCTGGGCGGCATCGCCAGCGCCGGCGGGGTGTTCGCCGCCGGCCTGCTGTTCGGCCTGGTGGAAGCCGTCGTCACGCTCTACTTCGGTTCGGCATTCACCCAGATGTTCACCTTCGCGCTGGTCATCCTGGCCCTCGCGATCCGTCCCAACGGCCTGTTCGGCAGCAAGCTCCTGGTAAAGGTATGAACACGAGAACAGCCCTCACGGTGCCCGTCACCCTGGCACTGCTGGCGCTGGCCGGGGTGCTGCTGTCCTTCGGGCTGGACAGCTATTCCCTGCTGGTTTTCACCCTCTGCGCCCTGAGCACCGTGGTCGGGGTCGGGCTCAACGTCCTGATGGGCCTGAGCGGGCAGATCTCCTTCGGTCACGTGGCCTTCTACGCCATCGGCGCCTACGTCTCGGCGCTGATGACCCTGGCCGGCCTGCCGCTGTGGCTGGCGATGCCGGCCGCGGGCCTGGCCACCGGGCTGGTCGGCGGGCTGCTGGCGATCCCCGCGCTGCGGGTCAGCGGGCCCTACCTGGCGATGATCACCATTGCCTTCGCCTTCGTCGTGCACCACGGGCTGATCGAATGGCGCGATCTCACCGGCGGCTCGAACGGGCTGATGGCGATCCCCTCGCCGATGGTCGGCGACCTCGACCCGGCCGTGGTCCTGGCGCTGATCGCCACCGGCCTTATGGTCGCCGCGCTGGCCTTCTACCACCGTCTGCACCACAGCGGCTGGGGCAAGGCCATTCGCGCGGTGAAATCCGCCGAGATCGCCGCCCGCTCGCTGGGCTTCAACCCGGTGCAGACCAAGACCCTGGCCTTCGCCCTGTCGGCGACCCTGACCGGCCTGGCCGGCGCGCTGCTATCGCCGCTGCTGATGTTCATCAACCCCGAATCCTTCCCCTTCTCGCAGTCGATCCTGTTCGTGCTGGCGGTGATCGTCGGCGGCAGCGGCACCCTGTTCGGGCCGCTGCTCGGCGCGCTGCTGATCGTGCTCCTGCCGGAAATGCTCTCGGATTTCGCCGAATACCGCCTGCTGATCTTCTCCGTGCTGCTGCTGGCGGTGCTCTGGATGGCCCCGCGCGGCGTGCTCGGCGCGCTGGCCCGGCGCTGGATCAGGCCGCCGGTAGAGCTGCCGCCGCAGGCCGTCGACCACGCCCGCCTGGCAGCGTACTTCGGCAGCCGCAACGCGCCGCAGGGGCTGCAGGTCAGGGACATCGGCATCCGCTTCGGCGGCGTCCAGGCGGCGCAGAAGGTCAGCCTGCAGGCGCCGCCCGGCAGCATCACCAGCATCATCGGCCCCAACGGCGCGGGCAAGACCACGGTGCTGAACATGATCAGCGGCTTCTACGCGCCCGACGAGGGCGGCATCGAGCTGGGCCAGCCGCTGGCCGGCCAGCCGGCATGGAAGATCGCCCGCGCCGGCATCGCCCGGACCTACCAGACCACCCAGCTGTTCGGCGAGATGTCGGTGCTGGAGAACCTGCTGACGGCCATGCAGCGCGGCCGCCTCGGCCGGCCGTTCCGGCTGCCCGACGCCGAGCAGCGCAGCCTGGCCCTGCAACTGCTAGCCCTGGTCGGCTACCGCGGCTCGGTCAATGCCCGCGCCGAGGACCTGCCGCATGTCGACCGCCGCCTGGTGGAGATCGCCCGGGCACTGGCCGCGGCGCCTTCCGTGCTGCTGCTGGACGAACCGGCCGCCGGCCTCGGCCGCCAGGACACCGACCGGCTCGCGGCCCTGCTGCGCACGCTGGCCGGCTTCGGCATCGCGGTGATCCTGGTGGAGCACGACATGCCGTTGGTCATGGCGGTTTCGCAGCAGCTCCTGGTGCTCGACGCCGGCCGGCCGATCGCCTGGGGCGCACCGGAAACCGTGCGCGAGAACCCGCAGGTGATCGCCGCCTACCTCGGCGGCACCGACTACCAGGCGCCGCCGCGGGCCGAACCCTGGGCCGGCTCGCGCGACGCGATGCTCTACGTGAAGGACCTGGTTATCGACTACGGCGCCGCGCCGGTGGTGGACCGCATCGAGTTCGTGGTCAACCCGGGCGAGCTGGTCGCCATCCTCGGCGCCAACGGTGCCGGCAAGTCGAGCATCCTGCAGTGCCTGGCCGGGCTGCACCGCGCCGCGGGCGGCCGTATCGTGCTGGACGACGAGTACATCGAGCAGCTCGACGCCAGCGCCATCGCCGCCCGCGGCCTGGCGCTGGTGCCGGAAGGACGCCAGGTGTTCCCCTACCTCAGCGTGCGCGACAACCTGCTGCTCGGCGGCTACTCGCGGCGCGAGGCGTTCGACGCCGAAGCGGAGATCGAGGCCATCCTGCGCCGCTTCCCGCGGCTGCGCGAGCGCATCGACAGCCCGGCCGGGCTGCTCTCCGGCGGCGAGCAGCAGATGGTCGCGGTGGGCCGCGGGCTGATGGCCAAGCCGAAGATCCTGCTGCTCGACGAGCCCTCGCTGGGCCTGTCGCCGGCGATGGTCGGCGAGCTGTACAACGCGCTGGCGGCCCTGCGCGACGAGGGCGTGACCCTGCTGTTGGTCGACCAGATGGCCAACCTGGCGCTGCAGGTGGCCGACCGCGCCTACCTGCTGGAGACCGGGCGCATCGTCAAGTCCGGCAGCGCCGCCGAGCTGCGCGACGACGCCGAACTGGCCGCCGCCTACCTCGGCGAAGGGGTGACGGCATGAGCGCGCTGAAGATCGTCAACGCCCGCCTCGGCGACGCCGGTCAGTTGGGCGCGACGCTGTGGGTGGAGAACGGCCGCTTCGTCGAGCGCTTGAGTTCGTCCGAACTGACCTTCGAGACCCTGGACGTGGCCGGCGGGCTGCTGCTGCCCGGGCTGGTGGAAACCCACATCCACCTGGACAAGGCCTGCATCATGGAGCGCTGCCGGCTGCAGGAAGGCACGCTGGCCGAGGCGGTGGCGCAGACCCGCCAGGCCAAGACCGGCTTCACCGAGGCGGACGTCTACGCGCGCGGCGCGCGGGTGCTGGAGAAGGCCATCGTCCAGGGCACCACCCACATGCGCACCCATGTGGAGATCGACCCGGGTATCGGCCTCACCGGGTTTTCTGCGGTGCGCCGCCTGCAGGCCGACTACGCCTGGGCGGTCGGCCTGGAGCTCTGCGTGTTTCCGCAGGAGGGCATGCTCAACAACCCCGGCACCGAGGCGCTGCTGTGCCAGGCGCTGGAACAGGGTGCGGAGGTGCTCGGCGGCTGCCCCTACACGGACTCGGACCCAGCCGGGCAGATCCGCCGGCTGTTCGAACTGGCGGTGGAATACGACCGCGACCTGGATTTCCACCTCGATTTCGATCTCGACCCGGCCGGCATGACGGTGCAGGAAGTGATCCGCTGCACCGAGCGCCACGGCTGGGACGGGCGGGTCACCATCGGCCACGTCACCAAGCTCTCGGCGCTGCCGCAGGACGAACTGCTGGCGGTCGGCCGGGCGCTGGCGCAGGCCGGCGTGCGGGTGACCTGCCTGCCGAGCACCGACCTGTTCCTCACCGGCCGCGAGCATTTCCACAACAAGCCGCGCGGGCTGGCGCCGCTGGCGCACCTGCACCGCTGCGGGGTGACCTGCTCGCTGTCGACCAACAACCTCGGCAACCCCTTCACGCCCTACGGCGACGCCTCGCTGATCCGTCAGGCCAACCTGTTCGCCAACGTCAGCCAACTGGGCACCGGCGAAGACCTGCTGCGCTGCCTGGGCTGGGTGTCGAGCGAGTCGGCGCGCCTGCTGCGGCTGGCCGACTACGGCCTGGCGCCGGGCTGCCGGGCCGACTTCATCGTCTTCGATGCCGCCTCGCCGGCGGCGGTGGTGGCCGAGCTGAGCCCGCCGACCATGGGCTTCAAGGGCGGGCGCAAGACCTTCGAACGGCCCCTGCCGCGCCTGCTGCCGCCGCGCTGACGGTCAGAGGTCGGCCAGCGCCTGGCGCAGGTCGACCTCCGGCGCCGCCTGCTCTTCCAGGGCGAGCTGGGCCTCGAGCTCGTCCAGGTGCTCGAGCATCAGCGTGACCGCCTGCACCCGGTCGCCCTGCTCCAGCGCGGTGACGATCTGCTGGTGCTCGTCCGAGGCGCAGGAGGGCACGTCGTTGCGCTGGTACAACGCGACTATCAAGGAACTGCGCACCATCAGGTTGCGCAGCATCTCGCTCAGCACCTCGTTGTCGCTGACCTCGCCGAGCAGCAGATGGAAATCACTCAGTTCGCGGACGATGGCGCGGCGATCGGTGGAGGACGTCGCCTTGCGCTCGTTGCTCATGTGCGTGGCGATGCGCTGGCGGTTTCTGCGCATCAGCTCCGGAGTGATGCTCTCGACGATGGCCCGCTCGATGGCCCGGCGGGCGGTGAACACCTCGCGCGCCTCCTTGGCGGTGGGCTGCGACACCAGGGCGCCGCGGTTGGGCTCGATGGTGACGATGCGCTGCAGGGCCAGCCGCTGCAGCGCCACCTGCACATGGTTGCGGTTGGCCTGCAGGGCCTCGACGATCTGCGCCTCGATCAGGCGGGTACCCGGACGGAGCCGGTGCTGGGCGATGGCCCTGGAGAGCGTATCGACGATGCGCTGGACTTCCAGCTGCTTGGCGGTGATGGTCTTGGAGCCCATCCTGTTTTCTGCATCCCTTGGGTCAGGTTGGTGCGAGCCGTTGGCTAGCAATCGAAACCGATTATCCGCCGTGCGCAGGACGGCTAGCAACGCTGTGCTTGCGAGTGGGTGCGTCCTCCGCCGGCCGGTCCGCCCCGGCATTGCTAGCCGAACTACGTGGGTTCTGACCTTTAACCGCATGCCATGACGATGCTTCGCGAAAGAGAAGGTGGGCTGGGTGCACATCGCCCTCACCCCAGCCCCTCTCCCGGAGGGAGAGAGGGTCGGTCCGGCATGGGCATGGGGCCCAGATGCCCACACCAAGCGCCTTGCTCGTCACCCGGGCACCGGGGCATGGGCCTGAAACCGCATCCCATGACGACGCCCAGCCGGTGCCCCACTGGGTGCCGGCCTTCGCCGGTACGACGAGATTGGCGTCATTCCAACCCGTTATCCCCCTCATTGCCGGGGCACTACAACCTCGCCCCATCGCCCAAGCCCCGCCAGGCACCACACCCCCAATCCCCGTCGCCCCGGCGCAGGCCGGGGCCCAGGTGGCTGGCGCCTCGGCACGGGCCTGAAAACCGCACGCCACGGCGACACCCGACCGAGGCCCCCGTCAGGAAGGCAAAAAAAACCGGCGGGGGACCAGGCCCGCGCCGGCGATGCAAAGGCTAACGCCCCGAAATCACGTCACCTGGCCGATCAGGCTTCGGCGCATGGCGGTCTTGACCTTCACCAAGTGGTCGTTCTCCTGGTCCAGCGCATGCTTGAAGTCCTGGGCGATGTTGGGGTGCCCGCCGGCCTCGGCCAGTTCGATGAGCATCTCCCAGGCGGCGTTGTCGGCCAGTTCGATGGTCAGCAGCGCGTTCATGCACTGTTCGACGTTGGTCCGCGGGTCGGTGATGGTCTGCAGCGCGCCCATGCCGAGCACGCCCACCACGTCGGCGCAGGGGGTCTGTGCGGTGGGGTCGGCGCCGAGGGTCTCGATGTGCCTGGCGACCAGCATCATGTGCTCGTACTCCTCGTCGCGGATGTGCTGCAGGGTTCCGACCAGCTCCGAGTCCGGCGTGTCGGAGCCCTTCACCTTGGCGATCATGGCGTCGTACAGGCGTACGCCGTTGCGCTCGTAGGCCAGCCGCTCGCCCATCTTGTCGAGCAGGATCTCCGGACTCTTGCCGCGCAGCATGTCCATCGACGACTTGAGCATGCCCTTGGCCGACCCGGGCAGCGGCACCGAGCCGATGCGCTCGGCCTCGCTGGCGCGCTCGGCGCGCTCGCGCATCAGCCCGCTGGTGTCGCCCGGCACGTCCGGGTGGATTTCGTTGACCGCCTCGAGCAGGCTTTCGGTGTCCTTCGGCGACATCTGCACGCCGGTGACGTTGGTGCCCAGTTTCGCTGCGTGTGCCATGGTTATCTCCTCGTTGTCATCAGGACGCTTTGCGCATCAGCTCGGTGCCCGGGGCCCACTGGTAGCCGGCCGAGACGATGTCCGCGGCGATGCCTTCGGAATTGAGCTGGTTGCGGTAGTCGAGCGAGCTCTGCGGCTCTTGGGCCTTGTCGACGTACCCGGTGCCGCTGGAGCGCAGGTTGACCTCGGCGGCCAGCACCTTGCGCACGAAGCTGCGCTGGCTCTTGAACTCGACCATCTTCGGCAGCGGGCCGCCGAGGATCTCGGCCGGGTCGCGCCGCTCGAGCTGCTTGAAGTACTCGCAGGCGATGTTCAGGTGGCCCAGCTCGTAGTCGAGGAAGCGCTCCCACATGGCCTTGATGCGCGGGTTGGTCTCCTGCTCGGCGCAGCTGGCGTACATGTAGACCTCCATCGCCTCGTGGACCAGCCACTTCTCCATGAAGGTTTCCTGCGGGTCGGCCAGCGAGCCGTACTGGGTCACGTGCTGTTCCTCCACCGAGGCGATCTCTGCGTACAGCTGGCGCGCCAGCGGGTCGGCGAACAGCGGGCCGATGTTCTGGTAGTAGTCGTGGGTCTGGTACTCGGCCCCGGTGATCAGCGCCGCGTGGATCTTGGTGATGAGTGCGGCGTCCTCCTTCGCGTAGCTGTCGCGCAGGTCGTTTTCCGGATGGCGGTGGTGCTGCGAGGTGGGCCGGCCGGGGACGATGTCGGTGTAGCCCTGGAGGATGTTGTTCGGGTCCTTGCCTTCGAGCCGGTCGAGCATCGCCGAGTAGCGGTACAGGTGGTCGAAGTCCTCCAGCAGGCCGTAGCGATAGGTCTGCGCCTGGTAGGGGTCGGGTTCGTTCTGCGCCACCGCGGCGGTGACCTCGATCGCCACCTGTTCGTAGGCGATGGTGGTTTCCAGCGGCGAATGGTCGGCACCGATCAGCCAGTTGATCATGGTCGCCTGGTGCTGCTCGACCCGGCGGATCTCGGCGAGCGGCTGGCGCAGCTGGCCGGTGATCCGGGCGATGCCGTGCTTGAGGCGCAGGGCGTCGGTTTCCACCCCGTTCATGAGAATGATGCGCACCCGGGTGAAGGCATCGTCGTCCAGCTTGCTGATCGGCTGGCCGGCCATTTCCTTCCATGTGAACTGCTGCTTCTCCAGCGGGGTGCCCTTGTTGTCGAGAATGCCAGTGAGTTGGGTCATGGAGCCTCCGTGGATGTTTCGAAAAGGCGTACCTGGCTACGCCTGCGAGCGGGCGGCCGCTGCGAAATCCGAGGCGGCGCCTTTAAGGAGACGGGAAGGCGTCGCCGACAATTCCGTAATCTTCGCGGGGAAATGGGACCGTTCGACGGGCGGCCCCGACCGGCGGCACGGCCGCCGCGGCGGCCTCCGGGAAAGGCCCGGGAGGCGGGCCTTCAGCGTTGCGCTGCGGCCTCGAGACCGGCGGTCAGGCGCGCCGCCCTTTCGTCGGCTGGGCGTTTTGCCAGCGCCGCCACCTCGGCGTGGAAGCGCGCCCAGTCGCCGCCGACCGCCTCGAACAGCGCTTCGAAGGCCGGTACCCACTGGTCGTACAGGCCGAACGGCACCAGGCTGGCGTTGTTCAGCGGGCGGGCGAACCAGCCGTCGAAACGCCCGTCGCCCTGCCAGGCGCCGTCGCGCAGGGCCCGGTAGTTCGCCCGCAGGCGGTCGAACTCGGCCTGCTTGCGCCGGGCCATGACCTCGTCCGGCAGCGCGCTGGCATAGAGCGTGCGCAGGCGCTCGCGGGTCTCCAGTACCAGCTCGACGAAACGCCGGTAGCGTTGCTCCCGCTCCGTGGAGACGGCCGGCAAGCCACGTTGCGCACACCACTGGCGCAGCCCCTCGCGCTCGACGAAGCTGGCGTAGGACTCGTTGAACGCCGTGTCACCGGGCAAGTACAGCCGCTGGTGCGCCAGTTCGTGGAAGATCAGCGCGGCCAGGCGCTCGTCGTCGTGGCGCAGCAGGCTGCTCGGCAGCGGGTCGTCGAACCAGCCGAGCGTCGAGTAGGCATCGACGCCGGCGACGAAGGTGTCCTTGCCCTGCAGGCTCAGCAGCGCCGCCGCGCCGCGCGCGTCGCCCTGGCGGTAGTAGCCGCGGTAGGCCACGCAGCCGGCGATCGGGAAGCAGTGCATCAGCGGCTCGACGGAAAAGGCCTCGGTGGCGAACAGGTTCCACACCACGTAGGGGCGGTCGAGCTCGACGTACAGCCGATAGCTGTCGTTGTCCGGCAGGCCGAGCGCCTCGCTGGCGAAGCGCCGGGCCTCCAGCGCGCCGGCCAGGCGCGCGCGCAGCTGCGGGTCGCGCGCCGGGTCGGCGAGGATGTGTGCAATCGGCTCGCGGCGGGCCAGCAGGTCGAGCTGGCCCAGCGCCAGCTGGCGGTAGTAGCTGCAACCGCCGAGCAGCAGCACGAGCAGCAGGGGAACCCAGCGGTATCCGACGTTGTCGAGAGTGGCGGTCTTGCGAAGCGGCATCTGTCGTCCCATGGCCCCTGGTGCGTGTCGGCCTGGCCGGCACCCGCCCACCCGATCATCGCCCGCCTATCGTCTGCCAGGCCGTGCCCCCGGGGCAACGGCCGATCGAGGAGTTTGCCATGCGTGCCCTCTTGCTCGTCCTGCCGCTCGCCTCACTCGGCGGTTGCGCCCTGTGGATGCCCGAGCCGGACCCGAGCCAGGCCTGGATCGACCTGCGCCCGCACGGCGAAAGCCGCCTGCAGGCGGTCGACGTGGACAGCCGGCCGCTCGACGACGGCCGCTATTTCCAGGTCGAACCGGGCGCCCACCAGCTGGGCATGCACTACCGCTTCCAGGTCGAAGCGGCCAACGTCGGCGGCGACGCGCTCGAACGCGAATGCCGCCTGACCCTCGACTACGACCGCTTCGGCGCCGGCCAGCGCTACCGCCTGGTGGCCGGCGGCTACGGCTTCCGGCCCTGGGCCAGGCTCTACGATGAGAAGGACTTCCTGCTCGCACGCAGCGTCGAGCGCGGCTGCGGCGACAGCCTCGCCGAACGCTGAGCCGGCACGAAGAAGGCACGCGTCCGGCCGTAGGGTGGGAAACGGCGAAGCCTTTCCCACGCGTTTCCCGGCGTCGGGGTATAGAGTAGGAGGTCCCGTCCGACGCCCGAGGCCCCGTCCATGCGCCTGCCCATTGCCCTGCTGTCCTGCCTGGCCCTCGCCGGCTGCGCCGGACCGCTGCCCAAACCCGACCCGGACATGGCCTGGGTCGACCTGCACGCCCAGGTGGGCGACACCTTCATGGCCGACCGCCTCGACGGCAAGCGGGTCAGCGACGGCCGCTACTTCCAGGTATCGCCCGGCCGGCACACCCTCGAGGCCAGCTACGAGTACGAAGTGGCCCGCGGCGGTCTGGCGTTCAGCGAACCCCAGTACATCCGCTGCCGGATGGAGGTCGAGCACGAGTTCCAGGCCGGCGAGCGCTACCTGTTCGAGGCCTATTCGCTCGGCTTCACCCCGGTGGTGCGGCTCAAGGACAGCCAGGGGCAGGTGCTGGCCCGCGCCGAACGCTCGCTCTGCCTCTGACCGGCGGGGTTGCACTGGCGCGCATCGGCCCGCATATCAGCGGTTCACAGAGGTGACGACATGACCCGACTCTCCGATATCCGCTTCTCCACCCTCGACCTGGCGCCGATCCGCGACGACGGCAACCCCGCCCAGGCCCTGCACGCCTCGCTGGCCCTGGCGCAGCACGTCGAGCGCCTCGGCTTCGAGCGCTTCTGGGTGGCCGAACACCACAACATGGACGGCATCGCCAGCTCCGCCACCGCGGTGCTGATCGGCTACCTGGCCGGCGGCACCTCGCGCATCCGCGTCGGGGCCGGCGGGGTGATGTTGCCCAATCACTCGCCGCTGGTGATCGCCGAGCAGTTCGGCACGCTGGAGGCGCTCTATCCGGGACGCATCGACCTGGGCCTCGGCCGCGCGCCCGGCGCCGACCAATTCACCGCCCGCGCGCTGCGCCGCGACCGCCTCGGCAGCGCCGAGGACTTCCCCTCGGACGTCGAGGAACTGGAATTCCTGCTCGGCCCGCGCCAGGAAGGCCAGCGGGTGATCGCCATGCCCGGCGTCGACAGCCGGGTGCCGATCTGGCTGCTCGGCTCGAGCCTGTTCAGCGCCCAGCTGGCCGCGGCCAAGGGCCTGCCCTACGCGTTCGCCTCGCACTTTGCGCCGCGCTACGTGCACGAGGCGATCCGCCTTTACCGCGAGAATTTCAAGCCCTCGGCAGTGCTCGACAAGCCCTATGTGATGCTCGGCGTGCCGCTGCTCGCCGCCGACAGCGACGAGCGCGCCGAATACCTGGCCACCAGCGTGTTCCAGCGCATCCTCGCGCTGATCCGCGGCCAGAGCCTGGTGATGCGCCCGCCGGTCAGGAGCATGAAGGACCTGTGGCTGCCGCACGAACAGGAAGCGGTCGGCAGCTTCCTCGGCATGGCGGTGATCGGCGGCCCGGAAAAGGTTCGCGCGCGGCTGGAGGTGATCCTGGAACAGACCGGGGCCGACGAGCTGATCTTCACCTGCGACTTCTACGACCCGGCCGACCGGCACCGCTCGTTCGAGATCGCCGCGGGCTTGCGCTGAAAGGCATGGCCCGTGGTTGGTGGGCTAAAGCCCACCCTACGCGCCTTGAGCCAATCCTGCAGGAGCAGGCTCTGCCTGCGACCCGGGGCCTGCACGATGCCGGGCA
>NZ_KE384416.1:79985-136453 GCF_000425625.1 Stutzerimonas azotifigens DSM 17556
CCCTCTCCCCTCGGGTGAGGGCCGGGGTGAGGGCTGGTCTGCACCGACCGTGGATTGTGGTGGGCTGAAGCGGAACGCCGCCCGGCCCCTACGCCCACGCGTGCAACCCGAAGGCCGGGCCGAATGGATAGTCAGCTGTCCTTCAGCCGGAAGCCGATCTTCACCGTGACCTGGTAGTGGCCGACCTTGCCGTTCTCCACGTGCCCGCGGACCTCGCCGACCTCGAACCACTCGATGAGCTCAAGGCTCTTGCTGGCCTCGGCGATGGCGTTCTGGATGGCGTCGTCGATGCTGGTGCGCGACGAGCCGACGATTTCGATCTTCTTGTAGATGTGGTGATCGGTCATGAACTTCTCCTTCGGTCTGCCAGAGCCTCCGCTCGAAGAATGCGTCCTGCCTAGTTCTGGCCCGCGCACGCGCGGGTAAGTTCAGCCGGACGGCGGGCCGCCCTCGTCGAGGGCTTCGTAGGGGTAGCCGGCGGCCTTGAATACCTGGTTGAAGTGCTGCCCGATCGACTCCGCCTCGAGCAGCTCCAGCACCGCCGCGGGCGGCACCTGGCGGTAGCGGTACAGCCGGCCGCCGTGGAAGCGCACTTCCAGCACACCGGCATCGAGGTCGTAGCCGAGGCTGTCGATGGCCTCGGAGTCGATCGCCACGTGCTTCACGCCGTGGCGCCCGGTAGCGGGTCGAACCCCTCCGACTGCAGGCGCCACAGGCGCGCGAATTCGCCGCCGTGCTGGCGCAGTTCCTGGGGCGAGCCGTCTTCGACGATCTGACCATGGCGCAGCACCACGATGCGGTCGAAGCCGGACAGGGTCGACAGCCGGTGCGCCACCGCCAGTACCGTGCGGCCTTCGACCAGGCGGTTCAGCGCGGCCTGGATCTCCGCCTCGGACTGGGTGTCGAGCGCCGAGGTGGCCTCGTCGAGGATGAGGATCGGCGCGTTCTTCAGGAACGCCCGGGCGATGCCCAGGCGCTGGCGCTGGCCGCCGGAGAGCATCACCCCGCGTTCGCCGACCAGCGTTCGGTAGCCCTCCGGCAGCTCGCGGATGAAGCCGTGGCAGAAGGCCTGGCGCGCCGCCTCGTAGACTTCCTCGTCGGTGGCGGTGGGGCAGCCGTAGCGGATGTTCTCGAGGATGCTGCGGTTGAACAGCGCGGTCTCCTGCGGGACCACGGCGATCTTCTCGCGCAGGCTATCCTGGCTGACGCTGCGGATGTCCTGCCCGTCGATCAGGATGCGCCCATGCTGGACATCGTCGAGGCGCTGCAGCAGGCCGATCAGGGTCGACTTGCCGGCCCCGGAGGAGCCGACGATGCCGACCTTCTGCCCCGGCGGGATGTGCAGGTCGAGGCCGTTGAACACCTGGCCGCGGCCCGGGTAGCTGTAGGAAATGCGTTCGAAGCGGATGTCGCCCTCGGCCAGCAGCAGGCGATCGGATGGATCGTCCAGCGCGTGCGGCTGCACCACGATGTGCAGGGTGTCGGCGATGGCGCCGAGCTGCTGGGTGGCGTCCACCAGCGCCAGCGCCAGGTCGCGCGAGCCGTGCAGGATGCGGAAGGTCAGCGCGCTGACCAGCACCACGTCGCCGGCGGTGACGCCGCCGCCGAGCCAGCTGCGCACGGCCCAGACGAGCATGCCGCCGGCCATCAGCGACAGGCAGATGTCGTGCAGCACCCGCGCCTTTTCCAGGTACATCCAGCTGCGCCGCTGGGCGTGCGCCTCGTAGCCGATCTCGTGGGCCAGCCGCTCGGCCTCGCGGTCGCGCGCGGCGAAGGCCTTGATGGTCCAGACGTTGGAGACCGCGTCGACCAGTTCGCCGCCGACACGCGCCGCCTGGCTGGCGAAGCGCTGGTGCTTGGAGCGGCCGCGGATGCCGAAGCTGGTGATCAGCAGCGCGACCACCAGCACGAAGCCGATCAACGCCACCGCCATGCGCCAGTCGACGGTGAACAGCACGATCACCGCGCCGATGAAATCGACGATCGGCGGCACGATCTTCCAGGTCAGGCCGCCGTAGATGGCGCCGGCGGCCTGCCCCACCGCCGAGATGCGGTTGCCCAGCGAGCCGGCGAAGTGCTCGGTGAAGTAGCGCATCGGGTGGCCGGTGAGGTATTTGAACAGGTCGACGCGGATGTCCACGCAGCTGGCCACCACGGTGCGGCAGCCGAGCCAGCCGCCGAGGCGCCAGAACAGGTTCTCCAGCACGATCAGCCCGAGGAACAGCCACAGCGGCGTCCACACGTCCGCCGCGGCGCGCTCGGCCGCGCTGCTGGCCGCGGCCATGGCGTCGACCAGCAGCTTCATGCCGTACTGAACGGCGACCGCGCAGAGCGCGGCGCTGACGATCAGGGCGAACAGCCCGCCGAAGTGCCGGGGGCGCTTCAGCACGTAATGCCAGAGGAAGGCCACCGAGCCGTTGGGCATCGGGGTTTCCGGCAGCTTCTGCGGGGCGTTCATCAGGTCACCGGTTCGGTGTCGTGGTGCGGTTCGAGGGCGGCGAAGCGCGTCTGCTGCAGGCGCAGCTCGTCGGCCAGGCCTTCATGGAGCACCCGCTCGCCGCTGTCGTCGGCGAAGCCGAACAGGCCGGTGGGGCAGTGGCGTTCGTCGTCCCAGCCCGGGTAGTCGAGGATCGGGTACAGGCAGATGCCCTCCACCGGCACGCCGCGCTGCAGCGCCAGGCCGACCTGCTCGGCGACGTAGCGCAGCCAGTGGCCGCGCAGGTCGCCTTCGGCGCCGGTCTCGGCGACCAGCAGCGGCCGCCCGTAGCGCTTGTGGATCTCGGCGAGGATGCCCTTGAACGGCCGGTAGTCCGGATGGCCCTGCTCGATGGTGGCGCCGCCGAGGTACCACTGGTTGTTCGAGTAGTAGTTGATGCCGACGATGTCGAGGTACTCGGGCTTGCCACCGAGCCCCGGCCAGGCCTTGCCGCAGAGCATGTCCCAGGCCTCGAACTGGGCCTGGCGGGCGACTTCGGCCTCGCGCTGCGGGCCGGGCCGGTCGCTGCTGGCGCGGATGTGGATGGCCGGGTCGACCTGGACGAAGCGCGCGCCCGGATCGACGGCGCGGATGGCGTCGATCGCGGCGATGCTGGCGCGCACCAGCTGTACCTTCAGCTCGGCGCCGCGGCCGACGCCCATGGGGTTGAACTGGCCATGATCGCCGCCGGCCCAGGACCAGTAGGAAATCTCGTTGATCGGCGAGTAGAACGCGGTGCTGCCGGTCTCCTCGCGCACCAGCTTCGCCGCCGCGGCGGCGAAGCGGGCGAAGCGCTCGACGAACTCGGGGCGCCAGACGTCGATGTCGTCCGGCCAGCCGTAGTGGCACAGGTCCCAGATCACCTGGGTGCCCTGCTCGTGGGCGGTGCGCAGCATCGGCAGGAAGCTCGACCAGTCGTAGTGGCCCGGCGTGCGTTCGATCAGGTGCCAGCGCAGGCCGTCGCGCACCGTGCCGATACCGTGCCGGCGCAGCGCCGCGTAGTCGCGCGCGGCCCAGCGGTCGTGGCCGGTGGAGACCAGCAGGTCGAGCCGGCGGCCGTCCGCGCGCCGGTGCGTCGAGCACTCGAAGCCGCCGAGGAAGAATGTCTGGAAAAGCGAGGGCCGATGCATGTTCACCTCTTGGACGTTCGACTCGCCGCGAGCTCCGCTGTCGCAGCGAGCCGTGAAAATCTTGGCGAATGGCTGATTCGCCGCGGTAGCGCCCCCGCGGCGGGCGGCCGCCCGTGCGCGCCGACCGCCCGCCGGGGCGATGGTCAGGACTGCGCCGCCAGCCCGGCCTCCTCGGAGACCGCCACGCCCTGCGCGGCCTCCTCGATGCGCTTGTACAGCGCCAGCGCCTGCCCGACCACCTGATCCATGTTGTAGTACTTGTAGGTCCCCAGCCGGCCGACGAAGGTCACGCCCGGCGTTTCGTCGGCGAGCTTCTGGTAGCGCTTGTAGAGCTCGGCGTTCTCCGGCCGCGGGATCGGGTAGTAGGGGTCGCCCTCGGCGGACGGGTATTCGTAGGTGACGCTGGTCTTCGGGTGCTCCTGCCCGGTGAGGTGCTTGTACTCGCTGATGCGCGTGTAGGGCACGTCCTCGGCCGGGTAGTTGACCGTGCCGACCGCCTGGAACTGCGCCTGGTCGAGACTCTTGTGCTCGAACCTGAGCGAGCGGTACGGCAGCTTGCCGAAGCAGTAGCCGAAGTATTCGTCGATCGGCCCGCAGTAGATCAGGTGGTCGTATTGCACCTCGTTACGCACCTCGCGGTAGTCGGTGTTGAGCATCACCTTGATGTTCGGGTGCGAGAGCATCCGCTCGAACATCCGGGTGTAGCCGTGCCTGGGCATCTGCTGGAAGGTGTCGGTGAAGTAGCGGTCGTCGGTGTTGGTGCGGGTCGGCACCCGCGAGGTGACCGACTTGTCCAGCTGCGACGGGTCCAGGCCCCACTGCTTGCGGGTGTAGCCGCGGAAGAACTTCTCGTACAGCTCGCGGCCGATGCCGTTGACCACCACGTCCTCGCTGGTGCGGATGTCCTCGACCGGCTCGGCGCGGCTGGCCAGGTAGTCGGCGGCCTCCTCGTCGGTGGTGAGGTTCAGCCCATAGAGCCTGTTCAGCGTCGTGCGGTTGATGGGAATCGGTACCTGCTGGCCATCCACCTGCGCCAGCACCCGATGCTCGTAGGGGCGCCACTCGGTGAAGCGCGACAGGTAGTCGACGATCCGCTGCGAGTTGGTGTGGAAGATGTGCGGGCCGTAGCGGTGGATGAGCACGCCGGCGTCGTCGTAGTGGTCGTAGGCGTTGCCGCCGATGTGCGGGCGGCGGTCGACCACCAGCACGCGCTTGTTCAGCCCCGCGGCCAGGCGCTCGGCGAGCACGCTGCCGGCGAAACCGGCGCCGACGATGAGGTAGTCGAAGCCGCGCTCGCGCGCCGGCGCGGCCGGTTGCAGGTTCAGTTCGATGGGGCTGTCGCTGCCGCCGCCGGCCTGCTCGGGGTTGCGGTCCTGGGGGATCACATCGCGCATGTCATTTTCTCCTTCATCAGGCTCCAGGTGTGGTCCCAGGACATGTCGCCCAGGATGCGGTCGGCGCTCTCGAGCAGCCGGTCGCGGTCGCCGGCGTCGGCCAGCGCCGCCTCCGCGGCGGCGATGAATTCCTCGGGCGTTGCGGCGATCCGCACGATGCCGGTGTCGCCGTAGGTACGCACCACGTCGGTGATGGGGGTCGAGACCACCGGGCAGCCGCCGGCCAGGTACTCGGGGGTCTTGGTCGGGGAGATGAAGCGAGTCGAATCGTTCAGCGCGAAGGGCATGATCGCCACGTCCCAGCCGGACAGGTACTGCGGCAGCTCGTCGTAGGTCTTGCCGCCGAGGTAGTGGATGTTCTCGCGGCGCGGCAGGTCGGCCGGGTCGATCTTCACCACCGGGCCGACCAGCACGATCTGCCAGTGCGGGCGCAGCGCGGCGACGCGGTCGACCAGCCCGATGTCCAGGCGCTCGTCGATCACCCCGTAGAAGCCCAGGCGCGGATGCGGGATGGCCGCCTGGTCCTCCGGATCGGCCTGCGGCCGTCGCGCCGCGGCGAAATGCTCGACGTCGACGCTGCTGGGGAACGGATGGGCGTTGTCGTGCCGCTCGCGCTTGGCCTCGTACAGGCTATAGCCGCCGGTGAACACCAGGTCGGCGCGCGCGAGCAGCTCGCGCTCGCGCTCGACCAGCTCCGGCGGCGCGCCGCGAAAGGCCGACAGCTCGTCCATGCAGTCGTAGACGGTCAGTGCCGGCTTCAGGTGGTCGGAGAAGGCCAGGCTCATCGGCGTGTAGTACCAGAGCATCAGCTCGCCGACACCGAGCTTGGCCAGGTAGCCGTCGAGCAGTTCGCGCTGGGTACGGCTGGCCGCCTCGCCCTCGCAGCCCTGCGGCAGCCGCGGGATCAGCACCTGCACGCCGTTTTCCTCGGGGCGCACCTCGAGCCAGGGCCTGGCGTCCTCGGTGGGGATCGGCTCTTCGAAGAACAGCACGTTGAAATCCCGGGCGAAGCGCGACATCAGGTGCTGAGGACGCTGGTAGACGAAGCTCCAGCGCAGGTGGGACAGGCAGAGCAGGGTCGGCACCTGCTCGTCGAAAACGACCTCGACGGGGGGCTTCTGCGCGTTGCGCGACTTGCCGATGTCGTACTGGAAGGGACCGGCCCAACTCATCTAGCACCTCGTTCGGACTTGCCACGACGCCGAATCCGTCCAGCTGCCACGGCACCTTGAAAGCGGCGCGATCCTGCGCACGGTGGTTCGGAAAAGGGGCTTGACAAGGCATCACCCTTACGCTTCCCGCCGGCTATGGACGATGGAAAATGCGTTCGGTTCCCCCCGTGTTATCAACTTGACACTCCGTCGGCTGGCTGACGGGTCCCACGGAACTTGGCACCTCCACGCCCGTCCTTAGAACAGGTCGTCGTATCACCCGCGGTGTTGGATATGTGAGCAGGCCCCTCGCCGCCGCCTTCCAATCCGGCACCGATAACTCTTCTGGAGCCTCACCCGTGCAGCGCCGCCCTCGGACGGCTCGCTGGCGTGCGTCTCCGAGTATTCGAAACTGCAAGACCGGAGGTAGACATGATTCTGGTGACAGGGGGGGCAGGCTATATCGGCTCCCATGCGGTCCTGGAGCTGCTCCTGGCAGGCCACGACGTGCTGGTGCTGGACAACCTGTGCAACAGCTCGCGCCAGGCCATCGAGCGGGTCGAGTACCTGGCCGGCCGACCGGTAAATTTCGTGAAGGGCGACGTGCGCAACCGTCCCCTGCTCAACGCGCTGTTCGCCGCGTACCCGATCGGCGCGGTGATGCACTTCGCCGGCCTCAAGGCGGTCGGCGAAAGCGTGCGCGAACCCCTGCGCTACTACGAAACCAACGTCAGCGGCAGCATCGCGCTGTGCCAGGCGATGGCCGAGGCCGGGGTGTTCCGCCTGGTGTTCAGCTCCTCGGCGACGGTGTACGGGGAAACCAGCGTGATGCCGATCAGCGAGCAGTGTCCCACCGGGGTGCCGACCAACCCCTATGGGCAATCCAAGCTGATGGCCGAGAACGTGCTGCGCGGCCTGGCCAACTCCGACCCGCGCTGGTCGATCGGCCTGCTGCGCTACTTCAACCCGATCGGCGCGCACGAGTCCGGGCTGATCGGCGAGGACCCCAACGGCATTCCCAACAACCTGCTGCCCTACATGCTGCAGGTGGCGATCGGCCGGCGGAAGGAGCTGAACATCTTCGGCAACGACTACGCCACTCCGGACGGCACCGGCGTGCGCGACTACATCCACGTGGTCGACCTGGTGAAGGGCCACCTGCGCGCGCTGGAGCGGCTGGAGGACACCACCGGCGTGCACGTCTGGAACCTCGGAACCGGCCAGGGCCATTCGGTACTTGAGATGGTCCGCGCGCTGGAGGAGGTGTCCGGGCGCACCATCCGCTACAGCATCAAGCCGCGCCGCCCGGGCGACATCGCCCAATGCTGGTCCGACCCGCGCAAGGCCTGGAGCGAACTCGGCTGGCGCGCCGAACGCGACCTCAGGACCATGCTCGCCGACGCCTGGCGCTGGCAGTTGCAGAATCCACGCGGCTACACGGTGGAGAAGAAGGTCCCGGCGGCGCTGGCGAGCTAGGCGCCCGCGACCGGCCAGCCCCTCACCCCAACCCTCTCCCCGGCGGGGAGAGGGGGTTGATCCGGTGCCGCCCGCAGCCGTGCAACCGGGTCGCAGGCAGAGCCTGCTCCTACAGGCGCTGCACGCGGCTTTTCCGTAGGAGCGAGCGCTGCTCGCGAATGCCTCCCGGCAGCGGCTGCGCCCGGCACCAAACGACCGGTGGCGCCAGGCTCTTCCCTTCTCCCTCCGGGAGAAGGTGGCCCGCAGGGCCGGATGAGGGCCGCGCATACGGCCTGACACCGAACCGAAGTCGCAGGCAGAGCCTGCTCCTACGGGTGCTGCACGCGGCTTTCCGTAGGAGCGAGCTCTGCTCGCGAAGGCTTCAGCGCCCAGAGGGCCGGATTGAGGGCGCTTGCCCTACCCTGCAGCGCCGATTCCCAGGTCCTGGAGCCGCCCCTCCAGCAACCTCGGAAAACGCCCGAGCCAGACCCGGTTCAGCGGCGACGGATGCGGCAGCGGGTGCAGCCGGAACGCTCGCGACGCCTCGCCCTCCCCCTGCAATTGCACTTCGACGCTCGCCGTGAAGCGGTCCTCGCGCTGCCAGAAGGCCTCGAGCGCCCGGCGTGTCTCCGGCGGTTGGTCGAGGCCGAACCAGAGGAAGGCCTCGCGGCCGAGGGTGATCACCTCGCGCCCGTGCCACTGCTCGCCCAGCACCCGGCGCAGCATGGGCGCGAAGCGGCGTTTCACCGCCAGCGACCAGGCGCGGTTGCCGAGCGGCTTGTAGGGCACGGTGTTGAGCCAGAAGAAACGCGGCGTCAGCGCGCGCAGCGCCTCGAGACCGTCCGCCTCGCGGCCGTACAGGTGGCGATGCAGGCCCTGGCGCAGCAGCCGCCCGCCGGCACCGACGAAGGGCTCGCCCAGGCGTACTTCCTCGCGCCCCGGGTCGCGGCCGAAGAAGCACAGCGGCGAATCCGGATCGCCGAGGCCGAGCAGCGGCTCCAGCGGATCGCGCCCGGCCTCGCCATAGCTGTCGCGGTCGATGCCGTCGAGGTCGGCGGCCAGCGCACGAAACGCCTGGTGCAGGGACGCTTCCATGCCGGCCGCTCAGTGCGCCGCGCAGGTCACTGCAGGTCCGCCTCGTCGACCGGCGTGACCGCCTCGGCGGCCAGCGCATAGGCGGCGTCGGCCAGGGCGTTGCTGACCGGCTCGACCTGCAGGCGGCCGTCGATCCACAACGGCGCGTAGATGTCCTCGATGGCCACGCCCTTCGGGTAGCGCACCAGCACGATCTGGTTCGGCGGCGGCGGCGGCACGTGGATGCAGGCGCCCGGGTAGGGCACCAGGAAGAATTCGGTGCTGCGCCCGCGGGCGTCGGTTTCCAGTGGCACCGGGTAGCCGCCCAGGCGCACCTCGCGACCGTCGAGCGCCGGTACCGTCTTCGCCGAATACATCACGTCCGGCAGCCCGCTGCCCTGCTTGAGCCCGCCCTGGTCGCTGAAGCCCAGCCCTTCGGGCGAGTCGTGGCTGATCTCGGGCATGGCTTCCAGGGCCTGGCGATCCTCGGGCGGCATCAGTTCGAGCCAGTCGAGTTCCGCCGGCGCGGCCTGGGCGAAGGAGCAGGAAAGCAGGAAGGCGAGCAGCGGGATGAGCAGTGGGCGCATGGGACGGTCTTGGTGGAGGGAACGGGCCGCCCGGGAGGCGGCCCGGAGCGGATCAATGCCTGCGGCTGGTGACCAGGCCGTAGATGACCAGCAGGATGATCGCACCGACTACGGCGCCGATGAAACCCGCCGCTTCGCCCGCACGATAGATGCCCACGGCCTGGCCGCCATAGGTGGCCAGCAGCGAGCCGCCGATACCGAGCAGGATGGTCATGATCCAGCCCATGCTGTCGTTGCCGGGTTTGAGAAAGCGTGCGATCAGGCCGACGATCAGGCCGATGATAATGGTGCCGATGATGCCCATGGGCAGTCCTCCTCAGTCGTATACGCAACAGTGCGTGTCACCTTGTGGACCGGAGAACACGCCCGACGGTTCGGTCGGAACCGCCGAGCCAGACGGCCGGAGGCTCAGCCGCGGGCGATCAGCGACTCCACCGCTGTGATCTGCCGATCCAGCGTGGCGCGGTCCGGGCAGCGCAGGGTGGCGTGGCCGACCTTGCGCCCGCTCTTGAACGCCTTGCCGTAGTGGTGCAGGTGGCAGTCCTCGATGGCGACCACCTTCTCCACCGGCGGGACCGAGCCGAGGAAGTTGAGCATGGCGCTCTCGCCGACCTTGTCGGTGGCGCCCAGCGGCAGCCCGGCCACCGCCCGCAGGTGGTTCTCGAACTGGCTGCACTCGGCGCCTTCGATGGTCCAGTGGCCGGAGTTGTGCACGCGCGGGGCGATCTCGTTGGCCTTCAGGCCGCCGTCGACCTCGAAGAACTCGAAGGCCAGCACGCCGACGTAGTCCAGGTGCTGCAGCACGCGGCCGACGTAGTCCTCGGCCAGCGCCTGCAGGGGATGACCGCTGCTGGCCACCGACAGCCGCAGGATGCCCTGCTCGTGGGTGTTGTGCACCAGCGGATAGAAGCGCGTCTCGCCGTCGCGGGCGCGCACGGCAATCAGCGAAACCTCGCCGGTGAAGGGCACGAAGCCTTCGAGGATGCAGGGCACGCTGCCCAGTTCGGCGAAGGCGCCGGCGACGTCCTCGGGCCTGCGCAGGACCTTCTGGCCCTTGCCGTCGTAGCCCAGGGTGCGGGTCTTGAGCACCGCCGGCAGGCCGATGTCGGCCGCCGCCTGGTCGAGGTCGGCCTGCGAGGCGATGTCGGCGAAGGCCGGCGTGGGAATGCCGAGGTCCCTGAACAGCGATTTCTCGAACCAGCGGTCGCGAGCGATGCGCAGCGCCTGCGCGCTCGGGTAGACAGGCACGAACTGGGCGAGGAAGGCCACCGTCTCGGCCGGCACGCTCTCGAATTCGAAGGTAACCAGATCCACCTCGTCAGCCAGCTGGCGCAGGTGGTCCTGGTCGCCGTAGTCGGCGCGGATGTGCTCGCCGAGGGCGGCGGCGCAGGCGTCCGGCGCCGGGTCGAGGAAGGCGAAGCTCATGCCCAGCGGCGTCCCCGCCAGGGCCAGCATGCGGCCCAGCTGGCCGCCACCGATCACACCGATTTTCACGTCATCTCTCCAAGGAGCGGGCCGGGTTCGCACTCAGCCGCGCGGGTCCGGGTTGTCCAGCACGGTCTGCGTCTGCTCGTCGCGAAAGCGCTTGAGCGCCTGATGGTATTCGGGGAATTCATGGCCGAGGATGCTGGCCGCCAGCAGCGCGGCGTTCACCGCGCCGGCCTTGCCGATCGCCAGGGTCGCCACCGGCACGCCGGCCGGCATCTGCACGATCGACAGCAGCGAGTCGACGCCCGACAGCATCGACGACTGCACCGGCACGCCGAGCACCGGCACGTGGGTCTTGGCGGCGCACATGCCCGGCAGGTGCGCCGCGCCGCCGGCACCGGCGATGATCACCCGCAGCCCGCGCTGCTCGGCCTGCTCGGCGTAGCGGAATAGCAGGTCCGGGGTGCGATGCGCGGACACCACCGTCACCTCGTGGGGAATGCCCAGCTTTTCCAGCATCTCGGCGGTATGACTGAGGGTGGACCAGTCGGACTTGGAGCCCATGATCACGCCTACCAGTGCGCTCATCGTCGTGCCTCTCGTTCGGTTCGGGGCGCCAGCGGGCGCGTCAAAAACGACGAGCCACGCTTGCGGCGTGGCTCGGGAAAACAGGGCGAACCGCCCGGTCGGCGCGGCTCGAGGCGGCGCAGTATACCCGAAAGGCCGGCGCCTCGAGCACCTGCGCCCGGTCCCTGCCGGCAGGCAGGGCGACGTGGACGGGACCGTTCGTCGGGTCGTCGCCGAAAGCCGACGAAGTCTTGCGCTGGAGCAATGCCCGGGGCACGCCAGCAGCCAGACTTGAGCGGACCGCCCATGAGGAGGAAAACGCGATGCCCCAGACCATGAAAGCCGCCGTTGTCCACGCCTACGGCGAACCGCTGCGAATCGAGGAAGTGCCGGTGCCGATGCCCGGCCCCGGACAGATCCTGGTGAAGATCGCCGCCTCCGGCGTCTGCCATACCGACCTGCATGCCGCCGAAGGCGACTGGCCGGTGAAGCCGCCGCTGCCGCTCATTCCCGGCCACGAGGGCGTCGGCCACGTCGCCGCGACGGGCGCCGGGGTCACCCGGGTCAGGGAGGGCGACCGCGTCGGCGTGCCCTGGCTGTACAGCGCCTGCGGCTACTGCGAGCACTGCCTGACCGGCTGGGAGACGCTCTGCGAAAGCCAGCGCAACACCGGCTATTCGGTCAACGGCGGCTACGCCGAGTACGTGCTGGCCGACCCGAACTACGTCGGCCTGCTGCCCGATGCCGTGGGCTTCAACGAGATCGCGCCGATCCTCTGCGCCGGCGTCACCGTCTACAAGGGCCTGAAGGTGACCGGCGCGCGCCCCGGCCAGTGGGTGGTGATCTCCGGCATCGGCGGGCTCGGCCACGTCGCCGTGCAGTACGCGCGGGCCATGGGCCTGCACGTGGCCGCGGTGGACGTCGACGACGCCAAGCTGGAACTGGCCAGGAAGCTCGGTGCCAGCCTGACGGTCAACGCGCGCACGGAAAACCCGGTGGAGGTGATCCAGCGCGACATCGGCGGCGCCCACGGCGTGCTGGTCACCGCGGTGTCCAACAGCGCCTTCGGCCAAGCTATCGGCATGGCCCGCCGGCACGGCACCGTGGCGCTGGTGGGGCTGCCGCCGGGCGACTTTCCGACGCCGATCTTCGACGTGGTGCTCAAGGCCATCAGCATCACCGGCTCCATCGTCGGCACCCGCGCCGACCTGCAGGAAGCCTTGGAATTCGCCGGCGAAGGCCAGGTGAAGGCGACCATCCACACCGACCGGCTGGAGAACATCAACCAGGTGTTCGACGACATGCGCGGAGGCCGCATCGAAGGGCGCGTGGTGCTGGCGTTCTAGCGAAAGGTCTTCCCTCATCCGGCCCTGCGGCCACCTTCTCCCGCGGGAAGAAGGGAAAAGCCGGCGAGCGGCACGACCTGTGAGGCGGTCTCGACCGCGAAACGCGCCCGCACGACGCTTTCTTTCCCTGTGGGAGGCGCGCCCTCGCGGCGACGGGATGGAAACACTCGCCCCGAGGGCGGGCCCACACAGCCCTCATCCGGCCCTGCGGGCCACCTTCTCCTGCGGGGGAGAAGGAAAAGCGCGGTCTCGACCGCGAACGGGCCCGCATGCCAGCGCCCGAGGCCGCTTGACCTGAATCAATACCGCCCGGCCAGGCAGGCCGGACAATGGCGGCACAATGCCAGCGGGTGTCGCCATGCCTCGGCGTCTCGCCTTCGCCGCCGGACGCGCCACGGCCCTGCCCGGCGCCCGCATCATCGATCCACTGCGGTAGACGTCCGGACGCGGCCGCAGGCGGCTGCGCCCTCACAGGAGCGTGCATGCTGAACGAACAGGAGTTGCTGGATCTCTGCCGACGGATCGGGCTCGACCTCGCCGAGGCCGCCACCCGCTGCCGCTTCCTGCACTGGAGCGACGCCGACGCGGCGCGCCTGGCCGCCGCCGCCGATGCCACCGAGCCGGCTCAGCGGCAATTCATCGAAACGCTGTACGAGGAACTGGCGCGCTTCGAGCCGCTGGCCGCGCTGCTCCAGGACCCGCGTCGGGTAATGCAGCTCAAGCACAGCCAGCTCGACTACTACGAACGCCTGTGGCGCGGCCCCTACGACCGCGACTACGTGCTCGACCGGCTGAACATCGGCGTCGTGCACCAGCGCGTCGGCCTGGACCTGAAGTGGTACCTGGGCGCCTACCGGCTGTACCTCGACGGCATGCTCGACGCGGTGTTCGATGGCCAGCGCCCGGCGGACGAGGCCCGGCTGCTGTACGGCAGCCTGCTCAAGGCGGTGTTCTTCGACCTCGGGCTGGCCATCGACACCTACGGCGCCGTCCAGCGCGAGGCGCTGGAGGACAGCAAGGGGCGTTTCGCCCGCGCCCTGCGCGGCGCCAACGACGGCATCTGGGACTGGGACATCGGCCACGACCGGCTGTACGTCTCCTCGCGCTGGGCGGGCATGCTCGGGCTGTCGCGCGACACCCTCGGCGAGGGCTGCGCCGGCTGGTTCGAGCGGGTGCACCCGGACGACTTGCCGGGCCTGCGCCAGGCGATCCAGGCGCACCTGGCCGGGCACAGCCCCTGGCTCAGCCACGAATACCGCATCCGCCGCCACGACGGCAGCTACCTGTGGGTGCTGGTGCGCGGCGTCGCCGAGAACGACCGGCGCGGGCACCGGCGCATGGCCGGTTCGCAGACCGACATCAGCCAGCGC
Organism: Stutzerimonas azotifigens DSM 17556; assembly: GCF_000425625.1. Lineage (GTDB taxonomy): Bacteria > Pseudomonadota > Gammaproteobacteria > Pseudomonadales > Pseudomonadaceae > Stutzerimonas > Stutzerimonas azotifigens. Next base: position 93,964 of record NZ_KE384416.1, read on the forward strand.
CGTGCCGCCGCCGAGGAGCTCAGCCATGCCGCCCGCCACGACCCGCTGACCGGCCTGGCCAACCGCCTGCGCCTCGACGAGCTGCTGCACCAGGCGCTGGAGCGGCGCCAGCGGCCGGGCGCGCGGGAGAGCGCGCTGCTGTTCGTCGACCTCGACCGCTTCAAGCTGATCAACGACAGCCTCGGGCACGCGGTCGGCGACCAGGTGCTGGTGAAGGTGGCGCGGCGCCTGGCCGCCTGCCTGCGGCCCGGCGACCACCTGATCCGCTTCGGCGGCGACGAGTTCGTCGCGCTGCTCGACGATCTCGCCCACCTGGCCGACGCCGAGCAGGTCGCCCAGCGCATGCTCGACGCCCTGCACCACCCGCTGCAGCTGGGCGAACGCACCCTGGTGGTCGGCGCCAGCATCGGCATCGCCCCGCTGCTCGATGGCGGACAGCCGCTGGACGCCCTGCAGGCGGCCGACCTGGCGCTGTACCGCGCCAAGGAGGCCGGCAAGGCGCAGTTCGCCCGCTACAGCGAGGAGCTGCAGGCGGTGGCGCAGCGGCGCCTGAACCTGGAGAGCGCGCTGGCCCAGGCCCTGCAGAAGCACGAGTTCGAGCTGCACTACCAGCCGATCTGCCGGCTCGACCCGGACCAGCCGAGCGTCGTCGGCGTCGAGGCGCTGCTGCGCTGGCGCCAGGACGGCCGCCTGGTGTCGCCGCAGGAATTCATTCCGGTGCTGGAGGAGTCGGGGGAAATCGTCACGGTCGGCGACTGGGTCCTGCGCACCGCCTGCCGGCAGGTGCTCGCCTGGCAGCAGGCCGGGCTGACCACGCTGCGCTGCTCGGTCAACCTGTCCAACCGGCAGCTGCTGCAGCCGGCCTTCGCCGCGCGCGTGGCCGACATCCTGCGCGAGACCGGCCTGCCGCCGGCGAGCCTGGTCCTCGAACTCACCGAGAGCCAGCTGATGCGCGACTGCCCGCAGACCCTCGCCTGCCTGCGCGAACTGGCCGACCTGGGCGTGCGCCTGGCGCTCGACGACTTCGGCACCGGCTACAGCTCGCTCGGCTACCTCAAGCGCTTCCCGCTGCACATCCTCAAGGTCGACAAGAGCTTCATCGGCGGCGTCGCCGAGGACGCCGACCTGCAGGCGATCAGCCGGGCGATCATCGGCCTCGGCCGCAGCCTGCACCTGGAAGTGATCGCCGAGGGCGTCGAGCAGCCCGCGCACCTGGCCTTCCTCGCCGGCGAGGACTGCGCGCTGGCCCAGGGCTTCCTGTTCAGCCGGCCGCGCCCGCCGGCCGAGCTGGAACGGCTGTTCCGCCGCATGGGCGGCAGCGACGCGCGCTGGTGCCTGCGCAGCGCGCGCGAAACCGGGATGCCGGCCTGACCGTCAGTCGGCGCCACCGTCCGGGAACCGTACGCTGACCCGCAGGCCGCCCTGCGCGCCTTCGTCCAGAGTGATCGAGGCGCGGTGTGCGCGGACGATCTCGCCGACGATCGCCAGCCCGAGCCCGGCGCCCGGCCCCTGGGTGTCGCGGCGGTAGAAACGGGCGAACACCTTGTCGCGCTCGCCGGGCGGAATGCCGGGGCCGTCATCCTCCACCTCGAGCACGCCCGGCGCCTGCACCCGCAGCACCACGTTGCCGCCCGCCGGGGTGTGCGCCAGGGCGTTGTCCACCAGGTTGCTGAGCAGCTCGTTGAGCAGGGTCGGCTCGCCGTGGACGAACACCGGGCGCTCGGCCTCCAGCGCCAGGGCGATGCCGCGCTTGTAGGCCAGGGCGGCCATCGCCAGCCCCAGCTCGCGTGCCAGCCGGCTGAGGTCCAGGCGCTGCGCGCCGCCCTCGGCGATGGCCTGGGCACCGCTCTCGATGCGCCCGAGCGACAGCAGCTGGTTGGCCAGGTGGGTCAGCCGCTCGGTGTGTGCCGCGCTTTCCTCCAGCGTCTGCCGCCAGCGCGCTGGCGACTGCTCGCGCAGGCCCAACTCGATCCGTGCCTTCAGCGCCGCCAGCGGCGTGCGCAGCTCGTGGGCGGCGTCGGCGATGAACTGCGCCTGCCGCTCGAACTGTCGGCGCAGGCGCTCGGTGAAGTGGTTGAGCGCCTCCACCAGCGGCTTCAGCTCGCGGTGCACGTCGACCATCGGCAGCGGCCGCAGGTCGTCCGGCTGGCGCTCCTCCACCGCCTCGCTGAGACGCCCGAGCGGGCGCAGCGCGGCGGATACCGCGAGCCAGACCAGCGCCAGCGCGGCGATCGCCAGCACTCCGATGCGCCACAGGGTGTCGGTCAGCAGCCCGCGGGCCATGCGCTCGCGGGCGCCGAGCGTCTCGGCCACGCGGATCTCGGCGATGCCATTGACCTCCGGCTCGCTGACCGGCTGCAGCAGGCTCACCAGGCGCACGCCGAGGCCCTTGTACTCGCCGTCGTAGAAGCGCGCCAGGGCCGGATAGTCGTCGGTGCGCGGGGTGCCCGGCGGCGGCTCCGGCAGGCCCTCGTAGCCGGACACCAGCTGCCCGGCCGGACCCAGCACCTGGTAGAAGATGCGCCCGGCGCTGTCGTAGGCGAAGGTGTCGAGGGCGATGTAGGGGACGTTGGCGCGCAGCTCGCCGTTCTGGCTGATCAGTCCGTCGGCGATGGCTCGCGCCGAGGCCAGCAGGGTGCGGTCGTAGGCGCTGTCGGCGGCGGCGCGGCCGTTCCAGTAGGCGCTCCAGCCGCTGAACGCCATCAGCAGCGCCAGCAGCAGCGCCAGGAGGCTCAGCAGGCGGCCGCGCAGGCTGCCGATCGTACGCGCCATCAGTGGCCCCGCGACGGCGCGGCGTCCGTGCCTTCCGGCGCCTCGAGCAGGTAGCCGAGGCCGCGGAAGGTAACGATGCGCACCGGGCTGCCCTCGAGCTTCTTGCGCAGCCGGTGGATGTAGATCTCGATGGCGTCGGCGCTGGCGTCCTCGTCCAGGCCGAACACCTGGGCGGCCAGCTGGTCCTTGCTCATCACCCGCCCGGGCCGGGCGATCAGCGCCTCCAGCACCGCCTGCTCGCGCGAGGTCAGCGCCAGCGGCGCGCCGTCGAGGGCGAAGCGCCGGGTGCCGAGGTCGTACACCAGCGGACCGCAGCGCTGCTGCTGTTCGCCGCCGAGCAGGCTGCGCCGCAGCAGCGCCTTGACCCGCGCCTCCAGCTCGGACAGTTCGAAGGGCTTGGCCAGGTAGTCGTCGGCGCCGAGGTTGAGCCCGTGCACCCGGTCCTTCACCTCGCCGCGGGCGGTGAGCATCAGCACCGGCAGGGTCCTGCCGCGCTCGCGCAGGCGCGCCAGCACCTGGAAGCCGTCGAGCCGCGGCAGCCCGACGTCGAGGATCGCCAGCGCGTAGTCCTCGCTGGACAGCGCCAGGTCGGCGGCCACGCCGTCGGCCAGCAGGTCGACGGTCCAGCCGGCGGCGCGCAACGCCTGGGCCACGCTCTCGGCGAGCGGGGGGTGATCCTCGACCAGCAGAATGCGCATTGCCGCCTCCGGGGGCATGAAAGACCGGCGCAGTGTAGCCTCTCGCCGTGCTCCTCTGCTGGCCCTGCATGGCTGAAAGGATGGCGAAAGCTTGGCGCTCTAGCCTAGGCATACGGATGACCGGCTCATCCATCGGCAGTCCGCTGCCACACAACAAAAACAAAGAGGAGACTCCCCATGAAGCTCAGCCGCATTGCCGCGCTGTCCTCCTGCCTGTTGCTGTCCACCCAGCTGATGGCCGAACCCAAACGTCCCGAATGCATCGCTCCGGCCAAGCCCGGCGGCGGTTTCGACCTGACCTGCAAGCTGGCCCAGAGCGGCCTGAAGGACGAGGGCCTGCTCGAATCGCCGATGCGCGTCACCTACATGCCCGGCGGCGTCGGGGCGGTGGCCTACAACGCGGTGGTCGCCCAGCGCGCCGACGAACCCGGCACCATCACCGCCTTCTCCAGCGGCTCGCTGCTCAACCTCGCGCAGGGCAAGTTCGGCCGCTACGACGAGACCGCGGTACGCTGGCTGGCCGGCATCGGCACCGACTACGGCGCCATCTCGGTGCGCGCCGACGCGCCCTACCAGAACCTCGACGAACTGATCGCCGCGGTGAAGAAGGACCCCGCCTCGGTGGTCTTCGGTGCCGGCGCCACCATCGGCGGCCAGGACTGGATGCAGACCGCGCTGATCGCCCGCGCCGCCGGCGTCGATCCGAAGAAGCTGCGCTACGTCGCCTTCGAGGGCGGCGGCGAGACCCTCACCGCCATGCTCGGCGGCCACGTGCAGGTCACCTCCAGCGGCCTCGGCGAAGTCACCCCGCAGCTGGAGGCCGGCAAGATCCGTATCCTCGCGGTGCTCTCCGACGAGCGCCTGCCGGGCAAGCTGGCCGAGATCCCCACCGCCAAGGAACAGGGCTACGACATCACCTGGCCGGTGATTCGCGGCTTCTACATGGGCCCGAAGGTCAGCGACGAAGACTTCAACTGGTGGAAAGGCCAGTTCGACAAGCTGCTCGCCGACGAGGATTTCGACCGCCTGCGCACCGAACGCGACCTGTTCCCGCTGACCCTGACCGGCGACGAGCTGACCGCCTTCGTCAACAAGCAGGTGCAGGACTACAAGGCCCTCGCCGCGGAATTCGGCCTGGTCAAGTAAGCGCTGCCGACCCCCTCTCCTTCGGGAGAGGGCTGGGCCTGCGACGCGCCCCGCGTCTGCCCTGAGCCGCTGCCGGCGAGAGGGCATATCGGAGGATCACATGTACGTTCGTCTGTTCGCGGCGATCTGGCTGCTCGCCTGCGCCGGCCTCGCCGTGCTCGCCTGGAGCTTCGAGGCGCCCTTCGCCTACGACCCGGTGGGCCCGCGCGCCTACCCCCTGCTGCTGCTCGCGCTGATGGCGGCGGGCTCGCTCTGGCTGCTGGTCAAGCCCAAGGGCGAGCCGACCCCGGCCATCGACTGGGCGATGGCGCGCAAGGTGCTGTTGTGCATCGTCGCGCTGCTCGCCTACGCGCTGCTGTTCGAGCCGCTCGGCTTCGTACTCAGCACCGCGCTGGCCGGCTTCGCGATGGGCCTGCTGTTCAACGGCCGGCTGCTGCCCAGCGCCGTCAGCGGCCTGCTCATGGGCGTGCTGCTGTACGTCCTGTTCGATCGCCTGCTCGACGTGCCGCTGCCGCTTGGCGTGCTCGAGCTGATGGAGGGCTGACATGGAAACCCTGAACTTCCTCATGCAGGGCTTCGACGTCGCCCTGCGCCCGACCAACCTGCTGGTGGCGCTGTTCGGCGCCTTCGTCGGCACCGTGGTCGGCCTGCTCCCGGGCCTCGGCCCGATCAACGGCGTGGCGCTGCTGCTGCCGATCGCCTTCGCCCTCGGCCTGCCGCCGGAAACCGCGCTGATCCTGCTCGCCGCGGTGTACCTGGGCTGCGAATACGGCGGGCGCATCTCCGCCATCCTGCTCAACGTGCCGGGCGATGCCGCGGCGATCATGACCACCCTCGACGGCTATCCGTTGGCCCGGCAGGGCAAGGCCGGGATCGCCCTGTCGCTGTCGGCGATCAGCTCCTTCATCGGCAGCATCATCGCCACCTGCGGCGTGGTGCTGTTCGCCCCGCTGCTGGCGGACTGGGCGGTGGCCTTCGGCCCGGCGGAGTACTTCGTGCTGATGATCTTCGCCATCGCCTGCCTGGGCGGCATGGTCGGCGACAAGCCGGTCAAGACGCTGATGTCGGCGCTGATCGGCCTCGGCCTGGCGACCGTCGGGGTGGACGCCACCACCGGCGTGTATCGCTTCACCTTCGGCAGCGTCAGCCTGTCCGACGGCATCCAGTTCGTCATCGTGGTGATCGGCCTGTTCTCGGTCAGCGAGATCCTGCTGATGCTGGAGAACACCCATGCCGGCCAGCAGGCGGTGAAGGCCAGCGGGCGCATGCTGTTCAACTTCAAGGAATTCGGCCAGACCGTCTGGACCATGCTGCGCAGCGCCGTGGCCGGCTTCGTCATCGGCACCCTGCCCGGCGCCGGGGCGACCATCGCCAGCGCCATGACCTACATGACCGAGAAGCGCATGGCCGGCGACAAGGGGCGCTTCGGCGACGGCGACCTGCGCGGCGTGGCGGCGCCGGAAGCAGCCAACAACGCCTCGGCCTGCGGCTCGCTGATCCCGATGCTGACCCTCGGCGTGCCGGGCTCGGGCACCACCGCGGTGATGATCGGCGCGCTGACGCTGTACAACATCACTCCCGGCCCGCTGCTGTTCGAGCAGCAGCCGGACGTGGTCTGGGGCCTGATCGCCTCGCTGTTCATCGGCAACGTCATCCTGGTGCTGATGAACATCCCGCTGGTGGGGCTGTTCGCCCGCATGCTGGCGGTGCCGAACTGGATTCTCGTGCCGGCCATCGCGGTGGTCAGCCTGGTGGGCGTCTACGCGGTGCACAGCACCACCTTCGACCTGGTGCTGATGATCGGCCTCGGCGTGTTCGGCTATATCCTGCGCAAGCTGGATTTCCCGTTATCCTCGCTGATCCTCGGTTTCGTACTCGGTGAGATGATGGAAGACAACCTGCGCCGCGCCCTGTCGATCTCCAACGGCGAGCTCGGCATCCTCTGGGGCAGCCCGATCACCCTCGCGCTCTGGGCGCTGGCCGCGCTGATGCTGGCGCTGCCGGGGCTGCGCTGGTGGCGCAACACCCGCCGCCGGGTGCGCGAGACGGCCGCCGAAACCCATCCGGCACCATGACGGTCGGCAACCTGCCGCGCTGGTGGGGCACCCCGCTGGTGGGGGCGGTCGGCGGCTGGCTGGCCACCCTCGCCAACTGGCCGCTGCCGTGGATGATCGGCTCGCTGCTGGCGGTCATCGGCGTGCGCTGCGCCGGCTGGCTGGTGACCGAGGTGCCGCGCGGGCGCCAGGCCGGCCAGTGGATCATCGCCAGTGCCATCGGCCTGCATTTCACCAGCGAGGTGATGACCGAGGTGCTGCGCCACTTCGGGGTGATCCTCGCCGGCGCGGTCGGCACCCTGCTGCTGGGGCTGATCGGCATCTTCATCCTGCTGCGCTCGGGCACCGACCGCGCCACCGCGTTCTTCGCCAGCATGCCCGGCGGGGCCAGCGAGATGGTCAACCTGGCCAACCGGCACGACGCCGAGCCGGCGCGGGTGGCGGCGGCGCACAGCCTGCGGCTGCTGCTGGTGGTGCTGATCATCCCGGCGCTGTTCACCTGGAGCCTGCCGCCGATACCGCCGCCGCCGCGGGCGCCGGTGGACGCCCTCTGGCTGGCGCTGCTGCTGCCGGCCGGCGGCCTGCTGGCGATGCTCTGGCAACGGCTCGGCCAGCCCAACCCCTGGATGCTCGGGCCGCTGACCGCCTGCGCGATCGGCAGCGTGGCCTTCGACCTGCACATCGGCCTGCCGGCCTGGGCCGGCGCGCTGGGGCAATGGCTGATCGGCTGCTCGCTGGGCTGCCACTTCGACCGGCCGTTCTTCCGCGCCGCACCGACCTTCCTCGTGCGCATCCTGCTGTTCACCCTGCTGGCGATGCTCGCCGCCGCCGGCCTGGCCGAGGCGCTCGGCTGGCTGGCGACCCTCGACCAGACCTCGCTGATGCTTGGCATGATGCCGGGCGGCATCACCGAGCTGTGCCTGACGGCGGAGGCGCTGCAATTGTCGGTGGCGCTGGTGACGGCGTTGCAGGTGCTGAGGCTGTTCCTCGTCATGTTCCTCGCCGAGCCGATGTTCAGGCTCTGGCAACGCTCCACGCTTTAGCCCGCCGCCAGGCGGGCTCTTTTTTCTCGGAAGCTTCGGACAACCGAGCTTCACCGCAAACGATACCCCGCCAGGTCGCAGGTAGCGCCTGCTCCTGCAGGTGTTCATCGAAGCTCCTGGCGGCGGGCTTTTCCCTTCTCCCTCCGGGAGGAGGTGGCCCGCAGGGCCGGATGAGGGAAGCGTGCACAGCGCCCTCCCCCCAACCCTCTCCCGGAGGGAGAGGGAGTTGTTTCAGCGTCGGTACGCGGCAACGTGCGGGCCCGGTTCGCGACCGAGGTCGCTCCTACAGGCCTGCCTCGACATCGGCCCCGCCCTGCGGGCTCAGCCATCCGTTGGCGCGCCGTGCGCGCCTAACACGTCAGCCAAAGAACCAGTAGCACACCGAAATGGCCGCGATCACCCCGGCCAGGTCCGCCAGCAGCGCGCAGCCGACCGCATGGCGTGCGCGCTGAATGCCCACCGCGCCGAAGTACACGGCCAGCACGTAGAAGGTCGTCTCGGTGCTGCCCTGCATGGTCGCCGCGACCAGTGCCGGGAAGCTGTCGACGCCATGGTTCTGCATCGTCTCGATCAGCAGCGCCCGCGCCGCGCTGCCGGAGAACGGCTTGACCAGCGCGGTCGGCAGCGCGTCGACGAAGCGGGTGTCCCAGCCGAGCGCCTCGACCAGCCAGCGGATGCCGTCGAGGCCGAAGTCCAGCGCGCCGGATGCGCGCAGGGCGCCGACCGCCACCAGCATCGCCACCAGGTAGGGCAGCAGGCTCCGGGCCACGTCGAAGCCTTCCTTGGCGCCCTCGACGAAGGCCTCGTAGACCGGCACCTTGCGCAGCGCGCCGACTACCACGAAGGCGAGGATCAGGCCGAACAGGACCAGGTTGCCGAGCAGCGAGGACAATGCCGCCAGCGCCGTCGCCGAGAGCCCGGCGAGCAGCGCCATGAAGGCGCCGAGCAGCAGTGCGCCGGGGATCAGGTAGGCGACCACCACCGGGTCCCACAGGCGCAGGCGCTGGACCAGCGCGACGCTGAGCAGGCCGGCGAGGGTCGAGGCGCTGGTCGCCAGCAGGATCGGCAGGAACACCAGGGTCGGGTCGTCCGCACCCTGCTGCACGCGGTACATGAAGATCGACACGGGCAACAGCGTCAGCGAGGAGGCGTTGAGCACCAGGAACAGGATCTGCGCATTGCTCGCCGTGGTGCTCGACGGGTTGAGCTCCTGCAGCGCGCGCATGGCCTTCAGGCCGATGGGCGTGGCCGCGTTGTCCAGCCCCAGGCCGTTGGCGGCGAAGTTCAGGGTGATCAGGCCGAGCGCCGGGTGCCCGGCCGGTACCTCCGGCATCAGCCGGCGGAACAGCGGCCCGAGCAACCGCGCCAGCAGTTCCACCAGCCCGGCCTGTTCGGCGATGCGCAGGAAGCCCAGCCACAGCGTCAGGGTGCCGAACAGGACGATCATCACCTCGACCGCCAGCTTGGCCATGCCGAACAGGCTTTCCACCAGCGCCGCGAACACGCCCGGGTCGCCGCCGATCAGCCAGCGCGCCAGCGAGGCCACCGCGGCGACGACGAAGAACCCCAGCCAGAGGCCATTGAGCATGCGCATCTCCCGAAAGTGCAGGCGGCGATGATAGCTGCCGGGCACGCCAGGGTCACGGCGCGGCCGTGAGCGGCACGAGGCGATGCGCGAAGGTAACGAAATCAAGGGGGAGGCATGGCCACCGGGACGGGGCATGCCGAGGAAGATGCCAAGCCGTCGGCCGGAGCGGGAAAGGTTTCACCGCTCCGGCCACAGCCCTGCCGAACCTGGTCCGCTATTGCGGAGGTACTCCCTGTACCCCTAGGTCGTACCGCTCGATGCAGTACAACCCGACCCCTTGGTCCACCCCGGTCCGGGGTGTCTGCTTCGGAACGGCACGACCGGCGCCGTTTCCGATTTCCGGGCAAGTGCCGATGCACTCGCCGAAAAAGGTGCGCTCCCTGCAGCCTTAAGGCCGCCCATCCCGGGCGGCGCTCGTCAGTCAGGCATTCAGACCCGCGGCCCGCGTCCCCGGCCGAAGATCAGCGAAGCCACGAACAGCACCAGGAACACCACGAACAAGATCTTGGCGATTCCGGTCGCGGTTCCGGCGATGCCACCGAAGCCCAGCACGGCAGCGATGATGGCGATGATCAGAAAGGTAATGGCCCAACTCAGCATGGTAGTTCTCCTCTCGGGTTTGGAACGGCTCGGCCTCGCCGCGCGTGGCGGTCAGGCGCGATTCACTGCGTCCTTGCCGGCATGGGGAGATGGCGGCGTCAGGCCTCCCTTGCGCGACTCGACGAAGGCATGGCCGGCGTAGGCAAGACTGGCCAGCAGGCTCACCAGCAGGCAGGTCGAGATAAGCAGCATCGAGGCACTGACGATCCACATACGAACTCTCCATCAGTCAAAACACCCAGCGCTGCGATCCGCCAACCTGGGTCATGGAGCCCGGTTGCAGAACGTTGTCCTGCGCGAGCTTGACCGGTTGAGCGTCGTAGAGCCGAATTCGTTCCACCGAGTCGCGCTGCGCCTGGCTGAGCGGTTGCGACATCGGTCGGTCGGCACCGAAAATCAGGGTGACCACGGCGGCGGTGAGGAAAGCTTTGCTGGCTAGGGAAAAGCTGGCGGGGCGGAACATTCCTCAACTCCTTCTGTGCGATTACGTCGGTACTGGGCGATTTACAGAAGGTATTGCACGGCCTGTGCCAGCTCGTCTTTGAAAGATTTTCACTTTATTTTCAATAGGTTATTGAAGCATAACGAATCAACCCCGGACTCAACTTGCACGATGCCGCCTGCGCCTCATTGCAAATTGCAAGACAGGACGTCCCTGTCCCGGTGCCCCTCAGGCAAGGCTCTGCTTGAGGCTGCGCATGCGGTCGTGGCAGGCGCGGATCTTCGGCAGCTCGATGGCCAGCAGCGCCCGTACGTCGGGTTCCGCGTCCTTTAGTGCGTCCTCGAAGGCGTGCAGGATGCGGTCCTCCATTTCCTCCAGCTGCGCCACGTAGGTGGCGTTCTCGTTGCCGAGATGAGCCTTGGTGTCGGCATACAGCTGGCGCATGCGGCCGCTGAGCGTGCCGTCCTGCGAGGGTTGCTCGTTGTTGGCGGCGACCTTCACGCTCAGCGCCTGGATGATCTGGATTTTCGCCTGGGCCATGTCGCGGAACAGCTTGCACAGCTCGGGATCCTTCACCTCGTCCATGGCGTGCTGGTAGAAGCGCTGGCCGTCACGGGTGATCTCGATGAGTTCGTTCAGGTGGGTCATGGCAGGATTCATGGGGTTCTCCCGGTCGTTGGTGGATCGGTGCTCGACGACGAGCCTATCGACTTGGACCTCGCACAGCCCCGAACCGCCCGCGCAGCGGCCATCGTCCGGGCCTTTTCCGACTGGCTGTCGAGCGGCCGCGGTGGCGTGGTTTCGGCCCGATCGGCCAGGCCAGGCGGCCGCCGATGAGGGCTGTTGCACTCTCGTCGCTGTCATCGTGCAACTTGCACGGCATTTCGTAGACTAAGCAGGGCGCCAGCCAAGGTGGGCACAGACCCGCCGACGCGTTAAGGTGCGCCCTTGCAACAACCCAACCCGCCTGCACTTGCGTTGGGCTGCGTGAAAGCGCCCGCGACGTCTGGTCAGACGACAACGATTGCCGAGGCACGGTTCAGGCGTGCCCGCCCCGTCGTTCGCTGACCGGCATCGCCGTGCCCTTCACCCGCCCCGCCGACAGGCATGCCCTCACCGGAGCCCTCATGGACCAGACGCCGGAACTCAGCGGTCGCATCCTGCTCGTGGATGACGAAGCCGCGATTCTCCGCACCTTTCGCTACTGCCTGGAAGACCGCGGCTACACCGTGGTGACAGCGGCCAGCGCCGCCCAGGCCGAATCGATCCTGCAGCGCCAGGTCTTCGACCTGTGCTTTCTCGACCTGCGCCTGGGCGAGGACAACGGCCTCGACGTGCTGGCGCACATGCGCGTGGTGGCACCCTGGATGCGGGTGGTGATCGTCACCGCGCACTCGGCGGTGGACACCGCGGTCGATGCCATGCAGGCCGGTGCCGCCGACTACCTGGTCAAGCCGTGCAGCCCCGAACAGCTGCGCCTGGCCGCGGCCAAGCAGCTGGAGGTGCGGCAGATGGCGGCCCGCCTCGAGGCGCTGGAAGGCGAGATGCAGAAGCGCAGCGACGCGCTCGGCTCCAACAGCCCGATGATGATGGGCGTGCTGGAAACCGCCCGGCAGGTCGCCGACACCGATGCCAACATCCTCATCCTCGGCGAGTCCGGCACCGGCAAGGGCGAGCTGGCGCATGCCATCCACACCTGGAGTCGGCGGGCGAAGAAGGCCTTCGTCACCATCAACTGCCCGTCACTGTCGGCCGACCTGATGGAGAGCGAGCTGTTCGGCCACAACCGCGGCGCTTTCACCGGTGCCACCGAGAGCACCCTCGGCCGGGTCAACCAGGCCGACGGCGGCACGCTGTTCCTCGACGAGATCGGCGACTTCCCGCTGGCGCTGCAGCCCAAGCTGCTGCGCTTCATCCAGGACAAGGAATACGAGCGCGTCGGCGACCCGGTGACCCGCCGCGCCGACGTGCGGATCCTCGCGGCGACCAACCTCAACCTCGAGGAAATGGTGCGCGAGGGCAAATTCCGCGAGGACCTGCTGTACCGCCTGAACGTCATCACCCTGACCCTGCCGCCGCTGCGCGAGCGGCCGGAAGACATCGTCGCCCTGGCCGAGCGCTTCCTCGCCCACTTCGTGAAGAACTACGGCCGCCCGGCGCGCGGCTTCAGCGACGCCGCCGTCTCGGCGCTGCGCGCCTACCGCTGGCCGGGCAACATCCGCGAGCTGCGCAACGTGGTCGAACGCGCCAGCATCATCTGCCCGCAGCCGATGATCGACGTGAGTCACCTGGGGCTCGGCGAGCAGGTCACCAGCAACGCGCCACGGATCGGCGAGCCGATGAGCCTGGAAGAGCTGGAAAAGGCCCACATCGCCGGCGTGCTTGCTGCCAGCGAGACGCTGGAACAGGCCGCCCGCACCCTCGGCATCGACGCCTCGACGCTCTATCGGAAGCGCAAGCAGTACGGCCTATGAAGCTGCAGATGAAGCTGAGAACCCGCCTGTTCCTCGGGTTCTCCGCCCTGATGACGGTGGCGCTGCTCGGCCTGTTGCTGGCGCTGGTGAGCGTGGTGCACATGGCACGCAGCCAGGAGCACCTGATCCGCAACAGCTTCGGGGTCATCGAGACCGGCCAGAAGATGCGCCAGGCGCTGGGCACGCACATGGCCATCCTGCTGCGCCAGGGCAACGACGCCGAGGCGCTGGTCGAGAGCCGCGAGGCCTTCCAGCAGGCCCTGGCCGAGGGGCTGGCCGAAGCCAACGACGAGGCCGATCGCCAGGCCTACCTGGCTGCCGCCGAAGCCTTCGCCGCCTTCACCCGGGAAATCGACCTCACCGAGCAGCAGCCCTGGACGCCCCGCGAGGACGAGCAGGTGAGCCAGGCCTTCAACCATGTGCGCCACCTGGTGGTGGACATGCAGCAGTCGGCCTACGACCAGATCCGCGACACCGAGATCCAGGGCCGCGAACGCGCCGTGCTGCTGGCCGGCGTGCTCGGCCTGACCGGCGTGGCGGTGCTGCTGATCGGCTTCATCACCGCACACAGCTTCGCGCGCCGCTTCGGCGACCCGATCGAAAAGCTCTCGGTGGCCGCCGACCGCATCGGCCGCGGCGACTTCGACGTCGCCCTGCCGACCTCGCCGATCGCCGAGCTGTCGCTGCTGATCGGCCGCTTCGCGCTGATGGCCCAGGCGCTGCACCGCTTCAAGCAGACCAATGTCGAAGCGCTGGTCAACGGCCAGCAGCGCCTGCAGGCGCTGCTCGACAGCATCGACGACGGCCTGCTGATCATCGACCGCGAGGGTCGGCTGGAACACGCCAACCCGGTCGCCCAGCGCCAGCTGGCGTGGGAAACCGAGCACCTGGGCTCGAGCCTCGGCCAGGCGCTGGGCTATCCCGAACTCGACGACGCCGCCCGCCAGGTGCTCGACGACCAGCCGCTGTCCGCCCCGCCGCAGGACCTGTCGATCGAGGCCGACGGCGAGCGGCGCCTGCTGGCCTGGCGCATGAGCCCGGTCAGCCACCACGACGGGCGCATCAGCGGCGCGGTGATGGTGCTGCACGACGTCACCGACCAGCGCACCTTCGAACGGGTGCGCAACGAGTTCGTGCTGCGCGCCTCGCACGAACTGCGCACGCCGGTGACCGGCATGCAGATGGCCTTCAGCCTGCTGCGCGAACGCATCAAGTTCGCCGAGAACAGCCGCGAGGCCGACCTGCTGACCACGGTGCACGAGGAAATGCAGCGCCTGGTGCGGCTGATCAACGACCTGCTGGATTTCTCCCGCTACCAGAGCGGCCAGCAGAAACTGCAACTGATGCCCTGCGACATCGCCGAGCTGCTGGAACAGGCGCGCCAGCGCTTCCTGCCGCAGGCCGCCGAGCACCGCATCGAACTGGGCCTGGAACTGCAGCCGCCGCTGCCGAGCCTGCTGCTCGACCGCCAGCAGATCGAGCGGGTGCTCGACAACCTGCTGAGCAACGCCCTGCGCCACACCCCCGACGGCGGCGAGATCCGCCTGCTGGCGCGGCGCCATGGCGAGCGGGTGATCCTCAGCGTGGAAGACAACGGCGAGGGCATTCCCTACAGCCAGCAGGCACGCATCTTCGAGCCCTTCGTGCAGATCGGCCGCCGCCGCGGCGGCGCCGGCCTCGGCCTGGCGCTGTGCAAGGAAATCGCCCAGCTGCACGGCGGGCGGATCGGCGTACACTCGCGCATCGGCCACGGCACCATCTTCTACATCGCCCTGCCGATCTGAAGCGGGTCAGATTGCGTCCCGCATGTCGCCTCCCTGCTCTGGTCTCGCCCGGAGACCACAGCGCGAAGCCCGCAGGGTGGGCCGGGCGGCGTTCCGCTTCAGCCCACCCCGAGACACATCGACACCCAAAGAGCCGGATACCAGGGTAATGCTGTTCACTTAGGCAAGCTCGCCCCGGGTCGGGCCTCCCACAAGAGCGGAGTTGCCTACCTGAACCCCGTGGATTGCGCGCCCTCGCGGCGAAATCAGGCTTGTAGGCCCCGCGACAGCCAAAGGTTTCCTGGGGCGTCCTCAGCCAAGTGAACAGCATTCGACATCAGGGGCCATGCGCCCCTCCGGCAAGCGCCCGGGCAGCCGCTTTGGCCAGGGCGCCGACCTCAGCCCGCCTCGTCGGCCAACGCCTGCAGCAGGGCCGCGGTCTCGGCGTCAGGCTCGCCGTCGAAACGGGTCGGCCGGTATTTCATCTGGAAGGCGGCAACGACGTTGCGCGTCTCCTGGTCCAGCATGCCGTGGCGCGGCACCCGGTAGCCCTGCCGGGCGAGGTGCTCCTGGAACCAGCTCACCGGCGGCAGGGCGGTGGCGTAGACCGTCTGGTGCACCGCCACCGCCCCGGCGTCGGGCCAGGGGACCAGGCCTTCGTCGGCCAGCCGCTTCCAGGGGAACAGCGGGCCCGGATCCACCTTGCGCTGCGGGGCGATGTCGCTGTGGCCGATGATCGCGCCGGGCTTGAGGCCGTGGCGCGCCATGATGTCCTTGAGCAGCAGCACCAGCGCGTCGATCTGCGCGTCGGTGAAGGGATACCAGAGGCGCCCCTCGGCGCTCTCGACGTAGCCGCCGTTGACCAGTTCGATGCCGATGGAGCTGGCGTTCAGCCAGGTGCGGCCCTGCCACTCGCTCTCGCCGGCATGCCAGGCGCGGCGGTTCTCGTCGACCAGCCGGTAGATGGTCGCCGGCGAATCGCCGATCAGGTAGTGGGCGCTCACCTCGCCCTGGCTGAGCAGTTGAAGCGAGTGCTCGAAGTCGGTCGAGGTGTAGTGCAGCACGATGTACTGGGCGCGGCTGTCCTGCCCCACCGCGGTGTAGCTGTCGTCGATGCGCAGGCCGGTACAGCCGGCGAGGAACAGGCAAAGGGCGGCAACGGCGAGCGCTTTCATGGACAACCTCTGGTCGACGGCGACTGACACAGACCCGGAGCGCGCCGGAGGGCCGGGCGCTGCTTCGAAAACGCCGATTATAACGGGCCGGCATGACGATCGCGGGTCGCCGGTCAGCCGAGCTCGATGCGGTTGCGGCCGGCCTGCTTGGCGCGATAGAGGGCCTGGTCGGCGCGTTCGAGCACCGCCTCGGCGTCTTCGTCCTGCCCGGCGAAGGCGCTCAGGCCGGCCGAGAACGACACCTGCACGCGTTCGCCCTTGAAGTGGAACGGACAGGCTTCGATGGCCTGGCGCAGCGCCTCCAGCAGGGCTTCGGCGTCCTCGAGAGCGGTCTCGGTGATCAGCAGGGCGAACTCTTCGCCGCCCAGGCGGGCGAGAAAGTCGTTCGGGCGGATACGCCTGCCCAGCTCGCTGGCGACGATCTTCAGCACCCGGTCGCCGGCCAGGTGGCCGTAGCCGTCGTTGATCCGCTTGAAGTGGTCGAGGTCGAGCAGCGCCAGCAGCAGCGGCCCGCCGTGGCGCTGCCGGCGCGCCACCTCGACGGCCAGGCGGTCGTCCCAGGCGGCGCGGTTGGGCAGGCCGGTGAGCGCATCGTGCAGGGCCTTGCTGCGCTGCTCCTCGACCTCCTGGCGCAGCTCGCTGGCGTGCTGCTCCGCGCTGTGCAGGCGCGCCGACAGCTGCTGCAGCTGCTCGTCGAGGGCCAGCTCGCGCGCGCTGCGCTGTTGCCGATGGGTGTCCACGGTCTGCAGCAGGCCCTCCAGGCGCGCCTCCACGGTCTGCTTCAGGCTGTGCAGGTCGGGCGCCTGGCGCAGGCTGCTTTGCAACCCGCCGACCTGCTCGCGCAGCTCGGCCTCCAGCGCATCGGCCGCGGCCTGGTTGCCGACGTGCCCTTCGCGCGCCACCGTCAGGCTGGCCTGCATCGCCGACAGGCGCTCGTCGAGCTGGCGCAGGTAGGAGCCGAACTCGCGCTGCCCGATGTCGGCCACCGTTAGCATGAGCAGCGCCAGGTCGTCGAGCAGCGGCACCAGCTCGTACCAGTTCAGGCCGTTGCGAATGCGCTCGCGCAGCGCCTCGGCGCGGGGCTGGTGAGGCGCGGGCAGCGGCAGCTCGTCGAGCAGTTGCCGCAGGGTGCTTTCCACCCGCTCGGCGATCGCGCTGTAGCCCGGTTGCGGCGAGGCCGGCAGCGCATAGCCCGGATCGTCGTCGGGGCATTCTTCGACAGCGTCGCCGGCGATCGGAGCGCAGAACCCGGGCGGAGCGGGCTCGGTCGGCAAGGCGGCTTCGACGGCGGCCACGGGCTGCACAGGCGTCGACGCGGCCAGCGGCTGCGCCTCGGCCTCGTCGTCGGCCTGCGTTTCGAGCGCGCTTTCCAGCGCCTCCACGGCGGCCTGCGAGGCCCGGGCCGCGGCGTTGCGCGGTGGTTCGCCGGCGATCGTTTCCCCGGGCTGGTCGGGGTTGCGCCCGCGGGCGCCGAACAGCCGGGCGAGCAGCCCGCCGCGATCGCCGTCGTCGTCCTGCTGCAGCGCCAGCGCCTGGCCCTGCAGGCGGCTCAGTTCGCCGAGCAGCGCCGGCAGCTCGCGGCTCTGCGCCACCCGCGCCGGCAGCGTGCGGGCAAAGCGCTTGAGGCCCTTGCGCACCTCGGCGGGCACCGGCAGCGCCTGCAGCTGCGCGGCCAGCCCCTCCAGGGCGGCGACCGTGTCACGCTGGCGCTGCTGGCGACGCTGTTCGGAATCGAGCACCGCCTTTTCCAGGCGCGGCACCAGCAGGGTCAGGCCCTGGTCCAGGTCGTCGTCCTCGCGCAGCACCTCGCGCAGCTCGGCCATGCAGCGATCGACCGCCAGGTCGGCACCCTCGACCGCCAGGCTGCTGCGCACCAGGCCGCGGCGCAGCAGGTCCAGCCGCGCGCGCCAGCGCTCCTCCTGCCGCTCCTGCTGCTCGAGCGCCTGCAGGTACCTGTCCTTCCAGCGGTCGGCGTCGTCGCTCATGAGCTCGCCCCGGACGGAACGGGCAGCGTGCGCGCGTGCAGGCAGTCCGGCAGGCGGATTTCCACGGCCACCGGCAGGTGATCGGAAATCGGCTGCGCCACCACCTGCACTCGCTCCAGGGTCAGGGCCGAGCTCAGCAGGATGTGGTCTAGGCAGCGCTGCGGCTGCCAGCTGGGGAAGGTCGCCTCGACCTGCGGCGCGAGCAGCCCGAGGTCGCGCAATGGCGAATTCTCCAGCAGGTCGATGGCATGGGTGTTCATGTCGCCCATCAGGACGCAGTGCCGGTAGTCGCCGACCAGCTCGCGGATGTAGGCCAGCTGCCGGGTACGCACGCGGGCGCCGAGCGCCAGGTGCATCATCACCACCACCAGCGCGTCCTCGCCCTCGCCGAAGCGCATCACGATCGCCCCGCGACCCGAGGGGCCCGGCAGCGGGTGATCCTCTAGCGCGTGCGGCTCGAGCCGGCTGAGCAGGCCGTTGCTGTGCTGGGCGAAATGGCCGAGGTTGCGGTTGAGCTGCTGGTACCAGTAGGGGAAGGCGCCGAGCTGGGCGAGATGCTCGACCTGGTTGACGTAGCCGGAACGCAGGCTGCCGCCGTCGACCTCCTGCAGCGCCACCAGGTCGTAGTCGCCGAGCAGCGCGCCGATGCGCTGCAGGTTGGTGGCGCGCCCCGAATGCGGCAGGAAGTGCTGCCAGCTGCGCGTCAGGTAGTGGTGGTAGCGGCCGGTGCTGATGCCCACCTGGATGTTGAAGCTCAGCAGCCGCAGCCTGCCGTCGGCGGGCAGGCCGCTGTCGGCCAGGCAGTCGGCGTTGACCCGCGCCCGGCCCGGGGTTGCGATGCGTGGCGTGCTCCAGCGTCGCAACATGGCGGCTTACCGGGCGGCGCGCTCTTTTTCGATCAGGTAGTCGGCCACCTGCAGGGCGCGCTCGGGGCCGCCGGCGCTGCCGAGGTCGAAGCGGTACTTGCCCTCGACGATCATCACCGGCACCCCGGTGATCTGGTAGGCCATGGCCTTCTTCTTGGCCTTCTCGATCTGCCCCTTCACGCCGAAGGAGTTGTAGGCCTTGAGGAAGGCCTGCTTGTCGACGCCCTGGGTGGCGAGGAAATCGGCCATCTCCTCGGGCGTGGCCAAGCGCTTACGCTCCTGGTGGATGGCGTGGAAGATGGCGTCATGCACCTTCTGTTCGACGCTCATCGCCTCCAGGGTCAGGAACAGCTGGCCATGCACGTTCCACAGGCCGCCAAACATGGCCGGGATGCGCTTGAACTCGACGTCCTCCGGCAGCTGCCCGACCCAGGCGTTGAGGGTCGGCTCGAACTGGTAGCAGTGCGGGCAGCCGTACCAGAACAGCTCGACCACCTCGATCTTCTGCGGATTGTCGGTGGCGACCGGGCTGGCCAGTTCGGTGTATTCCTTGCCGGCCTGGAATTCCTGTGCCTGCGCCGGGAGGCCCAGCAGGCTGAGGGAAAGGACGACGGCACTGAGGAAGAGGTGGCGCATGAAGGACTCCTGGTCTGGGAAGGTCGCGGCCGGTGACGACGCCGGACGCCCCTTGGATGGCTGCCGTGCAGGACAGGTGCAGCTCGAACGGAGGGTATTGTATGGGCGCGGATAGAAAAAGGGGCGACCGGATCGGCAATCCGGTCGCCCCCTTGTCAGGCGCTGCGAGGCTGGATCAGTGCAGGCCCTGGATGTAGCTCGACACCGCCTCGATGTCCTTGTTGCTGAGCTTGGCGGCGATGCTGCGCATGATCATGGCGTCGCCGTCGTTGGTACGGTTGCCTTCGCGGAAGTCGGTCAGCTGCTTGGTCACGTAGGCGGCGTGCTGGCCGCCGAGCTGCGGGAAGCCGGCCGGGTCGTTGCCTTCGCCGCGCGGGGAATGGCAGCCGGTGCAGGAGGGCATGCCGAGCTCCAGCTTGCCGCCGCGGTACAGCGCCTCGCCCTGGGCGACCAGGTCCGGCTCGGCCATGCCCACGCTCATCTTCTGGCTGGCGAAGTAGGCGGCGAGGTCGGCCAGGTCCTGATCGTTGAAGGGTTCCAGCATGCCGGTCATTTCCGGAACCATGCGGCCGGCATCGGCCGGGGCGCCGGGCTTGCTGCCGGCCTTGATGTCGTGAAGCTGCTTGAGCAGGTAGCGCTCGCCCTGGCCGGCGAGTTTCGGGAAGTTCGGGGCCGGACTGTTGCCATCGGCACCGTGGCAGGCGCCACAGACGGCGGCCTTTTCCTGGCCGGCAGCGGGATCGCCGGCGGCATGGGCCATACCGGTGATGCCCAGGGTCAACAGCAGACTCACGAGTACTTTGTTCATCAGCTCATCCAACTACGGCTAAGGGTTTCAAGAGGAATACGAGTGGGTTGCCGGGAGGCGCCGCCAGGGGGCGCTCGCTGCATTGCTCCGCCAGCTCGTCGGCCGGCTGGAAGCCCCGCGGGCACTGGGCCGGAGGGGCCAAAGCGCACACAAAATCTGCGGCATTATATACTGGCGCCTACGAAACGGAAACGAACCGTTGCCGCACCCCCCGCGCACCCACCGGATGACCCCATGTCCCTGAAGAACCCCATCGTCGGCCTCTGCCAGCAGGCCTCGTTCATGATCAGCGCGGCCAAGGTCGATCAGTGCCCGCCCGACGAGGGACTCGAGGTGGCCTTCGCCGGCCGCTCCAACGCCGGCAAGTCCAGCGCGCTGAACACCCTGACCCACGCCAACCTGGCGCGCACCTCGAAGACGCCCGGACGCACGCAGCTGCTGAACTTCTTCCGCCTGGACGACCAGCGCCGGCTGGTCGACCTGCCGGGCTACGGTTTCGCCAAGGTGCCGATCCCGCTCAAGCAGCACTGGCAGCACCACCTGGAGGCCTACCTGGGCAGCCGCGAGAGCCTAGCCGGGGTGTTCCTGATGATGGACCTGCGCCATCCGCTGACCGACTTCGACCGGATGATGCTCGACTGGTCGCAGGCCAGCGGCATGCCGCTGCACATCCTGCTGACCAAGGCCGACAAGCTCGCCTTCGGCGCGGCCAAGAACGCCCTGCTGAAGATCCAGCGCGAGGTGCGCCAGCAGTGGGGCGAAGGCGTCAGCGTGCAGCTGTTCTCGGCGCCCAAGCGGCAGGGCGTGGAACAGGCCCAGGCGGTGCTCGCGCAGTGGCTGGGGCTGGTCGAAGACGCCGACTGAACTTGCCGCGCCGACACCTCTCTCAGTGGAACACCCCAACGAGGAGGATCGGTCATGAAACGTTCGGCATCGGCCGTGTGGCAGGGCTCGCTGAAGGAAGGCAAGGGCACCATCAGCACCCAGAGCGGCGCGCTCTCTGACAACCCCTACGGCTTCAACACCCGCTTCGAGGACGCCCCGGGCACCAACCCCGAGGAGCTCATCGGCGCCGCCCACGCGGGCTGCTTCTCGATGGCGCTGTCGATGATGCTCGGCCAGGCCGGGCTCACGCCCGAGCGCATCGCCACCACGGCGGACGTGACGCTGGACAAGCTCGAAGGCGGCTTCGCCATCACCGCCATCGACCTGACGCTCAAGGCCAAGGTGCCGGGAGCGAACGAGGCGCAATTCCAGGAGATCGCCAACAAGGCGAAGGAAGGCTGCCCGGTGTCGAAGGTGCTCAACGCGAAGATCAGCCTGTCGGCGACGCTGGAAGGCTGACGCTCGACAGCAGGGCGGTTGCGGCCCAACCCTGCGGGAGCGGTCTTGACCGCGATGGCCGTCGTTCGTTGTTCGCGGTCGCCCCCGCAGGCGTATCGCCCCGAGGTCGGGCCTCCCACAAACACAAACGGTGCCCACCGGATCCTGTGGGAGGCCGCGCCCGTTCCCGACGGGCTTGCGGCATTCACCACATCCCTGTGGATTGCACGCTCTCGCGGCGACTGCGCGCCAAGCGACCTTGGCCGCGAATGGCGGTCAGGACTCGTTCTGCGAAAAGGCAGTTGCTCCCACGCCTGCCCTCCCCAACGAAAAAGGGCCGCCGGTTCCAAGCCCGGCGGCCCTTTGTTCATCCCGACATCCGTCAGCTGCTGGTGCGGATGTTGTAGATGTCCTTCTCGTTCAGCTCGGCGTAGTCGGCCAGTCGCTTGAGGTAGGCCTTCTGCTGCGCCCACACCTTGCTCGCCGTCGGGTCGGCGGCGGCGGAGGCCTCCACCACTTCCGAGGCCACTTCGCGCAGGCGGGTCAGGACCTCGTCGGGCAGCCGACGAACTTCCACGCCCTGCTTGCGCAGCTCTTCGAGCGCTTCCATGTTCTTCGCGTTGTAGTCATCGAGCATGTCGGCGTTGACATAGCGGGCGGCGGCGCGCACCACGGCCTTCAGGTCTTCCGGCAGGGTTTCCCAGGCCTTGAGGTTCACATCCAGTTCGAAGGTGACGTTCGGCTCCTGCCAGCCCGGCGTGTAGTAGTACTTGGCGGCCTTGTGCAGGCCCAGCGCCAGGTCGTTGTACGGGCCGATCCACTCGGTGGCGTCGATCGCGCCGGTCTGCAGCGCGGTGAAGATTTCGCCGGCCGGCATGTTGACCACGGTGCCGCCCATCTTGGTCAGCACTTCGCCGCCCAGGCCCGGGGTGCGCATCTTCAGGCCCTTGAAGTCGTTGACCGAGTTGATTTCCTTGTTGAACCAGCCGGCGGTCTGCACGCCGGTGGCGCCGCAGGCCATCGGCAGCACGCCGAACGGCTTGTAGGTCTCTTCCCACAGCTGCATGCCGCCGCCGTAGAACAGCCAGGCGTTCATTTCCTGGGCGTTCGGGCCGAACGGCAGGGCGCAGAAGAACTGTGCGGCGGGCACCTTGCCCTTCCAGTAGTAGGGCGCGCCGTGACCCATCTCGGCGGTGCCGCGGGAGACGGCATCGAACACTTCGAGCGCGGGGACCAGTTCACCGGCGGCGTAGACGCGGACTTTCAGGCGGCCGCCGCTGAGTTCGTTGACCAGTTGGGCGAAACGTTCGGCACCGACGCCGACGCCCGGGAAGTTCTTCGGCCAGGAGGTGACCATCTTCCATTCGAATGTCTGCTTTTCGGTGCTGGCCTGCTGCTCGCCGCTGGCCGCTTCGGGTTTTTCCTTGCAGGCTGCGAGCGCAGTGGCCGCCAGGCCTACACCGGCCGCGGCCAGGATGTCACGACGTTTCATGTAGAACTCCTTATTGTTGTCTTTAGTTCTGCTGGCGGCGGGAGCGAATGCCGCGCCGCAATCAGCACCGCGACCGGTTCGGTCGTGGCGCTGCTCCACGACGAAGCCACCACCGGCTCACGCCATCGGGTGCCGCACGAACGCAAGCCTCGCCGCCGAGCGGGCAGTATATGTAAGCACCGAGCCGGGCGGCGGAAAAATGCGTAGTTCTGCTTAGTTATTCGGCGCCGGAAATACGGCTAAACTCTCCCGCGCCCGAAACACCAAGCATTTCGCGCCCTCCGGGGCTCCCTGCTACCAATGTCGCATGGCGGCAATTGCCTTTGCCGGGCACTTGTTTCGAGCCTCTGCAGCACTTCACTTATAAAAAAGGCCATTTCAATGTCCACGAACAACAATCCGCTCTTGGGGCTGGCCAGGGCGATAAACGCCTTGAACGCCCGCTTCGGCCAGTTATGCGCCTGGCTCACACTCTTCCTCGTATTCGGTACCGCTGTCGTCGTGGTCCTGCGCTACGGCTTCGGCATCGGTGCGATCGCCCTGCAGGAAGCCGTCATGTACGCCCACGCGCTGGTGTTCATGGGCGCCGCGGCCTGGACCCTGCAGCGCGGCGGCCACGTGCGGGTCGACATCTTCTACCAGAAGTTTCCCGCGCGCCGTCAGCTGTGGGTCGACTCCCTCGGCCACCTGCTATTCCTCATCCCCGTGTGCCTGTACCTCGGCTGGAACAGCTGGGACTACGTGACCAACTCCTGGGCGACCGGCGAGGGCTCCAACGAATCCGGCGGCCTGCGCTTCGTCTACCTGCAGAAGAGCATCATCCTGGTGCTGGTCGTCAGCCTGCTGTTGCAGGCCGTCGCCGATCTGATCACCTTCGGCTTCCAACTGGCCGGCCGCCTGCCCATGAAGGAGGCCGAACATGGCTGAGTTGATGGCGATTCTGCTGTTCGTCAGCATCTGCATCGCGTTGATGTCCGGCTACCCGGTGGCCTTCACCCTGGGCGGCATGGCCCTGGTGTTCGCCGGCATCGGCGTGGTCACCAACACCTTCGACGCCGGCTTCCTGCACGCCCTGCCCAACCGCATCTTCGGCATCATGAACAACCAGACGATGCTGGCGGTGCCGCTGTTCGTGTTCATGGGCGTGATGCTGGAGAAATCCCGCGTCGCCGAGGACCTGCTGGAATCCATGTCGCGCCTGTTCGGCACCCTGCGCGGCGGCCTGGCGATTTCCGTGTGCGTGGTCGGCGCGCTGCTCGCCGCCAGCACCGGCATCGTCGGCGCCACCGTGGTCACCATGGGCCTGCTGGCGTTGCCGACCATGCTGCGCCGCGGCTACGACCCGGCCATCGCCACCGGCACCCTGGCCGCCACCGGTACCCTCGGGCAGATCATCCCGCCGTCGATCATTCTCGTGCTGCTCGGCGACGTGATGTCCAGCGCCTACCAGCAGGCGCAGCTGAAGATGGGCATCTTCTCGCCCAAGACCGTGTCGGTCGGCGACCTCTTCGTCGGCGCGCTGGTCCCCGGCCTGGTGCTGGTCGGCCTGTACATCCTCTACCTCATCGTCATCGCCATCGTGCAGCCGAAGAAGCTGCCGGCGCTGCCGCAGGAGGAGCTCGGCCCGATCGAATGGGGCAAGCTGTTCAACGCGCTGATGCCGCCGCTGGTGCTGATCGCGGCGGTGCTCGGCTCGATCCTTACCGGCTACGCCACGCCGACCGAGGCGGCCGCCATCGGTGCGCTCGGCGCCATGCTGCTGGCCCTGGTCAAGCGCCAGCTGAATTTCACCCAGCTCAAGGAAGTGGCCTTCGGCACCACCGAGATCACCGCGATGGTGTTCCTCATCCTCATCGGCGCCTCGCTGTTCTCCCTGGTGTTCCGCGGCTTCGGCGGCGAGATCCTGATCGAGGACATGCTCAGCGCGCTGCCCGGCGGGGCGCTCGGTGCGCTGCTGGTGGTGATGCTGGTGATCTTCCTGCTGGGCTTCATCCTCGACTTCATCGAGATCATCTTCGTGGTCGTGCCCATCGTCGGCCCGATCCTGCTGGCCATGGGGCTGGACCCGGTATGGCTCGGGGTGATGTTCGCGCTGAACCTGCAGACCTCCTTCCTCACCCCGCCGTTCGGCTTCTCGCTGTTCTACCTGCGTGGCGTGACGCCCCGCTCGGTGCCCACCAGCGTGATGTACAAGGGCGTAATTCCCTTCATCGTCATCCAGCTCAGCATCCTGGTCATCGCCTACATCTGGCCCGACCTGATCACCTGGCTACCCACGGTGGTCTACGGCGACTGAGCCCTCCAACAACGCCCGTCACCGACGGGCGTTGTGCTTTTCGGGCACCCCATCGGCCCGGCGAGGTCCATAGCCCGTCCGTCCGCACACAAGGAGAACCGCGATGTCCGCCCCCCTGGTCGAACGCCTGGATAAGGACCAACTGGCCTGCTGGCGCATCCGCCACGGCGACGCCGAACTGCTGGTCGCCCGGCAGGGCGCGCAGGTGTTGAGCTACCGCCGCGGCGACCAGCCACCGATCATCTGGCTCAGCGAAGAGGCGGCCTTCACGCGAGGACAATCGGTACGCGGCGGCGTGCCGGTGTGCTGGCCCTGGTTCGGCGACCTCTCGCGCAACCCCGAGGACGTCCAGGCCATGCGCCAGGCCGACACGCCCGCCCCGGCCCACGGCCACGTGCGCACCCTCGACTGGCATCTCGAAGGCATCGACGCCGGTGAACAGAGCGTGACCCTCGCCTTCACCTTCGATACCCGCACCCAGCCCCTACCCGGCTGGCCGCACAAGGTCGGCCTGCGCCTGGAGATCCGCCTGGACGACGCCCTGCACCTGACCCTCGCGAGCACCAACCACGACGACCACCCGGTGGCCCTGAGCCAGGCGCTGCACACCTACTTCGCCGTCAGCGACATCCATCAGGTGCAGGTCGAGGGCCTGGCCGACCGCCCCTACCTCGAGACCCTGGAAGGCTGGGAGCGCCGCACCCAGCAGGGCGACCTGCGCTTCACCGGCGAAACCGACCGCGTCTACCTCGACCTGCCCGATACCCTCGCCCTGGTCGACCCCGGCTGGCAGCGGCGCATCGTCCTGCGCACCGAGGGCTCGCGCTCGGCGGTGCTGTGGAACCCCTGGATCGACAAGGCCAGGCGCCTGTCGGCCTTCGCCGACGACGCCTGGCAGCGGATGGTGTGCATCGAGACGGCGAACTTGATGCAGGACCGGGTGCTGTTGCAGCCGGGCGAGCAGCGGGGGATGGGGCTGCGGCTCGATTGCCTGCCCGCCTCCACCCGCTGAGCGACACCGGCGGGCAGCCGAAAGTAAGCCCGCCACCGGCTTCGCCGCACGCGCGCATTCGAGCTGCCTGCCTCATTCAGGCATGCAAAACCGTGCGCCACTCGCAATATTCATGTAAGTCATCACTTACATGGCGATGGGTAATCACTTACGCGCTCAGTTAATCTCCTCTGAAAGTTCCGCATAGTTTCGGCTCGATAGTCCGCAACGCTAAACCAGTCACACTTTCAAACTTGCTGAGCCCCCGCAGCACGCCCTAGGATGCGCAGCCACCAAGGGCTTGTGCAATTATTTGCGCAATTGACTGTGCAACTTTTTGCGCACTTGGTTATTCCACGGGCAAATGCGGTTAGTTTTCCCGTGAAGTTCATGGATGAACTTGAAGAGTCACGGATGACCCATTCGAGCAAGCTCGCCAGTCATTATCTGGAACTGGCCCAGCAACCTGTTTCCGCCGAAAGCTGGGGTGGTGCCGACGCGCGCTACTCGGGCGACTACGAGCAGCTGGAAACCGAGCTTGCCAAAGCGACGGCCCTGCATGCCGGCAGCCCGGTGGACTGGCACCACGTGTGCGAAGGCAGCGAGGCGCTGCTGCGCCAGCAGTCCAAGGACCTGCGCGTCGCCGCCTGGCTGACCTGGGGCCTGCACCAGACCGAATCCTTCGCCGGCCTGCAGGCCGGCCTGGGATTGCTCGACCACCTCTGCGACAGCCATTGGGACGATCTCCATCCACGCAAGCCGCGCACACGCGCCGCCGCCATCACCTGGCTGGTGCCGCGACTCGAGCAGGCGCTCGCCGAGCACGTGCCCGTCGGCGAGCAGCTGCCGCTGTTTCGCTCCGTCGCCGAACACCTGAAGAGCCTCGAACGCAGCCTGTCGGCCCGGCTCGGCGCCGACGCGCCCCTGTTGCTGCCGCTGTGCCACCGGGTCGACGCCATGCTGGCGCGCGCCACCCGCGCCCAGCCGGAGCCCGGCCCGGTCAGCCAGGCCATCGCCCAGGTCCGGCAGGTCGCCACCCAGGTGCTCACCGGGCAGGCGCCGCTGGACAACGACAGGGACGCCCAGAAGGCCCTGCGCGCCCAGCAGGAGCACGCCCGGCCGCTCTGCGCCTGGTGGCTGAAGCAGGCGGTCACAGACCTCAAGCCCCTGCGCCTGGCACGCACCCTGCTCTGGCTCGGCATCGAAGGCCTGCCTGAACGCAATGCCGAGCAGATCACCGCCCTGCGCGGTCTGCCGGCGGACAAGCTGGCCAGCCTCAAGGAACGCTTCGCCCAGGGCCTGTACGCCGACCTGCTGGTCGACCTCGAGGCCAGCATCGCCCGCGCGCCCTTCTGGCTCGATGGCCAGCGCCTGGTCTGGGAAGCCCTGCAAGCGCTGGACGCGCCCCAGGCGGCACGCGAGATCGAGATCCAGCTGGCGCTGTTTCTCCAGCGCGTGCCGGGCCTCGGCGAATTGCGCTTCCACGACGGCGCGCCCTTCGCCGACGCCGAGACGCGCGCCTGGATCGGTGCCCAGGTGCTGCCGCACCTGCAGGCGCCGGACGCCCGCCGCGAGCCGGCGCCCGTGGCGGCCGGCCAGGCGCCGGCCTGGGAAGCCGCACTCGACGAGGCGCTGCCGCTGCTGCGCAAGGACGGCCTGAAGGCCGCCGTGCAGCAGCTCAAGCGCGGCCTGGCCGGCGCCAGGGGCGGGCGCGAGCGCTTCCTCTGGCAGCTCGCCCTGGCGCGCCTGTGCATGAGCGCGAAGAAGTACGAACTGGCCAAGACCCAACTCGAATCGCTGGACCAGACGCTGACCGACACCGGCCTCGGCGACTGGGAGCCCGATCTCGCCCTGGAAGTGCTGCGCCTGCTGCACCACTGCTGCGAGGTGCTGCCGCAGAACCATGCGGTGCGCGAAAGCAAGGACGAGATCTACCGCAGGCTGTGCCACCTCGACCTCGAGGTGGTGCTCGATTAGGCCTCCGGGCCACCCATTCAAGGAGAACACCCATGGCCAAAGAAGGCTCGGTAGCCCCCAAGGAACGCATCAACGTCACCTTCAAGTCCGCCACCGGCGGCGCCCAGGAAGAGGTCGAACTGCCGCTCAAACTGATGGTGCTTGGCGATTTCACCCAGCGCGCCGACGACCGCAAGATCGAGGATCGCAAGCCGATCGCCATCGACAAGAACAGCTTCGACGAAGTGCTGGCCAAGCAGGAGCTGAGCCTGACCTTCGCCGTACCCAACCGCCTGCAGGACGAAGCCACCGACGAAGAACTGGCGGTGCAGCTGAACATCGGCTCGATGAAGGACTTCAACCCCGCCAACCTGGTCGATCAGGTTCCGGAGCTGAAGAAGCTGATGGAGCTGCGCGACGCCCTGGTCGCCCTCAAGGGCCCGCTGGGCAACGCCCCGGCCTTCCGCAAGGCCATCGAAAGCGTGCTGGCCGACGACGACTCGCGCGAACGCGTGCTGGGCGAACTGGGCCTGGCCGCGAAAGAAAAACTGGACGCCTGACCTGACAAGGAAGCCAACCATGACCACGAGTGCAGCCGCCGTCGAACACGGCAACTCCCACGCCGACCTCGGCATTCTCGACCGCATCATCGCCGAGACCCGACTGACGCCCGACGACGAGGCCTACGACATCGCCAAGCGCGGCGTCTCGGCCTTCATCGAGGAACTGCTCAAGCCGCACAACAAGGAAGAGCCAGTGAAGAAGGCGCTCGTCGACCGCATGATCGCCGAGATCGATGCGAAGCTCAGCCGGCAGATGGACGAGATCCTCCACCACCCGCAGTTCCAGGCCCTGGAATCGTCCTGGCGCGGCCTCAAGCTGCTGGTGGACCGCACCAACTTCCGCGAGAACATCAAGCTCGAAATCCTCAACGCCTCCAAGCAGGACCTGCTGGACGACTTCGAGGACAGCCCGGAAGTGGTCCAGTCCGGCCTGTACAAGCACATCTACACCGCCGAGTACGGCCAGTTCGGCGGCCAGCCGGTCGGTGCGCTGATCGCCAACTATTTCTTCGACCCCAGCGCGCCGGACATCAAGACCCTGCAGTACGTCTCCAGCGTCGCCAGCATGTCCCACGCGCCCTTCATCGCCGCCGCCGGCCCGAAATTCTTCGGTCTGGAAAGCTTCACCGGCCTGCCGGACCTGAAGGACCTGAAAGATCACTTCGAGGGTCCGCAGTTCGCCAAGTGGCAGAGCTTCCGCGAAGGCGAAGACGCCCGCTACGTCGGCCTGACCGTGCCGCGCTTCCTGCTGCGCAACCCCTACGATCCGGAAGACAACCCGGTCAAGTCCTTCGTCTACAAGGAAAACGTCGCCGGCAGCCACGAGCACTACCTGTGGGGCAACACCGCCTACACCTTCGCCAGCCGCCTGACCGACAGCTTCGCCAAGTTCCGCTGGTGCCCGAACATCATCGGCCCGCAGAGCGGCGGAGCGGTGGAAGACCTGCCGCTGCACCACTTCGAGAGCATGGGCGAGATCGAGACCAAGATTCCGACCGAGGTGCTGGTCTCCGACCGCCGCGAATATGAACTCGCGGAAGGAGGCTTCATCGCCCTGACCATGCGCAAGGGCAGCGACAACGCCGCCTTCTTCTCCGCCAACTCGACGCAGAAGCCGAAGTTCTTCGGCAACGGCGAAGAAGGCAAGAACGCCGAGCTCAACTACAAACTCGGCACTCAGCTGCCATACCTGTTCATCGTCAACCGCCTGGCGCACTACCTGAAGGTGCTGCAGCGCGAACAGATCGGCGCCTGGAAAGAACGCACCGACCTCGAGCTGGAGCTGAACAAGTGGATCCGCCAGTTCGTCGCCGACCAGGAAAATCCCAGCGCCGAAGTGCGCAGCCGCCGTCCGCTGCGTGCCGCACAGGTGCTCGTCAGCGACGTCGAGGGCGAGCCGGGCTGGTACCGCGTGAGCCTGAACGTGCGCCCGCACTTCAAGTACATGGGGGCCGACTTCACCCTGTCGCTGGTCGGCAAGCTGGACAAGGAGTAAGCGCTTGAGCGGGTACGGCAGCCTCTTCGAACGCCTCGGCGGCGACGCCGGCCGGCGCGCCGGCTGGAGCCGCGAAGTCGCGGCGATGGCCTCGGTGGCCGCCCACCTGACCAAGATGCTCAGCACCCGGGCGGGCAGCGTGCAGACGCTGCCCGACTACGGGTTGCCCGATCTGAACGACATGCGCCTGTCGCTGCACGACTCGCTGCAGCAGGCGCGTGCCGCCATCGAACGCTTCATCGAAGCCTACGAACCCCGTCTGAGCCAGGTGCGGGTGGTTGCTCTGCCCCGCGATCACGACCTGCTGCGCCTCGCCTTCGCCATCGAAGGCCTGCTGGAAGTGGACGGCATCAAGCGCCCGGTCAGCTTCTCCGCCAGCCTGGACGGCAGCGGGCAGGTAAAGGTCAGCTAACAGGAGAACACGGATGTCCGGAAAACCTGCCTCCCGCCTGGGCGATCCCACCGCCTGCCCCAAGACGGGCCACGGCACCAATCCCATCGCCAGCGGCTCGCCCGACGTGCTGTTCGATGGCCTGCCCGCCGCGCGCCAGGGCGACGTGACCGCGTGCGGCAGCGTGCTGACCGGCAACGTGATTCCCAACGTGCTGATCAACGGCAGGCCCGCGATCACGCTGGACAGCCTCGGCGACCACGGCAACGTGGTGATCGGCGGCTCGGGCACGGTGATCATCGGCACCTCCCATACCCCGGCCCCCTTCGTTCCACCCGAGCCGCTGAATATCGCCAGCGCCGCGCGCGCCATGCCGGCCAGCCCCGCGTTGCCGCAACCGCCGGCCACGCCCATGGCTCGCGCCTGGCAGGAAGAACCCGGCGACCTCGCCCCGCTGGGGCTGGAAGAAGAGGACGAAGAAGAAGAGCTGGACGAGCAGCCGCAGCAGCAGGTGCGCCAGGCTATCACCCTGCGCATCGGCGTGTTCTTCGACGGCACCGGCAACAACCTGGCCAATGCCGCCGTCACCGAACGATGCCGCCACGACGACCTGCAACTGGTAGGCGAGCGCACCCTGCAGGAAGTCATCGACTACTGCCAGCGCCATGGTTTCAGCGACAGCAACGACGACGGCTATTTCACCGAGGCGCCCGACGGCAGCTACGGCAATGCGCCGAGCAATGTGGCGCGGTTGTTCGACTTGTATCAGGACGACGCAACACGAAGCCTGCACAAGGACGAGAGTACCGCCAGCCTGAAGGCCTATCTGGAAGGCATCGGCACCAGCAGTGGCGAAGCCGACTCGCTTTACGGCCAGATCACCGGACGAGGCGATACCGGGATACTGGCACGGGTCGGGCAAAGCCCGACGGAGATTTCCGAACAGCTCCGTCAATTGCTACGCAATAACCCCGAACTAAAAATCGACGATATCGAGTTCGATATCTTCGGCTTCAGCCGCGGCGCGGCGGCGGCCCGGCATTTCGCCAATGAGCTACTCAAACCGCAAGGCGGTGTGTTGGCCCAGGCATTTACTAGCGGCTCGCCTGGCTTGTCCGGCAGTTTCGACTGGGCCGCCAATGCCCGGATCAACTTTATCGGCCTGTTCGATACCGTGGCCGCGGTGATCGACCCGCTGAACGGCGACTACGATCCGGCCAACCACCTCAACCCCGGCATCAACCTCTATCTGCCGCCCGGCTGCGCGCGCAAGGTGTTGCAACTGACCGCCCGCGACGAGAAGCGCTGGAACTTCGCCCTCAACAGGGTCGCCCCGCATCACCAGGAAATCAGCCTGCCCGGCGCGCACTCGGATATCGGCGGCGGCTACCGCCCCCTGATGCTCGAACGGCGGCTGCTGAGCCGCCCGCTCAGCTCCACCGTACCGGCCGGTACACCCCCCGAGCATACCCATGCCTCGCGCGAGACCTGGCGGCAGTATCACCAATGGGAAGCGCTCGGCCTGCCCGGCGAAGGGCTGATGAGACCCAGGGTCTGGGCCAGCCGCAAGCCGGTATTCCGCGAGCGCGGCTTCCAGCGCCCGCCGGAGGACGTGGTCTACGGCCTGCTGTCCATCGAACGCCGGATTCGTGGCGAGTTGTCGCTGGTCTATCTGCGGGTTATGCGGGAGCTGGCTGTGCAGAACAACGTACCGTTACGACCTATCCAGGATAGAGACCCCGCTTTGGCGCTCCCCGCCGAACTGCAAGCCATTGCGGACAAGTTGATGGCCTATGCCCAAGGGGGCCGGTACGGTCTGGACGAAGAGGACGAGCGCCTGCTCTGGTCACGCTATATCCATCTCTCCGCCCACTGGACGCCCAGCAGGGGCCTGCTGATCAGCAAGCCCGCCCCCAACGTCCGCCTGGCCTACAACAACAAGCCGCAACAGGATTATCCCGAATGAGAACCTTCCTGCTTGCCTGCGCGCTGTTCCTGCTTGGTGGCTGTGCCGCCAGCCAGGGCCAGCCCGGCTTGCCCTATCGCGCCTGGTTCGCCGGTGTATTCGCCCCCGACCATATGGAGGTCTGGGTCGAAAGCGTGGACGTGATCGATCGCCGCGGACTGGCCTACGAACGGGTCAGCGGTGGGGTGCCTTCCTACGCCAGCAGCGTGGCCGGCTGGCCACCCAACCCATCGGGTGGAGCCGGCAAGAACCTGCCCGGTATCGACCTTCCGGAAATCATCTTCGTGCGCTGGCAATCGCTGGTCGAGCCGCAGACCTACAACGTACGCATCAATATTCCCGAGTGGGTGCGCCAGGAAATGCTCAAGCCACACTCGGCCTATTGTCGGTGGGACGGCAAGGTGATCGATGGCTTGTATCGCAAGGTCATCACCATCGGCCTGGCCCCCGGCGGTATCGCCAAGGCCTGGGTCGGCGGCCCCTGCCTGGAGTCCATCGAAATCGGTCGTTTCGAGGCGGCCATCAGCAAGGTCGGACCATACGGCGGCAAGTCCGATGGGCACTATTACTTCCTCTCGGATGAAGCCAATGCCTATATCGAGCAACATGGGGTGCCCTATGGCTCTTGGTAAAGCGCCCCTAATCCGCAGAGGCCCTCTTTTCAATGGCTACGCCAACAGACAGGCCCAATGCATGCTGTTGCGAAGAAAATCAATGCTTGTAATGGCAAAGCTCATTTTTTTATCCCCTCTCGCCTTGCTCAGCGGCTGCCAGCTAATCATGTGTAGCACGATGATCAACTGCTTTGACCCACTCGGCACCCCCCCTGTAAGCCCATACATTGCCCATGTTCAGGTAACAACGCCCAATTACATGGACGCGCACCTGCATACGATCGAACAAGTTTTCACCTATGGACGCGAAATCAGTTATTCAAACTCAATATTAAAAAAGCGCGCCCCTGGAAAGGCAGCGGATGGATGGACACCTCCCGAGCTATTGCAGAGTATGCCCGATATCCTGAAATTCAGGGGCCTGGATGAACTACCAAACAAACTGACAGTGGAATGGACCTCGCTGGCTGAGAACAAAGCATACAGAGCATCTATCAAGCTTCATCTTGGTTTACGTATAAATATCCATAGAAAAGTAGAAACCACATGCATACGATTCGGAAAGCCCATGCTAGGAAGGAGAAACATCATCACATTAGAAATAACTCCCGGAGGGAGAGTGAAATCCTGGCTTAGCGGAGTTTGTTTAGGCGCAATAGAAATTGCAACTACACAAGGGCATTTAATTCCCCAAGAGGAAATTTATATACCTTACGACGTATTCGAGAATTACGACCCAGCCCCCATGAGTAATTACATCAGGGCGAACGGGATACCTTATGAAAGCTGGCAGTAATCTCCCCAATATATGAGATCCAAAGGCCAAAATAAAAATTCCAGAAGATTTAGCACGAAGTTACCCCGGCACGGCCTCCGGCGCCTGAACGCACCGGTCACAGAACGACAAGGATGATCCGTTAGAGATGTCTTTCAACCACTACTACCAGAGCGAACTCACCGCCCTGCGCCAGCTCGGCAGGCGCTTTTCCGAGCGCAGCCCGGCGCTGGCGCCGTTCCTCGGCCAGAGCGGGCGCGATCCGGACGTCGAGCGCCTGCTGGAAGGCTTCGCCTTCCTTACCGGGCGTCTGCGCCAGAAGCTCGACGACGAGCTGCCGGAGCTGACCCATTCGCTGATGCACCTGCTCTGGCCGAACTACATGCGGCCGCTGCCGTCGTTCAGCATGCTGCAGTTCGACCCGCTCGTGCGACGCGCCGGAACGCTCGCCGTGCCGCGTCACACGCCGGTGGAGTCGCGCCCCGTGCAGGGTGTGAGCTGCCGCTTCCGCACCTGCTATGCCACCGAGGTGCTGCCGCTGGCGCTGGCCGACCTGGCCTACTCGGTCAAGGGCGACGGGGCGCTGCTAAGCCTGCGCCTGGAGATGACCGCCGACGGCCACCTGGGCGAACTCGGCCTCGAGCGCCTGCGCCTGCACCTGGCCGGCGAGCGCTACATAAGCCAGATGCTCTACCTCAGCCTGCTGCGTCACCTGGATGGCCTGCAGCTGGTGGCCCTCGACGCCGACGGCAAGCCCCTCGGCGACGCGCAGGGACAGCCGCTCGCCGCCCTGAAGCTGGACCCGACGCAGCTCTCGCCGGTGGGCTTCGCCGAGGACGAGGCGCTGATCCCCTACCCGCTCAACACCTTCCGCGGCTACCGCTACTTGCAGGAATACTTCGCCTTCCAGGAGAAATTCCTGTTCGTCGACCTGCACGGCCTGCAGGCGCTGAACGCCCTGCCGCCGGAACGGCTGGAGCAGGCGCGCGGCTTCGAGCTGCGCTTCGACATCCGCAAGGCCGGTGCGCAGCGCATCCGCCCGACCCGCGACAACGTGCGCCTGTACTGCACGCCGGTGGTCAACCTGTTCGCACACGACGCCATCCCGGTGCGCCTGGACGGCAAGCAGGTCCAGTACCTGCTGCGTCCGGCCGAATACGACAGCCCGCACTGCGGCATCTTCTCGGTCGACCGCGTCACCGGCTGGAAGCCCGGCGGCATGGGCTACGAGGAATACGTGCCGTTCGAATCCTTCGAGCACGACCCGAGCTTCGACGTGCCGCTGGCGCGCCCGCACTACAGCGTACGCCAGCAGCCCTCGCTGCTCGGCGACGGCCAGGACACCTTCCTCGGCTTCGGCACCCGCCACCTGGACGGCCACGAGACGCTGTCGATCGAGCTGACCTGTACCAACGGTGACCTGCCACGCAACCTGCACCTGGGCGACATCTGCCTGCCGAGCGAGGACACGCCCGAGTTCCTCACCTTCCGCAACATCGGCCCGGCGACGCCGAGTTATGCCCCGCCGTTGCACCGCGACTTCCTCTGGAAGCTGATCAGCAACATGTCGCTGAACTACCTGTCGCTGGCCAACGTCGAGGCGCTGAAGGTGATCCTCGAGACCTACGACCTGCCGCGCTATTACGACCAGCACGCCGAGAAGGTCAGCAAGCGGTTACTCGGCGGCCTCAAGTCGATCGCCCACCAGCACGTCGACCGCCTGCACCGCGGCCTGCCGATCCGCGGTGTGCGCACCGAGCTGAACATGGACCTGGACGGCTACCTGGGCGAGGGCGACCTGTTCCTCTTCGCCTCGGTGCTCAACGAATTCTTCGCGCTCTACGCCAGCCTCAACTCGTACCACGAGCTGCGCGTACGCAGTACACAGGGAGAGGTGTACCAATGGACGCCGCGCATGGGCCAGCAGCCGCTGCTCTGACATCGGCGGACACCGGCGACGAGCACGGGCTGACCCGGCTCGCCCGGGGCATCCGCGAATACAGCCTGTTCCAGGGCGTGCTGCTGGTGCTCGAGCGCCTGCGCGCCGCGCATCCGTTGCTGGACGACGAGGCGCTGTACGAGCGCCTGGAGTTCCAGGCCAACCCCAGCCTGGGCTTCCCCGGCAGCGACATCGAGCAAGTGCAGTTCTTCGAGGAAGCCGGCGAGCTGCGCGCGCGACTGCGGATAAACCTCGTCGGCCTGTGCGGCGCCGGTTCGCCGCTGCCGGCCTTCTATGCCGACCAGGCGCTGGGCGACGGCGCGGACGGCAACCCGACGCGCGAATTCCTCGACCTGTTCAACGACCGCCTGCAGCGCCTGCTGCTGCCGATCTGGCAGAAGTACCGCTACCGGGCGCGCTTCTCCAGCGGCGCGCGCGACCCGATGTCCGAACAGCTGTTCGCCCTGATCGGCCTGGGCGGCGCACGGATTCGCGCGGCCAGCGAGCTGAACTGGAAGCGCCTGCTGCCCTACCTAGGCCTGCTCAGCCTGCGCGCGCATTCGGCCGCGTTGATCGAATCGGTGCTGCGCTACTACTTCAAGCACGCCGACCTGCGCATCGAGCAGTGCCTGGAGCGCCAGGTGGACATCCTCGGCGAACAGCAGAACCGCCTTGGCCAGCGCAACAGCCGGCTCGGTGACAGCCTGGTGCTCGGCGAGCGCGTACGCGACCGCAGCGGCAAGTTCCGCATCCACATCCGCCAGCTCGGTTGGGACCGCTTCCACGAATTCCTGCCGATCGGCAGCGGCTACCAGCCGCTCTGCGCGCTGGTGCGCTTCACCCTGCGCGATCCGCTGGATTACGACATCCGCCTGGCCCTACGCCAGGACGACATCCGCGAGCTGCGCATCGGGGAAGGAAACCCCTGCCGCCTCGGCTGGACCACCTGGCTGGGCGCCGAACGCGCCGACGGCATGGTCACCCTCGGCAGCAAGAGCCATCAAGGAACGAAAGAGACATGATCAACCTAGACCTGCAACAACTGGTGCAAGCCCTGGACGCCGCCAGCAAGTCGGACCTGGAACAGGCGGCGCAACGCTGCGTGGCGCGCGGAGGCAGCAGGATTCTGGTCGAAGACCTGCTGCTCGGCCTGCTCGAACGACCCGACGGCCTGCTCGGCCGCGCCCTGCAGGATGCCGAGGTGGATGCCGCCGAACTGGCCAGCACGCTGCAGCCGCGCGGCGAGCGCAGCGAATCGCGCAACCCGGTATTCTCCGCCGAACTGGTGCAATGGCTGCAGGACGCCTTGCTGGTCGGCAACCTCGAACTCGGCCAGAGCCAGGTGGATCAGGCCGCCCTGCTGCTGGCACTGCTGCGCAACCCGCTGCGTTATGCCGGCAGCCGCTATCAGCCGTTGCTGGCCCGGCTCGATGCCGAGCGGCTGCGCGACTTCGCTCTTTCGCGGCAGTCCGGACAGGCGGCGGGGCGCCCCGCGGCGAGCGGCGAGTCCAACCTGGCGCGCTTCACCCACAACCTCACCGGCCAGGCTCGCGAGGGTAGACTCGACCCGGTGCTGTGCCGCGACACGGCGATCCGCCAGATGATCGACATCCTGGCCCGGCGGCGAAAGAACAACCCGATCGTGGTGGGCGAGGCCGGCGTCGGCAAGACCGCCATCGTCGAAGGGCTGGCCCTGCGCATCGTCGCCGGCGAGGTGCCCGAGACGCTCAGGGGCGTCGAGCTGCTTTGCCTGGATCTCGGCCTGCTGCAGGCCGGCGCCAGCGTGAAGGGCGAGTTCGAGCGCCGTCTGCAGGGCGTAATCGACGAGGTCAGGGGCGCGGCGAAGCCGACCATCCTGTTCATCGACGAAGCGCACACGCTGATCGGCGCCGGCGGCCAGGCCGGCAGCGGCGATGCCGCCAACCTGCTCAAGCCGGCGCTGGCGCGGGGTGAGCTGCGCACCATCGCGGCGACCACCTGGAGCGAATACAAGAAGTACTTCGAAGAGGACCCGGCGCTGACCCGGCGCTTCCAGCCGGTGCAGCTGCACGAGCCCAGCGTCGACGAAGCCGTGACCATCCTGCGCGGCCTGGCGCCGGTGTACGAGAAGAGCCACGGCATCTACCTGCGCGACGATGCGGTGGTGGCGGCCGCCGAGCTGTCCGCCCGCTACCTCGCCGGCCGCCAGTTGCCGGACAAGGCGGTCGACGTGCTCGACACCGCCTGCGCTCGGGTACGCATAAGCCTGGCAGCGGCGCCCGAGGCCATCGAGCGCCTGCGCGGCAGCCTGGCCGAAGGCAGCCGCCAGGTCGATGCCCTGCGCCGCGATCTGGATGCAGGCCTGATCGTCGACCCCGACGCCCTGGAAGCGCTGGAAAACCAGCTGGACGACACCTGCGCGGAGCTCGAGCGGATGGAGCGCCGCTGGGCCGAACAGCGCGAGTTGGCCGAACGCCTGCTCGACCTGCGCCAGCGCTGCGCCATTGCGCGCCCAGTCACCGCCGAGGGCGCGCCGCACGAAACCGAGGACCTGCAGGCCCGGCTGCGCGACACCCAGGCCGCACTCGCCGCGCTGCAGGCGGACGAGCGCCTGGTGAGCTTCGAGGTCTGCCCGCGCCTGGTGGCCGAGGTGATCAGCCACTGGACCGGCGTACCGCTGTCGCAGCTGGCCCGTGAGCACAACGGCAGGATCGCCCGCTTCGCCGCCGACCTGGGCACCCGGGTGCGCGGCCAGGAGCAGGCGGTCCAGGCGCTGGACACGGCCATGCGCGCCAGCGCCGCCGGGCTCAACCGTCCCGACGCACCGGTCGGGGTGTTCCTGCTGGTCGGCCCCAGCGGGGTCGGCAAGACCGAGACCGCACTGGCGCTGGCCGATCTGCTGTATGGCGGCGAGCGTTTCCTCACCACCATCAACATGTCGGAGTTCCAGGAGAAGCACAGCGTTTCGCGGCTGATCGGAGCGCCACCCGGCTACGTCGGCTACGGCGAAGGCGGCATGCTCACCGAGGCGGTGCGGCAGAAGCCCTACTCGGTGGTGCTGCTGGACGAGGCGGAAAAGGCCGATCCGGACGTGATGAACGTCTTCTACCAGATCTTCGACAAAGGCGTGGCCAACGACGGCGAGGGCCGCGAGATCGACTTCCGCAACACCCTGATCCTGATGACCAGCAACCTGGCCAGCGACGAGATCGCCCGGCTCTGCGCCGAAGGCCGGCGCCCGGCCGCCGAGGACCTGGAAACGGCGATCCGCCCGGCGCTGAGCCGGCACTTCAAGCCGGCTCTGCTCGGCCGCATGAAGGTGGTGCCCTACTACCCCATCGTCGGCGAGGTCCTCGAGGAGCTGGTGGGCCTCAAGCTTGCGCGCTTCGGCGAACGCCTGGCGCGGCGCCAGCTCGCTTTCAGCCACTGCCCGGCGCTAGTCCGTGCGCTGGCCGAGCGCTGCCGGCACAGCGACAGCGGCGCCAGGCTGATCGACCAGCTGATCGACCGCACCCTGCAGCCACAGGTGGTCGACCGAATTCTCGCCGCCATGGCCGGCGGCGAGGAGCTGCAGCGTGTGCATGCCACCCTCGACAGCGCCGGAGCGGTGGTCTGTGAGTTCGCTTGAGACGCCCGCCGACCTGGCCGGGCTCGTGCCGCTGCAGGGCACCGAGGCGCTGCTGGGCCGCTTCGCCGAGCTGGCCTGGGCGGGCGATCCGGACGCCCTGCTGGGCGGGCTCGCCGAAACCGCGGCGCAGCTGGCCGACTGTCCGCTGAGCCAGCTGTACCTGCTCGACGCCACCCACACGCGCCTGACGCTTTCGGCCGAGTGGCTGGACGGCCGGTTGCAGGCCCGCGAGGCCGCCAGCCTGCCGAGCGACTACGACGGCGAGCAACTGCTGCAGTACTGCCTCAGCCAGAACCGCCGGCTGAACCTGGCCACGCTGGACCCCAGCCTGCATCGGACCGGCTTCCTGCCCGACGCGCCGCGGCCCTGGCGCAGCCTGCTGTGCCTGCCGCTGCAGGACGCACAGGGCCACGCCACCGGGCTGCTGGTGACCGCCACCGCGACGACGCGGGACCTCGCCGAGGTGGCCGACAGCCTGGCCCACCTGGGGCGCTTCGCCGTCGGCCAGTTGCAGTTGCTGCAGCGCTCGCGAAGGACGCCGCAAGCGCTTCCCGGCCCGGCACCGGTGCGCCCCTGCGCCAGCGGTTACGGCCTGATCGGCGAAAGTCCGCGCATGCGCGCCGTCTACGGGCTGATCGGCAAGGTCCTGCACAACCCGGTGAGCGTGCTGCTGACCGGCGAGACCGGTACCGGCAAGGAGCTGGTCGCCCGCGCCATCCACGACTGCGGCTCGCGACGCAGCCGGGCCTTCGTCGTGCAGAACTGCGCCGCACTGCCCGAGCACCTGCTCGAAAGCGAGCTTTTCGGCTATCGCAAGGGCGCCTTCACCGGCGCCGAGCGCGATCGCGAGGGCCTGTTCGACGCTGCCGACGGCGGCACCCTGTTCCTCGACGAGATCGGCGACATGCCGCTGGCGCTGCAGGCCAAGCTGCTGCGCGTGCTGCAGGAAGGCGAGGTGCGGCCGCTGGGCAGCACCCGCACGCACAGGGTCGACGTGCGCATCCTCGCCGCCACCCACCAGGACCTGCGCCAATGCGTCGAGGACGGCCGCTTTCGCGAGGACCTCTATTACCGACTGTCGCTGTTCCCCATCGAACTGCCGCCGCTGCGCGAGCGCGACCAGGACATCCTCCGCCTGGCCCGTCACTTCGCCGAGAAGGCCT
The DNA here is from genome assembly GCF_000425625.1 of Stutzerimonas azotifigens DSM 17556. Classification (GTDB taxonomy): domain Bacteria; phylum Pseudomonadota; class Gammaproteobacteria; order Pseudomonadales; family Pseudomonadaceae; genus Stutzerimonas; species Stutzerimonas azotifigens. Next base: position 134,585 of record NZ_KE384416.1, read on the forward strand.
GCCGCTTCCTGCAGCGCGACCCCTGCCGCTGGTCCGACGCCGCGCTGGAACAGCTGGCCGGCTATGCCTTCCCCGGCAACGTGCGCGAACTCAAGGGGCTGGTCGAGCGCGCGGTGCTGCTCTGCGACGCCGGCGAACTGTTGCCCGAACACTTCAACCTGCAGCAGGCCAGCGACGCCAATGACAGCACGCTCAACCTGCGCGAGCGGATGGAGCGGGTCGAGCGCAACCTGCTGCTGGACTGCCTGCGCAAGAACGGTGGCAACCAGAGCCAGGCCGCGCGCGAACTCGGCCTGCCGCGACGCACCCTGCTCTATCGCATGGAACGGCTGAGCATCAGCCCTGGCGACCTCTAGGCTCAAGGAGACGAGCATGTTCAACCCGGCCAACCAGCCCCATTTCAGCCTGCACGTGCCAGGCCTCGAGCACGACCTGCAGGTGCTCGAATTCCACGGGCGCGAAGCGATTTCCACGCCCTTCGCCTTCGACGTCGAACTGGTCGGCGAACGTCCCGACCTCGACCTCGAGGCCCTGCTGCACCAGCCCGCCTTCCTCGCCTTCGGCCCCGACGGCGGGGGCGTGCACGGCCTGATCCAGCGCATCGCCCAGGGCGAATCCGGCCAGCGCCTGACCCACTACCGGCTGACCCTGCGCCCGCAGCTCGCCTACCTCGCCCACCGCACCAACCAACGCATCTTCCAGCACCTGTCGGTGCCGCAGATCATCGCCCGGGTGCTCGAGGAGCACGGCATCCTCGAGGGCGTTGGCCACCGCTTCGACCTCGGCCCGGTGCTCTACCCGCCGCGCGAGTACTGCGTGCAGTACGACGAGACCGACCTGCACTTCGTCCAGCGCCTGTGCGAGGAGGAAGGCATCCACTACCACTTCCGCCACGACCAGGCCGGCCACGTGCTGGTGTTCGGCGACGACCAGACGGTCTTTCCGCGGCTGGCGCCGGTGGCCTACCAGCAGGACTCCGGGCTGGTGGCCGACGAGCCGGTGGTCAAGCGCTTCGCCCTGCGCGTGGAGACCCGCACCAGCCGCGTCAGCCGCCGCGACTACGACTTCGAGAAGCCGCGCCTGACGCTGGAGGCGGGCTATCGGAGCGAGTTCGAACCGGACCTGGAGGACTACGACTACCCCGGTCGCTTCACCGAGCGCGAGCGCGGCCGGCACCTGGCCCAGCGCGCCCTGGAACGGCATCGCCACGACCACGAACGGGCCGAGGGCCACAGCGACCAGCCCCTGCTGCTCAGCGGCCACTTCCTCGAACTGACCGACCACCCGCGCGAGGCATGGAACCAGCTTTGGCTGCTCAACGAGGTCATCCACGAAGGCAAACAGCCGCAGGTGCTGGAAGAGTCCACCACCGTGCCCTCCTCCCACTCCGAATCAACTCCCTCTCCCCTATGGGGAGACGACTACAGGGATGTAGAAGGTAGGGCGAAGCAGGATGCCCGAGCCGAGGGCCGGGGTGAGGGGAAACCAGCTATCCCCGATTTCCTCCAAGGCTACCGCAACCACTTCACCGCCACCCCCTGGGACATCCCCTTCCGCCCCGCCCTGCGCCACCCCAGGCCCAGGCTCCTCGGCAGCCAGACCGCCGTAGTCACCGGCCCGGCCGGCGAAGAGATCCACTGCGATGAATACGGCCGGGTCAAGGTGCAGTTCCACTGGGACCGCGAGGGCGAGGGCGACGACAAGAGCAGCTGCTGGCTGCGCGTCTCCAGCAGCTGGGCCGGCAACGCCTATGGCGGCGTGGCCATCCCGCGGGTCGGCATGGAAGTGCTGGTCACCTTCCTCGAGGGCGACCCCGACCAGCCCCTGGTCACCGGCTGCCTCTATCACGCCGAGCACCCGGTGCCCTAC
>NZ_KE384417.1:0-27337 GCF_000425625.1 Stutzerimonas azotifigens DSM 17556
CGGAAGTGGCCGTGCGATCACCGCCTTTGCCGGATTGAACCCCAAGCTGCAGGAGTCCGGCACCTACAAGGGCCAGACGCGCATATCTCGAACGGGCTCGTCTCGCCTGAGGGCTGGGCTCTATATGCCGGCTGTTTGCTCGCTCAAGCACAACGCCGCCATCAGCGCTCTGCGGGACCGCTTGAAAGCCAGGGGCAAGACCGGCAAGCAGATCGTCTGTGCCGCCATGCGCAAGCTATTGCACATCGCCTATGGGGTACTGAAATCCGGCCAGCCTTTCGACCCTAAACTGGCCCTTGCCCACTAGGGCTCAAGACGGTATCTACAGTCGCCCGATGCAAATGACACATAGCCCGTAGGGTGGGCTTCAGCCCACCAATCCCCGATGCCGCAGGTAGCGAGCCACGCGTCGGGTTTGGCTGTTGCCCGGCTCAGGCTCGCCATATCGAGCTTCTGGCACAACGGAACAGGGTGGCCTTGCACCCTACAGACGCCACGCGCGCCAACCCGCGATCAGGAACAGCCCGCCCAGCGCCGCCAGCAACGGCAGCCAGCCGAAGTGCTCCCACACGTAGCCCGCCGCGTAGCCGACCAGGCTGGAACCCAGGTAGTAGGCGCACAGATACAGCGCCGAGGCCTGCGCCTTGGCGCCCTGCGCGTGGTAGCCGACCTGCCCGCTGGCCACCGCGTGCGCGGCGAAGAATCCCAGGGTAAACAGCCCGAGCCCCAGCGCCAGGGCCGGCAGCCAGACGGTGGCGCACAGCGCCACGCCGACCAGCATCAGTCCGATCCCGCCGAGCAGCACCGGCCGCGCGCCCAGGCGCGGCACCAGCCGCCCGGCCCAGCCGGCGCTGAAGATGCCGACCAGGTAGACGGTGAACAGCAGCCCGATCACCGTCGACGAAAGGTGGAAGGGTGCGCCGGCAAGGCGGAAACCGACGTAGTTGAACAGCGCCACGAAGCCGCCCATCAACAGGAAGCCGAGCAGGAACAGCAGGCGCAGGCGCGGATTGGCCAGGTGCGTGCGGAAGTTGCCGAGCAGCGCGGCGGGCGACAGCGCCTGCGCCTGGAAATGCCGCGACGCCGGCAGCAGCCAGACGAACAGCGCCAGCGCGACCAGGCCCAGCGCGGCGACTCCGCCGAGCGCCAGCTTCCAGCCACCGATGTCACTGAGCAGGCCGGCCAGCAGGCGCCCGAGCAGCCCGCCGAGGGCGGTGCCGCCGATGTACAGCCCCATCGCCGCCGGCAGCGATTCGGGCTCGAATTCCTCGCCGACGTAGGCCATCGCCAGCGCCGGCAGACCGCTCAGCGCCAGGCCGAGCAAGGCGCGCAGCACCAGCAGCAGGTGCCAGCTGTCCACCAGCACGCAGGCGAGCCCGAGCAGGATGGCGATGCCCAGCGCCGCCGCCATCACCGGCTTGCGTCCCCAGCTTTCGCCCAGCGCGCCGGAGACCAGCAGGAACAGCGCCAGGCTCAGGGTCGTCAGCGACAGCGCCAGGGCACTGCTGGCGGCCGACACGGAAAAATGCGCGGCGAGCAACGGCAGCAGCGGCTGCACGCAGTAGAGCAAGGCGAAGGTGGCGAAGCCGGCGCAGAACAGCGCCAGTGTGGCTCGGCGATACGGCGCGGTGCCGCGTCTGAGATGGCTCGAGATGTCGGTGGCTGTGCTCATGCGGCTCCCGGCGACCGGTCCGGAAAAAGGTGGCGAAGGCTATCAGCGGCAGCGACCGGTCGCCAGCCGCGTACGGCGCAGAGAGCGCGGAACCCTGCAGCGCGCCGGAGCCCTAAGCTTTCGGCGCAACCGCTATGCTTGCGCCATAGCCCTTCGACCGCAAGGAGACCGCCATGATGCGCCACTGCCTGCCGGGATTGCTGCTGCTCTGCAGCGCCCTCGCCCATGCCGAAGTCCAGACCCGGGAAATTCCCTACACCGCCGAGGACGGCACCCGGCTGGTCGGCTACTACGCCTACGACGACGCCGTCGACGGCAAGCGCCCGGGCATCGTCGTGGTCCACGAATGGTGGGGGCTGAACGACTACACCAGGCGCCGGGCGCGCGACCTCGCCGAACTCGGCTACGCCGCGCTGGCCATCGACATGTATGGCGAGGGCAAGAACACCGAGCACCCACAGGACGCCATGACCTTCATGAAGGCTGCGCTGGCCAACGCCGACGCCGCACGCCATCGTTTCACCGCCGGCATGGACCTGCTCAAGGCGCAGGAACAGACCGACCCGCTGAAGATCGGAGCGGTCGGCTACTGCTTCGGCGGCAAGGTGGTGCTCGACATGGCGCGCCAGAGCGTCCCGCTGGAAGGCGTGGTGAGCTTCCACGGCGCGCTGGCCACCGACTCGCGGGCGGTACCGGGCAGCGTCAAGGCGCGCGTGCTGGTCGAGCACGGCGCCGCCGACAGCATGGTCAGCTCCGACGACGCCGCGGCGCTGACCGCCGAGATGATCCAGGCCGGCGCCGACTTTCGCCTGGTCAGCCTGCCCGGTGCCAAGCACGGCTTCAGCAATCCCGGCGCGGACGCCTTCCAGGCAAAGGGCGTCGACGTGGCCTACGACGAAGCCGCCGACAAACGCTCCTGGGACGACATGAAGCGCTTCTTCGCCGAAACCTTCGGCGGCAAGCCGGACGCCTGAACGGCGCCCGAGCTGCGCGCTGGGGGCGGTCATGACCGCGAACATCCCGCACCCGATCGCGGTCGAGACCGCTCTCACAGAGCTCATCGCCCCGAGGGCGGGCCTCCCACAAAGGGGACGAGTGCATGCCGAACCCTGTGGGAGGCGCGCCCTCGCGGCGACATCGTCAGCCAGGGGCGCGTCTCTTGGGTACGACCTTGGCAGCGAATGATGGTACGAGCTCGTTCGCGGTCAAGACAGTTGCTCCCACGATGGCCGAATCGTAGGGTGCGTCGCGCGCACCGATTCATCATGGCCAGACGGGCCCGGCAGGTGCGCCCCGGCGTGATAGCATTGCGCATTCCGCCTCCGATACCCCTGCCCTGCCATGGCCGTCCACGATTTCCGCTTTTCCCTGCTCGACCCGACCCACACCCTCACCGAATGCCGCGCCCTGGCGCCGGGCCGCTACCAGGTCACCGGCACCGGCGGTTCCATCGCGGTCGGCGACACCCTGCTGGTCACCCTCCGCGGCAGCCGCGAGCTGTCGCAATCGCTGACCGTTGAAAAGGTGCGTCATCTAATCAATCCGCCGGGCCAGTGGCACGCGGTAGCCAGCGGCCCGGTGTTCCGCGAGCTGGAAATCCTCAACTGGCAGGTCGACTGCGATGCCTGCGGCAAGCGCCTGGACTTCGAGTTCGCGGTCGATGCCGCGCTCGGCAAGGCCGCTCGCGAGCCCGCCGCCGAGGCGCGCATCGGCGAACTGGGCTGGGGCCGCGAGGGCGACCGGCACCTCTGCCCGGCCTGCCGGGAGGGCCGGGCATGAAGCGGCTCGCCCTCTGCACCCTGCTCGCCCTCGGCCTGGGCGGCTGCGCGGTAGAGCCGACCCGGCTGCAGCCGGAAGTCACCTACATCGCCGAATGGGTCGGCGACGCCCCGGTGATCGGCCGCCACCCGCTGTCGCTGGTGCTCGGCGACGACGGCCGCGCCTTCGGCAGCGCCGGGTGCAACCACTGGTTCGGCAGCTACAGCCTGGAAGGCGAACGTATCCGCTTCAGCGAGCTGGGCAGCACCCGCAAGCTCTGCGCGGAAGCCATCATGCGCCAGGAACAGCGCTTCCTGGACACCCTCGGGCAGGTCGAGCGCTGGGACATCTCCAACATCGACCAGCTGCGCCTGTGGCCCGCCGAAGGCGCGCCGATCCGCCTCTGGCCGGCGCAGGACTGAGACGCATCGCGACGGAGCACGGTGCCGTTGCGTTGCCCCCGTTCTGCGCAGAATGCGCGCAGCCCCTGCAGGCCCGGCTGCGCCGCTCGTCGGCAATCGCCGACGACGCGCGAGCATGGGCCGTGCCGCCACAGCCTCGGAAGCAACCGCCGGAGCCCGCTGAATCCCTGGCTTGCAGCGCTTTCAGCGACGATGTTCGCAGCCTCCCTGCCTGCCTGCTTCGGCGCCTGAGAAAAAACTGGCACATCCCCTGCATTGGTTCCTGCAACCCAAGTTTCGGGGACCTTGGTACAGGCAGGCCGGGGATTCCCCTCTTTTACATCCGACGAAAAGGGCCGCTCATCGAGCGCCACGCAGGTTCGAAGCAGCAGCCATCGGCAAGGTCACGAGGCGCACGCTCGACAATCGTCCCGCCGCCGGCGCGGGAATTCGACGCTGCTGACATCGAGTGCGTGCGCGAAGCCTCGACGTTCAGCCAATCGATGTTCGCTCTCCATTCCCCCGCGCGCTTCGCGCACCTGGCCTCGAGATGGCGTTTTGGAATAGTCGCTAGGAATCCGGGCCACCGTTACGAATGAACGAATAACGGTAAATGTCCTCCCTTAAATTCCATCCCTGTTTTTCCCAAAACTTCTGGGCGTCAAGATTCGTCCTGATCACATCGATATGGCTCTTGGTAATGCCAAGTGATGCAAGGCGAGCCAGGCAGGCCTCGACAAGCGCGTTCGCGATACCTTTTCGCCTGTGCATCGGCGCAACGACGAGGTGCTGAAGATACCCGCGGCGCCCGTCATGACCCGACATGATGCAGCCCACTGTTTCATCCCCTACTTTCGCCAGCAGGCTCAGTTCGGGATTTCTTTCCAGGTAGCGGCGAGTGTTTTCATAAGAGTCGGCATCGCGGAAGGTGACGCCGGGCGTCTTCCTCAGCAAATCCATGACCGAGTCATAGTCATCGATCGTCATGGGAACGATTGAGAACATTACCAGCCCCCTTGAAAGTTGTTCCTGCGCAGTGCCGCTGTTGTTCGAACAACCAGGTCGGCACCGGCATCCATCTGGCACGTTAATCTTCCGGTAGAGCCTGTTTTCAAACTTCGTATTTATCCTGCGACCCACTTCAATCCAGACGCAGAAACCGCTCCCAATTAGAACTTCAAGGCCACTGCACCCAGCAGAATGACGAACGCGGCGCAGATCCGATGGTAGCCGCCGTGTTCACGAAGCACGAACGTCGATATTGCAATGCCGAACGCGATCGCCGTTTCCCGCAGGGCAGCGACCATCGCTATCGGAGCATGCGTCATTGCCCACAACACGAGGATATAGGCTCCCAGGGAGCATGCTCCGCCCATGAGCATGAGAGGCCAGCGGGCACGCAGATGCTTCAGCGCCGCCTCCTTCCGGTGCCAGACCGCCCATGCCAGGATCGGGATCGCCGTGAGGAGGAACATCCACATCGTATAGGCGGCCGGGTTCCCGGACAGGCGCACGCCCGCACCGTCGACCAAGGTGTACGCGGCGACGGTTGCTGCATTCAACAACGCCAACCACGTCGTGCGGCCGCTGCTCAGCGACGTGGGATTGGCCAGTAGCAGCCCTAGAATTCCCGCGCAGACAATCAGCACCCCGCTCCACGCGCTGAGGCTCAGTTGCTCGCCGATGAGTGGGCCGCTCGCCAGGGCAACGATCAGCGGCGGAGCACCCCGCATCAGTGGGTACGCATGTCCCATGTCGCCACTTTGATAGGCCGCACCGATCAGAACGAAGTAGAGCACATGAATGCCCGCCGATACGGCGATGTAGCCCCAACTGCCGCTCGCGGGCAGCGGCAGCAACGGCACGACCGCCGCGCTTAGCGCGGCGGCACTGGCTGTGACGAATACGATGTCGAGAAACTTGTCCCGGCTCGACTTGACGATGGCGTTCCAGCTCGCATGCAGCAACGCGGCCAGCAGGACGACCAGCAGGACACCGATAGGCATGGATATCCCGCTTCTCTCAGGCCACGCTGCTCTGCCTGCCATACAACTCCGAGACCATGGAGAAGTAATGTTCGAACGGAGGCGTGGAGGCGCCCGGCACTTTGGCGAGGTCATCCCAGCGGCGCAGCCGCAGCGCATCGGCGGCGAAGGGCTTTTGCTGGAACTCGGCCGCCTGCTCCGGCGTATGGATACCGCCTTGCTGTTCGAGCGAGCGGACCGATTGCGGGCTCAGCCCCGCATGATAGCTGGGGTCGATGGCACACAAACAACGCTTGGCCTCGACGTGCAGACCGATGGGCTCGACTACGGCGCCGGGGAAAACAGGCCGTAGGAATGGCAGCGCCACGAACTGGTGCAGGTCGTCGTTTTTCCTCGTAGCGTCTGCATCCCGCCCCTTGTTCGACCCGAGCATATGCCCCAGGTCATGCAGAAATGCCGCGACCACCAGTTCCTTGGATGCGCCCTCCTGTTCCCCCAGATACGCGGACTGCAGCGCATGCTCCAATTGCGTGACCGCTTCGCTGCCGTAGGATCGCGGGCCGTAGGTCTCGAACAACGTGCGGATGTCTTCCAGTTCAATAGCCATGTTTCGTCACTCCTTGGTTGATTGAAAAATCAGGACGCTCCGCCGACGGAGAGGCGACGGTCGAACTAGTGGTGAAGAGGTAGCAATGGTAAGAAAGGGCTGTTACACCTCCATATCAATTCGATCCTGTTTTATTCAATCAGCTATATATAAAAGCTATAGATGTCCACGATCAGAATCCGCGCCTTTCTCGCCGTCGCCCAATGCGGCAGCTTCAGCGCCGCTGCGCGCCTGCTCGGAGTCAGTCAACCCACCTTGACGACCCAGGTGCAGGGGCTGGAAAAACAGCACGGAGTCCAGCTGTTCATTCGTCGCGGCCACCGCATCGAGCTCACGGATGTAGGCCTGCGGCTGCTGCCGATCGCACGAAAGCTGAGTGCCCTGGAAATCGAGGCCAACAGCCTGCTGCATGACAGTGGCCAGTTGAACGCCGGTCACCTCAAGCTGGGCGCGGTCAGTCCCTTTCACGCGATCGAGATGGTGGATGCCTACCGCAAGCGCTACCCGCTGATCGATATCTCCATCAAGGTCGGCAACTCCGGAAGCGTGTTCAAGGACTTGGAGGAGTACACCGTCGATCTCGCCGTGCTGGCCCGTTTTCACGAAGCGGAAGGCTACGAGGTGATCCCCTATGCCCGGGATGCGGTGGCGCTGTGCGTGAACGTCGAGCACCCGTTCGCATCACGCGGACAGGTGGATATTCGCGAACTCGAAGGCGAGCGGCTGCTGCAGAGGGAAAGCGGCTCCGTCACCCGCAAGGCCTTGGAGCAGGCGGCCCAGGCCGCCGGCGTGCCGCTTGCGTTCGCGATGGAGATCGGCAGCCGCGAGGCGCTGCGCGAAGCGGTCATCCGCGGCATGGGCATCGGAGCCGTCTCCGAAGGCGAGTACAGCCCCGATCCCCGGTTGCGCCTGGTGCACTTCAGCGGTGAGCCCGTCTGGATCGAGACCTGTCTCTACTGCCTGAAGGAGCGCCGCTCGAGCCTGTTGCTCGGTTCGTTCATCGAAGTGGTGGAGCAGTTACGGGGAAAGACCGGTGCGCCAGTCGCGTGAGAAATTCGTGCCACCGCCATGCCTCGGACAAGGCACCGCCCGGACTTGGATCCCGCTCTCGTGATCGAGCCGTTCACTCCGGACGGCAACGCGAACGCGGCCAGCACGGGCTGCGCTTGCGCCCTGCTTCGATCGATCTCAGCGATAGATCTCGCGGCGGAAGATCAGCGGCGGCGAGCCCTTGTAGATGCCGAAGGTCGCCAGCCCGGAAGGATCCTGGAAACTGCCTGAACCGTTCCAGTCGTAGCGCAGCACCTCCGGCACCGTCGGCGTGACGCGCACGCTGCCTTCGTTGCCCTCCCCCGGCGCGCTCAGCTCGATGGAACGGAAAGTCCCCGCGCTCGTCACCGTCGGCGTGGTTTCGCCGGCGTTCAGGTTGTTGGTGTAGTCGCTCAGCACCGGCACCGGCATTTGCGGCAGGACGCTGCAGCTGTCGTCCGCGCTCGGGGCGAAATAGCTGCCCTGCCAGCTCTCGACGACCACCGGCAGGCCGAGGGGCGCGAGCTCCGAGCCGTTGGCGTTCTCCACCCGCGCCCGCCCCAGGCGCAGCTGGCTGTCCGCGCCGGGAAAGCCGATGTCGTCCAGCACGTACGGCTGGCAGGCAGCCGAGGCCGAGGTGTCGCCGGACTTGTGGCAGACGCCGTCGCGGTCGGTCAGCGAGGCGGCCGGGAAGCTCAGCGCCAGCCAGGGGCGGAAGGCCGCATCGCTGGGCAGCGGTGCATAGCGGTTGCGCGCGTAGGTCAGCGTGCGGTCGCGGATGCTCGCCTCGCGCGAACCGTCGCCCGGCTGCGGATCGCTCACCTCCACCGTGAAGCCCGTGCTGCCGCCCAGCCGCGCATTGTCGTGGACGTCGGCATCGCTGCTGCCGAACAGCGGGACATGGGCGAAATCGGAGGCGAGCCGCCAGAAATCGCCGCGGTCGTAGTTCGTGGTGGTGCCACCCGAACGGTTCCTGCCGATCACGTCGAGCCTGGGATCGACGGCGAAGCCGATGGGCTCGCCCTGATAGCTGAAGCCCGTCTGGGTCGCGGCATCGGTCACGCAGCCCGGCCGCAGCAGGGGCGTGTTCGGAGCAACGTCCAGGTAGGCCGGCACGATGCGGCCGATATAGCGGCTGAGATTGTCCTGGCCGGCATTGCTGCCTGGCGCCGTACCGTCGCCGCCGACGTGTCCCATGCCCATGTACTCGGCGCTGGTCCTGGCGGCGATGCGGAACACGCCGACCTCCGAGAAGGACACGCCGCCGTTGCCGTTCAGGCTCGTCTGCGTGCCCAGCGCATGGTCGTAGCTCGCCGGCAGCGTGCTGCTGCCGACCACGCCCGCCGCCGGCGCCTCCAGCGACAGCCGCAGGCCGATGTTCGACAGCTGGAAGTTCGGGGTGACCACGTTGCCCGCGCACAGCGCCTCGCCGTCGAGCGCCTCGCCGGTCTGCACGCCGTTGACGGTGGTGCCCTGCCAGCCCACGGCGCGCACCCGGATGGGAATCGCATCGCCGGCCGCGGCCAGCACCGTGCAGTTGCCGCTCACGCCGGCGACGCTGCAGGTGGCGCTGTCGGGGGTGATACACAGGCCGTAGGGCTTGGCGACGAACGAGCCGCTGCCGGTCATGCTCAGGCCCTGGTCCCCGGTGGTGCCGCTGCCGCTATAGCTGACGTCGAGCGCCACCTGGCCGGCGTCCTCGTAGTTCACCGTCGCGGTGGCCACGCCGCCGGCGTCGAACGCCAGCCTCGCCGTGGTCGCCGAGCCGTTGAGCGTGACGGTTCGCGTGCCGGTCGTGGGGTTCTGGTAGCGGGTGGCGAGGCCGAGCGTGCGCGAGACGTTGGCGAAGGTCGGCACGCAGGCCTGGCTGCGGTCATCCTTGCGCACCGCGGCGATGGTGGCGCTCTGCGGGCGGCCGGCGATCAGGTTCGGCACGCTGACCAGGAAGCCGCTGTCGAGGAAGGTCACCTTGCAGCCACTGGTGCTGCACACCAGGCCGTTGCTCGCCCCGGGCGAGGCCGAAGCCAGGCCCAGCATGACCTCCCCGGGCGTGCGCACTGCCAGCGTGGTGGTGGTGCTGCCGGTGAAGGTGAGCGGGTTGCCGGCCCAGCCGGCGCTCGGGCTCAGGGTCACCGTCGAGGCGGAGGTGGGCGTCGAGGAACAGTCGGCATCGGCGCAGGCCCTGACCGTCACGCTCAGCGAGCCGCAGGTCAGCGCCGTGGGGTCGTAGATCAGCCGGTAGTGGTGGACGACGGGGACGGACGGCTGGTCGGTGCACAACGGCCCGAGGTCCGTCGGGGTCGCGTATTCGACCTGGGTGTTTTGTCCGACATTGATGTTGCGCCCGGTGATACCGCCCTTGAAGCGCGCGTTGCTGCTGAAGCTGATGGATACGTCCCGCGCCGCGTAGACGAATACCGGCATGTCGGTCTGGCTGGTGATGTTGACGTTGGCGGTCGAGTACAGCAGTAGCTCGCCAGCGCCGAAGCCCTCGAACCTGGCCGCGTAGGACACGTCGATGTTGCCGTTGACGAAGATGCGCACCTTGCCGGTGGTACCGGACAGCTTGCGGATGGTGGTCTGCACCGCCAGGTTGAAGTCGCCGTTGAAGTAGTAGTCGCCCGGCGCCAGTTCGAAGGTGGCGTTGTACCAGTCGCCGTTGGCCACCAGGCTGCCGAACAGATGCTCGTGGCCGGTCCGCGTGTAGCGGATGATCGCGCTGTTGCCCTTGACCAGCGAGGTGCCGTATACGCCGCCGGTTATGACGGCGTTGGTGCCGAAAGTGACCGAGCCGCGCGCGTGGATGCGGCCGGGGAACACCAGATTGTTGCCGAACGAGGCATTGCCGACGACGTAGAGCAGGATCTGGCCGGTGGCGAAGCCCTCCAGCGTTATCTGGCCGGCATCCACGTTGCCGCTGACATACAGCACCACCGGCGCCGACCCCGAGCCGATGCGGCGCAGTTTCGAGCCTTGGGCCGACAGGTCGAGGTCGCCGTCGATCCAGTAGCTGCCGGCTTCGAACTCCAGGGTGGACAGGTAGCCGGTGCGGACCGTGCGCATCCGGTAGGTGCTGCCCGGCGCATTCGAACTGAAGCGGATGGTCGACTCCTGCCCCACCGTGACCGTGCCGTAGTCGCCGGCCGCCCGGGTCAGCGTGCCCGACATGTAGCCGTTGGACAGATTGCCCCCGGCGCCCGAACTCTTCTGAAAGGTCGATGGCACCTCGGTTCCGCTCAGAAAATTCACCGTGGTCTGGGCCGCATAGGTGCCGGTGGCGGTGCAGCGCACGCCGTCGCAGAAGCCAGCCTGGTCCTGGTACTCACTGAAATGCGTGACGGTCGGCGCCGTCAGCCTCGGGCCGCTGCCGAACACCCGGGACATGTAGCCCATGTGGATGTTGCCGGTCGGCGAATGGCTCTGGATGCCGCCCGGAAACACCGCGGTGCACTGCTGGGCCTGCGCCCATCCGCCGACCAGGGCGGTCCACAGGCCGCAGACGGCCGCCAGCCGGTACGACAACGGCCAACATGCCCTGCCCCGGCCGTTACCCGGCTGCACACGGACACGTCGGAAAAAGCCCTTCACGCTCATGGCCGCTCCACCACTGCCGTCAGTTGCCGGTAGGCGTAGTCCGGATCGCCCGGGCTGCCGTAGCTGGCCATCGCCTCCACGCGGTGGAACACCAGATTCGGGCCCTCTTCCGGCACCTCGGTCTCTTCACGACTACAGGTGACCTCGACCCTGAACCCTTCCAGGTCGAACGAGGAGCACGCCTGCAACGGCTCGGCCAGCGAACGGACGATGCCGTACTCGAGCCCGGCGCGCGCCGCCTGGTAGGCCCGGGCCTGCTGCTGGGCGAGGCTGGTGGTCGCGTTCTGGGTGATCGCCAGCCGCGCCATGACGGCGATGACGCCGGCGATGACGATGATCAGGAACATCGCGGCCACCAGGCCGAAGCCACGTTCAGGGCGCATTGTCGATATGGACCTGCTGCAGGAGGGAGATGCGTTCGCCGGCCTGTTCCAGCACCAGCTCCAGGGTCACCAGCCCGCCGCGCATGGCGTTGCCGGGTTCGTAGCGGAAGGTGCAGGAACGCACGCTGTTGACCAGCGGCGCGGCGTCGGCGTAGTCGTAGGAGGCGGCGCTGCCGAGGGTGGCGAACTCCTTGCGCAGGATTCGCCCGCCCGTGCAGCGGTAACCGACCACCGCGTCGGCCAGGTAGAAGCGGTGCCGCGGCGAGGCGTAGCGGAAGGCGAACCCGGCCACCGCGCTGCCGCTCAGCGTCAGGTTTCCGCCGCTGTAGGCGAACGTCAGCTTCGGCGTGATCACCGAGGAGGCGTTGTCGTGCGGCGGCCAGACGCCGTTGCCGGCGCCGGCGCTGCCGATGTTGTAGATCACCATCCAGTTCATCCCGGCGATCTGCGCGCGCTCCTCGGTACTGACCGGGCTGAGGACCTGGATGGTGCAGGGCGAAGCGCTGCAGGCCGGCGGATTGCGCCGCACACCCGCGTCGAGGTTGGCGCGGTAGCGGCCGCTCACCGGGCTGCGCAGCAGTTCGAGCTGCCCGCTGCCGGTGACCCGTACCGAGTTCGGTACCGCGGCGCGGATGTCGCGGGCCATGCGGTATAGCGCTCCCGAGGCAAGATCGACCAGCTCGGCCCGCCGGCTTTGGTCGACGAAGCCCTGCAGCGGGCGCGACATCACCACGCCGATCATCACCGCGACCACGCCGGCCAGGGCGATGACCATCACCAGTTCCACCAGTGTGAAGCCGTGCATGAGGCTCGCCGAAGCTGTGGGAGGCGCGCCCTCGCGGCGATCAGTAACACCAACCGCGCTCAGGGGCATAGATCGTTCCCCGCGGCGTCGTATTCGCCATAACAGCTGCGATAGCCCTCGAGCACCAGCGACTGCCCGGCCGGGTCGGTCACGGCCACACGAATACGCAGTGCGGCGACGCCGTTGAGCGATGCCGGCCCGCTCACCGCCACCGCGACCCGGTAGTCCGCCAGCGACGCCAGGGTATTGCCGTTGGGATCGCGCGGGCTCTGCTCGAGCCCGTGGTAATCGCGCACGTCGTTGAAACAGGCCCGCCCGCAATCCGACGGCTGGGGCGTGGGCATGAAGTTCTGCAGCAGGATCTCTTCCAGGTAGGACTCGGCGAGGGTGAGGCTCTGCTGGCGCAGCATGGGATCGGCGGAGCGGCCGGTGATGGCCGCCATGGCGGCGAACAGCGCGGCGGCGGCGATGCCGACGATGACGATGGTGATCACCAGCTCGACCAGGGTCATGCCGCGTTGACGGACCAGGCCACAGGCGGAGGTTCCGGTCGGGCGGCGCGTCACCGGGTCGCCTCGACGAAGCCGGTGGCCGCGTGCACGGTGAAGGAAAAACCGCCCACCGTCGCCGTGCAGATCCCGCCGGAACACGCCTGGGCGACGCTGCCCAGCGAGGTGAAGCTCAGGCTCAGCGGACGCTGGACCTGCACGCCGGCCGGCAAGGCCTGCGCATAACCCCCGCCCCCCGAAGGGTCCCCGACCTCGCCATTCCCACATCCCCCGCCCCCGTACTTCAGGGCGTAGCCGCTGCCATCGAGGACGAAGCCCACCTGGCATCCGCTCGCCACCGCCAGTTTCTGCGCATAGCGAACGGCCGAAAGGGTCTCTTCGAAGAAGAGGCGCCCGTCGAACGACGAGCGATCGAAAAAACGCGGTCCCGCCACGGCAGCGAGGATGCCGAGGATCACGATCGTCATCACCAGCTCGACGAGGGTGAAACCGCGTTGGTCGTTCATGGATTGCTCAACTGCCATTGCCAAGCGAACGTAGGGCGGGTGAACACCCGCCGGACGAAGGTACGGGTGCCACCCGAACGGCGTTTGCCCCCATAGGCTGCAACCGCTTTTACTGGGCGGGGTCGGTGCTAGCCGATGTAACGCCGCAGGTGCCGGTAGTGATCGTCGGCGCGGCAGTTGTGATTGTGTATGTAACGTTACAGTCGGTGCCGGTATAGCCGGCAGGCTTATAAACTCCCGCAGAAACCTTTTCAAACCCATCCATATCAACCGCTCTGCCTATGCCTGCATCATCGGCAATCGGATAGCCCTGCGCTGTTGTGGTGATGACGCTCCCATCTTCCAAAGTCACGGAGGTGCCAGTACTCCCTTTCGCGAGCCAGGCTGAATGAACGATGGCAGCTGCACTGCGCATCGAGCCCTTGAGCCCCTGGATAGTTGCCACCCGCGCATCACCACTGAAATTGGCGAACTTTGGCAATGCAAACGCCGCCAGAATCCCCAGAATCACGATGACCATGATCAGTTCGATCAGGGTAAAACCACCTTGCTGCTTTTTCATGTGTCTACTCTCGGTTGCTTCAGTTGAAGGTGAAGGTCACTTCACCGGTGTTGGCGTTGTAGGAAATCGAATCGTCGGCCCCGTCGAGCTGGTACCGGAACGTGCACTGGGTGCCGTTGGCCGAGGCCACGTAGTCGACGTTGCCGGCAGCGGTGCCGACGGTAGGCGCGGCCCCTTGCAGGACGTTCTGGAACACCTCGACGCAGGCGTTGGCACTCATCGCGTCGGTGGCCGTCGGGGTACCGGTCGCGCCGGTGCCGACCGGCCAACCGTTGGCGTTCACGTCGACCACCTGGCTGCCGAAGCCCTGCACGTTGATCTGGCAGTTGGACGACGCACAGCCGGCCGAGCCGCCGTTGCGGTTGAGCTCGTACTGCGCGCGCACCAGCGACACGGCCGAGGCGAGTGCGCCTGCAGTGCCCTTCAAGGCCGCCTCGTGGGCGTCCTTGGTGGCGTTGATGAACCGCGGCAGCGCAACCGCCGCGAGGATGCCGAGAATGGCGATCACCACCACCAGCTCGATCAGGGTGAAGCCTTTGTTGCTTTTCATTTGTGCTCCTTGGTGTGGATTGCCCAGTCGGCCAGGTCGCTGGCGGTGACGGGTTGCAGTTCCAGGCTGGCGAAGGCTTCTCCGGCCCGCTTGCCTGTGGTTGCCTCTCCGGGCACGCGCCTCAGCGCATAGGCTTCGATGCCTCGCCCGTCGTCTCCCCAACCGCCGAAACGGCTGCGGTACAGAATCCATTCGTGCTGCGGCAGGTAGTACCAGCAGCCCCGGTCCGGCGTCTGGCCATCGGCCAGCTCGCCGCAGTAGTCGTCCTGCCGCCACCTGAGCGACCGGAACGGGTCTTCGTGCAGCCAGGCACCCTCGCCCGACCGGCCGCTGGCGACCTGCTCGGCCGCCCGGGAAACCAGGCCCAGCGTCAGGCTTTCGCGCGTCGCGCTGGCCGCGCGGGCCTCGCCGACCTGCAGGATGCGCCAGCCGATCGACACCCCCAGCGTTGCGGCAAGCAGCAGTGCAAACGCCCAGCCAGAGCGGCTGGCCGTCCGTCGCCATGCGTAGGTCCGCAGCGTCGCGCTCATGCGCCGCCCCTCGCGGCCGAGGCCAGCTCCCACATCGGCAGGAACACGCCCAGCGCCAGCACCAGCACCATCGCGCCCATGGCGACGATGAGCAGCGGTTCGATGGCGTCGGCCAGTTGCTTGAGGTCGTAGTCGACTTCCTGCTCGTAGAAATCGGCGACCTCGACGAACAGGTCGTCCAGCGCGCCGGTTTCCTCGCCGACCGCCATCATCTGCAGCACCAGCGGGGTGAACAGGCCGCTGGCCGAGGCGGTGCGCGTCAGGGCTTCGCCGCGCTCGATGCCCTCGCGCATGCCGAGGATCGCCTGGCCGATGTGACGGTTGCCGACGCTGGCGCTGTTGATCGACAGGGTCTGCAGCAGCGGCACGCCGGCGCGGTACATCATCGCGAAGGTGCGGGTGAAGCGCGCCAGGGCGATGCGCTCGAAGATCGGCCCGACGATCGGCAGGCGCAGCTTGATGCGGTCCCACTTCAGCGCGCCGGATTCGGTCTCGATCCAGCGCAGGAAGCCGTACAGGCCGCCGACCAGGCCGATCAGCAGCAGCCACCACCAGTCGCGGAAGAATTCCGAGGTGCCGATCAGCAGGCGCGTGGCCCAGGGCAGCTGGGCGTGGAACTGGGCGAACACCTTGGAGAAGGCCGGGATCACGAACAGGTTGATCACCGCCAGCGCCACGCCCATCGCCACCAGCACGAAGATCGGGTAGCGGGTCGCCTGCTTGATGCGCTTGCGGGTTTCGCGCTCGAGTTCCAGGTAGCTGGCCAACTGGCGGAACGCCTGGTCGAGCTGGCCGGTGTTCTCGCCGACGCTGACCATGCTGACGAACAGGCTGTTGAACACCTTCGCGTGCGCATGCATGGCCACGGCCATGGACTGGCCGCTCTCCAGGTCCGCCCGGACCTCCTGCAGGATCTCGCGGAAGTAGAGGTTGCGGTGCGACTCGGCCAGGCCGCCGATGGCACGGATGATCGGCACGCCGGCCTTGTTCAGGCTGTACATCTGCCGGCAGAAGATGATCAGCTCGTCCAGGTCCACGCGCCTGCGGCGCAGCCGGGCGCGCAGCCCGGCGAGCGCATCGGCCTGCCGCTTCTCGGCGGCGGCCTCGATGGTCAGCGGCGTGATCTGCCGGCCGGAAAGCTCGCTGGCGACCGCGTCGGCGCTGGCCCCTTCGAGCGTGCCGGCGACCTTGGCGCCGCTGCGGTCGCGACCGGTGTAGTGGAAGGTGGGCATCAACGCTGCCCTCCCTGGCCGTCGTGGAGCCGTCGTTCGCGAGCAAGCTCGCTCCTACGGGTGCACGCCTGTTGTAGGAGCGAGCTTGCTCGCGAATGGGTGCCCGTCATCATTGGCAGGCTGACGCCTGCGTCGCCGCGAGGGCGCGCAATCCACAAGGATGTGGTGAATGCCGCAAGCCCGTCGGGAACGGGCGCGGCCTCCCACAGGGTCGAGTGGGAGCAATGGCTATTGTGGGAGGCCCGACCTCGGGGCGATAGACGGAGTCCTCCCTGGCCGTCGTGGAGCCGTCGTTCGCGAGCAAGCTCGCTCCTACGGGTGCACGCCTGTTGTAGGAGCGAGCTTGCTCGCGAATGGGTGCCCGTCATCATTGGCAGGCTGACGCCTGCGTCGCCGCGGGGGCGCGCCTCCCACAAGGATGTGGTGAATGCCGCAAGCCCGTCGGGAACGGGCGCGGCCTCCCACAGGATCGGGTGGGAGCAATGGCTATTGTGGGAGGCCCGACCTCGGGGCGACAGGCGCGCCATCACGCGACCTCGTCCTCGGCCAGGGTGGCGGTCACGCGCAGCACTTCCTCGATGCTGGTCACCCCCGCCAGCGCATAGTCCAGCGCGGCGGCGGCCAGCGGCCGGTAGTGCTCCTGCGCCCGCGCCGCCTCGGTGAAACCCTGTGCGTCGCCGCGGCGCAGCGCGCCGATCATGGCTTCGTCCAGCTCCAGCAGCTCGTAAACGCCTACCCGACCGCTGTAGCCGGTGTTGTGGCAATGGTGGCAGCCGCTGCCACGGCGGAAGCTGCGGCCTTCCAGCGAGCCGCGGTGCAGCCCCTGCAGCCAGGCCAGCTGGCGGGCGTCCGGCCGGTGCTCCTCCATGCAGTTTTCGCACACGCGGCGCACCAGGCGCTGGGCCAGCACGGCGTTGAGCGCGGTGGCGACCAGGAAGGGCTCGACGCCCATGTCCATCAGGCGCATGGCGGTGCTGAGGGCGTCGTTGGTGTGCAGGGTCGAAAGCACCAGGTGCCCGGTGAGCGCGGCGCGCAGGCCGATCTCGGCGGTTTCCTGGTCGCGGATCTCGCCGACCAGGACGATGTCCGGGTCCTGGCGCAGCGCGGCGCGCAGGACGCGGGCGAAGGTCAGCTCGATCTTCGCGTTGACCTGCACCTGGTTGACCCGCGGCAGGCGGTACTCGACCGGGTCCTCGACGGTGATGATCTTCTTTTCCGGGCTGTTAAGCTCGGACAGGCCGGCATAGAGCGTGGTGGTCTTGCCCGAGCCGGTCGGCCCGGTGACCAGCACCATGCCATGCGGGCGCTGCAGCAGGCGGCGGAAGCGCTCGAGGATCGCCGGCGGCATGCCGGTGCCTTCGAGGGTGAACATGGCGCCGCTCTGGTCCAGCAGACGCATCACCACCGATTCGCCGAACTGCACCGGCATGGTCGAGACGCGGACGTCGATGTTGCGGTTCTTCACCCGGATGTTGAAGCGACCGTCCTGCGGCAGGCGCTTCTCCGAGATGTCCAGGCCGGACATGATCTTCAGCCGCATCACCAGCGCCGAGGCGACCCGCTGCTCCTTCATCACCTGCTCGTTGAGCACGCCGTCGATGCGCTGGCGGATGCGCACTAGGCCCTCGTCCGGCTCGATGTGGATGTCCGAGGCCTTCATCTGCACCGCGTCCTCGAACAGCGTCTGCAGCAGGCGCACCACCGGCGCGTCGCTGTTGCTCTCGGCGCCCAGGCGCGCCAGGTCGAAGTCGCTTTCCTGCAGCTCGCCTTCCAGCTCGCCGGCGATCGAGGCGATCTGGCTGGTGCGCCGGTAGACCTGGTCGAGCCGCGCCAGCAGCTCGCTCTCGCGCACCACCGCCGGGTGGATGCGCTTCTTCAGCAGGCGCTCCATCTCGTCCTGGGCGAACAGGTCGAGCGGATCGGTCATGCCCACCAGCAGGCCATCGCCCTGGCGCGACAGCACGATCACGCGGAAGCGCCGCGCCACCGCTTCCGGCAGGCTCTGCGTCAATGAATTGTCGAGCTTGTAGTGCTTGAGCTCGATGAAGGGGATCTGCAACTGCTCGGAGAGCGCCTTGAGCAGCCGACCCTCGTCGATGAAGCCGAGGTCGACCACCGTGCGGCCGAGCTTCGAGCCGGTGCGCTTCTGCTCCTGCAGGGCCAGCTGCAGCTGGTTGTCGTCGATCAGGCCGGCCTGGATCAGCAGGTCGCCGATGCGCACCTTGCGCTGGCGCATGTCGGGCTGGGTCATGGGGTGTCTCCGCTGACGGCGGCGAGCGCAGCCGCCCGCGCTTCGGCGTAGCGACGGGTGTCGTCGTCGAGGCCCTGGCCGCGCAGGGCCAGGCGGTAATGGGCGGCCGCGTCACGCGGACGCGACAGTTGTTCGAGGGCGATGGCCAGCCCCAGGCGCCAGACGGCCTGGTCCGGGCTCAGCTGCAGCAGGCGCTGGTAGAGCGCGGCGCTGTCGGCCCAGTCGCCGAGCTGCTGGTGGATGGCCGCCTGCAGGGCGAAATAGGATGGATCGCGGTCGAGCGCCGGCGCTTGCTCGCGCAGCGTGGCGATCGCGCCTGCGCCGTCGCCGGCCTGCAGCTGCCCGCGCGCCAGCAGCGCGCGCAGCTCGCTGTCGAAGGGCCGCGCGGCCAGCGCCGCGGGCAGCCAGGCCAACAACTCCGGCAGGCGGCCGCTGGCCAGGTAGGCACGCGCCAGCCAGCGGGCGGCTTCCGGGTTGTCCGGCTGCTGCCGGTGCAGGGCGACCAGCGCCTCGACGGCACGCGCGTGATCGCCGGCGACCAGCGCCTGGCGGGCCTCGGTCAGCGTGTCGGGATGGTGCGCGGCGATGTGCAGCTCGGCACGCGGCGCGCGGACCGGCGCCGGCTCGGCGGCGACCCGCGGTGCCGGCGCAGCCTTCGCTTCGGCGGGCTCGACCGGCACCGTCTGCATGGCCCAGTCGGGGAACCCGGCGTCCTCGTCGGCCGCGGCCGGCTCGGCGGCGGGCAGCTCGGCGAGGTTCACCTCGGGCGCGCCGGCCTCGGCCACCAGCGAGGTCTCGACCCACAGCTGCCAGCCGTCGCCGGCCGGTTCGAGACGGTCCTGCACCTGCAGGCCGTCGCCGCCGAGCTCCACGCACACCCGCCCGTCCTCGCCGGCCACACGCCAGGAAAGACCGAGGCCGTCGCGCAGCACCTCGCCGTGCTGCGCCGCGCCGCTCAAGCGGACGTCGGCGAGCCACAGGGTCACGCGCGTCCCTTCGTCGCTGCGCTGGTAGCTCACCGGGCGGTCGAGCAGCAGCTGCAGGGCGAAGCGCCGGCCGTCGTTCTGCGGCAGCACGGCGAGCAGGCTGGCGGCCGGCTCGATGACCGGCTCCGGTGCGGGTGCCGCCATCGGCTCGGCCGGCACAGGCGTCGTCTCGCTGCTCGACGCCTCCGGAACGACCGGCGCAGCGGGCTGCATCCACCAGCCCAGCGGCGCGCCGATGGCCACCGCGGCGGCGACGATCGCCAGCGCCCTGCCGGCCCGCCCGCGACGGGCGCGGCGCGCGCCGGCCTGCTCGTCCACCGCATTCAGGCCGGCGAAGGGCTGGCCGGCGTCCTGCGGCGCGCGCCTGGCTTCCAGGTCGCGCAGCATGTCGTTGACCAGGCTCATCGCAGCGCCTCGGAGATCCGCTCGAACCAGGGCCAGGCGGCCCCCAGCGCACCGGCCAGGCCCAGGGCGCAGGCCCAGCCGAGCGTGCGCGGGCGTTGCAGGAACGGGCGCGCCCCTTCGGTATCCGCCAGCGCGCGGCGCACGTGGCGGCCGTCGACGCGGCGCGCGCCCTCGCCGAAGGCGGCCATCAGCGCCTTGTGCGCGAGGATGTTGAGCAGCCGCGGAATGCCGCCGCTGTCGAGGGTCAGCCGGCGCACGGCCGCCGCCGAGAAGACGGTGCCGCCGGTGAAGCCGGCATGCGCCATGCGCTCGTTCAGGTAGCGGCCGGTGTCGGTACGGTCCAGCGGCGTCAAGCGATAGGAGAAGGTGATGCGCTGGCGCAGTTGCCGCAGGTCCTGGCGTTCGAGCAGCGCATCGAGTTCGGGCTGGCCGAACAGCACCACCTGCAGCAGCTTGCTGCGCTCGGTTTCCAGGTTGGTCAGCAGCCGCAGCCCCTCGAGGGTGTCGCGGTCGAGTACCTGCGCCTCGTCGATCAGCAGCACCAGGCTGCGCCCGCTGGCGGCGATCTCCACCAGCCGCCGCTGCAGCGCGGCCAGCAGGGCCTGCGCATCCAGGGTCATGGCCTCGGCGATGCCGAGTTCGTGCGCCAGCGCCTGGCGCAGTGCAGCCGGGCTTGAGGCCGGCTCCGGCAGCCAGGCGACCTGGTAGCGTTCGGCGTCCAGCAGGTTGAGCAGCGCGCGGCAGAGCAACGTCTTGCCGGTGCCCACCTCGCCGGTCACCTTGATGAACCCCTCCCCCTCGGCCAGGGCGACGCGCAGCAGGTTGAGGCACGCCTGATAGGGCGGCAGTTCGACCAGGAAGCCGGTGTTCGGCGTCAGCGCGAACGGCTTCTCGCGCAGACCGAAGAACGCTTCGTACATCGCCGCCTTACCTCAGGCCCTTGAAGGTTTCCGCGCTTTCGCGCAGGCGCTCGAGCCAGACCTGGTCGCTGACCACCTCGGGGCGCATCAGGATCACCAACTCGGACTGCTGGAAGGACTTGCGCTGCTGCTGGAACAGCTTGCCGGCGAACGGCAGCTTCGAGGCCCAGGGCACGTTGGCGTCGTTGTTGGTGTTGCGGTTCTCCATCAGGCCGCCGATCACCACCACCTGGCCGCTGCGGGCGCGCACGATGGAGTCGGACTGACGGGTGGTCGAGAGCGCCAGCGGCAGGTTGAAGGTGTTGTCCTCGCCGCCGAGCTGGATGATCTTGTTCTGGTCCTGCACGCGGCTGACGGTCGGCCGCACGTGCAGGGTGACCTGGTCGGTCTCGTCGATCTGCGGCGTCACGTCCAGCGAGATGCCGGAGAAGAACGGCGTCAGGGTGACGTCCAGGTCCGGCGCGGTGGTGCCGCCGACCAGCGAGGTGGTGGTGGTCGAGACGTCGGTGACGAAGTACTCGTCGGTGCCGACCTTGATTACCGCCTTCTGGTTGTTCAGCGTCGAGACCCGCGGGCTGGACAGCACGCGCACGTCGCCCTGGGTTTCCAGCAGTTGCAGCACGCCGCTGAAATCGCCGACGTTGACCGCCGCGCTGAACACCCCGCCGACATCCTGCGCGCCGCTCAGGGCATCACCCTGCAGGCCCAGCGTGATGTTGGCGTTGCCGAAGCTGGCCAGCTGCGACCAGTTGATCCCGGACTGGAAGCCCTCCGACAGGTTCACTTCGAGGATCTTGGTCTCGAGGATCACCTGGCGCTGCAGGTTGCGCTGGGCGCGGCGGAGGAATTCCTCGACGTTCTGCTGATCGCGGCTGGACGCGCGCACCACCAGCAGCCCGGACTGCGGGTTGACCACCACGCTGTTGCCCGGCTCGCCGCCGATGATCATTTCGATGACCTCGCGCACCTCGGCCCAGAAATTCACGTTGCTGGTGGTCACCAGCAGGCTGGCCGGCACGGTGCTGGCGGTGCTGCTGGTGGTGGTGCCGCCGGCAGTACTGCCGGTGTCCTCGGTGGTGGTCACCTGTCCCGAGCTGACCCGCGTTTCGGTGGCGCCCTGGCGCTGCACGTTCAGGTAGTCGAGGTTGTAGGTGCGGGTCACCGCCGTGTTCGGCTGGATCTGGTAGCCGTAGCTGGTGCGGCGGTAGTCGTAGCCGTAGCTGTCGCGCACCGCGGCGAGCACTTCCTCGAGCGTCACGTTGCGCAGGCTGAAGGTGATGTTGCCGGTCACCTCCGGGTGCACCAGCAGGTTCTGCCCGGCGCTTTCCATGAGGCTGAGGAAGAACTCGCGGGCCGGCATGTCGTTGGCGGCCACGTCGAAGCGCGGGCCGCTGGCCGGCGCCTGGGCCTCCAGCGCCAGCGGCGGCATGAGCGCGGCCTGCACCGCCGGCGGCGGCGCGACGCCGGCGCGCGACTGTTCGAGGCTGCGCGCGAGCTCGGCGTTGCCCTGGTGGTAAAGCCGCTCGTCTCCGTCCTTGAAGGTCTGGCAGGCACTCAGCACGCCGATCAGGCCGATCAGCCCGAGGCGGGGAAATACGGAAGACGTCATGGGGTGTTTCGACTCGGTTTGATGATGGGCGATGCCAGCCGGAGCAGCTCGCGCTGGCCCTGGCGTTCGATCAGTACGGCGCTCGGGTAGATCGCCAGCAGACGCGCGCCGGCCAGCGTCTGGCCGACGTGCAGCGACTGGCCGTTGATCACGGCGCGCGGCGCGGCGGCGCTGCGCAGCACCGCCTGCAGTTTCAGCGGCACGGCGGCCTCGGCCTGCGCATCGGCGGCGGGCAGCCGGCGCGGCGGTTGCGTCGGGTCGGCGGCCAGGACCGCCACGGGCGCGGCCAGCCAGACGCAGGCCAGTGCACGAAGAATCCAGCTAGACACCGACCCACCCCGCTTCACGACTCAAGGTATGCAGTTCGAGGCGAATCCGTGCCCGTTGCGGACCGCCCTCGCCGACCTGGTAGTCGAGCCGGTCCCAGTGCAGTCGCCAGCCGCTGTCGCGAATGGCTTCGAGGTACTCGACCAGGTCGAAGTAGCCACCTTCGAGGGTAATCCGCAGGCCGTGGCGGTACAGCGCCGGCACGGCGGCGCGCCGGCCGTCGGCCTCGGCCGCGGGCTGCGCCTCGGGCAGCTGCAGCGGTTCGCTGAAGCTTTCCAGCGCCACCAGCGCCAGGCCGGGCCGTTCGCGCAGCAGGTCCTGCAGCAGCCGCTTCATCGCCGCCGGGGACACCAGCGCGCGGGTGGTGCGATCGATGTCGGCCAGCAGCGTCGCTTCGCGCGCGCGGGCCTGGCCCAGCGCCTGGCGGATGCTGGCGTCGGGGTCGACAGCCAGCCGCGCCTGCAGCTCGGCAGTGGCGGCACGGGCCTGGTGCATGCGCGTCTCGGCGAGCGCGCGCTGGTTCTCCAGCGCCGCGACGCGCCGACCCAGCGGCTCGCCGACGAGGGTCAGGTAGAGCATGCCGAGCACCGCCAGGCCGACCGCGGCGACCAGCCACTGTTCGCGTGCCGCCAGCGCCTGCCAGCGCTTGAGCAGGTCATTCATCGCCGTTCTCCTGCTCTTTGCGCGAGGACAACGTGAAGCGCAGCAGGCCGTCGCCCTCGCGCTGGACGTCGAACTGGCCGAAGGTGCGGCCGGCCAGCGCGGCGCTGAGGCCGAGGCTCTGCAGATAGGCCGGGAGCAGGGTCTGCCGCTCGGCCAGCCCCTGCAACCCCAGCCGCTCGCCGCCGTCGGCCAGGCGGATGCGGGTCAGCCACAGGCCGCTCGGCGGGTGCCGTTCGGCCAGGCCGGCCAGGGTCGGGGCGAAGCCGATACCGCGCTGCGCATCCAGCGTCGCCAGGTAGGCCGCCAGGCGCTCGATGTGGCGGTTGGTGGTTTCCTGCTCGGCGAGCTGCGCCGGCAGCGTGGGATCGGCCTGCGGCATCGCCAGACCGCTGACGGCGCCCAGTTCGGCCTCCGCGGCGCGCGCCTGCTGCTCGGCCCGCTCGGCGGCGCGCCCGGCATCGGCGAGACGCCAGCCGCTCCAGGCGGCATGCAGCGACATCAGCAGCACCACGGCCGCCAGCGCAGCGAGCAGCTGCCGCGGGCGCGGGCCGCGGCGGCTCGGTCGCTCGGGCTGGTAAAGGTTGACGTTCTTCATCAGGCGACTCCCTCGCGCAGGGCGGCGCCGACCGCACCGATGCAGCGCGCCTGCAGCCCCTCCGGCAGATCGGCGGCCTGTTCCGGGAACAGGTCGGCCAGGGTCAGGCGCAGCAGGTTCACCGCCAGCCCGCTCGCCAGTGCCTGGTGAGTGCGCTCGGCGCCCTGCTCCATCGGCAGCAACAGCATGCGGGCGATGTAGCCCCGGCCGAGCTGGCTCTCGAAATAGTCGAGCGAGCGCTGGATCTCCAGGGTGATGCCGTCGAGGTCCTGGCCGGCCCGCGCCAGGCCGTGCTCGATGCGCCGCGCCATGTAGACGTCGGCGCCATGCTGCACGCAGATCAGGCCGTCGTCGGCACGCAGTTGCAGCAGCGCGAGGTTGATGCCCTCGGCGCCGGCCAGCAGGCCGAGGTTGCGCGAAGCCATCTCGCCGATGTCGATGCTCGCCAGGCGCAGGCCGGCCTGCTCGACGAGGCGGGCGATGGCGTTCATCCGGGCCTTGGGCAGCATCACGCAATAGGCCATGCGGGTACGGCCGCGATAGGCGTCGTCGGGCAACGGAAAACTGTCAATGACCACGTCATCAAGCGGCTGGGTGATGACGTCCTTCACGCGCCAGCGCATGGCCGCGCTCAGCTCTTCGGGCGGAACGTCCGGGCACTCGAGGAGAAAGATCTGATAGTCGGACGGCTGCAGCAGAAAATTGACGGGCAGGCCCTCGAGCGCGTGCGCTTCGACCATGGCACGCAGGGTCTCCAGCTGGGCCGACGCCGCTGCCTCGCGGTATTCGCAGCGCAGCAGCTGCGGAGCATCGCCCGCACGCCGCTGCACCTGAGCCAGGGCTATACCCTGCGGGCTCGCCTCTATGCCCAGCTGTCCGCCGATCGCCGGCCGCCGATTCCTGAACAACACTGTTGAAACCTCCGGCGCCCCCGAAACCGGGTGCCGCCTGAATGATCGACGATATTAATTTGCCACCACAAAAGGTGAACTGTATCAACCTTTTCTACGTAGTGTCTAAATCTTGTCGCTTAGCGATAAGACGTAAAAATAACGCCATAATTACGTCATAAAACTGCCTGAAACACAGGCAGCGACTTGCGTCTGGAGGGGGAAACGCCGGCCCTTCGTCACCTCTTCGCTTGCGCCGTCGATGGAGCAAGCGCCGTACCCGAACGACGTCAGAATAGGTGGAGCTGCTCGAAACCCGCCGAACGGTCGGTCAGGCGCACGCCGACACCGATCAGCCGCACCGGCTTGTCGCCGCGGGCGAAGGCGCCGGCGAGCAGCGCCGCATAGTTGTCGAGCGCGAAACCGGCACCGCTCTGCTCGACCGTGGTCTGGCTGAAGTCATGGAACTTGAGCTTCACGAACGGCTTGACCGGCCGGTAGCCCGGGTCCAGCCGCGCCATGCGGCCGGCCAGCTCGTCCAGCAGCGCGGGCAGCCGGTCCTGGCAGGCAGCGAGGTCCGGCAGGTCGCGGTCGAAGGTGTGCTCGACGCTCACCGACTGGCGCCGGCTGTCGGTGCTCACCGGGCGCTGGTCGATGCCGCGGGCCAGGCTGTAGAGCCGCTCGCCGAACACGCCGAATTCGCGTAGCAGTTCGACGCGCGACCACTGGCGCAGGTGGCCGCAGTCGTGAATGCCCAGGCGCTTGAGCTTCTCGGCGGTGACGCGCCCAACGCCGTGCAGGCGATCGACCGGCAGCCCCTCGACGAAGTCCTCGACCTGGTCAGGGGTGATGACGAACAGACCGTCGGGCTTCTTCCAATCGCTGGCGATCTTGGCCAGGAACTTGTTCGGCGCCACCCCGGCGGAGACGGTGATGCGCAGCTGCTCCCAGACGCGCCGGCGGATGTCCTGGGCGACGCGTGTGCCGCTGCCGGAAAAATGGCGGCAATCGCTGACGTCGAGATAGGCTTCGTCCAGCGACAGCGGCTCGATCAGCTCGGTGTAGCCGCGAAAGATCTCGTGGATCGCCCGCGAGGCCTCGCGGTACGCATCCATGCGCGGGCGCAGGATCAGCAGGTCGGGACAGAGCTTGAGCGCATGCGCCGAGGCCATGGCCGAGCGCACCCCGTAGGCGCGCGCCTCGTAGTTGCAGGTCGCGATCACCCCGCGGCGATCCGCCGCGCCGCCCACCGCCAGCGGCCGGCTGGCCAGCGACGGGTCGTCACGCATCTCGATGGCCGCGTAGAAGCAGTCGCAGTCGATATGGATGATCTTGCGCGGCGTCATCGGATGGGGCGACGGGCAAATGGACAGGAGACGAACAATCCCTCGGCCCTCGGGGTCGGAATCAGGGAGGCGGATTATGTCGCCAAACCTGTCGATAACGGGAGAAACCCGATGAAGACGTCCATCTTGATACTGCTCACTGCCCTGCTTTCCACCGCCGCGCTGGCCAACGAGCGGGACCGCACCGCGGACACCGACGGCGGCAGCGCCATGCAGGAACAGCACCTCGACCAGCACACCGGCGGCCATGACGGCGAGACCGACAGGAAGCGCAAGATGGAGGTCGAAGTGCAGGAGGACTGGCGCGAGAACGCCAAGGAGCGCCGCGACGCCGACCTCATGAAGCCCGAGCAGCGCGGCGGCAGCTGATCGCCCTCCCGTGTTATTGCCAACGCAGGTAGTTTTTCAACGGCCTGCTAGAGCTCCAGCGGATAGGGCTGCACCAGCGCCTTGCCGTAGCCTTCGACGAATTCCGTCGGCATGCGCCTGGGCCGCCCGCTCGACAGCTCGATGCAGACGAAGGTGGTCATGGCCCGCACCAGCGTCGAGCCGTCGCTCGGCCTGATCAGCTGGAAGGCACGGTTCATCTTCAGGCGCCCGTCGGAATCGACGATCCAGGTGCCGAGCTGCAGGCGATCGCCGGCGTAGGCGCTGGCCAGGTAGTCGATCTCGTGCCGCAGCACGGCCATCGCCCGGTCCAGCCGGCGGTAGTCGTCCAGCCCCAGCCCGAGGCTCTTCGAGTGCTCCCAGGCACAGTGCTCCAGCCAGGTCACGTACACAGCGTTGTTGGCGTGGCCGAGCCCGTCGATATGCTCGTCCGTGACCTCGATGTCGATGATGAATGCGTCGGCGCGATCCCAGCTCATGGATTACCTCGTCTCGTATCTGGCCTGCCTACGGCCCCCTTGCTGGGAAGGTGCAGCCGATGACGGCGTCACGCAAGCGTGCCGCCGCTATAGCAGACCATTCACGCCGCCCGCCTATCCCCGGGAAACGAGAAAAACGACCACTCGGCGCAGGCACGGGTCTTCGTAGGAGCGGCCCTGGCCGCGAACGGGCGCTGGAGACTCGTTGGCGGTCGAAACCCACAAGAGCATCGCCCTGAGGGCGGGCCTCCCACAAAATCGGGCGGTGCCGCACCGGACCCTGTGGGAGGCACGCCCTCGCGGCGACATCGGCGGCCAGGATCCGGCACATGGCTCTTCGTAGGAGCGGCCTTGGC
>NZ_KE384417.1:28007-48118 GCF_000425625.1 Stutzerimonas azotifigens DSM 17556
ATCGGCGGCCAGGATCCGGCACATGGCTCTTCGTAGGAGCGGCCTTGGCCGCGAACGGGCGGGGACTCGTTCGCGGTCAAGACCGCACACAAGCTGATCGCCCCGAGGGCGGGCCTCCCACAAAAGCAGGCGGTGCCGCACCGGACCCTGTGGGAGGCGCGCCCTCGCGGCGACTGCGGGCGGACAGGCCCGCCCGGGGTCAAAGGTTTCACGGGCGCTGAAAAACAAAAAGGGCCACTTCGTAAGAAGCGACCCTTTGATGCCCAAACCGGGCAAAAACTGGCGTCCCCTAGGGGACTCGAACCCCTGTTACCGCCGTGAAAGGGCGGTGTCCTAGGCCACTAGACGAAGGGGACGTAACCTTCGAGGAACGGGACCGGCGAATGCGGCCTCGTCGTGGAATTGGTGGAGCTAGACGGGATCGAACCGTCGACCTCTTGCATGCCATGCAAGCGCTCTCCCAGCTGAGCTATAGCCCCGGATTTAGCGTCTCTCGACGAGCAGCATCGCTGCTGCGCTGGAATAGTGGCGTCCCCTAGGGGACTCGAACCCCTGTTACCGCCGTGAAAGGGCGGTGTCCTAGGCCACTAGACGAAGGGGACGCAGAACCCTTCTGGGTCAGCCCGCCAAACTGGCGAACCGGTGAAACCTGAGCGAGATTGGTGGAGCTAGACGGGATCGAACCGTCGACCTCTTGCATGCCATGCAAGCGCTCTCCCAGCTGAGCTATAGCCCCATCTCGTGGACGGGGCGCATATTAGGGACGCCCCCGGGCACTGTCAACAAAATTTTTCCCAATCCCGCCAAGCGTTTAGCGCAAGGGGCAGCCCCCTTGCGGGAACGTCTGCCGGCCGTTGCGAACGCCTCTCGGTCAGCCGATGGCCGCCAACTGCTTCTCCCACTCCTTGGCTTCCTTCTTGGAGGCACCGCCGAGCAGCTCCAGCGCCTGGCGCAGGCGGAAGCGGGTCAGGTCCGGGCCGAGGATTTCCATGGCGTCGAGCACCGAGACCGAGCTCGCCTGCCCGGTGATGGCGGCGAACATCAGCGGCATCAGGTCGCGCAGCTTGAGCTCGAGGAATTCGGCCACTGCCTGGATGCAGCCGGTGATCCGCTCCTTCTCCCACTGGCGCAGGGCCTCGAGCTTCCACAGGATCAGCTGCAGTGCCTGGCGCACCCGCTCCGGGGCGAGCTTCTTGTGCTCGAACAGCGCCGGGTCCAGCTTCAGCGCGCCGGAGAAGAAGAAGCTCGCCAGCGGGGCGATCTGGCCGAAGGTCTCCACCCTGCCCTGCACGTGCGGGGCGATCTTCATCAGGTAGTCGGGGTTGAGCGCCCACTTGCGCACTTCCTCGGCGAAGCGCTCGACCGGCAGCTCGCGGATCCACAGGCCGTTCAGCCAGGAGAGCTTCTCCATATCGAAGATCGGCCCGCCGAGCGAGACGCGCTCGATGTCGAAGTGCTCGATCATCTCCTGCAGGGTGAATTTCTCGCGCTCGTCCGGCATGGACCAGCCCATCCGTCCGAGGTAGTTGAGCATCGCCTCGGGGAGGAAGCCCATGCGCTGGTAGAAGGTCACCGAGGTGGGGTTCTTGCGCTTGGAGAGCTTGCTCTTGTCCGGGTTGCGCAGGAGCGGCATGTAGCACAGCGCCGGCTGCTCCCAGCCGAAGTATTCGTAGAGCTTGATCAGCTTGGGCGCCGAGGGCAGCCACTCCTCGCCGCGCAGCACGTGGGTGATGCCCATCAGGTGGTCGTCCACCACGTTGGCCAGGAAGTAGGTGGGCAGGCCATCGGCCTTCATCAGCACCTGCATGTCCATGCGATCCCAGGGGATCTCGACGTCGCCGCGCAGCATGTCCGGCACCACGCAGAGGCCTTCGCTCGGCACCTTCATGCGCACCACGTGCGACTCGCCGGCGGCGATGCGGCGCTGTGCCTCGTCCGGTGCGATGTGCATGCAGTGGCCGTCGTAGCGCGGGGTTTCCTTGCGTGCCTGCTGCTCGGCGCGCACCTGGTCGAGGCGTTCGGCGGAACAGAAGCAGGGGAACGCGTGGCCCTTGCTCACCAGCTCGTCGGAATATTTCTTGTAGATGGCGCCGCGCTCGCTCTGCCGGTAGGGGCCGTGCGGGCCGCCGACGTCCGGGCCTTCGTCCCATTCGATGCCGAGCCAGCGCAGGGCGTCGTAGATCTGCTGTTCGGACTCGCGTGTGGAGCGCAGCTGGTCGGTGTCCTCGATGCGCAGGATGAACTGGCCGCCGTGCTGGCGCGCGAAGCACAGATTGAACAGTGCGATGTAGGCGGTGCCGACGTGCGGATCGCCGGTCGGCGAGGGAGCGATGCGAGTGCGAACGGTGGTCATAAGACTCTCTGACGTGATTGAGCGCCGGTCGTGCCCGGCCGCGGCGGCGCGCGGCCTCAGCGCGGGTAAAGGCGCGATGTTATCAGGCGCGGCTCCACCGGCTCCACCAGCGGGCCGTCCAGCACCGGAATGCTCTGCACCAGGAAATCGAGAAAAGCGGTGACCTTCATCGCCTGGAACCGACGCGAAGGATAGAGCGCATGAATCTCCCCGGTTGGCAGCGGCGTATCGCCGAGCACCTCGACCAGCAGGCCCTGGCGGATCTCGTGCTCGGTAAGCATGGCCGGCAGCGCGGCGATGCCGACCCCGGCCAGCGCCGCCTCGCGGGCGAAGGTGACGTTGTTGCAGGTCAGCACTCGCGTGCAGGCGAGGTGGCGGTCGAGTACCGGCCAGTAGCGCGCCGGGTCCTGGGCGAGCATCACCGCGCGGTGCCCGGCCAGGTCGTCGACGCTCGCCGGCGTACCGTGCTGCGCAAGATAAGCAGGACTGGCGCACAGCCTCCGGCGCGTCTCGAACAGCTTGCGGGCGATCAGGCTGGATTCCTGGGGCCGGCCGACGACGATGGCGATGTCCACACCCTCCTCCAGCGGGTCGACCTGCCGCGAGGTCAGCTCCACTTCGGCGGCGATCGCTGGGTGCAGGCGCATGAAGTCGCCGAGCATCCGCGCCAGCACCCACTGGCCGAACTCGATCGGCGCGGTGATGCGCAACACGCCGGCCGGCGACTGCTGCAGCTGCATCACCGCCTGCTCGGCTTCGGCGACGTCCAGCAGGATCTGCCGGCAGCGTTCGTAGTACGCCTGGCCGACGTCGGTCAGGCGCAGCTTGCGGGTGGTCCGGTTCAGCAGCCGCACGCCCAGCCGCGCCTCCAGCTGGGCGATGCGCCGGCTGACGGTGGATTTCTGCATGCCCAGGTGCAGCGCCGCCTGGGTGATGCTCAGCGCCTCGGCCACGCGGGCGAACACCAGCGCATCGTCCAGCCCCATGATTGTTCCCCTGATGCAACAAAGCGTCCCGATTCTAGCGACTACTGAGCGAAGGGGAACACTGCTAGATTCGACGACCCACCGCCCGCCACCGAGCCCGCCATGCCCCGCCCGCTGCAGCGTCGTCTGTTCATCTTCCTGTTCCTGCTGGTCCTGGTCGCCGGGGCGCTGTTCGCGCACTGGTTCTTCGTCGGGCGGCATTTCGAACACACCGACAACGCCTACGTGCAGGGCGAGATCACCCGCATCTCCAGTCAGCTGGCGGCGAGGATCGAGCGGGTCTACGTCGAGGACAACCAGCAGGTGCAGGCCGGCGACCTGCTGCTGCGCCTCGAGGACCAGGACTTCCGGCTCGCCCTCGCCCGTGCGCAGGCGAACCTGGCCACCCACGAGGCGGAACTGGCCCAGGCGCGCAGCCAGCTGAGCCGGCAGGACAGTCTGATCGCCGCCAGCGAGGCCGGCGTGGTCGCCTCGAAAGCCACGCAGGAGCGCAGCCAGGCGGACCTGATGCGCGTGCAGGCGCTGCGCAAGCCCGGCTACGTGTCCGAGGAGCAGGTGGCCAGCCTCACCGCCGACGCGCGCATCGCCCGCTCGCAGACGGCCAGGGCCGAGGCCGACCTCAAGGCCCAGCGCCAGCAGGTCGAGGCGCTGCAGGCGGAGATCGCGCGGCTGGAGGCGCAGCTGCTCAGCGCCCGCGCGGAAATCGAACAGGCGCAGCTGAACCTCACCCGCACCGAGATCCATGCGCCCGCCAGCGGCGTGATCGGCCAGCGCTCGGCGCGGGTCGGCCAGTACATCCAGCCGGGTGCGCACCTGATGGCGATCGTCCCGACCCGGGACATCTGGGTGCAGGCCAACTTCAAGGAGACGCAGATCGGCCGCATGCAGCCGGGGCAGTCAGCCGAGCTGACCTTCGACGCCTTCCCCGACACGCCCATCGAGGGCCGCGTCGACAGCCTGTTCGCCGCCTCCGGCGCGCAGTTCAGCCTGCTGCCGCCGGACAACGCCACCGGCAACTTCACCAAGGTGGTCCAGCGCATCCCGGTCAAGCTCACCTTCGCCGCCGACAACCCACTGGCCGGGCGCATCCGCCCCGGCATGTCGGTGGAGGTGAAGGTCGCCGTCGATGGCCGCTGACGCGCTGGTCCGTCCGACCGAGGCGCCGACCCGGCGCGACTGGATCGCCGTGATGAGTGCCATGCTCGGCGCCTTCATGGCGGTGCTGGACATTCAGATCACCAACTCCTCGCTGAAGGACATTCAGGGCGCGCTGTCGGCAACGCTCGAGGAAGGCTCCTGGATTTCCACCTCCTACCTGGTCGCCGAGATCATCATGATCCCGCTGACCGCCTGGCTGGTGCAGCTGCTCTCGGCGCGACGGCTGGCGGTCTGGGTGTCGATCGGCTTCCTGATTTCCTCGCTGCTCTGCTCGCTGGCCTGGAACCTTGAGAGCATGATCGTGTTTCGCGCCATGCAGGGCTTCACCGGCGGCGCACTCATCCCCCTGGCCTTCACCCTGACACTGATCAAGCTGCCGGAGAGCCAGCGCGCCAAGGGCATGGCGCTGTTCGCCATCACCGCCACCTTCGCCCCGTCCATCGGCCCGACGCTAGGCGGCTGGCTGACCGAGAACTGGGGCTGGGAGTATATCTTCTACATCAACGTGCCGCCGGGGCTGCTAATGATCGCCGGCATGCTCTACGGGTTGGAGAAGAAGGCGCCGCACTGGGAGCTGCTCAAGAGTACCGACTACGCCGGCATCGTCACCCTCGGCCTGGGCCTCGGCTGCCTGCAGGTATTCCTCGAGGAAGGCCACCGCAAGGACTGGCTGGAATCGCAGCTGATCGTCACACTCGGCAGTATCGCGCTGGTCTCGCTGATGCTGTTCGTACTGCTGCAGCTGTCGAAACCCAATCCGCTGATCAACCTGAGGATTCTGCGCGAACGCAACTTCGGCCTGACCAGCATCGCCAGCGTCGGCATGGGCCTGGGGCTGTACGGCTCGATCTACCTGCTGCCGCTGTACCTGGCGCAGATCCAGAACTACAACGCCCTGCAGATCGGCCAGGTGATCATGTGGATGGGCCTGCCGCAGCTGTTCCTGATCCCGCTGGTGCCGCAGTTGATGAAGGTGATCTCGCCGCGCTGGCTGTGCGCGGCCGGTTTCCTGCTGTTCGGCTTGTCCAGCTTCGCCTCGGGCGCGCTGAACCCGGATTTCGCCGGCGAGCAGTTCCATCCGATCCAGATCATTCGTGCGTTGGGCCAGCCGCTGATCATGGTCACGGTCTCGCTGATCGCCACCGCCTACGTGCCGCCGCAGGACGCGGGCTCGGCGTCGAGCCTGTTCAACATCCTGCGCAACCTCGGCGGCGCCATCGGCATCGCCCTGCTGGCGACCCTGCTCGACAGCCGCACCAAGGTGTACTTCGACTACCTGCGTGAATCGGTAGTACCGAGCAACCCGGCGGTGGCCGAGCGGCTGCAGCAACTGACCGGCCAGCTCGGCAGCGAACAGGCCGCGCTCGGCCGGCTGAGCGAGATCGTGCACCAGCAGGCGACCATCATGGCCTACAACGACGCCTTCCACTTCGTCGGCCTGGCCCTGGGCATCAGCATGATCGCCGTGCTCCTCACCCGCCCATTGCCGAAGACCATGCAGGGCGGCGCGGCCGGGCATTGACCCCCTGCTCGCATGATCTCCTTGCAGGAGCAGGTTCTACCTGCGACCGCTCGCCAAAGGCCCTCGGCATCGCCAGGGTCGCAGGCAGAGCCTGCTCCTACAGACCGGCACGCGCCCAACCACAGCCGCTCGCACGCGCTCCTTGTAGGGAGCAGGTTCTACCTACGACCGCTCGCCAAAGCCCCGGCATCGCCAAGGTCGCAGGCAGAGCCTGCTCCTGCAGACCGGCACGCGCCCAACCACAGCCGCTCGCACGCGCTCCTTGTACGAGCAGGTTCTACCTGCGACCGCTCGCC
Source organism: Stutzerimonas azotifigens DSM 17556 (assembly GCF_000425625.1). Lineage (GTDB taxonomy): Bacteria > Pseudomonadota > Gammaproteobacteria > Pseudomonadales > Pseudomonadaceae > Stutzerimonas > Stutzerimonas azotifigens. Next base: position 34,323 of record NZ_KE384417.1, read on the forward strand.
AAAGGCCCTCGGCACCGCCAGGGGCGCAGGCAGAGCCTGCTCCTACAGACCGGCACGCGCCCAACCACAGCCGCTCGCACGCGCTCCTTGTACGAGCAGGTTCTACCTGCGACCGCTCGCCAAAGGCCCGGCATTGCCAGGGTCGCAGGCAGAGCCTGCTCCTACACGGGGCGATCAGAGCCAGACGGCATCCCACAACGGATAGTCCCGATGCGCTGCACCAACCCGGCACGGAGGGGATTGGCGACCACATAACGGGCAAGCGGCTGGATGTCTTGCTCACGACGAACCGCATGGTCATGAAAGCCACGCTGCCAGACCTGGCCGGTACGTCCCAGGACGGCATTCACGGCTTTGGCGCTGCGTGATTTGAACCGAGCGAGGAACGGCATCGAGCGGCTGCCCGCCGAGTTCGAAGAGCCAATGGAAATTGGTCGGGCATGACGACGAAGGCGAGCGACCGCAGCAGGCCATTGCCTTGCGCGACGTGCATCTCGCCAACGACGAGGCGCCCAAGACGCCAGTCGGAGAACAGCGCCTCGCGCGCCTGGGTGACGGCGGTCACCAGGTAGATGCGCCTGGCTCCGAATAGCGCCCGAGGCGCAGGCTCCTGGTGCCCGGTCGGTAATGCTGTATTCCGTTGCTCCTTCTTCACCCGTCCCTGGGTGGCATGGGTCGTAGGCAGAGCCTGCTCCTACATGAGTGGTGCTTGCCTGTAGGAGCAGGTTCTACCTGCGACCGCTCTTCTTGCTCCGACCTGCCTAAACCTGCAACAACCGCTCGCGCAGCTTCTGGATCTCGTCGCGGGTCTGGGCGGCGGCCTCGAACTCGAGGTCGCGGGCGAGTTCCATCATCTTCTCTTCCAGCACGCGGATGCGGCGGGTGATCTCGCTCGGCGAGCGCAGCTCGTTCTCGTAGCGGGCCGCCTCTTCCGCGGCCTTGGCCTCGCCGCGGCGCTTCTTGCTGCGTGCACCGGGGACCACGGCGCCCTCGAGGATATCCTTGATGTCCCGCTTGACGCCCTTGGGCACGATGCCGTGCGCTTCGTTGAAGGCGACCTGCTTGGCCCGACGCCGCTCGGTCTCGTCGATGGCGCGCTGCATGGAGCCGGTCACCACGTCGGCATAGAGGATCGCCCGGCCGTTGAGGTTGCGCGCCGCGCGGCCGATGGTCTGGATCAGCGAACGCTCGGAACGCAGGAAGCCTTCCTTGTCGGCATCGAGGATCGCCACCAGCGACACCTCGGGCATGTCCAGGCCCTCGCGCAGCAGGTTGATGCCCACCAGCACGTCGAACGCGCCGGTGCGCAGGTCGCGGATGATCTCCACCCGCTCGACCGTGTCGATGTCCGAGTGCAGGTAGCGCACCTTGACGTCGTGGTCGCCGAGGTAGTCGGTGAGGTCCTCGGCCATGCGCTTGGTCAGGGTGGTGACCAGCACCCGCTCCTCGCTGGCCACGCACTTGCGGATTTCGCTCAGCAGGTCGTCCACCTGGGTGCGCGCCGGACGCACTTCCACCTGCGGATCGACCAGACCGGTGGGGCGTACCACCTGCTCGATCACCCGCCCGGCGTGCTCGTCCTCGTACGGGCCGGGGGTGGCCGAGACGAAGATGGTCTGCGGGCTGATGGCCTCCCACTCGTCGAAGCGCATCGGCCGGTTGTCCAGCGCCGACGGCAGGCGGAAGCCGTATTCCACCAGGGTTTCCTTGCGCGAACGGTCACCCTTGTACATGGCGCCGACCTGCGGAACGCTGACGTGCGATTCGTCGATCACCAGCAGCGCGTTCGGCGGCAGGTAGTCGTAGAGCGTCGGCGGCGGCTCGCCGGATTCGCGCCCGGACAGGTAGCGCGAGTAGTTCTCGATGCCGTTGCAGTAGCCCAGCTCGAGGATCATCTCCAGGTCGAAGCGGGTGCGCTGCTCCAGGCGCTGCGCCTCGACCAGCTTGTTCTGCCCGCGCAGGTAATCGAGCCGCTCCTTGAGCTCGGCCTTGATCTTCTCCACCGCGTCCAGCAGCGTCTCGCGCGGGGTGACGTAGTGGCTCTTGGGATAGAAGGTGAAGCGCGGCAGCTTGCGGATCACCTCGCCGGTCAGCGGATCGAAGGCCGAGATGCTTTCCACCTCGTCGTCGAACAGTTCGATACGGATGGCTTCCAGGTCCGATTCGGCCGGGAAGATGTCGATCACGTCGCCGCGCACGCGGAAGGTGGCGCGGGCGAAGTCCATGTCGTTGCGCGTGTACTGCAGGCCCGTCAGCCGGCGCAGCAGCTCGCGCTGGTCGAGCCGGTCGCCGCGGTCGACGTGCAGCACCATCTTCAGGTACGACTGCGGGTCGCCCAGGCCATAGATGCACGACACGGTGGTGACGATGATCGCGTCCGGGCGCTCCAGCAGCGCCTTGGTCGCGGACAGGCGCATCTGCTCGATGTGGTCGTTGATCGAGGCATCCTTCTCGATGAAGGTGTCCGACGACGGCACGTAGGCTTCCGGCTGGTAGTAGTCGTAGTAGGAGACGAAGTATTCCACCGCGTTGTTCGGGAAGAACGACTTGAACTCCCCGTACAGCTGGGCTGCCAGCGTCTTGTTCGGCGCCAGGATCAGCGTCGGGCGCTGCACCTGGGCGATGACGTTGGCGATGCTGAAGGTCTTGCCCGAGCCGGTGACGCCGAGCAGCGTCTGGTGCGACAGGCCGGCTTCCAGCCCCTCGACCATCTGCCGGATGGCTTCCGGCTGGTCGCCGGCGGGCTTGAATCGGGTGACCAGTTCGAATTTGGACATCGGTACCTCTCGGAGGGAGACGCCTGGGAGGGTCGGGCGACGAACGGGCGAGTCCCGGGTGACGAGCCGCCGAATGACCTTGCAAATAGCGGGTCCCACGTCTCGCAGCGTGCAGACAGGGCCGCTATAATAGCGCCCCGTTTGAGCACCGCCCTAGCATCGGACAGGCATGCGCTCGGCGCCGATCGGTACTCGACGGTTTCGCCCTCTAATTGAGGGATCCTGCCGCCGAATTCAACCCGCGCCCGGCGACCTGTCGCCGAACGGTCGACCGCCCTGGGTGTTGCCCGCCTCCTCCACCCTTCTTCCTTTCGAGCCCTGCCTACATGAGTTTGTTCTCTGCTGTCGAAATGGCGCCGCGCGACCCGATCCTCGGCCTTACCGAAGCCTTCAACACCGACCCGCGGCCGAACAAGGTCAACCTTGGCGTGGGCGTGTACTACAACGATGAAGGGCGGGTGCCGCTGCTGCGCGCCGTGCTCGAGGCCGAGAAGGCCCGCCTGGCCGCCCAGGCGCCGCGCGGCTACCTGCCGATCGAAGGCATCGCCGCCTACGACAGCGCGGTGCAGAAGATGCTGTTCGGCGCCGACTCCAACCTGCTGGCCGACGGCCGCGTGGTCACCACCCAGGCGCTCGGCGGCACCGGCGCACTCAAGGTGGGCGCCGACTTCCTCAAGCGCATGCTGCCCGACAGCCTGGTCGCCATCAGCGACCCGAGCTGGGAGAACCACCGCGCCCTCTTCGAGTCGGCCGGTTTCCCGGTGCACAGCTACCGCTACTACGACGCCGCCACGAATGGCGTCAACCGCGCCGGCATGCTCGAGGACCTGCGCCAGCTGCCGGCCCGCTCGGTCATCGTGCTGCACGCCTGCTGCCACAACCCGACCGGCGTCGACCTGACCCTGGACGACTGGAAGGCGGTGCTCGAGGTGCTGAAGGAGCGCGACCACGTGCCCTTCCTCGACATCGCCTACCAGGGCTTCGGCGATGGCATCGAAGAGGACGCCGCGGCCGTGCGCCTGTTCGCCGAATCGGGGCTGTCGTTCTTCGTCTCCAGCTCGTTCTCCAAGTCGTTCTCGCTGTATGGCGAGCGGGTCGGCGCGCTGTCGATCGTCACCGCCAACCGCGAGGAATCGGCCCGCGTGCTTTCGCAGGTCAAGCGAGTGATCCGCACCAACTACTCCAACCCGCCGACCCACGGCGCCACCATCGTCGCCAGCGTGCTCTCCAGCATCGAACTGCGCGCGCTCTGGGAACAGGAACTGGGCGAGATGCGCAACCGCATCCACGAGATGCGCGTGGCCATGGTCGAGCAGCTGAGGGCCAAGGGCGCCAGGCAGGACTTCGGCTTCGTCAGCCGCCAGCGCGGCATGTTCTCCTACTCCGGCCTGACCTCCGAGCAGGTCGACCGCCTGCGCGAGGAGTTCGGCGTCTACGCGATCGCCACCGGCCGCATCTGCGCCGCGGCCCTGAACCGCAAGAACCTGGATTACATCACCGACGCCATCGTGCGTATCCTGTGATCGCGACGGGCTTGACTTCTCCTTTGTAAACAGTAGGATACGCACCGTTGTTCCGCGATAGCTCAGTCGGTAGAGCAAGTGACTGTTAATCACTGGGTCCCTGGTTCGAGTCCAGGTCGCGGAGCCAGTTTCCAAGCCCCGAGGTGAAAGCCCGGGGCTTTTTTATTGCCCGCCGACTCTCACCAGGGACTGCGTCCCAGGTTATTCGGCCCAAAGGGCCTCACCCCTTCGGGGCCGCGCTCAAGCGCGTTCGGCTGCGCCGTCGAGTCCAGGTCGCGGAGCCAGGGCCGAGGTGAAAGCCCGGGGCTTTTTTATTGCCCGTGTCGCAGGCAGAGCCTGCTCCTACAGGTCCACACCCCAGCCAGCAGGCCGCGCCGTGCTTGTCCCTTCTCCCTCCGGGAGAAGGTGGCCCGCAGGGCCGGATGAGGGAGGCCACGTGCCCTTGCCCAGAACGAAAACGCCCCGCGATCGCGAGGCGTTCGTCGAGCGAGGTCGGGGCTTACTGAGCGGCGGCTTCCGGGGCCTCGGCGCCTTCTTCGGCCGGGGCTTCGGTGGGCTGCTCGTTTTCCTCGTTCTTGATGTCGATCAGCTCCAGGTCGAACACCAGCACGGAGTTCGCCGGGATCAGCGGGCTCGGGCTCTGCTCGCCGTAGGCCAGCTCGCTGGGAATGTAGAGCTTGGCCTTTTCGCCTTCGTGCATCAGTTGCAGGCCTTCGACCCAGCCCGGGATGACGCCGCTGACCGGCAGGTCGATCGGGGTGCCGCGCTTGATCGAGCTGTCGAACACGGTGCCGTCGGCCAGGCGGCCTTCGTAGTGCACGGTCACCACGTCGTTCGGCCCCGGCTGCGGGCCGTCGGTCTTCTCGACGATTTCGTACTGCAGGCCGGATTCGGTGGTGGTCACACCTTCGCGCTTGGCGTTGTCCTCGAGGAATTTCTTGCCGGCGGCGAGGCTCTCTTCGTTCTGCTTGGCCAGGCGCTCTTCGGCGCGGGTCTGCAGTGCGGTGAAGGCTTCCATCAGCTGCTCGTCGGTCAGCTTCTGCTCCTTCTTGCCGACGGCATCCTCGATACCCAGGGCGACGGCTTGCGGGTCGAGATCATCCAGGCCTTCCTGCGCGAGGCTCTTGCCCATGTTCAGGCCGATGCCGTAGGAGGCTTTCTGCGCCGGAGTGTCCAGCTTGACGCTGGTCTGCGAATCGCACCCGGCCAGCACCAGGCCGACGAGGGCCATCGCGGAGGCCAAACGGTGATGTCTCATGCTGTTTCCTTTTCTGACGCCCAGTGGGCGGACCGTTGAGAGTCGGGGAGCTTAGCAGGCGTCCCGGAACACTGGCTACCGCCGGACCGGGACTGCCGCACGGAATGCGTGCGTGGTTCCGAAGCGGGCGGCAAACCCGCCAATCACGCTTGCCAACCCGCAGGTGGAGGCGGCATGCAGCGCTGCCGACGCACCTTCGAACCCTGAGACTGATAAAGTTCCCAGCCATCCAAAAACAAACCGCCGGCGCTCGACGCCAGGCAACCACAGGGAATGCTCATGACCCAACGCGACGTCGTCATCCTCGGTGCCGCCCGCACCGCCATCGGCTCCTTCGGGGGCTCGCTCAAGGACATCCCGCTCACCCGCCTGGCCACCCTCGCCTGCCATGGCGCCCTGCAGCGGGCACGCATCCACCCGTCCGAGGTCGGCCACGTGGTGATGGGCAACGTGATTCCCACCGAGCCGGCCGATGCCTACCTGAGCCGCGTCGCTGCCGTCGAGGCCGGCATCCCGATCGAGACACCCGCGTTCAACGTCAACCGCCTGTGCGGCTCGGGCCTGCAGGCCATCGTCTCCGCCGCCCAGGCGATCCAGCTCGGCGATGCCGAGGTGGCGATCGGCGCCGGCGCGGAAAGCATGAGCCGCGGCCCCTACATGCTCCCGGCCATGCGCTGGGGCGGCCGCATGGGCGACGCGCAGGCGGTGGACTACCTGCACGGCGTGCTGCACGACCCCTGGGGCCGCTTCCATATGGGGGTGACCGCCGAGAACGTCGCCAAGCGCTACCGCATCGGCCGCGAGCAGCAGGACGCCCTGGCCGTCGAGAGCCAGCGGCGCGCCGCCCAGGCCATCGAGGCCGGCCGTTTCCGCGAGCAGATCGTCCCGGTGGAGATCCGCACCCGCAAGGGCGTGACCCACTTCGACACCGACGAGCACGTGCGCGGCGAGGTGACGGCGGCGCAGCTGGCGGCGATGAAGCCAGTGTTCCAGAAGGACAACGGCACGGTCACCGCCGGCAACGCCTCCGGGCTGAACGACGGCGCCGCGGCGGTGCTGCTGGCCTCGGCCGAGCGTGCCGACGCGCTGGGGCTGCAGCCGCTGGCCCGCCTGGTCGGCTACGCGCATGCCGGCGTAGAGCCGGCGTACATGGGCATCGGTCCGGTGCCGGCGGTGCGCAAGGTGCTGGCGCGTACCGGGCTAGCCGTCGAGCAGATGGACGTGATCGAAGCCAACGAGGCCTTCGCCGCCCAGGCCTGCGCGGTCATGCAGGAGCTCGGTCTCGACCCGCAGAAGGTCAACCCCAACGGCTCGGGCATCTCCCTCGGCCATCCGGTCGGCGCCACCGGGGCGATCATCACCACCAAGGCGCTCTACGAGTTGCAGCGCATCGGCGGGCGCTACGCACTGGTGACCATGTGCATCGGCGGCGGCCAGGGCATCGCCGCAATCTTCGAGCGCCTGTGACCCTCAGGACTCGCCCATCATCCGCGCCTGCGACTGCTCGGCAATGCCCTTGAGGAAATCCCAGGTCACGCGCATGCGCGCCAGGTCCTTGAACTCGATCGGCATCAGCATCCAGAAGGTCCGGGTGAAGCGCACCTCGTCCGCCAGCAGCACCTGCAGGCGGGCGTCCCCGTCGGCGGAGAAGGCCGGCAGGATGGCGATGCCGGCCCCCGCCGCCACCGCTTCCTGCTGGGCCAGCACGCTGGTGCTGCGCAGCCCCACCGCCTGGGCGTCGGCCAGGCCCTCGAGAAACAGCAGTTCCTTGGAGAACACCAGGTCGTCGACGTAGCTGACGAAGCGGTGCGCCGCCAGGTCGGCCTGCCGGCGGATCGGCGGGTGCCGCGCCAGGTAGTCGCGCGAGGCGTACAGCCGCAGCACATAGTCGGTGAGCCGGGTGATGATGAAGGGGCCACGCTCGGGCCGCTCCAGGGTGATCACGATGTCCGCCTCGTGGCGCGACAGCCGCACCGCCCGCGGCAATGCCAGCAGGTCGATGTTCAGGTGCGGGTAGCGTTCGCCGAGCGCCGCCAGCTGCCCGGCCAGCATCAGCGTGCCGTAGCCCTCGGTGGCGCCGATGCGCACCTGCCCGGAGAGCTTGTCGCCGGGGTTGGGCAGCGCCTGCTCGATCGCCGTGCTGGCGCTCTCCATGGCTTCTACCCGCGGCAGCAGCCCGCGTCCCGCCTCGGTGAGCCGGTAGCCGCCGGGCTCGCGCAGGAACAGCTGCAGGCCGGTGCTCTTCTCCAGCGCCTGCAGCCGGCGCGAGACCGTGGTGTGGTCGACGCCCAGGCGCCGGGCGGCGGTGGTCAGGCGCCCGGCGCGGGCGACCTCGAGGAAGAAGCGCAGGTTGTCCCAGTCCATGCTTGCCCCTTGCGTTTCCCTTGTGCAAATCCGCAGAGCGCCTCTGCAGATCGTCTTGTTGGTATGAGGAAAAATGCACTGCTAGGCTCAGGTTAGCCCTCGCTGCCCGCTCGAGCGAGCCCACAACAACAAGATGCGCGGAGAGCCCCATGTCGACCGACACCCCCACCGTCAAGCTGCTGATCAACGGCGAATTCGTCGAATCCACCACCACCGAATGGCGCGACATCGTCAACCCGGCGACCCAGGAGGTGCTGGCGCGGGTGCCCTTCGCCACCGCGCAGGAGATCGACGCCGCCGTCGACGCCGCCCGCGAAGCCTTCAAGACCTGGCGCAAGACGCCGATCGGCGCGCGCTCGCGGATCTTCCTCAAGTACCAGCAACTGATCCGCGAGAACATGAAGGAGCTGGCCGCCATCCTCACCGCCGAGCAGGGCAAGACCCTGGCCGACGCCGAGGGCGACGTGTTCCGCGGCCTGGAGGTGGTCGAGCACGCCGCCGGGATCGGCAACCTGCAGCTCGGCGAGCTGGCCAACAACGTCGCCGGCGGGGTGGACACCTACACCCTGCTGCAACCGCTGGGCGTGTGCGCCGGCATCACCCCGTTCAACTTCCCGGCGATGATCCCGCTGTGGATGTTCCCGATGGCCATCGCCACCGGCAACACCTTCGTCCTCAAGCCGTCCGAGCAGGACCCGATGGTCACCATGCGCCTGTGCGAGCTGGCGCTGGAAGCCGGCATCCCGCCGGGGGTGCTGAACGTGGTGCACGGCGGCGCCGATGCGGTGAACGCGATCTGCGACCACCGCGACATCAAGGCCGTGTCCTTCGTCGGCTCGACCAGGGTGGGCACGCACGTCTATCGCCGCGCCAGCGAAGCCGGCAAGCGCGTGCAGTGCATGATGGGCGCGAAGAACCATGCCATCGTGCTGCCGGACGCGCACAAGGAGCAGACCCTCAACGCCATCGCCGGCGCCGCCTTCGGCGCGGCCGGCCAGCGCTGCATGGCGCTGTCGGTGGTGATCCTGGTCGGCGAGGCGCAGCAGTGGATCGCCGACCTGGCCGACAAGGGCCGCGGCCTCAAGGTCAGCGCCGGCACCGAGCCGGGCGCCGACCTCGGCCCGCTGGTGTCCTGCGCGGCGCTGGACCGCGTCAGCGGCCTGATCGCCCGTGGCGAACAGGAAGGCGCGACGCTGGAGCTGGACGGCCGCAACGCGCAGGTCGCCGGCTACGAGAAGGGCAATTTCGTCGGCCCGACCCTGTTCTCCGGCGTCACCCCGCAGATGGACATCTACAAGGAGGAGATCTTCGGCCCGGTGCTCTGCGTGATGGCCGCCGACACCCTGGACGAGGCGATCGCGATGATCAACGAGAACCCCAACGGCAACGGCACCGCCATCTTCACCCGCTCCGGCGCCGCCGCGCGGCACTTCCAGGAAGAAATCGACGTCGGCCAGGTGGGCATCAACGTGCCGATCCCGGTGCCGGTGCCGATGTTCTCCTTCACCGGCTCGCGCGGCTCCAAGCTCGGCGACCTCGGCCCCTACGGCAAGCAGGTGGTGCAGTTCTACACCCAGACCAAGACGGTCACAGCGCGCTGGTTCGACGAGAACGAAGTGGGCGGCGTGGTGAACACCACCATCAACCTCAAGTGACGGAGCCCTGGACATGGACTACCAGACCCTGACCGTCGAGCGCCGCGAGCGCGTCGCGCTGGTCACCCTCAACCGGCCACAGGCGCTCAATGCGCTCAATGCCGAGCTGATAAGCGAGCTCAATACGGCGCTCGCCGAGCTGGAGGCCGATCCCGGCATCGGCTGCGTGGTGCTCACCGGCTCGGCCAGGGCCTTCGCCGCCGGTGCCGACATCAAGCAGATGGCCGGGCTCTCCTACCCGCAGATCTACCTCGACGATTTCTTCGCCGAGGCCGACCGCATCGCCGCCCGGCGCAAGCCGATGATCGCCGCGGTGGCCGGCTATGCCCTCGGCGGCGGCTGCGAGCTGGCGCTGATGTGCGATTTCATCATCGCCGCCGACAATGCCCGTTTCGGTCAGCCGGAAGTGAACCTCGGCGTGCTGCCGGGCATCGGCGGCACCCAGCGGCTGACCCGCGCCATCGGCAAGGCCAAGGCCATGGACCTGTGCCTCACCGGCCGGCAGATGGACGCCGGGGAAGCCGAACGCGCCGGGCTGGTCGCCCGCGTGGTGCCGCAGGAGCAACTGCTGGAGGAGGCGCTGGAGGCGGCGCGGCAGATCGCCGAGAAGTCGCTGCCGGCCACCCTGATGATCAAGGAGAGCGTCAACCGCGCCTTCGAGACCACCCTGGCCGAGGGAATCCGCTTCGAGCGCCGGGTGTTCCATGCGGCCTTCGCCACCGCCGACCAGAAGGAAGGCATGACGGCCTTTACGGAGAAGCGCAAGCCGGACTTCAGGCACCGCTGAAGCAGTCGCCAAGCGCAGGGCATACGCTGCTTCATCGCTCCGAGGGCGGGCCTCCCACATGAAGCCTATCCCCCACTCCTGTGGGAGGCGCGCCCCCGCGGCGACATGGCAATCACGCCAGCCCCACGAACAAGAACAAGAGGAACAGCCATGCACATCGGATTCATCGGCCTGGGCAACATGGGCGCGCCCATGGCCCGCAACCTGCTCAAGGCCGGCCACCGGCTGAGCGTCTTCGACCTCTCGGAAGCGGCGGTCGGCAGCCTCGTCGAAGCCGGCGCCGCCGCCCTGCCGCCGGCGGGAATCGCCGCCAGCGACGCCGAACTCATCATCACCATGCTGCCCGCCGCGCCGCACGTCAAAGCCGTGTACCTCGGCGACGAGGGGCTGATCGCCCGCGCGCGGCCCGGCGTGCCGCTGATCGACTGCTCCACCATCGACCCGCACAGCGCCCGCGAGGTGGCCGAGGCCGCCCGCCGGCACGGCAACCCCATGCTCGACGCGCCGGTCTCCGGCGGCACCGGCGGCGCCGCGGCCGGCACCCTGACCTTCATGGTCGGCGGCAGCACCGAGGACTTCGAACGCGCCCGCCCGATTCTCGAAGCCATGGGCAAGAACATCATCCACTGCGGCGCCGCCGGCAACGGCCAGGTGGCCAAGGTGGCGAACAACATGCTGCTGGGCATCTCCATGATTGGCGTCTCCGAGGCCATGGCCCTGGGCGTTGCGCTGGGCATGGACGCCAAGGTGCTGGCCGGCGTGATCAACACCTCCAGCGGCCGCTGCTGGAGCTCGGACACCTACAACCCCTTCCCCGGCGTGCTGGAGAACGCCCCGGCCTCGCGCGGCTACAGCGGCGGCTTCGGCACCGACCTGATGCTCAAGGACCTGGGCCTGGCCACCGAGGCGGCCCGGCAGGTGCGCCAGCCGGTGATCCTCGGCGCGGTCGCCCAGCAGCTCTACCAGGCGTTCAGCGCCGGCGGCCATGGCGGCCTGGACTTCTCCGCGATCATCAACCAGTACCGCAAAGGCGACGACGCATGACCGACACCCAAGCTCCCGTTCTCAGCGCCGTGCGCAACCACATCGGCCATCTCACCCTCAACCGCCCGGCGGGGCTCAATGCGCTGACGCTGGAGATGATCCGCCAGCTGCACGGCCAGCTCGCCGAATGGGCCGAGGACCCGGCCATCCATGCCGTGGTGCTGCGCGGCAACGGCGAGAAGGCCTTCTGCGCCGGCGGCGACATCCGCTTCCTCTACGACAGCTTCAAGGCCGGCGACAAGCGCCACGAAACCTTCTTCGAGGAGGAATACGCGCTCGACCAGTACATCCACGCCTACTCCAAGCCGGTCCTCGCGCTGATGGACGGCTTCGTCCTCGGCGGCGGCATGGGCCTGGTCCAGGGCGCCACCCTGCGGGTGATCACCGAACGCGCGCGGATGGGCATGCCCGAAGTCGGCATCGGCTACTTCCCGGACGTGGGCGGCAGCTACTTCCTCTCGCGCCTGCCGGGCGAACTCGGCACCTACCTGGGCGTGACCGGCGTGCACATCGGCGCGGCGGGCGCGCTCCATGCGGGGCTCGCCGACCATTGCATCGCCCATGATCAACTGGCCGAACTGGACCGCTGCCTCGACGGCATGGCCTGGTCGGTGCATCCGCAGGAGGCGCTGCGCACGCTGGTCTCCACCCTGGCGCTGGGCAACCCGGGCGAGCCCGAGCTGGAAACGCTGCGTCCGGCGATCGACCTGCACTTCGCCCAGCCGGACGTCGCCTCGATCCGCGCGTCGCTGGCCGACGAACAACGCCCAGCCTACCGCGACTGGGCGCAGCGCACGCTGCAGGTGATGGACAGCCGCTCGCCGCTGGCCATGTGCGTCACCCGCGAACTGCTGCACCGCGGCCGCCTGCTCGACCTGGCCTCCTGCTTCGCGCTGGAGCTGCACCTGGACCGCCAGTGGTTCGCCAAGGGCGACATCATGGAAGGCGTGCGCGCGCTCATCGTCGACAAGGACAAGAACCCGCGCTGGAACCCGCCGGCCCTGGACGCCGTGAGCCCCGAGCAGGTCGAGGCCTTCTTCGCCGGCTTCAAGCCCGCCGCGGCCAGGGCCCGCCGCCTGACCACCGCCTGAGCACAGGAGCTTCGCGATGCACGACATCGAACTCACCGACGAGCAACGCATGGTCCGCGACATGGCGCGCGCGTTCGCCCGCGAACGGATCGCCCCCCATGCGCGGGCCTGGGAAGAAGCCGGCTGGATCGACGACGCCCTGGTGGCGCAGATGGGCGAGCTCGGCCTGCTGGGCATGGTGGTGCCGGAAGAATGGGGCGGCAGCTACGTCGACTACGTCGCCTACGCCCTGGCGGTGGAGGAAATCTCCGCCGGCGACGGCGCGGTCGGCGCACTGATGAGCATCCACAACTCGGTCGGCTGCGGGCCCATCCTCAAGTACGGCAGCCAGGCGCAGAAGGACGAATGGCTGGCGGAAATGGCCAGCGGCCGCGCCATCGGCTGCTTCGCCCTGACCGAACCGCAGGCCGGCTCCGAGGCGCACAACCTGCGCACCCGCGCCGAGCGGGCCGACGGCCACTGGGAGCTCAACGGCGCCAAGCAGTTCTGCAGCAATGCCCGCCGCGCGAAGGTCGCCATCGTCTTCGCGGTGACCGACCCGGACCAGGGCAAGAGAGGCCTTTCCGCCTTCCTGGTGCCGACCGATACGCCCGGCTTCACGGTCGAGCGCAGCGAGCACAAGATGGGCCTGCGCGCCTCCGACACCTGCGCCGTCACCCTCGCCGACTGCCGCATCCCGGCGGCCAACCTGCTCGGCGAACGAGGAAAAGGCCTGGCCATCGCCCTGTCCAACCTCGAAGGCGGGCGCATCGGCATCGCCGCCCAGGCCCTCGGCATCGCCCGCGCCGCCTTCGAGGCGGCCCTGGCCTACGCCCGCGAGCGCGTGCAGTTCGGCAAGCCGATCGCCGAGCACCAGAGCATCGCCAACATGCTCGCCGACATGCACACCCGGCTGAACGCCGCCCGCCTGCTCATGCTCCATGCCGCACGGCTGAGAAGCGCCGGCCTGCCCTGCCTCTCCGAAGCCTCCCAGGCCAAGCTGTTCGCCTCGGAAATGGCCGAGCAGGTCTGCTCGCAGGCCATCCAGATTCACGGCGGATACGGCTACCTGGAAGATTATCCGGTGGAGAAGTACTACCGCGACGCGCGCATCACCCAGATCTACGAGGGTTCCAGCGAAATCCAGCGCATGCTCATTGCACGGGAGCTGGCGAACTACCCGCTGTAGAGAGCGACGGCGCCACGGAGACATCCCCCTCTCCCCACGGGAGAGGGGCCAGGGGTGAGGGTTCTTGTGGGAGGCCCGCCCCCGGGGCGATCAGCTTGTGGGAGCGGTCTTGACCGCGAACGAGTCCCC
>NZ_KE384417.1:48842-133127 GCF_000425625.1 Stutzerimonas azotifigens DSM 17556
CCCGTTCGCGGCCAGGGCCGCTCCTACAGGAGCCGTGCAAAGACCCTGGCCGGCAAATAATCGCCGCGAGGGCGCGCCTCCCACAGGCAAGGCATTCGCCCGTAGGGTGGATAACCGCGCAGCGTTATCCGCCGGCCACTCCATCGTCTCGGCTGAACCCTGCCGGACGACGCGGTCCGAATCATGGAACCACCCGCTCCCCCATGAGGCCCGCCATGACCCGCCCGATCGCCAAGCAGGACTTCCCCGTCCACCAGGTGCGCCGCTACCTCGAACCCGGCCCCATCGTGCTCATCACCTCCTGCCACGCCGGCCAGCGCAACGTCATGACCCTCGGCTGGCAGACCGTCATGGAGTTCTCGCCGTCGCTGGTCGGCTGCATGATCTCCGCCGGCAACCACAGCTTCGAACTCATCCGCCAGAGCGGCGAATGCGTGATCAATCTGCCCACCCTGCCGCTGCTGGACACCATGGTGCGGATCGGCAACTGTTCCGGCGCCGAGGTCGACAAGTTCGAAGCCTTCGGCCTCGCCACCACCAGGGCCGAATGCGTCGCCGCCCCGCTGCTGGAACAGTGCCACGCCAGCTTCGAATGCCGGCTGCACGACGATGCGCTGGTGGATCGGTACAACTTCTTCATCTTCGAAGTGGTGAAGGCGCATGTCGCGCCCGAGCCGGCGCATCCGCAGACGCTGCACTACACCGGGAACGGGGTGTTCGTGGTGGCGGGAGACCGGGTGGCGGACAGGCGCGAATTGTTTCGTCCGGAATTGCTGGATGATTAGAAGACCACCCTTGCATAACGACAGGCCCAGCCCATGAACAAAACCGACCTTGCCGAGCACTATCGCGGCTACATCGCCTGCCTGAACGAGCAGGACTGGCCCAGGCTCGGAACCTTCGTCCACGACGAGGTGCACTACAACGGCCAGCACGTCGGCCTGGCCGGCTATCGCACCATGCTGGAGAACGACATCAGGGCGATACCGGACCTTCGCTTCGACGTGCAGCAGTTGATCGTCGACCCGCCGCAGGTGGCGTGCCGGCTGCAGTTCGACTGCACGCCCAGCGGCATCCTGTTCGACCTGCCAGTGAACGGCCGGCGCGTCCGCTTCGGCGAGAACGTGTTCTACGGGTTCAGCGACGGGCGCATCCGGGAGGTCTGGTCCGTGATCGACAAGGCCGCGATCGCAGCGCAGCTCGGTTAGCCAGGTCGCTCGACCCGGCAAGTCGACGATCCTGCGGCCGCCGACTTGCCGGGGGACCGTCACGGCGTGCGGGTCACTCGCCACACGGTATTCGACAGGTCGTCGGCGACGATCAGGGCGCCGCGCGGGTCGACCGTAACACCGACCGGCCGGCCGCGGGTCTTGCCGTCTTCCGTGCGAAAGCCGGTCATGAAATCGACCGGCTGCCCCGAGGGGCGGCCGTTGCTGAACGGCACGAAGATCACCCGATAGCCGACCGGCTCCTTGCGGTTCCAGCTGCCGTGCTCACCAACGAACACGCCGTCGGCGAACTGCTCGCCCATGGGCGGCTCGGAGAAATCCAGGCCGAGGGCGGCGACGTGCGATCCGAGGGCGTAATCCGGCACGATCGCCGCGGCGACCTTGTCCGGGTCCTGCGGCCGCACTCGCGGGTCGACGTTCTGCCCCCAGTAGCTGTAGGGCCAGCCATAGAAGCCGCCTTCGCGCACCGAGGTGAGGTAGTCAGGCACCAGGTCCTCGCCGAACTCGTCGCGCTCGTTCACCACCGCCCACAGCTGCCCGGTCCCTGGCTGGATCGTCAGCGCGGTGGGGTTGCGCAGGCCGGTGGCATAGGGCTTGTGGGCGCCCGTCTCGGCGTCGATCTGCCAGACCAGGGCGCGGTCGACTTCGGCCTCCATCCCGCGCTCGGTGATGTTGCTGTTGGAGCCGATACCGACGTAAAGGAAGCGCCCGTCGGGGCTGATGGTCAGCGCCTTGGTCCAGTGGTGGTTGATCTCGGAGGGAAGGTCGGTGACCTTTTCCGGCGGCCCGCTGGCCTCGGTCTGGCCCTCCTGGTAATCGAAGCGCACCAGCGCATCCTGGTTGGCCACGTAGAGATTGCCCTCGTGCAGCGCCAACCCGTAGGGCGCGTCGAGGTTGTCGGCGAACACGGTCTTGAGCTCGTAGGTGCCGTCGCCATCGGCATCGCGCAGCAGGGTCAGGCGATTGCCGCTTTCCACCGGGGTGGTGCCCTTCGCCTTGATGTAGCCGGCGATCACGTCCTTCGGCTTGAGCTTCGGTGCGTTGCCGCCCCGGCCCTCGGCCACCAGGATGTCGCCATTGGGCAGTACCAGCGTCTGCCGCGGGATCTTCAGGTCGGTGGCGATAGCCGTCACGGTGAAGCCCTGCGGGACCGTCGGCTTCTCGTCGCCCCAGGGCGCCGGCTCGGCGATCGTCATGCTCGGCAACAGCCCCCGCTCGGGTTCGACGAGCCTGGGATCGGGGCCGTACTGCTGGGCGCTATCCTGCCCCCCGCCGCCGCATGCGGCGAGAAACAGCGCCAGGGTCAGGGCAGTCGGTGCGCTGGAATGTCTCATGCCGCACCTCCCGCATGCCGGTGAGTGATGCCGACCCCGGTCGCCACGCAGGCCAGCACGGTGACGATCACCGACAGGACCAGCCCGGCCGGCATGGTGGCCCAGGCATCCTTGGCGTGCTCGAGGGCATTGATGAAACCCAGCACCCAGGTCGCCAGCAGCAGCAGGACGTAGAGCAAGGGCCGCCCCGTCTTCCGGTCGGCCCGGATCAGCCCGACCAGCGCGCACAGCAGGGCCAGGCCACAGGACACCAGCCCCCCGGCGATCAGCCAGGATGAGAAATTGCTCCACTGGATCTGGTAGCTGCGGAAGTAGGCGATATCGCTCAGCAAGGCGCCGAGAAACAGGGGAACGGTCCCGGCGAGCAGGGTCGCATGCAGCGGGTTCGGCATGCTTCGGTACGTGCGGTGGGTGGTTGCGGTCACGGAGGCCTCCTCGTCGCTCGGCGGCCTGACGCGCTGCCATTGCAGATGCGTGGCCGCCGGGCTCGCGCTGAATGTGCCTAAAAGAGGATCGTGCCGCTGGGGTGTTAGTTCACTTCGATTTGGCAGCCCATCGCCATGGTAAAGACTGACCGGCTCGAGGCCGTGAACTTCGTGCGCAGGCCGCGACGAACAAACAGGCCATCAGCCAATTGCAAAGAGATGGACCGCAAAAGATGTCGTTATCGCCGCACGATAATAAGTAACGAGTTAGCGAGTCGCGCCTGAGCGAGCACTGACAAAACCGCGAATGCGAGAGCCAAGATAGGCCCCGAACAGAAACAGCAACGACCACGCCGACAAGAACAAAAGCCCAACCAGGATTAAAGGATCCAGAGGCAAGAACACAAGCTGGTACAGGACCTGCCCCAGGATCGCACCGACATAGAGCGCCCAGAGTGGCCCCGTTGCGATAAGGCCCGAGAGAAGTCCGCCAAGCACCATGGCGCCGCAGTAGTAGAGACCGCCTGCATCCCAGGGTTCTGGCTGGCCGGTCATTACAGGTGACACGGCCCAGATCACGGCACCGGCCAGTGCCGCGATCAGAATGGAACGGATCACCGGAGCCTTCATGGCCACCTAACGCCCGGCGGCAAGACGCTGTCCAGCCTGTTGGAATTCAATGCCGATCCGCCGGATGGTTGACCCCGTCGCTGGTGGGAATATCGGCAATGGCAAACGGGTCGACGCCCTCGAGACAGCCCACGTTGTAACCATATTCGTTGGGGTTGGAGCGGCGCTGGTGATGCGTGTAGATGCCGCAGTTCGAACAGAAGTAGTGCTTCGCGGTAAAGGTGTTGAACTGGTAGAGCTTCAGATGTTCGGCCCCCTGCAGAATGCGGATGCCGCTCAAGGGCACGGAGGCGACAACCGCGCCTTTGCGTCGACATATGGAGCAATTGCAGCGGCGTGGATCCACCACGCCGTCGGGCAGGCTCAGCTCCAGCACCACCGAGCCGCAATGGCATGAGGCCCTGTGCTTGGGCTGTATCTGGACTCCGCCGATTTCCTTGAGCACGAAGGTCTCTCCTATTAGGGTTCAACCACTATCCACAAAAAGGGAACAGAGTATTCGCGTTCCGCCGTCGCGCAATGTATCGCCCAAGCGGCTGGCGGCCAACCATTCGGATCGCCCCGCGTTCGAACATCGTTTGTCCATACCGCTGCGCTGCACGATAGTTGGCCTCATACGGAGGAATACCGATGCTTTCCCGACGCGCATTCACCACAACGGTGCTGGCCACGTCCCTGGCGGGGCTGACGGGCATCCGCTTCGCGGCGGCCGATTCGCAAGGCCGTATCGAGGCCTTCGAACGGCGCCTGGCGCGCATCGAGGCGGAGGTTTGCGGGCGCCTCGGCGTGGCGCTGCTGGATACGGACGACGGCCTGCGGGCCGGCCGGCGCCAGGACGAGCGCTTCCCGCTGTGCAGCACCTTCAAGTTCCTCGCCGCCGCCGCGCTGCTGGCCCGGCAGGACCGCGGCGAGCTGAGCCTCGCGCAGCGGGTGGTGTTCGGCGAAGCCGACCTGGTCGAATATTCGCCGGTGACCGGCGCGCGCACTGGCGGCGAGGGCATGACCCTGGCGGAGATTTGCGAGGCGGCGGTCACCCGCAGCGACAACACCGCCGGCAACCTGATGCTCGCCCACCTCGGCGGGCCGCAAGGACTGACCGCCTTCGCCCGCGGCCTGGGCGACCGGCAGACGCGGCTGGACCGGCTCGAGACCGAGCTGAACGAGGCGTTGCCCGGCGATCCGCGTGACACCACCACGCCGGCGGCGATGCTCGCCGACATGCGCGAGCTGCTGCTGGGCACGCACCTCTCGCCCGCCTCGCGCGAGCAGTTGCAGGCCTGGCTGATCGCCAACCGGACCGGCGACGCGCGGCTGCGCGCCGGCGTGCCGAAGGACTGGCGCGCCGGCGACAAGACCGGCTCGGGCGAGCGCGGCACGGCCAATGACATCGCCATCTTCTGGCCGCCGACGCGCGGGCCTGTTCTGGTGGCCGTCTACCTCACCGGCAGCGCGGCGGACATGGACCGGCGCAACGCGGCCATCGTCCAGGTGGGGACGGCGCTGGCCGAGGTGAACGCGGCGGCCGGGTGAAGACCGATGGAAGCCTTTTGACTTGCAGGCAGGCCTGCGGCCCGCATCGCCGCGGGGGCGCGCCTCCCACCGGGTCCGGTCGGCGACGCGGCTTTTGTGGCAGGCCCGACCCTGCAGCGAAGCGATGATGACTCGGGCAGGCCTGCGGCCTGCATCGCCGCGGGGGCGCGCCTCCACGGGGCCCGGTCGGCGACGCGGCTTTTGTGGCAGGCCCGACCTTGCGCGAAGCGATGACGACTCGGGCAGGCCCGCGGCCTACGTCGCCGCGGGGGCGCGCCTCCCACAGCGACGCGGCTTTTGTGGGAGGCCCGACCTCGGGGCGATGCTGCCTGGGTGACCGACACCGCCGCCGGAGCCGGCCTACCGGGTCGCCGGCGCGACGAAGGTGCTGGCGGTGACGACGCGGCTGGCCGGATCGGCGCGGTCGCTGACGACGAAGCCGAGGTCGCGGCGCGAGGCCGGCGCGCCCTCGTCCACCAGCGCGACGCTCAGCGGCACGTCGGCGATCTCGCCCGGGGCCAGGGCAAGGCGGCTCGGGCCGTGCAGCTCGAAAGGCCCGTCGGTGAGCGCGAGCCGGTACTCGCGCGGCTGCTGGGTCTTGTTGATGACCTTGAGGCTGTACATGTTCTCGATCTGGCCGGCGCTGTTTTCGCGGAACAGGGTGCGATCGCGGGTAACGTCCAGCGAGACCAGCGGCCGCGCCTGCAGCGCCCAGGCGAAGGTTCCGACCATCAGCGCCAGCATGGCCGCATAGCCCACCAGGCGCGGCCGCAGCAGCCGCGTACGGCCGCCCTGCAGCGTGCGCTCGGAGGTGTAGCGGACCAGCCCGCGGGCGTAGCCCATCCTGTCCATCACGCTGTCGCAGGCGTCGACGCAGGCGCCGCAGCTGATGCAGTCCAGCTGCAGGCCGTCGCGGATGTCGATGCCGGTCGGGCAGACCTGCACGCACATCGTGCAGTCGATGCAGTCGCCCAGGCCCTGCGCGCGCGGATCGCTGTCCCTGCGGCGCGGACCGCGGCTTTCGCCACGTGCGGCGTCGTAGGACACCACCAGGGTGTCGGCATCGAACATCACGCTCTGGAAGCGCGAGTACGGGCACATGTGCAGGCACACCTGCTCGCGCAGCCAGCCGGCGTTGACGTAGGTGGCGGCGGTGAAGAAGAACAGCCAGAAGCCGGTCTGCAGGCCGAGCTGAAGGGTGAACAGCTCGCGCACCAGCTCGCGGATGGGCGTGAAGTAGCCGACGAAGGCCAGCGCCGTGGCCAGGCTGACGGCGAGCCAGAGCGCATGCTTGGCGCCACGGCGCAGCAGCTTGTGGAGCGTCCAGGGCGCGGCGTCCAGCTTGATGCGCTGCAGGCGGTCGCCCTCGGTGACCTTCTCGGCCCACATGAAGACCCAGGTCCAGGTGCTCTGCGGGCAGGCGTAGCCGCACCAGACGCGCCCGGCGAGCACGGTGACGAAGAACAGCCCGAAGGCGGCGATGATCAGCAGCGCCGAGAGCAGGATGAAATCCTGCGGCCAGAAGGTCGCGCCGAAGACGTGGAACTGCCGCCGGCCCAGGTCCCAGAGCACCGCCTGCCGGCCGTTCCAGTCCAGCCAGGCGGTACCGAAGAACAGCACGAAGAGCGCGCCGGCGCCGAGCAGCCGCAGGTTGCGGAACAGCCCGGTGAAAGTGCGCGTGTGAATCGGGCCGCCGAGCTGCGCCGGCGTCAGGCGGATGGGCCTGCCCGGGTCGACGGTTTCGATGATTCGCACGGGGATCTGGTCGGTCATGGCGTCGCCTCATGGGCCGTTTCGGACGCGCGCATGATCGGGCGTAGCAGCGAGACAAAACAGACTCAGGTCGAGCGGAAAAATACGGATCAGATGCCACCCACGAGGTCAGGTCCGCGAGCACGTAGGGTGGATGACGGCGCAGCCTCATCCACGCGTCCGGTGGGACCGACGCCGAACTCGCCGTGATCAGCGGGCACCACCGCGGCCCAGGGTGGAAAACGCTTCGCGGTTTTCCACCCTACGTCTGTGTGGGAGCGGCCCTGGCCGCGAACAGCGCCCCATCTTCACCAAGACGGCGGCAAGGCCGACAATGCCCGCCCCGCTCGCTCATGGAGCCTTCGATGGACACCCGCAAGCCGCTCGATCCGACCGCCGTCGGGCTGATGCTGATCCTCTGCCTGATCTGGAGCATGCAACAGATCGCGCTGAAGGCGACCGCGCCGGACTTCTCCCCGGTGCTGCAGATCGCCCTGCGCTCTGGCATCGGCGGATTGCTGGTCGCCGTGCTGATGCTGCTGCGGCGCGAGCGGCTGAGCGTGGCCGACGGCATCTGGCGAGCCGGCTGCCTGGCCGGCGGCTGCTTCACGCTGGAGTTCCTGCTGGTCGGCGAGGCGGTGCGGCACACCTCGGCCGGGCACGTGGTGGTGTTCCTCTACACCGCCCCGGTGTTCGCCGCCCTGGGCCTGCACTGGAAGCTGCCGAACGAGCGGCTCGCGCCCCTGCAGTGGCTCGGCGTGGCGCTGGCGTTCGCCGGCATCGCCGTGGCCTTCCTGCGCGGCGCAAAGGCCGACGGCGGCCTGTCCGGCGTGCTCTGGGGCGATTTCCTGGCCCTGCTCGGCGGCGTCGCCTGGGGTTCCACCACCGTACTGATCCGCGCCACCCGGCTGTCGTCGCTGCCGGCGACCCAGACGCTGCTCTACCAGCTGGGCACGGGCTTCGTCCTGCTGCTGCCGCTGGCCCTGCTCACCGGCCACACCACCTTCAACCCCACCCCGCTGGTCTGGCTGAGCCTGGGGTTCCAGTCGATCGTGGTGTGCTTCGCCAGCTTCCTGGTCTGGTTCGCCCTGTTGCGGCGCTACCTGGCCTCGCGGCTCGGGGTGCTGTCCTTTCTCACACCACTGTTCGGTGTCGTGCTCGGCGCCTGGCTGCTGGCCGAACCCATCGAGCCCGGCTTCGTCACCGGGGCGATCCTGGCCCTGGGCGGCATCGTGCTGGTCAGCGGGCACGGCTGGTTCGTGTCGCTGCTCAAGCGATAGTCCGGTCCAGGCGAGGCCGGCATCGCTGCAAGGGCCGTCCCAGACGCGAGCGCTCTTTTTCCACCGCTTCGCTGGAGGGCTTGCTCGGCCCACCGCTTCTGTTAGAGTCGGCAACGGCGCCTATGCGCCCTGGCTGAACAAGAAAGACAAGAGATGCGCCATCGACCGCCTCCTCTGCCAGCGCACACCCGCTCGCCCGATCATGCGTCCCTCGCGCCTGACCCGTGACGATCCGGATCCCCGCGCTGCCGTCTCTCCTTCTGCTTGCATGGGCATGCCCGGTTACCCCGAGGCCCTTCAAACGGACATTGCATACGCCAATAACAACAAATGGAGATGCATCAATGAAATTGACCAAACGCTTCGCTCTGCTCACTGCGGCAGCGGCCTTCACCGCCAGCACCGCCGCGGTCGCGGCGCCGACCTTCATCAACATCCTCACCGGGGGCACCAGCGGGGTCTACTACCCGATGGGCGTCGCCCTGTCGCAGGTCTACAGCAACGGCATCAGCGGTTCCAAGACCTCGGTCCAGGCGACCAAGGCCTCGGTGGAAAACCTCAACCTGCTGCAGGCCGGCCGCGGCGAACTGGCATTCGCACTCGGTGACTCGGTCGCCGACGCCTGGAACGGCGTGGCGGACGCCGGCTTCAAGGCACCGCTGAAGAAGCTGCGGGCGATCGCCGGCACCTATCCGAACTACATCCAGATCGTCGCCAGCAAGGAGTCGGGCATCAAGACGCTGGCCGACCTCAAGGGCAAGACCATCTCCGTCGGCGCGCCGAAGTCCGGCACCGAGCTGAACGCACGGGCCATCTTCGAAGCCGCCGGGCTGACCTACGACGACATGGGCAAGGTCGAATTCCTGCCGTTCGCCGAGTCGGTGGAACTGGTCAAGAACCGCCAGCTGGATGCCACCCTGCAGTCCTCGGGCCTGGGCATGGCCGCCATCCGCGACCTCGCCTCGACCATGCCGCTGAACTACGTGGAAGTGCCGGCCGACGTCGTGGCCAAGATCGGCAACCCCGCCTACCAGGCGGCCAAGATGCCCGCCGGCACCTACGACGGCCAGGAAACCGACGTGCCTACCGTGGCGATCACCAACATCCTGGTGACCCACGAGAACGTCTCCGACGAAGTCGCCTACCAGATGGCCAAGCTGCTGTTCGAAAACCTCAACCATCTGAAGAACGCCCACTCGGCAGCCAAGGACATCGTTCTGGAAAACGCCACCAAGAACCTGCCCATCCCGCTGCATCCGGGCGCCGAGCGCTACTACAAGGAAATCGGCGCGCTCTGACCGCCACCGGGAGCCGCTGCATCCGGCGGCTCCCTTTCCCGTAGCCTTGGCAGCGCGCCTGTCGGGCTACCGCAGCCCATCCGCGAACATCCCTTCCCCGCACGACACCCCGATGTACCGCTTCGGCACGGCCGAGCAAGGGCATCATCTGCACCTTCGCAAGCCTAGGCACGGTACCGGCCTTTCAGCATCCAGCCAGTCCGACGCCAGGGCGCATCCAGCGCCGGCGCGGGATCAGCTGTGCGAATACATCGGCCGCCCGGCCACCTCGAGGTCGGCAACCAGGATGGAGCCGGTGGACGAATCGGTGATGAACAGCTGCCTTGCGTCTTCACCGCCGAACGCCAGATTGGTCAGCGTGCGTCCCTCGGTGCAGGAGCGGATGCGGTAGAGCGGCACCGCATGGCGATCGAACACCCACACGCAGCCATTTCCAGCGTCGCAGACGAACAGATTGCCGGCGCTGTCCAGCGCCATTCCGTCCGCACCGCTGACGCCGCCCGCCATGGCGGTGAAGATGCCGACCTTCGAGGTGCTGCCATCGGCCTGCAGCGGCAGGCGCCAGACCGCATTGCCGCGGGTCATCGCAACCAGCAGGGCGCGTTCGTCCAGATCCATGACCAACCCGTTGGGGCTCGGCCCGTTGTCGATGAGGCAGTCGAGGCGCTGGCTGTCCGGCTCGTAGCGGAAAACGCGGCCGCTGGGATCATGCATCCCGGTCTGGCCCTGGTCGGTGAAGTACAGCCACCCCTCGCGATCGAAGAACAGGTCGTTCACGCCCTTGAACCCTTCGCTGCGGCGATGGGTGAGAAAAGGCGTGACCTCGCCCTTTTCCGGGTCGAGCAAAAGGATGCCGTGCTTGTAGTCGGCAACGAAGATTCGCCCGTCGCGATGGATCTTCAGCCCGTTCGGCCAGCCGTCGTACTCGACGACCAGGCTCCATTCGCCGCTGAGCGAGATACGGAAGATGCGCCCATAGGGGATGTCGGTGACGTAGAGATTGCCCGCCCGGTCGAACGAGGGGCCTTCCAGAAAACAGGGTACCGATTGCCCGGGCTTGTTTGCCCGGCCCCAGTCGGAATCGCCGTCCGGACGCCGCAGTTCGTCGGGCATGCGGGTGAACACACGCGTCGGCAGGTCCCTGGGCGGGGCGTACAGGCTCATGGCGTCTCCTTCAGCGAACGTGGCGGATGGCCGGAATAGGAGCCGATGAACTGGCGCGGTATCGGCCCCTTGTTGCGACCGCCCTGCTGGGTCTGTTCCCAGGCGTGGGCCAGGATGCCCACCGAGCGCGAGAGGCAGAACAGCCCGCGCGCGAGCGGCGGAGGAAAGCCGAGCTCGGCGTAGATCACCGCGGTCGCCCCATCGATGTTCATCGGGATGCGCTTGCCCTTGCGGGCCTCGAGGCAGGCCTCGACCGCCCGCCCGATCATGGCGAAACGTCCGTCGACGATCCCTTCGGTCGCCGCCCGGTCGACCAGCGCCAGCAGCGGCGCGGTGCGCGGGTCCACGGGATGGAAGCGATGTCCGAAGCCGGAAATGAACTTGCCATGCGCGTCGACGAAGGCATCCAGGGCCTGCTCCACCGCCTGCGCCATTGCCGTGCCGGCATCGACGCGCGAGGCGATATCCAGGTAGAGCTCGACGGCCTGCTCGCCAGCCCCCCCATGGACGTCGCCAAGAACGTTGACGGCCGATGCCATGGCGCTGTTCAGACCTACGCCGCAGGTGGTGGCCATGCGTGCGATGGCGATGCTCGGCGCCTGCGGACCATGATCCACCGCCGCCATCAGCGCCGCCTCGAGCAGGTCAGCCTGCCCGCGTGAAGGCAACTCGCCGCGCAACATCAGCCAGATCATCTGGGCGAACCCGACATTGCCGATCAGCTCTTCGACGGGATAGCCGCGGTAGCGGATCACGCCCGGCTGCATGTCGATGATCCGGGTTTCCCACCAGTCCTCGGCCAGCTGCCGGGATGGATCCTTGATACTCATACGGCACGCTCCTCATGCATACGCTCGATTTCCCCGGCGCTGTAGCCAAGCTCCGCCAGGATTTCGTCGGTGTGTTCCCCGAGCGCCGGCGGCGGCATCTCGACTGCCGGCGCCTGGCGATTGATCTTGACCCCGGTACGCAACAGGCTGACGGCCTTGCCGACACCGGGAACCCGGTCGAAGGTGCCGATCATGCCGCGCTCCCGAATCTGCGGATGCGCCAGCACTTCCGGCACGCGGTACACCGGGCCGCAGGGAACACCCGCCTCGTTCAGCAACGTCCACCACTGTTCCGTGGTGCGATGGGCGAGCGCTTCCTCGAGCAGGGCCGTGAGCGCGGCCCGGTGCTGCAGACGCGCCTGGCGCTTGGCGAACCGGGGGTCGTCGATCAGTGCCGGAACGCCGAGAACCCGGCATACCGCTTCGAACTGCTCCTGCTTGTTGGCCGCGATGTTGATCAGCCCGTCGGCGGTGCGGAAGGTCCCCGAGGGGCTGGCGGTAACGTTGTCGTTGCCCATCGGTTGCGGCTCGCGGCCAGCCACCAGATAGTTCGACACGGCCCAGCCCATGGTGGCCAGCGTCGCCTCCAGCATCGAGACGTCGATGAAGCAGCCTTCCTCCCGCGAGGCGTCGGCCAGCGCGCTGGCGATGGCGAAGGCGGCGGTGATGCCGCCGACCGTATCGGAAATTGGATAACCGACCCGATAAGGGGCGTTCTCCGGCGCCCCGGTGACGCTCATGACGCCCGACATGCCCTGGATGATCTGGTCGTACGCCGGCAGGTCGTGCAGGGGCCCGTCCTGGCCGAAACCGGAGATGGCGCAATAGACCAGGCGCGGGTTGATCTTGCGCAAGGCTTCGTAGCCGACGCCCAGCCGGTCCATGACGCCCGGCCGGAAGTTCTCCACCAGGACGTCGGCGCTCTGCACCAGGCGATGCAGCACCGCCCGGCCGGCCGCGCTCTTGAGGTTCAGGGTCAGCGAGCGCTTGCCCGGGTTCTGCGCGAGGAAGGAGACGCCCATCAGCTTCTCGTTGAGCTCCGGGTCCGCCCCCAGTTGGCGCGCCAGGTCTCCCGAGCCCGGCACCTCAACCTTGATGACGTCGGCCCCCATGTGCGCGAGCTGATGGCAGCAGAAGGGCCCGGCCAGCACATTGGTCAGATCCAGCACGCGAATCTCACGCAAAGGCTTGAACATTGCTTTTTCTCCAGTAGCGAAGGCCAAGTACGGCGACGATCACGGCTACGCCGGCGGTGGTCGGCCCCCATCCCGGCGCCAGCACCAGGGCACCGGCGGCCACCAGCACGATCCGCTCGATCACCGACAGGCGCTGGCAGAAGAAACCGATATGTCCAGCGGTGAGGCCGAAGGTGGCGATCATCAATGCCGCGATGAAAGCGAGCGTCGGCCACAGGGTTTCGGCGTTCAGCGTTTGCAGGTTGATTTCCGGGTGGTAGATCCAGGCGAACGGCAGGACGAAGGCCACGAGCGAAAGCCGCATGGCGTTGCCCGCGATCTTCATGCTGCTGGTCTTGGCGATGGCGGCCGCGGCGAATACGGCTAACGCGACCGGCGGCGTGATCGCCGAGAGCACGGCGAAGTAGAAGACGAACAGGTGCGTCTGCAGCAGGTCCACGCCAAGCTTGAGAATGGCCGGGCCGGCCACGTAGACCACCATCAGGTACGAAGCAGCGGTCGGCAGGCCCATCCCGAGCAGGATCGAGCAGGCCGCGGCGAGGATGAGCGCCAGCAACAGGCTGTGGCTGCCGAGGGCGATGATCATCTGGTTGAGCTTGATGCCCAGCCCGGTGCTGCTGACGGCCCCGATGACAATGCCGATCGCGGCACAGGAAATCAGCACCGCGAGGCCGTCGCGGCCGCCGTCGACCAGGAATCGGCCGCAGTCGGACAGGCTCATTCTGGTGCGCGGCAGCAGGTTGCCAACCACCATCACGACGGCCGCGGCGACCAGGCCGCAGTAGGTTGGCGCATACCCGGAAAAGAGCATGCCGATCAGGGTGCCGAAGCCGGCCAGCAAGGTGATGCACTCGCACAGCCGGCGGGCATCCATGGTCTCGCGACCCTGCCCCTCCAGCGGCTTGATGCCGAGCCGGGCAGCCTCCAGCGCCACGGCGGCGGACAGCGCGAACAGATAGAGGAAGGCCGGCACAACGGCGGCGAGCATGATCTTGGCATAGGGAATGCCGGTGATCTCCGCCATGATGAAGGCGCCGACCCCCATGATCGGCGGCATGATCTGCCCCGAGCACGAAGCCACCGCCTCCACTGCGCCCGCGAAGCTCGCCTTGAACCCGGAGCGCTGCATCATCGGGATGGTGAGCACGCCCGTAGCGACGACGTTGGCCGGCGCCGACCCGTTGACCGAGCCGAACAGCGCGGAACCGATGATCGAGGCCTGTGCCGGCCCCGAGCGCAACCGGCGGGTGGCCCGTAGCGCGACGAAGTTGAAGAAGTCGCCGGCGCCGGTCAGCCGCAGCGCAACGCCGAGGATGACGAACACCAGCACCACGTCCACCACCGCCCCGAGGGCGACGCCGAAGATGCCCTGGTAGCTGAAGGAGATCTCCAGCACCTCGTCCACTCCGAACGGACGGTGGCCGAGCAGCCCCGGCAGGTAGTTGCCGAACAAGAGATAGCCCAGCGCCGCACCCACGATGGCCAGCAGCACCCAGCCCTCGACCCGGCGCGACGCTTCCAGCACCGCCAGGGTGCCGAGCAGATAGCAGAACAGGTCCTGGTCGTTCGGCAGGCCTTCGCGCAGCGCGGCGATCTCGTTGTATTCGCGGAGGAGATAGACGCAGCTGAACAGGCTCATGGCGATGAACGCCAGGCTCAGCAGCGCATCCAGCCCGCCGCGACCGACTCGCGCTAGCGGCCCCGGCTTGAGACAGAACACGGCGATCAGGCCGAGCAGCAGGACCAGGCCGTACTGGACCTGCGCGGGAAACTTGCCCACTGCCGTGGTGTAGATGACGAACGCACTGGTCAGCGCGCACGCCAGCAACCCCGTCCCCCGCAGAAGCGGTTGCCAGGGCGCCTCGCCATCGGCAGCGCGCAGCAGAGGTGCAGCTTTCATTGGATCAGACCCTTCTCGCGGAAGTAGCGGGCGGCGCCGGGATGAAGGTCGGCAGAGAGCATCTGGGTAGCGTCGTCGATGTCCAGCAGCGCCAGTGCGCTGGTGGTCGAGCGGATTTCCTCGACGTGCTCCCACAGGCTCCTGGTGATCCGGTAGGCGGTTTCTTCATCCATGGTGTCGTTCACCACGAACATGAAGGGGAAGGTCCAGAAACGCACGTCGCCGTCGCTTTCGACCCGTCCTTCGTAAGCCGACTGGATGCGGCTGGCCGGCACCGTCTTCAGCGAGAAGTACTCGCCGCTGGTGACATCGCGCTTGAAATCCTCGAAGACGGCCGGGTCCGGCGATACGAAGCGCAGCTTCATGGTGCGCGAAGCGTTGTCCACCGCCGCCTGCGGCACGCTGCCCCAGACCATGGTGCCGTCCAGGCTGCCGTTGGCCATCTGGTCGAAGGCTTCGCTATAGGTGATGTACTGCGTGTCGACATCCTTGCCCGGCTCCAGTCCGGTCGCCTTCAGCAAGCCGGCGGTAACGCTCCCGGCCTGGCCTCCGGGGCGCCCGACCGCCAGGCTGCGCCCCTTGAAGTCGGCGAACGCCTTGATGCCGCTCTTTTCGGTGACGAGGTACTGGCCGGCGCTGGAGCGGATGGCGAACAGCGCCTTCATGTGCTTGTAGCGCTCGACGAGGCGATCCGGGTCTTCCGAGAACTGGCCCTGGCGAAGCGTTGCGTCCTTGAAGTGAGGCGAGCCGATCACCGCCACGTTCACCTTGTCCGTTGCCAGGAGCCGCAGGCCCTTGATGGTGCCGTTGTCCACCACGGTGAGCGATTCGCCTTTTTCCCGGGCACTGATGTTCGACCAGGCCACCGCCAGGGCGTAGTCGTCGGAGGTGGGAGATACGGCGCTGACGATCACTTCCTTCGCCGAGGCCTGTGCGGCCAGCACGGCCAGGGACAGGCACGAAGCGGACAGCAGCTGCTTGATATGCATGGGGACACCCTCTTGTTGTGTGATCTTGTTCTGGGACTTACGTTCTACTAGACAGAACTATATTCTATTGAACAGAATCGTCAAGCTTGACGGGCGCCGCGCCGAGAGCCGTGGTTACAATCGCCGTCTCGCAATGGATGGCAGAACACTGGAGCGAACGATGACCAAGAACCGTGTCGAGGCCGTGGATCGCGCACTCTCGCTACTGGATGCCTTCAACGGCGGCAAGCCGAGCCTGAGCCTGCGCGAGCTCGCCGAACTGACGGGCATGTACAAGAGCACCATCCTGCGACTGAGCGGCTCGCTGGAGCACTTCGGCTACCTGAGCCGCGACGAGCACGGCGAATTCAGGCTGGGGCCGGCGCTGGTCCGGCTGGCCTCGTTATCGCAGCGGGACAACGCTTCGCTGATCCGGCCCGTCCTGCAGCGCCTGGCCGACGAAACCGAGGAAACCGCATCGTTCTACGTTCGCGAAGGGGGCGAACGGGTCTGCCTGTTCCGCTGCAATTCCCGCCAGGAAATCCGCCACCATCTGGATGAAGGGGCCCGCATGGCGCTCAACCGAGGCGCCAGCGGGCGCGTCCTGCTGGCCTTTGCCGACGAGCCGGGCGAACCGTTCGCAACCATCCGGCGCGAGGGCTACTACCTTTCCAAGGGCGAGCGCGCTTCGGACGTCGCTGCCGTGGCCGTTCCCGTCCGCGCCGTCAACGGCAGCCTGGTGGGGGCGTTGTCGGTTTCGGGGCTGCGCAGCCGCTTCACCGATTCGTTCGTGGAGCGGGCACTCGCTGCGCTGCGGCAGGAGGCGAAGAACATCGACGGAAAGCTCTTGCCTCAGTGAAGGGCGAATCGGTCTCCCGTGCCCATCCCCTCCTACTTGTCCAGACCGAACAGAATTTTCCGCCGCTTTGCTGCACGATCGCCGCAGCTCCGCTAGCATCTGCCGTTTTCCACCGGCCTGACCGGAGCCGGGACGGCGCGCCGTTTGCCGTGTGACGATACCCTGCCCGCCGGCCGGCGTGCCCGAACTGCTGGCGCGATTGCCTGCCAGACAGAAGAGATGACCTTGGCGACTCGCTGCTTCATGTACCCGACCCCTGCCTGCCAGCGCCTCCTGCCCACCGGCCTGCCGGTGGGCCGCGCCCTGCCTTGCGAGTGGCTGCCTTGAGCACCGACCTCGCCACGCGCCCGGACGCCCCGGACGACGCGCCGCTGATCATCTGCGAGCACTGCGACTCGGTGTACCGGCGCCCGAGCCTGGCGCGCCGGCAGAGCGCCCACTGCCAGCGCTGCGGCGCGCTGCTGGAGCGCGGCCGTCACCTGAGCACCGACCAGTTGCTGGCGCTGAGCATCGCCGCCGCGGTCCTGTTCCTGTTCGCCAACGCTTTCCCGGTGCTGAGCATCAGCCTGCAGGGGCTGAGCAACGAGGCGACGCTGTGGCAGACCGTGGAAGCGCTGGCGCAGGGAAGGATCACCCTGATCGCGCTGGTCACCGGGCTGAGCATCATCTTCGCGCCGGGGCTGCAGATCATCCTGCTGATATGGGTGCTGGTACATGCCCGCTCCGGGCGGATCGCGCCGGGTTTCCGCACCTGCATGCGCGCGCTGGAGCACCTGCGACCGTGGAGCATGCTCGAGGTCTGCCTGCTCGGCATCCTGGTGGCCATCATCAAGCTCGCCGGCATGCTCGACGTGCACCCGGGCCTCGGCCTCTGGGCCATGGCCATGCTCACCGTGCTGATCATCCTGATCGGCGGGCGCGACATCCGCGACCTGTGGAACGAGCTGGGAGTGCCGTCGCGATGAGCCAGCCGCCCTATGCCGCCGACCTGGGCCTGCAGCTGTGTCACGACTGCGGCCAGGTGTGCCGCCTGAGCGACCGCGACTGCCCGCGCTGCGACGCCGTGCTGCACCGGCGCAAGCCGAACAGCATCGCCCGCACCTGGGCGCTGCTGGTCGCCGCGCTGATCTTCTACCTGCCGGCCAACCTGCTGCCGGTGATGTTCACCGACCTGTTCGGCCACGGCAGCGAGAACACCATCCTCAGCGGCGTGATCGAGTTCTGGAAGGGCGGCTCCTGGGATATCGCCCTGCTGATCTTCATCGCCAGCGTCATCGTGCCCTGCATGAAGTTCTTCGTGCTGGCCCTGCTGCTGGTCACCGCGCAGCGCCGCAGCCGCTGGGCCATGCGGGAGCGCGCGCGGCTGTACCGCTTCATCGAGACCATCGGCTACTGGTCGATGCTCGACGTGCTGGTGGTGGCGCTGGTCGCCGCGCTGGTGCAGTTCCGCACGCTGAGCACCATCGAGCCGCGCCTGGGCATCCTGTTCTTCGGCCTGGTGGTGGTGCTGACGATGCTGGCCTCGATGAGCTTCGATCCAAGACTGATCTGGGACGCAGAGAGACAAGATGCCCGATAACTCCCACACCCTTCCCTCCCCCGGCGCCCCGGAAATCCGCCAGCGCCGCGCCCGCGTCTCGCTGGTCTGGCTGGTGCCCATCGCCGCCGCGCTGGTGGGGCTGTCCATGGTGGTGCAGAACTGGCTGTCGGCCGGCCCGCAGATCACCGTGAGCTTCCAGACCGCCGAAGGGCTGGAGGCCAACAAGACGCAGGTCAAGTACAAGAATGTGGTCATCGGCCTGGTCACCGGCATCCGGCTGAGCGAGGACCAGACCCGGGTCATCGCAACCATCGAGCTGGAGCAGAAGGCCGAACCCTTCGCCCGCAAGGACACGCAGTTCTGGGTGGTGCGCCCGCGCATCGGCGCCAGCGGCGTGTCCGGCGTCGACACGCTGTTGTCGGGCGCCTTCATCGGCGCCGACCCGGGGCGCTCGGACGAAGCCCGGCGCGAGTTCGTCGGCCTGGAAGCGCCGCCGCCGGTCACCTTCGGCGTCGAGGGCAAGCACTTCACCCTGCACACCGAGGACCTCGGCTCGCTGGGCATCGGCTCGCCCATCTACTACCGGCGCATCCAGGTCGGTCAGGTGGTGTCCTACGCGCTGGCCGAGGACGGCAAGGGCGTGGACGTGAAGATCTTCGTCAACGCCCCCTACGACAGCTTCGTCACCAGCGACACGCGCTTCTGGAACGCCAGCGGCATCGACGTCTCCCTCGGCGCCAGCGGCCTGCGCGTGGACACCCAGTCGCTGTCCTCGATCCTCGCCGGCGGCATCGCCTTCCAGGCGCCCAACTACAGCCCGGAAGCGGTGCCCGCCGAGGAGTACCGCGAGTTCGAGCTGCATCGCAACGCGCAGCAGGCGATGGCCCCCTACGACGGCACGCCGCGCTTCGTGCGCATGCGCTTCGACCAGACGCTGCGCGGCCTGCAGGTGGACGCCCCGGTGGAATTCCTCGGCGTGCCGATCGGCCGGGTGGTCTCGGTCAACCTGGACTTCGACGAGCAGAGCAAGAATTTCCCGGTGGTGGTCGGCGCGGTGATCTTCCCCAAGCGCCTGGGCCAGGCGCACCAGAAGCTCATGGCCGCCTACGGCGGCGAAGACAACGAAGCCAACACCGCGCGTCTGCTGGAAATGCTCGTCGAGCGCGGCCTGCGCGCCCAGGCGCGCACCGGCAATCTGCTCACCGGCCAGCTGTACATCTCGCTGGACTTCGACCGCACGGCCCCCGCGGTGGCCTACGACCCGAATGCCCGGCCGATGACCATCCCGACCATCGGCGGCAGCTTCGACAAACTGCAGGAGCAGCTGCAGGCCATCGTCGACAAGCTCGGCAACCTGCCCATCGACAGCATGGCCGAGAACCTCAACGGCAGCCTCGGCGAGCTGCGCCAGACGCTCAGGCAGGTCAACGCCGACGTGCTGCCGCAGCTGCAGCGCACCCTCGAGCGCTCCGAGCAGACGCTGCAGAACGTCAACCAGAGCCTCGCCGAGGGCTCGCCGCAGCGCCAGCAACTGGGCGACACGCTCAACGAGGTGCAGCGCGCGGTGCGCTCGGTGCGGGTGCTCTCGGATTACCTGAACCGCAACCCGGAATCGCTGCTGCGCGGCCGTGGCGGCGACGACACGCCGGCCTCCTTCAAGCGCGAAGCCACCTCCCGCGAACTCAACCAGGAGTCCCGCCCATGACCCTGCGCCCCTTCCTGCTCGCCGGCGTGCTTGCGCTCGGCGCCTGCGGCAGCGTGCCGACCAGCTACTACACGCTCATCCCCAGCGAGCCACAGGCCGGGACGAGCGCGGGCCAGCCGAGCGGCTTCCAGCTGCAGGTGATGCCGGTGCGCATCCCGGTGCAGGTCGACCAGCCGAGCCTGGTGGTGCGGCAGAGCGACGGCCAGCTGGCCATCCTCGAAAGCGCCCTGTGGGCTGCGCCGCTGGCCGACGAATTCCACGACGCGCTGGCCGCCGAACTGGAGCAGCGCTTCGGCGTGCGCGACCTGGCCGGCCTGCCGGGCGACCCGGACCGGCCGCTGCTCAACGTGCGCACCGACGTGCGCCGCTTCGAGTCGCTGCCCGGCCGCCATGCGGTGCTGGACGTGGTGTGGAGCCTGGAGCTGGCGTCGAGCCGCGGCGAACGACGCACGCTGACCTGCGCCACGGTGGTCCAGGAACGGGCCTCGACCGAGCTCCCCAGCCTGGTGCTGGCGCACCAGCGGGCGATTTCCACGCTGGCCGAGCAGATCTCCACGACCGCCCGCCGCTGGGCAACGGGCGCGGCCGGCTGCCCCTGACGGGCCCGACCTTCTCCTTCCCTCCCGGCCCGCACCAAAAGCGGGCCGATCTGCCCGGTAGTCCCCGCACCGGGCCGGACGGCCCCAGGCCAGGCCGCCCGCGTCTTCGCGGGACCTGTCCGGGCGAGCCGGGCCGCGCCGCTCGCCACCGCAACGGGCAGACGCCACCGAACCCGGCCTGGCGCGCTCCAGAAACTGGCAGATTAGCGGGGCATGCCCCGTAATCGCACAAAATGGGCATCCCTGTCTGCCTGCAATTGCTTGTATTTGCTGGGAAATGTGTCTGGAACGGGCGATTGCCCAAGCACGGCGCCTGGCTGGCCTGCATTGTGCAAAGCAGGGGCACGTCCACCAAAAACGAGAACCCCACCATGGATCGTCGCACGTTCGTCAAAGGGGCCTCGCTGGCCACCTTGGGTGCCGGCCTGTTGCCCTTGCTGAAGAGTCTTCCCGTCCAAGCCGCCTCGAACCGCCCGCTGGTCGTGGCGCTCGGCGCCTCCATCAACAGCCTCGACATCCACCGCAGCGGCACCAACCGCACCAGCTACCAGATCGCGGTGAACTGCTACGACCGCCTGGTCTCCTTCGGCACCAAGACGCTCGCGGACGGCTCGGTCAGCTACGACTACAACACCCTGGTGCCGGAACTGGCGACCGAGTGGGAAACCGCCGAGGACGGCCTGTCCATCACCTTCCACCTGCGCCAGGACGCCACCTTCTGGGACGGCAAGCCGGTCACCGCGCACGACGTCAAGTGGTCGTTCGACCGCGCGGTCAGCGTCGGCGGCTTCCCCACCATGCAGATGAAGGCCGGCTCGCTGGAAAAGCCCGAGCAGTTCGAGGCGCTGGACGACCACACCTTCCGCATCCACCTGCTGCACCCGTCCAAGCTGACCCGTCCGGACCTGGCGACGCCGGTGCCGATCGTCATCAACTCGGTCGCGGCCAAGGCCGAGGCCACAGAGGCCGACCCCTGGGCCACCGAATTCCTGCACCGCACCGCGCTCGGCTCCGGCGCCTTCAAGGTGCAGCGCTGGGACGTCGGCCAGCAGCTGGTCTACGAGCGCAACGACGACTGGAAGTGCGGCCCGCTGCCTGCATTGCAGCGCGTGGTGATCCGCGAGCTGCCGTCGACCTCGACCCGCCGCGCGCTGATCGAGCGGGGCGACGTGAACATCTCCTTCGACATCCCCAACAAGGACGCCAGGGAGCTGGAAGCCGGCGGCAAGCTGAAGGTGGTCAGCACGCCGATCGAGAACTGCCTGTTCGTACTGGCGACCAACCTCGACTTCGAGCCGTTCAAGGACAAGCGCGTCCGCCAGGCCATCGCCTACGCGGTGCCCTACGCCGACATCTTCCGCAACGCCGCCTACGAGCGTGGCCTGCCCATGTGGGGCGCGCAGAGCGCCAAGCCGACCGAAGCCGTCTGGCCGCAGCCCTTCCCCTACGCCACCGACCTGGACAAGGCCAAGGCGCTGCTCGCCGAGACCGACTACAAGGACGGCTTCGAAGTGCCGCTGTCGTTCGATCTGGGCCAGGCCGACTGGGCCGAGCCCACCGCCCTGCTGATCCAGCAGAACCTGCAGCGCATCGGCATTCGCACCACGCTGAACAAAGTCCCCGGCGCCAACTGGCGCACCGTCGCGCTGGTGGAGAAGAAGCTGCCGCTGCACCTGGAGAATTTCGGTGGCTGGCTGAACACGCCGGACTACTACTTCTACTGGGCCTACCTGAAGGGCAACCTGTTCAACTCCTCGAACTACGAGAACGCCGAGATCCGCCAGTTGGTCGAGGAAACCCTGTACATGGAGCAGGACGACCCGCAGTACCGGCCGAAGATCCTGCGCATGATCGAGATCGCCATGGACGACGTGCCGCGCATCCCGCTCTGGCAGCCGTCGGTGAACGTCGCCATGCGGCCGGAGGTGCAGGGCTACCAGTACTGGTTCCACCGCCAGCTGGACATCCGTCCGCTGACACTCGAGGGACGCCAGGGCTGATCGATGCGCGTCTCGAACAAACTAAAACTGGTGCTGCTGCGGCTGCTGCAGGCCGTGCCCGCGCTGTTCGGCATCGTGCTGGTCTCCTTCCTGCTGACCCGCGCGCTGCCGGGCGACCCGGCCGTGTACTTCGCCGGGCCGATGGCCGACGAGCAGTCGATCGCCGAGATCCGCCAGCAGATGGGACTCGACCGGCCGCTGCCGCTGCAGTTCTTCAGCTACATCGGCGACCTGCTGCAGGGCGAGCTGGGGCAGTCGATCTCCACCGGCCAGCCGGTGCTGACCGAGCTGGCCTCGCGCCTGCCCGCCTCGCTGGAGCTGACCCTGTTCGCCCTGCTGCTGTCGCTGCTGGTGGCCCTGCCGCTCGGCATCCTGGCGGCGACCCGGCCGAACAGCTGGGTCGACCACCTGTGCCGCGTGGTGGTCACCGCCGGCGTCTCGCTGCCGACCTTCTTCACCGGCCTGTTGCTGCTGTACATCTTCTACTTCCTGCTCGGCTGGGCGCCCTCGCCCATGGGCCGGCTGGACTTCGCCTACCTGCCGCCGGAAACCGTCACCGGCTCGTTCGTCATCGACGCCCTGCTCGCTGGCGACCCGGAAACCGCCCGCGCCGCCTTCGCCCAGTTGCTACTGCCGGCGATCACCCTCGGCCTGTTCACCCTGGCGCCGATCGCCCGGATGACTCGCGCCGCGCTGATCCAGGTGCTGGAGGGCGAGTTCATCCGCACCGCCCGCGCCGCCGGCCTGGCACGGCGCAAGGTGCTGTACCGCTACGGGCTGCGCAACGCCATCCTGCCGGTCATCACCACCCTTGGCATGGTGTTCTCCTTCGCCCTGGGCGCCAACGTGCTGGTGGAGAAGGTGTTCGCCTGGCCGGGCATCGGCTCCTTCGCGGTGGAGGCGCTGGTGGTCTCCGACTACGCCGCGGTACAGGGCTTCGTGCTGTGCATGGCGGTGCTCTTCGTGCTGCTCAACCTGCTGATCGACGTGATCTACACCCTCGTCGATCCGCGGGTCCGGATGGAGAGCTGAGATGACCCAGACTGCTTCGACACCCGCCTCGGCGGCCGGCGCCCAGGCCAGCGGCTGGCGCCAGGCGCGCTACCTGCTGGCGGAAAACCCGGTCTCGGCGATGGCCTTCGTGCTGTTCGCGCTGATCCTGCTGCTCGCGCTCTTCGGGCCCTGGCTGGTGCCCTACGACCCGCTCGCCACCTACGCCGGCGAACCCCTGCAAGCGCCCTCGGCGGCGCACTGGTTCGGCACCGACAACCTGGGCCGCGACGTCTTCTCGCGCGTCGTTGTGGCGACCCGCCTCGACCTGTCGATCGCGCTGGTGGCGGTCGCCCTGTCGTTCGTCTTCGGCTCCGCGCTGGGGGCGATGGCCGGCTACTACGGCGGCTGGATCGACCGGCTCTCAGGCCGGCTGCTGGACACCATCATGGCCTTCCCGCTGTTCGTGCTGGCCATGGGCATCGTCGCCGCGGCCGGCAACACGGTGGAGAACATCGTCTACGCCACGGCGATCATCAACCTGCCGTTCTACGCCCGCATGGCCCGCGCCGAGGTCAACGTGCGGCGCAACGCCGGCTTCGTCCAGGCGGCGCGGCTGTCCGGCAACAGCGACTGGCGCATTCTCGCGCTGCACATCTTTCCCAACACCCTGCCGCCGATGATGGTGCAGATCTCGCTGAACATGGGCTGGGCCATCCTCAACGCCGCCGGGCTCTCGTTCATCGGCCTGGGCGTGCGCCCGCCGACGCCCGAGTGGGGAATCATGGTCGCCGAGGGCGCCAACTTCATCATTTCCGGTGAGTGGTGGCTGGTGGTCTTCCCCGGCGCCGCGCTGGTCCTCGCGGTATTCACCTTCAACCTGCTGGG
Source organism: Stutzerimonas azotifigens DSM 17556 (assembly GCF_000425625.1). Classification (GTDB taxonomy): domain Bacteria; phylum Pseudomonadota; class Gammaproteobacteria; order Pseudomonadales; family Pseudomonadaceae; genus Stutzerimonas; species Stutzerimonas azotifigens. The sequence goes on from NZ_KE384417.1 coordinate 72,960, forward strand.
GGACGGCCTGCGCGACCTGGTCGACCCGCAGCGCCGTACCTGAGGGCCGGCCATGCAACCCGCTTTGCTCGACATCGACGACCTGACCATCGAATTCGCCACCCGCCGCGGCACCGTCACGGCGGTCGAGCAGGTCAGGCTGAGACTGAACAAGGGCGAGACGCTGGGCATCGTCGGCGAGTCCGGCTCCGGCAAGTCGGTGACCTCCTACGCGATCATGCGCATCCTCGACCGCGCCGGCTCGATCCACCGCGGTTCGATCCGCTTCTCCGGCATCGACCTGGTCGGCGCCAACGAGCGCGCCATGCGCGACCTGCGCGGCCGCGAGATCTCGATGATCTTCCAGAACCCGCGCGCCGCGCTGAACCCGATCCGCACGGTCGGCAAACAGATCGAGGACGTGCTGCGCGAGCACGCCATGGCCACCCGCGCCAACGCCAGGGAGAAGGCCATCGCCATGCTCCGCGCGGTGCGCATCGCCAACCCGGAAGGGCGCTACCACGCCTATCCGTTCGAGCTGTCCGGCGGCATGTGCCAGCGGGTGGTGATCGCCATCGCCCTGGCCTGCCGCCCGCAGATGCTGATCGCCGACGAGCCGACCACCGGCCTCGACGTCACCACCCAGAAGGCGGTGCTGGACCTGATCAAGGACCTGACCCGCGAACAGCGCATGGCGACCCTGCTGATCACCCACGACCTGGGCCTGGCCGCGCAGTACTGCGACCGCATCGTGGTGATGCAGAAGGGCCGCATCGTCGAGGCGGCGGACACCGCCACGCTCTTCTCCAGCCCGCAACACGACTACACCCGCCGCCTGCTCAAGGCCACCCCGGGGCCGGAGTCGAAGGTCGCCGACCTGCTGCCCGAGGGCGACGCGCGGCGCGCCCTGGCTTCGCCGCCGAACCCCGAGGCGCCGGTGCTGCTGTCGGTGGAGGGACTGAGCAAGACCTTCGGCGCGCCCGGTTCGCCGACCAGCCACCGCGCGGTCGACAACCTCTCCTTCAAGCTGCACCAGGGCGAAAGCCTGGGCCTGGTCGGCGAAAGCGGCTGCGGCAAGTCGACCACCTCGGCGATGCTCATGCGCCTGCTCGACCAGAGCGCCGGGGCGTTGTGGTTCGACGGCCAGGACATCGGCGCCATCCCCAGCAAGCAGTTCGCCCGGCACCCGCTGCGGGCGCAGCTGCAGATGGTGTTCCAGGACCCGACCGACAGCCTCAACCCGCGCTGGAAGGTCCGCGACGCCATCGCCGACCCGATCCGCCGCCTGGGCGGGACAGGTGACAAGGCGCAGCTGCGCCGGCGCGTCGAGGAGCTGGCCGAGAACGTCGGCCTGCCGGTCGAGCTGCTGGATCGCTACCCGCACCAGCTTTCCGGCGGGCAGAAGGCGCGCGTCGGCATCGCCCGGGCGATCGCGCTGAATCCGAAGATGCTGATTCTCGACGAGCCCACCGCGGCGCTGGACGTCTCGGTGCAGGCGGTGGTGCTCAACCTGCTGGTCGACCTCAAGGAGCGGCTGGGCATGAGCTACCTGTTCATCAGCCACGACCTCAACGTGGTGCGGCTGATGTGCGACCGGGTGATGATCATGCAGGCCGGCCGCCTGGTCGAAGAGGGCTCCACCGAGCGCCTTCTGAACGCGCCGGAGCACGAATATACCCGCACCCTGCTGGCGGCGATCCCCAACCCGCCGGTGCCCGCCTCGGCCTGATCCGCGGCCGGCGAAATCAGAGCCGGTCGCGCGGCACCGCGTTGGATACGCGAAGGATGTCGGCCATCACCGACAGGGCGATTTCCGCCGGCGTCCGGCTGCCCAGCGCCAGGCCGATCGGCGCGTGCACGCGGGCGAGTTCGGCCGGGCCGAGGCCACCGATGCGCTGCAGGCGCTCCAGGCGCTTCTCGCTGGTGCGCCGTGAGCCCATCGCGCCGATGTAGAACGCCGGGCTGCGGACCGCCTCCATCACCGTCAGGTCGTCCAGCCGCGGGTCGTGGGTCAGCGCGACCACCGCGGTGCGTTCGTGGCAGCCGCCGCCGGCGATGTACAGCGCCGGCAATACCTCGCGCAGCTCCACGCCTGGCACGCCGAGGGATTCGTGCAGCTCGATGCGCGGATCGCAGACGATCACCTCGTAGCCGAGCGCCAGGGCGAACTGGGCGCAGAAACTGGCGACCGGCGAGATGCCGGCGATCACCAGGCGCTGCGCGGCCCCGATGCGGATGCGAACCTCATGGTCGTCGCGCTGGATGCGCGGAATCGGCGTGCCGACCGTGTCGACCGCCGCCGCGCCCGCGCCCAGCGGCACGATGCGCACCAGTTGGCGTTGCCCGAGCAGCGCCTGCTCCATCAGCGCCAGTTGCTCGCCGGCTTCGCAGCCGGGCGTCAGCCGTTCCACCAGCACGTCGAGCACGCCGCCGCAGGGCAGCTCCAGGGTCGGCGCCAGCCCGCCCTCGCCGTAGCGTACGATCTGCCGCGCCAAGTCGAACTGACCCTCGCCGAGCCGCTGGATGAAGTCTTCCTCGACGCAGCCGCCGGACAGCGAGCCGCGCAGCCGGCCGTCGCGCAGGGCGACCAGCATCGCGCCGGGCGAGCGCGGTGCCGAGCCGTAGGTGGCCAGCACCGTGCACAACCAGACGTCGCGGCCCTCGGCGAGCCAGTCGAGCGCCTGCCGGACGACCTGCAGGTCCAGCGGCTTCATGCGTATCGCTCCACGCAGCCTACCCGTTCAGCCACCGAGGTAGGCCTTGCGGATGTCCGGGTTCTCGCGCATCTCCTGCGCGCTGCCCTGCAGCACTACGTTGCCGGTTTCCAGCAGGTAGGAGCGGTCGCACAGTTCCAGCGCGGCGTAGGCGTTCTGCTCGACCATGAGCACCGTGGTGCCGCCGGCGCGGATCTCCGTCACAAGCTCGAACACCTGCTCGACGAAGTTCGGCGCCAGCCCCAGCGAGGGCTCGTCGAACATGATCAGCCTGGGCCGCGACATCAGCGCGCGGGCGATCGCCAGCATCTGCTGCTCGCCGCCGGAGAGCGTGCCGGCCGGTTGCGCGGTGCGCTCGCGCAGCCGCGGAAAACGGTCGAACATGCGCTCGACGTCGTCGCGGATGGCCTGGCGGTCCTTGCGCCGGTAGGCGCCCATCTCCAGGTTCTCGCGCACGCTGAGATGCGGAAACACTCGCCGCCCTTCCGGGCAGTGGGCGATGCCGCGCTCGATGATGTGCTGCGGCTTGCCGTTGGTGATGGGTGCGCCCTCGAAGGTGATGCGCCCGGAAACCACCGGCTCGAGACCGCTGATCGCCCGCAGCGTGCTGGATTTGCCCGCGCCGTTGGAGCCGATGAGGGTGACGAACTCGCCCTCCTCCACCTGCAGCGAGACCTTGTCGACCGCGACGGTCGCACCGTAGTGCACGGTGACGTCTTCAAGCTTTAGCACTTTTCAATCCTGATCCGAGGTAGGCGCGGATGACGTCCGGGTTGTTCTGGATGGCCTGCGGGCCGCCATCGGCGATGCGATGTCCCTGGTTGAGCACCACGATGTAGTCGGAGATCGACATGACCATCTGCATGTCGTGTTCCACCAGCAGGATGGTCACGCCGGTGTCGGCGACCTTGCGGATCATGTCCTTGAACTCGTCGGTCTCCGAGGGGTTCAGGCCGGCGGCCGGTTCGTCCAGCAGCAGCAGCCTGGGCTGCGCCGCCAGGGCGATGCCGACGCCCAGCAGGCGCTGGTCGCCGTAGGACAGGTTGGCCGCCAGGTCGTCCGCGCGGCGGGTCAGGCCGACGAACTCGAGCATCTCCCGGGTGCGCTCGCGCAGCGCCGCCTCTTCGCGGCGGAACGACGGCAGCCGCAGGATCGAGGCCGCCAGGCTGGCGCTGCCCTGCATGTGGAAGGCCGTCTGGATGTTCTCGAACACCGTGCAGTTGCCGAACACGCTGGTGCGCTGGAAGCTGCGCACCAGGCCGCGGGCGGCGATCTGTTCGGGCGGCAGGCCGGTGATGTCCTCGCCCTGGAAGCTCACCGTCCCGGAGGTCGGGCGCATGTAGCCGGAGATCACGTTGAAGGCGGTGGTCTTGCCGGCGCCGTTCGGCCCGATCAGGCTGACGATCTGCCCCGGATGAACCTCCAGGCTCACCTCGCTGAGCGCCACCAGGCCGGAAATCTTCATGGTCACGCCGGACAGGGCGAGCAGCGGCGCGCCCGGTCGGGGCTGCGCCATGGGCTGAAGCTGGGCACTCATGCGTTGGCTCCTCGTGCCTTGGCCGGGGCGGCCGCGGTTTTCTCCCGGGCCAGGCGCGCGCGCAGGCGCCGGACCAGCCCGTTGAACGTCGGGACGATGCCCTTGGGCATGAACAGCAGGAGCAGCACCATCAGCGCGCCGTAGAGCATCCACTGCACCTCGGGCGCCACCACGCCGCGCAGCAGCTCCGGCAGCAGGCCGAAGATGATGCCGCCGATCACCGGGCCGGCCAGCGTGCCTTTGCCGCCGGCGATGACCATGATCACCATGGTGATGGTGTAGATGAACATGAACACTTCCGGGTCGATGATGCGCACCGTGTGGGCGTAGAGCCCGCCGGCGGCGCCGGCGATGCCGGCCGAGATCACCGAGAAGACGATCAGGTAGCGGGTCACCGGGATGCCGATCGACTTGGCCAGCGTCTCGTTCTCGCGCAGGGCGATGGCCGCGCGGCCGAAGCGGCTGAGCACCAGCCGGGCGACGATCAGGTAGGCCAGCACGTTGGCCGCCAGCACCAGCCAGTAAGTGGCGGACTTGCTGACCAGCTTGATCACCCCCTCGCCGGGAATCCACAGTGTCAGCGCCGGGATGGAGACCAGCGCCATCGGGCCCTCGGTGAGGTCCACCCAGTTCAGCGCGACCATGCGCATGACCTGCGCGAAGCAGATGGTGACGATTACGAAATAGGCGCCGCGCACGCGGAACGCCAGCTTGCCGATCAGCCAGCCGAAAGCGGCGGCGACCAGGATGCCGCTGACGAAGGCGACCCAGACCGGCTTGGGATCGACCACCAGCAGGTAGCCGAACAGGCTGACGTCGAAACCCAGCGACAGCAGCGCGCTGGTGTAGGCGCCGATGCCGAAGAAGGCCGCGTGGCCGAGGCTGAGCTGGCCGGTGAAGCCGAGCAGCACGTTCAGGCTGATGGCCGCGACGATCATGATGCCGGCGGCGGAAACCACCGACAGCATGTAGGGGTCGGGCCAGAGCACCGGCAGCAGGGCCAGCAGGGCGACCACGACGAAGAAGACGATCTTGTTCATGCGTTAACCCACTCGCTCCTTGATGGCGAACAGCCCCTGCGGGCGGATGACCATCACGATGAGAATCGCCAGGAAGCCCAGGGCATCGCGGTAGGCGGTCGAGATGTAGCCGGAGCCGAATTCCTCGATGGCCGCCAGGGCGAAGCCGCCCAGCGCCGCGCCGGGAATGTTGCCCAGGCCGCCGAGGATGACGATGGCGAAGGCCTTCAGGCTGGCCAGGTCGCCCATGGTCGGCGCGACCACGAACACCGGCGCCAGCAACGCCCCGGTGACCGCGGCCATGCAGGAACCGAGGGCGAAGGTGAGCGTGTAGATGCTGCCGACGTTGACGCCGACGATCTTCGCTGCGTCGCGATCCTGGAAGGTGGCGCGCATCGCCAGGCCGAGCCTCGAGCGCTCGATGATCAGGTAGAAGGCGATCAGCAGCACCACGGCGGCGCAGAACACGAACAGCCGGGTGGGCGACAGGTAGATGCCGCCAATGGTGATCGATTCCTGCGCGAAGGGCGTCGGCACCACCTTGGCCACGCCGCCCCAGAGCAGCAGCTCGGCGTTCTGCATGATGATCATCAAGCCGATCATGATCAGCATGACCTCATCGATGTTCTCCAGCTTGCAGCGGCGCAGCAGCAGGAATTCGATGGCCGCGCCCAGCAGCAGCCCGAGCATGCCGGCCAGCAGGACCGAGCCGAAGTAGTTGAGCCCGAGCAGGGACACCAGCGCGTAGGACACGTACGCCCCGAAGGCGTAGAGCTCGCCGTGGGCGAAGTTCACCACCCGCATGATGCCGAAAATCAGAGTGAGTCCGATGCCGAGCAGCGCGTAGGTCGAGCCGAGCACCAGGGCATTCACGATGTGCTGAAGGAACTGATCCAAAATCTTCTCCTAACCACCGGACGGGCGCGGCCTGCCGGCGCCCGTCCGGGTCGGGTTTTACAATGCCGAGACTTCGCCGTCTTTCAGCTGAACGATGTAGATGTTCGGTTTGTTCTGCCCGCTTTCCTTGCCTTCCGGCCCTTCCTGGTGGAATGCGATGTCGCCGTTGACGCCCTTGACCTGGACCTTCCACAGCGCATCGCGGATGGCTTCGGGCTCGGCCTTGCCGGCGAGACGGATCGCCTCGGCGATGGTCAGGATGCCGTCGAAGCCGCGGAAACCTTCGGTCAGGCCCGGGAACGGATAGCCCTTTTCGTTCCAGGCATCCATGTAGGCCTTGGCCAGCTCGGGATTGGCCGCCTGCTGTTCGGCGGTCCAGGGCGAGAAGAACAGCAGGTGGGTGGTCACGTAGCCCTTCGGGCCGGGGTTCTTCACCAGCGGCTCGGGGAAGGAGCCGCCGGTGGTGATGATGCGCTGCTTGATGCCCTGCTCGGCGGCCTGGCGGATCGCCAGGGTCAGCTGCTCGACGCCGGAGGTGACGATCACCGTGTCGCTGCCGGAATTTTTGATCGCCGCCAGCTGCGCCGACAGGTCGGTGGCGTCCGGCGCCATGGTCTCGGAGCGGCCCACTTCGATGCCCTTCGCCTCGAACACCGCCTTGAACTCGGTGGCCGCGCCCAGGCCCCAGTCGTTGTTCACCGAGAGGAAGTCGACCTTCTTGATCGCCGGCTGGAACGCCGACAGCTGCTCGGCGAACGCCTGCGCCTCCATCTTCGAGGTCGGGCTGATGCGGAACACCCAGGGGTTGCCGGAGGTGGTCACCTTGGACGAGGACGCCGTCTCGACCACCATGGGCACGCCGTATTCCTCGAGCTTCGGCATGGTGGCGAGGGTGAAGGTGGAACCCCAGGCGCCCATCATCACCGGCACCTTGTTGCTGAGGATCAGCTTCTCGGCGGAGTTGACCGCCTCGCGCGGGTTCGACTTGTTGTCCTCGACCACCAGCTCGATCTGCTTTCCGAGCACGCCGCCGTTGGCGTTGAGGTAGTCGGCGGCCAGGCGCGCGCCGTTGGTCACGTAGGTGCCGGCTGCGGCGACCGAGCCGGTCAGCGGTTGCGACACGCCGATCTTGATGGTGTCCTCGGCATGGGCCTGAGACGCGAACAACGCGCCCGAAGCCAATACGGCCAGTAGCTTTTTACGGTTGCACATGGGGCTCTCCCGGCATTTCTCGTCGTTGTGGTAAGTGGGTGCTGCGTGGATCAAACACGGGTCTGTCGGTACTTCAGCTCGCGGTACTCCCCGGAACCCACCGGGGGGTACTTCGCCTGCCCCTCGGGTGCCAGGCACTCGATGCGGGTGTCGTAGTTCGGGTGGTGGAAGAAGGCGATCGACAACCGCGGCCGAGCCGCCTCCTCGGCGGGCGGGTTGACCACGCGGTGGGTGTTGGAGACCCAGCGGTCGTTGGTCCAGCGCATCAAGAGGTCGCCGATGTTGACGACGAAGGTGTCGGGCTCGGTCTCGACGTCGATCCAGTCGCCGGCGCGGGTCTGCACCTGCAGGCCGCCGCTGGCGTTCTCGCTGTTGAGGATGGTCAGCAGGCCGTAGTCGGTGTGCGCGCCGGCGCGCAGCTGCCCCGCAACGGGCGCGGCGGTCTGCGCCGGGTAGTGGTTGATGCGCATCGCGGTGATGTGGCGGTCGATCTTGTCGCGGAAGAACCGCTCGTCGAGCCCCAGCCCGAGCGCGGCCAGCTCCATCATCTGCTCGGTCAGCCGCTCCAGCGCCAGGTAGTAGGTCTGCGCCGTCTCGCGCCAGCCGGCCGGGTGCTCCGGCCAGACGTTGGGAATGAAATAGCGCGGCCCCTCGCCTTCGGTGTAGTACGGCGTCGACGGCCAGGACTCGCGGCCGAAGTGGTAGTACTCCTTGATGTCCGGCGGCGTCTCCAGGGCATTGCCGAACGACAGCGCCTCGAAGCCGAGCCCGCGGTAACCGCGCGGGATCTTCACGTCCTTCGGCGCGACCTGCTGCTTGATCTCGAACGGCTGGTCGAAGAAGGCGTAGGACTGCGCACGCAGGGTCTCGATCAGGTTCAGATCAACACCGTGGCCCTTGACGGTGAAGAAGCCGATCTGCCGACAGGTGTCGTCGATCTGCCGGCCGACGCGCAGCCGCTCGGCGGGGTCGCCGGCCAGCGCCGCCTGCAGATCGATCACGGGAATGGAAGCGCTCATGGTCATCCTCAGTGGTAGTAGGCGCCGCCGTCGACGACCAGCGTCTGCCCGGTGATGAAGCCCGCATCGGGGCCGGCGAAGAAGGCCACCGCGCCCACCAGGTCTTCCGGGTACATGTCGCGGGGCAGCACGCGGCCCTTCAGCGAGGGGCCCTTGACCCCGGCCACCAATGTCGGGTTGGCGTCGACGCCGTCGCTGAGGGTGAAACCGGGCGCCACGGAATTGACCAGCACGTTGTGTGGGCCCAGCTCGGTGGCCAGCGCCCGGGTCAGGGAAATCACCGCGCCCTTGCTCGCCACGTAGTGGGCCATCAGCGGGTTGCCCTTGAAGGCCACCCCGGAGGAGATGTTGACGATCCGTCCGCCGCCGGCACGTCTGAAGGCGCCGGTAGCGGCCTGGCAGCAGAGGAACAGCCCGATGACGTTGACGTCCAGCACCTGCCGCCAGTCCTGCACGGTCAGCTGCTCGAAGGGCGTCGGCGTCAGGGTCGAGTAGATGCCGGCGTTGTTCACCAGCACGTCGAGCCGGCCGAAGCGGGACTCGGCCGCCTGGACCATCTCGGCGACCTGCTGCTCGTCGGTGACGTCCACCTGCACGCCGATCGCCTCCAGCCCGCGGCCCGTCAGCGCGGCCGCGCTCTCGGCAGCGCCGCGGCGATCGCCGATGACCACCCTGGCACCCTTCTCGGCCAGATGCGCGGCGATGGCGAAGCCGATGCCCTGCGCACCGCCGGTAACGATGGCCACCTGGCCTTCCATGCTCATTGACGACCTCCAAAGTGCTTGCGCCGAGGGCTGAATGCGGTGTCGTCTGAAGCCGAAAAACCCAGCTTCGGACCACCGTTCCGAATGCCTTCGAGCAGAGCAACTCCTATGCCATCCTCCAGTGCGCTCCCAAAGCCACACGCTAATCAATTGATAAATAAGTACATTTTCTAAATCATAAAACGTGGTGCACCACGCATTGATCTAGATCAGCTTCGTCATCGGCCTCTGGTGCTATAAGCCGTGCACGCTGGCGGGCAGCGCTTCGAGCCCCGCGCACCAGCATGCAGCAAACAAAGGGGCATACCTCTGAACTGGCGTAGACGCCATCCGTCCGGCAGGGCCGCAAGAGAGGGAACGAGCTCGACGACGGGCCGCGCCGCAGCCGGCGCGGTCAAGCCGGGCCTGAGCGGCACATCCGGATTGGCCGGACACTTGCAGGGCAGGCTCATGCAAGCCCCCGTTCGGACATCCGGCACCTGCATGGATCGGCGACACGCCACCTTTGGCCATACAATCGGGCCGTAGCCATGCAGTCGCGCCGACCCCATCCAGCAACGGGCATGTCACCCTGACGGCGAGAGTTATGAACAGTCCCGAGATCATCGATACCAAGGTTCAACTGGAGGCAGCCTACGGCCGCTCCGCCCTGCTCACCCGCCCCGGCTTCCTGATCCGCCGGTTGCACCAGATCCACTGTGCGCTGTTCCTGCACGAGACCCGCGAGTTCAACATCACCCCGGTGCAGTACAGCCTGATGACCGCGCTCAACACGCACGGCGAGATGGACCAGATCACCCTGGCCCTGGAGATCGGGCTGGAGCGCACCAGCGTCGCCGAGGTGATCCCGCGGCTGGAAAGCCGCGAACTGCTGCAGCGTCGGCAGAGCACCGAAGACCGCCGCGTCAAGCTGGTGAAGCTGACGCGCAAGGGCAAGTACCTGATCAAGAAGATGGACGCCGCCGTCGCCCGCGCGCACGAACGCACCATCGAGCACATCCCCGCCGAGCAGCGCGACCTGTTCCTGCTGCAGCTGATCAAGCTGGTGGAAGCCAACAACGATTGCGGCACCGTGCCGTTCCGGCTGGCCTGAATCTTTTCAGGCGCGGCGCCTCGCTCCCACAGACCCCGCCTTTCCGTGGGTCTTGACCGCGATTCTTTGCTCCGGCATCGCCAAACGCCTGCCACACCAGATCGCAAGCAGAGCTTGCTCCTACAGTCCTGTGCCAGACCTTTTGGCCACGCCGCGCCTTCCCCTCTCCCTCCGGGAGAAGGTGGCCCGCAGGACCGGATGAGGGAGGCCTTGCACAGGCGCCCTCGCCCCGGGCCTCTCCCGAGGGGAGAGGGGATGGTTCGGTGTCGGTTGATGGCGCCGTGCAGGCCCGTTCGCGGCCGAGACCACACAAAACCGGTGTACGCGACGCCAGGGGACGAGTTCGGGTGGATGTCGTACTTCGCCGCTCACCCGAACTCCATCCCGGTGTAGGAGCACGCTCTGCGTGCGACCCAGCCGGCAAATGCTGTCGAGGGCACTCTTTCCTGCGGGGCGGAAGCCGTTGGGCTTCGGCGCCGCGACCCTCAGCCCCGGAACCGTCCGTGCAGGGCGCGCAGGGTGTGCAGGACCAGCTCGTCCGCGTGACGCGGGCCGAGCACTGACAGGCCGACCGGCCCGCCGTCGATGGAGGTCCAGGGCATCACCGCCTGCGGCAGTCCGGCGAGGCCGGCCATGCACAGCAGGGCCTGGGAGCGCGCGCGGGTGTCGTCGACTTCGGCAGCGTCGGCGCTCAGCCGCGGGGCCGGGCCGGGGACCGGTGGCAGCAGAAGCAGGCCGTCGGCACCGAGCAAGGCGCCCAGCCGGATCTGCGCGTCGCGCCGCACCTGCGCGGCCGCGGCGACCGCCGCCGGTTCGATGGCCATGGCCATGGCGAAGCGTGCGGCGACGTCGGCGCCGAACTGCGGGGCCCGCTCGCGTACCCAGGGCCCGTGCAGATGGCCGATCTCGCCCGCCTGCAGGGTGCGGAAGGCCTGCGCCCAGTGCTGCAGCGGCAGGCTGCCGGCGACGAGCGATTGGTACTCCAGCCCACTGTCGGCCAGCGCCCGCTCGAAGCGCTCGCGCACCGCCGGGTCGAGCTGCGCCAGCACGTCGGCACTGACCAGCAGGCGCCCGGCGGGCTGCTCGACGCCGAGCGAGGTGTGCGCCAGGGCTTCCAGCGCCCGGCCCAGGGTCTCGCCGTCACGCGCCAGCCAGCCGACGGTATCGAAGCTCTGCGCCAGGGTGAAGCAGCCCTCGGTGGCGATGCGTCCGTGCGTCGGGCGCAGCCCCCAGATGCCGCAGTAGCTGGCCGGCAGGCGGATCGAGCCGCCGCAGTCGGTGCCCAGCGCCAGGTCGGCGTGGTCGGCCGCGACCGCCACCGCCGAGCCGGACGAGGAGCCGCCCGGCAGGCGGTCCGGCGCGCTCGGGTTGACCGGCGTGCCGTAGTGGCGGTTGATGCCGGCCAGGCTGTAGGTCAGCTCATCGGTGACCGTCTTGCCAACCCAGACGGCGCCGGCCGCCAGCAGGCCGCGCACCGCCGCCGCGCTGCGCCGCGCAGGAATCTGTTCGCCCAGCCAACGTGGGTTGCCGGCGCCGCAGGTGAGGCCGGCGACCTCGAAGACGTCCTTGACCGCCAGCCGCGGCCAGCCCGACGCCGCGCGGGCGTCCGCCGGTGCGGCGCCGAAGCCGTCGCGCACGAAGGCGCCGTGGTATCCCGGTTGCAGCAGCTCGCTGGTCATATGTCCATCCAGCTGACATGGGCGGCGACCACCTGCCAGCGCCCGTCCAGCCTGGCCCAGGTCTGCGTCTGGCGACCCGGGCGGGGCTCGCCGTCGCGCTCGAAAACGATGCTGGCGGCGCCGAAGTCGGTGCCGAACACCGTCACCGAGCGCTCCACCACCGTGCGCGCCAGGTTCAGTGGCGAGCGCCCGGCGCGGAACTGGCGAATCGCCTCGTAGCCCTGGAGATTTTCCTTGGCGCCGTAGCGCACGGTGCGCGCGTCGTTCCAGAACAGCTCGTCGAGCACCGCGACGGTGTTGCCGGTCAGGGCGCGCTCGTAGCGATCGAAGGCGGCTTCCAGCTCGGCCAGCGCCTGCGGATCGTCGATGGGCCGCACCGGCGCCACCGCGGCGGCGAAGAAGGAAGAGTCCAGCGTATGCACGCCGCGCCCGAGCAACCCCTCGACACCGGCGGCGTCGAGCATGGCGATGGCGATGCTCGGCGGCGCCGGGTCTTCGGCGGCGAGGCGCGCATCCAGGCCGGTGCGCAGCCCGAGTTCGGCGAAGCGCGGATGACTGCCGGCCATCCAGCGTGCCTGCCCGGCCGCCGGATCGGCCAGCCAGTCGCGCATCGGCTCGGCGACGGCGCGGGCCAACCCCCAGGCCTGGGCGCCGAAGCCGGCGGCATCGATCACGCCGCTGTCGCCAAGCAGTGGCGCGGTCGCGGCGCTGCCCGGCTTCATCCGCGGTCCCTGCGGGATGCCCGCGTCTGTGTAGATCCAGCGTTGCGGCCGCCCGGCCAGGCGCATGCCGGCCTGCTGGCCATTGCCCGCCAGGGCCACCACCAGGCTGCAGTCAGGGTCCGCGTCGCGCGCCGCGGCGCCGAGCATCAGCTGGCAGGCCGCCATCCACAGGGTGAGGAAGAACAGCGGCGTGTCGCGCAGGATCTGCAGCACCTCCGGCGCCTGCGCCAGCTCGGCCGCCAGCGCCTCGCACAGCGCCGCGTTGGCCTGGGTGGTCTGCGCATGCAGGTCGTCCCCGCCGCGCAGGCCGGCTTCGGCCAGCGCCAGCAGATCGATGGCGCGCTTGCGCGTGGCGGCGTGCAGCGCCGGTGCCAGCAGCGCTTCGCGGCGGGCCAGGCGCTCGAGGATCTGCGGATCGCGCGAACCGAATCGAAGCTGCGGGCCGATCCCGCTGCCCAGCAGCGACCAGCTGCGCCCTTCGCCGGCGGCGTCGCGCACCTCGACCAGCGAGGTCTTCGGCGAGATGACCGCGGCCAACGGCGCTACCACGCCGAAGTCCTGGGCCGGGCGCAGCCTCACCCGGCCATCCTCGATCATCGCCTGGGCCTCCTGCTCGCTGCTCGCCCAGCCTTCGTAGAGGCAGCACAGCACCGCCGAGGACAGGATGGGCGCGCTCGGCCGGCAGGGGTCGCGAAACGGCGGGCCGGCATGCAGCAGGGTGAAGTCCGGCAGGTTCACGGCCGTGCCGGCCGCCTGCACGCCGCACCACTCGGGACGCACCGCGCCGATGCGCGCCAGTGCGGCCGCATTGGCCGCGGCCACGCGATCGATCGCGCTCATTGGTGCTTTTCCTTGAGGCCGAACAGCCGGCGAATGCGGTTGAGCAGCACCACCCAGAACAGGTTGCCCAGGTCCAGCGGCGCCTGCTCGCCGGCCTTGGCGGCGGGTGCGGGTTTGGCAGGCCTCGGCTCGGCTTCGCGCGCGGCTTCGGCGGACACCGGAACGGCGGGCGCGCCTTCGGCGGCCTGCAGCGGATCGGACAGGATCGGCGCGGGCGTCTCCGTCGCGTCCGCGACCTCCACCGCATGCTGGGCTTCCAGCCGGGCCTTGAGGTTGTCGGCGAAGGCCTCGGTCAGCCGCGTGGCCAGTTCGCGCACGATGCCGCCGCGGGAGAACTGCGCCAGCGAGCCGGTGATCGCGTAGTCCACCGTGACGTCGACCCGGGTCGCCGAATCGCCTTCGGGCACCAGCACGAAACGCGCCTCGCCCTTGACCCGGGAACCGCTCTTGCGGTCGCTGCCCTGGCCGCTGACCACGCCGCTCCTGGCTTCGTGGTCCAGCTGCATCTGGCCCTGGCCCTTGAAGGCCGCGACGATCGGCCCGAGCTTGACGCTCATCGCCACCGCCAGCTGGTCGCCCTGCGGAGGCTCGGTGAGCGAGGCCCCGGGCAGGCATCCGACGATGCCCTCGACGTCCTGGAAGCTCTCCCAGACCTTCTCGCGAGGAAAGGGGACGCTGAAGCTTTGTTCGATTTCCACTACGACTTCCTCGATAGGGTTCAGGCGACGGCCAGGTTGCGGCGCTCGTCAAGCACGCGGGAGATGGCCCTGACCAGCCCGACATAGCCGGTGCAGCGGCAGAGATTGCCGGACAGCTCCTGGCGGATGCGTTCTTCGTCGGCGTCCGGCAGGCGCGTGACGATGTCGCGTGCGGTCGCCAGCATGCCCGGCGTGCAGTAGCCGCACTGCAGCGCGTGCTCGGCGCTGAAGGCGGCGCGCAGCTGGGTCATCACCGGGTCGTGGTCGAAGTCCTCGATGCTGCGCACCTCGGCGCCTTCGCAGGCCACCGCGTAGACGATGCACGAGCGCGTCGGCACGCCGTCGACCATCAGCGTGCAGGCGCCGCAGACGCCCTGTTCGCAGCCGATGTTGGTACCGGTGAGCAGGCGCTGCTCGCGCAGGAAGTCGGCCAGGTGCGTGCGCGGTTCCACCAGCGCGCTGACCGCCTTGCCGTTGACCGTGAGGTTCACTTGTTTCATTGCTGCGCTCCGTTGGGGCGGGACAGGCGCTCCGCGGCGCGCCGCAGCGCCACCCGGTGGACCTGGTATTCGTAGCTTCCCGGGACCAGCCCGGCGGCCTGCAGCGCGGACGCGGCGGCCGGGTCGGACCAGCCGTCGATCAGCGCCGAGGCGTCCTCGATGACGTAGGGCGCACCGTCCACCGCGCCGACGATGGCGCGGCGCACGCCGCTCTCGGGGTCGTCGACGAAGGCGGCGATGGCCTCGGCGAACTCGCCGGTCTTGCGGTTGAACTTGTAGTAGCTCCAGCGCGCCGCGGGGCCGAGCCGGCGCACGCGCACGGCCTTGATGATCTCGTCCTCGGCCAGCACGGTGGTGAAGGCGCCGAGCATGAACTCGCCGGCCCGCACGCTGCGCTCGCCGTCCGGGCCGGCGAGGATCAGTTCGGCGTCGAGCAGCGCCATGACGTTGACCCAGTCGGCCGCCGGGTCGGCATGCGCCAGGCTGCCGCCGAGGGTGCCGCGGTTGCGCACCGCGCGATAGGCGATGCGCCCGGCGACATGCGGCATCAGCCCGAGGCTCGGGTCGGGGACCTTGCCGTCCTCGATGGCGGCGTGCGTCACGCCGGCGCCGAAGAGCACGGCGGCGCCTTCGTCACGGCACTCGCGCAGCTCGCCGAGAAAGCGCAGGTCGACCAGTTGCGTCGGCTGCGCCAGGCGCAGGTTCATCATCGGGCCGAGCGACTGGCTGCCCGCCACCGCCTTGCCCATGCCGTCGCTCTCGCGCAGCAGTGCCACGGCTTCGGCGACGGTCGCCGGGCCGTGATAATCGAATGCGGCCGCCTTCATACGAACGCCTCCTCGGGTTGGGCGCGGGCGGCCGTGGCCGCTTCGCTCCGGGCCAGCGCCTCCAGCACCGCGCGCGGCGACAGCGGCATGCGGCTGACTTCGGCGCCCAGCGGCTTCAAGGCGTCATTCACCGCGCTGGCGAGCGCCGCCGCGGAGCCGATGGCGCCGCTTTCGCCGATGCCCTTCTGGCCGAATTCGGTGTAGGGCGCCGGCGATTCCATGTGTTCGATGCGGATCGACGGCACCTCGGTGGCGCCCGGCAGGATGTAGTCCGCCAGGGTCGAGGCCAGCGGCTGGCCTTCCTCGCTATAGGCCATCTCCTCGTAGAGCGCGGTGCCGATGCCCTGGGCGGTGCCGCCGTAGACCTGGCCGTCGACCACCATCGGGTTGATCAGCACGCCGCCGTCCTCGACGATCGCGTAGTCGAGGATCTCGGTCTTGCCCAGCTCCGGGTCGACCGCCACCACCACCGCGTGGCAGGCGTAGCTGAAGGCCCCGCTGTCGCGCTGCGCCTGGTAGGTGGTGTGCACTTCCAGGCCGCCGACGTGCACGTCGACCGGCAGGCGCTGCGGTTGCAGGTACCAGATCCTGGTCAGTTCGGCTAGTTCGAAGCGGCCGCTGGTGCCGGCCACCCCGCCCTCCTCCCAGCGCACGGCATCCAGCGGCTCGCCCAGCAGCCAGGCGCCGACGTGCAGCAGGCGCTCGCGCAGCTCCTTGCAGCCCCGGCCCACCGCGCTGCCGGCCATGACGATCGAGCGCGAGCCCCAGGTGCCGGTGGAATACGGCGTGGTGCCGGTGTCGCCGAGCACCACGCGCACGCGCTGCGGGTCGATGCCGAGCACCTCGTTGGCGATCTGCGCCAAGGTGGTCTCCATGCTCTGGCCATGCGAATGCACGCCGGCGCGCACTTCCAGGATGCCGTCGGGCGTCAGCCGCAGGCCCGCCGGCTCGCGCCCCGGGACCATGGGGATGCCCCAGCCGTGGTAGACCGAGGTGCCGTGGGCGCTCTGCTCGCAGAACACCGCCAGGCCGAAGCCGATCAGCCGGCCGTCGGCCTCGCCCCGCCGCTGGCGCTCGCGCACCGCCGGCAGGTCGATGGCGCGGACGGCGCGACGCACCGCCTCGGGGTAGTCGCCGCTGTCGAAGTGCTTGTGGGTGATGTTGTCGTAGGGCATTTCCTGCGGCAGCACCAGGTTGCGCAGGCGCACCTCGTAGGGTTCGAGCCCGGCCTCCGCGGCCACCGCGTCCATGATCGTCTCGATGGCGTAGCACACGCCGGTGCGCGCCACGCCGCGGTACGGCAGGATCGGCGGCTTGTTGGTCGCCACCGACCAGGTGCGGCAACGGTAGCGCTCCATCTTGTACGGCCCGGGAAGGATGCTCGCCACCTGCGCCGCTTCCAGGCAGGCCGAGAAGGGATAGGAGGAATAGGCGCCGGAATCGACGTGCGCCTCGCAGTCCACCGCCAGCAGGCGGCCGTCGCGATCGGCGTAGGCGTGGATGTCGTAGTGGTGCTCGCGGCAGTTGGTGTTGGCCACCAGCTGTTCGCGGCGGTCCTCGATCCAGCGCACCGGATGGCCCAGGTGCATGGCCAGCCAGGCCACGCAGACCTCTTCAGGCAGCAGGATGCCCTTGTAGCCGAAGCCGCCGCCGACGTCGGGGGAGATCACCCGCACGCTGCCCTCGTCCAGCCCGAGGCATTCGGCCAGGCCGGTGCGGTTGATGTGCGGCATCTGCGCCGAGGTGTAGACCACCAGCTGGGCGAGGCGCTTGTCCCAGTAGGCGACCACGCCGCGGCCTTCCATCGGCGCCATGCTCTGGCGCGCGGTGCGCAGGCGGCGGTGCACGTGGATCGCGGCGCGCGCCTTGATGTCTTCCAGGTCGGCGTCGATGTGGGTTTCCAGGAACACGTTGTCGCCCCAGTGCTCGTGGAGCAGTGCCGCGCCCGGTTCGCGGCCGGCGAGCATGTCGACCACCGCCGGCAGCTCGTCGAAGTCGACGTAGGTCTCGCCGGCCAGGTCCTCGGCCTCGGCGCGGGTGTCGGCGATGCACATGGCGATCATCTCGCCGACGTGGCGCACCTTCTCGCGGGCCAGCACCGGCTGTTCGGACCTCTTGAAGCCCGGCAGGCCGGAGGCGGCGAGGATCGGCCTGACGCCGGCCAGGTCGTCGATGGTATAGACGTCGCCCTCGCGCCCGGCCGGCTTCTCGATCTCGAGGATGCGGCCGTGGGCCACCGGGCTGCGCACGAAGGCCAGGTCACGCATGCCGGCCAGGCGGATGTTGCCGACGTAGTTGCCCTGCCCGCGGAGGAAGCGGTCGTCCTCCTTGCGGGTGAGCGACGCGCCTATGCCCTTGCGGGACGAACGGTCTGAAGCAGTTGTCATGGGAAGTTCTCGTCGTTCAGGCGACCTTGGGTACCGGCAGGATCGGCGCGGTGGCGTCGAAACGCTTGCCGGCGCGCAGGCAGAACAGCGGCTGCAGCATCCGCTCGGCGATGACTTCGGTGCCTTCGTTGTCGCGCAGCAGCCAGCGCCCGGTCTCGTCGGAGAGCACCGAGATGTCCGCCTCGCGGCCGACGCCGAGGGTGCCGAGCTGGTCGCTCATGCCCAGCAGCCTGGCGGCGTTGCTGGTGGCCATCGGCACCACCTGTTCCAGCTTCAGGCCCAGCGCCATCAGGCTGACCATGGCCGAGACCAGGCTGAAGCGCGAGGTGCCGGCGAACAGGTGTTCCTCGTCCGGATGCTCGTCGGGGGTGCCCGCCGGGGCCGGCACCGAAGTGTTGTAGCCGTGCATGTCGGAGCCGAGGGTGTCCGGCACCACGCCGGCCTCGAGCACCTTGGCGGCCATCTTGTAGCTGAAGTGCGAGCCGTGGCCGACGTCGACCTTGAGTCCCTTGGCCACCGCCTCCTTGACCAGCCGGTGCAGTTCGCCGCTCTGCTCGACGAAGCCGCCGGGGTGGCGGCTGAAGGGGTGGGCCAGCACGTCGCCGGGCTTCAGCAGGTCGACCACCTGGGTCAGGATGCTGTCCGGATCGACCGGCCGGCCGCCGGTTTCCGGGGTCGGCCAGAGCTGGCCGAAGTGGATGTACACCGGCAGTTCGGTCAGCTCGCCGATGCGCGCGGCCTTCTTCATCACGTCCACGCCCCAGCGCGCGAAGCCGCCGAGTTCGGCGTGCGCCTTGATGCCCTTGACGATGTCGCGGTTGGCCCGCGCGGACTTGACGGTGGCGTCTACGTCGGCGCATTCGGGGCGGTACAGCTCCGGGTAGAAGTGCCCTTCCAGGCCACCAACCAAGTAGGCGGAAAGGAACGCCAGCACGCGGCTCTCGGCCGGCTCGGCGACATAGTGGCGGAAGCCCGGCAGGGTCATGCAGCTGGCGCCGCCCTGGTCGACCAGGGTGGTGACGCCCGAGTGCACGCCGCACATGTCCGGGTTGAGGCCGAAGCGGCCGGTCACGTACTGGTAGACGTGGCTGTGGGTGTCGATCAACCCCGGCAGCACCAGGCGCCCGCTGCAGTCGATGATCTCGGCGCCTTCCGCCGCCGGGGTGCCGGCGACCTCGCCGACCGCTGCAATGCGTCCGTCCTTGACCAGGACGTCCCTGATGCCGTCGATACCATTGGCAGGATCGATGACCCTCCCCCCTTTGAGCAAGGTAGTTTGCATGGCGCATTCCAGAGTGCGTTTGAAGTACCCCAAACAAAAGCAATGCCTATGCCATCGAAAACCGCAAATGACGCTCAAAAACATATAACACATTGATTTATATCATAAAAAATAATGCGCGATACCCCATAAGAATTACGTGGTACACCACGGTAATTGCTCAGGCACGGTAAATCCCGCGAGCGCCTGCACCGCTTTTGGATGGCGAGCACCAGGAATGGGCACCGCCCGGCCGGGCAGGGGCGCAGCGAAAGGCTTCGCCTTCGGCGGCACAGGCAGATCCAGTGGAGGTGAAGCGGAGAAAACGAACGGCGGCCCGGTGAAGACGGGCCGCCGACAGAGGCATGGCTTGCGAGCTGGCGCCCGCTCGCCTCAGAGCCCCGCCGCGTGACGGCGAGGCCTTGCATCGAGGTGGCTCAGAGCACGCCGTCCTGCGCCATCTTCACGTAGCGCGGGTCGAAGCGCAGCTTGACGTTGCTCTCGTCGCCCAGGGTGCTGCCGTCGGCGAACTGCATGCCGACCACGTCGGCGCTGGGCGCGCCTTCGCCGAGCAGGCCCTTGTCGAAGGAGAAGTCACGGACCTTTTCCATGGTTTCGCGCAGGGCCGGATCGCTGGCGAAGGCGAAGGCGCCGGCCGGATCGTAGAAGATGCGGGTCTTGGTCAGCTGCTGGTCGTAGCCGGCCAGGTCGGTGCCCGAGCGCTCGGCCATGAAGGTGCGCGCCTGGCGCGCGGCCTCGTCGTCGGCGCTCATCAGCGCGAGGGTTTCGAACCAGGCGCCGACCAGGGCCTTGCCCAGCGCCGGGTTGGCCTCGAGCACCTCGGTGTTCACCGCCATCATGTCGATGATCTCGCCGGGAATCTGCGAGGAGTCGAAGACCTCGGCGACGTCCGGCGCCTGCGCCTTGATCATGCTCAGCTGCGGGTTCCAGACCGCGGCGGCGGTGACGTCCGGGGTCATGAAGGCGGCGGCGATGTCGGCGTCGGAGGTGTTCATCACCGTCACGTCGCGTTCGGCCATGCCGTTCATGTCCAGCGCGCGGGCGAGCAGGTAATGCGACACCGACAGCTCCACCAGGTTGACCTGCTGGCCCTTGATGTCCGCCATCGTCTCGCCCTGCTTGAGCAGGATGGCGTCGTTGCCGTTGGAGTAGTCGCCGAGGATCAGCCCGGTGGTGTCCACGCCATTGGCCGCGGGGATGGTCAGCGCGTCCATGTTGGTCATGCCGCAGGCGTCGTAGGTGCCGGCGGTGAACTGGTTGATCGACTCGATGTAGTCGTTCAGCTGCACCAGCTCGATGTCGATGCCGTACTTGTCGGCCCACTTGTCGATGATCCCGTGCTCGGCGGCGTAGCCCCAGGGCATCCAGCCGGAATAGACGGACCAGGCGACCTTGAAGTCGGTTTTCTTTTCGGCGGCGAAGGCGCCGCTGGCCAGGCAGGCCGTGGCGGCCACCAGGGCCAGGGTGCGGAAGGCTTTGTTCATGGGTATCTCCGGAACGGCAGGATCAGTAGAGGGGCCGGGTGTAGCGCGTCAGGGTCGGAGCCTCGCGCTGGAACCAGGACGCGGCGTCGGCGCCGAAGCCGGTGGCCTGGGGGAAATCGAACACGGGCTCGAGGGTGTCGATGGCGAACAGCCGCTGGCAGGCGACGCCGCCGGCCTCGAAGCGCTGGCGCACCTGGCCCTCGCCCGCCGGCTCGAAGCCCTCGAGCGACAGCAGCGGCTGGCCGACGCGCCCGGGCCGGGTGGACAGGGCGACCTGGAAGCCATCCACCACGCTGCCGTGCGCCAGCGAAGTCTCGAAGGCGAACAGCGCGGCCAGCCGCTGGGCGTCGCCCGCCGCCTCGGCCACCCGCTCGCGCAGCATGCGGCCGTCTTCCTCGATCGGCTCGGGCCGCCCCAGCACCAGTGCGGCGTATCCGCCACAGACGATCAGCCCGCCGCCGCGATGGCGCAGCCGGCCGCTGTCCACTTCGCGCTCCTCGATCAGCCGCAGGCCGATCAGCGGCCCGGGCGCGGACGGCTGCAGGCGCCAGTCCTCGACGTAGGCGCCGCTGGGTGCGAACTCGATCATGCAGTTGCCGATGCGCGACAGCAGCGCCGGCTCCGGCCAGCGGTTGTGCAGTTGCAGGCTGGTGTCGCCGCGCCAGGCCAGACGCTCGCCGTCCCAGTGCGACAGCGCTTCCCAGCCTTCATGATTGGCCAGCACCTGCAGCTCGGCGGCGCTGTAGTCGGCCAGCGCGCGGGCCGGCACCTGGTCCTCGGCCAGCGGCAGGCGCAGGTCGATGGTGAAGTTGCGGCTCTGCACCCAGCAGACGTGGGTGTCCAGGTCCGTGTCGCCGTTGGCGAAGCTGATCGCCCGGCGCTTGTAGTAGCCGAGCATCCAGTCCGGCACGCTGGTGGCCGGGCGCCGGGCATGCCTTTCGGCCAGTTCCATCAGGTTCACGACTGCACCTCCTGTCGCGGTTGGTAGCCGAACGAGGACAGCCCCTTGCTGCCCTCCGGCAAGGTCAGTTCGCCGGACTCGAGCCGGCGTTTCAGGTAGCCGAAGGTCTGCGCGGTCTGGGCGAACAGGTGCTCGCCGCACACCAGCGGCTGGTAGCGGGACGGTGTGCCGGGGTCGAGCAGTTCGGCGACCGGCGCGACCAGGGTGTCGTAGTCCAGCGCGCAGAACAGCGGGAACGAGTAGCGCTCCTCGGCCACCTTGCGCACGCGGTGCGAGGTGGCGACGAAGGCGCCATTGCTGAGCAGCTCCAGCATGTCGCCGATGTTGATGACGAAGGCGCCCTCCACCAGCGGCACGTCGATCCACTCGCCGGCGCCGTTGAGCACCTCCAGCCCCGGCGCGGTGGGCAGCAGCACGGTGAAGCACTCGTAGTCGGTGTGCGCGCCGATGCCGGGGCGGTCCTGCGGCACGTCGGGGTCGTAGGGGTAATGCACCAGCCGCAGTTGGCTCGGCGGGTTGTTGACCTGGCGCAGGAAGGCGTCCTCGGCCAGCCCGAGGGCCAGGGCGAAGCCCCGGAACAGGCTGCGACTGAGCTCGAACACGGCGTCGTAGTAGGCCTTGATGGCCTCGCGGAAGCCGGGCAGGTCCGGCCACTGGTTGGCCCCGAGCATGGGCCGGCGCAGGTTCGGGTCGGCCGGTTCGAAGCCGAGGTCGTAGGCTTCCTTGTGGTCCACCGTGGCCGAGGCGAACTCCTCCTCCCCTTCCGGCACGTAGCCGCTGTGGTTGCTGGAGCGGCCGATGTAGTGACGCAGCTTGTACTCCAGCGGCTGGGCGAAGAACTCGGCGGTGGCGCGCTTGAGGCCCTCGATCAGCGCCGGATCGACGCCATGGCCGGTGATGTAGAAGAACCCCGCCTCGCGCGCCGCCTTGCCGAGCGCGCGGGCGGCGGCCTGGCGCTCCTCGGGAACGGATGACCTCAGCGGGGCGACGTCCACCAGCGGCAGGGTCTTGAAGGCGGTGTGCGGCGAACGGGAAACGGGCGGTGCCATGAAACCCTCCTGATTGCTCATGAAAGTTTCTGGCCGTCCAGAATCGTCTGGTGGCGGGCGCCACCCCGGGTCGTCCCGGAAAGAAGATGCGACTCGGCGAGTCGACGGTGAGACAGGCTGCAAATACGGGGCCAGCGGCTCGGAAGCGGCCTTATCCGGTTTACCGCCCCAGAAACAGGCGCCATGCCGCACTATCGCAGTGCATGCGCGGGCGAAGTGGCGCCACGAATGCCCACCCGACCGCTATCAGGCGTCGCGCAGCAGGTCGTGGGCATCCAGCAGGCGATAGGCGATTTCCGGCTGCTTCTGCAGGCCGCGACGTATCGCGGCGGGGATGGCCTGCCGGGTCTTGCGGCAGAGCCCCGGCAGCTCGGCGATCTCGATGCTGATGCCGCGCATGCTGCGCACCTCGCTGTGCCCGGGCGCGACCCGCAGGCGGATGCCGAGCTGCTCGTACATCCGCCGCTGCATGTGCTCGAGGTCGTCCAGGCTCGCCAGGCATTCCAGGCGTTCGAGCAGGCGCTTCTCCTCCTGCCGGGTCAGGCGCAGGATGCGCAGGTCCGCCCCCGGCTCGGCCAGCAACCGCTCGCGCCCGCAGTCGCAGGCGCCGGGTGGGCAGGGTTGGCGGATCGGAAGGGGCGCATTCATGGGCTCGGATCATAGCCATCCGGACGGGGCGTTGCCCATGGGCGCAGGCGATATCCGGCGCTCCGGTCGTCAGCTCGTTTGCAGGAGCGAGGGGAACGAAAGAGGAGAATCGACTGAGCAATCCCCGCGTGTCCGCCGTAGCGGGGATTGCTCGTTACGCGACCGTCCCGGGGCGAGCGCCGCTGGCATCCAGCACTTCCTGAGCGCCCGGTCCTGCTCCGGTGGGTCGCCTGGATTTGTATCAGGCCTTGCTCTCTATCGCTTTCAGGTGTTCTTCGCGGCGCATGGCGAGAACGTCGAACATGACGATCGTCACCAATGCAACCGACCCGACTTCGAAGGCGACAGCCCACATTCCCATCAGGCCAACGAACAGCATTGCGGCCGCGATGATTATCCCTATGCAATGCGCACAAAAGCGACCAAGTTCCAATGCAGCAATGACTTCTCTTTTATCGTGCATCTTCACCTCCACTCTTTTTGTTGTAATAAGTCGTGTGTAACCTGAGCCTAGCGCAGGGCGGCCGAGACGCAACGTCAAAACGACGTGCGGCACGTCTAGCGCGCGCATTACCGACTTTGCGCACCAAACTTGTGCTTATTTGGTCATTATTCGTTAAAGCTGGTCGGCAGACGGGAATTCGCAATGGCAATTCCTGTCGCAAAAAGAAGCACTCGGAAATCGGGTGCCACTAGTTCGCCAGCGATATCTCGCTCCAAAGTCTCTTCGAACCGTTTCGCTTGATATTTATCGCTCGCCCTCTTCGGGCAAGAGAAGTGCAAATAGCGATACGAATCGGTTCAACTTTACAAACTTGAGTAATCCCTGCCCAGCAAGGCAACCAGGGTCCCGGCGTTGCGCCCTGGATACCGGCCTGCGCCGGTACGACGAGCCCCTGCCAGTCCGTCGCCCCGGTGCAGGCCGGGGCCCAGGTGGCTTGCATCGAGCTCAGCCTGGCTCGGGACGGCAGGCACATAAGAACAGTCGAAGGGGTACATGGCGACCTAGCGAGCCGGCCTGCCCGCAGCCGAACCAGGTACAGCACGTATCCTGTGGGAGGCGCGACCTCGCGGCGACCCGGCCTGCCTCCAACGCATGAATGCTCACCGCAAAGCACTGGATATCCATACAGATTTTTCTTGCCGAATCGCGCCGCCATGCCCATGCTTGGCGGCAACCCCGACTCGACCTCCGCCGCATGCGTCTCTATCTCTGCGAAAAACCCTCACAGGCCAAGGACATCGCCCAGGTGCTCGGCGCCACCCGGCGCGGGGACGGCTGCTGGACCGGCAGCGGGGTGACGGTGACCTGGTGCATCGGCCACCTGCTCGAAACCGCCCCGCCGGATGCCTACGACGCCCGCTACAAACGCTGGGTGCTGGCTGACCTGCCGATCGTGCCGGGCCAGTGGAAGATGCAGGTCAAGGCCAAGACCGCCGGCCAGTACAAGGCGGTCAAGCGCCTGCTGGCCGAGGCCGGCGAGCTGGTGATCGCCACCGACGCCGACCGCGAGGGCGAGATGATCGCCCGCGAGCTGCTGGAGCATTGCCGCTACCGCGGGCCGATCCAGCGGCTGTGGCTGTCGGCGCTGGACGAGGCGTCGATCCGCAAGGCGCTCGCCGCGCTCAAGCCCGGTGCCGAGACCTTCAATCTCTACCATGCGGCGCTCGGTCGCTCGCGGGCCGACTGGCTGATCGGCATGAACATGAGCCGGCTGTTCACCCTGCTCGGCCGGCAGTCGGGCTACCAGGGCGTGCTCTCGGTGGGCCGGGTGCAGACGCCGACGCTGCGGCTGGTGGTCGACCGCGACCGCGCCATCGCCGATTTCGTGCCGGTGCCCTACTGGACCATCGAGGTGCAGTTGCTCGCCGAGGGCACGCCCTTCACCACGCAGTGGCGCGCCCCGGAGGACGCCTGCGACGAGCAGGGCCGCTGCCTGAAGCAGGCGCTGGCGCAGCAGGCCGCCGAGGCCATGCGCGCCGCCGGCCAGGCGCAGCTGGTGAGCCTGAAGACCGAGCGCATGCGCGAGGCCGCGCCATTGCCGTTCGACCTGGGCACGCTGCAGGAAGTCTGCTCGAAGAAGCTCGGCCTCGGCGCGCAGGAAACGCTGGACATCGCCCAGGCGCTCTACGAGACCCACAAGCTGATCACCTACCCACGCAGCGACTGCGGCTACCTGCCGCTCAGCCAGCATGGCGAGGCGCCGGCCATTCTCGCCGCCCTGCGCCGCGCCGATCCGTCGCTCGCGCCGCTGGAGGCGCACCTCTCGCCGAGCCGCAAGTCACGCGCCTGGAACGACGCCAAGGTCGGCGCCCACCACGGCATCATCCCCACCGCCGCGGCGCAGGCGTTCGAACGGCTGAGCGGCAGGCCCCGCGCCGTCTACCAGCTGATCCGCGCGCGCTACCTGGCGCAGTTCCTGCCGACCCACGAATACGATCGCACCCAGGCCGACTTCGACTGCGCCGGCCAGGCGCTGCGTGCGGTCGGCAGGCAGATCGTCGAACCCGGCTGGAAGCGCGCCCTGCCGGAAGCGCTGGCCCCGGCCAAGGGGCGTGACGCACCACCGGCGCAGACGCTCCCGCCCCTGCGCCAGGGGCAGCGCTGCGAGGTCGGGCAGGTGAACCTGAAGGACCTGCTCACCCAGCCGCCGAAGCCCTACACCGAAGGCGACCTGATCAAGGCGATGAAGAACGTCGCCAAACTGGTCGAAGACCCGCGCCTGAAGCAGAAGCTCAAGGACACCACCGGCATCGGCACCGAGGCCACCCGCGCCAGCATCATCCAGGGGCTGCTCGACCGCGGCTACCTGACCAAGCAGGGCAAGGCGCTGGCCGCCACTCCGGCGGCCTTCGGCCTGATCGACGCCGTGCCGCGCCCGATCGCCGATCCGGGCACCACCGCCATCTGGGAACAGGCGCTGGACATGGTGCAGGACGGCGAGATGCCGCTGGAGGAGTTCGTCGCCAAGCAATCGGCCTGGATGAGCCGGCTGGTGGAGCGCTGCGCCGGCCTGCGCCTGACCATCAGTGGCCCGCCCCTGACGCCCGGCCGCGGCGGCAAGCCGTGGAAGAAGAAGCGCGCTGCCGGCCGTGCGGCCGCCACGAAGAAATCCGCAGGCGACCGCAAGCGCGCGCCCGCCGCGCGGACGCGCTGAGCGCACCACATCGAAGCACAACAGCACCATATAGGTGCGATTCGGTTTTGTAGGAGCAGGCTCTGCCTGCGACCACACCCATGCCGAATCGCCCGAGGTCGCAGGCAGAGCCTGCTCCTACGTCAATCGAACGAAGCTGGCCCGGCTATTGCAAAACCCTTGGCGTAGGACGCTGCAGTTCATGGAATGAACACCCAGATCCAATGGCCGACTAGGGTTCCGGCTCGTCGTTGACGAGTGGCTGGTCCGAGAGTCGGCGACCTCCAGCGAGGTTACACGGCGGGATAAAAGCCCGGGAGAACGCGCTTCGAAGGAATCGCGCAGCTCCTGACGCCCTGTTGAACCCTGGAGGACCCCATGCGCCAGTCGCCCCTTGCGCCGCTCGCGGCAAATCCCCCAAGCGACTCGCTCCGCCCGGCTGCCGACAGCCGTACCGCGGAGGGCTTCGCATGCGCCTGATCAATCGCCGTCCCGGACGGGCGGGCTGGACCATGCTGGTCATCCTGCCGTTCGCCCTGCTGCTGTTCGCCTACCTGGCCGGTTCGGCCAGCCGCCTGGCGGAGAACCCCAACGACAAGCTGCTGCCCAGCGCCGCGCAGATGGCCGACGCCGTCGAACGCATGGCCTTCACGCCGGACAAGCGCAGCGGCGACTACCTGCTCTGGCAGGACACCGCCTCCAGCCTCAAGCGCCTCGGCATGGGCCTGGGCATCGCCGCCCTCGCCGGCCTCTGCCTCGGCATCGCCGCCGGCACCCTGCCGCTGTTCGGCGCACCGCTGTCGCCCTTGCTCACCGTGCTGTCGATGGTGCCGCCGCTGGCGATCCTGCCGATCCTGTTCATCGTCTTCGGCCTCGGCGAACTGGCCAAGGTGATGCTGATCGTCATCGGCGTCACCCCGGTGCTGGCGCGCGACCTCGAACAGCAGGCGCGGCAGATCCCGCAGGAACTGCTGATCAAGGCGCAGACCCTGGGCGCCAACACCTGGACGCTGATCCTGCGCGTGGTGCTGCCGCAGCTGCTGCCGCGCCTGCTGATCGCCCTGCGCCTGGTGCTCGGCTCGGCCTGGCTGTTCCTCATCGCCTCGGAGGCCATCGCCTCCACCGACGGCCTCGGCTATCGCATCTTCCTGGTCCGCCGCTACCTGGCGATGGACGTGATCCTGCCCTACGTCATCTGGATCACCTTCCTCGCCTGGACGATGGACCTCGGCCTGCGCCAGCTCACCCGGCTGTGCTTCCCCTGGTACGAAGGAGCCAAGGCATGAGCGACATGAACAGCGCAGCGGCCGCGAGGGCGACCCTGGCGGATCGAGCGGCGTGCAACCCGTCTTTCATAGAAGTGAAGAACGTCTGGCAGGAATACGGCGACCAGGTGGTGCTCGAGCGCCTGAACCTGTCGGTGGCCGAAGGCGAGTTCTGCACCCTGGTCGGCGCGTCCGGCTGCGGCAAGTCCACCTTCCTGCGCATGCTGCTCGGCCAGGAACGCCCCAGTCGCGGGCAGATCCTGCTCGACGGCCAGCCGCTGGCGCACGAGCCGGACGCCAGCCGCGGTGTGGTGTTCCAGCGTTATTCGGTGTTCCCGCACCTGTCGGTGCTGAACAACGTCGCCCTCGGCCTGGAACTGCCGCGCGCCCCGCTGCTCGGCCGGCTGTTCGGCGGCGCCCGCCGCGAGGCCCGCGAGCAGGCCCGCGCGATCCTGCGGAAGGTCGGCCTCGGCGCCTCGCTGGACAAGTACCCGGCACAGCTGTCCGGCGGCATGCAGCAGCGCCTGGCGATCGCCCAGGCGCTGATCATGAAGCCGCGCGTGCTGCTGCTCGACGAACCCTTCGGCGCGCTCGACCCAGGCATCCGCAAGGACATGCATGGCCTGCTGCTGGAGCTGTGGCACGAGACCCGGCTGACCGTGTTCATGGTCACCCACGACCTCTCCGAGGGCTTCACCCTGGGCACCCGCATCCTGGTGTTCGACAAGCCCCGGCACGACCCGCACGCCCCGGGCGCCTTCGGCGCGCGCATCACCTACGACATCCCGCTCAACGAAGACCGCCGCGCCGCCCGCGCCGCCGTCGCGACCCTGCCGGCGCACCTCGCCGGCGCTTTGAACGCCGCACATCAAGGAGCCTGACCATGAGTGCATCCCTCACCCTCGCCCCCTCGCTCTACGAGGAAACCGTTCCCGGTGGCGGACACACCTCGTTCGTCCTCAAGCGCGGCCAGCTGCTGCGCGTCACCGATCTCGAAGGCGGCGCCAACGTCAGCCTGCTGATGTTCAACGCCCAGGAGAAAAGCGAGCGCCTGAACCTGCCGGACACCCTCAAGTGCCAGCACACCGCCAAGCTCACCGCCGGCCACTGCCTGTATTCGGACATGGGCCGGGTGCTGGCCTGCATCACCGCTGACAGCTGCGGCTGGCATGACAGCTTCGGCGGCGTGTTGTCGGCCGACGAGGTGAAGGAGAAGTACGGCGAAGGCCGCTACCAGGAGTTGCGCAACGGCTTCTTCCGCAACGGCGTGGACAACCTGCTGGTGGAAATGGGCAAGTGGGACCTGAACCTGCAGGACCTGCTGATGACCCTCAACCTGTTCAGCAAGGTGACCGTGGACGCCGACGGCAGCTTCGCCTTCCAGCCCGGCAACAGCAAGGCCGGCGACCATGTCGAGCTGTACGCGCCGATGGACACGCTGGTGGTGCTCACCGCCCTGCAACACCCGATGGACCCGAACCCGGCCTACGCGCCCAAGCCGGTGCAGCTCACCTGGAAGAAGGTCGAGAGCGACGGCGTCACCGTGCTCTGCCGCACCTCGCGCCCGGAAAACGGACGCGGCTTCCACAACACCGAACGGCTTTACATCTGAGGAGGGGTGCCGACATGACCATCCACGAAAGCAACCTGCATCCCGAAACCGCCGTCTTCCGCCATGAGATCCCGGCGGGCGAGCCCTACCTGTTCGAGGTCAAGGCCGGCCAGACCCTGCGCCTGCTCGACCTGGAAGGCAACCAGGCGATCGACACCCTGTTCTTCGCCGCGAACAACCCGCGCGAGCGCTTCGACCCGCAGCGCACCCTGCGCCGGCAGAACAAGGTCTACCTCACCACCGGCACGGTGCTCTATTCCAACCTCGGCAACCCGTTGCTGACCATAGTCGCCGACACCTGCGGCCGCCACGACACCCTGGGCGGCGCCTGCGCGCAGGAAAGCAACACGGTGCGCTACGCCCTGGACAAGCGCTACATGCACAGCTGCCGCGACAACTTCCTGCGCGCCAGCCTGCACGACGGCCGCCTGAGCAAGCGCGACATCGGCGCCAACATCAACTTCTTCATGAACGTACCGGTCACCCCAGAAGGCGGCCTGACCTTCGAGGACGGCATCTCCGCCCCCGGCAAGTACGTGGAGCTGAAGGCCGAGCAGGACGTGATCGTGCTCATCTCCAACTGCCCGCAACTGAACAACCCGTGCAATGGCTGGAATCCGACCCCGGCCGAAGTGCTGGTGTGGGAAACGGCCGAGAAGAGCGCTGAAGGCTAGAAGGCTGGAGGAAAGAGCCAGGCACTCCACGTAGGGTGGGCTTCAGCACCGTAGGGTGGGCTTCAGCCCACCAGAATCATGTTGATGCCTTTGGTGGGCTTAAGCGGAACGCCGCCCGGCCCACCCTGCGAGCTGAGGCAGAGCGAAACGCTTTTTCCGTCCAGCCTCCAGCCTCAAGCGCCTTTCACCAGCTTTCCAGCCCCGGACGACCGGGGCATCGACCGAATGACGGCGGGACGGCCCGCCACCCCATGGGGATTCCCTCATGTTCGACAAACTCCTGATCGCCAACCGCGGCGCCATCGCCTGCCGCATCCTGCGCACCTTGAAGGCGCTCGACTGCCAGGGCGTGGCCGTCTACTCCGAGGCCGATGCCGCCAGCCTGCACATCCAGCAGGCCGACGAGGCGCACAGCCTGGGCGAGGGCCCGGCCGCGCAGACCTACCTGGTGGTGGAGAAGATCCTCGGCATCGCCCGGGAAACCGGCGCCAGGGCCATCCACCCGGGCTACGGCTTCCTCTCCGAGAACGCCGCCTTCGCCGAAGCCTGCGAAGCGGCCGGCATCGCCTTCGTCGGCCCTACCCCGGAGCAGTTGCGGGTGTTCGGCCTGAAGCACACCGCCCGCGCGCTGGCCAGGCAGCACGGCGTGCCGATGCTCGAAGGCACCGAGCTGCTGGAAGACCTCGACGCCGCACTGAAGGCGGGCGAGGACGTGGGCTACCCGGTGATGCTCAAGAGCACCGCCGGCGGTGGCGGCATCGGCATGCGCGTCTGCCGCTCGGCCGCCGAGCTGGCTGACGCCTTCGAGGCGGTCAAGCGCCTGGGGCAGAACAATTTCAGCGATTCCGGCGTATTCATCGAAAAATACATCCAGCGCGCCCGCCACCTGGAAGTGCAGGTGTTCGGCGACGGCCAGGGCGAGGTGATCGCCCTCGGCGTGCGCGACTGCTCGGTGCAGCGGCGCAACCAGAAGGTGCTGGAGGAAACCCCGGCCCCGAACCTGCCGGCCGGCATGGCCGAAGCGCTGTGCGCGGCGGCGATCAAGCTGGCCAAGGCGGTCAGCTACCGCAGCGCCGGCACCGTCGAGTTCGTCTACGACAGCGAGGCCGAGCGCTTCTACTTCCTCGAGGTGAACACCCGCCTGCAGGTCGAGCACGGCGTCACCGAGCAGGTCTGGGGCGTCGACCTGGTGCGCTGGATGATCGAGCTGGCTGCTGGCGACCTGCCGCCGCTGGCCGAGCTGGTCCATGGGTTGCAGCCGAGGGGCCATGCCATCCAGGCGCGGCTCTATGCCGAGGACCCGGGCCGCGACTTCCAGCCGAGCCCGGGCCTGCTGACCGCCGTGGACTTTCCCGAGACCGACGGCCAGGCACTGCGCATCGACACCTGGGTCGAGGCCGGCTGTGAGATCCCGCCTTACTTCGACCCGATGATCGCCAAGCTCATCACCTGGGCGCCGAGCCGCGACGAGGCGCGCACCGCCCTCGACCAGGCACTGGCCGACAGCCTGCTCTACGGCGTGGAAACCAACCGCGACTACCTGCGGCAGATCCTCGCCTACGCGCCCTTCGCCGAAGGCTCGCCCTGGACCCGCTGCCTGGAAGGCCTGAGCTACCGCGCCAGCACCTTCGAGGTGCTCGCCGCCGGTACCCAGACCAGCGTGCAGGACTTTCCCGGCCGCCTCGGCTACTGGGCCGTGGGCGTGCCGCCGTCGGGGCCGATGGACAGCCGCGCGCTGCGCCTGGGTAACGCCCTGCTGGGCAACGCGCCCGATGCGGCCGGCCTGGAAATCACCATGAGCGGGCCACTGCTGCGCTTCAACACCGACGCCGTGGTGGCGGTGACCGGCGCCGAGATCCCGCTGAAGCTGGACGACGCCCCGCAGCCGATGTGCACGGCGATCCGGGTCAGGGCCGGCAGCACCCTGGCGCTGGGCACTATCGCCGGCAGCGGTGCACGCTCGTATCTTGCCGTGCGCGGCGGCCTCCAGGTGCCGGACTACCTCGGCAGCAAGAGCACCTTCACCCTCGGCCAGTTCGGCGGCCATGCCGGCCGCGCCCTGCGCGCCGGCGACGTGCTGCACGTCCCGCCGCTGGCCGACGACAGCGCCGGTGCCAGCCTGCCCGTGGAACTCTGTCCGGCGCTACCGGCGGTGCGCGAACTCCGGGTGATCTACGGCCCGCACGGCGCACCGGAATACTTCACCGAAGGCTATATCGAGACCTTCTTCGCCACCGACTGGGAGGTGCACTTCAACTCCAGCCGCACCGGCGTGCGCCTGATCGGCCCGAAACCCGAGTGGGTACGCGAGAGCGGCGGCGAGGCCGGCCTGCATCCGTCGAACATCCATGACAACCCCTACGCCATCGGCGCGGTGGACTTCACCGGCGACATGCCGGTAATCCTCGGCCCGGACGGCCCGAGCCTGGGCGGCTTCGTCTGCCCAGTGACCATTATCGAGGCCGACCTCTGGCAGCTCGGCCAGCTCAAGGCCGGTGATAAGGTGCGCTTCGTGCCCGTGGACTTGGCGACCGCGCGGGTGCTGGCCAAGGTGCTGGATGAGGAGGTGATGCTTGCCCCTCACCCTAGCCCTCTCCCCGAGGGGGAGAGGGCATGTACGGAGCTGGCCTCGGCACAATCGACCCCCTCTCCCCTCCGGGGAGAGGGCGGGGGTGAGGGGAACCTGGCACCGCGCCTCACCTCCCCCATCATCCTCGACCTCGGCCAGGCCGACACCCGCCTGGTGGCGCGCCTGTCCGGCGACACCCACCTGCTGCTGGAGATCGGCCAGCCGGAGCTCGACCTGGTGCTGCGCTTCCGTGGCCATGCCTTGATGCAGACGCTGGAGGCGAAGCACCTGGATGGGGTGATCGACCTGACGCCTGGGATTCGTTCATTGCAGGTCCACTACCAGCCGGAAACCCTGCCGCTGCAGACGCTGCTCGACACCGTCGCCGGCCTGTGGGATGCGGTGTGCTCGGCGCAGGACCTGAAGGTCCCCTCGCGCATCGTCCACCTGCCGCTGTCCTGGGACGACCCGGCCTGCCAGCTGGCGATCGAGAAGTACATGACCACGGTGCGCAAGGACGCGCCCTGGTGCCCGAGCAACCTGGAGTTCATTCGCCGCATCAACGACCTACCCAATCTCGACGAGGTCTATCGCACCGTGTTCGAGGCCAGCTACCTGGTGATGGGCCTGGGCGACGTCTACCTCGGCGCGCCGGTGGCCACCCCGCTCGACCCGCGCCACCGCCTGGTCACCACCAAGTACAACCCGGCGCGCACCTGGACCGCGGAAAACTCCGTAGGCATCGGCGGTGCCTACATGTGCGTCTACGGCATGGAAGGTCCCGGCGGTTACCAGTTCGTCGGCCGCACCCTGCAGATGTGGAACCGCTACCGCGAAGTCGAGGCCTTCGGCGGCCAGCCCTGGCTGCTGCGCTTCTTCGATCAGATCCGCTTCTACCCGGTCTCGGCGGACGAGCTGCTGAAGATCCGCCGAGACTTCCCGCTGGGCCGCTATCCGCTGAAGATCGAGGAGACCGAGCTGCGGCTGTCCGACTACCAGGCCTTCCTCGACCGCGAGGCCGAGGGCATCGCCGCCTTCCGCCAACAGCAGCGCGCCGCCTTCGACGCCGAGCGCCAGCGTTGGATCGAATCCGGCCAGGCGCATTTCGAGAGCGAGGAAGTCGCCCTCGAACTCGGCGAGGACGCTCCGCTGGGCGCCGGCGAGCACGGCATCGAGAGCCACATCGCCGGCAACCTCTGGCAGGTACAGGTGGAACCGGGCGCGACGGTCGCGGCCGGCGACGTGCTGGTCATCCTCGAGAGCATGAAGATGGAAATCCCCCTCACCGCGCCGGTCGGCGGGGTGGTGAAGGAGGTCCGCGTGCAACCCGGCTCGCCCGTGCGCGCCGGCCAGCGCGTGGTGGTGATCGAGGAAGCCTGATGAACGCATCCGGCTGCCCGTCCCCTCACCCTCACCCTAACCCTCTCCCCAGAGGGGAGAGGGGATGGTCCGGCGTGACGCATGGATACGGTGTCCGGCCGCCTCGGCGGGCTGAAGCCCACCCTACGTACGAGAGAAAGAAATAGTCCGGCACGGTACCGAGTGAAGCCCACACCCAACCGACGAACGACACCGAACAACCCCCTCGCCCCTTTGGGGAGAGGGCTGGGGTGAGGGGAAACAGACAACCCTAGGGTGGATCACGCTTCACCGATCCACCAACC
The DNA here is from genome assembly GCF_000425625.1 of Stutzerimonas azotifigens DSM 17556. Classification (GTDB taxonomy): domain Bacteria; phylum Pseudomonadota; class Gammaproteobacteria; order Pseudomonadales; family Pseudomonadaceae; genus Stutzerimonas; species Stutzerimonas azotifigens. Next base: position 107,192 of record NZ_KE384417.1, read on the forward strand.
GGCCCGCAGGGCCGGCCCGAACATCAACGGTGGAAAAGGCTGCGCCGTTTTCCACCCTACGAAGGACACGAGCATGAACGACACATTCGACCTGCGCCTCGACACCCTGCGCGCCGCCTATGCCGCCGGTGAAACCACCCCGCGCCGGCTGATCGCCGAACTGCGCGAGAGGGCCGCCGCCCTCAATCCCGAATTCAAGCTGTTCATCCATCTGCTGACGGCGGAAGAGCTGGAGCCCTACCTCGCCGCGCTGGACGGCAAGTCGCCCGCCGAGCTGCCGCTCTACGGCATCCCCTTCGCCATCAAGGACAACATCGACCTGGCCGGCATCCCCACCACCGCCGCCTGCCCGGCCTTCGCCTACACCCCGGACGCCAGCGCCACCCTCGTCGAGCAACTGATCGCCCTCGGCGCCGTGCCGCTGGGCAAGTGCAACCTCGACCAGTTCGCCACCGGCCTCAACGGCACCCGCTCGCCCTACGGCGAATGCCGCAACAGCGTGCACCCGGACTACCCGTCCGGCGGCTCCAGCGCCGGTTCCTCGCTGGCCGTGGCGCTGGGCGTCGCGAGCTTCGCGCTGGGCACCGACACCGCCGGCTCAGGCCGGGTGCCGGCGGCGCTGAACAACCTGGTGGGCCTCAAGGCCAGCAAGGGCCTGATCTCCACCGCCGGCGTGGTGCCGGCCTGCCGCACGCTCGATTGCGTCACCTACTTCACCGCCACGGCGGCCGAGGCCAGCCAGCTGCTGGCGCTCACCGCACGGCTCGACCCGCGCGACGAATACAGCCGCGCCAACCCGGCGTGGAACGACGGCTCGGCCTTCGGCAAGGTGACGAGCTTCCGCTTCGGTGTTCCGACGAACCTGGAATTTCTCGGCTGCCCGGAAAGCCCCGCGCTGTTCTCTGCCACCGTCGAGCAACTGAAAGCCCTCGGCGGCGAGCCGGTGGAAATCGACTTCGGGCCCTTCCTCGAGGCCGCGCGCCTGCTCTACGAAGGCCCCTGGGTCGCCGAGCGCTACAGCGTCGCCGGCGAGCTGATCGAGCAGCAGCCCGACGCCGTGCTGCCGGTGATCCGCGCCGTGCTGGAGAAGGCGCCCGGCACCACCGCCGTGCAGCTGTTCCGCGCGCAGTACCGCCTGCAGCAGCTCAAGGCGATCTGCGACCGGATCATGGCCGAGGTGGATTGCGTGCTGACCCCGGCCTACCCGCGTCCGGTGACCCTGGACGAACTGCATGCCGAGCCGGTCAAGCGCAACTCGGACCTGGGCTGGTACACCAACTTCATGAATATGCTGGACTACGCCGCGGTGGCGGTGCCGGCCGGCACGATGCGCAACGGCCTGCCCTGGGGCGTGACCCTGTTCGGCCGGGTGTTCACCGACCAGTACCTGCTGAGCCTGGCCGACGCCCTGCAGCGCCGGACTGCGCTGACGCTGATCGGCGGCAACGCCCTCGCCACCCCGGCGCCGACCGCGCCGGCGCGCAACGACCGCGCCCGGGTGGTGGTCTGCGGCGCTCACCTGGATGGTCTGCCGCTGAACTGGCAGCTGAAGCAGCGCGGCGGCCGCCTGCTCGAATCCACCCACAGCTCGCCGGACTACAGGCTCTACGCGCTGGCCGGCGGCCCGCCGCTACGCCCGGGCATGGTGCGTGTGATCGAGGGCGGTACGGCGATCGAGGTGGAAGTCTGGGACATTCCGAGCTCGGAGCTCGGTTCATTCCTCACCGGCATCCCGGCGCCGCTGGGCCTGGGCAAGGTGCAACTGGCCGACGGTCGCTGGGAAACCGGCTTCATCTGCGAGCCATACGGGCTGGATGGTGCGCAGGACATCACCGGGTTCGGCGGCTGGAAGGCCTGGCTGGCGCAACGGGGCTAGCGGGAACTGCTGGCACGGATAGAGGCGCCGCCGGCCGAGGCTGCGCCTCCCGTAGAGGCGGGCCAGCGCCTGCCTCTCTGCCCTGCCGGCAGCGCCTCACTCCGTCAGTTCAGCACACCGTTGAAGATGGCGTAGATGATCCCGGTCGTGACCGCCACCAACACCATGTCGCTGCCGACCCGGCGCCACTCATAGCCGTCGTATCTGGGCAGGCGGGCCAAGGTGGCATCAGGCAGACGTTTACCGTAGCCCTGGGGCAGGGGTTTGCCTTTGACCAGTTGTACATGGGCCGGCACCGGTCCCCCGCGTCCGATTTCGTTGCGGTGGTCACGCAGCGTCCTTTCCACCTGGCTCAGATCGGCAGGTGGACCCGACCGATTCGGCTGGGACCGTGTATCAGCCGGCTTGGCCTGCTGATGGTTGCTGCGGGCGTCGGCACCCGAGGACGGGTGTGCCTGTTGCGCCTTCTGCTGCTGCCCTTGCTGTTGCCGAGGCTGTTGCTGTTGCTGTTGCTGTTGCTGTTGTCGAGGCTGCCGGTCGTCCCCACGCTCTGGCTGCCCGCCGGGCGCGGCCAGTACCAGCGTGCTGCTCAGGCTCAAGGCAACGGCCAGGAGTCGTATCCGAAAGGTCGTTCTGCTCATGCTTACCTCGTCATGATCGATGTGAAATCGTGTCTTGTAGCGACACTGCGATGAAGTCTATTCGGGTAAGGGCTGTGTAAATGAATTCTTTACCCAACATTGCGCCAACCGTTACACAGACCACGGCCGTGCGGCATATGCATCATCTGACCCAAAAAAAGAAGCTCCGCAGCTGCCAGCGTCATGCCTCATATCGCTTCACCGGAACATCCCATCCCTGACGCTCTCCGATAGAGAGCCGCCCTCTCTGGCCGGCTCCCAGCATCCGAAGGAGGACCCATGCGAATCTCCCTGCCCCGAATCGGCCTCGGCGGTGCGCCGCTGGGCAACATGTTCCATCCAGTCAGCGAAGAAACCGCCGACGCCACCCTTGACGCCGCCTGGGAAGCCGGCTTCCGTTACTACGACGTCTCGCCGCACTACGGCGCCGGCCTGGCCGAGCAGCGCTTCGGCCGCCTGCTGAGCCGCAAGCCGCGCGACGAGTTCGTGCTCAGCACCAAGGTGGGACGCCTGCTGGAACCGGCGGACAAGCCGGAGAACGCCAAGCCCTTCGTCGACGAACTGCCCAACAAACGCGTGCCGGACTATTCCGCCGACGGCGCAAGACGCTCCATCGAGGACAGTCTCGAGCGCCTGGGCGTCGACCGGCTCGACGTGGTGTTCATCCACGACCTCTCCGAGGACCAGTGGGGCCCGCAGTGGCGCGACTACTTCACGCAGGCCATGCAGGGCGCGGCCAAGGAGCTCACGCAGTTGCGCGAGGAAGGCAGCATCCGCGGCTGGGGCCTGGGCGTGAACCTGGTCGAGCCGTGCCGCCTGGCGCTGGAGCAGAGCGACCCGGACGTGTTCCTGCTGGCTGGGCGCTACTCGCTGATCGAACACCACGAGGCGCTCGATACGTTGTTCCCGACGTGCCAGGAACGGGGCGTTGGCATCGTCGTCGGCGGCCCCTTCAACTCCGGCGTGCTGGCCGGCGGCAGCCACTACGAATACGACGAGATCCCGCCCGCGGTGCGCGACAAGAAGGCCCGGCTCGAAGCGGTGGCCGAACGCTTCGGCGTCGACCTGCGCAGCGCCGCCCTGCACTTCTGCCTGGCCAACCCGGTGGTGCTCTCGGCTATCCCCGGCACCGCCAACCCGCAGCGGCCGAAGCAGTACATGGACTACTTCAACGCTAGCGTGCCGGCCAACTTCTGGCGAGCGCTGAAGGATGAAGGCCTGCTGCGCGAGGACGTGCCGGTGCCCGCGTGATCGGCGCCGGTCGATGTTCGCGGTCAAGACCGCTTCCACAGGCATGAAGGCACGCGCTCCTGTAGGAGCGACCTCGGTCGCGAACCGGGCCGGCACGCAGCCGCGCACCGACACCGAACCAACCCCCTCTCCCTCCGGAGAGGGCCGGGGTGCGGGCCTGTGCATGCGCCCTCATCCGGCCCTGCGGGCCACCTTCTCCCAGGGGGAGAAGGGAAAGCGCGGCCGCCTGGAGCCCCCGGCGGTACCTGTAGGAGCAGGCTCTGCCTGCGACCTGGCGGGCATCGTTCGCGGTCAAGACCGCTTCCACAGGCATGCACGCACGCGCTCCTGTAGGAGCGACCTCGGTCGCGAACCGGGCCTGCCGCGCACCGACACCGAACCAACCCCCTCGCCCTCCGGAGAGGGCCGGGGTGCGGCCCTTGTGCACGCGCCCTCATCCGGCCCTGCGGGCCACCTTCTCCCAGGGGGAGAAGGGAAAGCGCGGCCGCCTGGAGCCCCCGGCGGTACCTGTAGGAGCAGGCTCTGCCTGCGACCTGGCGGGCGGCGGTCACACACAGGGTAATCGCCGGCTTGATTGGTGGGCTGAAGCCCACCCGTCGGTCTCTATCTCTAATGCCGAGCCGCCGGCACCATCCGGGAGCACGGCTCCCCATAAGGGCGCAGCCGACAGCCGCCGAGCGGCGCCGTCGTCGAGTCCCGTCTTGCCCGCAACCCCTTGAATCGCAACGCCTTGCCGGACGCTGGCGGGGAGATGGCACGCAACCTGCTCTGTCCTCCATGAACGGGATGAGTCGCCCTCGCGCCACTCATGACGGTACACACTGGAGCAACACCAAGGCGAACTAGGGTTCCGGTCTGCAGGACGCAGGCGCTGGTCCGAGAGTTCTCCGGCCCCAAGGATGCGGGCTACACGGCGGGATAAAAGCCCGGGAGACGCGATGTCATCCCGTGCCCGTTATTCCATCGTGAGGAGTCACGTCCATGTCAGTACCCGTGTTCCGTTCGCTGCGAAAGACCCTGATCGGCGCCACCCTGGCCGCCACCGCGCTGCTCGCGCCCTTCGCCAGCCAGGCGGCCGAGTCCCTGAAGATCGGCACCGTGGTCTGGGCCGGCTACGGGCCCTTCTACGTCGCCGACAAGAAAGGCCTGTTCAAGCCGCACGGGCTGGACGTGGAACTGCAATTCTTCAACGACCCCGCACTGATCCCCACCGCCATGGCCAGCCGCGCGCTGGACGGCGGCATGCTGACCTACGACCAGGTGGTCGCCTCGGTCGCCAAGGGCCTCAAGCACCGGGTAGTGATGCCCATCGACTTCTCCAACGGCGGCGACGCCATCGTCGCCGACGCTTCGATCAACTCGGTAACGGACTTCAAGGGCAAGAAGGTCGGCTACAACCCGCTGTCGCCCTCCGACTTCCTGCTTGCCTACGCGCTGCAACAGAACGGCATGAGCGAGAAGGACATCGTCCCGGTGAACATGACCCCCGAGGGCATTCCCGGCGCCATGGCGTCCGGCAGCCTGCCGGTGGGCGTGACCTACGAGCCGAACGTCTCGCAGATCCTCGGCATGGGCGACGGCAGCAAGTTCAAGGTGGTCTTCTCTTCCAAGGACGCTCCGGGCCTGATCACCGACGTGCTGGTGTTCGACGAGGCGGTGATCGCCAAGAAGCCGGCCGCGATCAAGGCGATGATCCAGGGCTACCTCGACGGCCTGGCCTACATGGAGCAGAACCCGGACGAATCCGCCGAGATCATCGGCCAGGTGCTCGGCGTCAGCGCCGACGAAGCCAAGGAGCAGATGGCCGGCGCGCACAACCTGACGCTCGACGAGATGCCCACCAGCTTCGCCTCGTCCGAAGAGACCAACTCCTTCCACGGCAGCGGCACCATCATCGCCAGGCTGCTCAAGGACAACGGCCAGATCCCGCAGATCCCGGACTTCACCCAGACCTACGACGCCCAGTTCGTCGAAGCGCTCGCCCAGTAAAACGTTCGCGGGCCGGCGCGGCGCCGGCCCCTTTCGGAGGTTGCCATGACCGCCACTGCCAAGAAGAAACCGCTGTTCCGCTACACCGACGGCCCCCTGCCCAACACCCTGGCGATGAGCTACACCCTGTTCGGCTACGTCGCCGGCGTGGCCCTGCTGTTCGTCGCCAACCCCTGGCTGAATGCGCTCGGTACCCTGCTGCTGGCGCACGCGATGGTCATCGCCGCCTACCTCATCCACGAATTCGCCCACGGCACCATCTTCAGCGTGCCGAAGCACAACCAGTGGGCCGGCAACGTCTGCAGCTGGATGGCCGGCAGCTGCTACGCCGAGTTCCAGGACCTGCGCAAGAAGCACATGCGCCACCACGTCGACCGCGCCGACGTCATCACCTTCGACAGCAAGGCCTTCCTCATGGCCCGCCCGGTCTGGGTGCGCAAGCTGGTGCTGGCGCTGGAATGGGCCTACGTGCCGGCGGTGGAGCTGATCATGCACGGGTACGTGATTGCCCTACCCTTCGTCACCGGTAACGAGAAGCACCGCGCCCGCCGCGGCCAGGTGGCGCTGATCTTCGCCCTGCGCACCGCGCTGTTCGCAATCGTCGGGCTGTTCTCGCTCAAGGCGCTGGTGCTCTATGCGGTGGCCTGGATGATCATGCTCACCGTGCTGCGCTTCGCCGACGCCTACCAGCACACCTACGACGCCTTCGCCGTGCTCGAGGAAGGCAGCGTGCCGGACGACAAGCCGCGCGACCGCGCCTACGAGCAGCAGAACACCTACAGCAACGTGGTCTCGGCACGCTGGCCGGTGCTCAACCTGCTGCTGCTCAACTTCAGCTTCCACAACGCCCACCACGAGAAGCCGGTGGCGCCCTGGTACCGCCTGCCGAAGCTGCACGAGGAGCTGTACGGCAGCACCTACAACCAGGTGATCCCGATGCGTCAGCTGCTCGCGCCCTTCCACCGCCATCGCTTGAAGCGCGTACTCAGCGACGACTACGGCGTGGTCAGCGAGGGCCCGAACAAGGCCGAGGGCTTCTACGGCGCCGTCGGCGTCTCCTTCCTGACGGCGGTGTGAGATGAACCCACTGGATTATCGCGGCCGCACGGTGGTGCTGACCGGCGCCGCCGGCGGCATCGGCCGGGGCCTGGCACAGGCCTTCGGCGAGGCCGGCGCCACCCTGGAACTGCTGGACCGCGACGCCGCCGCGCTCGAGCGCCTGGTCGCCGAGCTGGCGCCGCTGGTCCCGGCCCGCGGCACGCCGCTGGACCTCGCCGACCACGCGGCGGTCGAGGCCTACGCTCATGACCTGGCGGCCGGCGACGCGGTGGTGGACCTGCTGATCAACAACGCCGGGGTGGAATACCCGACGCCGCTGGCCGACAGCGGTATCGAGGCCGACCGGCGCTGGGCCGCCCTGCTGGACAACAACGTGGCCTCCATGCAGCGCCTGACCCGCGCGCTGCTGCCGCGCCTGCCGGCCGGCGCCAGCGTGATCAACCAGGCCTCGATCTGGGGCCTGAAGGGCGTGCCAGGCTTTTCCGCCTACGTGGCGAGCAAGCATGCGGTGATCGGCCTGACCCGCGCCCTGGCCTGGGAGCTCGGCCCGCGGCGCATCCGCGTCAACGCCGTGTGTCCGGGCTGGATCGGCACCGAGGCGGCGATGCGCTCGCTGCGGGCGATGGCCGTGGACAACGGACGCAGCGAAGCCGACGAGCTCAGGACCATCCTCGCCGCGCAGGCGATCCCCGAACTGCTGATGCCGGAAGACCTGGCCGGCACCTTCCTGTTCCTCGGCTCCTCGCTGGCCGCCGCCGTCACCGGCCAGGCGCTGTCGGTGAGCCACGGCGAGGTCATGCACTGATGACGCTCGATCTTTCCGGCCAGACCGCGCTGGTCACCGGCGCCGCCACCGGCATCGGCCGGGCCACCGCCCTGGCACTGGCCGAGGCCGGCGCGACCGTGTGGGCCAACCACCTCGGCCAGCACGACGCCGTCACCGAGCTTCGCGCCGCGGGCATCGAACCGATCGAAGCGGATGTCACCGACCCCGCCGCGGTCGCCGCCATGTTTGAGACCCTCGAGGCCACCGGCCCGCTGGACCTGCTGGTGAACAACGCCGGCGTGCTGCTGAAGAAACCCTTTCTCGACACCGGCGAGGACGACTGGGCCTGGGTGCTCGGCGTCGACCTGACCGCCGTCTACCGCTGCTGCCGGCACGCGCTGCCCGGCATGCGTGCGCGCGGTCGCGGGGCGATCGTCAACGTCGCCTCGGACCTCGGCTTCCTCGGCCGCGAGCACTACGCCGCCTACTGCGCCGCCAAGGCCGGCGTCATGGGACTCACCCGCTCGCTGGCGCGCGAGTTCTCCGCCGACGGCATCCGCGTCAACGGCGTCGCGCCGGGGCCGATCGCCACCGCCATGGTCAGCCCCGAGCACATGAGCGAGGAATGGATGGCCAAGGAACTGGCGATCCCCATGGCGCGCCTGGGCACGCCGGAGGAAGTGGCCGCGGCCATCGTCTTCCTGCTCTCGCCACAGGCGAGCTATTTCACCGGACAGATACTCGGGCCCAATGGCGGCTCCTGGATGGGCGCATGAGCGGCTTGCTGCCACAGGCGCTGCTGGTCGGCGGCGCCACGCTCTGGGGCCTGGGCTGGCTGCCGCTGCGGTTCTTCGCCGCCCAGGGCCTGACCGGCATGCCGCTGGTGCTGCTGACCTACTCGCTGCTCAGCCTGCTCGCCGTGCCGGTGCTCTGGCACCAGCGCCGGCGCTGGGCGCCGCAGTACCTGCACGTGGTCGCCATGGGCCTGGGCGGCGGCTGGGCCACCGCGGCGCTGGTCACCGCGCTCGGCGACGGCCACGTGGTGCGGGTGATGCTGCTGTTCTACCTGGCGCCGGTGTGGGGAACGCTCGGCGGCTGGCTGCTGCTGGACGAGCGCCTGACCCCCGCTCGGGTCGCGGCGCTGCTGCTGGCGATGGTGGGCATCGCGCTGACCCTGGGCATCGACCGCGACGCCTTCCGGCCGCTGGACGGCAACGACTGGCTGGCGCTCAGCGCCGGCCTGGCGTTCAGCCTGAACAACCTCGCCACCCGCGCCGCCGATCAGGTGCCGCTGGGCAGCAAGGCGCTGGTCAGCTTCATCGGCAGCGCCCTGCTCGGCGGGCTGTTCTGCCTGCTGTTCGACCAGGCGCCGCCCCCTCTCGACCTGACCCTGGCCTGGCAGATCGGCCTGCTGGCGCTCGGCTGGATCCTCAGCATGTCCGCGGTGCAGTACGGCCTGACCCACCTGGAAGCCGGCCGCGCGGCGGTGCTGGTGGTGTTCGAGCTGATCGCCGCGGTGCTGTCCTCGGCCTGGCTCGGCTCGCAAGGCATCGGCGCCCACGAATGGCTCGGCGCCGCCCTGGTGACCGCCGCCGCGCTGATCGCCGGCTGGCCGGAACGTCCCTCCCTTACCAGCGCACGGAGTACGCCTGCATGAATCCCGTCCACATGGAGCAACTGAGCTGGGTCGACTACGAGCGCCGCGTGCAGGAAGGCGCGGTGCTGTTCCTGCCCTGCGGCGCCACCGAGCAGCACGGCCCGCACCTGCCGCTGGGCACCGACGCGCTGCTGGCCAGCGCCATCAGCGCCGAGGTCGCCGCGCGGGTTGGCGGGCTGGTCGCCCCGGCCCTGTCCTACGGCTACAAGTCGCAGCCCAAGTGCGGCGGCGGCCAGCATTTCTGCGGCACCACCAGCCTCGACGGCGCGACCCTGAGTGCCCTGGTGCGCGACGCGGTGCGCGAATTCCACCGCCACGGCGTCAAGCGCCTGGTGCTGGTGCTCGGCCACTACGAGAACACCTGGTTCGTCGCCGAGGGCATCCAGCTGGCGCTGCGCGAGCTGGGGCCGGATGCCGGGCTGGAGGTGATGCGCCTGGAACACTGGGACTTCTGCCGTGAAGAAACGCTGGAGGACATCTTTCCCGACGGCTTCCCCGGCTTCGCGCTGGAGCACGCGGCGGTTATCGAGACCTCGCTGATGCTGCATTTCCACCCGCACCTGGTGGCCCTGGAAAAGATTCCGGACGACGGCCCGGCGGACTTCCCGCCCTACGACATGTACCCCACCCGCACCGAGTGGGTGCCGCCGTCCGGCGTGCTGTCCTCGGCCAGGGGGTCCAGCGCGGCCAAGGGCGCGCGCCTGGCCGGTGACATCGTCGACGGCATCACCGCCGCCGTGCGCTTCGAGTTCAAGCTGGAGGGCCTCTGATGCTCGAACTGCGCCACAGCGCCCTGCTGGTGATCGACATGCAGCGCGACTTCTGCGCGCCGGGCGGCTACGCCGACCGGGCCGGTATGGACGTCCAGCGGCTGCGCGCGCCGATCCCGGCGATCCGGCGGCTGCTGGCCGGCGCCCGCGAGCGCGGCATGACCATCATCCACACCCGCGAGGGCCATCGCCCGGACCTGTCCGACCTTCCCGAGCCCAAGCGCCGCCGCGCCGAAGCCAGCGGCGCGCCGATCGGCTCGCCCGGCCCGCTGGGGCGGCTGCTGGTGCGCGGCGAATACGGCCACGACCTGATCGACGAACTGCAGCCGCTGGCCGGCGAGCCGGTGATCGACAAGCCCGGCTACGGCGCCTTCGCCCACACCGACCTGGAGCTGCTGCTGCGTAACCGCGGCATTCGCCAGCTGTTCCTCGCCGGCGTGACCACCGAGGTCTGCGTGTCCTCGACGCTGCGCCAGGCGATCGACCTCGGCTTCGAGTGCTTCACCCTGGCCGACGCCTGCGCCTCCCACGACCCGCGCCTGCACCAGGCGGCGCTGAACATGATCCACGTCGAGGGCGGGCTGTTCGGCCGCGTCATCGACAGCGCCGAATTGCTCGATCGCATGGAGAGCGCCGCATGACCGCCGTGCTCAGGCTCTGGCCGCTGCTGACCGCGACCCACCGCTACGACAAGTCGATCTCCACCCGCGGCCGCGGCCAGGGCGAGCGGATCGAGGCGCCGATCCTCGCCTACCTGATCGAGACCACCCAGGGCCGGATCCTCTTCGACGTCGGCTGCGACTATCAAAAGCTCGCCGACCCTGCGCTGCGCGCGAAGTGGTACGACCCGGCGGAATTTCCCATGGGCCCGCCGCAGATGAGCGAGGAGCAGCGGCTGCCGGCGCACTTCGCGCGCCTCGGGCTGACGCCGGCGGACATCGACCTGGTGTTCCTCAGCCACCTGCACTTCGACCACGCCGGCGGCCTGTGCGACGTCTGCGGCTGCGACGTGCACGTGCACGAGGCCGAGCTGGCGGCGGCGCACGAGCCGGCGGACGACGCCTATTTCGCCGACGATTTCGCCGGCGATTACCGCTGGAAACCGCAGCGCGACGAATACGACCTTGTGCCGGGCGTGCGGGCGATCAACACCCCCGGGCACACCGCCGGGCACATGTCGCTGCTGATCGAGCTGCCCCAGGGGCGGCCGGTGATTCTCGCCGGCGATGCCGCCGACCTCACCGAGAACCTCGAGGATGAGATCGCCCCCGGCCTCTGCTGGCGGGACCGCGAGGACCTGGCCCTGGCCAGCATCCGCAAGCTCAAGGCCACCGCCGCCGAGACCGATGCCGAGCTCTGGCCGAACCACGACATGGCCTTCTGGCGCACCCTCAGGCGCTTTCCGGAGTACCACGCATGAATCCCGTACCGGACGCCTACCTCGGCGTATGGCAGCGGCGCCTGCTGACCACCACGGCCGGTGTGCGCGACGAGAGCAGCGACGTGTTCTGGCTGCAGACTGCCCGGCTGCACGCCGACCTGCGCATCCCGCAGCCGACGCCCGCCGCCGGCGCCGTCAGCGTCGAGACCTGCACCCATGCCGAACAGCAGGCGCTCGCCGGCCAGTCGGGCTTCGCCGGCCTGACCGAGGTCGAGGGCGAGCGCTGCCAGTGGCACCGCCTGCTGGACTACCAGCCGGCGCGCGAGCAGGCGGACGTCGGGCGGATGCGCTTCGAGCACAGCGAACGGCTGATCGAGGACGCGCTCGACGGCAGCTACCACGAGATCTGGCACCGCCTGCCGGAATCGCTCGGCAGCAACTGGGGGCTCTGGCTGCAGGCCGCGTCCAGCGCCCGGCAAGGCTGCCTGCTGGTGGCCGGCGACTACTTCCTGTTCGCCGCCGAGCGGCCGTGCCCGCTGCCGCCGGGCGGCACCCTGCACGATCGCCTGGCCGCAGTGAGCCCGGCCGAGCGTCTGCAGCTGCTGGCCTGCGAGCTTTCCTTCGGCCGCCATCGCGGCGGCGCCACGCCCTGGCGGATCAGCCATTCGACCCTGCCCGGGCGCGTCGGCCAGGCCCTGCTGCCGGCCGACTGTCCGCACCACGACGCCGAGGCGCTGCCGCCCGCCGCGCTGCTCCAGCTCGGCCGCTACAGCCCAGCCGGCGGCTGGATTCCCGTTCCCGCACCCGTCTCGTTCGCACCGCAGGAGACCTGCCCATGACTGCGCACCTCACGCTCGCCTCCCCGGAAATCACCGCCCCGGCCGCCGCAGCCGCCGCGCAGGAAGCGCCCGCGCCGACGCCGCCGGCCAGGCCCCGCGCGCGCTGGTGGAGCATCCGCGGCGAGCTGCCGCGGCGCATCGTCTGGACACTGGCCATCGCCGGCCTGACCGCGCCCTTCGTGCTCTGGTGGGCCTGGACCGCGCTCGGCCTGGCCGACCCCATGTTCATGCCCAGCCCCGGCGCGGTGCTGGAACGCATCGGCCGCTGGTGGACCAGCGAGGGCCTGCTGCAGGACATCGGCATCAGCGTCTACCGGGTGATGGCCGGGTTCGCCCTGTCCGCGCTGCTCGCCCTGCCGCTGGGGCTGTACATCGGCACCTACCGGCCGGTGCAGGCGCTGCTCGAACCGCTCACCGACTTCATCCGCTACATGCCGGCGGTGGCCTTCATCCCGCTGGTGATGCTCTGGGTCGGCATCGACGAGGGCGCCAAGATCCTAATCATCTTTATCGGCACCTTCTTCCAGATGGTGCTGATGGTGGCCGAAGACGTGCGCCGGGTGCCGATGGCGCAGATCGAGGCGGCGCAGACCATGGGCGCGACCCGCGCGGAGATCGTCCGCCTGGTGATCCTGCCCTCCTCGCGCCCGGCGCTCCTCGACACCCTGCGCATCACCTGCGGCTGGGCCTGGACCTACCTGGTGGTGGCCGAACTGGTGGCCGCCAACTCGGGCCTCGGCTACGCCATCCTCAAGGCCCAGCGCTACATGCACACCGACAAGATCTTCGCCGGCATCCTCTTGATCGGCCTGATCGGCCTGCTCACCGACCAGGCCTTCCGCTGGCTGTCACGCCGCGCCTTCCCCTGGAGGAAACAAGCATGACCGCACCCAAGATCGGCATCCGCGAAGTGGGCAAGACCTTCGTCAGCGACAAGCGCGAAGTCGAAGCGCTGCAGTCGGTGAACCTCGACGTGCAGCCCAACGAGTTCATCACCTTCGTCGGCGCCTCGGGCTGCGGCAAGTCGACCCTGCTGCGCATCATCGCCGGGCTGGAGACGTTGAGCCGCGGCGAGATCCTGCTCGACGGCAAGCCGGTCGACGGGCCGGGCGTCGACCGCGCCATGGTGTTCCAGCACTACAGCCTCTATCCCTGGCTGACGGTGATGAAGAACATCAGGTTCTGCCGCCAGCTCAAGGTGGTCGCCGACACCGTGCACAGCGAAGCCGACGTCGAAACGGCGGCCGGCCGCGCCGACGCACTGCTGTCGCTGATGGGCCTGACCAGCTTCGCCGACGCCTACCCCAGCCAGCTCTCCGGCGGCATGCAGCAGCGCGTGGCGATCGCCCGCGCGCTCATGCCCAAGCCGGCGACCCTGCTCATGGACGAACCCTTCGGCGCGCTCGACGCGCAGACCCGCGAAGTGATGCACGACCTGATCCGCCACGTGTACAGGCTGGAGAAGACCACCATCCTGTTCGTCACCCACGACGTCGAGGAAGCCATTTACCTCGGCGGCCGCGTGGTGCTGATGGCGCCCCGACCGGGGCGGATCGACTCGATCTACGAGGTGCCGCTGCCGGCGCAGCGCAACCAGGATATGAAGCTCTCGCCCGAATTCACCGAGCTCAAGCGCCAAATCCTTGCCCGCATCCGCGAGACCTCGGGCATGCAGACCGACCTGGAGCAACTGGAGAAGCTGACGGCGATCGCCGGCTAAGGTCTTCCCTAGGGTGCCCGTGGGGTGGGCCGGGCGGCGTTCCGCTTCAGCCCACCATGTCGGCCTGCTGCTCGCCTGTATTGCGGTGGGCTGAAGCCCACCCTACGCGGAGCGCCGGCCGCCCCTCCTGCGGGATGGCTGCAAGCGCGTGCCCCCGGTTCGCGAGCAAGCTCGCTCCTACGGGTTGGCTAAAGCTCTTCCACGTGCCCGACCTGCGTCGCCCAGTGTGGCGCGCTCTTCCAGAGTCAGCAATTCATTGCTAGGTCGCGCGTGAGACGAGGCCCACGCGCTGTGCTCGCTGACGGCAGTCGCCGCGGGGTCGCGCCTCCCACGGGTGGGCACGCGCGCTCGTAGGGTGGGCTTCAGCCCACCATGTCGGCCTGGCGCTCGCCTGTATCGCGGTGGGCTGAAGCCCACCCTACGCGGAGCGCCGGCCGCCCCCTCCTGCGGGATGGCTGCAAGCGCGTGCCCCCGTTCGCGAGCAAGCTCGCTCCTACGCAGAGCCACCAAGCTAGAACTCGTCCACGCGCCCGACCTGCGTCGCCATGCGCAGCGTGGCGTGCTCTTCCAGCGCCAGCAGTTCGTTGGCCAGATCGCGCGCGCCGTCGATCTCGGCCCGACGCGATAGCGAGCGGTACAACTCGAGCACCTGGTTGTGGATGTCGAACACCTCGCGCGAGATGCCCTCCAGGGTCATGCTGGCGTAGGGCTTGGCGCAGGGGCCGCTGAGCATCACCGGCTCGCGCACCAGGTAGTCGTAGATGCAGGTGTTCAGCGCGTTGGGGCTGGCGTGTTGCTCGATGCGGCCGATGGCGCGGGCCAGTGCCTGCTCGTGGTCGGCCAGGTAGGCCAGCAGCCACTGGATGCGCTGCTGCTCGTGTTGCGAGGCGGCACGCGCGAGGCAGCGCGACAGTCGCCCATGGGTGTTGCGGGTCCAGTCGATCAGGTCTTCGAAGCGTTCGATCTTCATGCGGTGCCCTCCGCCGCGCGGGCTGGGCCGGCGACGGACAGCGCCGGCGATACATCGAGGCGTTCGTGGCAAGCATAGACAGCCAGGCCGAACACCCCGGACCGGCGGGCGACGAAGGCGTTTCCAGGTGTGACAGCGCCGTTCAGGCCAGCAGCTCGCCCATGGCCGCGAACACCTGGGCCATGGCCTCAGGACTGCGCCCCGGCCCGCCGGCGCAGTGCCCCCAGTCGGACTCGAGCACACGCAGCTCTGCGCGGGGAATCAGCGACGTCTCGTGGCGTGCATCCTCGACGGTGAA
The DNA here is from genome assembly GCF_000425625.1 of Stutzerimonas azotifigens DSM 17556. Lineage (GTDB taxonomy): Bacteria > Pseudomonadota > Gammaproteobacteria > Pseudomonadales > Pseudomonadaceae > Stutzerimonas > Stutzerimonas azotifigens. The sequence goes on from NZ_KE384417.1 coordinate 122,409, forward strand.
GTACAGGTCGGTGCGGCCCGGCATGACGATCGCCTGCGCCTGGATCCGGCCGAGGGCCTGCTCCAGGCTGCCGACACCGAGCAGCCGCGCCGGATCGGCCGACTGCCAGGTCTCCAGCACGCAGAGCAGGTCGTTGGCGTCCTGCTGCAGATGATCCTGCTCCCAGAAATCTAGCAGTGCTTCCAGCGAGCCGAAGCCCAGCTCGCGCCACAGTTCGCGACGGTAGAACGCCTGCGAGTAGGCCCAGCCGGCATAGGCGCGCCCGAAGGCGCGCAGCCCGCGCTCCGGCGGCGCGGCGTAGCGCCCGTCCTGCCAGTCCGAATCGGCGCAGAGCGCGGCCTTCACCCCCTCGAGGAACACCCGGTTGTGCGGCCAGCAGCGCGCGGTGCAGCAGAACGGCAGGATCGCGCGCACCCGCTCGGGATAGGCCATCGCCCAGTACAGCGTCTGCATGCCGCCCATCGACCAGCCGGTGACCAGCCTCAGCGTCCAGTCCGGGCCGAACAGCCGGTCGAGCAGCTGCTTCTGCGCACGCACGTTGTCCATCAGGCTGATGCGCGGGAAATCCGCGCCGCGCTGGTCCTCACCCGCATTGCTCGGCGAACTCGACCAGCCGGCGCCGAACAGGTTGGTGAACACCACGCAGTGCTGGCCATCGGCCAGGGGACTTCCCGCACCAACAAGGGGCAGGCTGCCCCAATGTGTTCCACCGTAGTAACTCGGCACCAGCACCAGGTTGCTGTGCGCGGCGTTAGGCGTGCCGGCGATTTGATAGCAGATGCGTGCCTGGCGCAGCGTCCGGCCGCTGTCGAGAAGCAGGTCGCCCAGCTCCATGAAGATTTTTTCTCTCTTTATTTCAATCACTTGGCTGTTCTCCTAGTCACCGAGGGCCCGTTCTCACGAAGGCTGCTGCCGGCCTTTTCTATACACGCTGGCATGTATATTGGATGAAGGATTCGTGCCATCGCCAGCGAGCTGGCCCAAATTCAGCTAGGAGCGCTACATGACCACCTTTCCGCAATCCACCGTCGAAGAGCTCAAGCAGCGGCTGCTGACCAAGGGCGTGAAATACGCCATGGCCAGCTACGTCGACATCCATGGGGTGATCAAGGGCAAGTTCGTCCCGCTCGCCCACCTCGGCCAGATGCTGCGGGGTTCGGAGCTGTACACCGGGGCGGCGCTGGATGGCGTGCCGCAGGACATCAGCGACAACGAGGTGGCCGCCATGCCCGATCCGGCGAGCGCCACCCAGTGCAGCTGGAACCGCGACCTGGCCTGGTTCGCCAGCGACCTGTACCTGGACGGCCAGCCGTTCGAGGCCTGCTCGCGCGGCATCCTCAAGCGCCAGACCGAGGCGGCGGCGCAGCTCGGCTACACTTTCAACCTCGGCATCGAGACCGAGTTCTTCCTGTTCAAGGACACGCCGGACGGTGGCTTCGCCCCGCTCTCCGAACGCGACACCGGCGCCAAGCCCTGCTACGACCCGCGCCTGCTGATGGACAACCTGCCGATCGTCGACGAGCTGGTCGAGGCCATGAACGAGATGGGCTGGGGCGTGTACTCCTTCGACCATGAGGACGCCAACGGCCAGTTCGAAACCGACTTCAAGTACGCCGACGCCCTGACCATGGCCGACCGCTTCGTGTTCTTCCGCATGATGGCCACCGAGATCGCCCGCAAGCACGGCGCCTTCGCCACCTTCATGCCCAAGCCGTCGGCCAACCGCACCGGCAGCGGCGCGCACTACAACATGTCGCTGGCCGACAGGGCGACCGGCAAGAACCTGTTCGAAGTCGACGGCGAGGACACCTACGGCTGCGGAGTCACCCCGCTGGCCTACCACTTCATCGCCGGGGTGCTGAAGCACGCCAAGGCGATCTGCGCGGTGATCGCGCCGACCGTCAACAGCTACAAGCGCCTGGTGCGCAAGGGCGCCATGTCCGGTTCGACCTGGGCGCCGGTGTTCTGCTGCTACGGCAACAACAACCGCACCAACATGCTGCGCATCCCCTCGCAGGGCGGCCGGGTGGAATGCCGCGCCGCGGACATCGGCTGCAACCCCTACCTGGGCGCCGCGATGATCCTCGCCGCCGGCCTGGAAGGCATCCGCGAGAAGCTCGATCCGGGCCTGCCGCACCGTGAGAACATGTACCACTACAGCGAGAAGCAGGTACGCGAGATGGGCATCGAGACCCTGCCGCGCACCCTCGACGAAGCCATCGACGCCTTCGAGGCCGACCCGCTGTCGCGCCAGGTATTCGGCGACGCCATGTTCGAGACCTTCGTGCAGTTCAAGCGTGACGAGTGGACCGCCTACCACACCCACGTGTCCGACTGGGAAATCCAGCGTTATCTGAAATTCTTCTAAGGAGCGACACCATGCAGACCAAGACGCTGAAAGGCTGGCTGTGCGCCGGCGCCATGGCCCTGGCCGGCCTCTCGCCGCTGGCCCATGCCGAGAAGAAGGACAGCTTCGAGCTGGCCTGGACCATCTACGCCGGCTGGATGCCCTGGCAGTACGCCGACGAGTCCGGAATCATGAAGAAGTGGGCCGACAAGTACGGCATCAAGGTGAACATCACCCAGATCAACGACTACGTCGAATCGATCAACCAGTACACCGCCGGCCAGTTCGACGGCGTGGTCGCCACCAGCATGGACGCCCTGTCGATCCCCGCGGCCGGCGGCGTGGACACCACCGCGCTGATCGTCGGCGACTACTCCAACGGCAACGACGGCATGGTCATGAAGGGCAGCGGCAACCTGGCCGACGTCAAGGGCCAGCAGGTGCACCTGGTCGAGCTGTCGGTGTCGCACTACCTGCTGGCACACGCGCTGGAAAGCGTCGGGCTGTCGGAGAAGGACATCCAGGTGGTCAACACCTCCGACGCCGACCTGGTCGCCGCCTTCAACACCCCGGACGTGCGCAACGTGGTGACCTGGAACCCGCTGCTTTCCGACGTGCAGGCCGTGCCGGACGCACAGCTGGTGTTCGATTCGAGCAAAATCCCTGGCCACATCAAGGACCTGACGGTGGTCAACAGCCAGACCCTCGCGGACAACCCGGCCTTCGGCAAGGCGCTGGTCGGCGCCTGGTACGAGGTGATGAGCATCCTCGAGAGCGACACTGAAGAAGGCGCCAAGGCGCGCGCCGCGCTGGGCCAGGCCTCGGGCACCGACCAGGCCGGCTACGAGGCGCAGCTCGAGGGCATGAAGATGTTCTGGAAACCGTCCGACTCGGTGGCCTTCATCGAGAGCGACGAAGCCTACGAGGCGATGGACAGCGTGCGCCACTTCTCCTTCGATCACGGCCTGCTCGGCGAGGGCGCCGACTCGGCGGACTTCGTCGGCATCGCCATGCCGGGCGACAAGGTGCTGGGCAACGAAGGCAACGTGAAGCTGCGCTTCGACCCGACCTACATGCGCATGGCGGCGGACGGCAAGCTCTGAAACGCATGGGGAGCGCTCCATCTGCCCTTCCCTGTAGGAGCAGGCTCTGCCTGCGATCCCCGGCCGCTCCCCGATGCCAAGGTGGTCGCAGGTAGAACCTGCTCCTACAACCCCGCCAGCCACCTGCGCTAACCTCCCCTCCTTTCCCCGACCGACACCGCCATGCGCCGCACCAGAGAAGACGCCGAACAGACCCGCCTGAAAGTCATCGAGGCCGCGCTGGAGCTGTTCAGCCGCAACGGTTACTCCAACACCACCCTGGCGATGATCGCCGAGACGGCCGGCTTCAGCCGCGGGCCGATCTACTGGCACTTCAAGAACAAGGACGAACTCTACCAGGCGGTGCTGGCCGTCTCGCAGGAGCCGCTGGAACGGCTGATCGCCGAAAGCCAGGCGCGTGCCGCCGAGCCGATGGCGGCGCTGGAGCATTTCATCGGCCAGTGGTTCCGCCTGCTGGTCACCAACCGCTGGCATCGGCAGTCGTTCGAGATACTGCTCAACAAGACCGAGTTCACCGCCGAGATGGCCACCGCGCTCAAGCGCGAGCGCGAACTCACCCGGCAGATGGTGCAGCTGCTCGCCGGCCTGATCGAACAGGCCCAGACCCGGGGCGCGATCCCTGCCACCCAGCCGGCGCAGTCGCTCGGCGTACTGACCTACTCCAATCTGATGGGCATCACCCACACCTGGCTGTTCTCGCCCAAGCTGTTCAAGCTCAAGGACGAGGCGCCCTTCTTCACCGACCGGTTGATGGCGCTGCTGCGGGTCGGCTGAACGGCGGTCGCGGTGCGGCATGGCGCCCCCGCGCCGAGGGACTGGCGGCGCTTTTTCGAGGGCGAAAAAAAACGGCCCCGAGGCCGTTTCTTTCGTTGCATCCAGGTGTTCAGTGGGCCTGGAGGCGAATGTGGCGCAGCGGACGGGACTCGAACCCGCGACCCCCGGCGTGACAGGCCGGTATTCTAACCGACTGAACTACCGCTGCGCGTTACCGCGAGATGGTGGGTGATGACGGGATCGAACCGCCGACCCTCTGCTTGTAAGGCAGATGCTCTCCCAGCTGAGCTAATCACCCTTCACTCTCGAAGTGGGGCGCATTCTAGAGAGGCTTCCGGACCTTGGCAAGCCCTCCAACGAAAAAAATTTCGAAGTCTTCCAACGACTTACTAAGGACGGCAGGTGGAAGGCCAATTGCACGAATTTCGTCCGTCGCGTCGCTCGCCAGGGTTGGCCTGGCCAGGCCGGACGGGAATAATGCGCGCTTTGCTTTTCCGGAGTTTCCCTACGCCATGTGGTTTCGCAACCTGCTCGTCTACCGTCTCACGCAGAACGTCCCCTTCGAGGCCGATGCCCTCGAGGCCGCACTCGCCGCCAAGCAGGCCCGCCCCTGCAACAGCCAGGAAGTGAGCACCTATGGCTTCGTCGCCCCCTTCGGCAAGGGCGCCGATGCGCCGCTGGTCCACAGCAGTCAGGGCTTCCTGCTGATCGCCGCACGCAAGGAAGAACGCATCCTGCCCGGTAGCGTGGTCAAGGACGCGCTGAAGGAAAAGGTCGACGAAATCGAGGCCGAGCAGATGCGCAAGGTCTACAAGAAGGAGCGCGACCAGCTCAAGGACGACATCGTCCAGGCCTTCCTGCCGCGCGCCTTCATCCGCAAGTCCACCACCTTCGCCGCCATTGCGCCGTCGCTCGGCCTGGTGCTGGTCGATTCTTCCAGCGCCAAGCGCGCCGAGGACCTGCTCTCCACCCTGCGCGAGGCCATCGGCTCGCTGCCGGTGCGACCGCTGACGGTCAAGGTGGCGCCCGCCGCGACCCTCACCGAATGGCTGAAGACCCAGCAGGCGGCGGCCGACTTCACCGTGCTCGACGAGTGCGAGCTGCGCGACACCCACGAGGATGGCGGCGTGGTTCGCTGCAAGCGCCAGGACCTGTCCAGCGACGAGATCCAGAACCACCTGGGCGCCGGCAAGCAGGTCACCCAGCTCTCGCTGGCCTGGCAGGACAAGCTGTCCTTCGTGCTCGACGACAAGCTGGTGGTCAAGCGCCTGCGCTTCGAGGACCTGCTGCAGGACCAGGCCGAACAGGACGGCGGCGACGACGCTCTCGGCCAGCAGGACGCCAGCTTCACGCTGATGATGCTGACCTTCGCCGACTTCCTCCCGGCGCTGTTCGAGGCGCTGGGCGGCGAGGAGATTCCGCAGGGCATCTGACGGCGCTCGCCGGGCCACGCGCCCGGCACAACGAACCCCGTGATCCCCGTAGGAGCGAGCTTGCTCGCGAAGCTTCTGCATAGCCTGGCAGTGCTTTTGGAATGCCATGCGCGCAACCCATCGGTTCGCAGGGTGGGCTAAAGCCCACCAAGGGGACGACCTCTGCCTGGTGAGCTAAAGCCCATCTACGACCGAGCCATGCCGGGACGACAGACCGCACGGTAATCGCCGAGCGCTTGCCATCCTGTCCGCCCCACCCGGGCGCGCCGGCTATGCTGAACCGGCACGCCCCGCCAGCCACGAGACGCCCCCATGCGCGCCCTTGCCGCCATCAGCCGCTTCGCCGGCAACACCTTCGCCTTCTGGGTCCTGCTGTTCGCCGTCCTGGCCTTCTACTTCCCCGCCACCTTCCTGCCTGCCGCCCGGTGGATCGTGCCGCTGCTCGGGCTGATCATGTTCGGCATGGGCCTGACGCTGAAGACCGAAGACTTCCGCGAAGTCGCGCGCCAGCCCATGCGCGTGCTGCTCGGTGTCGCCGCGCAATTCCTGATCATGCCGGCACTGGCCTGGCTGCTCTGCCGGCTGCTCGGGCTGCCGGCGGAAATCGCCGTCGGGGTGATCCTGGTCGGCTGTTGCCCGGGCGGCACCGCGTCGAACGTGATGACCTGGTTCGCCCGCGGCGACGTGGCGCTGTCGGTGGCGATCACCGCGGTCACCACCCTGCTCGCCCCGCTGGTGACGCCGACGCTGATCTGGCTGCTGGCCTCGGCCTGGCTGCCGGTGAAGTTCGGCGCGCTGTTCTGGTCGATCGTGCAGGTGGTGTTGCTGCCCATCGCGCTCGGCCTGCTCGCCCAGCGGCTCCTCGGCCGCCGCGTGCAGGCGGCGGTGGAGGTGCTGCCGCTGGTGTCGGTGGCGAGCATCGTGGCGATCGTCGCCGCGGTGGTGGCCGCCAGCCAGGCGCGGATCGCCGAATCGGGCCTGCTGATCATGGCCGTGGTGGTGCTGCACAACGGCCTGGGTCTGGCGCTGGGCTACTTCGCCGGCAGGCTGTTCGGCCTGCCGCTGGCGCAGCGCAAGACATTGTCGATAGAGGTCGGCATGCAGAACTCCGGCCTTGGCGCGGCGCTGGCCAGCGCTCACTTCTCGCCGCTGGCGGCGGTTCCCAGCGCGCTGTTCAGCGTCTGGCACAACCTCTCCGGTCCGCTGCTGGCGACCTTCTATCGCCGCCTCGAGGACCGTCCAGCCGCCGAACCGCGGCGCAGCATCTAGCGCGCCTCTCCACGCAACTCGGCCACAGCCGCCTGCAGCTGCCGGCGGCCGGTCTGCGGCGGCAGCGGCGCCCCGACCGCCAGCGTCACCCGCGACCAGAAGCGGCGGAACAGGCCCTTGGCCGGATCGCGGCTGAAGAAGCTGCCCCACAGCCCCTGCAGCGCCATCGGGATGACCGGCACCGGGTTGTCCTGCAGGATGCGCTCGACCCCACCCCTGAATTCGTTCAGCTCGCCGTCGCCGGTCAGCCGGCCCTCCGGGAAGATGCACACCAGCTCGCCGGCGCGCAGGTATTCGGAAACCCGTTCGAAGGCACGGCGGAAAGTCTCCAGGTCCTCGTCGCGGCCGGCGATCGGCACCGCACCGGCGGTGCGGAACACGAAGTTCAGCACCGGCAGTTGGTAGATCCGATAGTACATCACAAAGCGCACCGGCCGGCGCACCGCCCCGCCGATCAGCAGGGCATCGACGTAGGACACGTGGTTGCACACCAGCACCGCCGGCCCGTGCTCGGGTATCCGCTCCAGCCCCTGGTGGCGCACCCGGTACATCGAGTGGCCGAGCAGCCAGATGAGAAAGCGCATGGTGAACTCGGGCACGATGCGGAAGATGTAGCCGCCGACCACCAGGTTCATCAGCGACACCGCCAGGAACAGCTGCGGGATCGACAGCCCGGCGACGGTGAGGAAGAGGATCGCCACGATGGCCGACAGCACCATGAACAGCGCGTTGAGGATGTTGTTGGCGGCCACCACCCGCGCCCGCTCGTGCTCGGCGGTGCGCGACTGGATCAGCGCGTAGAGCGGCACGATGTAGAAGCCGCCGAACAGGCCCAAGCCGAAGATGTCCAGTAGCACCCACCAGGTCCGCCCCTGCGCCAGCACCTCCAGCCAGCCCTGCACCTGCGGTGCCGGCCCGAAGGCCGACGCATGCCACCACAGCAGCAGGCCGAACACCGTCAGCCCCAGCGAGCCAAACGGCACCAGGCCGATCTCGACCCTGTGTCCGGACATCCGCTCGCAGAGCAGCGAACCGGCGGCGATGCCCACGGAAAACACTGTGAGGATGAGCGTCACCACGCTTTCGTCGCCGCCCAGCACACCCAGGGTGAACGCGGGAATCTGCGTCAGGTAGGTGGCGCCGAGAAACCAGAACCAGGAATTGCCGATCAGCGAGCGCGACACCGACAGCCGCTGCCCGAGCCCCAGGCGGAGGATGCGCCAGGTCTGGCGCAGGATGTTCCAGTCCATCTCGAGCGCCGGCAGCGAGGCCGCGGCAGGCGGAATGCGGCGGCTGGCCAGGTACCCCAACGCCGCCACCAGCAGCACCAGGCCGCCCACCCGCAGGGCGTAGCCGTCCGACGACATGAGGATGCCAGCGACGAGGGTGCCGGTCAGTATCGCCAGGAAGGTGCCCATCTCCACCAGCGCGTTGCCGCCCACCAGCTCGGTGTCGGCCAGCTGTTGCGGCAGGATCGAATACTTCACCGGGCCGAACAGCGCCGATTGCGTGCCCATGGCGAACAGCACCGCCAGCAGCAGCGGCAGGCTGCCGAGCCACAGCCCCAGCGCGCCGACCGCCATGATCGCCACCTCGGCCGCCTTGATGATCCGGATCAGCCGGTGCTTGGCGTACTTCTCGCCGAACTGCCCGCCCAGCGCGGAAAACAGGAAGAACGGCAGGATGAACAGCAGCGCGCAGAGATTGACCAAAAGGTCCTTGTCGGCGCTGGTGCCGAGCCGGTAGAGGATCGCCAGCACCAGCGCCTGCTTGAACAGGTTGTCGTTGAACGCGCCGAGCAGCTGCGTGAGGAAGAACGGCAGGAAGCGCCGCGTGCCGAGCAGACCTGCTTGTGAATGAGTCGCCATGATCCCTTTCCCTGGCCGGTATCGGTCATTGGATGAGCGCCGAAGGGTCTCACGCCACATTGGTGCCCTTCATTACAACGGCAACTGCCCGAACGCCCAGCGCAGCAGGAAGAATGCCAGCAGGCCGCCGCCGATGGTCGCCAGCAGGTGCCGGGTCAGCGCGGCGATCAGGATCGTCAGCAGCCCGGCCAGCAGATAGGCGTTGCGCCAGTGCAGCGCCCATTCCCCGGCGGGCAGGAGCATCGCCGGCACCACGATCGCGGTGAGCACCGCCACCGGCACGTAGTGCAGGCCCTGCTCCACCAGCCGTGGAAAGCGCAGGTCCGGCCAGGCGAAGAAGCTGAAGCGCGTGGCGAAGGTGATCGCCAGCATGCCGAGGATCAGCAGCCAGGTTTCCATCAGGCCACCTCCGCCGGCGAATGGACGGTACGCCGCTCCAGCCACACGCCGACGACGATGCCGGCAAACGCCGCGGCGATCAGCCCGAGCTTGTACGGCAGGCTCCAGGTGAGCAGCGACACCCCGGCGGCGACCAGCGCCGAAGCCACCTGCGGCCGGGTGCGCATCATCGGCACGGCGATGCCGATGAAGGTGGCGATCATGGCGAAATCCAGGCCCCAGGCCGCCACGTCCGGTACCGCCTGGCCGAAGGCTATGCCGGCCAGGGTGAACAGCTGCCAGTTGACGTACATGGCCAGGGCGGCCCCGAGGAAGTACCAGTGCTTGAACGGCGAGGCATCGTCGCGGGCGTAGCGGTGCTGGATCACCGCGTAGGCCTCGTCGGTCAGGCAGAAGGCCAGCGGCACCCGCCAGCGCGCCGGCAGATGGCGGACGAAAGGCTGCATCGAGGCGCTGTAGAGCGCGTGCCGCAGATTGACCACGAAGGTGGTCAGCAGCACCACCAGCGCACCCACCCCGCCGCTCAGCAGGGTCACGGCGATGAACTGCGCCGAGCCGGCGAACACCAGCGCCGACATGCCCAGCGCCTGCCAGGACGACAGCCCGGCCCCGATGGCCAGCGTGCCGAAGATGATGGCGAACGGAATGGCACCGAATACCAGCGGCAGGATATCGCGGGCACCGTGGAAGAATTCTTGCGAGCGGGACATGACACCTCCTTGAGGGGGCGCAGATTATCCCAACTCGCGGAGGCGGTCTTGAACGATCTTGCACGCAGGCATCGGTGTCGGGGGCCTGGGCTTGTGCCGGGGGGCCTCCCTCATCCGGCCCTGCGGGCCACCTTCTCCCGGAGGGAGAAGGGAAAGCACGGCCGCCTGGAGCCTCGGCGTTACCTGTAGGAGCAGGCTCTGCCTGCGACCTGGCGGGCATCGTTCGCGATCAAGACCGCTCCCACAGGCATGCAGGCACGCGCTCCTGCAGGAGCGCGCTCGCTCGCGAATCGCACCCGCACGACGCCTCGGCCACCGCCCCGCCAGCGTCATCTCCCTCCGGGAGAGGGTTGGGGTGAGGGCTTGGCGTCTCGGTGCCCGGCCCTCATCCGGCCCTGCGGGCCACCTTCTCCCGGAGGGAGAAGGGAAAGCACGGCCGCCTGGAGCCTCGGCGTTACATGTAGGAGCAGGCTCTGCCTGCGACCTGGCGGGCATCGTTCGCAGTCAAGAACGCTCCCACGGCCATGCAGGCACGCGCTCCTGCAGGAGCGCGCTCGCTCGCGAATCGCACCCGCGACGCCTCGGCTACCACCCCGCCAGCGCCATCTCCCTCCGGGAGAGGGTTGGGGTGAGGGCTTGGTGTCTCGGTGCCCGGCCCTCATCCGGCCCTGCGGGCCACCTTCTCCCGGAGGGAGAAGGGAAAGCACGGCCGCCTGGAGCCTCGGCGATACCTGTAGGACCAGGCTCTGCCTGCGACCTGGCGGGCATCGTTCGCAGTCAAGAACGCTCCCACAGGCATGCAGGCACGCGCTCCTG
>NZ_KE384418.1:0-88163 GCF_000425625.1 Stutzerimonas azotifigens DSM 17556
CGCTGCCGAGCATCAAGCAATGACTCTACAGCTCCCGGCCCCGGCTTGCGCCGGGGGTCTCGTCCGCAGTCTTGACCGCGAACCGGCATGCACCTGTCGCAGTGCCACGCCTCCCTTATCCCAGCTCTGCGGGCCACCTTCGCCGGGGGAGAACGGAGAAGCGAGCTCGCCCCGAGGTCGACCCTCCCACGAAGCGGCTTTCAGCCGCGGCGGATCATCCACACACCGGCGAAGATCAGCAGCAGCCCGGCGATCTTGCCGAGGCTGACCGGCGCCTCGCGAAAGCCCGCGGCGCCGAAGTGGTCCAGCGCGGTGGCGGCCGAGAGCTGGCCGGCCAGCACCAGGGCCATGAACAGCAGCGCGCCGATGCGCGGCCCGGCCAGGGTCGCGGTGAAGATGAACAGCGCGCCGAACAGGCCGCCGCTCCAGTGCCACCAGCTGAGCCCGCGCAGCGCCTGCAGCGCCGGCAGTTCGCGCTGCGCCAGGGTGATGCCCAGCAGCAGCACCGTGCCCACCGCGAAGGAAATCAGCGAGGCGGCCATGACGCTCGACACGTGGCGCGCCAGTTGGCCGTTGATGCCCGCCTGCAGCGGCAGGCCGGCGCCGGCGACGAAGGGCAGGACGAACAGCCACCAGGGTGTTGCGGGCATTCGGGAACTCCAGTCGGACGCGAGTCGCGCAGTATGCGCAAACGGGCGGGTGCGGCCAATCGTTCGGTGCGTTCGGTCCGCCGCGTTTGCGGGAGGGTGTTTGCAGGAGCGCAATTGGGGGCGGCCGGCGGAGGGCCGGCCGGGGCCGGGCGAGCGGTGCGCGCGGCGCACCCTACGAGCCGGCGGTTTCCCGCCGACCCGTCAGGTTCAATGCGGCGGATACTGCGAGAGCACCTTGGCCACCGTTTCGCGGATCGCCGTGGCGCGCTCCTGCGGGCCGGGCGAGCCGCTGGGCAGCACCTGGCTGGCGCTGCCACGCCATACCAGCTTGCCGTCGCGGGCGTCGTAGAGGTCGACCTGCAGGGTGCCGACCTGGTACTCCACCGTTCGCGCCTCCGTGTATCCCGGGCCCCAGTAGCCCGACCAGGGGCCCCACATGCTGCCGTAGTGGGTCACCATCTGCTGCTCGCGCTTGTCCACCATCAGCCAGGCCTGCACCTGCAGGTCGCCCTGGCTGCCGGCCGGGGCCGGGCGCAGACCGCGCTGTTCGAGCTGGCCGTCGACCGCCTCGCGCACGCGCTGCTCGGTCAGGTCGCTCTGCAGGCGCGGGTCCTCGGGCTGGTAGCGCACCGCCGGATCGCGCCAGCTCCACTGCCGGTAGCCGGAAAAATCACGGTTGGGGTCGAAGTCGCGCTCGAGCTGCACCGTCTGGCAGGCGGCGAGCAGCAGGAGCGCGGGCAACAGGAACAGACGCTGGATCATGGTGACCTCCTCACAAGTGGGTCAGCGCGGCGGGAAGCCTTCGAGGGCCTGCCGGACGGCCTCGCGCAAGGCCTCCTGGCGTTCCCTCTGGCTGTCGCCGCCGCGTGCTTCGGCACGGTTGCTCCACAGCAACCGGCCGCTGGCGGCATCGTGGAATTCGAGGTGCACCACGGCCACCTCTTCCTGGTACTGGCGCACCCGCAGCGGCGGGCTGCCCCACAGGCCGACGCCTGGATGGCCGTAGTAGCCCGAGCCGTAGTATCCGGAGAAGCCACCGTAGTCGTCGTAGACCTGGCGCACGCGGGTCTCGCTGCGCAGCGCGGCGCTGATCGCCAGCGCCTGCTCTGTCCCGGCCGGTGCCGGACGCAGGCCGTGCTGGTCGAGCGCGCCGGAGACGATCTCCTGCAGCGTCTCGCTGCCGATGATGCCGGTCGCCGCCGGCGGCGTGCGCCATTGCCAGTAGCGGTAGCTGGAGAAGTCCACCGGCGCGGCGGGGTAGGTGGCGCTGGCTGGCGGCAGGCTCGCCGGCGCCGGTGGAATCGGCGCCGCCTCGGGTTCGTAGGGGTTGTGGCTCTGGCAGGCCGCCAGCCCGAGACCGAGCAGTATTACGGCGATGAGACGGTGCATATGCCCTCCGTCCGACCTCAGCGGGGCCGGCACAGCCAGTGCAGGTAGCGCCCGAGCCCGGCGAAGGCCGGATGGCGGCGGTAGGCCAGCTCCATCTCGATCAGCTCGGCCGGTTCGGTGCGCGCCTGGAAGTCCGGCGGCATGTAGTCGTGGAACACCCGGACTCCGCTCTTGTGTTCGACCCGCCAGGCGGTGGCGAGTTGCGCCTCCAGCTCGCGCGGGTCGAGTGGCTCCTGCGGCGTCAGGCTCTGCCGCTCGCCGGCCAGGCGGCCGCTGCGCAGCTTGCGGAAGTGGCCCTTGAGCAGGTTGCGGTAGACCAGCGCGTCGCGGTTGTAGAAGGCCAGCGACAGCCAGCCGTCGTCGGCGGTGAAGCGCCGCAGCAGCGGCAGGATCGCCTGCGGCTCGGCCAGCCATTCGAGCACCGCGTGGCAGACCACCAGGTCGAACGGCCCCTGCACCCGGTCTTCCAGCGCCTGCCAGGGCGCCTGGACGAAGCGCGCCTCGAGCCCGGCCTCGGCGAAGCGCGCGCGGGCGCCGTCGAGCATCGGCTCGGCCGGTTCGGCGACGGTCACCGCGTGGCCCTGTTGCGCCAGCCACAGGCTCATGTGGCCGAGCCCGGCGCCGATGTCCAGCACCCGCAGCGGGCGCGGCGGCAGCACCTCGGCCAGGTCGGCCTGCAGCACGGCGAGGCGGATCGCGCCCTTGGCGCCGCCGTAGATCTTTTCCGCGAAGCGCGCGGCGAGGCTGTCGAAGTGGCGGTCGCTCATCGGGCGAAGCGCCGTTCGTTGTCGGCCAGCTTGTCCAGCAGCGCGCGCTCCATGTCGATGCCCAGCTCGCCGCACAGCAGCATCAGGTACATGAGGATGTCGCCGACCTCCTGGCCGACGTGCTCGCGCGTTTCGGCCGGCAGTTGCCGCGCCTCGTCCTCGCCGAGCCACTGGAAGATCTCCACCAGTTCGGCCATTTCCACGCTGGCGGCCATGGCCAGGTTCTTCGGGCTGTGGAAGCGTCGCCAGTCGTTGCGGTCGCGGATCGCGTGCAGGCGGCCGAGGATGTCGTCGAGGTTCATGAGGGTACCCGGGATGTGCGGACGCCTAGCTTCCGTCAGGGCGCCGGCGGCGACAAGCCTCGGTCGCGCAGGCACAGCCGGCGTTCGATGGCCTCCACGCCCGGGCGGTACTCGTCGGCCTCCAGGGCGCGCAGGGCGACGTCCAGCGCGCGTTCGGCGATGCGCGCGTGCTGCTGCGAGATGGCGTTGACCGGCAGCGGCAGGTAGTCCAGCAACTGGGCGTCGCCGAAGGTCGCCAGGCGCAGCCCGGCCGGCCACAGGCGGGCACGCTCGCGCAGGGCGTCGAAAACGCCCTCGAGCAGCACGTAGGCGGTGGTGACCAGCGCATCCGGCATGTCCGCCGCGAGCAGTTCCAGCATCGCCCGGCGCCCGCATTCGCGGCTGAACTGTTCGGCGCGCCGCACGCTGATGCGCCCGTCGTAGCCCGCCAGCGCCTCGCGGAAGCCCTGTTCGCGCGCCTGGCTGATGGGCAGCGCCGGGCGCGCGCCGATCAGCGCGATGTGCCGCGGCGGCGGCTGCAGCAGCGAGCCGGTGAGCAGGCGGCCGGCGGCGTGGTCGTCGCTGACCACCGAGTGGAAGGTCCGCGGGTCCAGCGCGCGGTCCACCGCGACCACCGGCAGGCCGCCGGCGAGCAGGCGGTGGTAGGTGTCGTCGTCGGCCGGCAGGCAACTGGCGACGATCAGCGCGTCGCAGCGGCGCGCGCGCAGCACCTCGAGCACCTGCCGTTCGGTCTGCGGTTCGTCGTCCGAGCTGGCGATCAGCAGCTGGTAGCCGCGCTCGCGGGCGCGCTGTTCGAGCAGCTTGGCGATTCGCGCGTAGCTCGGGTTCTCCAGATCGGGGATGACGAAGCCGAGCGTGCGCGTCTGCCCGCGGCGCAGGCCGGCGGCCTGCTGGTCCGGCCGGTAGCCCTGCTCGCGCACCACCGCCAGCACGCGTTCGACGGTCGCCGGGCTGATGCGCCGGCGCGCCGCCTGGCCGTTGATCACGTAACTGGCGGTGGTGACGGAAACTCCGGCGAGCCGGGCGATGTCGGTCAGTTTCAAGGTTGGCGTCCTGTCGGCGCGGATGTGCGGGGCTTCAAGAATCGCCCAGGATTGATTACCGTACCAGCCTTTGATGAAACGTTTCAGCAAGGCCGGGGTCCCTTTCGCATCCCGCCCCAGCGCCCGCCCGCCGCGCAGAGGAGATCCCATGCTCGACCTGAACGCGCAACACATCCGCATGCACCGGTCCGCCCCCGACAAGCCGGCCGCCCTGCGGCAGCTGGCCGAAGTGCTGGTGGCCGACGGGCTGGTCGCCGAGGGCTATCTCGACGGACTGCGCGCCCGCGAGGCGCAGGGCTCGACCTACCTCGGGCAGGGCATCGCGATTCCCCACGGCACCCCGGAAACCCGGGAGCTGGTGCACGACACCGGCGTGCGCCTGCTGCATTTCCCTGAAGGCGTGGACTGGGGCGAGGGGCAGATCGTCTACCTGGCGATCGGCATCGCCGCCCGCTCGGACGAGCACCTGCGCCTGCTCCAGCTGCTCACCCGGGCGCTCGGCGAGGACGACCTGAGCCAGGCCCTGCAGCGGGCGTCGAGCGCCGAGGCGATCGTCGAGCTGCTGCGCGGCGCCCCCCAGGAGTTGGCGCTCGACGGCCAGCTGGTGGGCCTCGGGGTGCAGGCCGAGGACTTCGACGAACTGGCCTGGCAGGGCGTGCGCCTGCTGAAGAAGGCCGAATGCGTCGCCCAGGGCTTCGGCAACCCGCTGGTGCTGGAACAGGCATTGCCGCTCGGGCAGGGCCTCTGGTGGCTGAGCAGCGACCAGGCGGTGCTGCGCCCGGGGTTGGCCTTCGTCACCCCGGCGCAGCCGCTGACCCACGAGGGCGAGCCGGTGGCCGGCCTGTTCTGTCTGGCCAGTCTCGGCGAGGCGCACCGCAACCTGCTCGAACGGCTCTGCGACCTGCTCATCGAGGGCCGCGCCGCCGAGCTGTCCCAGGCCACTTCCAGCCGCGCGGTGGTGCAGGCGCTCGGTGGTCAGGTCGCCGCCGACTGGCCGAGCGCACGAGTGACGCTGGCCAATTCCCACGGCCTGCACGCGCGCCCGGCCAAGGCCCTGACCGAGCTGGCGCAGTCGTTCGACGGCGAGATCCGCCTTCGCCTGGCGGACACCGAGACGCCCGGCGTGTCCGCCAAGAGCCTGAGCCGGCTGCTCGCGCTCGGCCTGCAGCGCGGCCAGCAGCTGGAATTCCTCGCCGAGCCGGCCATTGCCGCCGATGCCCTGCCGGCACTGGTGGCGGCGGTCGAGGCCGGCCTCGGCGAGGCGGTCGAGCCGCTGCCGGCGGGTGGTGCGGCCGCGCTCGCCGCACCCGCGGCCAGCCCGCTGAGCGAGGCGATCAGCGCACCGCCGCCCGGCACGCGGCTGCAGGCGACCGCGGCCTCGCCGGGCATCGCCATCGGCCCGGCGCTGGTGCGCCGGCAACTGACCCTGGAATACCCCGAGCGCGGCGAGTCGCCGGCGGCCGAGTCGCAGCGTCTGGAAGCGGCGCTGGACAGCGTCTACCGGGAAATCGACCGGCTGGTGCGCGAGGCCGAGATCGACAGCATCCGCGACATCTTCACCACCCACCAGGCGATGCTGCGCGACCCGGCGCTGCGCGAGGACGTGGCCGCGCGCCTGCAGGCCGGCGCCAGCGCCGAGGCGGCCTGGGCCGCCGAGGTGGAAGCCGCCGCCCGCCAGCAGGAGGCGCTGCACGACGCGCTGCTGGCCGAGCGTGCCGCCGATCTGCGCGACGTCGGCCGCCGGGTGCTGGCCTGCCTGCTCGGCGCCGAGAGCGAGCAGGCGCCGGACGAGCCCTACATCCTGGTGATGGACGAGGTCGCTCCCTCCGACGTGGCCACCCTCAACCGCCAGCGCGTGGCCGGCATCCTCACCGCGCGCGGCGGGCCCACCTCGCACAGCGCGATCATCGCCCGGGCGCTGGGCATCCCGGCGCTGGTCGGCGCCGGCGAGACGGTGCTGGCGCTGGCCTCGCGCACGCGCCTGCTGCTCGACGGCGACCGCGGCGAATTGCAGGTAGCGCCGAGCGAGACCGAAATGGCGCACGCCCTGCGCATGCGCGAGCAGCGCGCCGAGCGCCAGCGCCAGGCCGACGCCCGGCGGCTGGAGCCGGCGTTGACCGGCGACGGCCACCGGGTCGAGGTGGTCGCCAACATCGGCGCCAGCGGCGAGACCGCGCAGGCGGTCGAGCTGGGCGCCGAGGGCATCGGCCTGCTGCGTACCGAGCTGGTGTTCATGGACCATCCGCAGGCGCCCGACCAGGCGACCCAGGAGGCCGAGTACCGGCGCGTGCTCGAAGCCCTCGACGGGCGGCCGCTGGTGGTGCGCACCCTCGACGTCGGCGGCGACAAGCCGCTGCCGTACCTGCCGCTGCCGGCCGAGGAGAATCCCTTCCTCGGCGTGCGCGGCATCCGCCTGAGCCTGCAGCGGCCGGAACTGCTGGAGATCCAGCTGCGCGCGCTGCTGGCCTCGGGCGGCGAGCGTCCGCTGCGGATCATGTTCCCGATGGTCGGCAGCGTCGACGAATGGCGCCAGGCCCGTGCGCTGGTCGACCGCCTGCTGCCGGGCTATGCCGTGCCCGACCTGCAGGTCGGGATCATGGTCGAGGTGCCCAGCGCGGCGCTGCTGGCGCCGGTGCTGGCGGCCGAGGTGGATTTCTTCAGCATCGGCACCAACGACCTGACCCAGTACACCCTGGCCATCGACCGCGGCCACCCGACGCTCTCGGCACAGGCCGACGGCCTGCACCCGGCGGTGCTGCGGCTGATCGAGATGACCGTGCAGGCGGCGCATCGCCACGGCAAGTGGGTCGGCGTCTGCGGCGAACTGGCCGCCGATACGCTGGCGGTGCCGCTGCTGCTGGGCCTGGGCATCGATGAGCTGAGCGTCTCGGCGCGCAGCATCGCGCTGGTCAAGGCGCGCGTGCGCGAACTGACCCTGAGCCGCTGCCAGCAGCTGGCCGCCGAGGCGCTGGCGCTGCCGGGCCCGCGCGAAGTGCGCGCCCACGTGATGGAGCATGGCTGATGGCGCGCATCCTGACCCTGACCCTCAACCCCGCGCTCGACCTCACCGTGCGCCTGCCGCAGCTGCGACCCGGCGAGGTGAACCGTGGCGAAGCGCTGCACGTGCAGGCCGCCGGCAAGGGGCTGAACGTCGCCCAGGTGCTGGCCGACCTCGGCCACCGGCTGACCGTGAGCGGCTTTCTCGGTATCGACAACCCGCAGGCCTTCGACGCGCTGTTCGCCGCGCGCGGCTTCGCCGACGCCTTCGTCCGCGTGCCGGGTGCGACCCGCAACAATCTCAAGCTGGCCGAGGCCGATGGCCGCGTCACCGACGTCAACGGTCCCGGGCTGCTGATCGAGGCGGGTGCCCGCCAGGCGCTGCTGGAGCGGCTCGACACGCTGGTGCCCGGGCACGCCGCGGTGGTGGTGGCCGGCAGCCTGCCACGCGGGATCGACCTCGCCTGGTTCGGCGAACTGCTCGCGCGCCTCGGCCGCCACGGCGTGCCCTTGGCGCTGGACACCAGCGGGCCGGCGTTGGCCGCGGGCCTGCGCGCGCGGCCCTGGCTGGTCAAGCCGAACCTGGAGGAACTGGCCGAGGCCTGCGGCCACCCGCTGACCGACGAGGATTCGCTGGTGGCGCAGGCCGGGCGCCTGCAGGCCGCCGGCATCGAGCACCTGGTGGTCTCGCGCGGTGCCGACGGGGTGAGCTGGTTCGCCCCCGACGCGGCCTGGCGGTCGCGGCCGCCGCGGGTCGAGGTGGTCAGCACGGTGGGCGCCGGCGACTCGCTGCTGGCCGGCATGCTGCACGGCCTGCTGGCCGGCTGGCCGGCCGAGCGCACCCTGCGCCTGGCCACCGCGATCGCCGCCCAGGCGGTGTCGCAGCTGGCGTTCGGCATCCCCGACCCGGCCCGCCTCGCCGCGCTGGGGGCGGCGGTGGCCGTGCAGGTGGCCGGCCGGAACAATGACAAGAGGCAACCTCAATGAACGTACTGATCGTGACCGCCTGCCCCAGCGGCATGGTGACCAGCGTGCTGACCTCCCGCCTGCTGGAGGCCGCGGCGCAGCGCCTCGGCTGGTCGACCCGGGTGGAGGTGCACGACCCGCGCGCCATCGGCTCGCCGCTGACCGCGCAGGAGATCGCCGAAGCCGAGCTGGTGGTGGTGGTCAAGACCGGGCCGCTGGCGCTCGACCGCTTCGTCGGCAAGCGCCTGGTGCAGTCGACCCCGGCCGAGGCGCTGCGCGATCCGCAGGCGTTCCTGCGCCGCGCGGCGAGCGAGGCGACGGTGTTCGAGGGCGAGCCCGCGTCCGCGGTCGCCGAAGCCGCCGGCGCGCGGCCGAAGCTGGTCGCCGTCACCGCCTGCCCGACCGGCGTGGCGCACACCTTCATGGCCGCCGAGGCGCTGCAGCAGGCCGCCGTCAGGCTGGGCTACGAACTGCAGGTGGAGACCCGCGGTTCGGTCGGCGCGCGCAATCCGCTCGACCCGCAGGCCATCGCCGAGGCCGACGCCGTGCTGCTGGCCGCCGACATCGAGGTGGACGTCACGCCCTTCGCCGGCAAGCGGGTGTACCGCTGCGGCACCGGGGTGGCGCTGAAGCAGCCGGAGGCGACCTTGAGGCGCGCGCTGCAAGAGGCCGCGCCGCTCGCCGGCAGCGCGCCGGCCGCGGCGGGCGGCACGCGCAAGGCGGAGAAGCCCGGGGTCTACAAGCACCTGCTCACCGGGGTGTCCTACATGCTGCCGATGGTGGTCGCCGGCGGCCTGCTGATCGCGCTGTCGTTCGTCTTCGGCATCGAGGCGTTCAAGGAGGAGGGCACCCTCGCCGCGGCGCTGATGCAGATCGGCGGCGAGACCGCCTTCCAGCTGATGGTGCCGCTGCTGGCCGGCTACATCGCCTATTCGATCGCCGACCGCCCGGGCCTGGCGCCGGGGATGATCGGCGGGCTGCTGGCCGGCACCCTCGGCGCCGGCTTCATCGGCGGCATCGTGGCCGGCTTTCTCGCCGGCTACTCGGCGCTGGCGGTGGTGCGCTGGGTGAAACTGCCGGCCAGCGTCGAATCGCTCAAGCCGATCCTGATCATTCCGCTGCTGGCCAGCCTGTTCACCGGGCTGGTGATGATCTACGTGGTCGGTAAGCCGGTGGCCGGGATGCTCGCGGGGCTGACTGCCTTCCTCGACGACATGGGCACCTCCAACGCCATCCTGCTCGGCCTGCTGCTCGGCGCGATGATGTGCGTCGACCTCGGCGGGCCGATCAACAAGGCGGCCTATGCCTTTTCCGTCGGCCTGCTGGCCTCGCAGAGCTACGCGCCGATGGCCGCGACCATGGCCGCCGGCATGGTGCCGCCGATCGGCATGGGCATCGCCAGCCTGCTGGCGCGGCGCAAGTTCGCCCAGAGCGAACGCGAGGCCGGCAAGGCGGCATTGGTGCTGGGCTGCTGCTTCATTTCCGAAGGCGCCATCCCGTTCGCCGCCAAGGATCCGTTGCGGGTGATTCCCGCGAGCATCGCCGGCGGCGCCCTGACCGGCGCCCTGGCGATGGCCTTCGGCACCCGGCTGCTGGCGCCGCACGGCGGGCTGTTCGTGCTGCTGATCCCGAACGCCATCAACCACGCGCTGCTGTACCTGCTGGCGATCGCCGCCGGCAGCCTGCTGACCGGGGTGATCTACGCGGTGATCAAGCGCGAGGAGAAGGAGGGCCTGCTGGTCGAGGCCAGGGCCTGAACGGGTTTTTCCCTTCTTTCCTTGGCAGAGGCTCCCTCACCCGGAGGAATATGGCCGGGTTTGTGCGTGTCTCCGGGCTTCGACCCACCTTTTGTGTCCATTGGTGGGCTGAAGCGGAACGCCGCCCGACCCACCCTACGGTTGCCCGCATGTGTACCAAGAATCCGCATGCGGGCACTGGCTCGTAGGAGCGAGCTTGCTCGCGAATGGCTCCATGCTTGCGCCATTTCGGTAGCGCGGGCCGAGCGGTCGAGACCCCACGGGTTCGGCGCCATAAGGCGTAGGGTGGGCTTCAGCCCACCAGCGAGCCATTGCCTTGGTCCGCTGCTGGACTGAAGCGGCGCATCGCCCGGCCCAACTACAATCGCGCTACCCGCGCGATGGCCGCGGCGAGGCTGCCGAGCCGCTCGGCGTCGAGGCCGGCGACGTTGGCGCGGCCGGTCTCCAGCAGGTAGACGCCGTCCTCGGCGCGCAGGCGCAGGACCTGATCGGCGGTCAGCCCGGTGTAGGAGAACATCCCGCGCTGCTCGGCGATGTGCGCGAAGCGCGCGTCCAGCCCGTGCGGACGCAGGGCTTCGATCAGCCCCTGGCGCAGCGTCACGATGCGCCGGCGCATGCCGTCGAGCTCCTCTTCCCAGAGCCGCCGCAGCGCATCGTCGCCGAGCACTTCGGCCACTACCGCAGCGCCGTGGCTGGGTGGGGTCGACCAGAGGTTGCGGGCCATGGAGGCCAGTTGGCTGCGCACCGCGGCCAGGCGCGAGGCGTCTTCGGCGATCACCATCAGCGCGCCGGTGCGCTCGCGGTACAGGCCGAAGTTCTTCGAGCACGACAGGGTGACCAGCATGGCCGGCAGGGCCTCGGCGAACAGCCGCACGGCACAGGCGTCCTGCGCCAGGCCGTCGCCGAAACCCTGGTAGGCCAGGTCGAACAGCGGCAGCAGCTCGCGGGCGCGCACCACCTCGAGCACCTGTTGCCAGTGCGCCGGGCTCAGGTCGAAGCCGGTTGGGTTGTGGCAGCAGGCATGCAGCAGTACCACGTCGCCGCTGGGAATGCGCTCGAGCGCCGCCAGCAGGCCTGGCACGTCGAGCCGGTTGTCGGCACCGACGTAGGGGTAGTGCCCGACCGGCACGCCGGCGGCCGGGAACAGCGTCTCGTGGATTGGCCAGGTCGGGTCGCTCAGCCACAGGCGCCGGCCCGGCAGGCAGCGGGCGATGAAGTCGCCGGCCAGACGCAGGGCACCGGTGCCGCCGGGCGTCTGGGTCAGGCCGACGCGGCCGGCGCCCGGCAGCGGCGAGTCGCCCAGCACCAGGCGGCTCATCAGCTCGCCGAAACGCGCATCGCCGTGGCCGCCGACGTAGGCCTTGGTCGGTTCGCCGTCGACCAGCCGCTGCTCGGCCAGCTTGACCGCGCGGGGGATGGGCGTGCGGCCCTCGGCATCGCGGTAGACGCCGACGCCGAGATCCAGCTTGCCCGGCCGCGGATCGGCGCGGAAGGCCTCCATCAGGCCGAGGATGGGATCGCCCGGGACCCGCTCGACCTTCGCGAAGGGCGTCACTTGCGTCCCTCCGCCCGTGCGGCGAGCTCGTCGGTGCGCGCGGCCATGATGAAATCGTTGCGGTGCAGGCCCTTGATCGAGTGGCTCCACCAGGTCACGGTGACCTTGCCCCACTCGGTCAGCAGGCCGGGGTGGTGCCCCTCGGCCTCGGCGATCTCGCCGACCGCGTTGGTGAAGGCCAGGGCGTGTTTGAAGTTCTTGAACAGGAACGCCTTCTCCAGCTCCAGATGGCCGTCGCGGGTCTCGATGTTCCAGTCGGGGATCTGCCTGATCAGTTCGGCGAGTTCTTCGTCGCTCACCCTGGGCGCGTCGGCGCGGCAGGCTTCGCAGTGGGCTTGGCTGAGAGCGGTCATGGTCGGGCTCCTTGTGGGAAAACGGTTGCGTCGTCGAACGTAGGGTGGAAAACCGCGCAAGCGTTTTCCACCGCGAAACAAGGGTGAAGGCCGGTGGATAAGCCGCAAGCGGCGTCATCCACCCTACGCCGCCTTCGGCGGAAACTTCGGCGCGTGCAGGCCGAGCCGCATGGCGCGGCGGACCAGGCCCATGATGTCCTCGTGGGCCAGCTCGAACAGCCGCCGCAGGTCGGGCAGCACGAAATACAGCGGCTGCAGGATATCGATGCGGTAGGGCGTGCGCATGGCCTCGAGCGGGTCGAACGGCTGGTGCTCCGGTTCGCCGGACAGGCTGTAGAGCGTCTCCTTCGGCGAGGAGAGGATGCCGCCGCCGTAGATCCTGCGGCCGGCGGGGGTGTCGACCAGGCCGAACTCCACGGTCATCCAGTACAGCCGCGCCAGGTACACGCGCTCCTCCTTGCTCGCCTTCAGCCCGAGCGTGCCGTAGGTGCGGGTGAACTCGGCGAACCAGGGATTGGTGAGCAGCGGGCAGTGGCCGAAGATCTCGTGGAAGATGTCCGGCTCCTGCAGGTAATCCAGTTCCTCCGGCGTGCGGATGAAGGTGGCGACCGGGAAGCGTTTGCTCGCCAGCAGCTCGAAGAAGGTCTGGAAGGGAATCAGCGCCGGCACCCGGGCCACCTGCCAGCCGGTGGCGGCGTCCAGCACGCGGTTGATCTCGCCGAGCTGGGGGATGCGCTCGCGGGGCAGGGCGAGCTGTTCGAGGCCGTCCAGGTATTCCTGGCAGGCACGGCCTTCGATGACCTTCATCTGGCGTTCGATCAGCGTCTGCCAGACCGCATGTTCGGCATCCGGGTAGTGGATGTGCCCACGCGCGTCCGGCTCGCGGGCGACGTACTGAGTGGTTTTCATCGGACCTCCAGGGTGGCCGTGCTGTTGTTGTTATCGCTGACCCATTCAAATGCCCTGACGCATCGAATGGCAGGTCGGCCCGGCGGATCGTTGGCGGCTGGTTCGGTTGGGGCTGTAAAGATATCCGTACGGCATCGCAAGCGATCTAGCTGGTAGGGGGCTCGGCGTTGGTTTTCGTAATTTTTCCTTTACGGATTTTTTCTCGGATACAGACAAAGCCTCTTCTGCAGCAGGCGTGCGCGCCACGTCATGCGCGGATCGGCACCGTCCTTTAGCGAAACTGAAGACCCCATTGGCGAGCCCGCCTTTCGTTCGCCGGCCCGGGCGCCCTATGGTGCGGCTGTCGTGTCAAACCGCCAGCCGCGCCTGATGACGGTGGGTGGATGCGGTGGCGCCATGCATCGCCCGGACGCCGCCGAAAGAACAGAACAAGACTCCACAGGAGAACGCCATGAAACACCCCCTCGGCCGGCTCGCGCTGGTCACCTCCAGCCTGTTGATCTGCTCCCAGCTTTGGGCCGAGCCCAAGCGCCCGGAATGCCTCGCCCCGGCCAAGCCCGGCGGCGGCTTCGACATCACCTGCAAGCTGGCCCAGGGCGGCCTGCGCGACGCCGGCCTGCTGGAGGCTCCGATGCGCGTGACCTACATGCCGGGTGGCATCGGCGCGGTGGCCTACAACACGGTGGTGGCGCAGCGCGCGGGCGAACCGGGCACCATCACCGCCTGGTCCAGCGGCTCGCTGCTCAACCTGGCGCAGGGCAAGTTCGGCCGCTACGACGAGAAGGCGGTGCGCTGGCTGGCGGCCATCGGCACCGACTACGGGGCGGTGACCGTGCGTGAGGATTCGCCGCTGAAGGATTTCGACGACCTGGTGGAGGCGCTGC
This sequence comes from Stutzerimonas azotifigens DSM 17556, assembly GCF_000425625.1. GTDB lineage: Bacteria > Pseudomonadota > Gammaproteobacteria > Pseudomonadales > Pseudomonadaceae > Stutzerimonas > Stutzerimonas azotifigens. The sequence continues at coordinate 13,573 of NZ_KE384418.1, forward strand.
GCAAGGACCCCACCGGCCTGGTGATCGGCGCCGGCGGCACCATCGGCAGCCAGGACTGGATGCAGGCGGCGATGGTCGCGCGCACCGCCGGCGTCGATCCGAAGAAGCTGCGCTACGTGGCCTTCGAGGGCGGCGGCGAGCCGATGACCGCGCTGCTCGGCGGGCACGTGCAGGTGATCACCAGCGGCATCGGCGAGGCGACCGCGCAGCTGGCGGCCGGCAAGGTGCGGGTCCTGGCGGTGCTGGCGGACGAACGCCTGCCCGGTGCGCTGGGCAATATCCCCACCGCCAAGGAGCAGGGCTTCGACGTCAGCTGGCCGATCGCCCGCGGCTTCTACGTCGGCCCGGAGGTCAGCGACGAGGACTACGCCTGGTGGAAGCAACAGTTCGACACGCTGCTGGCCAGCGAGGAGTTCGCCAAGATGCGCGAGCAGCGCGACCTGCTGCCGCTGTCGATCACCGGCGAAGAGCTGCAGACCTACGTGTACAAGCAGGTCGAGCAATACAAGGCGCTGGCCGCGGAGTTCGGGCTGACGCAGCAGCAGTAGGCCGACCTGGACTCGTCTCGCCCAGGGGCGCCCTGGGCATGATCGCGGGAGCGGTCTCGACCGCGATCGAGACCGCGCCACACCAGAGCATCGCCCCGAGGGCGGGCCTCCCACGAAAGCAAAGGGTGCCCACCGAATCTGTGGGAGGCTCCCGACGGGCTTGCGGCATTCACCCCATCCCTGCGCACCTCTTTGCGTAACGAATCGAGGCCGCCAACGCACCGGCATGCCGGTAGCGGGCCACGCGAAAGCCCACCATCGGTTGGAAGCCGGCGCAGGCTCCCTTACCCTGCGCGAAAACCGGTGCCGGCAGGTGCCGGCGCATCGGTCGCACGGGGTGGCCGGTCGCTTCGACAAGGAACGGGCGCCATCATGGAGCTGAGGCAACTACGTTATTTCCTGATCGCCGTGGAGCACAAAAGTCTGGGGCGGGCCGCGCTGGAGCTGGGCATCGGCACCTCGGCGCTGAGCCAGCAGATCAGCAAGCTGGAAAGCGAGCTGTGCACCCGCCTGCTCAGCCGCACCAGCACCGGCGTGGTGCTGACCAGCGCCGGCATCGCCTTCCAGCACCATGCGCGGCTGACCCTGCGCCAGGCGGAGAATGCCGTGCAGGCCGCGCAGCGCGGGCGCATGAGCGGCTACGTCAGCGTCGGCCTGCCGCCGACCACCGCCTCGGTGCTGGCCTTGCCGCTGATCAACGCCATGCGCGAGCGCTATCCGGACATCCAGTTGCACCTGGTGGAGATGCTCTCCGGCTACCTGGCCAACCAGCTCAACGCCCGCCAGCTCGACCTCGCCGTGCTGTTCCAGGCCGACAGCGGCAAGCGCTGGAACGTCCGGCCGCTGCTCGACGAGCAGCTGTTCGTCATCACCTCGCCCAGGCTCGACGGCGCACCGACCGGTGAAACCGTGCGTCTCGCCGAACTCGGCCGGCTGCCGCTGGTGCTGCCGAGCCAGCAGCACGGGTTGCGTACCACGCTGATGGCCACCTTCGAGCGCTCCGGCATCGAGCCGAACATCGTCATGGAGATCGACGGCCTGGCGCTGCTGATGCAGGCGGTGCGCGGCGGTTATGCCGCCACCATCCAACCCGGCGCGGCGGCGGCGCGTTCCGGCGAGTCCGGCCTGGCCGTGGTGCAGATCGAGGACGCCCACGTGACCCGGCGCAACCTGCTGGTGACGCTCTCCGAGGACGAACTGTCGCCCGCCGCGCTGGCGGCCCGGGTGGTGATCGCGGACGTGGCCTGCGAGCTGGTGCGCCAGGGCCGCTGGCCCGGGGCCAGTCTCTACGAAGCGCAGGGCTGATTCGCCTCCGCGCCCCTTTAGCAAAACTAAACACCCTTTGCCGGAAGTGGCCTTTCGGCGGGCCGGGCCGCTCCCTACAGTCGTCGCGGACAGGAGGGAGGCGCGATCGGGTCTCCTCCGTGGCGAGGAGAGGGTGATGATCGATGTTCTAGTCGTGGGCGGTGGCAACGCCGCCCTGTGCGCGGCGCTGATGGCCCGCGAGGCCGGTGCCAGCGTCCTGCTGCTGGAGGCCTCGCCGCGCGAATGGCGCGGCGGCAACTCGCAGCACACGCGCAACCTGCGCTGCATGCACGACGAACCCCAGGACGTGCTGGTCGAGGCCTATCCCGAGGAGGAGTACTGGCAGGACCTGCTGCGCGTCACCGGCGGCATCACTAACGAGCGGCTGGCGCGCATCGCCATCCGCGCCTCGTCCACCTGCCGCGGCTGGATGCGCCGCCACGGCGTGCACTTCCAGCCGCCGCTCTCCGGCGCGCTGCACGTGGCGCGCACCAACGCCTTCTTCATGGGCGGCGGCAAGGCGCTGGTCAATGCGTACTACCGCAGCGCCGAGGCGCTCGGCGTGCAGATCCGCTACGACACTCCGGTCGATTCAGTGGAAATGCGCGATGGCCGCTTCGTCGCCGCCCACGTGCCGCCGCGCGAAGTGGGCGGCCGTACGCTGCCGGCCGAACGCATCGAGGCGCGGGCCTGCGTGCTGGCGGCGGGCGGCTTCGAATCCAATCGCGAATGGCTGCGCGAGGCCTGGGGGCAGAACGAACGCGGCGAATGGCCGGCCGACAACTTCCTCATTCGTGGCACGCGCTTCAACCGGGGCGTGCTGCTGCGCAGCATGATCGAGGCCGGCGCCGACGTGATCGGCGACCCGACCCAGGCGCACATGGTGGCCATCGACGCCCGCGCACCGCTCTACGACGGCGGCATCTGCACGCGCATCGACTGCGTGTCGCTGGGCGTGGTGGTCAACCGCGAGGGCCGCCGCTTCTACGACGAGGGCGAGGACTTCTGGCCCAAGCGCTACGCCATCTGGGGCCGCCTGGTGGCGCAGCAGCCGGGGCAGATCGCCTTCTCGATCATCGACCAGAAGGCCATCGGCCGCTTCATGCCTCCGGTGTTCCCCGGCACCACCGCCGGCAGCCTGGCCGAACTGGCGCGCAAGCTGGAGTTGCCCGAGGCGGCCTTGGTCGAGAGCATCGAGGCCTACAACCGCGCCTGCCGCGTCGGCCAGTTCGACCACACGCAGTTGGACGACTGCCACACCGAGGGCGTCGAGCCGGCCAAGACGCACTGGGCGCGCCCGCTCGATACGCCGCCGTTCTACGGCTACGCGCTCAAGCCGGGGGTGACCTTCACCTACCTGGGCCTGAAGACCGACGAGAACGCCGCGGTGCACTTCGCCGGCGAGCCCTGCGCGAACCTGTTCGTCGCCGGCGAGATGATGGCCGGCAACGTGCTCGGCAAGGGCTACACCGCCGGCGTCGGGATGAGCATCGGCACCGCCTTCGGCCGCATCGCCGGCACCCGCGCCGCTGCTGCCGCCGGCCACCACACCCCTGCCGTGAACGAAGGAAAAGCACATGCAATTGCGTGATCCCATCGCCGTGGACGCCCCTGTCGGGCAGGGCGAGCCCTACGAACTGATCCCGGTGCTCAGCGTCGCCGAGGCCGAAGTCGACCGCCAGCTGCACATCTGCAACGCCTGCCGCTACTGCGAAGGCTTCTGCGCGGTGTTCCCGGCCATGACCCGGCGCCTGGAGTTCGCCAAGGCGGACATCCACTACCTGGCCAACCTCTGCCACAACTGCGGCGCCTGCCTGCACGCCTGCCAGTATGCGGCGCCCCACGAGTTCGCCGTCAACGTGCCGCAGGCGATGGCCAAGGTGCGGCTCGACACCTATAGCGATTACGCCTGGCCGGCCGCCTTCGGCGCCCTGTACCGGCGCAACGGGCTGACCATGGCGCTGGCGGGGGCCGCCGGCCTGGCGCTGTTCCTGCTGCTGGCGCTGCTGGTCAACGGCACCCTGCTGCCCGGGCGCCTGGCCAGCGACTTCTACGCGGTGTTCCCGCACAACACCCTGGCGCTGATGTTCGGCGGCGCCTTCGGCTTCGCCGTGCTGGCGCTGGGCGTCGGCGTGCGGCGCTTCTGGAAGGGCATCACCCCGGCCGAGACCGAGGCCGTCGCCACCGGTGCGGCGACGCTGGAGGCCTCCGGCGCGGTGCTCAGGCTCAAGTACCTGGACGGCGGCCACGGCCAGGGCTGCAACAACGAGAGCGACCGCTTCACCCTGTGGCGGCGGCGTTACCACCACCTGACCTTCTACGGCTTCATGCTGTGCTTCGCCGCCACCGGCGTGGCCACGCTCTACCATTACCTGCTCGGCGCCGAGGCGCCCTATCCGGTGTTCAGCCTGCCGGTATTGCTCGGCATCGCCGGCGGCATCGGCCTGGTGATCGGCCCGGCCGGGCTGCTGGTGCTCGGCTACCGGCGCGACCCGGCCCAGGGCGACGTCGCCCAGCGGCCGATGGACCGGGGTTTCATCGCCCTGCTGCTGCTGATCAGCCTGACCGGCTTCGCCCTGCTGATCGGCCGCGACACCGGCGCCATGGCGATCCTGCTGGCGGTGCACCTGGGCGTGGTGATGGCCTTCTTCCTGACCATGCCCTACGGCAAGTTCGCCCATGGCATCTTCCGCAGCGCCGCGCTGCTAAAGTACGCGATCGAGAAAAGGCAACCGGACCGGCTCAAGCTGGGCAGCGAGTGAAGCCGCCGCCCGGCCGGCGGTCCGGATCATCGGCACGCGTCGGCGCGGACCACGGGCTGGCGACCAGGGAGAGTTGCGCATGCATATCGTCATCCCCGACGACTACCAGAACGTCATCCGTTCGCTGGACTGTTTCGCCATGATCGACGGGCACAGCGTCAGCGTCTACCACGATGCGGAAAACGACCCCGAGCGGCTGGCCGAGCGCTTCGCCGACGCCGATGCCCTGGTGCTGACGCGCGAGCGCACGGCCATCGGCGAGGCGCTGCTGGCCCGGCTGCCGCGGCTCAAGCTGATCAGCCAGACCGGCAAGGTCGCGGCGCACCTCGACCTCGCCGCCTGCACCCGGCACGGCGTGGCGGTGATGGAAGGGCGCGGCTCTCCGATCGCGCCGGCCGAGCTGGCCTGGAGCCTGATGCTGATGGCGCGGCGGCAACTGGTGCCGGCGATCCGGGGACTGTATGCCGGGCAGTGGCAGGTCAACCTTGGCGAGCGGCTGTGCGGGCAGACGCTCGGCATCTGGGGCTACGGCAAGATCGGCCAGCGCCTGGCGCGCTACGCCCAGGCCTTCGAGATGCCGGTGCTGGTGTGGGGCAGCGAGGCTTCGCGCGCGGCCGCCGAGCGCGATGGCCACCGCGCCGCGACCAGCCGCGAGGCGTTCTTCGCCGAGGCCGACGTGCTCAGCCTCAACCTGCGGCTGGTGGAGGGCACCCGGCACCTGGTCACCGCCGAGGACCTGGCGCGCATGAAGCCGAGCGCGCTGCTGCTCAACATCAGCCGCGCCGAGCTGATCGCACCCGGCGCACTGCTCCAGGCGCTCGATCAGGGGCGCCCGGGCTTCGCCGCGCTCGACGTGTTTGAGCAGGAGCCGCTGGTCGACCCCGGGCATCCGCTGCTGCGCCATCCGAAGGTGCTGTGCACGCCGCACCTGGGCTACGTGGAGCGCCAGGGGTACGAGCTCTACTTCGGCGACGCCTTCGCCAACGTGCGCGCCTTCTTCGCCGGCGAGGCGTGCGAGCTGGCCAATCCGGAGGTCGGCGTACGGCGTGGCGGCTGAGCTTCCGGCAGGCCTGCGGCCTGCATCGCCGCGAGGGCGCGCCTCCCACAGTGTCCGGTGTGCATTTGCCGCTTGTGTGGGCTTCAAGCCTTCAAGCCTTCAAGCCTCAGGCTGATCGGCGGGCACTCGACCTTGCGGCTTTCGCACAGCGTCAAATAATCTTGACAGCCGACGGCGATGCGACCGGATCGTGCCGCCCGCCCCATAACAACAAGACGGTCTTCTTTCGTGCGCATCCGCATCCTCTGTCAGAACCGCGTGGGCATCCTGCGCGACATGCTCAACCAACTGGTCGACTACGGCATCAACGTCGCCCGCGGCGAGGTCGGCGGTGAGCACGGCAATGCCGTGTACCTGCACTGCCCGAACCTGATGAACCTGCAACTGCAGGCCTTGCGGCCGAAGCTCGAGGCGCTGCCCGGGGTGTTCGAGGTGCGGCGGGTCGGGCTGATGCCCAGCGAACGGCACCACATGGAGCTGAACGCCCTGCTCGGTGCGCTGGAGTTCCCGGTGCTGTCGATCGACATGGGCGGCCACATCGTCGCCGCCAACCGCGCAGCGGCGCAGTTGCTCGGAGTGCGGGTGGACGAGGTGCCGGGCATCGCCCTGTCGCGCTACGCCGAGGATTTCGACCTGCCGGAGCTGGTGCGGGCCAACCGCGCGCGGATCAACGGGCTGCGGGTGAAGATCCGCGGCGACGTGTTCCTCGCCGACATCGCGCCGCTGCAGTCCGAGCACGAGGACAGCGAGGCGCTGGCCGGCGCCGTGCTCACGCTGCACCGCGCCGACCGCGTCGGCGAGCGCATCTACCAGGTGCGCAAGCAGGAGCTGCGCGGCTTCGACAGCATCTTCCAGAGTTCCAGGCGGATGGCCGCGGTGGTGCGCGAGGCCCGGCGCATGGCACCGCTGGACGCGCCGCTGCTGATCGAGGGCGAGACCGGTACCGGCAAGGAGCTGCTGGCACGCGCCTGCCACCTGTCCAGCCCGCGCGGCCAGTCGCCGTTCATGGCGCTGAACTGTGCCGGGCTGCCGGAATCCATGGCCGAGACCGAGCTGTTCGGCTACGGCCCCGGCGCCTTCGAGGGCGCGCGACCGGAGGGCAAGCTCGGGCTGCTGGAGCTGACCGCCGGCGGCACGCTGTTTCTCGACGGCGTCGGCGAGATGAGCCCGCGGCTGCAGGCCAAGCTCGTGCGCTTCCTGCAGGACGGCGGCTTCCGCCGGGTCGGCAGCGACGAGGAGGTGTTCCTCGACGTGCGGGTGATCTGCGCCACCCAGCAGGACCTGTCCGAGCTGTGCGCCCGCGGCGAATTCCGCCAGGACCTCTATCACCGGCTGAATGTGCTGTCGCTTCAGATCCCGCCGTTGCGCGAGTGCCTCGACGGCCTCGAGCCGCTGGCCCTGCACTTCATCGACCAGGCCAGCCGGCAGATCGGCTGCCCGCTGCCGCAGCTCTCGCCCGAGGCGCTGGAGCGGCTGGCCGGCTACCACTGGCCGGGCAACGTGCGGCAGCTGGAGAACACCCTGTTCCAGGCCGTGTCGCTATGCGAGGGCGGGCTGATCAGGCCGGCGCACATCCGCCTGCCGGGCTACGGGGCGGCGCAGCCGCTGGGCGACTTTTCCCTCGACGGCAGCCTGGCGGAGATTCTCGGGCGCTTCGAGAAGGCGGTGCTGCAGAGCCTCTACGCGCAGCACCCGAGCAGCCGCCAGCTGGGCAAGCGGCTCGGCGTGTCGCACACCACCGTCGCCAACAAGCTGCGCGACCACGGCATCGGCCGCGAGTAGCGCGCGGCGCGTTCGCCCTGGCGAAGGGAGCCGGCTCGTGGGAGCAACTGTCTGGCCGCAGAACAGGTCCCGGATCGCCGTTCGCAGCCAAGGGCGCCCGGCTCGCAGTCGCCGCCAGGGCACGCAACCCACGGGGATGTGGTGAATGCCTAGCCGTCGGGAGCCTCCCACAGGATTCGGTGAGCACCCTTTGCTTTCGTGGGAGGCCCGCCCTCGGGGCGATGCTCTGCAGGAGCGGTCTGACCGCGACGACTCTGGGTGGCGAATCGTTAGCGGTCGAGACCCACGAGGCGGGGAGCGATGGCCGCCTAACGCTCGATCATCTCGCGCACGCGCTGGGCCAGGGTCTCGATGGCGAAGGGCTTGGTCAGCATTTCCATGCCCGGCTCGAGGAAGCCGCTGGCCAGGGTGGCGTTCTCGGCATAGCCGGTGATGAACAGCACCTTCAGCTCCGGACGATCCAGGCGTGCCTGATCGGCCAGCTGGCGGCCGTTCATGCCGGGCAGGCCCATGTCGGTGATCAGCAGGTCGATGCCGTTGCGGCTATGCAGCAGTTGCAGGCCGTCGGGGCCGTCGGCCGCCTCCAGCGTGCGGTAGCCGAGGTCGCGCAGGACTTCGACGATCAGGTCGCGCACCACCGGCTCGTCCTCGACAACCAGCACCGTTTCGCCTTCCTCGGTGCGGTGTGCATCGTTGAGGCCTGCCAGTTGCTGGTCGTCTTCAGCCTCGCCATACGCGCGCGGCAGGTACAACTTGACCGTCGAGCCCTGGCCGACCTCCGAGTAGATGCGCGCGTGGCCCTCGGACTGCTGGGCGAAGCCGTAGATCATCGACAGCCCGAGGCCGGTGCCCTGGCCCACCGGCTTGGTGGTGAAGAAGGGGTCGAAGGCGCGCTCGATCACCTGCGGCGCCATGCCGGTGCCGGTGTCGGTCACGGCGATGCACACGTACTGGCCGGGCTTGAGGTGGTGGAAGCGCGCGGTGTAGGTGCGATCTAGATGGGTGTTGCAGGTCTCGATGGTGAGCTTGCCGCCGGCGGACATGGCATCGCGGGCGTTGATCGCCAGGTTGAGGATGGCGCTCTCTAGCTGGTTGGGATCGCACAGCGTCAGCCACAGGCCGCCGGCGGTCACCAGTTCCAGATCGATGCTCTCGCCCAGGGTGCGGCGCAGCAGCTCCTCCATCGACACCACCATCCGGTTGGCGTCCACCGGCTTGGGCGCCAGCGGTTGGCGACGGGCGAAGGCGAGCAGGCGGTGGGTCAGCGCCCCGGCGCGGGTAGCCGAGGCCATGGCCGCATGGTGATAGCGCTCGACGGCGTCGAAACGCCCTTGGGCGATGCGTATCTGCATCATGTCCAGCGAGCCGATGATGCCGGTCAGCAGGTTGTTGAAATCGTGGGCGATGCCACCGGTGAGCTGGCCGACCGCTTCCATCTTCTGCGCCTGGCGCAGCGCTTCCTCGGCCAGCTGCAGCGCCTGGGCCTGCTCCTTTTCGGCGTTGATGTCGCGACCCACGGCGTGGATCAGCCCGTCCTCCGGCACGGCGATCCAGGACAGCCAGCGGTAGCTGCCGTCCTTGTGCCGGCAGCGGTTTTCCAGGCGCAGCGTGGTCTTTCCGGTCGTCAGGTCCTCGACCTCGGCGCGGGTGTGGTCCAGGTCGTCCGGATGGATGAATTCGTAGAACCGATGGCCCAGCAGTTCGTGCTCCTCCCAGCCGAGCAGGTGCTGCCAGGCCGGGTTGACCGCGTTGATGGTGCCGTCGAACCGCGCCACCAGCATCATCGCGGCGGAGAGCCGCCACATCCGGTCGCGGTCGGCAGTGCGTTCGGCGACCTGGGCCTCCAGCGTCTCGTTCAGGGTGCGCAGCGCCTGCTCGGCCTCCAGGCGCTTGAGCACCGCGCCGGCCGAACGGGTCATGGCCTCGATGATGGCGATTTCATCGTCGGTCGCGGGGTGCGGCCTCGACCAGCGCAGTCCTATGGCGGCGATCGATTCGCCATCGCTGACGATCGGCACCATCACCAGGCCGCGCACGGTATTGGCATCGTAGAGCTCCGGGACGGCCCTGGGGTCCTGGCTCACGTCGGTGATGGCGATGGTCCGTTGGGTGTGCATCGCCTGCCCGGAGAGGCAGTCGCGCATCGCGATGCGCCGCCCGGTCCAGAGCGGGGTCGGACTGATTTCCTCGACGCAGTGGCACATCTCGCCCTCGCGCAGTACCAGCGCCACGCCGTCGGCCCCGGCGAGCCTGGCGCCGGCCTCCGCGAGAATGCCGATCAGCTCCTTCAGCGAGTGGGCCGAGGGCGTCCGCTCGATCGCCTCGGAAAGGATCTGCAGCCGCTCGTTGCGCAGGTTGGCCAGGGCTTCGACCTCCTTGCGCTGTTCGATCTCCAGTTGCGAGGCGCGGAACAGCCGCGCGTTGTCGATGGCGATCGCCGCCTGCCCGGCGATGCCGATCAGCAGATGCTCGTGTTCCTCGTTGAACATGCCCGGCGCTTCGTGCCCGAACAGCAGGCCGCCGAGCACTTCGCCGGAACGCGACATCACCGGCACCGCCAGGTAGCTGCGCACCGGCAGATGGCCCTCGGGCATGCCGCGATGGGGCGCGTTGCGGCCATAGCGTGGGTCGCGGGTGATGTCGTCCGAGCGCATCACCCCGAGGCCCTTGAAGGTCTGGCTGAACACCGCGGTGTTGCGCGGCATGGGGAATTTCGAGAAGGCCTCGCGGGCCACGCCGGAGAGGGCGTAGAGCATGTAGCTCTCGCCCGCCTGGTCGATCACGTTGTAGAAGAAGGCGCCGAACTGCGCGCCGGTCAGCGCCACGGCGGCGTCGGTGGCCTCCTGCACCAGCTTGTCGAGGTCCAGTTCGGCGGCCAGGCGCGTGCCGACCCGGTTGAGGATGCGCAGCCGGTTGGTTTCCAGGCGCAGGGCCTCCTGCGCGGCGCGGTGGCTGGAGATGTCGATGTGCGCGCCGATCCAGGAGCTGACCCGGCCTTGGGCGTCGAACTGCGGCGTGGAGCTGATCGAGAACAGCCCCCAGGAGCCGTCGCGCCGGCGCACGCGACATTCCACCCGGTAGGCGCGGCGCTCCTTGATGGCCGCCAGCCAGCCGTCCATCGCCGCCTGGATGTCGCCCGGATGCAGGGCCTGGGTCCAACCCCAGCCCTTGTACTGCTCGAAGGTCTGCCCGGTCAGCGCCTCCCAGCCCGGCTGCCGGGTGCTGACCTCGCCGTTGGCCTCGGTGGTCCAGACGATCGACTCGATCGACTCCTCGGCGGCCTGCACATGCGCCTCGTGGGGCTGCGCGGGGGCCGGGCCCCGCCGGCTGTGGGTGATGTCCTGGGCGATGCAGATGATCCGCTCCGGCTCGCCTTCGCCGCCCAGGCAGGGCACCACCTGGACGTCCCACCAGCGGGGGATGCCGCTGGCGGTCGGCGCCAGCCCCTGGAAGCGCCCGATCCCGCCCTTGGCTGCACGGGCCAGGGCCTGCTGTGCATCGTGGCGGTCCTGGCCGGACCACCAGTCGGCCCATTGCTGGTCGACGTAGCGGGAGAAGTCGTCGACCTCCATGATGCGCTTGCAGCCTTCGCTCATGTATTTGAGCCGGCCATCGAGGCTGAGCACGATCAGCCCGCTGCTCAGCGCGTCCGGTACGCGCCAGCCGGTGGCGCTCTGCTCGCGCGTCAGCTGGATGGCCAGGTACTGTTCGGTGCGGTCGCGCAGAATCTTGAGAAACCCGATGATTTCGCCGGACGGCATCGTGAGCGGCTGCATTTCGCCCAGCGCCCAGAACTGCGAGCCGTCGCGGCGCTCGTGCCAGCGCTCGTCGGCGGCCCGGCGCTCGGCCAGGGCCATTTCCCGCTCCTCCTGCGGGCGGCCGGAGGCGCGGTCTTCTGGTGTGACGAACAGGTCGGCCGGCTGGCCGAGCACTTCGTCCTGCCGCCAGCCGAGCAGGCGGCAGGCACCCTCGTTCCAGAACGTGATCCGGCCTTCCATGTCCGTGGCGATGATGCCGTAGTCCTGAGCGCTTTCGAGGATGGCCGAGAGCAACGCCTCGTTGTCCAGCGGCAGGCGGGTCTCGGGCGACGGCGTTTCACGGGTGTCTTTCAAAACGGACCTATCTCATGGAGTGCGCGTCGACAGCGGAACGGGCGGGGGCGCTCCCCGGGTTGTCTTGGTGTGACGTCCCCCCGGCAGCCCCGGTTCCAGCGAGACGTCATCGGGCGCCGCGACGAACACCCGTACACGCAGGTTCCCTGTGGCAGGCGCGCCCTTCATGGCGTCCTGGAAAAAAAGCACGGTAGCGCCCCTGTGCCCTTGGCTGGCTGGGGCCGCGGGGCTCTCCTCATCCGGCCCTGCGGGCCACCTTCTCCCGGGGGAAGGGAAAAGCGGAGCTGTGGGAGCGGTCTCGACCGCGAACGGACCTGCACGACGCCGAGGCCAGCGACTTCTCTCCTCCAGAATGGGCCGGGGGCAGCGGCGGAGCCGGCGGCACGCTCCGGGGCGCGTCGGCTTCGTCTATCGGTCAGCCGCGGTAATAGCGCTGCGGCACGAAGGGCGTCCTGGCGACCTTCATCGCCACCTGCTTGCCGCGCACCACCGCCCAGACCTCGCTGTCCGGCGCCGCGCTTCCGCTGGCCAGGTAACCCATGGCCACCGGCGCGCCCAGCGTCGGGCCGAAGCCGCCGCTGGTGACCTCGCCGAGCGGATTGCCCTCGGCATCGACGATGAGCGCGCCTTCGCGCACCGGCACGCGCTCCTGCGGCAGCAGGCCGACACGCTTGCGCGCCACGCCGTCGCGCTGCTGGGCGAACACCCGCTCGGCGCCGGGGAAGCCGCCGGCCCGCGCGCCGTCGGCGCGGCGTACCCTGGAGATGGCCCACAGCAGGCTGGCCTCGACCGGCGTGGTGGCGGTGCTCATGTCGTGGCCGTAGAGGCACAGGCCGGCTTCCAGGCGCAGCGAGTCGCGCGCGCCCAGGCCGATCGGCTGGACCTCCGGTTGTGCCAGCAGCTGGCGGGCGAGCGTTTCGGCCGCGGCCACCGGCACGGAAATTTCGAAGCCGTCCTCGCCGGTGTAGCCCGAACGGCTGACGATGCAGTCGATGCCGGCGACCTGGACCCGGCGAATCTGCATGAAGGTCATGCCGCTCACCTCCGGCGCCAGGCGGGCCAGGGCGTCGGCCGCCTTCGGGCCCTGCAGGGCGAGCAGCGCGCGGTCGTCGAACAGGCTCTCGATGGCGCAGCGGCTGCCGATGTGGCGCTGCAGGTGCGCCAGGTCCTGCTCCTTGCAGGCGGCGTTGACCACCAGGAACAGGGTGTCGTCGCCGAGGTTGGCGACCATCAGGTCGTCGAGGATGCCGCCGTTGTCGTCGGTGAACAGCGCGTAGCGCTGCAGGCCCAGCGGCAGGTCGAGGATGTCCACCGGCACCAGGGTTTCCAGCGCGGCGGCGGCGTCCGGGCCGCGCAGCAGGATCTGGCCCATGTGCGAGACGTCGAACAGCCCGGCCTGGTCGCGGGTGTGCAGGTGTTCCTTGAGCACGCCGAGCGGGTACTGCACCGGCATGTCGTAGCCGGCGAACGGCACCATGCGCGCGCCCAGCTCGAGATGCAGGGCGTGCAGCGGGGTCTTGGCGAGGGTTTCGGTGGTCATGTGGGCTCCTTGGAAGAAGGCTGGAGGTAAGAGGCTGGAGGCTGGACGAGGTGTGGCCGCAACGCCTTCACCTGCTGCCTCGGCCTTGGTTGTGTTGTCCTGTCAGGTACGGGTTTGTCTGCGAGCCGGTACCTCATTGTTCGCGACCAAGGTCGCTCCTACGGTTGGGGTGGGGTCAGAGCCCGCGGGAGGTTGGCCATGGCCCGGCGGCGAGGTCGCCTGCCGTCCAGCCTTCCAGCCTTCCAGCCCGCTTTCCTCAACATTCGATGACATTCACCGCCAGCCCTCCGCGGGCGGTCTCCTTGTACTTGCTCTTCATGTCCGCGCCGGTCTGGCGCATGGTGCGGATCACCTTGTCCAGTGAGACGAAGTGCTCGCCGTCGCCGCGCAGGGCCATGCGCGCGGCGTTGATCGCCTTCACCGAGCCCATGGCGTTGCGCTCGATGCAGGGTACCTGGACCAGGCCGCCGATGGGGTCGCAGGTCAGCCCGAGGTTGTGCTCCATGCCGATCTCGGCGGCGTTCTCGACCTGCTGCGGGGTGCCGCCGAGCACTTCGCAGAGCGCCCCGGCGGCCATCGAGCAGGCGACGCCGACCTCGCCCTGGCAACCGACCTCGGCGCCGGAAATCGAGGCGTTTTCCTTGTACAGGATGCCGATCGCCGCGGCGGTGAGCAGGAAGCGCACCACGCCGTCGTCGCTGGCGCCGGGAACGAAGCGGCTGTAGTAGTGCAGCACCGCCGGGACGATGCCGGCCGCGCCGTTGGTAGGGGCGGTGACCACGCGGCCGCCGCTGGCGTTTTCCTCGTTCACCGCCAGCGCGTAGAGGTTCACCCAGTCGAGCACGCTGAGCGTGTCGCGCAGGCTGGCCTCCGGGTTCGCGCTCAGTTGGCGGTACAGCCCGGCGGCGCGGCGCCTGACCTTCAGCCCGCCGGGCATGATGCCCTCGTTGCGGCAGCCGGCGGCCACGCAGTCCTGCATCACCTGCCAGATCTTCAGCAGGCCGTCGCGGGTCTCGGCCTCCGGGCGCCAGGCGGCCTCGTTGGCGAGCATCACCTGGCTGATCGACAGGCCCTGCGTGGCGCAATGCGCCAGCAGCTCACGCGCGGTGCGGAACGGGTAGGGCAGGGGCGTACGGTCCTCGACGATGCGGTCGGCCCCGGCCGCCTGCTCGTCGACCACGAAGCCGCCGCCGACCGAATAGTACTCGCGGGCGCGCAGCTGCAGCCCGGCTGCGTCGAAGGCGCGGAAGACCATGCCGTTGGGGTGGAAGTCCAGCGCCTTGCGGACGAAGGTGAGGTGTTCCTTCTCGACGAAGCGGATCGGCTTCTCACCGAGCAGGCGCAGTTCGTTGCTGCCACGGATGCGTTCGAGCCGCGCGGGGATGGAGGCGGTGTCGACCCGATCCGGCTGCTCACCCTCCAGGCCCAGCAGCACCGCCTTGTCGCTACCGTGGCCCTTGCCGGTGGCGCCGAGCGAGCCGTAGAGCTCCACCCGCACGCCCTCGGTGCCGGCGAGCAGGCCGTCGCGCGCCAGCCCCTCGACGAAGCGCGCGGCGGCGCGCATCGGGCCGACCGTGTGTGAACTGGATGGGCCGATGCCGATCTTGAACAGGTCGAAGACGCTCAGTGACATGCGTGGCTCCCCTGGGGGCGAGAACGGCTCCACTGCGCGGGACGCAGTACAGCCGCAGGCTCTGTTCAGCGTAGACCCGTCGGCCGGTGCGCCGATCTACGATCGGCGCACCGGCCGACGAGAAGGCTTAGCGCGGTACGCCGGCCAGGGTTTCGCGGGCCTTGCGCTCGGCGAAGTAGTCGTTGGTGAGCTTGACTACCACGGGGCTGAGCAGCAGCAGCGAAACCAGGTTGGGAAGCGCCATCAGGCCGTTGAGGGTATCGGCCACCAGCCAGGCGAAGTCGAGCTGGGCGATGGCGCCGAAGGGCACGGCGAGCACCCAGATCACGCGGAACGGCCAGATCGCCCGGGTGCCGACCATGAATTCCCAGCACTTCTCGCCGAAGTAGCTCCAGCCGAGGATGGTGGTGAAGGCGAAGATCACCAGCGCCAGGGTCAGGACGATGCCGCCGAAGCCCGGCATGGCCGATTCGAAGGCCGCGGCGGTCAGCGCCGCGCCACTCTCGCCGCCGGTCCAGACGCCCGAGCAGATGATCGCCAGGCCGGTCATCGAGCAGATGATGATGGTGTCGATGAAGGTCCCGAGCATGCCGATCAGGCCCGAGCGCACCGGGCTGGAGCTGGTGCCGGCGGCCTGGGCGATGCCGGCGGTGCCCAGGCCCGCCTCGTTGGAGAAGATGCCGCGGGCGACGCCGAAGCGGATCGCCGCCATCACCGCCGCGCCGGCGAAGCCGCCGGTGGCCGCGACCGGGTTGAAGGCCGATTCGAAGATCAGCGCGAACGCGCCGGGAATGGCCTCGAGGTTGACGACCAGCACCATCGCGGCGGCGAGGATGTAGGCCACGCACATGAAGGGCACCAGCGCCGAGGCGACCTTGCCGATGCGCTGGATACCGCCGAGGATCACCAGCCCGACGATGGCCATCGACACCACCCCGGTGACCCACATCGGCACCCCGAAGGTGGTGTCCATGGCGTGCGCCATGCTGTTGACCTGCACCATGTTGCCGATGCCGAACCCGGCCAGGCCGCCGAACAGCGCGAAGGCGCCGCCGAGCCACAGCCACTTTTTGCCCAGGCCGTTCTTGATCGCGTACATCGGCCCGCCGACGTGCTCGCCGCGGTCGTCCTTCTCGCGGTAGTGCACCGCCAGCACCACTTCGCAGTACTTGGTGGCCATGCCCACCAGCGCGGTGCACCACATCCAGAACAGCGCGCCGGGGCCGCCGAGGAAGATGGCAGTGGCGACGCCGGCGATATTGCCGGTGCCGACGGTGGCGGCCAGGCAGGTCATCAGCGCCTGGAACGGGCTGATCTCGCCTTCGGCGCCGGCGTCCTTGGCCCGGCCCTGCCACATCAGGGCGAAACCGGAGGGGATGTTGCGCCAGGGCATGAACTTCAGCGCGACCATGAGGAACAGGCCGGTGCCGAGGATCAGCACCAGGATGGGCGGCCCCCAGACCAGCCCGTTGACTTGGTTGACCAGCGTGTTGAGCGATTCCATGTCGTCTCCGTTTTTTCTGGTTATGGGTTACGGCAGCGATGTTCGAGGGGCCCGGTGAACCGGAGCCGGGGCACGCCGCCCGCGGCCCGGGGCGCGGGCGAACGGCATTGTTGTTGTGTGGGGCCGGCGCGGGCCGGCCCGGACGCTCAGGCGTCCTGGTAGGCCTCGATCGAGGGACAGGCGCAGACCAGGTTGCGGTCGCCGAAGACGTTGTCGACCCGCCCGACCGGCGGCCAGTACTTGGCTTCCACCTGGGCCCGGGTCGGGTACGCGGCCTGCTCGCGGCCGTAGCCGTGCGTCCATTCGCCGGCCAGCTGGCGGGCGGTGTGCGGCGCGTGCCTGAGCGGGTTGTCGGCGCGGTCCAGCTCGCCGCGCTCGATCGCGCGGATTTCCTCGCGGATGGCGATCATCGCCTCGCAGAAGCGCTCCAGCTCGGCCAGCGATTCGCTCTCGGTGGGCTCGATCATCAGCGTGCCGGCCACCGGGAAGGACATGGTCGGGGCGTGGAAGCCGTAGTCGATCAGGCGCTTGGCGACGTCCTCGACGCTGATCCCGGCGCTGTCCTTGAGCGGGCGCAGGTCGAGGATGCACTCGTGGGCGACCAGCCCGCGCTCGCCGCTGTAGAGCACCGGGTAGTGCTCTTCCAGGCGCCGGGCGATGTAGTTGGCGTTGAGGATGGCGACCTGCGAGGCGCGCCTGAGGCCCTCGCCGCCCATCATCTTCATGTACATCCAGGTGATCGGCAGGATGCTGGCGCTGCCGTAGGGCGCGGCGCAGACCGCGCCCTCCTGGCGCAGCATGCGCCCGTGGCCCGGCAGGAAGGGCGCCAGGTGCGCCTTGACGCCGATCGGGCCGACGCCCGGGCCGCCGCCGCCGTGGGGGATGCAGAAGGTCTTGTGCAGGTTCAGGTGCGAGACGTCGCCGCCGAACCGGCCCGGCGCGCAGAGGCCGACCATGGCGTTGAGGTTGGCGCCGTCGATGTACACCTGGCCGCCGTGGGCATGGACGATGTCGCAGATCTCGCGCACGCCTTCCTCGAACACGCCGTGGGTCGAGGGGTAGGTGATCATCAGCGCCGACAGCCGCGCGCCGTGCTCCTCGGCCTTGGCGCGCAGGTCGTCGAGGTCGACGTTGCCGCGGGCGTCGCAGGCCACCACCACCACGCGCATGCCGGCCATCTGTGCGGTCGCCGGGTTGGTGCCGTGGGCCGAGGCCGGGATCAGGCAGACATCGCGCTCGCCCTCTCCGCGGCTCCGGTGGTAGGCGCGGATGGCCAGCAGGCCGGCGTACTCGCCCTGCGAGCCGGCGTTGGGCTGCAGCGACAGGGCGTCGTAGCCGGTGGCGCTGCACAGCATGGCTTCCAGGTCGCTGGTCAGCTGGCGGTAGCCGAGGCTCTGCTCGGCCGGGGCGAAGGGGTGCAGGTTGCCGAACTCGGCCCAGGTCACCGGGATCATCTCGCTGGCGGCGTTGAGCTTCATGGTGCAGGAGCCCAGCGGGATCATCGCACGGTCCAGCGCCAGGTCCTTGTCGGCGAGCTTGCGCAGGTAGCGCATCAGCTCGGTCTCGCTGTGGTAGCGGTTGAACACCGGGTGCTGGAGGAAGCGCGACTGGCGCAGCAGCGGCGCCGGCAGGGCGTCGGCGGTGCCGGCGGCCAGGCTGTCGAAGTCCGGCAGGGCGCGGCCGGGCTCGGCGAACAGGGTCCACAGCGCCTGCACCTGGGCCGGGGTGGTGGTCTCGTCGAGCGACAGGCCGAGGTGCGCGTCGTCGATCTCGCGCAGGTTGATGCCCAGCGCGCGGGCCGCCTCGTGGATCGCCGCGGTGCGCTCGCCGGTGGCCAGCGTCAGGGTGTCGAAGAAGTGCAGCTGCTGCGGGGCGAAGCCGAGCTGGGCCAGGCCGTCGGCGAGCACCGCGGTGAGCCGGTGCACGCGCCGGGCGATGGCGGTCAGGCCCTGCGGGCCGTGGTAGACGGCGTACATGCTGGCGATGTTGGCCAGCAGCACCTGCGCGGTGCAGATGTTGCTGGTGGCCTTCTCGCGGCGGATGTGCTGTTCGCGGGTCTGCATCGCCAGGCGCAGCGCCGGTTCGCCGTGGGCGTCGACCGACAGGCCGACCAGGCGGCCGGGCATGTCGCGCTTGTAGGCGTCGAGCGTGGCGAAGTAGGCGGCGTGCGGGCCGCCGAAGCCGAGCGGCACGCCGAAGCGCTGGGCGGTGCCGATGGCGACGTCGGCGCCGAATTCGCCGGGCGGGGCGAGCAGGGTCAGTGCCAGCAGGTCGGCGGCCACCGCCACCAGTGCCTGGCTGGCGTGGAAGCGCTCGACCAGCGCCCGGTAGTCGTGGATGTCGCCGTCGGTGGCGGGGTACTGCAGCAGGGCGCCGAAGAAGGGCGCGGTGTCTTCCAGCTGCAGCTCGTCGCCGATCACCACCTCGATGCCCAGCGGCTCGGCGCGGGTCGTCAGTACGTCCAGGGTTTGCGGGTGGCAGTGCCGCGAGGCGAAGAAGCGCTGGCTGGCCTTGTTCTTCGACACCCGCTTGCAGAAGGCCATCGCCTCGGCGGCGGCGGTGGCCTCGTCGAGCAGCGAGGCGTTGGCGATCGGCAGGCCGGTGAGGTCGCTGATCAGCGTCTGGAAGTTCAGCAGCGCTTCCAGGCGGCCCTGGGAGATTTCCGGCTGGTAGGGCGTGTAGGCGGTGTACCAGGCCGGGTTCTCCAGCAGGTTGCGCAGGATCGGCGCCGGCGTATGGGTGCCGTAGTAGCCCTGGCCGATGTAGCTGGTGAAGGTGCGGTTCTGCGCGGCGATGGCTTTCAACCGGGCCAGCGCCTCGGCCTCGCCGAGCCCGGCCGGCAGGTCGAGCGTGCTGGTGCCCCTGATGCCGGCGGGGATGACGGCGTCGGTCAGCGCGTCGAGCGAGTCGTAGCCGAGCAGCTCGAGCATGCGGCGCTGTTCGGCCTCGGTCGGGCCGATGTGGCGGGCGATGAATTCGTTGGCGGTGGTCAGCGAGGTGTGGGTCATGCGGAATCCTCAGGCGTCGGCGGTGGCGCGCAGCAGGCGGTCGTAGGCGTTCTGGTCGAGC
This sequence comes from Stutzerimonas azotifigens DSM 17556, assembly GCF_000425625.1. Taxonomy (GTDB): domain Bacteria; phylum Pseudomonadota; class Gammaproteobacteria; order Pseudomonadales; family Pseudomonadaceae; genus Stutzerimonas; species Stutzerimonas azotifigens. The sequence goes on from NZ_KE384418.1 coordinate 32,885, forward strand.
AACGCGGCCAGCGCGGCGGCATCGTCCGGGCGGAAGCGGAAGAACCAGCCGGCGTCGAGGGAAGAGGCGTTGACCAGCTCCGGGCGGCCGATCAGCTCGGCATTCACCTCGATCACCTCGCCGGCCAGCGGCATGAGGATGTTGCTGGCGGCCTTCACCGATTCCAGCACCGCCACCTCGTCGCCGGGCGCGTAGGTGCCCGGTTCCGGCAGCTGCACGTAGACCACGTCGCCCAGCGCATCCTGCGCATAGGGGGTGATGCCGACGGTGACCAGGCCGTCATCGTCCTGACGCAGCCATTCGTGATCGACGGTGAAGCGCAACTCGCTCATGGAAACTCCTGCTGTGACCCGTTTGGGAAGGCGGCCGAGGCCGCGCGAATGGCGGACAGCGGAGCAAAGGGGGTGCCAGCTCTTTTTAAAATCTTTGTTAATCAATGAGTTGTATAAGAGGCAAGCTCACACCATACGACTGTTTGTATCGAAAACGATACAGTCCTGTACGGAACCCCTGAAGCGCTGGCGATGCGCTCGCCTGTATTCGTTCCGATACGACGTATAGAAATCGATACAGTTAGTGCCCGAAAACGAGGCTCTCTCTGGCGTGTGTGGGCAGAAACGGGGCATTGGCTGTTCCCATCGGTGACAACCGCGCCCTCGGGGGCGTGCCGTTCGCTTGACCGAGGCGGGCCTGTATTCGCCGCGAGGGCGCGTGATTCACAAGGATGTGGTGAATGCCGCAAGCCCGTCGGGAACGGGCGCGGCCTCCACGGGGTTCGGTGGGCCATTCCGCTTTGTGGGAGGCCCGCCTTCGGGGCGAGCTCGCCTGCGTGAACGATATTGCGCCCTCAGGGGCGGCTGCCGATGCCGTACTTGCGCAGGCGCATGGCGATGGCGCTGTGCGAGCTGCGCAGCCGCGCGGCCAGCAGCCGGCTGGAAGGGTAGCTGGCGTAGAGCTTTTCCAGCAGCGAGCGCTCGAACGCCTCGACGGCCTCGGTCAGGCTGCCGATCTCGTCCGCCTCGCCGGCCAGTTCGGTGCGCGCGATGTCCAGGTCGTCGATGCCCACCAGGCTGCTGTCGGTCATGGCGGAGGCGCGGAAGATCACGTTCTGCAGCTGGCGCACGTTGCCGGGCCAGCGGTTGCCGAGCAGCGCCGGGTAGGTCGAGGGGGCCAGCCGGCAGGGCGGACGCTGGATCTGCATGCAGGCCTGCAGCATGAAGTGGCGCGCCAGCAGCAGGATGTCCTCGCCGCGCTCGCGCAGCGGCGGCACCGCCAGGTTGAGCACGTTGAGGCGGTAGAACAGGTCCTCGCGGAAGGCGCCCTCGCCGACGCGCTTTTCCAGGTCGCGGTGGCTGGCGCTGAGGATGCGCACGTCGACGCGGATCTCGCGTTCGCCGCCGATGCGGCGGAAGCTGCCTTCGCTGAGGAAATGCATCAGCTTCGCCTGCAGGTAGGGCGACAGCTCGGCGATCTCGTCGAGGAACACGGTGCCGCCGTTGGCCAGCTCCAGCAGCCCGGGCTTGCCGCTGCGCGAGGTGCCGCCGGCGGCGCCGGGCGCGTAGCCGAACAGCTCGCCGTCGGCCTGGTTCTCCGGCAGCGCGGCGCAGCTCAAGGACAGGAAGGGCGCATTGCTGCGTGGGCTGGCGGCATGGCAGGCGCGCGCCAGCAGCTCCTTGCCGGTGCCGGTCTCGCCCTGGATCAGCAGCGGCGCGTCCAGTGCGGCGACCCGCTGGGCGCGGGCCTTGAGGGTGCGGATGGCCGGCGAGTCGCCGAGCAGGGCGTCGAAGCTTTCGGCATGGTTGGGGTGCAGCGCCGCCAGGCGCTCGCCCAGGCGGCTGGGGGCATAGAGCGTGAGCAGCGCGCCGGCGGCCGGCTCGCTGCCGTCGGCCTCGAGCGTCTCGGCGATCGGCATCACGTCCAGCAGCAGCGACTGGCCATTGAAGGTCACCTCGCGCATCGGCAGGTGGAAGCCGTGCTGCAGCAGCGCGCCCTGCAGGTCCGGCGCGTCGAACAGCGCGCCGACGAACTCGCCGGCCGGATCGCGCCCGGCGAGGGCGACCAGCGCCGGGTTGGCGAGCAGGATCTTGCCGTCGCTGTCGAGCGCCATCAGCGGGTCGGGCATGGCCTGCAGCAGGGCGTCGAGCTGCAGGCGGCGCTGCTGGCCGGGGAGCATGCCGACCACCCGGATGGCCTGCACCCCGCGCACGGCGAGCAGTGCCTCGCGCAGTTCGTCGAGCACGTCGGCGTCCAGCGTCGGGGCGTCGATGTAGACGTTCGGCGGCACCATCTCGACCGCGTCGAGATTGAGATTGCGCGCCACCAGCAGGGCGAGCACTTCCTGGGTGATGCCGATGCGGTCGATGAAGGTGACGTGAATGCGCATGCTGAACGGGCCCCGGTGGAGCGCCGCAGTATGCCTGCTGGAAACGCCGGCCGCACGGTCAGCCGGGGCGCGACCAGGGCCTGGCCTCGAGGCTGTTGTGCACGGCGGTGGCCGCCTGCGCGGCGTGGCCGACGGCGATGCTCATCTGCTTGAGCCCGGAAACCACGTCGCCGATGGCGTACAGGCCCGGCACCGTGGTCTGTCGGTGGTCGTCGACCTGCAGGCAGCCGCCCGGGTCGCAGGCCGCGCCCAGGCGCTGCGCCAGCTCCGAGCGGACCCGCGCGCCGAGGTTCGGGTAAAGCAGCTCGAAGCGGTGGCGCGCGCCGTCGCGGGTGACCACCTCCACGCCCTCGCCGGGCCGGTAGTGGACCTGCCCGACCTCCGCCTCGAGGTAACGGATGCCGTAGTGGCGGACCAGCGCCAGCGCCTCCTCGCGCGGCGGCTGGCCGGGCTTGGCGATCACCGTGACGCGGTCGGTGAAGCTGCGCAGGAACACCGCATGGCCGATGGTGCTTTCCGCCTCCCCGTACACCGCGACCTCGTGACCGTCCACCTCATAGCCGTCGCAGATCGCGCACAGCCGTACGGTGCCGGAGAGAATGGCGGCGTCGGCATCGTCCATCGCCGGAAGGCTGTCCTGGATGCCGGTGGCCAGGATCACCCGCCGGGCCACGCAGCCGTGGCCGTCGTAGCGCACCTCGAAGCCCAGGGTATGCGGGCGGATTTCCTCGACCACCCCGCGCACGACCTCGGCGCCGTAGCGGCAGGCCTGCTCGTACAGCCGCTCGATCAGCGCGCGGCCGGAAATGCCCGGCGGAAAGCCGGGGTAGTTGTGCGAGGTGGGAATCCAGGCCGCGCGGCTGCAGCCGGCATCGATCACCCGGCAGCTGCGGTGAAAGCGCGCCAGGTAGACGGCGGCGGTGAGCCCGGCGGGGCCGGCGCCGACCACGACGCAGTCGACGTCGGCCTGGTGCTCGGGAGGGGGGTGCGCGACGCGGGCGTCGGTATTCATGCGCGGATTCGGCGTTCCGGTTCGTGGGCGGGGCAAGCCGTTGATGGTCAATAGAAAGTGCCGGCGACGGGGAAGTTCGTCCGTCCCGATGAGCCGCGCGGGCAGGCGCGAGGCCAAACTGAGACCTGGTTGGAATTCTGCCCCTTGTTGAACCTCGACCGATCGCGAACACTTCCCCCGCTTCGTTCGCACGAAGTCCATTCCAAAAAGGCCGGAGCGGCTCTAGCTCGCCACCGGCCGCCTCGCCGTCATTCGGCAAGCACCACCATTGCACTCAAAGGCGACGCCCGAAAGGCGTTGCCTTCCGTCGTTCCTGAAAAATCGGGGGGCTGTCATGCTCAGATCTTGCGTCGTCACAGCGATGATCTCGCTGTCCATTCTGTTTTCCGCGGCCGTGCGCGCCGACGGGCCGATCGTCATCAAGTTCGCCCACGTGGTGGCGGACGACACGCCCAAGGGCAAGGGCGCCCTGCTGTTCAAGAAACTGGTCGAGGAACGCCTGGCCGGCAAGGTGAGCGTCGAGGTCTACCCCAACTCGTCGCTGGTGGGCGACGCCGACGAGATGCAGGCGCTGCTGGACAACGAGGTGCAGATGCTGGCGCCCTCGCTGTCGAAGTTCGACAAGTACACCAAGAAGCTCCAGGTGTTCGACCTGCCGTTCCTGTTCGATGACGGCGACGCGGTGGCACGCTTCCAGCGTCGCGAGAAGAGCCGCGAGCTGCTGCGCTCGATGGTCAACGACAACATCTACGGGCTGGCCTACTGGAACAACGGCCTCAAGCAGCTTTCCTCGACTCAGGCCCTGCACCGGCCGGAAGATGCCGCCGGCCTGGCCTTCCGTATCCAGCCCTCGGCGGTGCTCGAGGCGCAGTTCAATGCGGTCGGCGCCAAGCCGGTGCGCCTGGCCTTCGCCGACGTCTACAAGTCGCTGGCCGCCGGCGTGGTGCAGGGCGCGGAGAACCCCTGGTCGAACATCGCCAGCCAGAACATGCACAAGGTCCAGCCGTTCATCACCGAGAGCAACCACGGCGTGCTGGCCTACATGCTGATCACCAACGGGCAGTTCTGGAACAAGCTGCCGTTCGCCATCCGCTCCGAGCTGGAAGGGATCATCCTCGAGGTCACCCAGGCGGTGAACGACGAGGCCGAGGCGCTCAACCGCCGCGACCGCGATCGCATCCTCGCCGGCGGCACCAGCAAGCTCGTCACCCTGACCGACGCCGAGCGCCAAGCCTGGCGCGAGAAGATGCTGCCGGTGTGGAAGGCCTACGAGGACGAGATCGGCGCGGACGTCATCCGTGCGGCCCTGACCGTCAATCGCCGGCACTGAGCATGCCGCTCATGTGAGGCATTCGGAAAAGCACCACGGCCGGCGCTACTCGTAGGAGCGAGCTTGCTCGCGAAGCATTTGCATGACTTGGGTTCGCGAGCAGGGCCCCCGGATCGATACCGATACGCTCGGCACCGCTCCCCGCTCGCAAGCCCTCGCACCAGCCCCTAGGGCCCGCGCTCGCCGGCATAGCACACGGGCGAGCTGCCGTCGGCGCGGCGCTCCACTTCTTCTTCCAGCCACTCGGCCAGCACCCGGGCGTTGTTCCGGGCTTCGTCGCGGGCGGCGTAGAGCAGCGTGACCGGGCCCTCGGCGGCGCGGGCGGCCAGGTCCCACCAGTGTTCGGGGTGGGCGGCGAGCGCCTGGCGGTAGCGCTCGCGAAAGCCGGCGAAATCCACTTCGCCGCGATGCAAGGCCTGGCGCAGCGCCTTCGAAGGCGCCAGCTCGCGCCGCCAGGCGTCATGGGCCAGCCCGGTCTTCTTCAGGCCCCGCGGCCACAGGCCGTCGACCAGCACCCGGTAGCCGTCGCCCAGGGCGGCGGGTTCGTAGGCGCGCTTGCACTGAATCATGCCGTCCTCCGGTTCGTCGATGGAAACCTGGTCGCCGCGCGCGGCTCGGCTTGGCGTTAGCAGAACCCTGCGCGCGCGTGCTGATTTCGGTCAAGCACGACGCAGGATCCGCGCGCCTGATTGGCGGGGAATTCAGCCCGCTGACCCTTGTGTGCCATGCGTGCCGGGCGGACTAAGGTGGCCTTGTCGCCCACCGACTCCGAGGCCCCGCCATGCACTTCGCCCATTCCCCGCGCGTCGAGTCCCTGCGCCGCCAGTTGCTCGATTTCATGGACGCCTACATCGTCCCGCGCATCCCCGCCTGGCATGCGGCGGTGGACGCCGGGCGGTTTCCGGTGCCGTTCATGGCCGATCTCAAGGCCCTGGCCCGCGAGGAGGGGCTGTGGAACCTGTTCCTGCCGAGCCTGGGCGAGGACGAGCCGGGCACCCGCCTGACCAACCTGGAGTACGCGCCGCTGGCCGAGATCATGGGCCGCGTGCACTGGGCCAGCGAGGTGTTCAACTGCAACGCGCCGGACACCGGCAACATGGAGCTGCTGCACCTGTTCGCCACCCCCGAACAGCGCGAGCGCTGGCTGCGGCCGTTGCTGGAGGGCCAGATCCGCTCCGCCTTCGCCATGACCGAGCCGGACGTGCCCTCGTCGGATGCGACCAATATACAGACCTCGATCCGCCGCGAGGGCGACCAGTACGTCATCAACGGCCGCAAGTGGTTCATCACCAACGCCGCGCACCCGGACTGCAGGCTGCTGATCGTGATGGGCAAGACCGACCCGGACGCCGACCCCCATCGCCAGCAGAGCATGGTCCTGGTGCCCTGCGACACGCCCGGCGTCGAGCGGGTGCGCAACATCCCGGTCATGAATCACGTTTCTCCGGAAGGGCACGCCGAGCTGCTGCTGCGCAACGTGCGGGTGCCGGCGTCGAACCTGCTCGGGCAGGCGGGCGACGGCTTCACGATGGCCCAGGCGCGCCTCGGCCCGGGGCGCATCCACCACTGCATGCGCTCGATCGGCCAGGCCGAGCTGGCGCTGGAACTGATGGTCGAGCGCTGCCAGGAGCGCAAGGCGTTCGGCCGCTACCTGCAGCAGTACGCGAACGTCTCGGACTGGATCGCCGAATCGCGGATCGAGATCGAGCAGGCGCGGCTGCTGGTGCTCAAGACCGCCTGGATGATCGACGAAGTCGGCGCCAGCTCCGCTCGCCGCGAGATCGCCATGATCAAGGCGCTGGTGCCGCGCATGCAGGCGCGGGTGGTCGACCGGGCGATGCAGGTCTACGGTGCCATGGGGCTGTCGCCGGATACGCCGCTGGCGGACATGTGGACGAACGCCCGCGCCTTGCGCCTGGCCGACGGGCCTGACCAGGTGCATCTGCGCAGCATCGCGCGGATGGAGCTGAAGGCCAGCGAACGGACCCGCGGCGGCAGCGCGGCCTATCTGACGCCCGGCCGCGGACCGGGTGGCTGCGACAACAAGGCTTGATCCCGATCATTTCACTCGGGATTGGCAGCTGTTCAAATACGGCCGTCGTCCGCGCCCTGACCGGGCGACCTGCCCTGGAGTCCCGCCGTGCTTGTTCTCGACCGTAGCAAAGCCCTCGCCATCCCGCCGTTGTGGCGGCTGGCGTTCCGTCCGTTCTTCCTGTTCGGCAGCCTGCTGGCGCTGATCGCCATCCCCCTGTGGATCGCGATCTGGACCGGCCAGCTCGGCGGCTGGCGGCCCAGCGGCGGCTGGCTGGCCTGGCACCGCCACGAGATGCTCTACGGCTTCGGCGTGGCGATCGTCGCCGGCTTCCTGCTCACCGCGGTGCAGAACTGGACCGGCCGCCCCGGTTTGTCCGGAAAGCCGCTGATGGCGCTGGCGCTGCTCTGGCTGGCGGCGCGCCTGGGCTGGCTGCTGGGGCTGCCGGTGGTGCTGCTGATCCCGCTGGACGGCCTGTTCCTGCCGCTGGTGGCGGCGTCGCTGGGCCTGCAGTTGACCCGCGTCCGCCAGCGCCGCAACTACCCGATGGTGGCGGTGCTGCTGTTGCTGGCGCTGACCAACGCCCAGACCCTCGCGGGCCTGGCGCTCGGCGACGATGGCCTGCAACGCCGCGGCGTGCTGGCCGGGCTGTGGCTGGTGGCGGCGTTGATGGGCCTGATCGGCGGCCGGGTGATTCCCTTCTTCACCCAGCGCGGGCTCGGCCGCAGTGAGGCGGTCGCTCCCTGGCCGGTGCTGGACATCGCCCTGCTGATCGGCACCCTGCTGGTGGCGCTGGCCCATGCCGGCGGCCTGGCGCTGCTGCCGAACCGGGCGCTCGGCGGGCTGTTCGCCGTGCTGGCGCTGGGGCATGCGGTACGCCTGCTGCGCTGGCATGACCGTGGGCTGTGGCGCGTGCCGCTGCTGTGGTCGCTGCACCTGGCGATGCTCTGGCTGGTGGTCGCCTGCCTCGGGCTCGCGGCCTGGCACCTGGGGCTGGCGGTCAATCCGAGCGGCTACCTGCACGCGCTGACGGTGGGCGCCATGAGCGGCCTGATCCTGGCGATGATCGCCCGCGTCACCCTCGGCCACACCGGCCGGCCGCTGCAGTTGCCGGGCGGCATGGCTGCCGCCTTCGTGCTGCTCAACCTGGGCGCGGCGGCGCGGGTGTTCCTCGCCGGGCGCTGGCCGCTGGAGGGCCTGTGGCTGGCTGCCGGCTGCTGGACCGCGGCCTTCGCCCTGTACGCCTGGCGCTACGCGCCGATGCTGGTGCGCGCGCGGGTGGACGGGCATCCAGGCTAGGCTCATCTGAGTGATGACGTTCAGCAAACCTGACTTTCGGACAGTCCTGCGGCCTGCATCGCCGCGAGGGCGCGCCTCCCACGGGCCTGGCGGGCAACGCTTCTTTTGTAGGAGGCCCGACCTCGGGGCGATTTTGCCTGAGCGAACGGCATGCGGGCATGTCGGGGGTGTTTGCCCGATAGGGGCGCGATGGGGATAATACCCGACCGTTTCGCTCGAAATGCCGGGCACACCGGCCCGGGCGGCACGTTCGTGCCGCCCGATGGTCTCTGACCTGTGACCACCGCCCCGACCTCCTTCATGCGCCCAGGCGCCTGCACGCGTATCCGTCATGCAAGACCGCTTCGTAGACTGGCTGAGATCCTTTTCTCCGGCCCCCGTGAACGCTTCGCCGCGCGAATGGCTGCGCGCCGCCCTGGGCGTCAGCCTCGGCATGCTGCTGGTGGTGTACGTGGAGCTGTGGCTGTTCGGCCAGTCGGTGACGCTGCACATGGTCGCGCCCGTCGGCGCTTCCGCGGTGCTGCTGATGGCCGCGCCATCCAGTCCGTTCGCCCAGCCCTGGTCGCTGCTGGCCGGCAACCTGCTGGCGACGCTGATCGGCGTCAGCGTGGCGCAGGCGCAGGTCCATGCCGGCTGGGCGGTGGTGCTCGCCGCCTGCCTGACGCTCGGCCTCGGCTACCTGCTGCGCTGCCTGCACCCGCCGAGCTGCGCGCTGGCGATGCTCGCGGCGGTCGGCGGGGAGGGCATCGGCACGCTCGGCTATGGCCTGCTGGCGCCGGTGCTGTTCGCCTCCGGGCTGCTGCTGGCGGTGGCGCTGCTGTACAACAACCTCACCGGCCACGCCTATCCCAAGCCGCGCATCCTGCGCGACAGCCCGCACGAGACCGGAGACCCGCTGCCGCAGGAGCGCCATCGCTTCAACCAGGACGACATGGCCCGTGCGCTGGAGGAGTTCGGCGAATACGTCGACGTGACGCCCGAGGGCCTCGAGCGGCTGATGCTGATCACCCAGAAATATGCGCTGCGCCGCAGCATGGGCGAGGTCAGCGCGGCCGACGTGATGTCCCGCGACCTGCACCGCGGCACCCCGCAGACGCCCATCGAGCAGGCCTGGCGCACGTTGCAGCGCTACCGGCTGCATGCGCTGCCGGTGGTCGACGCGGCGAACGGGCGGCTGCTCGGCATCGTCACCCTCTCGGACCTGATCCGTCACTTCCATCCCGGCCGCGGCCGCATCCGCTTCGGCGCGCTGCGCTACCGCAAGGGCCTGAGGCTGGCGGACATCATGACCTCGCCGGTGGTCACGGCGACACCGGACACGCACATGGTGGAACTGGTGAATCTGCTGTCGGACCGCGGCCTGCACTGCCTGCCGGTGGTCGAGGGGGACGGGACGCTGGTCGGGCTGATCACCCAGACCGATCTGATCGCCGCGCTGTACGGCCACTGGCTGCGGCAACTGCCGGACTGACCGCGCGGTACCGACGGCAGTCGCCGCCGGCGCCGCGCGCAGCCTTCACTTGTGGGTCATGACCCATTCGGCGAGGGTCTTGGCTTCTTCCTCGGTGACGTTGTTCGGCGGCATCGGAATCTGTCCCCAGACGCCCTGGCTGCCGTTCTTGATGTGCCCGGCCAGGTAGTCCACGGCGTCGGCGCGGTCGGCGTATTTCGCCGCCACCTCGGTGTAGGCGGGGCCGACCAGCTTCTTGTCGATGGCGTGGCAGGCTGCGCAGGCCTTGCTCTTGTACAGCTCCTCTCCGCTCTGGGCGAAGGCGGGTTGCAGGACCAGCGCACCGCCGAGGGCGAGTAGGGAGACCAGCATGGTTTTCATGGATGTACCTCAGGCTAATTCAGGAATGCGACCCGCTCGAGGGGCGGCCCGTCGCGTTGCACGGACCCCGGGGTCCCGGACACTCTAGCGTGCGCGGCAGGCCTATCCTTTGTCCCTGGTCAGGGTTTGTCGGTTTCATTCTGGTGCATGGAATGGCCGAGCAAGGTCACGGTCCTATCCCCATAGGCTCATCCGGAGGACAGGACTATGGCGCTCGACCACGCCGAATTCGACCGATTGCTGACCCAGGCGCAGAGCTGCGCGCAGCGCGCCGCGGACGAGAACGACCCGCTGCTGTACAAGGATGCCTTCGAGTTCAGCCTGCAGGCCATGCGCCTGCTGGCCGAGGAATCCGGCGCCTGGCGGCGCATGGTGTCGCGGGCCACCGAGGAGTTCCAGGGGCAGGAAGGCATCTGAGCCCTTTGCGCTGACCGCGTCCAGCCCTGACAATCGCACACTGCGCGCGGCCTCCACGGGGCCGCGGCGACCCCTCACGTACCCGACCCGCCGCCACGGACCGCCACCCGATGCCCCAAACCCCGCTGCTGGATGCCCGCACCGCCCGCGTATTGCCCTGGCTGGTGGCCGTCGCCTTCTTCATGCAGACGCTCGACGGCACCATCCTCAACACCGCCCTGCCGGCCATGGCCCGCGACCTGGCCGAGGACCCGCTGCGGATGCAGGGCGTGGTGATCGCCTACATGCTCACCGTGGCCCTGCTGATTCCGGCGTCCGGCTGGCTGGCCGATCGCTTCGGCACCCGCCGCACCTTCTTCACCGCCATCGCGCTGTTCACCCTTGGCTCGCTGTTCTGCGCGCTGTCGGGCAGCTTCAACCAGCTGGTGGTGTCGCGCGTGGTGCAGGCGGTGGGCGGCGCGATGATGCTGCCGGTCGGCCGGCTGGTGGTGCTGCGCGCCTATCCGCGCGAGGACTTCGTGCGGGTGATGACCTTCATCGCGCTGCCCGGGCTGGTCGGCCCGCTGGTCGGCCCCACGCTCGGCGGCTGGCTGGTGGAGTACGCCTCCTGGCACTGGATCTTCCTGATCAACCTGCCGGTCGGCCTGCTCGGCGCGCTGGCGGCCCTGCGCTTCATGCCCGACCTGCGCCAGACCGGCGAGATGCGCTTCGATACCTTCGGCTTCATCCTCTTCGGCGCCGCCATGGTGCTGATCACCATCGCCCTGGAAGGGCTCGGCGAACTGCAGATGCCGCACGCGCGGGTGATGCTGCTGCTGTTCGGCGGCGTCGCCTGCCTGGCCGCCTACTGGCTGCGCGCCGGGAAGGTCGACCGGCCGCTGTTCAGCCCGCAGCTGTTCCACAACCGCAGCTTCGCCGTCGGCATCCTCGGCAACCTGTTCGCCCGGCTGGGCAGCGGCGCGCTGCCGTTCCTCACGCCGCTGCTGCTGCAGGTCGCGCTCGGCTACTCGCCGGCCCAGGCGGGGATGACCATGATCCCGCTGGCCGCCGGCGCCATGGCGATCAAGCCGCTGGCCAAGCCGCTGATCGACCGCCTCGGCTACCGCCGCATCCTCACCGGCAACACCCTGCTGCTCGGCAGCCTGATCGCCAGCCTGGCGCTGATCGGCCCGCAGACGCCGACGCTCTGGCTGCTGCTGCACCTGGGGCTGATCGGCATGGTCAACTCCATGCAGTTCACCGCGATGAACACCGTCACCCTGATCGACCTCAACGACCGCGACGCCAGCAGCGGCAACAGCCTGCTGTCGGTGGTCGTGCAGCTGTCGATGAGCCTCGGCGTGGCTTCGGCCGGCGCCCTGCTCGGCGGCTTCACCGTGCCCGGCGCGGACGCGACCGAGGTGCTGCGGGCCTTCCACCTGACCTTCCTCTGCGTCGGCGGCCTGGCGATGCTCGCGGCGACCCTGTTCCTGCAGCTCGAACCCCTCGAACGCCGCGCGCCGCGGCGGATCGACGAGCCGGATATCGAGGGATAGGGGCGGCACGGCTGTCTCCCTCTCCCTCCGGGAGAGGGCCGGGCTGGCTGGCGCGTTGCTCGCTCCCTCATCCGGCCCTGCGGGCCACCTTCTCCCGGGGGGAGAAGGGAAAAGCGGCGCTGCCTGTGGCCATGGCGCCCGCCTGTAGGAGCGGGCTCTGCCCGCGACCGTTGCACCATCCACGCAACGACGCCAAACCAATCCTCTCGCCCTCCGGGAGAGGGCGGGGTGAGGGCTGGTTGGCACGTTGCTCTCTCCCTCATCCGGCCCTGCGGGCCACCTTCTCCCGGAGGGAGAAGGGAAAAGCGGCGCTGCCGTGGCCATGGCGCCCGCCTGTAGGAGCGGGCTCTGCCCGCGACCGTTGCACCATCCACGCAACGACGCCAAATCAATCCCTCTCGCCCTCCGGGAGAGGGCCGGGGCGAGGACTGGCTGGCGCGTTGCTCACTCCCTCATCCGGCCCTGCGGGCCACCTTCTCCCGGGGGGGAGAAGGGAAAAGCGGCGCTGCCTGTGGCCATGGCGCCCGCCTGTAGGAGCGGGCTCTGCCCGCGACCGTTGCACCATCCACGCAACGACGCCAAATCAATCCCTCTCGCCCTCCGGGAGAGGGCGGGGTGAGGGCTGGTTGGCACGTTGCTCTCTCCCTCATCCGGCCCTGCAGGCCACCTTCTCCCGGAGGGAGAAGGGAAAAGCGCGGGCTCTGCCCGCGACCGTTGCACCATCCACGCAACGACGCCAAATCAATCCCTCTCGCCCTCCGGGAGAGGGCGGGGTGAGGGCTGGTTGGCACGTTGCTCTCTCCCTCATCCGGCCCTGCAGGCCACCTTCTCCCGGAGGGAGAAGGGAAAAGCGCGGGCTCTGCCCGCGACCGTTGCACCATCCACGCAACGACGCCAAACCAATCCCTCTCGCCCTCCGGGAGAGGGCGGGGTGAGGGCTGGTGGGCCCGCAACTCGCTCCCTCATCCGGCCCTGCGGGCCACCTTCTCCCGGAGGGAAGGGAAAAGCGCGACCGTGCAGCTGTCCCTGCACTCTGCCCCGGCGCACCACGCCATCGTCGAACTGGCCGGGCGGGTGCCGAAGCTCGACGTCGTCACCCAGAACGTCATGGGAGCGGCCTTGGTCGCGGCGGCAAGTCCGCTGGTACAACGACGGTCGGCGCGCTACCGTACCGCCGTGTTCCGGAGGGCGATGATGGCCAACGACGATTCCTGCAATGAGCTGCTGCTCGACAGCCAGCTGTGCTTCGCGCTGCATTCCACCAGCCTGGCCATGACCAAGGTCTACAAGCCGTTGCTGCAGGCAGTCGGCCTCACCTACCCGCAATACCTGGCCATGCTGGTGCTCTGGGAGCGCGACGGCCTCACCGTCGGCGAGCTCAGCCGGCGGCTGCTCACCGACCCCGGGTCGGTCACCCCGCTGCTCAAGCGCCTGGAGGGGGAGGGGCTGATCGCCCGCCGCCGCAGCACCGTCGACGAGCGCGTGGTGGAGCTGCACCTGACCGACGCCGGCCGCGCCCTGCGCCAGCAGGCCGAGGGCTTCCCGCAGTGCATCCTCACCGCCAGCGGAATGTCCGGCGAGGCGCTGAGCAGCCTGCGCGATCAACTGGTGGCGCTGCGCAAGCAGCTGCAGACGGTGGTCTGACCGCCTGAACGACAGCGCCCGGCTGCAGCGGAGCCCTGCGGCCGGGCGCTGTCTGTCCGGGCTCAGGACTCCAGCAGGCCCAGGGCTTCGTTGAGCTTTTCCAGCGACTCGGCGTGATCCCCCGATTTATGCAGCTCCTCGCCTTCGGCGCGCAGTGACTTGACGCGCTCGAGGAGCGCCGGGTCGGCAGGCGGATTGGCTTGCAGCTGCTCGTCGATCTTGGCCATTTCCTGAGGGCAATGCATGGCCCAGAGCGGGGTGGACAGCAGGGTGGCAGCGGTCAGTAGCAGTAGGCGGCGCATGACGCATCTCCTCTGTAGGGGCAGGGCAAGTATAGAAGCGCTCCGCGAACCCGCCCGCCGCGCTAGCGGCCCGCGCCCATCCAGCCCAGCACCAGGCCCGCCAGCACCAGGTAGCGCCCGCCCTTGGCCAGCGCGACCAGCAGCAGGAAGCGCCACCAGGGCTCGCGCATCACGCCCGCCACCAGCGTCAGCGCATCGCCGACCAGCGGCGCCCAGCTGAACAGCAGCGACCAGCGCCCGAAGCGGCCGTACAGACGCTGCGCCCGCTCCAGATTGCGCTCGCTCACCGGAAACCAGCGCCTGCCGCGATACCGCTCGATTCCCCGGCCGATCGCCCAGTTCACCCAGGCGCCCAGCGTATTGCCGACGGTGGCCACCAGCAGCAACAGCCACACGGCATGCCGTTCGCCCAGCAGAAGGGCTGCCAGCACCGCCTCGGACTGGGCCGGAAGCAGCGTGGCGGCGAGGAAGGCGGAGGCGAAGAGGGTGAGCAGGGGCAAGCGCGGGATCAGCCGCCCGCCAGCGGCGGCAGCAGCCTGGCGAAGAACAGCTCGTCCACGTAGACCTCGTCCCCGGCCCGCTTGTAGGCCGCGCGCAGGGTGCCTTCGTGCTCGAAGCCGAGCTTGCGGTAGAAGGCCTGGGCGCGGTGGTTGTCGGCCTCGACCATCAGCTCGACGCGCAGCACGCCGTCGGCCCTCAGCCGCTCGATCACCGTCTCGACCATCTCGCGGGCGAAGCCGCTGCCGTGCCGCTCGGGCGACACCGCCAGCGTGGCCAGGTAGCCGACGTGCGCGGCGCGGCCGGCGTGGCGCGAGGTGCGGTAGAAGCCCTGCACGCGGCCGTCCTGTTCCACCACCTGGAATCGGCGGGTCGCCAGCAGGTTGGCGTAGTGCGGGCGGAAGTCCTCGGGCGGCATGGGATCGAGACCGAGGAAGGGCACCACCTCTTCGTGCATGTAGAGGGCGTAGACCGCGTCGAAGTCGTCCCAGGTGGCGAGTCTGTGCATGGTCCTTCCTGCAGCGGTGAGGCGACGTGCCGAATGCCGGCACGCTAACCGGGCGGGAGGTCGCTTGCCAAGGCCTGGCTTTCGCTCGAGCCCGGTTCGAAGACCACCCGGTCGCCCTCCAGGTGCGCGCCGAGGAACTCCAGCAGGCAGCGCACCGCCGGCATCAGCGCGCGGCGCGGCGGGTACATGGCGTGGACGATTCCCGGCGGCAGGGCCCAGCCGGGCAGGGCCTCGACCAGCGCGCCACGCTGGCGCTCGGCGTGGCACAGGTAGTCGGGCAGCATGCCCGCGCCGATGCCCTCGGTGATGGCGAGCTTCAGCGCGGCCAGGTCGTCGGCGACGTAGCGCGGCCGGTGCAGGAAGGTGAAGGGCTCGCCGTCCGGCCCGATCAGCTCGAGGCGGGCCTGCCCGGCGCTGGCGGACATGGCCACCGTATCCAGCCGCGCCAGGTCGGCGGGCGCGAGCACCGGGCCCTGGCGCGCCAGCTGTTCGGCGCTAACCACCAGCAGGCCGCGGCTGACGCCGAAATGCTTGGCCGCGAGCGTCGGGCTGTTCTCGATCGCCGGGCGCACGCGCAAGGCGATGTCGATGCCTTCCTCCAGCGGATCGACCGGACGGTTGAGCACCCGCATGTCCACGTTCACTTCGGGGAAACGCTGCATGAAGCGCGGCAGCAGCGGGCCGATGGTGCTCTGCGCCAGCGTCACCGGGCAGGTGATGCGCACGGTGCCGCGCGGCTCGGTGCGCACCTGGGCCATGGCCTCGCCGGCGGCCTGCGCGGCGTCGCGCACCGCCACGCAATGGCGCAGGTAGAGCTCGCCGGCGGACGTCAGCGAAAGGCGCCGGGTGCTGCGCTGCAGCAGTTGCACGCCGAGGGCCGCCTCCAGTTGCGCGACGCGGTGCGACAGCCGGGACTTGGGCAGGCCCAGCGCGACGGCCGCGGCGGTGAAGCTGCTGCGCTCGGCGACTTCGGCAAAGAACACCAGGTCGTTGAGGTTCTGCATCGGATTGTTCATTAATTCGGACAATGTGGCGCATTTTGCCGACTTATCAGCTTTTTTCCATGCCACTAGGATGCGTCCCCATCTCGGCCGTACCGGCCGTCAGCCAACGACTCGCGAGGGACCTCCATGAAACTGCTGCATATCGATTCGAGCATCCTCGGCGCCAACTCGGTGTCCCGCCAGCTCACCGCCGAAGTGGTGGCCGAGTGGCAGCGTCGTCATCCGGGCACGGACGTCGAGTACCTCGACCTGGCCGCCGAGACGCCGGAACACTTCGGGATCGACGCGCTGGGCGTGAAGATCGGCCAGCAGGGCGAGCCGAGCCAGGCGCAGCGCCGGCAGAACGAACTGTCCGAGCGCCTGCTGACCCAGTTCCTGGCGGCCGACGTGCTGGTCATCGGCGTGCCGCTCTACAACTTCGGCGTGCCCAGCCAGCTGAAGGTGTGGATCGACCGCCTGGCGCAGCCGGGGCGGACCTTCTCCTACACCGCCAACGGCCCGGTCGGGCTGGCCGGCGACAAGACGCTGATCGTGGTCTCGAGCCGCGGCGGGATGTACCCGGAAGGCGGTGCGCTGGTGCCCCAGGAGCGCACCTTCATGCGGCAGATGTTCGGCTTCATGGGCATCACCGACGTGCGCTTCGTGCGTGCCGACGGCCTGTCCATGGGCGACGGCGCCCGCGAAGCGGCCTTCGCCCAGGCTCGGCGGGACATCCAGGCCGCACTGGCCGAGCCGGTGGCGGTCGCCTGACGGATCGGGGCGCTTTCCCTCATCCGGCCCTGCGGCCCACCTTCTCCCGCGGGGAGAAGGGAAAAGCGGGTGCTGCCCGAGGCTTCGGCGTCCACCTACGGGAGCCGGGCGACTCGGTGCCGGTCGTCGGCCGGGGAGCATGCCCGCGACCAGGGCCGGCATTAACAGGCTTTTGAAAAACGTCGGCGAGGTAGGCAGCGCAAGGCAAAAACAGGCGAAAAAGCGCAGTTTACGAGTTGTAAATGAGCATTTTGAGCCTGTTTTTAACGCCGCGATGGCAACGCAGGTAGTTTTTCAACAGCCTGCTAATGTCCTCTCTCCCTCCGGGAGAGGGCTAGGGTGAGGGAGGGCGCCAGCCCCGCTGACAGGCTGTTCGTCACCGTTCAATTCATCGACCGGAGAACCGACATGCTCGAACTTCGCAAGGCCGCCGAGCGCGGCGTGGCCGACCATGGGTGGCTGCAATCGCGGCACACCTTCTCCTTCGCCAATTACTACGACCCGAAGCATGTCGGTTTCTCCGACCTGCTGGTGATCAACGACGACCGCGTCGCCGCCGGCCAGGGCTTCGGGCGCCACTCGCACCGGGACATGGAAATCTTCTCCTACGTGCTCGAAGGCGCGCTGGAGCACAAGGACAGCCTCGGCACCGGCTCGGTGATCCGCCCCGGCGACGTACAGTTGATGAGCGCCGGCACCGGCGTGTCGCACAGCGAATTCAACGCCTCCCAGAGCGAGCCGGTGCACTTCCTGCAGATATGGATCATGCCGGCGCAGCAGGGCGTCGCGCCGCGCTACCAGCAGGAGCGCTTCGCCGAGGCGGACAAGCGCGGGCGTCTGCGCCTGATCCTCTCCCCGGACGGCGCCGAGGATTCGCTGCAGGTCGGCCAGGACGCACGGGTGTACGCCGGCCTGTTCGACGGCGGCGAGCAGGCGAGCCTGGCTCTCGAAGGCCAGCGCCACGCCTACGTGCACCTGGCGCGCGGCCGGCTGAGCGTGAACGGCCAGCGCATGGAGGCGGGCGACGGGCTGAAGGTGCGCAACGCCGAGCGCCTCGAGCTGACCGAGGGCGAGCAGGCCGAGGTGCTGGTGTTCGACCTGCGTCCGCACGAGCTGCCGCGCTAGCGACCTTTACACGGCTTTACACCCGACTGACGGCACTTTGCATTGGGCGATGGGACACTGCGCCTGCATCGCTCGATGTTCAGCAGGAGTCAACGAGATGAACGCGCGTTGGATGAAATCCGCAGGTGTGGGCCTGCTTGCCCTTGCCCTGTCCGCCCAGAGCCTGGCGGGCCCCGGTCCTGGTCCTGGTCCGGGCCACCGCGGGCCGGATCATGGCCCCCGGCATGACTACGGCCGCTGGGGGCCCGGGCCGGGCGGTCCCGGTCGTCATGGTCTGCCCAGCTATGCGCGGGAACTGTGGATCGGCAGCATGCTGTACTTCGTCGCTGCGGGTACCTATTACCTGTGGAATTCCAACCAACAGCGCTACGAAGTAGTGTCTCCACCACCCGCGGTACAAGGCAACGCGGTGGTGAGCTACGAGGTGATCGCCTACCCGGCGCAAGGCCAGAGCGTCGAGCAGCAGGGGCGGGACCGGTATGAGTGCCATAGCTGGGCCGTCGGTCAGAGCGGCTTCGACCCCGCGACCGCGACTCGTCCGGTGGGCGCCGAAATGACCGATCGCTACCGGCGTGCACTGTCGGCCTGTCTGACCGGCCGCGGCTACAGCGTGAACTGAACGCCGCCTTGGCCTATGACGACGCGCGTCCGGGGCCTGGCCCCGGGCACGTTACCGTTGCTGTACGGCAAAAATTACGCACCACTGTACCGGGCACCGACAGGCGCAATGGCGGCCTAATGGTCGGTCACTGATTGCCCGGATACCTGTCATGTCGCCGAAGGATCTTTGCCTGGCCCTGGTGGTGATCGTCGCCTGGGGACTGAACTTCGTGGTCATCAAGGTGGGGCTGCAAGGGCTGCCGCCGATGCTGCTCGGCGCGCTGCGCTTCGTGCTCGCGTCCATTCCGGCGGTGTTCTTCGTCAGCCGGCCGCAGATGCCGCTGCGCTGGCTGATCGCCTACGGCATGACCATCTCGGTCGGGCAGTTCGCCTTCCTCTTCCACGCCATGTCGGTGGGCATGCCGGCGGGCCTGGCGTCGCTGGTACTGCAGTCGCAGGCCTTCTTCACCCTGATCCTCGCCGTGGCCTTCCTCGGCGAACGCTTCCGGCTATCGCACCTCGGCGGGCTGGTGGTGGCCGGTTGCGGGCTGGCGCTGATCGCCATGCAGAACAGCGACCACAGCATGACCCTGGCCGGCTTCTTCTTCACCCTGTGCGCGGCCTCGATGTGGGCGCTGGGCAACGTCATCACCCGCAAGGTGGGCAAGGTCAACCTGATGGGGCTGGTGGTCTGGGGCAGCCTGGTGCCGCCGATCCCGTTCCTGCTGTTGTCGCTCTGGCTGGAAGGCCCGGAGACCATCGAGACCGCACTGCGCGGCATCCAGCTGGATTCGATCCTGGCGCTGGTCTACCTCGCGTTCGTCGCCACCATGCTCGGCTACGGCATCTGGAGCCGCCTGCTGTCGCGCTACCCGGCCAACCAGGTGGCGCCGTTCTCGCTGATGGTGCCGGTGGTGGGCATCAGCGCCTCGTCGGTGCTGCTGGGCGAGCGCCTGAGCCACCTGCAGATGGCCGGCGCGGCGCTGGTGATGTTCGGCCTGCTGGTCAACGTCTACGGCGCGCGGCTATGGCAGCGGTTGCGGTTGGCGTGATGGGCGCGCGTCCCTCGTAGGAGCGAGCTTGCTCGCGAAAGGGGCGACACTGGCGCGAGCGGCTGCTCGCGACCAGGGGCGCTTTTCGTCTGCTGTGAGCGATGCCGCGGCAATCGGTGATCGAATGGCTGTTCGCTGATCGAACACTTCTGTCAGTATCGCGCTGCGCCGCGCGCCGGCGCGTGCGACCGTGAGCGCAACGATCCAATCCCTCGACATCCAGCTGGAGGCCCGGTGAGCGAGCGTGAGAATTCTCCCTACCGGCTCAGGCCGCCGACCTACGTGTCGCCGGCCAGACGCATCGACGAACTGACTGGGGACCCCAACTTCATGACCTCGCTGGCGCGTGGGCTGGCGGTGATCAACGCCTTCCAGGAGCGCAAGCGCCACCTGACCATCGCCCAGGTCAGCCATCGCACCGAGATCCCGCGGGCCGCGGTGCGCCGCTGCCTGCACACGCTGATGAAGCTCGGCTACGTGACCACCGACGGGCGAACCTATTCGCTGCTGCCGAAGGTGCTCACGCTCGGCCATGCCTACCTGTCGTCGACGCCGCTGGCGGTCTCGGCGCAGCCGTTTCTCGACCGCATCAGCGAGCAGCTGCACGAGGCCTGCAACCTGGCCGCGCTGGAGGGCGACCAAGTGCTCTACCTGGCGCGTTCGGCGGTGCCGCAGCGGCTGATCTCGGTGGACCTCAGCGTCGGCAGCCGGCTGCCAGCCTACTGCACCTCGATGGGCCGCATCCTGCTCGCGGCGCTGGATGACGACCAGTTGCACGAGTACCTCGCGCGCGCCGACCTGCAGCCGAAGACCAGCCGCACCCTGCACACCCCCGAAGCGCTCTGGGACTGCCTGCTCCAGGTGCGCGAACAGGGCTGGTGCATCGTCGACCAGGAGCTTGAGCAGGGCCTGCGCTCGATCGCCGTGCCGGTGCGCGATTCCGGCGGCCACGTGCTGGCGGCGATGAACGTCAGCACCCATGCCGGGCGCGTGCCCATGGGCGATCTGCCAAGGCGCTTCCTGCCGATCATGCTGGAAGCCGCGGCGGAGCTGAGCAGCCAGCTGTTTCCCGCGCCCTGAGCAACCTCGAACCAACTCCGGGAGAGGGCTGGGGTGAGGGCTCGTGTGCACGGGCCTTCCCTCATCCGGCCCGGTGGGCCACCTTCTCCCGGGGGGAGAAGGGAAAGGCGCAAGCGCTGCTCGTCACCGGGCATTGCCCTGTAGGAGCAGGCTCTGCCTGCGACCGAGGCCAGCTCCCGGAGAAACGAGCATCGCGGTCAAGCCCGCTCCCACAAACAATATCGCCCCGAGGTCGGGCCTCCCACAAAAGCAAGCGGTGTCTACCGCAACCTGTGGGAGGCGCGCCCTCGCGGCGACATCGCCTGCACGTCGACCAGCCATCGGCGGGCCCGGAACCCCGTGGCCAATGCTGGTCGAAGCTGTGAACACCGCCGGCACCTCGTCGGCCCTTCCACCCAGGAGGCCAGCATGAGCGACCGAACCCCGATCCCGACCGATCCGAGCCTTCCGGACGTGCCGGAAACCGACCAGCCGCCCCGCGAGGACGTGCCCGAGCAGGCGCGCGAGAACCTCGAGAAGACTCCGGCGCCGCCGGACCCGATTCCCGATCCGGGCCCGCTCTAGTGGCTGTGCGGCTGTGAGCGCTGAAAGCGTCCGGCTGGACTGACCAGTCAGGCCATTAGGGCGCGTTGCCCTCGGTGGCGCCGGGCAGGCCGCCGCCGAGCGCGATGTACAGCTCCACCAGATTCTGCACCTGCGCGCGCTGGGCCTGGATCAGCGCCTGGCGCGCATCGAACAGGTTGCGCTCGGCGTCCAGCACTTCCAGGTAGGTGATCACCCCCTCGGCATGGCGCGCGTTGGCCAGTTCGGCGATGCGCTGGAGGGTGGCGACGTTCTTGCGCTGGGCCAGCACCTGCTCGGCCAGGTAACGGCGCCCGGCGAGGGCGTCGGCGACTTCACGGAAGGCGGTCTGGATCGCCTGCTCGTATTCGGCCACGGCC
This sequence comes from Stutzerimonas azotifigens DSM 17556, assembly GCF_000425625.1. Classification (GTDB taxonomy): domain Bacteria; phylum Pseudomonadota; class Gammaproteobacteria; order Pseudomonadales; family Pseudomonadaceae; genus Stutzerimonas; species Stutzerimonas azotifigens. The sequence continues at coordinate 54,228 of NZ_KE384418.1, forward strand.
ACCGTCTCGCGCGCCTCGGCGACCGTCAGGTTGCCGCGGTTGCGGCCCCAGTCGAACAGCGGAAGGCTGATGGTCGGGCCGATGCTCCACATCTCGTTGTCCGAATCCACCAGGTTGGACAGTTCGGTGGAGGCATAGCCGAAGCTGCCGGTGAGCGAGATCTGCGGAAAGAACGCCGCCCGCGCCACGCCGATGTTCGCCCGCGCGGCCCGCAGGCGCTGCTCCGCGGCGATGATGTCCGGGCGTCGGTAGAGCAGGTCCGACGGCAGTCCGGCGGCCAGGCGCGTGACCTGCAGCTGGGCGGTCAGCGGTTCGGCCGGTGGCAGCGCCTCGGGCAGCTCGCCGCCGATCAGCTGCGCCAGGTAGTTGCGCTGCTGGGCGCGGGTCAGGCGCAGGGTCGCCAGCTCGGTTTCCGCCTGGGTCAGCAGTGCCGCCGCCTGGTGGAAGGCCAGCGCCGAAGTGATTCCGGCGTCCAGGCGGATGCCCTCGATCTCCAGCCCCTCGCGGCGGGTGCGCAGGGTCTGCTCGGCCAGTTCGATGCGCTGCTCGGCCTCGCGGACGGCCAGGTAGGTTGCGGCGACATCGGCGATCAACGACAGGCGAAACGCCCGCTGTGCCTCGGCGGTGGCCAGGTACTGGGCCCGCGCGGCCTCGCCGAGGTTGCGCACCCGGCCCCAGAAGTCCAGCTCGAAGGCCGAGACGCTTAAGCCCAGGAAGTAGCGCTCGACGATGGCGTCGCTGCCGAGGCTGGCGCCGTCCGTACCGCCGCCCCCGGCGCCGCCATCGAGCCCTCCGCCACTGCCCAGGCCGCCACCGCCCAGCCCGGCGCCGCCGGCGGAGGAGGCGCCTGCCGGGTAGCGCCCGCGCGAGGCCTCGGCGCCGAGCCCGAGGCTCGGGTAGCGGTCGGCGTCCTGCACCCGGTACTGCCCGCGGGCCTCCTCGATGCGCGCCACGGCAATGCGCAGGTCGCGGTTGTTGGCCAGCGCGGTCTCGATCAGCCGTTGCAGGCGCGGGTCGGTGAAGAACCGCTGCCAGTCAATTTCGGCCGGGTCGACGCCGGCCTGCGCCGGGGCGTACTCGTCCGGATAGTGCGCGGCGGTGGGCAGTGCCGGGCGCTCGTGCGGCGGCGCCAGCTGGCAGCCGGCGAGCAGGGCGGCGAGCAGCAGCGGGGCGGCCCTACGCATGTCCGGGCTCCCCGGCGGCGGCCGCCTTGTCCTGCTGGCCCGGTGGGCGGCGCTTGGTCAGCCAGCGGCGCACGGCCACGTAGAACAGCGGGATGTAGAACAGGCCGAGCACGGTTGCCAGGACCATGCCGCCCATCACCCCGGTGCCGACCGCGATGCGGCTCGCTGCCCCGGCGCCGCTGGAGACGATCAGCGGCAGCATGCCGAGGATGAAGGTCAGCGAGGTCATCAGGATCGGCCGGAAGCGCAGGCGCACGGCGTTCATCACCGCCTCGTGCAGCGGCTTGCCGTCGGCCTCCTCCTCGATGGCGAACTCGACGATGAGGATCGCGTTCTTCGCCGACAGGCCGATGATGGTCACCAGCCCGACGTTGAAGTAGACGTCCGCCGGCAAGCCGCGGAACATCGCGAACAGCACCGCGCCGAGCGCGCCGAAGGGCACCACCAGCAGCACCGCTATGGGCACCGTCCAGCTCTCGTAGAGCGCCGCCAGCACCATCAGCACCACCAGCAGCGAGAGCCCCAGCAGCAGCCCGACCTGGCCCGAGGCCTGCTGCTCCTGGAAGGAGGCGTCGCTCCATTCGTAGGCGAAGCCGGCCGGCAGCTGCGCGGCCAGCTCCTCCATGGCGCGCATCGCCTCGCCGGTGGAGTGGCCCGGCGCGGCGTTGCCGGACAGGGTCATCGCGGGATAGCCGTTGTAGCGCTGCAGTTGCGAGGGCCCGGCAGTCCAGCCGACCTGCGAGAAGGCGCCGAAGGGCACCGGCTGGCCCTGCTCGTTGAGCACCTTGAGGTCGAGAATGTCCTGCGGCGTCATGCGGTAGGGCGCGTCGGCCTGCAGCAGTACCTGCAGCACCCGCCCGTCGCGGTTGAAGTCGTTGGCGTAGGCGCTGCCGAAGGCGATGCTCAGGGTCGCGTTGACCTCGCCGATGGACACGCCCAGCGCACGGGCCTTGATGCGGTCGATGTCCACCCGCAGGCGCGGCGCGTCGTCGGTGCCCTCCGGGCGCACGCCTTCGAGCAGCGGGTGCCCGCTGGCCTCCATCAGCAGCCGGTCGCGCGCCTGGACCAGCGCCTGGTGACCCAGGCCGCCGCGGTCCTCGAGCTTGAAGGTGAAGCCGCCGGCCACGCCGAGCGAGGGGATCGAGGGCGGGTTGAGGGCGAACACCTGGGCCTGCTTGATCTGCAGGAAGCTGCCCATGGCCTGGCGCGCCAGCGCCGGCGCGCTCTGCTGCGGCTCGGGACGCTCGTCCCAGGGCGTCAGGCTGATGAAGGACATGGCGTGCTCCTGGCCCTGGCCGAAGAAGCTGAAGCCGTAGATCACGGTCACGTTGTCCACGTGCGGCTGTTCGCCGTAGAAGGTCTTGACCTGTTGCACCGCGTCCTCGGTGCGCTTGACCGTCGAGCCCGGCGGCGCCTGCACCACGGTCATCACCGCGCCCTGGTCCTCGTCGGGCAGGAAGCTGCTCGGCATGCGCAGGTAGAGGTAGGCGGCGAGCACGAGCAGCAGCACGAACAGCAGCAGGTAGAGCAGCGGATGCGCCAGCACGTGCGTCACGCCGCCGTGGTAGCGCGTGGTGGTGCGGGTCATCCAGCGGTTGAAGGGGGCCAGCAGGCGTTCGCTCCAGCGCGGACGCTCGGGGTCGTTCGGGGTCAGCAGGCTGGCGCACAGCGCCGGGGTCAGGATCAGCGCCAGCACCGTGGAAATGATCACCGCCACCGCCAGGGTCACGGCGAACTGGCGGTAGATGCCGCCGGTGGAGCCGGGGAAGAACGCCAGCGGCACGAACACCGCCACCAGCGCCAGGGTGGTGCCGATGACCGGCGCGGTGACCTGGCCCATCGCCTTGACCGTGGCCTCGTAGGGCGGCAACCCTTCCTCGTCGATCAGCCGCTTGACGTTCTCCACCACCACGATGGCGTCGTCCACCAGGGTGCCGATGGCGAGGATCATGCCGAACAGCGTCAGCAGGTTGATCGAGAACCCCATCAGCCACAGCCCCAGGCAGGTGCCGGCGAGGGTGATGGGGATGACGATGGTGGGGATGACCGTGGTGCGCCAGTTCTGCAGGAACACCAGCATCACCAGCACCACCAGCCCCATGGCCTGCACCAGGGTGAGCAGCACCTCGCGGATGGACGCGGAGATGAAGGGCGTGGAGTCGTAGGGCACCGTCCAGGTGACGTCCTCGGGGAAGCCCGCCTCCAGCTCGCGCATGCGCTGGGCCACCCCGGCGGCGGTGTCCAGCGCGTTGGCGCCCGGCGCCAGCTGGATCGCCAAGCCGGCGGCCGGCTGCCCATTGACCTCGAGCCGGGTGTTGTAGTCCTCGGCGCCGAGCTCCACCCGCGCCACGTCGCGCAGGCGCACCGCCGAGCCGTCCGGGTTGGCGCGCAGGATGATGGCCTCGAACTCCTCCGGCCGGGTGAAGCGCCCGGAGGTTTCCAGTGGCGCGTGGATCTCGATGCCCTCGGCCAGCGGCAGCGCCCCGATGGCGCCGCCGGCGGCCTGGCTGTTCTGCTCCTGCACCGCGCGGAGCACGTCGCTGGGGGCCAGCGAGAAGTTCTCCAGCCGCCCCGGGTCGAGCCAGATGCGCATGGCGTAGGGCGTGTAGAAGTCGCGCACGTCGCCCACGCCCGGCACGCGGCGCAGCTCGTCGATGACCCGCGTGGTGGCGAAGTGGCCGAGCTCCAGGGTGTCCATGTCGCCGCTCTTCGAGCGTACGGTGATGATCATCAGGAAGTCGCGCGAGGCCTGGAACACCTGGATGCCCTGGCGCCGCACTTCCTCCGGGAGGCGCTGCTCGACGCGGCTCAGGCGGTTCTGCACCTCCATCTGGGCGACGTCGATGTCGGTGCCGGGAGCAAAGGTCAGCTCGATCGAGGCGCTGCCGTTGGAGCGGCTGGTCGAGTCCATGTAGAGGAAGCCCTCGACGCCGTTGAGCTCCTGCTCGATCACCTGGGTGACGTTGGTTTCCAGCACGCTGGCGTCGGCGCCGGGGTAGGTGACGTCGATGCTCAGGTTCGGCGGCGCGATGGTCGGGTACTGCTCGACCGGCAGCACGCGCAGCGCCAGCAGGCCGCCGAGCAGGATGCCGAGGGCGATGACCCAGGCGAACACCGGCCGGCGGATGAAGAAGGTCGGCGTCATTCCTCGGCTCCGGCCGCCGGCGGCGCGTTCTCGGGCGGCTGGTCCGTGCCCTGCGGCGGGGCCTCCGGGTTGTCCTGCTGCTGCTCCACCGGCACCGTGCGCACCGGCATGCCGCCGCGCAGGTTCTGCCAGCCCTCGACGATCACCGTGTCGCCGGGCGCCAGGCCGCCGGCCACGATCCATTCGCTGCCGACCATCTCGCCGAGCTGCACCGGGCTCGGCTGGACCTTTCCGTCCTCGCCGACACGCATCACCGAGGCGCCGTTGGCACTGACCTGCACGGCCCGCTGCGGCACCATCAGGCCCTCGGGATGCACGCCGGCGCGCACCCGGGCCCGCACGAACTGGCCGGGCAGCAGCACCCGGTCGGGGTTGGGGAAGGCCGCGCGCAGCGCCACGGTGCCGGTGGCCTGGTCGACGGTCATGGCCATGAAGTCGAGGAAGCCGGGGTGCGGGTACTCGCTGCCGTCTTCGAGCACCAGGCGCACCTCCACCTCGTTGCGGCTCGGCAGCTGCAGGCGGCCGGAGGCGACCTGCGCGCGCAGGGCCAGCAGGTCGGAGCTGGACTGCGCGAAGTTCACGTAGACCGGATCGAACTGCTCGACGCGGGTCAGCAGCGTCGCGTTGGCGGCACTGACCAGCGCGCCCTCGGTGACCTCGGCGCGCCCGGCCAGGCCATCGATCGGCGACGCCACCGTGGTGTATTCGAGGTTCAGCCGGGCGGTCTGCACCTGCGCCCGGGCCTGCGCCACGTCGGCACGGGCGGTGCGCAGCGTGGCCTGGGCGGTGTCGTATTCCTGCTGGCTGATGGCGCGCTTGGCGACCAGCCCGCGGTAGCGCTCAACGTCGCGCGCGGCGTTGGCAGCGGTCGCTTCCGCGCGCTGCTGGGCGGCCAGCGCCGAGTCGAGTGCCGCCTTCATCTCGCGCGGGTCGATCTGGAACAGCAGTTGGCCGGCCTCGACGTCGGTGCCTTCCTCGTAGGCGCGGCGCTGGACGACGCCGTCGACCCGCGCACGAATCTCCGCTACCCGCACCGCCTGCACGCGGCCGGGCAGCTCGACGATGTTCGGCACCGGACGCGCCTGCAGGCGGGTGACCGCCACTTCCGGCGGCGGGGACTGCTGTGGCTCCTGCTCTTCGCTGCAGGCGGACGAGAGAAGCGCGGCCAGCAGCGCCAGCGCGCGTGGGTGAGGTAACTGCCTCATCGGGTGGTCCCTTGGCGGTCGCAGCCGGAGGCCGCGAGGGCGGAGCGTCAGGTCCTACCTCTCGACCCTGCGCGGGCGCAGGCGTTCCGGTGACCGAGCGGTCAGCGGACGGTCAGGCCGGAATTTCGCTCCGCGGCGTCGACCGGCGCCACGACAGCAGCACCAGACCGCCGGCGCCGGCGGCCATCAGCAGTGGCAGCGCATGACCGCTGAGCCACTGGCTGGCGGCGCCGGTCGCCAGCGGCCCGAGCAGGCAGCCGATGCCCCACAGCTGCGCCACCCGCGAATTGGCGTCGACCAGCGCCTCGTCGCGGAAGCGCTCGCCGATGAGGATCAGCGACAGGGTGAACAGGCCGCCGGCACTGGCGCCGAACAGCACCCAGACCGGCCAGATCAGCGGCGTGCGCAGCAGCAGCGGGATGGCCAGGCTGCTCAGCGTCAGCAACAGCGCGCAGGCGTTGAACAGGCGCTGGCGCGGCAGGCGATCGGCCAGCCAGCCGACCGGCAACTGGAGGATGGCGTCGCCGACCACCACCGCGCTGACCATCAGCAGCGCGAGCGCCTGCGGCACGCCGGCGTGCAGGATGTAGATCGGCAGCAGCGTCAGCACCATGGCCTCGAAGCCGGCGAACAGCACCACCGCCCAGGCGATGGTCGGCAACTGCCGGCAGAAGCGCAGCAGCCCGTAGGCGCCGGAGCCGTGCGCGTCCAGCCGCGGTGCCCCAGTGCGGCCGAGCAGTACCAGCGCGCCGCCGAGCATCAGCCCGGCGCCGAGCCAGAAACCCGTGTCGCCGGTGGTCCCCACCAGGCTCAGCAGCAGCGGGCCGCACAGCTGGCTGAGCGCATAGCCGGTGCCGTACAGCGCCACCAGCCGGCCGCGCAGGTGCTCGACGGCGAGCTGGTTGATCCAGCTCTCGCCGAGCACGAACACCACCGTCAGCACCATCCCCGACCACAGCCGCAGCAGCAGCCACAGCGGGTAGCTCGGCAGCACCGCCAGCAGGGCGATGGAGGCGGCGCCGAGCAGCAGGCACAGGCGCATCAGCCGGGGCGTGCCGAGCCGCGCCGCGCAGACCCGCGCGACGGTGGCGCCGAGCAGCACGCCGATCGCCGGCATCGCCGCCATCAGGCCGATGGCGAAGGTGCCGTGGCCCCAGCCTTCCAGGCGGAACGACACCAGCGGCAGGCTCATGCCCAGCGCCAGGCCGACGCTGACCACGGCCGCCACCACCGCGAAATAACTGCCCCAACGCATTGCCCACTCCAGCCCGAAACGAACGAAGCCACCGGGCGGCACGCGCCGCCGCGGAACGCGCCAGGGTACCCGAGCACGCGGTCGTTCGGGTGAACGGCGCTGTGCCGCGCGATCCAATGCTTGACGGACGTGTCGTGCTGACGCAGATTGCGCGTAACGTAATCGCTTTACGCAAAAACAAAAACAGGCGCTCGCCAGCGCCGCCTTTCAGCGGAGCCATGCCTCATGGAGCTCTACACCTATTACCGCTCCACCTCCTCCTACCGCGTGCGCATCGCCCTGGCCCTCAAGGGGCTGGCCCATGACGCCGTGCCGGTGAACCTGGTCCGCGACGGCGGCGAACATCGCAAGCCCGAGTATCGCGCGCTCAATCCGCAGGGCCGGGTGCCGACCCTGCGCACCGACGAGGGCGAGCTGATCATCCAGTCGCCGGCGATCCTCGAATACCTCGAGGAACGCTACCCCGAACCGCCGCTGTTGCCGCGCGACCTGCTCGCCCGCGCCCGCCATCGCGCGGTGGCGGCGCTGATCGGCTGCGACATCCACCCGCTGCACAACGCCGCCGTGCTCAACCGCCTGCGCGCGCTGGAACTGCCGGAAGCCGAAGTGATGGACTGGATTGGCCATTGGGTCGGCCAGGGCCTGGCAGCGGTCGAGGCGCTGATCGGCGATGACGGCTTCTGCTTCGGCGAGCTCGGCCTGGCTGACCTCTACCTGCTGCCGCAGCTGTATGCCGCGCGCCGCTTCGAGGTGGACATTTCGCGGTTCTCGCGCATCCTTCGGGTGGAACGCCTGGCGCTGGCGCACCCGGCCTTCCAGGCCGCGCATCCCGACGCACAAGCGGACAAACCGGAGTAACCGCTCGCATGAAAAAGCTCGGCTTCCAGCTCCTGATGGGCGATCACCTCGCGCGCAGCGTGCGAGGGATCTCCTGCGCGCCGCCGTGGAACAGGCTCTGACGTTTCGTTCTCCGCCTTTTCCATTGCTGCAAGGAGCCGATCATGGCCGACCTGTTTGAAAACCCCATGGGCCTCATGGGTTTCGAGTTCATCGAATTCGCCTCGCCCACCCCCGACGTCATCGAGCCGGTGCTGGAAAGCATGGGCTTCACCCACGTGGCCAACCACCGCTCGAAGGACGTGGCGCTGTACCGCCAGGGCGAGATCAACGCCATCGTCAACCGCGAGCCGAAGAGCCACGCCGCCTACTTCGCCGCCGAGCACGGGCCGTCGGTGTGCGGCATGGCCTTTCGCGTGAAGGATTCCCACCAGGCCTACGCCAAGGCGCTGGAGCTCGGCGCCCAGGCGGTGGACATGCCCACCGGGCCGATGGAACTGCGCCTGCCGGCGATCAAGGGCATCGGCGGCGCACCGCTGTACCTGATCGACCGCTTCGGCGAAGGCAGCTCGATCTACGACATCGACTTCGTGTTCCTCGAGGGCGTCGACCGCCACCCGGTGGGCGCGGGGCTGAAGCTCATCGACCACCTGACGCACAACGTCTACCGCGGGCGCATGGCCTACTGGGCGGACTTCTACGAGAAGCTGTTCAACTTCCGCGAGATCCGCTATTTCGACATCAAGGGCGAGTACACCGGCCTGACCTCCAAGGCGATGACCGCGCCGGACGGCATGATCCGCATCCCGCTGAACGAGGAATCGAGCAAGGGCGCCGGGCAGATCGAGGAGTTCCTCATGCAGTTCAACGGCGAGGGCATCCAGCACGTGGCCTTCCTCACCGACGACCTGATCAAGACCTGGGACGCGCTCAAGGCCCGCGGCACGCCCTTCATGACCGCGCCGCCGGATACCTACTACGAGATGCTCGAAGGCCGCCTGCCGAACCACGGCGAGCCGGTGGAGGAACTGCGCTCGCGCGGCATCCTGCTCGACGGCACCTCTGAGGGCGGCGAGCGCCGGCTGCTGCTGCAGATCTTCTCCGGCACGCTGCTCGGCCCGGTGTTCTTCGAGTTCATCCAGCGCAAGGGCGACAGCGGCTTCGGCGAAGGCAACTTCAAGGCGCTGTTCGAGTCGATCGAGCGCGACCAGATCCAGCGCGGGGTGCTGAGCACGGCGGAGTAGGGCGTTCGCGGTCGAGACGGCCCACAGGGCCTTCGCGCCGAGCCTTTCCCTTCTCCCTGCGGGAGAAGGTGGCCCGCAGGGCCGGATGAGGGCCGCAGCGCCGACCATCAGACCTTGAGCTCTCCCGCCAAAGGCGTAGCATGACACTCGACATCTAAAGGCGAGGGTGCCATGCGTTATTCCGAAGACCACAAGGCCCAGACCCACCGGCGCATCATCGAGGAGGCGGCGCGGCGGTTCCGTCGCGACGGCGTCGGCGCGACCGGCGTGCAGGCGTTGATGAAGGCGCTGGATCTCACCCACGGGGGCTTCTACGCGCACTTCAAGTCCAAGGACGAACTGGTCGAGACGGCCCTGCGCCACTGCGCCGACGAGCTGGACGCGCGCACCGCGCAGAGCCTGTCCGGCGAGCAGCCGCTGGCGACCCTCGTTCGCCACTACCTGTCCCGCCGGCACCGCGACGACCCGGCGCAGGGCTGCCCGCTGCCGACGCTGTCGGCCGAACTGGGCCAGCGCGGCCAGGCGAGCCCGGTGACCGACGAGGTGGTCGCCAGCCGCCTGGCGCAGCTGGAGGCGCTTCTGGCGGACGGGCAGGAAGCGACGCTGATGCTCAGCGCCATGGTCGGCGCCCTGGTGCTGTCGCGCAGCGTGGCCGATCCGGCGCTGTCCGACCGCATCCTCGAGCAGACCCGCGCCAGCCTGCTCGAGCGGGCCGGCGCGGGTACGCCGCAGGCCTAGGCACCCGCTCGATAGCGCGGGGCCGGCTGGTTGCGCGACAGGTTGGGCCCCAGCGCGGCGCGTGCCGTCAGCAGGCGCTCCCAGTCCGCGGCATCCGGCAGAGAGGGCAGGGTGACCGTCTCGCCCAGGTCGAAGCCGCGCAGGGCGGCATCCACCATCTTTTCCGCCTCCATCACCATCTGCGCCGGCAGGTGCTCCAGGCTGCCGCTGCTGCGCTCCCAGATTTGGGTGCGGGTGACACCGGGCAGCACCGCCTGCACCCGCACACCGGCCGGCGCCAGTTCCGCCTGCAACGCTTCCGACAGGCTCAGCACGTAGCCCTTGGTGGCGGTGTAGGCGACGTTGAACAGACCCGGCGCCAGCGCCACCACCGAACCCAGGTTGACGATGGCGCCGCGCCCGGCGGCGGAGAAGTTGGCGGCCGCGGCCTGCGCCAGCCGTGTCGTCGCGGTGACGTTCAGGGCCAGCATGCGTAGCAGCGCGGCGGGGTCGGCCTCGGCCAGCCGGCCCTGCATGGCCATGCCGGCGTTGTTGACCAGCAGGTCGATGATGGCGTCGCCCCGCAGGCGTTCGGCCAGGGCATCGAGCGCCTGTGGATCGGTGAGGTCGGCGACCAGCACTTCCACGTGCACCTCGTGGGCGCCTTCCAGGCGACCGGCGAGGGCCTCCAGGCGTGCGCGGTCGCGGGCGACCAGGATCAGGTCGTGGCCGCGCGCGGCCAGGCGGTCGGCGTAGACCGCGCCGATGCCGCTAGAGGCGCCGGTGATCAGCGCCGTTCCTCGGTTGTTGGCAGCTTGCATGGGAGTTCTCCTGTGTGGCTTGCCGATCAGTCGGCAGGGACGTCGGCCAACCGGGTGGCCGGCCGTGGGTTGAGCAGGTGGAAGGCGAGCAGGGCGAGAGCGGCGAACGCCAGGTGGCTGATCAGCAGCGGCCAGGCGTTGCCATCGGTCAGGGCATGCAGCAGCAGGCCGCTGAGGGTGGCGCCGGCCATCTGCGCAAAGCCCATGAAGCCCGCGGCCAGGCCCGCCCGGTGGGCGTTCGGCAGCACCGCGCCGGCCACCGCGGAGGGCAGCACCATGCCACCGCCGAGGGTCACCAGCACCTGTGGCAGGGACAGGCCGAGCACGCTCAGCCCGAACAGCCGTGTGATCAGCAGGGTGAGCAGCGCGCCGCTGGCTACCAGCGCGACGCCGATGGCCACCAGCCGCTGCGGGCCCAGGCGGCCGATGCAGCGTTGGGTGATCAGCGCTCCGACGATCAACCCAGAGACGATGGCGCCGAACACCCAGCCGTACTCGGCCGGCGTCAGCCCCAGCAGCCCGACGTACACCGCCGGGGAGCCGGCGATCATGCTGAACATCGCACCGTAGGTGCCGGCGATGGTCAGCGCCAGGGCCAGGAAGGCGCGGCTGCCGAGCAGGTCGGCGTACTGCCGGGCCAGGCTGCGCAGGCGGCCGGCGTGCGGGTCGGGATGGTGGTGGGTCTCCTCGGTCAGCACGACCACCAGCAGCAGGGTGGCCATGCCCAGCAGCAGCGAGGCGAGCAGCGGCGCGCGCCAGCCACCATAGGCATTCAGCAGCCCGCCGGCCATCAGCGCCAGGACGACGGTGGCGAGCATGCCGATCACCGTTCTGGCCAGCGCCGGCCCGGCCTGTGCCTGCCAGACGTCGCGCACCATGGCGCGTGCCAGCACCAGGCAGGCGCAGGCGCCGAAACCTTGCAGCGCGCGAGCGGCGACGAACTCGGCGAGACCGGTCGCAGACAGCATCCACAGCGTGGCGACGAGGTAGACCACCAGCCCGCCGAGCAACACCGGGCGCCGCCCGACGCGGTCGGACAACGGGCCGAGCACCAGCTGGCCGAGGCCGAAGGCCGCGACGAAGGCCGACAGCGCCTGCACGCCGCTGCCGGGCGGCGCCTCCAGCACCCGTTCCAGCGCGCCGAGGCTGGGAACGATCAGCTGGGTGGAGGCTTCGCCGAGTGCGGTGAGCAGGATGAGGATCGGCAGCAGGGTACGGGTGGAAAGCGTGGCCATTAGGGATTCTCGTAGGTGCCGTGGCTGTTTACATGATGGTCGTCATGTGTTTTATATGTTGACCATAATTCAAAGAGCCCCGCAACCGCCGCACAAGGAAAAATCCAGATGAATTACGCAGAACGCGAAGAGAAACTGGCCGCCTGGCTGGAGGCCGAACGAGCCATGCGCAGCCGCCTGGCGCCGACCGGCACGGTGCCGCTGCGCGAGGTGGCGCAGATGCACCCGCACGCCTTCTTCGACGGCATCGGCAAGGGCGAGCTGCCGCGGCCGCCGATCGGCGAGTTGCTGGGTTTCGTCCCCATCGAATGGGCGCCGGGCTATTTCCTGTTCCAGGGCTCGCCGCACGAGGCGCACTACAACCCGCTGGGCAGCGTGCATGGCGGCTACGCCGCGACCCTGCTGGACTCCTGCATGGGCTGCGCGATCCATACGCGGCTGGACGTGGGCCAGGGCTACACCACCACCGACCTGCGCATCAGCTACCTGCGCGCGCTGACGGCGGCGGTCGGCCCGGTGCGGGCCGAGGGGCGGGTGATCCACGTCGGGCGCTCGACGGCGGTGGCGGAGGGCCGGCTGTACGATGTCGACGACCGTCTCTACGCGGTTGGCTCGACCACCTGCCTGATCCTGGACATGCGCCCGCGCGCAGCTTGCTAGGCGCTCGCCGTCCTAGGCGGCGGGAGAGCAGTCCCCGCCCATGCGGGCGCTGATCGCCCGGGCACTGGCCAGCAGCCGGCGGGCGGCTTCGCCGTCCGCTTCGGCGGTGAAGCCGGGCGCGGCGCCGACCACCGTGAGCACGCCGACCAGCCGCCCGCCGGTGGCGAACAGCGGTGCCGACAGCGCATGCACGCCGGCCATCAGCAGGCCGTGCACCGGTTGCAGGTGGGTGCGGCGAATGGCTTCGGTGGTCGCGGCCAGCGCCGCGGCGTCGCGTGCATCCGGGCGGGCGAGCTCGGCCTCGCGCAGCGGCGTGGTCTCGGCGTCGGGCAGGAAGGCGTTGAACACCAGCCCGGTGGACGAGCCCAGCAGCGGCAGCACCGAACCGACCTGGGTGACCAGGGTGACCGCACGCACCGCCTGTTCCACGTGCACCACGGTCGGCCCGTGGTTGCCCCACACGGCCAGGAAGCAGGTCTCGTTGACCTGGTCGCGCAGCTCGGCGAGCGCCGGCGTGGCCACCTTCACCACGTCCAGCCGGCCGATCGCCGCCAGCCCGACGAACAACGCCGCCGGGCCGAGGCCGTAGTGGTTGGTGCTCACGTCCTGCTCGGCGAAGCCGCTGGCGATCAGCGCCTGCAGGTAGCGGTGGACCTTGCTCGCCGGCATGCCGACGTGTTCGGCCAGGCGCGAGAGAGAGGTCGCCGGAGCCAGCTCCGCGAGGCCCCTGAGGATGTCCGTACCCACCTCGGCAGCCTGCACCTTCTGCCGCCGGGGCGCCGCCTCTTCGATCGCGCGTGTCATGAACTCAGCCGTCCGCCAGGAAAGGCCGAGTTATAGCTTGACGGTGCTGGGCTTTCAAATTACGTTTTGCGTAAATTGGTTACGCAAAAAAAAGAGAAGGCCATGCACGCACAAGAACAATCCGAGGTGACGCTTTCCTATCAGTCCGGTTTCGGCAACCAGTTCGCCAGCGAAGCGCTGCCCGGCGCGCTGCCGGTCGGGCAGAACTCGCCGCAGAAGGTGCCCTACGGGCTCTATGCCGAGCTGCTGTCCGGCACCGCCTTCACCGTGCCGCGCAGCGAGGCGCGGCGGACCTGGCTGTACCGCATCCATCCGTCCGCCAGGCATGGCCGGTACCGCCGGCTCGAGCGCCAGCTGGCCGGCGGCGAGCTCGGCGAGCCGACGCCCAACCGCCTGCGCTGGAGCCCGCTGGAGCTGCCCGCGGCAGGCACCGACTTCCTCGACGGCCTGGTGCGCACCGCCGCCAATGGCGACGCCCGTCAGCCGCAGGGCGCGAGCCTCTACCGCTACGCCGCCAACCGCTCGATGGAGCGGGTGTTCTACGATGCCGACGGCGAGCTGCTGATCGTCCCGCAGCAGGGCCGCCTGCAGCTGTTCACCGAGCTCGGCCTGCTGGAGATCGCGCCGCTGGAGATCGCGGTGGTGCCGCGCGGGATGAAGTTCCGCGTGGCCCTGCCGGACGGCGAGGCGCGCGGCTACGTCTGCGAGAACCACGGTTGCCCCCTGCGCCTGCCCGATCTCGGCCCGATCGGCAGCAACGGCCTGGCCAACCCGCGCGACTTCCTCGCCCCGGTGGCCTTCTACGAGGACCGCCAGGCGCCGGTCGAGCTGGTGCAGAAATTCCTCGGTGAACTCTGGGCCACCGAACTCGACCACTCGCCGCTGGACGTGGTCGCCTGGCATGGCAACCACGTGCCCTACAAGTACGACCTGCGCCGCTTCAACACCCTCGGCACGGTGAGCTTCGATCATCCCGACCCGTCGATCTTCACCGTGCTCACCTCGCCGAGCGCGATCCACGGCATGGCCAACATCGACTTCGTGATCTTCCCGCCGCGCTGGATGGTGGCGGAGCACACCTTCCGCCCGCCGTGGTTCCACCGCAACCTGATGAACGAATTCATGGGCCTGATCCAGGGTGCCTACGACGCCAAGGCCGGCGGCTTCCTGCCCGGCGGCGCCTCGCTGCACAATTGCATGAGCGCCCACGGCCCGGACCAGGCTTCCACCGAGCAGGCCATCGCCGCCGAGCTCAGGCCGCACAGGATCGATAACACCATGGCCTTCATGTTCGAGACCGGCCAGGTCCTGCGCCCGACGCGCGAGGCCCTGGAGAGCCCGAGCCTGCAGCCTGACTACGACCAATGCTGGGCCGGCCTCGGCCGCACCTTCGACCCGAACGGACGCCAACCATGACCACGACTGCCTCCACCAGCTGGGTGGCCTCGGCCAACCGCCACGCGGATTTCTCCCTCGCCAACCTGCCGCTCGGCGTATTCAGCCGCGACGGCCTGAGCCCGCGCGGCGGCGTCGCCATCGGCGACTGCATCCTCGACCTTCAGGTCGCCTGCGAGGCCGGCCTGTTCCAGGGCGAGGCGCTGGACGCCGCGCGGGCAGCCGGCGGCGACAGCCTCAACGCCTTCTTCGCGCTCGGCGCGCCGGCCCGCCGGGCGCTGCGCGCTGCGCTTCAGGCCCTGCTCGGCGAAGGCAGCGCGCAGCGCGCGCAGGCCGAAGCGCTGGGCGAGCGCCTGCTGCAACCGATGGGCGCGTGCCGCCTGCACCTGCCGGCGCGGGTGGGCGACTACACCGACTTCTATGTCGGCATCCACCATGCCACCAACGTCGGCAAGCTGTTCCGTCCGGACAACCCACTATTGCCGAACTACAAGTACGTGCCCATCGGCTACCACGGCCGCGCCTCGACCATCGGCGTCTCCGGCGAAAGCGTGCGTCGGCCCAACGGCCAGACCCTGCCGCCAGGCGCCAGCGAGCCGAGCTTCGGCCTGAGCAGGCGGCTCGATTACGAACTGGAACTGGGCATCTGGATCGGCCCCGGAAACACGCGCGGCGAGCCGATCGGCATCGCCGAGGCGGGCGAGCACCTGGCCGGCCTCTGCCTGCTCAACGACTGGTCGGCGCGCGACCTGCAGGCCTGGGAATACCAGCCGCTGGGGCCGTTCCTGTCGAAGAGCTTCGCCACCACGGTGTCGCCCTGGGTGGTCATGCCCGAGGCGCTGGAGCCGTTCCGCTGCGCGCAGCCGGCCCGTCCGCAGGCCGATCCGCAGCCGCTGCCGTACCTGTTCGACGTGCACGACCAGCAGCGGGGCGCCTTCGACCTCGAACTCGAGGTGCTGCTGCAGACCGAGGCCATGCGCGCCAAGGGGCTGCCGGCCGAGCGCATCACCCTGAGCAGCACCCGCCACATGTACTGGACGGTGGCGCAGCTGGTGGCACACCACAGCGTCAACGGCTGCGCCCTGCAGCCGGGCGACCTGTTCGGCTCCGGCACCCTGTCCGGCGAGACGCCCGAGAGTTGTGGCAGCCTGCTGGAGATCACCAGGGGCGGCAAGCAGCCGCTGACGTTGCCGGGCGGCGAGACGCGCACCTTCCTCGAGGACGGCGACGAGGTGATCCTGCGCGCCCGCGGCGTGCGCGAGGGTGGACCGTCGGTCGGCTTCGGCGAGTGTCGCGGGCGGGTGGTCGGCTGAACGCGGGGCGGGCGTAGGGCAGCGTGTGGAGCGGTCTTGACCGCGATCGGCTGGCCGCCCTGTCGCGGTCGAGACTGCTTCCACGAGAAGCATCGCCCCGAGGTCGGGCCTCCCACAGAAGCAGGGGGGGCTCAGCGGGTCCTGTGGGAGGCGTGCCCTCGCGGCGAGGAATGATGGTGGAGCCCATTCGCGGTCGAAGACCACTCCCACACAGGCTGCGTGAACGTCGCGAGCGAAGGTCAGGCAAGGGGAAAGCAGGCGAAAAAGCGCAGTTTACAAGTGGTAAATGAGCATTTTTAGCCTGTTTTCAACGCAGCATGACCGAGCGCAGTACTTTTCACACAGCCTGTACAGACAAGCCCTGCATTCCCGGCGGTGATGTGCATCGCCTTGCGACAGGGCCTGCGCTAGGCTGGTCCGAGGTTTTTCGCAAACAGGACCCCGCTCATGCCGCAGTCTCGTTCGACAGCCTCCGCCGGGAGGCCCCGATGAAGGTCAGCGAAGCACTCGAACGACGCCACAGCACGCGCGTCTTCATCGACCGCCCGGTCGATGCCGCGCTGCTGCGCGACCTGCTCACCCGTGCCGCGCGCGCCCCGTCGAGCGGCAACCTGCAGCCCTGGCGGCTGTACGTACTGCAGGGCGCCACGCTCGGCGCCTTTCGCGAGCACTTCGCCGAGCGCCTGGCGCGCGACGCCGAGCAGGACCCGCGCGAGTACGCCGTCTATCCCGAACCGATCTTCGAGCCGTACCGCAGCCACCGCTACCAGGTCGGCGAGGACATGTACCAGCTGCTCGGCATCGCCCGCGAGGACAAGGCCGCCCGGCGCGCCTGGTTCGCGCGCAACTTCCGTTTTTTCGACGCGCCCTGCGCGGTGTTCTTCTTCGTCGACCGGCGCATGGGCCCAGGCCAGTGGGCGGACCTGGGCATGTACCAGCAGAGCCTGATGCTGCTGCTCAAGGAATACGGCCTCGACAGCTGCCCGCAGGCCTGCTGGGCGCGCTACCAACTGACCGTGCGCAACTGGCTGCAGGTGCCGGACGAACTGGTGCTGCACTGCGGCCTGGCGATCGGCTACGCCGACCCGCAGGCGCCGGTCAACGGGCTGGTCAGCGAGCGCATGCCGCTGGATGCCTTCTGTACCTTCGTCGAGCGCTGAGCGAAGGTGCGTAAGGTGGGCAGGGCGGCGTTCCGCTTCGGTCCACCAAGGCCCTCACCGATGTGCCTCGACGTAGGGTGGAAAACCGCGCAGCGTTTTCCACGCGGGGGCGGGCAGCGCGCCATGTCGACGGCCTGGCGGACCTTGGTACCGGCCGAAACCGACGCGTGGATGAGGCTGCGCCGTCATCCACCCTTCGGTTCGTGACCCGTCCGGCTGTCGGCGTCAGTGCGCGTCGGCAGGGACAGGGTGGCGCCGATCCGCTCGGCGGTTTCCTTCAGCCGGGGGCCGAGGCTGTCCACCAGCAGACGGTGGGTCAGACGCATGGAGGGGCCGCCGCAGTTCAGGGCCATGACCTCGGCGCCTTCTTCGAGCACCAGCGGCACCGCCACGGCGCTGACTTCCGGCTTCCAGTCTCCCTCGGACAGGCAGAAGCCGTAGGCCGCATGGTCGGCCAGGGCCTTGTCCATCGCCCGTTCGAAGGTCGGCCAGTAGGCCGGGTCGCGCCGGGCCAATTGCTGCAGCAGCGCCTCGCGTCGCGCTGGCGACTGGGCGCAGAGCCAGGCCTTGCCGATCGCGGTGCGCATCATCGGCAGCCGGGCGGCCCGTTCCAGGCGCAGCACCAGCGGCCCCTGGCCCTGGCACACGTCGAGGTAGGTCATGCTCAGCCGGTCGGCGGTGCCCAGCGCCACGGCGCAGTCGGCGGCGTCGGCCAGCTGCTGCATGTGCGGGCGGGCGATCTCGCGGATGCCGGTGCTGGCGAGGTAGCGGTAGCCGAGCGCGAGCACCCCCGCGCCCAGGTGGTACTTCTCCAGATGCGCGTTGTGGTGCAGGTAGCCGAGGCGGGTGAGGGTGGCGGTCAGCCGCGAAACCGTAGGCCGGGGGATGCCGGTGCGCTCGGCCAGCTCGGCATTGCCGAGGTACGGCTCGCGGGGCCCGAAGGCCCGGAGGATTTCCAGGCCCCGCGACAGTGCCGTGACGAAGTGGCGCTCTGATTCCGCCGTGCCGGGCTTGCGCATGGCGTCAGAACAGCAGGTTCGGCAGGTAGGTGGCGATCTGCGGGAACACCATGATGATGCCCATGCCGACGATGTTGACGATCACGAACGGGATCACCGACCAATAGATGTCCTTCATGGTGATGCTCGGCGGCACGATGCCCTTCAGGTAGAACAGGTTGAAGCCGAAGGGCGGCGTCATGTAGCCGATTTCCATGTTGATCACGAAGAGGATGCCGAACCAGATCGGGTCGAAACCCAGCGAGGCGATGATCGGCAGGAACACCGGCAGGGTGATGAGCATGATGCCGACCGGGTCGAGCAGCATGCCCATGAAGAACACCAGCACCATCATGATGATGAGGATCACCCAGCGCCCGCCGGGCAGGTCCATCATCAGCCCCTCGATCAGCGACTGCGCGCCCATGCCCTGGTAGGCCGCGCTGAAGGCGTGGGCGGCGAACAGGATCCAGGCGATCATCCCGGTGAGCTTGAAGGTGCGGATCGCCGCCTCCTGCAGCAGGCTCCACTGCAGCTTGCGGTAGACCGCCGCGGAGATCAGCGCGCCGAGCACGCCCATGGCCGCCGCCTCGGTCGGCGTGGTGATGCCGCCGATGATCGAGCCGAGCACCATCACCACGATGCCGATCGGCAGCAGCACGGCGCGCAGGGCGCGCAGCTTCTCGCCCCAGCTGCCGCGTTCTTCCTGCGGCAGCGCCGGCGCCAGCTGCGGCTGCAGGTAGCAGCGCACCAGCACGTAGGTGACCGTCAGGCACACCAGCAGGATGCCCGGCAGCACGCCGGCGGCGAACATCTTGCCGACCGACTGGCCGCTGATCATGGCGTACAGGATCATCATGATGCTCGGCGGGATGAGGATGCCCCAGCCGCCGCCGGTGTTGATGCAGCCGAGCACCATGCGCTTGTCGTAGCCGCGCTCGAGCATCGCCGGCAGGGCGATGGTGCCCATGGCCACCACCGCCGCGCCGCTGATGCCGACCATGGCGCCGAACACCGCGCAGATGCCCAGGGTGCCGACCGCCAGGCCGCCGCGCATGCCGCCGCACCACAGGTGCATCATGCGGTAGAGGTCGCGGGCCACGCCGGTGCGTTCGAGCAGCATGGCCATGAACACGAACAGCGGGATCGCCACCAGGGTGAAGCTTTCCATGGTGCCCCACATCTGCGAGGCCACCAGGTAGAAGGCGTCGACGCCCCAGGTGAAATAGAGGAACACCACCGAGACCCCGCCGAGCACGAAGGCCAGCGGCAGGCCGAGGACCAGGAAGAAGACCAGGGAGAGGAAGAACAGCAGCGTCGTGACTTCGATGCTCATTGCGCCTGCTCCTTGGGCTGCGTATCGGTGGCGGGTTCGTGGCCGAGGGCGATGAGGATGTCGTCGAGCAGCTTGGCGATGCCCTGCAGCAGGAGCAGCACGGTGCCGACCGGGATGGCGGCCTTGATCGGCCAGATCGGCGGATTCCAGGCCGAGTAGGAGGTTTCCATGCTGCTGATCGACTCCCAGGCCATGGAGCTGCCGAAGTACAGCAAGGCCAGGACGAAGAGGAAGAACATCGAGGAGGTGAAGATGTCGACCCAGGCCCTGATGCGCGGCGAGAAGCTGCCGTAGAGCAGGTCGACGTTGACGTGGTCGCGGTGGGCCAACACATAGGCGCCGGACAGCACCACGTAGACGCCGAACAGCATCTGCCCGAGCTCGTTGGTCCAGGAGGTCGGGGAGCCCGCCAGGTAGCGCATGGCGACCTCGAAGATCAGCAGCAGGAAGATCACGAAGATCAGGTAGGCGACCCAGCGGCCGATGAAGTTGTTGAGCCGGGTGATGCCCCGGACATAGGCACGAATCAGGCGCATGGCGAGCCCCACGACAGGTTGAGCAAGCCCCGGAGCCGGGCGCGCGGCCTGGCCCCGGGGCGGACGGCAGGCTTACAGGTAGCCGAGTTCGCCGAGGAAGGCCTTCAGCTTCTGCAGCGCTTCGGCCGCCTTGTCGCTGCGCTTGCCTTCGGCGTCCCAGGAGGCCTGGGCGGCGTCGACGAGGCGCTTCTGCACGTCGTCGGGGAGGGTGTTGACCTGCACGCCCTGCTCGGCGATGGCTTTGCGCAGGGCCACCTGCTCCTGGTACAGGTACTCGTTGGTGCGGTACCAGAACTGCTCGTCGAGCACCTGCTTGACGATCTCCTGGTCGCGCTCGGAGAGTTTCTCCAGCGCTTTCTGGCTGACGATGATCACGTCGGTGCCGGCGATATTCAGCGCCGGGCGCACATGGTACTTGGCCACTTCGTAGAAGCTCATGCTGGCCGCGCCCTGCACCGCGCCCCAGTGCGCGCCGTCGACCACGCCGGTGTCCAGCGCCGGGTACAGCTCGCTGCCCGGCAGGTAGGTGGTGGAGGCGCCGGCGTCGTCGAGGAACTTCTGCAGTGCGCCGGAGGAGCGGATCTTAAGCTTGGTGAAGTCTTCCCAGCTGTTGATCGGCTTCTTCACCACCATCTCGGTCGGGTACACCTTGTCGGTCGACCAGTACACGCTGTGCTTGGCGGCCTCTTCGCGGAGCATGTCCTCGAAGCCCATGTGCTTGTGGAAGTAGGCGGCCTCCCAGACATGGTGGAAGGCGAACGGCAGGCCGGAGGCGATGCCCGCCAGGGTCATCTTGTCCTGCGCGTAGCCGGGGGAGATGGTGCCCATCTGGATGATGCCGCGGCTGACCGCGTTGAAGGTCTCCTGGGCCTTGAACAGCGCGCCGGCTTCGAACAGCTGCAGTTGCAGGCGACCTTCGGTGCGCCGCTCGATCTCGCGCTTGAGGCGGCCGAGGCTGTCCTCGTAGGAGCTGCTGGCGCTCGGCCAATGCGACTGCACGCGCCAGCGGGTGACTTCCTGGGCGGAGGCCAGCGGCGGGAGCAGCGCCGCGGCCGTGACTGCCGCCAGGGCGGAGGGCAGCAGCTTCTTGAACAGGGGCATGAGCTTCATATCGCATCCTCTTGTTGTATTTGTTGTAGGCCGCATGACGGTCGGTCAGCCTTGGCAAACCTTGCTCTTGTTTCGCAGAGCAAAACTGCCTTCTGCAAGGTTTCTGCAAAACTAGCACACCGGACCATGACTTCAACACCCCGCCGCATGGCCGGCATCCGTTCCCTCGTCACGGGACGTTTCACGCCCGATCCGGCGCCATACGGCTCGCCACGCGAAATGTGGACCACCGGTCACGCGCCGGAGCATAACGGACACGTTCGCGGCTATGCACTGCCATAAGCGATAAAAATGAAACAACGTTTCAATTTGACCTAGCCATGGATGCGTGCCAGCTTCAGGCCAATATAAGAACAACAGGAATCCGGAACATGAGACTCCAGATGCGAAACACCGGAGCCCAGCAGTACGGTGGCCGGCGCGAAGGAGGCCGGCCATGAGCGGCGAAGAGACCTTCCGCAGCGCGGCGGCCACATCCGAGGCGGCGCCGAGCATCACCGGCGGCCGCGAGCTGACCGGCTTCCACCAGGTGCTCGGCTATCGCCAGGTATCCTGGGCTGAAGAGCAGGCGGTGATCGAACTGGCGCTCGAACCCCGGCACCTCAACCTCGCCGGCGTCGTGCACGGCGGCGTGCTCACCTCGCTGCTGGACATCGTCCTCGCCGAAGCCGGCTGCTACTGCCCGTACCCCGGGCGCGTGCGCCGCGCGGTCACCCTGACCCTCACCACCACCTTCACCGGCCAGTGCAGCGGCGGCGTGATCCGCGCCACCGGCACCCGCCGCGCCGGCGGCAGCCGGATCTTCAACAGCACCGGCGAGATACGCGACCAGCACGGCAACCTGCTGGCGCTCGGCGAGGGCACCTTCCGCCTGCGCACGGGCAGCGAACATCCGCAGGGCGTGCCGTCCGGCACCCTCGGCCAGAACAACAAGAAGGAAGCCTCCGATGTATGAAATGACCGCCCGGGCCAAGGCCCTCCATGAGCAGCTCAGCGCCTTCATGGATGAGCACATCTACCCCAACGAGCCGGTGTTCAAGAAGCAGATCGCCGAAGCGGCGAACCGCTGGGAACAGCCGCCGATCCTCGCCGAGCTCAAGGCCTGGGCGCGCGCCCAGGGCCTGTGGAATCTGTTCCTTCCGGAAAGCGAGTTCGGCGCCGGGCTGACCAACCTGGAATACGCCCACCTGTGCGAGGTGATGGGGCGCTCCTCGTACGCGCCGGAGGTGTTCAACTGCTCGGCGCCGGACACCGGCAACATGGAGGTGCTGGCGCGCTACGGCACCCCCGAGCAGCAGGCGCGCTGGCTCAAGCCGCTGCTCGACGGCGAGATCCGTTCCTGCTTCTCGATGACCGAACCGGACGTGGCCTCCTCGGACGCCACCAACATCGCCTGCGAGATCCGCCGCGAGGGCGACGAGTACGTGATCAACGGCCGCAAGTGGTGGTCGTCGGGCGCCATGACCACCGCCTGCAAGATCGCCATCGTCATGGGCAAGACCGACCCGACCGCCGAGCGCCACCGCCAGCAGTCGATGATCCTGGTGCCGCTCGATACCCCCGGCGTGAAGATCGTCCGCCCGCTGGAAGTGTTCGGCTACGACCACGCGCCGCACGGCCATGCCGAGATCCACTACGACAACGTGCGGGTGCCGGCGAGCAACATGCTGCTCGGCGAAGGCCGCGGCTTCGAGATCGCCCAGGGCCGCCTCGGCCCGGGCCGCATCCACCATTGCATGCGCACCATCGGCGTCGCCGAGCGGGCATTGAAGGAGATGTGCGAGCGGGTGCAGAGCCGCGAGGCGTTCGGCCGGCCGCTGTCGAAATTCGACTCCATCCGCAAGGACATTGCCCGCTCGCGCATCGAGATCGAGCAGACCCGCCTGCTCACCCTCAAGGCCGCGCACATGATGGACACCGTGGGCAACAAGGTCGCCCGCCAGGAGATCGCCATGATCAAGGCCGCGGCGCCGAGCATGGCGCTGAAGGTGCTCGACCGCGCGATCCAGGCCCACGGCGCCAAGGGCGTGTCGCAGGACAGCTTCCTCGCCGCCGCCTGGGCCAAGGTGCGCACCCTGCGCCTGGCCGACGGCCCGGACGAGGTGCACCTGGACGCCGTCGCCAAGCTGGAGCTGGCCCGCTACAAGCGCTGACCCTTGAAACCGACAACAAGAAGGAAGCCTTCCGTGAACAATCCCCTGTTCGACCTGACCGGCAAGGTCGCGCTCATCACCGGTTCCACCAAGGGCATCGGCCGCGCCATCGCCGACGAGATGGCCAGGTGCGGCGCCAAGGTGGTGATCTCCAGCCGCAAGGCCGAGGCCTGCGAGCAAGTGGCCGGCGAGCTCGAGGCCGCCGGTTTCGAGGCCATCGCCGTGCCCTGCCACGTCGGCCGCAAGGAAGACCTGCAGCGCCTGGTGGACACCACGCTGCAGACCTGGGGGCGTATCGACGTGCTGGTGTGCAACGCCGCGACCAACCCGGTCTACGGTCCGACCAGCGAGATGACCGACGAGGCCTGGGACAAGATCATGGGCACCAACGTCAAGGGCACCTTCTGGCTGAGCAACCTGGTGCTGCCGCACATGGCCGAGCGCGGCGACGGCGTGGTGATCGTGCTGTCCAGCATCGCCGGGCTGCGCGGCAACCTCACCATCGGCACCTACGGCGTGTCCAAGGCCGCCGAGGCGGCGCTGGCCCGCAACCTGGCGGCCGAGTGGGGCCCGCGCGGTATCCGCGTCAATGCCATCGCGCCCGGCCTGGTGCGTACCGACTTCGCCAAGGCGCTGGTCGAGGACCCGGAACGGGCCCGCCGCGCCGCGGAAAAGACCCCGCTGCGGCGTATCGGCGAGCCGATCGACATCGCCGGCCTGGCGGTCTTCCTCGCCGCGCCGGCCAGCGCCTACATCACCGGCCAGGTGATCGTCGCCGATGGCGGCGAGACCGCCTGCTGAGGGCGCCCCGCATGAGCGAACCCCAACTGGTCGAGGTACTGCCCGCGCACCGCTTCGACGAGGCGCGGCTGGCCGCCTACCTGCGCGACCGCCTGCCGGCGATGGACGAGCACCTGCTGGTGCGCCAGTTCCAGGGCGGCCAGTCCAACCCGACCTTCCTGCTGGAAACCGCCGGCCGCCGCTACGTGCTGCGCAAGAAGCCGCCGGGCAGGATCCTGCCCTCGGCGCACATGGTCGAGCGCGAGTACCGGGTGATCCGCGCGCTCGGCGAGCACACCGCGCTGCCGGTGCCGCCGGCGCACGTGCTGTGCGAGGACGAGCGCGTCATCGGCACGCCCTTCTACGTGATGGACTACGTGGCCGGGCGCGTGATCGAGCACCCGGCGCTGGCCGCGGCGGCGCGCGAGGAGCGGCGGCCGATCCACTTCGCCGCGATCGACACCCTGGCCGCGCTGTACCAGGTCGATGTCGAGGCCGTCGGCCTGGCCGACTACGGCCGCTCGCAGGGCTACGTGGCGCGCCAGATCAAGCGCTGGAGTGGCCAGTACGAGGCCTCGCGCACCGGCGACATGCCGGCCATGGAAAAGCTCATGCGCTGGCTGCCGGAGCACGTGCCGGCCCGCGACGAGAGCGCCATCGCCCACGGCGACTACCGGCTCGGCAACCTGATGCTGGCGCCGGACGCGCCGCGCATCATCGCCATCCTCGACTGGGAGCTGTCGACCGTCGGCCATCCGCTGTCGGACCTGGCCTACTACTGCCTGGCCTACCACCTGCCGGCCGACCAGCCGGGCATGCGCGGACTGATCGGCACCGACCTTGCCGCCGAAGGCATTCCCGGCGAGGCCGAGCTGCTCGAACGCTACTGCCGGCAGACCGGCCGCGACGGCCTGGAGGACTGGCACGTGTTCCTCGCCTTCTCGCTGTTCCGCCTGGCGGCCATCGTCCAGGGCGTCTACGCCCGCGCGCTGCAGGGCAACGCCAGCAACGCCGACGCGCTGCAGGTCGGCCAGCGCGCCGGGATCCTTGCCGAAGCCGGCTGGCGCATCGCCCAGCAGGGCGCCCGAGGGGCGGCCTGAGCGGCCCAGGAGACCATCGATGTTCAACCGTCATCACGCCGTCTGGCCCGAGAACCTGCCCAGACACCTCACGGTCCCGGCGACCAGCCTGTTCGCCAACCTGGAGATCGCCGCCCGGCGCTACCCCGACAAGGCCGCGATCATCTACTACGACACCCTCATCACCTACCGTGAATTGCTGCAGGACGTCGAGCGCCTGGCCGGCTACCTGCAGCGCGAAGGGGTGAAGAAGGGCGACCGCGTGCTGCTGTACATGCAGAACGCCCCGCAGTTCACCATCGGCTACTACGCGATCCTGCGCGCCAACGCGGTGGTGGTGCCGGTCAACCCGATGAACCACAGCGCCGAGCTGGAGCACTACCTGGCCGACACCGGCGCCGAACTCTGCCTGTGCGGGCAGGAGCTGACCGGCTTCATCGCCCCGCTGGTGGGCGCTGGCCGGCTGCGCCAGGTGGTGGTCGCGGCCTATTCGGACTACCTGCGCGCGCCCACCGACCTCGAGCTGCCGGCCGAGGTGGAGAGCGTGTTCGAGGCGCCCACCTTCGACGGCGGCGTGGCCTGGCGCGACGCGCTGGCCGCCGGCTGCCGGCCCGGCCCGCACGACATCGGGCCGGACGATCTCTGCGTGCTGCCCTACAGCTCCGGCACCACCGGCGCACCCAAAGGCTGCATGCACACCCACCGCTCGGCGATGGCCACCATCGTCCACCGCGTCACCTGGAACCAGATGACCAGCGAGGCGGTGATCCTCGCCACGCTGCCGTACTTCCACGTCACCGGCATGCAGGGCGCCATGAGCGGGCCGATCTACATGGGCGCCACCGCCGTGATCATGACCCGCTGGAACCGCCAGGTCGCAGCAAAGCTGATCGAGCGCTACCGCATCACCGCCTGGATCAACATCGCCACCATGGCCATCGATTTCCTCTCCGACCCGGACGTGGAGCGCTACGACCTGTCCAGCCTGCGTTCCATCGGCGGTGGCGGGGCGGCCATGCCCAAGGCGGTGGAAGAGAAGCTGCGGCGGCTGACCGGACTGCCCTACGTGGAAGGCTACGGGCTGTCGGAAACCATCGCCGCCACCCACATCAACCCGGTGCACCGGCCCAAGCCGCAGTGTCTCGGCATCCCGGTGTTCGACGTGGACAGCCGGGTGATCGACGTGGCCACGCTGGAGGAGGTCGGGCCCGGCGAGGTGGGCGAGATCGTCAGCCACGGCCCGCAGATATTCCAGGGCTACTGGAACCGCCCGGAGGAGACCGCGCAGGCGTTCATCGAGCTGGACGGCAAGCGCTTCTTCCGCACCGGCGACCTCGGCTACTACGACGAGGAAGGCTACTTTTTCATGGTCGACCGGGTGAAGCGCATGATCAACGCCTCGGGCTTCAAGGTCTGGCCATCCGAGGTGGAGAGCCTGATGTACCGCCACCCGGCGATCCAGGAGTGCTGCGTGATCTCCACGCCGGACCCGAAGCGCGGCGAGACGGTGAAGGCCTGCGTGGTGCTGCGCCCGGGGCAGGCCGGGCAGGTCAGCGAGCAGGACATCATCGACTGGTGCCGCAACGAGATGGCCGCCTACAAGGCGCCGGTCTACGTCGAGTTCCGCCAGGCGCTGCCGCGCTCGTCCACCGGCAAGCTGATGTGGCGCGTGCTGCAGGAAGAAGAACAACAGAAGCACCGGCGCGAGGCCGATCCATCCCCGGCCTGACCGGACACCCACACAGGGGAGAACCGCACCATGCAGATGCGCAGCACCGTCGACAGCCCTGAAAGGCAGGCCGCCCGCCAACAGCGCGAAGCCGAATGGCAGGTCCGCAAGGACCTCGCCGCCGCCTACCGGCTGGTCGCCCACTTCGGCTGGGACGACCTGGTGTTCACCCACCTCTCGGCGCGGGTGCCGGGTGGCGATCACCACTTCCTGATCAACCCCTACGGGCTGCTGTTCCAGGAGATCACC
Organism: Stutzerimonas azotifigens DSM 17556; assembly: GCF_000425625.1. GTDB lineage: Bacteria > Pseudomonadota > Gammaproteobacteria > Pseudomonadales > Pseudomonadaceae > Stutzerimonas > Stutzerimonas azotifigens. The sequence continues at coordinate 81,173 of NZ_KE384418.1, forward strand.
GCCTCCTCGCTGGTCAAGGTCGACCAGGACGGCAACATCGTCGAGAGCGGCAGCCTGCACCGGGTCAACCCGGCCGGCTTCACCATCCACAGCGCGGTGCACATGGGTCGCGAGGACGCCGGCGCGGTGATGCACCTGCACGCCGCCGACGGCACCGCGGTCTCCGCGCACCGCGACGGCCTGCTGCCGCTGAGCCAGACCGCCATGCTCTGCCTCGACCACCTGAGCTACCACGACTACGAAGGCGTGGCGCTGGACCTCGGCGAGCGCGAGCGGCTGATCCGCGACCTGGGGCCCAAGCAGATGATGATCCTGCGCAACCACGGCGTGCTGACCATGGGCAACAGCGTGGCCGAAGCCTTCACCTACCTGTACTTCCTAATGAAGGCCTGCGAGATTCAGGTGCGCGCGCAGGCCTGCGGTCCGACCTGGATGCCGTCGCAGGCCGCCATCGAGACCACCCGCGAGCAGTCGCAGAGCCTCGGCCAGGCCGCCAGGCTCACCTGGCCGGCGCTGCTGCGCCTGCTCGAGAGCCGCGGCCAGGTCTACGCCGTCTGACGCCGCCGGCCCCGCGCCGGCGCCTTTCTTCTTCCGGCATGCTTGCGTGCCCGCCGACAAGGAACCCGCATGAAGGTCATCTTCGCCGCCTACGACCCGCAGCCCCAGCGCTGGACCAACCTGATCGCCGAGCAGTTGCCGGACGCCGAAATCATCGTCTGGGAGCCGGGCATGGCCCCGACCGGCGCCGACTACGCGCTGGTCTGGCAGCCCGCCGAGGCACTGTTCGAGGCCGAGCGGCAGCTCAAGGCGGTGTTCAACCTCGGCGCCGGCATCGACGGCCTGCTGCGCCTGCGCAACCTGCCACCGGCGCTGCCGGTGGTGCGCCTGGAGGACGCCGGCATGTCGGTGCAGATGGCCGAATACGTCGCCTACCACGTGATCGGTGCCAGCCGCGACATGGACCTCTACCGCAGCCAGCAGGCCGACAGTCAGTGGAAGATCCACCGGCCGATCAAGCGCAGCGAATGGCCGGTCGGCGTGCTCGGTCTCGGCCACATCGGCAAGCGCGTGGCGCAGACCCTGGCCGGGTTGGAATATCCGGTGCACGGCTGGGCGCGCACCGCGCACGACATCGAAGGTGTGCGCTGCCATGCCGGCCAGGCGGAGCTCGACACGTTTCTGCAATCGACGCGGGTGCTGGTCAACACCCTGCCGCTGACCGACGAGACCCGCGACCTGATCGACTACCGCCTGCTCGGCCGCCTGCGCCCCGGCGCCATGCTCATCAACGTCGGCCGCGGCGAGCACCTGGTCGACGAAGACCTCATCCGCGCCCTCGCCGAAGGCCATGTCACCCGCGCCGTGCTGGACGTCTTCCGCCAGGAGCCACTGCCCGGCGAACACCCGTTCTGGCGCACCCCGGGCCTCACCATCACGCCGCACATCTCTGCCCGCACGCTGCGCGATGCGACGGTGGAGCAGATCTGCGGCAAGATCCGCGCGCTGGAAGCGGGGCAGCAGGTGAGCGGGGTGGTGGATCTGGGCAGGGGGTATTGAGCGGTACAGGCCGGCCGGTCCAAGCGCGGGCCTGCCTGTTAGGCCGCATCTGCGAGGGGCACATGGATCGCCGCCGACCCTGACCGTCGCCACCTGACCCGCCTGTCGGCCGCATGCCCGCCGCCGCCTGAAGGCCCGGGCGGAGCGAGCGGCGGGCACGAAACTCGCCGTCCCCTTCGCTGCCCAACGCTGCATGGCTGTCGGCCCGCCGTCCGGCGTCGGGCTGCGGCGCCGGCTCCTCATGCCCGTTCCTCAAGGTGCCATTCAACCCATGCGCAGGCCCCGTTCCCGCCTCTTTCGCTTCGCATCGATCATCCTCCTGTTGGCAACCGCCCCGGCGTGGGGCCAGGCCGGACCGGCTGGCTCGCCCGAGGGGATTTCCCGTCAAGAGGCCCGCCATGCCATCGAGGTGCTCCGCGACGACGCGCGTCGCGCCGATGTGCTGGCGGCACTCGAGGCCATCGCCGCCCAGCCTGCCTCCTCCGAACCGGCACAGGACGCCGAACCGCCGAGCGCGGCCGAGCCGGAGCCGGCGATCGTCCCACTGGAGGAGGACGGCCTGATTGCACGGATGCTGAGGCAGGTCGGACGCTGGGCCGACGGCCTCGGCGAGCAGCTGCAGCAGGTTCGCAGCGCGCTGCTGGAATTTCCCGCCTGGTTCGAGGCGATTTTCAGGTCACCGGCCGGGCGGGCCTTGCTGGTCGATGCGCTGGTCACCCTGGCGCTGGTGTTCTCCCTCGGCCTGGCGGTCGAGTGGGGCATGCGGCGGCTGCTGCGTTGGCCGCGTACGGCCTTGCAGGGGCACGCGCGACAGGTCGAGGAGCGCGAACGAGCTGCGGCCATGAGCGAGCCTCCGGTCGACCTCCGGCCGACCGAGCGTATCGATGCCGAACGCGCAGCGGCGACCGCCGCCACCCGGCCCGAACAGCCCGACGTGGCGCTGGTACAGACCCTGCGCGACGGCGTCGAGCGGATAGAGGCGGTGCCGATCGCCCGACCCGGGCAAGGCCCGGCGGCAGAGCCGGAGCCGGCCGCCAACAGGGGAGCGGCGGCCGCGGTCGCACCGCCCGCCGACGCGGCGCCCCCGCGCAAGGCGCGACGCAGCCAGCCGCTCGGTGAGCATCGCAGCGCATTGCGTCACCTGCCGTTCGCGATCGGCTCCTTGGTGCTGGACCTCCTGCCGCTGGCCCTGTTTTTCTGCGTCGCCGCGCTGGTCATGCACCTGTATCCGGGGCTCGATCCGCGGAGCCGCGAGGTGACCGACCTGTTCGTGCACGCCTACCTCTTCACCCGCCTGACCATGGCGGTGGTGCGCCTGCTGATATCGCCCGTTGGCTACGGCCTGCGGGTCTTCCGGGTCAGTGGCGAGACATCGCGCCTGCTGAACGGCTGGGCTCTCCGTTTCGTGCTGTTGGCGGCGTTCGGCGTGGCGACGGCGAATGCCCTGCAGATCCTCGGCGCCGGTGCCGCGGGGCGAGCCGCGATCCTCAAGTTCGTCTCCCTGCTGGCCCACCTGATGATCGTGGCCCTGATCTTCAGGCTGCGACGTCCGGTGCGGCAAGCCATCGCCCCCAAGGCGGGGAGCAGCGGCCCGATTGCACAGTTCCGTCACTGGATGGCCCAGGTATGGGCCGTCGCGGCCGCGGCCTTCGTCATGGGGCTGTGGGTCGTCTGGGCGCTCGGCGTGGAGAACGGTTTCCCCAAGCTGATCGAGTTCATCGCGGTGACCGGCGGCATCCTGGTGCTCGGTCGCCTGGTCGCGGTGCTCGCACTCGGCGCCCTGGAGCGGGCCTTCGTCGGCCGCCAGAACGACCGCGACGACGCGCGCGAGGCCGACTCCGACGGCATGCGCGGCCGGCTGGCCGAGCAGCTCTATCCGCTGTTGCGCGGCCTGCTGTCGCTGCTCGTCACAGCCTGCGTACTGGTCGCCCTTTTCCAGGCCTGGGGATTCGACGCCCTCGGCTGGTTCGCGGCAGGCACCCTCGGCCGCAGCCTGGCCGGGGCCATGACGACCATCCTAGTCGCCGTGATCCTGGCCCTGGTGGTCTGGCAGGTGGCCAATGCGGCGCTGGAACGGCGCATCGTCCGCTGGAGCGACGATGGCGAACTGATGCGCGCCGCGCGCCTGCGCACCCTGCTGCCGATGCTCCGTTCCGCGCTGATGATCGCGATCGTGCTGGTCGTCGGTATGACCGCGCTCAGCGAGATCGGGGTCAACACCACGCCGCTGCTGGCGGGGGCGAGCATCATCGGTGTCGCGCTGGGCTTCGGCTCGCAGAAGCTGGTGCAGGACTTCATTACCGGCATCTTCCTGCTGATGGAGAACGCCATGCAGGTGGGCGACTGGGTCACGGTCGCGGGGGTGTCCGGAACCGTCGAGAACCTCTCCATCCGTACCGTCCGCCTGCGCGCCGGCGACGGTTCGCTGCACATCGTGCCGTTCAGCTCGGTGTCCACGGTCAACAACACCAACCGCGGCATCGGCAACGCGGCGGTGCGGATCAGCGTCGGCTACGACACGGACATCGACCAGGCGATCGCCGAGCTGAAGAAGATCGGCGCCGACCTGCGGGCCGACCCGGCGTTCGCCGACCTGATCATCGACGACCTGGCCGTGTGGGGCGTCGACTCGGTGGACGGCTCGATGGTGACGCTGGCCGGCCAGATGCGTTGCGTCGACAAGGGCCGCTGGGGCGTCCAGCGCGAATTCAACCGGCGCATCTTCGAGCGCTTCCGCGAACTGGGCATCCACATCGCCGACCCGCGCGAGCGCCTGATGGTGTCCCAGGGCGAGCCCGGCGCCTGATGCGCTGTGCCGGCGAACATCGCCAGATCTTCGTTGCGGTTACTCCTCGAAGCGGCCGCCGCCGTCACGGTCGCGCTCGTATCGTCGGGTGAGCGGAAACGGCGGCAGCCAGGACTCGCGCCGGACGGTCCAGCATTCGTAGGTGGGCGTCAGCTGGTCGCGGGCGTCCAGGGCGCCGAGGTGCACTTCGATCTCGTCGGCGATGCGGGTGAACACCGACGAGCCGCAGCGAGGGCAGAAGAACCGCCCGGCGTAGTCGCGCGTCTCGCCCTCGACGGTCACCGCTTCCGGGGAAAAGATCGCAGCCGCGAAGAACAGGGCGCCGTGGTGCTTGCGGCAGTCGAGGCAGTGGCAAAGGCCGACCCGGTAGGGTCGCCCGGACGCCACGATTCGAACGTTGCCGCAAAGGCAGCCCCCGGTGAATCGGTCCATGCTGGTCTCCTCGGAATCGCGGCCGAATGAATACGGCGGCTCGGTGAGTATGAAAGTAGCAGCTCGAGGCTCGCCGGGCTTGCCGTCGGCCGGCGCGGCTGAACGCCTGGCTCCGAATCCCGGTCGGAATAGGCAGCTACCGGGAGATACGGCATGACGACACCGAGCAACCTCTTGTGGGCCGCACTGGCGCTTGGCGTGGTGACGGGCATGCGCAGCATGCTGGCGCCGACCCTGGCCAGCCGGGCATTGGCCGGGCGTGAAGGGATCGACCAGGCGGACGAGCCGGCCCGTACCCTGGCCTCGCACCGGGCGCGGCAGGTGCTGATGCCGCTGGCCGCCGGGGAGATGCTGGGCGACAAGATGCCCTTCGCGCCGGACCGGACGATTCCACCCTCGATGTTGTTCCGCGCCTTGTCCGGCGGCGTCACCGCGGCGGCGCTGGCCAGTGCACGGCGGCAGCCGGTGTGGCTGCCGGCGTTGATCGGCGCGACCGCCGCCTGCGTCTCGGCGAAAATCGGCCTCGGTTTGCGCAAGCGCTACGGCAGCTCCGGCGGATTTGCCAATGCGGCGCTGGGGCTGTCGGAAGACGCCCTGGCGCTGGCGATCGGCAATGCGGGGTTGCGCCGGTCATAGTCGGGGCCGGTCGGCCCTTGTAGGAGCAGGTTCTACCTGCGAACAGGGGCTCGCATGGGGACCAAGTCGCAGGCAGCCTGCTCCTGCAACGTAGGCAGTCAAATCGTGGAGCCGCGTTATGCCGGTGTTCGGTGGAAAAGGCTGCGCCGTTTTCCACCCTACGCTCTGGCGATCGACGGTTGGGTGGGCCGGGCGGCGTTCCGCTTCAGCCCACCAATCACGGACCGCCTCCGGCCCACCGGTAGCTCCGTAGGGTGGATAACGCGCGTAGCGCCTATCCACTTGGCGGCGGTGTTTGATCGCCACCGGCGGAAAAGGCTACGCCCCCTGTAGGCCGATCAGTCCAGGTCCGAGGCGGCGTGGCGTTCCGGCGCCTGTTCGTGCGCTTCGCCCCAGGTGCGGTTGACCTTGCGGCCGCGGATCACGGCGGGGCGTTCGGCGATCTCGGCGGCCCAGCGCTGCACGTGCCGGTAGTCCTGCACCGAGAGGAATTCGGCGGCCTGGTAGAGATCGCCGCGCACCAGCCCGCCGTACCAGGGCCAGATGGCCATGTCGGCGATGCTGTAGTCGTCGCCGGCGATGTAGCGCCGTTCGGCCAGCTGGCGGTCGAGCACGTCGAGCTGGCGCTTGGTCTCCATCGCATAGCGGTTGATGGGGTACTCGTACTTCTCCGGCGCGTAGGCATAGAAGTGGCCGAAGCCGCCGCCGACGAAGGGTGCCGAGCCCATCTGCCAGAACAGCCAGTTCTGCGTCTCGGTGCGTGCCGCCGTGTCGGTGGGCAGGAAGGCGCCGAACTTCTCCGCCAGGTAGACGAGGATCGAGCCGGATTCGAAGACGCGCAGCGGCTGCTCGCCGCTGTGGTCGACCAGCGCCGGGATCTTCGAGTTGGGGTTGATCTCGACGAAGCCGCTGGAGAACTGGTCGCCTTCACCGATGCGGATCAGCCAGGCGTCGTACTCGGCGCCCGCATGGCCGAGGCCGAGCAGCTCCTCGAGCATGATGGTGACCTTCACGCCGTTCGGCGTGGCCAGCGAATAGAGCTGCAGCGGGTGCTTGCCCACCGGCAGCGGCTTGTCGTGGGTGGGGCCGGCGGTCGGGCGGTTGATGCTGGCGAACTTGCCGCCCGAGGGCTCGGAATGCTGCCAGACCTTAGGCGGCACGTAGGGCGTGGTGTCACTCATGGCGATTTCCTCGATCGGTGGAAAACGGTCAGTGCCGAATCCTGGGCGGCCATGGCCGGGTTGTCCAGCGGCGCGCTCGGGGAAGGGGGCGCCAGGGCAATGCCTGGCAATGAAGCCTGCCTTGTCGGACAGCAGGATAGCGACGATTGCGTCTTGCGACCGGCCGCGGAAGGCCATGAATGCCGGAGGGTTTCAGTGCGAGGCCCGGCGGGGTCTGCCGCTGATTTGCGCCAAGGTCGCTCGGCCGCCCTCGCGGCGAGGCTCTTGTGTGAGCGGTCGTGACCGCGAACGATATCGCCAGGTCGCAGGCAGAGCCTGCTCCTACGGGTGTGCGTCGCAGCTACGGGCAGCGGGTCGCGCTGGTCCCTTCTCCCGCCGG
>NZ_KE384418.1:88733-125274 GCF_000425625.1 Stutzerimonas azotifigens DSM 17556
GCCCGGCACCGTGCCGGCGCGGTCGCAGGCAGAGCCTGCTCCTACGGGTGTGCGTCGCAGCTACAGGCAGCGGGTCGCGCTTTTCCCTTCTCCCGGCGGGAGAAGGTGGCCCGCAGGGCCGGATGAGGGAGGAGAGTACCAAGCCCTCGCCCCCCAACCCTCTACCGGACCGCGACAGGGCGGTGATCCCTTCGCGATCGAGACCTCACGCTGACGCGCCCGTCAGTAGCGGTAGGGCACGCCGGCCTTTTCCATCACGGCGGTGTACTGCTTGAAGATCTCGACGACCTTGGCGCAACGCGGGCTGGTGGCGGCGATCTCGTCCCAGAAGCCCTCGGCGTCCTTGACCACCTGGTTCCATTCCTCCTGCGGGATGGTGGTCAGCTCCATCTTCTTGCCTTCCACACGCAGCTTGGCCTCGCCGCCCCAGTACCAGACCTGCCGGTAGTAGTGCGACTGGTCGATGGTGGAGAAATAGAGCTGCTTGAGGTGCTCGGGGACCTTCGACCAGCTCTCGCTGTTGACGAAATACGAGCCGCACCAGGCGCCGGTGACGTTGTTCGACAGGGCGTACTTGCAGATGTCCGCCCAGCCCACCTCGTAGGCCTCGGTGAAGCCGCACCAGGCCACGCCGTCCAGCTCGCCGGTCTGCAGCGCCACCTCGACGTCGTCCCACGGCACGGTGACCGGAATCAGGCCGTAGCGGGAGAGGAACTTGCCGGCGGTGGGCACGCCGAACACGCGCTTGCCCTTCATGTCGGCCAGCGAGCGGATCGGCTCCTTGGTGAAGATGTGCAGCGGATCCCAGGCGCCGGCGCTGAGCCATTCGACGCCCTTCACCTCGCCATAGGCCTCGGCCCAGATCTCGTTCAGGCCGTACTGCTGGAACAGCACCGGCAGGTCGAGGCTGTAGCGGGTGGAGAAGGGGAAGTAGCCGCCGAACACCGAGATGTCCACCGGCGAGGCCATGGTCGCGTCGTCCGACTGCACCGCGTCGATGGTGCCGTTCTGCAGCGCGCGGAACAGCTCGGCGGTGGGTACCAGCTGGTCGGCGTAGTAGAGGTCGATGACCATCTCGCCGTTGGCGGCCTTGTTGAAGGCCTCGATCTGCGGCTTGATCACGTGGGCGCCCAGCGGGGCGCCGGAGTAGGTCTGCAGGCGCCAGCGGATCGGCCCGCTCTGGGCGTTGATGTAGGGTGCGCCGATCGCGCTGGCGGCGACGGCCGCGCCGCCGGCCGCGGCCTGGCGCAGGAAGCTGCGGCGGCTGTGGCTGGCGTCTTCGGTGCCCGCGGTCTTCTTCGTTTCATCGGTCATGGTGCGTTCCTTCTTGTATGAGCGTGGACGATTGGAAGCGCTCGACGCCCCGCGTCGAGCGAGGCAGTTCAACGGCCGGATACCGCGTGGGGCAGCCAGAGGGCCAATTGCGGGAAGACCATGATCATCACCAGGGTGAAGACCATGATCACCACGATCGGCGAGATCGATTTATAGATGTCCAGCAGGGTGATTTCCTTGGGCGCCATGGCGCGCATGAGGAACAGGTTGTAGCCGAAGGGCGGGGTGATGTAGGCGATCTGGCAGGTGATGGTGTAGAGCACGCCATACCAGATCGCGTCGAAGCCCAGCGCCTTGACCATGGGGATGTACAGCGGAGCGACGATCACCAGCATGGCGGTGTCGTCGAGGAACATCCCGAGCACGATGAACGACAGCTGCATCAGGATCAGGATTTCCCAGGGCGACAGGCCCCAGTCGTTGAGGAACAGCCCCTGCAGCGCGCGCGAGGCGCCCAGGCCGTCGAAGATCGAGCCGAAGGCCAGCGCCGCGAGGATGATCCACAGGAACATGCAGGAGATGCCCAGGGTCTTGCGCGCGGCCTCCTGCAGGATCGCCCAGCTCAGCCGACGCTTCCACCAGGCGGCGAGGGTCGCGGCGGTGGCGCCGACCGCCGAGCTCTCCACCAGGCTGGTGATGCCCATGACGAACAGCCCGGTCATGAAGAAGAAGATCAGGAAGGGGATGACGCCGGCGCGCAGCAGCTTGAGCTTCTCGGCGCGCGGCATGTTCAGCTCTTGCTCCGAGACCAGCGGCGCCAGGTGCGGCTGCAGGCGGCAGCGCACCACCACGTAAATCAGGAACAGCGAGGCCATGAGCAGGCCCGGGATCACCCCGGCGAGCCACAGCTGGCTGACCGGCTGCCGCGCGATCATGCCGTAGAGCACCATCACCACGCTCGGCGGGATGAGGATGCCGAGGCTGCTGCCGCCCTGGACGATGCCGGAGATGAGCTTCTTGTCGTAGCCGCGGCGCAGCATCTCCGGCAGCGCGATGGTGGCGCCGATGGCCATGCCGGCCACGCTCAGGCCGTTCATCGCCGAGATGATCACCATCAGCAGCAGGGTGCCGATCGCCAGCCCGCCGCGCACGCGGCCGAACCAGACGTGGAACATGCGGTAGAGGTCCTCGGCGATGCCCGAGTCGGCGAGGATGTAGCCCATGTAGATGAACAGGGGCAGGGTCAGCATCGGGTACCAGGAGAACAGCTTGAAGGCGGCGTTGAAGGGCATTTCCACCGCGCCCTGGCCGTACAGCAGCAGGGCCGCGCCGGCGGCGACGAAGCCGATGGCGGCGAACACGCGCTGCCCCGTGAGCAGCATCAGCATCATGGTCGCGAACAGCAGCAGGGCGATCATTTCGTAGCTCATCAGAGGTGCGCTCCTCGCGCCTTGGCGACATCCTTGAAGAAGATCGAGAGCGCCTGCATGAGCATCAGGACGATGGCGCAGACCATGATCACCTTGATCGGCACCATCGACGGGTTCCAGATCGAGAAATTGCGCTGGTTGGTCTCGATGGCGTAGCGCGTGCTGGAGATCGAGCCGATCAGCAGCACGGTCAGGAAGAACATCAGGCACAGGTCGGTGAGCACGTCCAGGCGCGCCTTGGCCTTGTCGCTCAGGTGCGAATAGATCAGGTCCATGCGCACGTGGCTGTCGTTGTTCAGCGAGTAGGCGCCGCCGGCGAAGTAGTAGGCGGCGAGGGTGAACTGGGCGAACTCGATGCACCAGTGCAGCGGGATGTCGATCAGGTTGCGGGCGATGGCGCTGAGCAGCAGCACGCCGATCAGCACGAACACCAGGTTCATCGCCACCAGCCCGACCCAGCGCGAGATCTGGTCCATCTGGTGAACGTAAAGTCGTATCAGGTTGCCCATTTCGCTCCCTCGAATGCGTGGCGTTTGGCGGTCGTGTTCATGCCGAGATCACCGTGGCGCCGGCGCGCCCCAGGGCGACCTTGAGGGCCGTCGGCGGCACCGTGTCGGTGATCAGCAGGTCGATGCGTTCAAGGTCGCAGACGCGGAAGGGCGCCTGGCGGCCAAGCTTGGAGGCGTCGGCAACCACGATCAGCTGGCGCGCATGTGCCAGCATGGCGTGTGCCACTTCCGCCTCCTGCGGGTTGAAATCGGTGATGCCGGCCTCGGCGTCCAGCCCGCCGACGGTCAGCAGCGCGTAGTCGGCGCGAAACCGGCCGACCTGCTCGATGGCCTGCGGGCCGACCGTCTGCAGGTTGTCCTGGCGGAACAGGCCGCCGAGCAGGTAGACGTCGGCCTGCTCGCCGATCTCGCTGGCGATGCGGCAGGAGTTGGTGATCACCGTCAACCCGCCGATGCGCGCCAGCACCGCGGCGGCGGCGAGGGTGGTGGAGCCGGTGTCGACGAACAGCGTGTCGCCGGGCTTGACCACCCCGGCCAGGCGCTCGGCGATGCGCGCCTTGGCCTCGCGGCCCTCGGTCATGCGCTGCTGGAAGCTGCCCTCGCGGTCCGGCCGGCGCTTGCGCGCGCCGCCGTGCACCTTCAGCACCGCGCCATCCTCGGCGAGCAGCGCGAGGTCGCGGCGGACGGTCTCGGCCGACACGCCGAAGGTCTGCATGAGCTCCTCGACCGAGGCCTGGCCGCGCTGTTCGATGAAACTGTGGATGCGAATCCTGCGCTCGCGTGGTGTCACGTCCTCTCCTTTTGCGCCCTTCGTTGAAGCACGTGCGCGCCTTTATGGTGCGGTGGACGGCCAATCGGTTGACCGTTCGGTCGTTTATACTGGCGCTCTGCCCATTCGGGCAAATCCGGAAAAAGCGTTGTCTATCAAGGCCGATCCACCCAGCATAGCCTCGAGGTGGCGATATGCCGGGGTGTTTGCAGCATAGAGCAATGCAAGGATGGGTCCAGTTCTTGCTCTGTTTTCGGGCAGGTGCTTGCCACGGGCAGGGTCAATAAGTGACTGTTCGGGCGACCATATCGACATTGCCATCGCCAAAACGGCCGAGGTCACAGGGAGACTCGAATGGAAATCGGGCTGGATCAGGGGCACGGCGACGCCCGGTTCGACGTCGCCATCATCGGCGCCGGCGTGATCGGCTGCGCCATGGCGCGCCGTTTCACCCTCGAGGGCGCCCGGGTGGTCGTGCTGGAGAAGGCCACGGACGTGCTCGACGGCGCCTCCAAGGGCAACAGCGCCATCCTGCACACCGGCTTCGACGCGCCGGAAAACTCGCTCGAGCTCACCTGCGTGCGCCAGGGCTATGCCGAATACCGTCAGATCCACGAGGCGCTCAACCTGCCGCTCGACCCCTGCGGCGCGCTGGTGCTGGCCTGGAGCGAAGAGCAGGAAGCCGAGCTGGCCGGCCTGATGGCGCAGGCCCGGCGCAACGGCATCGACGACCTGGAGCGGCTGGACCGGGCGCAGGTGCTGCAGCGCGAGCCGAACCTGGCCGAGGGGGTGGTCGGCGGCTTCCGGGTGCCGGGCGAAAGCCTGATCGACCCCTGGTCGGCGCCGCATGCCTATCTGTTGCAGGCGCTGCTCAACGGCGCCGAGCTGCGCCTTGGCTGCGCGCTGCAGGAGGCGCGGTTCGAGGGTGACCGCTGGCAGCTGCGCACCAGCCGTGGCGAGGTGGTGGCACGCACCGTGATCAACTGCGCCGGGCTGTACGGCGACCGGGTCGAGGAAATGCTGCTCGGCGGCGCCAGCTTCCGCCTGCATCCGCGCAAGGGGCAGTTCATCGTCTACGACAAGAGCGCCGGGCGCCTGCTGCAGCACATCGTGCTGCCGGTGCCGACGCCGATCACCAAGGGCGTGGTGGTGTGCCGTACGGTGTACGGCAACCTGCTGGTCGGGCCGACCGCCGAGGAGCAGGACGACCGCGACGCGGCATTGCTCGAGCAGGACAAGCTCGAACAACTGCGCGCGCGCGGCGAGGCGATCCTCCCGGCGCTGGCCGGGCACCCGGTCACCGCGCTCTATGCCGGCCTGCGCCCGGCCACCGAGCGCAAGGACTACCGCATCACCGCGCATCCGCTGCGCCACTACATCGCCGTCGGCGGCATCCGCTCCACCGGGCTCAGTTCCGCGCTCGGCACGGCGCGCTATGTCTATGCGCTCTACGAGCGCGAGCTCGGCGCCTGGCACGGCGGGCTCGCCGAGCCGGTGCTGCCGCGCATGCCGAACATCAGCGAATGCGCCCCGCGCGCCTGGCAGGCGCCGGGCAACGGCGGCATCGTCTGTCATTGCGAACGGGTCACCCGCGGCGAGATCGAGGCCGCCCTCGGCGGGCCGCTGGCGGCACACACACTGGCCGGCCTCAAGCGGCGCACGCGGGTCACCATGGGCCGCTGCCAAGGCTATTACTGCAGCGCGGCGCTGGCCGAACTGACCGAGGGGCGGCTGGACCCGCCGCTCGGCGAACGTCTGCCGGGAGGGCACGGACATGCCTGAGCTGGGTTACTGGGACGTCGCCGTCGTCGGCGGCGGACCCGCCGGGTTGGCCGCGGCCACCGCCCTGCGCGAACAGGGCGTGCGCGACGTGGTGGTACTCGAGCGCGACGCCGAGGCCGGCGGCGTGCCGCGGCACTGCGGCCACTATCCGTTCGGCATGCGCGAATTCCGGCGCCTGCTCAAGGGCCCGCAGCTGGCGCAGCGACTGGTCTTCCAGGCGCTGGAAGCGGGCGTGCGGATCATCACCGGGGCCTCGGTGATGGCGCTGGAGGCGGGGCCTAGCCTGCTGGTCTCGACCGATGCCGGCGTGCAACGGCTGGACGCGCGGCGCATCCTGCTCGCCACCGGCGTGCGCGAAACGCCGCGCTCGGCGCGCCTGATCGGCGGCACCAAGCCGGGCGGGGTAATCACCACCGGCGCCCTGCAGGGCATGGTCTACCTGGCCGGGCGCCGGCCGTTCCGGCGACCGGTCGTGCTCGGCACCGAGCTGGTCTCCTATTCGGCCCTGCTCACCTGCCGCGGTGCCGGCATCCGCCCGCGGGCGATGATCGAGGAGGGCGCCCGGCCGACCGCCTGGCAGGCGGCCAATCTGCTGCCGCGGGCGCTGGGCGTGGAGACGCTGTTCTCCACGCGGGTGGTGGCCATCCACGGTCGCGAGCAGGTGACCGGCATCGACCTGCTCACGCCCGACGGGCCGCGGCATCTGGAAACCGACGGGGTGATCGTCTCCGGGCGCTTCCAGCCCGAGGCCAGCCTGCTGCGCGACAGCCACCTGCTGCTCGACCCCGGCACCGGCGGGCCGCGGGTCGACCAGTTCGGGCGCTGCTCGGACCCCGACTACTTCGCCGCCGGCAACCTGCTGCGCCCGGTGGAAACCGCCGGCTGGTGCTGGAGCGAGGGGCGCCGGGTCGCCGCCGCCCTGGCGCGCGACCTGCACGAGACGCTGCCGATCGGCTCGGCGATGAACCTGCAGCTCGACCCGGCCCTGCGCTACGTGCTGCCGCAACGCATCGAGCCGGTGGCCGAAGGCGGCCTGGCCGGCGCGCTGGAGCATCTGCAACTGCGCGTGGCGACGCCGCTGAAAGGGCGCCTGCGGGTCATGCACGAGGACCGCTGCCTGTGGCAGGGGCGCCTGAACGCGCTGCCCGAGCGCCGCGTGCTCATTCCCATCGCGCCGCTGAGCGCGCTGCCGCCCGGCGCGCAGGTGGCCATCCGCCTGGAGCCCGAGCGATGAAGGTGCTGGCGATCGATCAAGGCACCACCAGCACGCGCGGCTTCGTGTACACCACCGACGGCGCGCGCAGCCTCGTGCACAGCCACGAGCAGCAGGTCTGGCATCCGCAGCCCGGCTGGGTCGAGCAGGACCCGGAGGAACTGCTGGCGGCCATCGGCCAGTGCCTGGCCCGGACGCCGGACGTCGATGCGCTCGCGCTGGCCAACCAGGGCGAAAGCTGCCTGGCCTGGGACGCGCTGGACGGCCGGCCGCTCACCCGGCTGATCGTCTGGCAGGACGACCGCACCCGCGAACGCACCGAGGCGCTGCGCCGGCAGGGCGTGGAGGCCCTGTCGCTGGAGCGCTGCGGATTGCCGCTGGACCCGTATTTCTCCGCCTCCAAGCTCGGCTGGATTCTCGAGCAGGTCCCCGAGGCACGTGCACTGCACCGCGCCGGGCGGCTGCGCCTCGGCACCAGCGACGCCTTCTTCCTCGACCGGCTGTGCGGGCGCTTCGTCACCGACGTCACCACCGCGGCGCGCACCGGGCTGCTCGACCTGCGCAGCGGCGCCTGGGATGCCGATCTCTGCGCGCTGTACGGCGTGCCGCTCGAGGCCTTGCCAGGCATCGTCGATAGCGTCGGCGACTTCGGGGCGCTGCCGGTCGACGGCCGCCAGCTGAGCCTGAGCGTCAGTCTGGTCGACCAGCAGGCCGCACTCTACGGGCACGGCTGCCGCGCACCGGGCGACAGCAAGATCACCTTCGGCACCGGTGCCTTCGCCCTCACCGTGGCCGGCCCGCAGCCGCCGGCGGCCGGTCATGGCCCCCTGCCGACCGTGGCCTGGCGCAAGGCCGGCGAACCCACCGTGTTCGCGCTCGAAGGCGGCGTGTACTGCGCCAGCGCCGCCGTCGACTGGGCGCGCCGGCTCGGCCTGTTCGACGACTACCGCGCCCTCGAACGGTTCGATGCACCCCCGGCCGTCGAGCGCGGGCTGCTGTTCGTCCCGGCGCTCAGCGGGCTGGCCTGCCCGCACTGGGACCGCCAGGCGCGCGGCCTGTGGCAGGGCCTGTCGCTGGAGCACGGCCAGGCCGACCTGCTGCAGTCGATCCTCGAAGGCATTGCCCTGCGCGCGGCCGAGGTGCTGGCCGCCATCGAGCATCGGGTGCCGCTCGCCGGGCCGGTCTCGGTCGACGGCGGCCTGACCCGCAGCCCGTACTTCTGCCAGTTCCTCGCCACCGTACTCGAGCGCCCGGTGCTGGTCTCGCCCGACCCGGAACTCACCTCGCGCGGGCTGGCGATGCTTGCCTTCGAGGCGCTGGGCGCGGCGCCGATGCCCGCGCTGACGCCGCGGCGCTTCATGCCGGAGACGGGTGGGGCGCGGTATCGGGAGCGCTTCGCCAGGGCGCTGTCGGCATGCCGGTCCGGAGAATGAACAAGGCATTCTTCTGACTGCGACTGCGACTGCGACTGCGACTGCGGCTGCGGCTCGAAGGCGCGCTTTTCCCTTCTCCCTGCGGGAGAAGGCGGCCCGCAGGGCCGGATGAGGGTGCTGTGCGAGGGCCAGCTTCGTCGCCGCGAGGGCGCGCCGCCCATAAGGCCCTGCGTCGTGCCGGCGTGGTCGCAGGCAGAGCCTGCTCCTACAGGTGTGCGTCGCAGCCACGGGCAGCGGCTTTTCCCTTCTCCCCGCGGGAGAAGGTGGCCCGCACGGCCGGAGGAGGGGAAATGGCGAGGGCCAGCTTCGTCGCCGCGAGGGCGCGCCTCCCACAAGGCCCGGCGTCGTGACGGCGTGATCGCAGGCAGAGCCTGCTCCTACAGGTGTGCGTCGCAGCGACGGGCAGCGGCTTTTCCCTTCTCCCCGCGGGAGAAGGTGGCCCGCAGGGCCGGATGAGGGCGCGCCCGCGAGGAGCAGGGCGGCAGTAATGAAAAGGGGCCTTGCGGCCCCTTTTTGTTTATCGCGTCCAGCCGCCTCAGGCCAGCTTGAACCGCGTGACCAGCCCGTTCAGGTCGACCGCCAGCCGCGCCAGTTCCTGGCTGGCCGCGTTGGTCTGGTGCGCACCGGCGGAGGTCTGCAGCGCGAGATCGCGGATGTTCACCAGGTTGCGATCGACCTCGCGGGCCACCTGCGCCTGTTCTTCCGAGGCGCTGGCGATGACCAGGTTGCGCTCGGTGATCTGGCTGAAGGCCGCGGTGATCTGCTGCAGGGCCTCGCCTGCCGCGTGGGCGATGTGCAGCGTCTCCTGCGCCTGCTGGTTGCCGGTCTGCATGGCGGACATCGCCTGCTCGGCGCCCTGCTGGGTGCTGGCGATCATCTGTTCGATCTCGTGGGTCGACTGCTGCGTCCGGTGCGCCAGCGCGCGGACCTCGTCGGCCACTACCGCAAAGCCGCGGCCGGCGTCCCCGGCGCGGGCCGCCTCGATGGCGGCGTTCAGCGCCAG
The DNA here is from genome assembly GCF_000425625.1 of Stutzerimonas azotifigens DSM 17556. Taxonomy (GTDB): domain Bacteria; phylum Pseudomonadota; class Gammaproteobacteria; order Pseudomonadales; family Pseudomonadaceae; genus Stutzerimonas; species Stutzerimonas azotifigens. Next base: position 98,148 of record NZ_KE384418.1, read on the forward strand.
CAGGTTGGTCTGCTCGGCGATGGAGCGGATCACGTCGAGCACGGTGCTGATGTTGCGCACGCTGTCGGCCAGCTGGGTGACCTGTTCGACGGTGCTGCCGGCGTTCTCCGCCACGTGACCGATCGAAGCGATGGTCTCCTCCACCTGCTGGCGCCCGCGCCCGGCGGTCTGGTCGGCCGCGCGCGAGGCTTCCGAGGTGGCGGTGGCATTGCTGGCCACCTCGTCGACGGCCGCGGTCATCTCGTTCACCGCGGTGGCGGCCTGCTCGATCTCGTGGTTCTGCTGCTGCAGCATGCGGCTGGAGTTCTCGGTCACCGCGTTGAGCTCTTCGGCGGCGGAGGCGAGCCGGGTCGAGGAGTCGACGATGCTCTGCAGGGTGCCCCTGAGGCTCTGCTGCATCCGCTGCAGCGCGCCGAGCAGGCGCCCCGGCTCGTCGTTGCCGCTGACGCGGACGGTATGGGACAGGTCGCCGTTGGCGATCGCTTCGGCCGCCTCCACCGCTTCGCCGAGCGGCGCGACGATGCTGCGGGTGAACAGCATGGCGAGCACGACGGTCAGCCCGACGGCCAGCACGATGGAGATCATCACGCCCAGGTTGGCGCGGTCGTACTGCGCCTGCGACTGGGTGGCGACCACCTCGGCGGCGGCGTTGTTGATCTTCACCAGTTCGGCGAGCTGCGCGCCGAGCTGGATCGACAGCTTGTTGTAATCCCCGCCGAGCAGCGTGCGCACGCCCTCGATGTCGCCGGCGTTGGACAGCTCGACCAGGCGCTTGTGGATGCCGACGTAGGCGGACAGGGCCTGCTTGAACTGATTGAACTGGTTCCGTTCGGCGTCGCTGGCGATCACTTTCGAGTAGCCGTCCACCGCCGTGCTCAGTTCCTGCACCAGCTCATCGCCGCGGGCGATGGTGCTGCGCAGCTGGGCTTCTTCACGATCCACCAGGATGCGGAACGAAATGATCCGCAGGCGCAGCATCCGGTCGCTGATCGCGCCCAGCGAAACGAAGCTGGGCAGGGTGTTTTCCATCACCTCGACCGTGGCGCCGCGAATGCCCTTCATCTGGCTCTGCGCGAACAACCCGAGCACGACCACGAGCAAAGCCACGGTAGAAAACCCGAGCACCGCTCGAGGGCCTACTTTCAGGCGTCTTAACAACATCTGGAGTCTCCATCATCCGTTCTTCTGCAGCCCAAAGGCGAACGCCGTCCTGGGATTTGTCCTTTATATCGACGTGGGACGACGTTTCATTAAGGAGGTGGCCCGTAAACGGTGTTTGTATTTTTGGAAGGGACCGTTTAATGCTCGTTAATGCGCAGAGTGGACACTGGGCTGGCTGGCTCGGTCGAAATCCCGCAACCCCGGGTGCAGGCTCTGCCTGCGATGCCGGTGTCAGCGCTCCCGGGAGGCCTTGATCCGGTGCTCCCAGCGCCGCTTGGCGAAGCGCCTCATGTTGGGAATGTCGTCGGTCTCGTCCATGATCGGCTTGCCGATGATGGTCTCCATGATGTCCTCGAGGGTCGCCAGCCCGCGCCAGCCGCCGAACTCGTCATAGACGAGGCTCATGTGCTGGCGCTCGTGCAGCAGCTGCGTCATCAGGCCTTCGACGCTGGTGGTTTCGGGCACCACCTTGATGGGCTTCATGATCGAGGTCACCGGGGCGTCGTCCTCGCTGGCGGCCAGCGCGTCGTAGCGGAAGATCACGCCCAGCGGGCTTTCGTCGGGGCCTATGACCGGGTAGCGGGAGAACTGGCTGTCGCCGACCTTCGCCTTGAAGGCGCCGATGCTCTCGTCCGGCGAGGCGAAATGGCACACGGTGCGCGGCGTCATGATCTCCCGGACCCGGATTTCATGAAGGTCGAGAATGTTCCTGATGACGCGCTGCTCGTCCTCGTCGAGGGTGTCCAGCTCGCGGCCCAGCACGGTGAGCGCCTTGATTTCCTGGCGGATGTCCGGCTCCGGCTCCTTGCCGCCGAACAGCCGCATGATCATGTCGGAAAGCAGGATGAAGGGCTTGAGCAGCCAGATCATCGCGTTCAGGAACGGCGGCAGGTAGGGGGCGAGCACCGGCCAGTAGCGGGCGCCGATGGTCTTCGGAAGGATTTCCGAGAGGACCAGGATCAGGATCGTCATCACCGCGGACGCGATGCCGAGATAGCCGCTGCCGAAGACGACCGTGACCTGGGCGCCGACGCCCGTCGCGCCCACGGTGTGGGCAACGGTATTGAGCGTCAGGATGGCCGCCAGCGGCTGGTCGACCTTGTCCTTCAGCGCTTTCAGGCGCTTGTAGAGCTTGGGCCTGGCTTCCTTCTGGTGGGCGATGTAGCTGGGCGTCAGGGAGAGGAGTGCGGCTTCGAGAATGGAGCACAGGAATGAAACGAGGATGGACAAGACAGCGAACGCTATCAGAAGGGTCATGAGCCAGGGGATCGTCGCTACGGGACCGTCACTGTACAGCAAGGCCCCGCGCCGACGGCGCGAAGCCGGGTGGGACGCTGCAACATTTCATTTCCTCCGCTGGACGCCGCCGTTCGCTGGAGTCTAGACCGCGGCGGCGAGAAGGCTCCGCCAGGGCAGGCGAGGTATCAGACGAGCGGGGAGCCCAGGGGCGGGTGCTGTTTTCCGTGCCTGATCATCCAGCGGATCATGCTCGTCAGCGACACCTGGTGATGATTCACCGCACCCCAGAGACAGCGATCGTCGCCGTACAGCTCGACATAGCGGCTGAGTATCAGCTGGCGGTGGTCGGCGGAGAGCCGCAACTCGATCTCCCGGCAATGCAGCGTCGCGTCGTCGAGCGCCCTCAGCCGGTGGTGCAACAGCAGCTTGTCGTCAGCGATTCGCATCGTCCCCTCCGTATTCGCAATCCAGGGCCTTGCCCATCTTGCCTTCCACCACGAACTGGGCGCGGCGCTCCGCCACCGTGTCGCGCAGCGCCGCGTAGTAGTCCGGCTCCTGGCGCAGGGTGTCGGTCATCGGCAGGGTCTCGGCGCGGCCATCGACGACGCCGCAGACGGTATTGACGGTGCCCAGGGTGTCGAGGGTGTCGCTGTTGCCGCCGAAGGGGTCGACGGCGAAGCCCAGCACCCGGCCCGTCGCGTCACGCAGGCTGGAGGTGCCGAACAGCGGCAGCTCGACGGTCGGACCGCTGGCGATGTTCCAGACGCCGAAGGTCTGGCCGAAGTCGGCCTTGTGGCGCTCCATCCCGAAGCGGCCCGACACGTCGATCAGGCCCACCACGCCCAGCGTGGTGTTGGTCAGGAAGCGCCCGGCCGTCGTCAGCGAGCGCCTGGGGTTGCCTTGCAGCAGGTCGTTGATGAACACCTTGGGCTCGCCGAAGTTGGCCACGAAGTTGTGCACGCCGCTCTGGACGAACTGCGGAAGATGGCGATATCCACGCGCGACCGGGCTCAGTACGTAATCGTCCAGCGTCCGGTTGAAGGCGAAGATGCCGCGGTTGACCGGCTCGGCAGGGTCGCTGACCGTGTAGGGAAGGTCCTCGCAGCCGGCCGGCAGCGTGGGCGGTGTACTGGCACAGCCGCTGGCGAGTACGGCGAACAGGGCGATGGCCGCAGGACGAGGAATGGATGACGCGGAATGGACGATTGGCATGGCGGGCTACCTGGCAAGAACTGGCCGTGATCCTGCCCGCGCTTTTTTGCCCCAACATGTCCGGTGTATTGCCCGGCGGTCGCTTTATTGCCCGATTGAAATATATGACGGCGCGCGCCGGATGGTCTTAGATAGTCGCTCCCGATTTCCTTCCGGTAGCCACTTCCGTGATCCGTTTATTGCTGGTTGATGATGACCTCGAAGTGCTCGCGCTGCTGAAGCGATTCCTCGAGCAACACGGTTATTGCGTGGACGTGGCAACGGACGGGCCCACGCTGTGGCAGGCCGTCGAGCGCCAGCTGCCGGACCTCATCATCCTGGACGTCATGCTGCCCGGGGAGAGCGGCTTGGTGCTCTGCCAGCGGCTGCGCGCCGAACACGCCGTGGCGATCATCATGCTGACGGCGATGAGCGAGCTCAGCGATCGTGTGGTGGGGCTGGAAGTGGGCGCCGACGACTACCTGACCAAGCCCTTCGATGCGCGGGAGCTGCTCGCCCGGGTGCGCGCGGTGCTGCGGCGCACGGGAGAGGCCAGGCGTGTCCTGAACGAGAGGCCGCGGCCGATCCTGGAGTTCGCCGACTGGCAGCTGGATGTCACGCGGCGCGAATTGCGCTCGCCGGAGAAGGTCATGATCCCGCTCTCCGCCGGGGAATTCGAGCTGCTGCTGGTGTTCGCCGAGCACCCGCGCCGGGTGCTGACCCGCCAGCAACTGCTCGACCTGACGCGGGGCGAGGCCTACGACGCCTTCGATCGCAGCATCGACGTCCAGGTCAGCCGCCTGCGCCGCAAGCTCGACACCGACCCGACCCGCGTGCCGATGATCCGCACCGTGCGCAACAGCGGATACCTCTTCACCCCCAGCGTGATGGTCAGGCAATGAGCCTGGCGCGCCGGCTCCAGGCGAGCGTGCGCATCCCGCGCGACACCGTGGCCCGGTGGATCGCGCTGACCACCCTGGCGGCGATGCTCACCGCGCTCTTGCTGAACGGGCTGTTCACCCTGCTAGCCGGCGTCTGGGCACGGCCGCCACTGATGGAAAGCGGCCTGATGGAGCGGCTCGCTACCGTCGCGCGGGTCATCGAGTCGGTGGCGCCCGGGCAGCGGCCCGCGATCGCCGACGCGGCCAGCGACGCCTCGTTCAATGTCGAATGGATGCAGCAGCACGACGAGGCCCGGGTGCCTCCTCTCGACGAGCCCGGCTTCAAGGTCGGCTCGGCTCACCTGCGGCGCCTGCTGCAGCGGCCGGATGCGAAGATCGAGGCGTACGAACCGAGCGACTGGCCGCGGCACCAGGCGGGCAAGCGCTATGCCCTGCTGATCGAACTGAGCGACGGCTCCTGGGCCGCCTTCTCGGTGCCTAGCCGCAGCTGGGGCCTGGATGCGGTGCCGCGCAACCTGATCGTCCTCACGCTGGTCGTGCTCTCGACCATCGCCGTCGCGCTGGTCGCGACCCGGCACCTGGCCGGGCCGCTGGAGCGCTTCGCTCAGGGCGCCCGGCGCTTCGGCGTCGACTTCAGGGCGCCGCCGATCCCGGTCGAAGGCCCGCAGGAAATCCGCCAGGCCATCACCGCCTTCAACGCCATGCAGGCCCAGCTGCAGCACTTCATCCACGACCGCACGCAGATGCTGGCGGCCATTTCCCACGACCTGCGGGCACCCCTGACCCGCATGCGCCTGCGCGGCGAATTCATCGACGACGAGGAGCAGCAGTCCAAGCTGTTCAAGGACGTCGACGAGATGCAGGCCATGGTCAACTCCGCGCTGGAGTTCTTCCGCGACGAGGCCATGCTCGAGCAGGCGACCGCCTTCGACCTGGCCGAGCTGCTGCACACCATCGTCGACGACTTCAAGGACGTGGGCACGGACGTGACACTGGCCGCGCCCCGGCGCTTCGTCTACGTCGGCCGCCCCATCGGCATCAAGCGGATGGTGATCAACCTCGTGGAGAACGCCATCAAGTACGGGCGCGAGCCCTGCATCGAACTGCGCGGCAGAAGGCGCTGCGTGGAAATCCGCGTGCTGGACCGCGGCCCAGGCATCGCGCCGGAACACCAACAGGCGGTGTTCAAGCCGTTCTACCGCGTCGAGGGCTCACGCAACAAAAGCACCGGCGGCGTCGGCCTCGGCCTGTCGGCGGCACACGCCATCGTGCTCGAGCACGGCGGCAAGCTGGAACTGCGCAACCGGCAAGGGGGCGGGCTGGCGGTGAGGGTTGTCTTGCCGTTGGCGTAGGGGATGGTCCCGACTCGCTGCGCTTGCCTGCCTGGGCGTCGTTCCGGCTCGGAAGCGGACCGCAATCCACATCGACCTTATTTATGTCCTAACAGCGCTGCGATTGCCGGTGGCAGGCCGGCGTGATCCTTGCCCGGTGGGCGCGCGAAGCTGCCCTGACGCGCAACGCCAGGCTTCAACCGTGTGAGCAGTTCAGCCTGGCATACCCCGCAGGATACTCCGTCCACGACCGGTACCGGCAATTGATCCGCCAGGCTACGGGCCAGGCCTGCCAGGGGCGCGCCCGCCAGGATCAGCACGTCCGCGCCGTCCTCCGAGACGGCCTTCTGGCTAAGTTCGAGCAGGCGGGCGGCGTGGTCGACCTGGACGGTGCCGGGATCGCGCAGGGGATCGTTCAGGTGGCGAATGCATGCCAGGCGCGACAAGAGCCCGTACTGGTCGACGCATTCGCGGTACCAAGCGGTGATGCGGTGCGAGATGGCAATGATGCCGATGCGCTGACCAAGCTGGGCCGCGGTCATCAGGGCCGCCTCGGTCATGCCGACGACGGGTACGTCCAGCGCCTCCTTTAGTGCCGACAGGCCGGGATCGCCGAAGGCCGCGACGAGCAGGGCATCGTATTCTCCAAGCCGCTCACCGGCGATGGTGGCTACGGCGTGCGCGCCTAGCAGGGCTTCGAAGCGCGTCTCGATGTAGGCCACGCCAGATGCGGCCGTAGCCATCGTGATCGCCGTGTCGGGGGCGGCTACGCGCCGAGCTTCCGCCTCGATCAGATCGGTGACGCTCTGGGAAATGTTCGGATTGATGATCAACAGTTTCATGCCTGCTCCAGCGTGTCGGCCATCTGGGGAACGCCGGGGGGCACCATCTCCAGGGCCAGTGTGTCCTCGACGAACGCTCCCAGGCGGAGCACGTCGTCGTCGTGAAAGCGTGGCCCTACGATCTGCAACCCCAGCGGCAACCCCTGCGCGCCAAGCCCACAGGGGACCGAAAGGGCCGGAACGCCCGCCTGATTGAACAGCGGGGTGAAGACCGCATGGCCGCGAGGGCCAGCCGGCTGGCCGCCAATGGTCGAAGGCCCCAGCACATCCAGCGACCAGGGCTCGACCGGGACGGTCGGGCACAACAGCAGGTCCACCGTTTCGAACAGGGTCGCCGTGTTGCGGACGATGGCGTCCCGCAGCGCGGCCAGTTCAACCATCCGGGTCGCGGGCACCGCGAAGCCCGCTTCGATCTGCTCGGCGATGGCCGGATCGAAGCAGCCCGGATCGGCGCGGTAAGCCTCGCCGAAATGCGCGGCGAGTTCCGCGTGCTGCGCTGCCAGCAGGGGCGCGGGGGACAACCCCTGTGGCCAGCTTGGTGTGACTGGCTGTACCTGCAAGCCGGCTGATTGCAATCGCTTCAGTGTCTGCTCGAACAGCGCGGCAACATCCGCATCGACGGCATGGCCCAGCCCAAGGTCCAGGCTGCAGCCGATGCGCAAGGTGTCAAGTGGGCGGTGCGCCACCGTCGGCATGGGCGTGGAGAAACGGTCCGCCGAATGCTCGCCTGTGAGTACGTCGAGCATCAGGGCGACGTCGGTGACGCGTCGCCCCAGCTGGGCGATCACGTTCAGCTCGCGCCCGACGACGGGAAAGCCCCAGGGATCCGCAATTCGGCCCGCGCTCGGTTTGAAGCCCACGACACCGCAGTGTGCGGCAGGCCGACGCGAGGAGCCTCCGGCGTCGGTGGCCAGGGCCAGCATGCCCAATCCGGCGGCCACCGCTGCGGCGGCGCCACCGGACGAGCCGCCAGGCGTGCGGGTCAGGTCCCAGGGATTGCAGGTCGCGCCATATACACGGTTGTCGGTCACTCCCTTGCAGGCGAATTCCGAACAGTTGCTCACGCCGACCAGCAAGGCGCCCGCCTGCCGTAGGCGGGCCACCGCCCAGCTATCACGAGCCGCCCGGTGGTTGCGGTAGAGCCGAGAGCCACAGGTGCTGATCTGCCCTTGCAGCCAAAGATTGTCCTTGATGGTGACCGGAACGCCGGCCAGCGGCAGGTCTTCACCCGCGGCGCAGCGTGTGTCGATGAGCGCTGCCTGGCGACGTACGTCTATGGCATCCACTTGCACAAGTGCGTTAAGTAATGGATTCAACGCAGCGATCCGCGCCAGTTGGCGCTCAGCAATGGCGACGGCGCGAGTGTCGCCGGAGCGTACCCGCGCCGCCAGTGTCGATGCGCTTGCCGGCGTGCTCATCGGCTCAACCGAAGATCGCTTCGAGGTCCACTTCGGTGTCCTCGGGCAGCGAAAGGTCCAACGTGGCCTCGATGTGATCGAGATGTCCTACCATCAGCGCAATGGCTTTCTCGACATTGCCTTCTTCCATCGCCGCGATGATGTCGGTGTGCTCATGGTTCGGGCAGGCCGGGACGTTGGGCGAGTCGTAGAGCAGGATGATCAGGCAGGTCAAGGATGACAGCTCACGCATCAGCTTGATCAGCGGCGGGCTGGCGACCATTTCGGCGATCAGCAGGTGGAACTCACCGGACAGCCGGATCACCGCGCGTTTGTCACCGCGTTCCCGGGCGGCGCGCTCTTCGGCGACATGCGCGTGCAGCTTCTGGAAGTTCTCGGGATCACCCTTGTCCACCAGGCTGCGAATCAAGGCCGGCTCCATGATTCGGCGCGCCTGGAAGATATGCCGGGCCTCTTCCACCGATGGGCTGGCAACAAAGGCGCCGCGGTTCGGAATGGTGGTCACCACCCCTTCATGGGCCAACCGGGACAGCACCTCGCGGATGCGCGTCCGGTTCACCTGGAACACGCCGGCGAGTTTCTCCTCGACCAGCTTGGTACCGGGAATCAGGCGATGCTCCATCACGGCAGTCAGGATCCGCTCGTATATGGCGTCCAGTTTGTCGTTCGTCCCCAATATCTGCCCGGTGCTGCGAGCCCGGCGGGGGCGTGAAGGTTCTTTTGCGGTCAACACGTCGATTCCTTGCACCTGCTTTTCGCCCTGTCACGTTGGCGTCGGAGATTGTCACAAAAAACTCCACAATTGTGCAAATGCGCACCAGCGACGAACATTTTCCGCGAAGTCGCACCTTCACCGTGCACGGGCACCGGCGCTTCCGGCTCAGACGCGCGCGCCGAACGCCTCCAGTCAGCGCAATCGGCGCTGCCTCGATGAAACGCAGCACCCTTGGCACAGGCGCTACGGCAGGTCGCGATTGATCCATGCCAGCTCCGCCCGGAAATTTCCACAACAGTGGCATAGCGGTTGCAAGTGTTTTGCCACAACGGACATCATTTTTGTGACAATTACGGAGCCTCGACATGCGACCCATCCGCTCGTCCTATGCTGTACTCAAGCGCGCTACCGGCATCCTGCTGGCGCCTCTGATGCTTGCCGCCGCCCTGACCCCGACGCTCGGCCAGGCCCAGGAAGCCGAACCGATCAAGCTCGGTTACGCCAAGTGCGCCCACTGCACGCCGCTGTCGCTCACCCCGCAGAACGCCACAGGGGTGAAGCTCGAAGCCATTTCTTTCAATACCGGCAACGACGTGCTCACGGCTCTGCTTTCCAAAAGCATCGATGTAGCGCAGGTCACCTATCTGCACTACGCCACTGCCCTGGACAAGGGCTTCGACGTCGTAGGTATCTCTGGCCAGATCAATGGCGGATCCCAGATCCTCGTTGGCAACGACCTGCCCGTTGAGCCGGGGGACTGGGAAGGCCTGAAGAAGCTGATCGCGCAATACAAGGACGAAGGCAAGCCCTTCCGCGTCGCGGCTTCCCGCGGCAACGCGCAGGACATTCACATGCGCGGCGCCTTCCTGACCCATGGCATTGATATCAACAAGGATGTGCGCTTCATCAACATCCCCAACCCGTCCGACCATGTGCAGGCGCTGCGCCGTGGCGAAGTCGAACTGATCACCTCCGTCGATCCGTTCGCCACCCAGATTCGCGAAGTGAAGGCAGCCAAGTTCTTCGACTTTCCCTATGACCAGGCCGCTGGAAAGCTCACCAACCTGATCGTCACCCGCTCGGACGTCATCGAAGACAACCCGAAAGGCGTCGAGGAGGCCGTGCGCGCCATCGTCAAGGTCAACGAGATGATGGCCGACGACAAACCGCTCTTCGTCGACACCATCCAGAAGGTTACCGGTCTTGACAATGCCATCGCCACCGGCGCGGTCGACAACCTGTATCCCGATTACAAGATGTACCGCGAATCCGCCGTGGCCATCGCCCAGATGATGCGCGACCTGAAGTACATCAACACGGACGTCACCGAGGCGGTCGAGAAGAACCTCGACTACAGCTTCCTGGAAAAAGTGACCGGCAAGTCCAAGACCGACCTCGGCTATTGATTCAGGACCCGTGATGTCTTCTTCACTCTCGCAACGCCTCTATAAAAGGATCGAGCGCTTCATCGTGCCGGTCCTGCTCCTCGCCGGCTGGGAGACCTTCTCCCGCTCCGGCATCCTGCCGCCCGCCCTGTTGCCGGCGCCGTCCCAGGTTATGCTGGCCTGGGCGGACTGGATCTTCACCACCGACGGCAACACCCAGAGCTACTCCGGCCGCTGGCTGTCCGATATCGCAGCGAGTTCCGGTCGCGTGTTCGCCGGGTTTCTGATCGCAACCGTACTGGGCGTCGGCATCGGAATGTCCATCGGCTGGTCGCGCCAAGTCGAAGCGCTGATCGAGCCGACCCTGCAGACGCTGCGACCGATTCCACCGGTGTCCTGGATTCCACTGGCGATCATCTGGTTCGGCATCGCCGACAAGCCCGCCATCTTCCTGGTGTTCATGGGCTCGTTCTTCCCGGTATTGCTCAGCACCATCCATGGCGTGAAGACCTGCGATCGCAACCTGCTGCGCGCCGGTGCCATGACCGGTGGCACGCCGGCCAAGCTGTTGCGCCACATCGTGTTCCCCGCCGCCTTGCCAAGCATCTTCTCCGGCCTGCGTATCGCCATCGGCTCGGCCTGGATGCTCACCGTGACGGCCGAAATGGTCGCGGTGAAAAGTGGCGTCGGCTACGTGCTGTGGGATTCGTACTACTTCCTGCGCTACGACATCGTCATCGCCTCGATGGTCAGCATCGGCCTGCTCGGTTTCCTCAGCGACTACGCCATCAAGTACATCGCCGGACGCGTCCTGCGTTGGCAGCGCGGCTCCACCCTGCAAGCGAAGGAAGGTTGAGACCATGGCTCTGATTACCATCGACAACGTATCCCGCGTGTTCGAGGACAGCCAGCGCAAGCAGGTCGTCACCGCGTTGGATAACGTCAGCATTCAGGTGAAGCGCAACGAGTTCCTCTGCCTGCTCGGTCCGAGCGGCTGCGGCAAGTCCACCCTGCTCAACATGATCGCCGGCTTCGACAAGCCGTCGTCCGGTACCGTCACCGTTGGCGGTCAGGTCATCACCGAGCCGGGCGCCGACCGCGGCGTCGTGTTCCAGCAGGCCAACCTGATGCCGTGGCTGCCCGTCTGGGAAAACGTCGCGTTCCACCTGAAGATGCGCGGCGCCAGCAAGGCCGAGCGGCGCGAAAAGGCCCAGCGCTACATCGAGATGGTCGGCCTGAAAGGCTTCGAGAATCACTTTCCGAGCGAGCTTTCCGGGGGCATGAACCAGCGCGTCGGTATCGCCCGGGCGCTGCTGATGAACCCGGAAGTGATCCTGATGGACGAGCCGTTCGGCGCGCTGGACGAGCAGACCAAGATGGACATGCACGGCGAGCTGATCCGCATCTGGCGCGAAAGCCAGAGCACCATCGTGTTCGTCACCCATGGCATCGATGAGTCGCTGGCGCTGGGCACCCACGTCGCCGTGATGTCGGCTCGTCCGGGGCGAATCCGCGAGCTATTGCCCATCGAGCTGGAGCGGCCACGCGACCCGACCAGCGCCGCGTTCAACGACTACAAACGCCACATCCTCTCGTTGCTGCGTCCGGAAACGGTGAAGGAATCGGCCTGAGATGACCACGCTGATCACCGGAAGCAGTGGCTTCGTTGGCCTTGCGCTCGCCGAGCACCTGCTCGCGACGGGCGAGACGGTAATCGGTTTCGATCGCTCACCGCCGGCCGAAGCCGCCAGCCGCGCGCTCGCAGCGCTACCCGGTCGGTTCGTGTCGTCCATCGGTGACGTGCGGGATGTCAATGCACTGCGCGCCGTGATGAGCGAATACCGCCCACAGCGCCTCGTCACATTGGCCGCGATCACTGCCGGCGAAGCACGCGAGCGCCACGCCGCGCAGACGATCTTCGAGGTCAACGTCGGCGGTGTGCTTGCCGCTATCAACGCGGCCGCCGATACGGGTGTCGAACGTGTACTGCATGCCAGCTCCGGGTCCGTTTACGGACACAGCGGGCGTTCGCCGGCGGCGCTGCGCGAAGACGACACCCCGCTGTTGCCGGAAGGTCTCTACGGCATGTCCAAGCGCGCCGCCGAAGAGGCCGCCATGCGCCTCGCGGCCATCCGTGGCCTGCCACTGGTGATTGGCCGCCTGGGCACCTGCTTCGGCCCATGGGAAGCGGATACCGGCGTACGGGACACCCTGAGCGCGCCACTCCAGGTTCTGGTATGCGTCCGAGACGGCGAAACGGCGATCCTGCCCCGTGCTGGCCGGCGCGACTGGCTGTACGTGCGCGATGTGGCGGATGCCATGGCCACGCTGCTGGGCCAACCAAGCTGGGCCTATCCGCTCTACAACCTGGCGGCCGGATTCGAATGGAGCCTGGCCGACTGGTGCGCCTGCATCGCGGCTCGCTACCCGGACTTCAGCTGGCGCCTGGCCGAATCGGGCGAACGGTCCAACATCGACTATTTCGCCGACTACGACCGCGCCTCCATGGACATCCGGCGGCTCCTTGGCGACAGCACCTTCCGACCCCGCTTCGGGCTGACCGAAGCGGAAGCGGACTACCACCACTGGATCAGGGAGCACGGCACCGATCTATCCGGCGCCAGAGCACACCATGACTGAGCACATCCCGTTTCCCTCCGCCCGTTTCGACATGAGCGGCAAGGTCTGCATCGTCACCGGCGCAGCCTCAGGTATTGGCCGGGCCATCGCCCGCCAGCTGGCGGCCAACGGTGCCAACGTGGTGATCGCCGATGTGACGACCGAAGTCATCGAAGGTGGCGAGCCGACCGTCGATCTGATCGCACGCGATGGCAACAGGGCCACCTTCATCCGCACCGATGTCGCCGATACCGCGCAGGTCGATGCGCTCGTGGCGCAGACGGTGGCACGTTTCGGTCGCCTGGACGTGCTGGTCAACAACGCCTGCATCCGCCATGCACGGCCGCTGCTGGAGCTCGACGAAGCCGACTGGCAGCGCCTGCTGGACGTCAACCTGACCGGTGTCTACCGCTGCTGCCGCGCCGCCGTGCGGCAAATGGTGGGGCAGCCGCCCGTCAACGAGGTGCGCGGACGGCTGATCAACCTGTCGTCCCAGCACGGCCTGATCGCCGCGCCCGGCGATCTCGGCTATGGCACCACCAAGGCGGCGATCGACTACATGACCCGGCAGATCGCCATCGACTACGCGGCCGACCTCGTGGTCTGCAACGCCGTGGCGCCGGGCAAGATCCAGACCGGCGCGGGCGGCCGTGCCGTGGACCCGGGTGTGCTTGCTCGCGCGTCCAGCCGCACCCCCTGGCCTCGCCTGGGGCGCCCTGAAGATATCGCCCAGGCCGTGTTGTTTCTGGCCAGCGACCACTCAACCTTCATGACCGGCACCACCCTGATGGTGGACGGCGGATGGATGGCTGCCTGATGACCCACGACACGCTCGACCTGCTCATCACCAATGCGACATTGCTGCTGGACGGCGGTGTGGCGCGTAGCACTAATCTGGGCATCCGTGGCAGGCAGATCGCCTTCATCGGCGACCAATGCCCGGCAGCGGCTCGTACGCTGGCCTTGCCCGGCCGGGTAGTCACTCCCGGCTTCGTCAACACCCACTACCACGCGGGTCTCAACTTCGTCCGAGGTGTGGCGCCGGATTGCGGTTTTGCGCCGTCCTACACGCCGGGCCTGCCTCAGGCGTCCTGGCTGAACGAGGAAGAAGCACTCGCCCTGTCGCGCCTCGGTGCGCTGGAAGCGCTGCGCGCCGGCTGCACCACGCTGGTGGACAGTTTCGTCCACGCCGAGGCGACCGTCGCCGGCATGGCAGAGACCGGTGTGCGCCTGTTCGCCAGCCAGCGCCTGGCGGATGTCGATTTCGCCTCGGTGCTGGAAGGCGACCGTCGCTTCGATCGCGCCCGTGGCGAGCGGCAATTGGAGCGCGCCGCCGCGTTCGTCGAACGCTGGGCCGGGCAGGCCGATGGCCGTATCCAGGCACACCTGACCGCCCACGCACCGGATACCTGTTCGGTCGAATTCCTGCGCGAGATTGCCGCCCTCGCCGAGCGGCACGATCTGCCCATCAGCACCCATCTTGCACAGAGTCAGGATGAGGTGGATTGGGTCCGCGCACGGCACGACCGTTCTCCCGTCGAGCTGCTGGACGAGCTGGGCCTGCTGAACGAACGCCTGCTGGCTGGCCACTGCATACACGTCGACGAGGCCGATATCGCGCGGCTCGGCCGCAGCGGCGCACACGTGGTGCATATCCCGGTGGGCAATGCGATGTCCGGGCGGATCGCGCCGACCCGCCGCCTGGTCGATGCCGGCGCGCCGATCTGCCTCGCCACCGACACCATGCACGGCGACATGATCGAGGTGATGCGCTGGACCCTGGCCGTCGGCCGTCTGCAAGCCGGCTTCGTCGCGGACGACTGGCAGCCTCGCGACGTGTTCGCCATGGGCACCGGCAACGGCGCCACCGCCCTGGGCTGGGCGGATCGCCTTGGCCAGATCGCCGTGGGCATGCTCGCCGACCTCGCCATACTCGATTTCCGCCACCTGCACCTCACGCCCTGCATCGACCCGCTGGGCAGCCTGATCCACAACGCCACCGCCGCCGACGTGGAAAGCGTCCTGGTCAACGGAGAGTTGGTCATCGATCAGGGCCGCGCCACCCATGTCGACGAGGCTGAAATACGCGCCGAGGCCGACCGCGTCTGCCAGGCCCTGTGGCAGCGCTGCCCGAATCCGCTGCGCCCCTATCCGTCCGTTGCTGGAACTCCCCGATGAGCCAACGCATCCGCCTAGGCATCCTCACGCCCTCTTCAAATACCTCGCTCGAGCCGCTGACGCAGTCGCTGGTCTCGGGCCTGCCGGAAGTCAGCGTGCATTTCGCGCGGTTTTCCGTCACCCAGATCGCCCTCAGCCCCGACGCGCTCGGGCAGTTCCAGCAGACACGCATCCTGGACGCCGCGAAGTTGCTCGCCGACGCCCATGTCGACGCGATCGGCTGGAGTGGCACCTCCGCCGGCTGGCTGGGATTCGATCAGGATGAAGCGCTCTGTGCGGCCATCACCGAGGCCACCGGCGTGCCGGCCTGCACCTCCGTGCTGGCGCTGAACAAGGCGCTGAAAAGCTTCGGCATCCGCCGGCTGGGCCTCGTCTCGCCGTACCTGACCGATGTGCAGGACAGGATCACCGCCAATTACGCCGGCATCGGCGTCGATGCCAGCACCGAGAGCCACTTGCAGATCCAGGAAAACTTCGCCTTCGCCCTGGTCGACGAAGCCACGCTGGATCGCCAGGTCGCGGACGTGGTCGCCGCCGGCGCCGAGGTAGTCGCCACCTTTTGTACCAACCTATATGCCGCCCACCGGGTCGCCTATTGGGAAGCCGAACACGGCGTCCCGGTGTTCGACACCGTGACCACCGTGGTCTGGGACATGCTGCGCCGCACCGGCGTGGATACCCGTCGCATCACCGGCTGGGGCCGGCTACTTCAGGAAGCCTGACATGCAACCATTCGATACCGTCATCCGTAACGCCCGCGTGGTCACTGCCGCGGACACCTTCTCCAGCGACATCGGCATCCGTGACGGGCGCATCGCCGCGCTGGGCCTCGACCTGCCGGCCGGCGCCCGGGAAATCGATGCGCAAGGTCGCCACGTCACGCCCGGCGGCATCGACAGCCACGTGCATCTCGACCAGCCCACCGGCGATGGCTCGATCATGGCCGACGACTTTCTCAGCGGCACCGTTTCGGCAGCCTGTGGCGGCACCACCACGGTCATCCCCTTCGCCTGCCAGGAAAAGGGCAAGAGCCTGCGCGCCGCCGTGGAGGACTATCACCGCCGTGCGGGCGAGAAACCGGTGATCGACTATGCCTTCCACCTGATCGTCACCGACCCGACGCCGGAGGTCCTCCGCGACGAACTGCCGGCGCTGATCGCCGAGGGCTATACCTCGTTCAAGATCTACATGACCTACGACGCGCTGAAGCTCAGCGACCGCGAGATCCTCGACACCCTGTCGGTCGCTCGCCGCGAGGGTGCGATGGTCATGCTGCATGCCGAAAACGCCGACTGCATCGCCTGGCTCACCGAGCGTCTGCTCGCCGCCGGGCACACCGCGCCGCGCTACCACGCCACGTCGCGACCGATGCTGGTTGAGCGCGAAGCGACCCACCGCGCCATCGCCCTGGCCGAGCTGGTGGACGTGCCGATCCTGATCGTCCACGTCTCCGGCCGCGAAGCCGTCGAGCAGATTCGCTGGGCGCAGAGCAACGGTCTCAAGGTGTACGCCGAGACCTGCCCGCAGTACCTGTTCCTCACTGCCGACTCGCTGGGCTGCGACGACAGCTTCGAGGGCGCCAAGTGCATCTGCAGCCCGCCGCCGCGGGACAAGGCCAACCAGCAGGTCATCTGGGACGGGCTGGAGAACGGCTCGTTCGAGGTGTTCTCCTCGGACCACGCGCCCTTCCGCTACGACGGCCCGGACGGCAAGAAAGCGCACGGCGAGCAGGTATCCTTCGACAAGGTTGCCAACGGCATTCCCGGCGTCGAGACGCGCATGTCCCTGCTCTGGTCCGAAGGCGTTCGTACCGGCCGCATAACGCCGCAGAGCTTCGTCGCCCTGACATCGACCAATGCCGCCAAACTCTATGGCCTGTACCCGCGCAAGGGCAGCATCGCCATCGGCTCGGACGCGGACCTGGTGATCTGGGACGAAGGCCGTACCTTCCACCTGGACAACGACCGCCTGCACCACAACGTGGACTACACCCCTTACGCGGGCATGCATCTGAGCGCCTGGCCAGCGATGACGCTGTCCCGTGGTGACGTCGTATGGGACGGCCAACAGCCACGCGGCGACGCGGGCCGTGGGCAGTTCCTGCCCTGCGCCCGACCCGACCCGGCCAAGCCGCGCCGTCGTCAGAGCGAGATCCCGATGTGAGCGAGGCCCACATCGACGCCGTTGCGAGGCGCTTGATCACCGCGTGGCGCACAGGCCAGCGCCAGCCGCTCGCCGAGCTGTCCTTGCCCGACGCCGCCGCGGCGTACGCCGTGCAACGGCAGGTCAGCGAAGCGCTGGGTTGGTTCGCTGGCACCCGCCCGACCGCCTGGAAACTCGGCGGCGCACCGGGCGGTCTGATCAGCGCGGCCGCGGTACCAGCTGCTGCGATACACCGCTCTGACTGGCGGGTACCGCCCGCTTACGTGACAGCGCTCGGTATCGAGGGCGAGCTGGTGATCCGTCTCGGGCGTGATCTTTCCGGCACGTCTGATCTAGCCGAAATCCGCGCCGCGATCGATGCCTGGATGCCGGCGATCGAACTTTGCGACACCCGTCTGGAGGACGGTGCCAGCGCCGACCCGCTGCTTCGGCTTGCCGACCAGCAGCTCAACCGCGCCCTTATTCTGGGCGAGCCCGTACAACTGACGGAGCCGCCTGAATGGCCACGTCAAACGGCGATGCTGCGGGTCGATGGCCAGGAACTGCTCAGGTCCACCGGCTCGCATCCTTTCGTCGACCCCCTGTCTTCCTTGCCGTGGCTGGCGCGACACGCCGCAGCACAAGGCACGCCCCTGCGCGCTGGCGACCTGATCGCCACAGGCAGTTGGACCGGTATCCACTGGACTACTACGGGCCAGGCAATCACGTTCAGCCTGGGCGCCTTTGGCGCGGTTACGCTGAATGTCTGAGCTTTGCTCTATGGTTGGGGCTGTCGGGACTCGGTCTGGCGCAGCCCTTTCTGGAGCGGCACCAGCCGTTCAGCCGCGGTGATGCCAGCGGCGGCAGGATGGCCACTCCATGGCCGATGACGTAGGCCACTTGCCTGCCCCAAAGTTGTCGAAGCGATGCGGAGGCCACCGCCGCAGTCGAGCGGCCCCACCGACCGGAGCGCTGGCAATAGCGAGTGCGGAAGCGGGAAAAGGCACTCGGATCCCTCCGGAGCCACCCTCATCGCGCCCGGAGGCCACCCGCATCTACCTGCACCAAGCCTTTGTCGCTACAGTGCCTGCTCCCCCATAGAGAAAAACAAGAATGCAACAGGACAATACCCAACCCCTGACTGCCCCCGACACGCTTTCCGAGCGCGACCAGCGTGCGAACGTCTGGCGGCTGACCACTGCCCAGGCGCTGGCCGGCGCGAATACGGTGGTCGTCTATGCGACCGCGGCGATCATCGGCAACACGCTCGCCCCGGCGCCGGTGCTGGCGACCCTGCCGATCTCCATCTTCGTGGTCGGCATGGCGGCCTGCATCCTGCCGGCCGGTGCCATCGCCCGGCGTCACGGCCGCCGGGCCGCGTTCCTGGCCGGGACGTCTGCGGGTGTGCTCACCGGGCTGCTGGCCATGTTCGCCGTCATCCTGGGCGATTTCTGGCTCTTCTGCCTGGCGACCTTCTTCGGCGGCAGCTATGCGGCCGTGGTGTTGTCGTTCCGTTTCGCCGCAGCCGACGGCGTCGCGCCGGAGAAGCGTGCGCGGGCGCTGTCGTTCGTGATGGCCGGAGGCGTGGCCGCCGGGATCATCGGGCCTCAACTGGTGACCTGGACCATGGATCTCTGGCGGCCTTATCCCTTCGCCATGACCTTCCTGATGCAGGCACTGGTCGCCGTCATCTCGGCGCTGGTCCTGCTGGGCGTCCGCCTACCGAAGCCGACGGCCGCGGAGATCGCCGGCGGCCGGCCGCTTGCGATCATCCTCTCGCAGCCGCGCTTCATCGCCGCCGCGACCTGCGGCGCCGTCACCTACATGCTGATGAACTTCCTGATGACCGCGGCGCCCTTGGCGATGCATCTGCACGGTCACTCGCAGGAGTCGTCCAACCTCGGGGTGCAATGGCACGTGATCGCCATGTACGCACCCAGCTTCTTCACGGGCCGGCTGATCACCCGTTTCGGGGCGGGGCGCGTGGCCATCGTCGGGCTGCTGCTGACCGGCCTGTCCGCTGCGGTGGGGCTCGGCGGGGTCGACGTCGCCCACTTCTGGCTGGCGCTGATCCTGCTCGGGCTGGGCTGGAACTTCGGTTTCCTCGGCGCCTCCGCCCTGGTCCTGGAGTGCCATCGGCCGGAAGAGAAGACGCGTGTGCAGTCGCTCAACGACTTCATCGTCTTCGGCATGATGGCGCTCGGCTCCTTCACCTCCGGCGGCCTACTGAGCGCGTATGGCTGGAACACGGTCCTGTGGATTTCCTTCGCGCCGCTGGCCGTCGCCTTCGCGGCGCTGGCGTTGGCGAGGAAGCATCATCAGTCGGCAGCGGCTGATGAACTGGCGAGCCTGACGACGCAGCAGCGGCAGTAAGCCGAGGCCAGGAGTGTCGGCACGGCGGATTCCGATCTGTGCTCGGCCAAGAAAGGATGGTTACTTGGTGGCACTGCGGAAAAACGCCAGGCCTAGACAGCAAAAAGCCCCGTCATGCGGGGCTTTGCGCTTGTGTTTGGTGGGCCGGGGTAATCTGAACTCGTGCGATATCTATCTGAAAGTAAAAGAAAAAAACCGGTTAATTTATTCTGTGGAATACTATTTGGGATACGAGGGCTGGATTTGAACCCAGGATTCCCTGCAGCTTTTTTTCCGTTGTACCTTGAGTTCCTAGGTTAGGGCCGCCTCAAATCACCCTTGGGCTCATCAGTTCATGCTTCGCTAGCATGGCCCTGATAGCTTCTTGAATCTCACGCATTTGCTTTTCGGCAATCTTGCTAGCTTCGAGTTCCTGTTCAGAGGAAAGCTCGGGTGGCTGCTCGTTAAGATATACCTGCCAGCTTGCCAGTCGTTTCAAGCTGATTTCCAGGTGTCTCGTAGTTGCGTCGAGTCTGATTTTGCTCAGCTCTTGCGCAAGCTTGCTTGCGTTGCGGGTGATTGTTTTCTGTAGAGCCTCGCGCCGCTTTTCCTCTTTTCTATCTTGGCTCAACTGCTGAGCTGCTTCGATCAAGCTTTCTATTATCGCCGTTTCGGTGGTCCCAGAGCTCTTTGCTAGGCCTTTTAGCTTGGCCTTCGTGTCGCGCGGCAGTGTGAACGAGCATGTGGCCCTCCCTTTCGCCGATGCCCTGTACCGCCTTTGTCTGAGATTGTTTCTTGCTCTGGAGATGAGCTTCCACCCCTCATTCATCGTCTCAAGATTGCAAATGCTTTGGGTCAGCAGAGCTGGGGTTCTACGTACCTCAAAGGCAATTGCTGCAAGAGCATCGCGAGGCATGCGGTCGACTAGGTAGTTCGTTGCCCATGCCTGTTCTTCCTCGTTCAGCTCTTTGAACCAACTGAGCGCTGCTCCAGTTTCACCCAATTTTCTTCTCCCTCTTTTCTAGTCAGTCCTTCCGTGCGAGAAGGGGCCTCTGCTGCTTGTGGGGTAATCGTTTTATTGCGACGTGTCAATATTACGTGAACTGGTTCATGAGCTACCTCACTTGATGTTACTTGATTTGTTACGTGAATACGTGACATGAAGTTTATTTTGTATTTTATAGTCTATAAAATGTGATCTAAATTAGGATTAACCGCTCGGTAAGCTGGCGAATTATGGTTGTTTTTAAGGATTTAAGGCTTAGTGTTGATGCAAGGTTCGTGCTGCAAGCCCTGATTTGTCGTGAGTCGTCGTCGTTGTTGTCGATATCCTTCAAAGTGAAAGCAGTCGCTAAGCAACTTTGTTTGACTGAGCGTCTGGTCAGAGAGGGGATGCAGGAGCTTGCTGACGTCGGCCTGCTGGTGAGCAGGCGGCGAGCGGATAAGGTCGGTCGCCCAGTACAGGAATATGAATCGTCGCAATCGTTATGCGATCTAGTTGCCCTGGTTGGGCAGGGCGAAGCAGTTCATCAAGATCTGATCGTGCGGCTGTTTAGCGAACCTGAGATATATGCTCTCGGGCCATTTTCTGCAGGTGTGGTAGGCACCTGCGAAGAGAAGGGCAAGCCTGCTCGAAAGCCGACTCGAAAGGATGGGCGTCCGGCAGCTCCTGGAGCCAAAGGACGCTTGGCAGCGTCAACGCGTGTGCTGTTGGCGGCTCTATTGAGCTTTGCCGATCAATGTGGTGTTGCGACAGGGGTTAGCGAAACGAGATTGCGGGCAATGACTGGATTGAACGCTCTCTCGCTGAAGCATCAGGTGAAGCGGCTAATCAGTCTTGGGTTCATCCGGACGCACGTGCCCGGGGTGTCGAGTGGCATTTTCGTTGGTGCTAAGGTTCCTACGATTTACTACTTGAACCTTGATCATCCGCAGCTTCGAACCGCGCGAGGAGAGTGCGGGCTGGTAGTGCATGTTGCCCTAGGCCCCGAGAAATTTGACAGGCTCGCAACGGGTATACCGTCGGCACAGACTTTGAAAGCATTAGGGCCGGCTGCTTTGGAGATGCTGTACCACAAGCTTGCAGGCCATACGTCGCGCTTGCTATCAGCCGTTTGGGCGGAGCCGGATGAGATACAACGTGAGGTAACAGCTGTCGTAGCCGCCAATATTGCAAACGAGTTGGGCGACCTCTGGGTTGGTAGCCCTGCGAAAGATAAGGGGTACTACTGGACCGGGATGCAAGATAATTTCCATGCGGCAGCATGCGAGTGGGCTGATAGTCTCCACAAGAGGCTGCTTCGATGGAACGTATGGCGAGGGTATCGGCCGCAGTTAGTGAGGCTTATTCCAGCCCCGAACAGAACGGATGGGCTCACCATATCTTCATTGGTTGTCTATCCCGCGCCACAGAGCGCCGTAACCTGCCTTGTAGTTTGGGACAAGTACGATGGGCGTGTCGATCACTACGGACGCGAGGAGGAACTTGATCTAGCGTTGCGCTGCGACGCTGGGCTGTTAACCAAGGACTAGTATTGCTGCTGGCGATGGGCAAGTGTTTTTTTATTGCTCCTGCAGATCCTCTGAGCCATACAGAGGAGCCTGCTCATGCGAATCATCCGTCTGAAAGAAGTCATCGACTCGACCGGTCTCGGCCGATCGACCATCTACAAATACATCGCGGAAGGAGCCTTCCCGAAACCAGTCTCGCTGGGCGACCGCTGCGTGGGGTGGGTCGATAGCGAGGTGCACGATTGGATCCTGGCCAGGATCGAGGAGCGTGACCAAGCTGAGGGAACTACCGCGCGTCCCATCGGCCACCTGAGCATGGCCAGTTAGAACCTGCAGCGCCATGACCGGCCTTGGCTGGTCATGGCGCTTATGCCGCCGCTCAGTCAATGGCTGTTCGGCCTAGCATGGCAAGTCGTGGCGGTGTCGCTCCCGCCGCCCCGACAGCCTCCGTTCCGATATCTGGCTCCGGCCTCTTCGGCTTGATTTATTTCCGAAATCCGAACTCGGCAAAAATTGCCGCTATGGCGGGAGGATTGAGGTGGCTTTGCCCGAGCTGGTCGGAGAAGGAAATTGCGGTGCGGGTATTATGCTTTTACTAGCTA
The DNA here is from genome assembly GCF_000425625.1 of Stutzerimonas azotifigens DSM 17556. Lineage (GTDB taxonomy): Bacteria > Pseudomonadota > Gammaproteobacteria > Pseudomonadales > Pseudomonadaceae > Stutzerimonas > Stutzerimonas azotifigens. Next base: position 120,736 of record NZ_KE384418.1, read on the forward strand.
TTACCACCCGAAGGGTTCACGCCTAACCGAGTAGTAACCTTCACTGACCTACACAGGTAGTCGGACACTGAGCCTACACCAGAAGGGCTAACACTACAGCATATCCAGAAAGAACAACCAACTGATCAGGCGAGGACAGGTAGCGGTTAAAAAGTACACAGCAGACACAGGTTATGAAACTCAACCAACGAGAGGTCATAACCATGCTCAACGATAACGAACCCACCCGGCGCTACCCACTCCGTCACCCTGACAATCCCAACCTCCATCTGCACTACGGAAATACCTTCGAGGACTTTCCCTTGCAGAGCGAAGTAGGCCCCTTTATTCGGGAGTGCCTGTCTGATCTCAAGCGCACCATCGACCTGGCTTTGGCTGAGTATCCGAGGGTCTTGGCCTTCAGGGTGGATCTGCGTCTGCCTCAGGGTGTTGAGCTACCCGACTACGCCTATACAAACCAGGTCATTAGCCGGTTCTTCGAATCGTTTACAAAGAAGATCCAGTACCACCAGGAACGGGTGGCTGAGCGTAGCTACTCGCGAGGCTGCAAAGTACGGTACGTCTGGTCGAGAGAGATCGGTCAGGGAGGTCGGCAGCATTATCACCTGCTGATCCTGTTGAACCGCGATGCCTACTACACCATTGGGCGTCTGGGCTCAGACCGGGTGAACATGATCGGCCGTATCGAGGAGTCCTGGGCAGGTGCGCTGGGACTGCCAGTCGACATGATGACGGGGCTGGTGCACATCCCGAAGAATGCTGAGTACCTGATCGATCGAGTAAAGCGTCAAGGCAAGGGCGATGAGCTGGCTGATCTGTTCTACCGAGCCAGCTACCTGTGTAAGAAAGCGACCAAGTCCTACGGAGATCGTCAGCGTGGATTCGGCGCCAGCCGAGGGTAGTGGCTACCTGCTGCGCAATAGGGTCATATCCATGGAATCCTGGCCTGCCGATGGTTTAGGCTCCAGCCAGGAATCTAAGGCTGATATGAGCGCTGTGGGATGATAGAAAAGGGAACGCGCTGCCGACAGCATTATCAGTCGGTATACGAACGGAATCGGCCAGAACTCAGCAAGGGCCGTGCTCTTGATGAAAGCTTGCATCATTTCCTCGACCAGCGCCCGGCGGGTAAGAACCTGTCAGCACTTGATCGTGCGCAAGGCCTGGCAGCGGCATCGTTTTGGCTTGATGTGGATGCGGTAGCTGGGTCCGAACTCGCGAGCCTGGCCCTCAGCCGGGTGCTGCATTTGGATAATGCAGTCAGTGTCGAGCGGCTGTTGCACCTCGCTAGCCATAACCCGGAAACCCTCCGATGGGCGATTCGCTACTCGAAGCTGTTTGAGCGAACAGAATCGCCGTTCTGGCTTGAGCTGCGTGCGGCGCTCGCCGGGGATGAATGGCAAGTTTTCTTCGGCGTCTGTGATCGCCTGCTGGATCAGCTCAGGCCTTTTGATGAGCTGGTGGCCATAGCTGAAAAACAACTCAAGCATTTATCGCTGCTGGAGCTGTTTTCCTACCTCAGCGTTCTGGCCTATGAAGCCTTTGCAGAAGATGTGCCCGCTGATCGCTCCGGTCAGCAGTGGAAGGTCTACAACCGCATTATTCTGAACAAGCTCCGTGCTTGCTCGGAAGAGGATTTCCGCCTGAGCGAATCACGACTCGGGCAATCGCTGAAACGTCACCTATCACCGATTATCTTTCCTGAATCCAGCAATTCTGACGTGGTGGCATGTCGTCAAAACCTCGAATCGTTAGCCGTTCTGATTTTGGCAACCCAAGAGCGGATCGACTACGAAGGCTCAATCGACTGGTTCTGCTTCGACCCTGAATGCCGTTACCAGCTAAAACCGGGTGAGCCGGTAATCTACAACCAGTCGGAGGCGGGAACAGAGCGATGGCAGCGAACCGGGCGTAAGAGTGATTTGCTTTGGCACTACTGGATGAACCGTGCCCTGCATACCTTCGCCCTCTCCGACATGGCCGAACAAATCATCGGCTCAGCCGAGAATCATGAGCTGAACCAGTTGGCCTATATCAAGGCGGTTCGCAGCAAGCTGCAGTTACAGCAGATCTACGGCTTGGGTGATCGAGTCTCGCTCAGTGATGGTTCTCAGGTTCAGCTTCACCACTTGCTGCTGGCCAGCGAGCTGAATTCGGTTTTCTTTCAGAAGGAGTTTATCCAGCCATTTCAGAGTCACTTGCGTGATTCGGGTGTGTTTGCTCAGGCACTGGGGCGCTTAGCCATGAATGGCATGCTTTCCGGTGAAAACAGGTTTCCACTGACTTGGTCCGAAGAGCCAGAAAAGATCCGCAGGATCACTGGCTGGACTGTCTGTGACGAACACCCGAAAGGCTGCGCCGATTCGGCCAAGGCAATCCTCAAGTTCTGGACCAGCGACTTCAAGGTGCTATCTCACCAATTGAAACTGCAGCCAGGGATGCCCGCGCCACGCCTGTACGAACAGCCCTATTACAAAATCGGACGCTACAGCTTTCAGTTCCCTTGGGTTGGCGCGCAGCAGAACAACCTGACGGCGGCCACCAATAACCTTCGGCGCGTGAATGCACGTCGGGCCGATATGCAGACTGAAACCCAACGCGTAGAACTCGCACTGGCCGCGAGCCTCAGGCAGCGTGGCTTTGCTGTTGAGGTGGGTTATCGGCCACTGGCGAACGAAGAAGACGATGCCGGCGAGGTGGATCTGATCTGCCATCAGGATGGTGTGCTACTGCTCCTTGAGGTCAAGTCAGGCTATATCCGCTCGACCAAGCATGAGGTCTGGCTCCATCGCACCAACACGTTGCGCAAGGCTGCCTGGCAGTTACGGCGCAAACAGGCAGCGGTGCGTAGTGCGCTGATAGCGGATCAAGAGCTGCGCGCCAGGTTGAGCTATCACGGTCATGAGCCCGGTGCCGATATACGTGCCTGGATAGTCGACACGTCAATTGAGCTCGATGGGCAGTCTATTGATGGGTTCAGAGTGGTATCCCGTGAGGCGCTGGAGGTCATCTTGCGCGATGAGAAGCAGCTCCTCAGACCTATAGATCAGCTTGACGGGGAAAGACAAGATTCGTTGTTTCCTGACGGGTTTACTGCTGGCCGATTTGTCGCTGCTGTTGAGTCCGAAGAGCTATGGCAGGGCATCTGTTAGAGCACCGCGGGCAATAGCTTGCCATACCTGTAGTGCGCAGAGTTTGTGAAAGTTCGTCTCCAAAAAGCCTAGATACCGCGTCAAGTCGGGTGGCTACGATGCGACTTCCTAACCACCTGCAGGAGACAATCATGTCCAAGCAACCCAGCACCACCAGTCAGCAGCGGGGTTCTACCCCATTAGCACGGACACTTTCGAGTAAGCTCATGCCGAGCTGAAGGAGTGTTCATGAAGCGCAAGAAATACAGCCCCGAGTTCAAGCGGGAAGCCATCGAGTTGGTTCGTCGTTCAGGGGCGAGCTGTCGACAGGTGGCCCTGGAGATTGGTGTGGCTCCGAACCTGCTCACACGCTGGGTTCGAGAGGCACAGCCAGGCGCAGAAAAGGCCTTTCCCGGAACAGGTAGTCCGCGAGATGAGGAGCTGGCCCGCCTCAAGCGTGAGTTGGCCCGGGTGACCAAGGAACGTGATTTTTTAAGAGACGCGGCAGCGTACTTTGCCAGGGAGTCATCGAGCGGTACACGGTGATCCAGCGCTGCCGCAACGAGTACCCGGTACGTCTGATGTGCCGTTGCCTGAAGGTTTCTGCCAGTGGCTATTACGCCTGGCAGGATCGTGATCCAAGCCCGCGAACTCAAGAGAATGCACGTCTGGTCAGGCGCATTCGTGAGATTCATGAGGACAGCCGTGGCGTGATCGGCGCACCGCGCATGCATGAGGATTTGCTCGACGAGGGCGAAATCGTCAGCTTGAACCGCGTTGCTCGCCTGATGGCGGCTGAGCGAATTCAAGGCTGGCCACGCCGTAAGAGACGTGGTTTTGGAAGAGTCGCCAGTGGCCGTCCAGCAGGCGTGAAAAACCTGCTGGAGCGCGATTTCACCGCGCAGGAGCCGGAGCGCAAGTGGGTCACGGACATCACGGAAATAGCCACACTGGAAGGCAAGCTTTTCCTATGTGTGGTGCTCGACTTGTACAGCAAGCTGGTGATCGGTTGGTCGATGCATCACCGCCAGGATCGGCAGATGGTGATTCGAGCAGTGGAGATGGCGATTTGGCAGCGCCAGGGTGACTGGTCAGTAATCCTGCATTCGGATCGCGGTAGCCAATTCACCAGCACCGACTACCAGCGCTTTCTGAATCGCAACACGCTGGTCTGCAGCATGAGTGCCGTCGGGCATTGCGGCGACAACGCAGCCTGTGAAGGCTTCTTCGGTCAGCTCAAACGGGAGCGCGTTGTCCATCAGTCGTATCGAACTCGTGATGAAGCACGGGCGGATTTATTCGACTACATCGAGCGGTTTCATAACCCACGAATGCGTCGTAGAGTCGCCAGGCAAGATCTGAAGTTTTCAGCCCTTTTCAAACCGTCCGTGGAAACGGGGTAGAACCC
>NZ_AUDU01000039.1 GCF_000425625.1 Stutzerimonas azotifigens DSM 17556
CCTGAAGCCTGAAGCCTGAAGCCTGAAGCCTGAAGCCTGAAGCCTGAAGCCTGAAGCCTGAAGCCTGAAGCCTGAAGCCTGAAGCCTGAAGCCTGCTCCGCCCGCCCGCGCTTTTCCGCTACCATGCCGCCTTTGCCGCTGTCTCGAGAATTCCATGGCGTTTCTGCTCTACCTGTTGCTGGGTGCCTGCACCGGCGTGCTGGCCGGGCTGTTCGGTGTCGGCGGCGGGCTGGTGATGGTGCCGGTGCTGGTCTACAGCCTCGCGGCCCAGGGCGTGGGGCCCGAGGTGCAGACCCACCTGGCGGTCGGCACCTCGCTGGCCACCATCGTCTTCACTTCGATCAATTCGGTTCGCGAGCACCATCGCCTCGGCGCGGTGCGCTGGGAGATCTTCGCCTGGCTGTCGCTGGGCATCGCCGTCGGCGCGCTGCTCGGTGCCTCCACGGCGGCGCTGATCGACGGGCCGATCCTGCAGAAGATCATCGGCACCTTCGCCATCCTCATGGCGCTGCAGATGAGCCTCGACCTCAAGCCGAAAAGCGTCCGCGAGGTTCCCGGCAGGCCGGCGCTCGGCGCGGCCGGCGTGGTGATCGGCTGGGCCTCGGCGATCTTCGGCATCGGCGGCGGCTCGCTGACCGTGCCCTTCCTCGTCTGGCGCAGCGTGCCGATGCTGCAGGCGGTGGCCACCTCGGCTGCCGCCGGCATGCCGATCGCCCTGTTCAGCGCGCTGGGCTTCATGTATCTCGGCTGGGGCCACGAGGGCCTGCCCGAGTGGAGCCTGGGCTACGTGTACCTGCCGGCGGTGGTCGGCATCGCCACCACCAGCATGATCTTCGCCCGCGTCGGCGCGCGCCTGGCCCACCGGCTGCCGCCGCGCGTGCTCAAGCGTCTGTTCGCCCTGCTGCTGCTCGGCGTCGGTCTCAACTTCCTGATCTGAGGAGCAGCGGATGCTGACCTATCCGAACATCGACCCCGTGGTCCTCGCGCTCGGGCCCATCAAGATCCACTGGTACGGCCTGATGTACCTGATCGGCATTGGCGGCGCCTGGTGGCTGGCCGCCCGGCGGCTGCCGGCCTTCGAGCCGGGCTGGAGCCGGGAGAAGCTGTCCGACCTGGTGTTCTGGGTGGCCATGGGCGTGATCGTCGGCGGCCGGCTAGGCTACGTGCTGTTCTACGACCTGGCCGCCTACGTCAACGACCCGACGCTGATCTTCCAGGTGTGGAAGGGCGGCATGTCGTTCCACGGCGGGCTGATCGGCGTGCTGCTGTGCACCTGGATCTTCGCCCGGCGCAACGGCAAGAGCTTCTTCGAGCTGATGGACTTCATCGCCCCGCTGGTGCCGATCGGCCTCGGCGCCGGACGCATCGGCAACTTCATCAACGCCGAGCTCTGGGGCAAGGCCACCGACGTGCCCTGGGCGATGATCTTTCCCACCGACCCGGCGCAGTTGCCGCGGCACCCCTCGCAGCTGTACCAGTTCGCCCTCGAGGGTGTGGCGTTGTTCGCGATCCTCTGGGTGTATTCCAGCAAGCCGCGGCCGACCATGGCCGTCTCCGGCCTGTTCGCCATTTGCTACGGGGTGTTCCGCTTCATCGTCGAGTTCGTCCGCGTGCCGGACGCGCAGCTCGGCTACCTGGCGTTCGGCTGGCTGACCATGGGCCAGCTGCTGTGCGTGCCGATGATCCTCGGTGGCGTCGGGATGATGGTCTGGGCCTACCGGCACAACCCGCGCAAGGCGGTCGCCTGACCGTCCGGCCCCGGGGCGCGACAAGCGCAGCGGGGCCTTTTACCATTGACCTTTTCCACCCCCGAGCCCGCGATGAAACAGTACCTCGACCTGATGCGCCACGTGCGTGAGCACGGCACCTTCAAGAGCGACCGCACCGGCACCGGCACCTACAGCGTGTTCGGCTACCAGATGCGCTTCGACCTCGCCGAGGGCTTCCCGCTGGTGACCACCAAGAAGTGCCACCTCAAGTCCATCGTCCACGAGCTGCTGTGGTTCCTGCAGGGCGAGACCAACATCCGCTACCTGAAGGACAACGGCGTCTCTATCTGGGACGAGTGGGCCGACGAGAACGGCGAGCTGGGCCCGGTCTACGGCTACCAGTGGCGCAGCTGGCCGGCGCCGGACGGCGAGTCGATTGACCAGATCGCCAAGCTCGTCGAGATGATCAGGAAGAACCCGGACTCGCGCCGGCTGATCGTCTCGGCCTGGAATCCGGCGCTGGTGGACCAGATGGCGCTGCCGCCGTGCCACGCGCTGTTCCAGTTCTACGTCGCCGACGGCCGGCTGTCCTGCCAGCTGTACCAGCGCTCGGCCGACATCTTCCTCGGCGTGCCCTTCAACATCGCCAGCTACGCACTGCTGACGCTGATGCTCGCCCAGGTCTGTGACCTGCAGCCGGGCGACTTCATCTGGACCGGCGGCGACTGCCACCTCTACGCCAACCATCTGGAGCAGGCCGACCTGCAGCTGACCCGCCAGCCGCTGCCGCTGCCGACCATGAAGCTCAATCCGGACGTGAAGGACCTGTTCGCCTTCCGCTTCGAGGATTTCGAGCTGGTCGGCTACCAGGCCCATCCGCACATCAAGGCGCCGGTCGCCGTCTGACTCAGCGCCCGCCGAGCTGCTGCGCCAGGTAGTCGATCAGCGCGCGCAGGCTCGGCGGCAGTTGCCGGTTAGGCCGCCATAGCAGCCAGGCCGCCCCCTGGTAGGAGCCGGTGTAGCGCCAGTCGGCCAGCACCTCACGCAGCTCGCCGCGGGCCAGGGCCTCGGCCGCGGTGAAGTGCGGCAGGCAGGTGATGCCGAAACCCTCGCGCGCCAGCAGCAGCCGCGCCTCGCTGTGGTTGCAGGCATACCGGCCACGCACGGCCACCACTTCCTGTTCGTCGCCACGGCGGAAATGCCAGCGGTGGTCGTCCGGCGTTTCCGCCAGGAACAGGCAGCTATGGCGCAAGAGTTCCTGCGGGTGGTGCGGCTCGCCGTGCGCGGCGAGATAGCCCGGACTGGCGCAGAGCAGCTGGTGCACCTGGGTGATCGGGCGGCCGGCCAGCCCTTCCGGCGGCTGGTCGCCGACCCGCACCACCAGGTCGAAATGGTCGTCGATCAGGTCCGGGCTGCGGTCGCTGAGCTGCACCTGCAGGTCGACGTCCGGGTAGCGGCGCAGGAATTCCGGCAGCAGCGGGTTGATCACGAAGCGCCCGAGCGCCTTCGGCACGCTCAGCCGGACCCGACCGCGCGGGCTCTGCATCAGCCGCTCGCCGACGTCGGCCGCCGCGCGGGCGGCGGCCATCAGCGCCAGCGCATGGCCGTAGACCTCCTCGCCGGCGTCGGTCAGGCGCAGCTTACGCGTGGTGCGCTCGAGCAGCCGCAGCGACAGGGCGCGCTCCAGGCGGGCGATCTGCCGGCTCACCGCCGAGGCGGTGCTGCCCTGCTGGCGGGCGACGGCCGAGAAGCTGCCGGTCTCGACCACCTGCACCAGTACCGCCAGCCCCGGCAGCAGGGCGGCCAGTTCATCTGTGCTCACAGAGCATAAGTCCTGTTCCGAAACGCCGGATTATCGCGCCCGCCTGGCTGCGGAACAATCGCGTTCCGTTCATGTGGGAGCGCGCGATGATGCGTATGGGAACTCGACAGGCCGCCGAACTGGCACTGCTGCTGGTGGCGGTGATCTGGGGCAGCAGCTACGCGGTGGCCAAGCAGGCGCTGCTGTTCTACCCGGTGCTCGGCTTCATCGCCGCGCGCTTCGGCCTGACCTGCCTGCTGCTGGCCCCGGCGCTGCGCGGCGGCGGCCTCGCGGCGCTGCGCCCGGGCCTGCCGCTGGGGCTGTTGCTGCTGGCGATCTTCCTCTGCGAAACCTACGGGGTGCTGCTGACCAGTGCCAGCAACGCGGCCTTCCTGATCAGCCTCTGCGTGCTGTTCACGCCCATCGTCGAGTGGGCGCTGTTCGGCCGTCGGCCGCGCGCCCTGCTGCTGGTCGCCTGCGCGCTGGCGGTGGCCGGCGTCTGGCTGCTGACCGGCGGGGCGGCGATCCGCTTCGGGCTCGGCGATGGCCTGATGCTCGGCGCGGCGCTGCTGCGTGCGGGATTCGTCTGCTTCACCCAGCGCCTGACCGCCGGCCGGGACGTCCCGGCGCTGGCGCTGACCGCCGTGCAGAGCGGGGTGGTGGCGGTCGGCTGCCTGGCGCTGGCCTTCGCCCTGCCGGGCGGGCTGCCGGCGCTGCCGCGCAGCGGCGCGTTCTGGCTGGCGGTGGTCTACCTGGTGCTGTTCGCCACGCTGCTGGCGTTCTTCGTGCAGAATTTCGCGCTGCGCGCTTCCAGCCCGACTCGGGTGTCGATGCTGATGGGCACCGAGCCGCTGTTCGGTGCCCTGTTCGCCTCGCTGTGGCTGGACGAGCAGCTCGGCGCCGGCGGCTGGGCCGGCGGCCTGCTGCTGGTACTGGCCTCGCTCTGGGCGGTGCGGCTCACCGCCGCGCCCGCTGAGGGCGCGCCCTCACGAGCGCCGCTCGCCGGACAGCCACTTGCCGAGCCGTGAGGCATACAGCTCGCCGATGATGCCGCGGCGGAACACCAGCACGCAGAGCATGAAGATGCCCCCGGTGATCAGCGTGACCGGGATCTGCGAGGTGGCGAAGTAGTTGCCCAGCGTGGTCACCAGCGCCGCGCCGACCACCGGGCCGACCAGCGTGCCGATGCCGCCGAGCAGCGTCATCAGCACCACCTCGCCGGACATCTGCCAACTGACGTCGGTGAGCGTGGCGAACTGGAACACCAGCGCCTTGAGCCCGCCGGCCAGCCCGGCCAGCGCCGCCGACATCACGAAGGCCGCGAGCTTGTAGCGCGACACCGTGTAGCCCAGCGAGATGGCCCGCGACTCGTTCTCGCGGATCGATTTCAGAATCATCCCGAACGGTGAGTTGATGATGCGCCAGATGGCGAACAGGCCGAGCAGGAACACCGCGAGCACGAAGAAGTACATGTTCAGCGGTTCGGACAGGTCGATCAGCCCGAACAGATGGCCGCGCGGCACGCCCTGAATGCCGTCCTCGCCGTGGGTGAAGGGCGCCTGCAGGCAGAAAAAGAAGAACATCTGCGCCAGCGCCAGGGTGATCATCGTCGAGTAGATGCCCGTGCGGCGGATTGCCAGGAAGCCGATCACCAGGCCAAGCGCCGCGGCGCCGGCCACCCCGACCAGGATGCCCAGCTCCGGCGACAGCCCCCATTCCTTCACCGCGTGCGCGGTGAAATAGGCGGCGCCACCGAAGAAAGCCGCGTGGCCGAAGGAGAGGATGCCGGTGTAGCCGAGCAGCAGGTTGAAGGCGCAGGCGAACAGCGCGAAGCACAGCACCTTCATCAGGAACACCGGGTAGAAGTACAGCGGGGCGGCGATCAGCCCGAGCACGGCGAGCCCGATGAGCAGGGTTTCGGCATTCAGCGCAGCGCGCTGGCGTGGCAGCAGGGATTGGGTCATGACGCGCGCCATTCAGGCCTCCTTACCCATGAGGCCCGCAGGCCGGATCAACAGCACGATGGCCATGACGACGAAGATCACGATGTTCGAGGCCTCCGGGTAGAACACCTTGGTCAGCCCCTCGAGCAGCCCGAGCAGGTAGCCGGTGATGACGGCGCCGAGGATCGAGCCCATGCCGCCGACCACCACCACCGCGAACACCACGATGATCAGGTTCGAGCCCATCAGCGGGCTGACCTGGTAGACCGGCGCGGCGAGGATGCCAGCGAGTCCGGCCAGGCCGGCGCCGAGGCCGTAGGTGAAGGTCAGCAGCAGCGGCACGTTGATGCCGAAGGCGCGCACCAGCGTGGGGTTCTCGGTGGCGGCGCGCAGGTAGGAGCCGAGCTTGGTCTTCTCGATCAGCAGCCAGGTGCCCAGGCACACCAGCAGCGAGGCCAGCACCACCCAGCCGCGGTACTTGGGCAGGAACATGAAGCCCAGGTTGTAGCCGCCGGCCAGCGCGCTGGGCACCGCGTAGGGCTGCCCGGAGGAGCCGTAGTAGTAGCGGAAGGTGCCCTCGATCACCAGTGCCAGGCCGAAGGTGAAGAGCAGCCCGTAGAGGTGGTCGAGGTTGTACAGCCGCGACAGCATCAGCCGCTCGATCACCGCGCTGGCCAGGCCGACGATCAGCGGTGCGAGGATCAGCGCCGGCCAGTAGCCGATGCCGAAGGTGGCCAGCAGCAGGTAGCCGGCGAAGGCGCCCATCATGTACTGCGCGCCATGGGCGAAGTTGATCACCCGCAGCAGGCCGAAGATGATCGCCAGCCCCAGGCTCAGCATCGCGTAGAACGAGCCGTTGATGAGGCCGATCAGCAACTGGCCGAGGAAGGCCTGGATCGGGATGTCGAAGATCATCGTCAGACCCCCAGCGCTTCGTGGAGCCGGCCCATGCGGTCCGGCAACTGGCCGGCGTCGAAGTCGTCGATCACCCGGCCATGGTCGATCACGTAGAAGCGGTCGGCGACCTTGCTGGCGAAGCGGAAGTTCTGCTCCACCAGCAGGATGGTCATGCCGCGCTTCTTCAGTGTCACCAGCACCTCGCCGATGCGCTGGACGATCACCGGGGCCAGGCCCTCGGTGGGTTCGTCGAGCAGCAGCAGGCGCGCGCCGGTACGCAGGATGCGGGCGATGGCGAGCATCTGCTGCTCGCCACCGGAGAGTTTGGTGCCGGGGCTGTGGCGGCGTTCCTCGAGGTTGGGGAAGAGCCTGTAGATCTCCTTGACGCTCATGCCGCCCTTGGCCACCACCGGTGGCAGGTGCAGGTTCTCGTCCACCGAGAGGCTGGCGAAGATTCCGCGCTCCTCCGGCACGAAGCCCATGCCGGCATGGGCGGTGCGATGCAGCGGCACCTGCATCATGTTCCGGCCGGCGAAGCTCACCGAACCGGTGCGCTTGCGGATGATGCCCATGATGGCGCGCAGCGTGGTGGTCTTGCCCACCCCGTTGCGGCCGAGCAGGGTCACCGTCTCGCCCTCGTGGACGTCCAGGTCGATGCCGTGCAGCGCATGCCCCTCGCCGTACCAGGCGTTGAGCTCGCGCACGCGCAGCAGGGGCGTCGGGTCAGTCATCTTCGGTCCCCATGTAGGCCTCGCGCACGCGCGGGTCTTCGCTGACGGTGCGGTAGTCGCCGGAGACGAGGATCTCGCCGCGCTGCAGCACGGTGACCTCGTCGCACAACTGGGCGACCACCTTCAGGTTGTGCTCGACCATCAGCACGGCACGCTCGCGGGCGACCTCGCGGATCAGCCCGGAGACGATGTCCACGTCCTCGTGGCCCATGCCGGCCATGGGCTCGTCGAGCAGCAGCACGCGTGGCTCCAGTGCCAGGGTGGTGGCCAGCTCCAGCACGCGCTTGCGCCCGTAGGACAGGTCCGCGGCCAGGCAGTCGCAGGCATCCTGCAGGCCGACCGAGTGGATCAGCTGCATGGCCTTGTCGTCGAGCTGCCGCAGCGCGCGCAGCGGGCGCCAGAACTGCGTGGCCAGCCCGGCCGGGCGCTGCAGCGCGACGCGCACGTTGTCCAGCACGCTCAGGTGCGGGAACACCGCGGAGATCTGGAACGAGCGCACCAGGCCCATGCGCGCCACCCGCGCCGGGTCGGTGCGGGTGATGTCCTGGCCGAGCAGCTCGATGGTCCCGCTGGTGGGCTGGAGGAACTTGGTCAGCAGGTTGAACACCGTGGTCTTGCCGGCGCCGTTGGGGCCGATCAGCGCGTGGATGCGCGCATGGCGCACATCCAGGTTCACGTCGTTGACCGCCACGAAACCGGCGAACTCCCGGCGCAAGCCGCGCGCCGAGAGCACCACCGCGGCTTCGCCGGCGTCCGCCCCTTCACGGGGCGCGATCACCGCACTCATTTGACCAGCTCGCAGCCGCTTTCGGCCGGGTCGAGGTAGGCCTCGGCTCCCGGTACGGTGGCGAGCACCTTGTAGTAGTCCCAGGGCTCCTTGCTCTCGTCCGGCTTCTTCACTTCCATCAGGTAGACGTCGCTGATCAGCCGGCCGTTGGCCCCGACCCTGGCGCCGTTGGCGAAGAAGTCGTCCACCGGCATCTCGTGCATCGCCTTGGCCACCGGCTCGGTGGCGTCGGTGCCAGCCTTCTCGATCGCCTTGAGGTACTGCAATACGCCGGAGTAGGTGCCCGCATGGATCATGTTCGGCATCCGCCCGGTGCGCTCGAAGAAGCGCCGGCCGAACTCGCGGGACTTGTCGTCGCGGTTCCAGTAGAAGCTCTCGGTGAGGGTCAGCCCCTGCGCCGACTCCAGGCCCAGGCCGTGCACCTCGGCGAGGGTGAACAGCAGCGCGGCGAGGCGCTGGCCGCCGGCGACGATGCCGAACTCGGCGGCCTGCTTGATGGCGTTGGAGGTGTCCAGGCCGGCGTTGGCCAGGCCGATCACCTCGGCCCCGGAGGACTGTGCCTGCAGCAGGAACGACGAGTAGTCGGTGTTCGACAGCGGGTGGCGCACCGAGCCCAGCACCTTGCCGCCCTTGGATTTGACGAACTTGCTGGTCTGCTCCTCCAGCGAATAGCCGAAGGCGTAGTCGGCGGTGAGGAAGTACCAGTTGTCGCCGCCCTGCGACACCAGCGCGCCGCCGGTGCCGACCGCCAGCGCGTGGGTGTCATACGCCCAGTGGAAGCCGTAGGGCGAGCATTGTTTGCCGGTGAGCTCGGCGGTGGCGGCGCCGGTCACCAGGTCGATCTTCTTCTTTTCCTTGGAGATGCCCTGTACCGCCAGCGCCACCGAGGAGGTGGTCAGCTCCATGATCGAGTCGACCTGCTCGCGGTCGTACCACTGGCGGGCGATGTTGGACGCGATGTCCGGCTTGTTCTGGTGGTCGGCGGTGATGACCTCGATCGGCGCGCCGAGCACCTTGCCGCCGAAGTCCTCGGCGGCCATCTTCGCCGCTTCGAACGACCACTTGCCGCCGAAGTCCGCGTAGACGCCGGACTGGTCGTTGAGGATGCCGATCTTCACCTTGCCGTCGGAAATCTCGGCGGCACTCGCCGAGCCGGTGCCTGCGATCAGAACTGCCACTGCGATTGCGGAACGCATCATGCGTATCTCCTCCTGGGGGTTGACCGCGCACGAAGCCGCACGATGGCGGCTCGCGGCGGACGGAACGGTTGGGATAGGAAATCGGAGAGAGCGCTGCCGGCGCGCAGGAGGCGTTCAGCCGGGGCAGACGGATACGAAAGGGTTCGAACGGGCGGAGAGGCCGGGAGAGAAGCCGGCGATGCGGCATGACGCCAGAGGGCGATCAGGGACCTGATCGGAAGTCGAATGCGGCTGCATCGGTGACGGGCCGGACGGGCAGCGCAGAGTCGCTTCTGACTGCTGGGCATGGTGGCGTTCTCTTGTTCTTGTTGTTCTCCTTCTAAACGTAGCAGGGGTTTTTCGCTCGGCAACCCTGCCACGAAAAAGATTCGATCGGTGCGAAACGGAACCGAACGTGGCCGCTGGAGTCGTTTTCGGGGTCGGATGCCCCTTCCTGGTGCGGGGCCGTGCCCGGCGCCGGTGCGGGCGCCGGCAGGCCTGGAGCGGAGGCGTCAGTGCGCCTGCACGGCACCGATGAAGTTGGCCAGTTCCGGCGTGCGCGGATCGGCGAACACCTCGCGTGGGTCGCCGCTTTCGTGGATGCGTCCGTGGTGCATGAAGATCAGCTTGTTGCCCACCTCGCGGGCGAAGCGCATCTCGTGGGTCACCATGATTAGCGTCATGCCCTCGCGGGCCAGCTGGCGCACCACCGCGAGCACCTCGCTGACCAGCTCCGGGTCGAGCGCCGAGGTGATCTCGTCGCACAGCAGCACCCGCGGCTGCATCGCCAGGGCGCGGGCAATGGCCACGCGCTGCTGCTGGCCGCCGGAGAGCTGCTCGGGATAGCTGGCGAACTTGTCGGCCAGCCCCACCTTGTCCAGCATCTCGCGCGCCAGCGCCTCGGTCTCGGCCTTCGAGCGGCGCTTGACCACCGTGGGCGCGAGCATCACGTTCTCGCCCACGGTCAGGTGCGGGAACAGGTTGAACTGCTGGAAGATCATGCCGACCTTCTGCCGCAGCGCCCGCAGGTCGCCCTGGCCGGCGTGCAGCGCGGCGCCGTCGACCAGCAGTTCGCCTTCGTCGATACGCTCCAGGCCGTTGATGGTGCGCAGCAGCGTGCTCTTGCCCGAGCCGCTGCGGCCGATCAGCGCGACGACGTCGCCCTGCTCGACCGCGAGGTCGACGCCCTTGAGCACGTGGTTGGTGCCGAAATGCTTGTGCACCCCGGTGAGCTTAACGAGCGACATGGAATTTCTTCTCCAGACGTTTGGCGAACAGCGACAGCGGGAAGCACAGGGCGAAGTAGCCGGCGGCCACCAGCCCGAACACCAGCAGCGGCTGGAAGGTCGCGTTGGCGAGCATGGAACCGGTCTTGGTCAGTTCGGCGAAGCCGATGATCGAGGCCACCGCGGTGCCCTTGACCACCTGCACCGAGAAGCCGACGGTGGGCGGGATGGCGATGCGCAGCGCCTGCGGCAGGATCACGTGGCGCATCTGCTGCAGGTAGTTCAGCGCCAGGCTTTCTGACGCTTCCCACTGGCCCTTCGGCAGCGCCTCGACGCAGCCGCGCCAGATTTCGGCGAGGTAGGCGCTGGTGAACAGCGTGAGGCCGAGCGCGGCGGCGAACCAGGGCGAGACGTCCAGCCCGATCAGCGGCAGGCCGAAGAACACCAGAAACAGCTGCATCAGCAGCGGCGTGCCCTGGAACACCTCGATGTAGCCTTTGGCGAAGGCCTGCAGGGCGCGGTTCCTGGCGATCCGCGCGAACAGGATCAGCAGCCCGACCAGGCCGCCGAGGACGAAGGCGATCAGCGACAGCGCCAGCGTCCACTTGCCGCCCTCGAGCAGGTTGCGGATCACGTCCCAGGTGGTGAACTGCACGAGCATCAGCGCGTCCTCCCGATCACGAAGCGGCGGCCGACCCAGGCCAGCACCTGACGGATCAGCAGGGCCATGAACAGGTACATGGCGGTGGTCACCAGGTAGGTCTCGAAGGCGCGGAAGTTGCGCGACTGGATGAAGTTGGCGGCGAAGGTCAGCTCCTCGGTGGCGATCTGCGAGCACACCGCCGAGCCGAGCATGACGATGATCACCTGGCTGTTGAGTGCCGGCCAGATGCGCGCCAGCGCCGGCCGCAACACCACGTGGCGGAACGCTTGCAGGCGGGTCAGGGCGAGCGATTCGGCCGCTTCCAGCTGCCCGCGCGGGGTGGCCTGGATGCCGGCGCGGATGATCTCCGTCGAATAGGCGCCGAGGTTGATCACCATCGCCAGCACGGCGGCCTGCCATTCGGTCATCTTCACGCCCAGCGCCGGCAGGCCGAAGAAGATGAAGAACAGCTGGACCAGGAAGGGCGTGTTGCGAATGACCTCGACGTAGACGCCGAACAGGCCGTTGAGCAGCGGCAGCCGCCAGGCGCGGCTGACCGCGCCGAGGATGCCGAGGGCGATGCCGGCGGCGGCGCCGACCGCGGTCAGCGCCAGCGTGAAGCCGGCGCCGGCCAGCAGCAGGTCGCTGTGCTGGAAGACCGCAGCGAAGTCGAACCGATAGGCCATCATTTCATCCGGTTGAAAGTGTCCGTTGGCAGCGGCGCCCCTGGCGGGCGCCGCTGCGGTGGTAAGGCGCGGGCGTTACAGCTCGGCCGGCAGCGGCGCGTTCAGCCAGCGTTCGGCGATCGCGTTGAGCGAGCCGTCCTGCCTGGCCTGCGCGATGATCTGGTTGACCTGCGCCTGCAGCGCGGCCTCGCCCTTGGCCAGGCCGATGTAGCAGGGCGAGTTCTTGATCAGGAACTTGGTCTCCAGCGGGCGGACCTTGGTCAGGTCGTTGACGCCGGCGGCCACCACGTTGCCGGTGGCGATGAATTCCACCTGGCCGCTGAGGTAGGCGGAGATGGTCGAGTTGTTGTCCTCGAAGCGCTTCAGGGTGGCGTTCTTGGGGGCGATCTTGCTCAGCTCCAGGTCCTCCACGGAGCCGCGGGTGACCGCCACCGTCTTGCCGGCCAGCTGTTCGACGTCGGCCAGCGGCACGTCGGTCGGGCCGAACACGCCGTTGAAGAAGGGCGCGTAGGCGTCGGTGAAGTCGATCACCGCCTCGCGCTCGGGGTTCTTGCCGAGGCTGGAGATCACCAGGTCGGCCTTGCCGGTGGTGAGGTAGGGAACTCGGTTGGTGCTGGTGACCGGGATCAGCTCGACCTTCACGCCCAGTTTCTCGCCGATGAGGTTGGCCATGTCGATGTCGTAGCCGCGCGGCTTGAGGTCGGTGCCGACGCTGCCGAATGGCGGGAAATCCTGCGGCACGGCGACCCGCAGCGTGCCGCGCTGCTTGACCTCGTCGAGGACGTCGGCCTGCGCCAGGCCGACGCCGAACAGGCCGGTGAGGGTGAGGCCGGCGACCAGGCCGGCGAAGGTGCTCATGAGGGTGCGGCGGTTTTTCATGGGTAGGCTCCGGTGGAAAGGTCAGGACTCGGAAAAATCGATGTGGGTGCGCCGCGCGGCGGCCCGCAGGTGAATGCGCATCGCCGACTCGGCAGCGTCCGCGTCGCCGGCGCGCAGCGCGGCGAGGATGGCGTGGTGTTCGTCGGCCGGCTCCCACAGGCCGGCGGCGTTGGAGAACGGCAGGCGCAGGCTGTGGCCGATCTGCTCGCGGAACTGCTGGGCGATGGCGAGGAAGCCGGGGTTTCCCGACAGCTCGGCCAGGCACAGGTGGAACTGCAGGTCCCAGTCGGCGGCCATCACCAGGTCGCAGGCCTTGAGCGCGTCGTCCATGCCCTTCTGGATGGCCTCCAGGCGCTGCCGGCCGGCGGCGTCGAGGCGCAGGGCGGCCAGGCGCGTCCAGGCCGGCTCGAGCGCCAGGCGAAACTCCAGCAGCGCACGTGGCGTCATCGAGGCGGTGCCCTTGGGCGCGCGTGCCGGGCCGTTGCCGCCGGTGACGAACACACCCTTGCCCGGCTGCGCGCGCACCAGGCCCAGCGCCTCGAGGGTGGACAGCGCTTCGCGCAGCGAACTGCGGCTGATCGACAACTGCTCGGACAGGTCGCGCTGCGAGGGCAGCATGGCGCCGGCGGGGAATTCCCCGTCGAGGATGCGCCGCTGAAGCGCCTGCGCGGCGATGTTGGAAATGCTCGGCATGGAACTGGCCAGACTGGTAGGACCGGTAGGGCCGGTTACGCAGGGACCGTGCCAGCTGGCCGCGTCCCAGCATTCATGCGGGCCCGGCCGTCTTCAGGAGCGAGCCGCGGGCGTGTCCTGCCCCAGCGTGGTGCGCGTTTCGGCGGAGAAAGCCAGCATGGGGCGCGATCGTCAGGGCTGTGCGAGTTCGCCGGCGAGGGCGTCGACCAGGCCCTGGCGTTCGGCCTGTTCCAGCTGAGGGTTCGGATTGAGCGACGACCACTCGGGGTGCGCGCGGGCACGCTGCAGCGGTTCGGGCAGGCGGCCCTCGCGCCAGCTCTTGTCCTGCGGCGTCTCCAGGCTGATCGCTTCGGTCGCGGCGTGGCCGCGCGCGGCGAGGGCGGCGAGCAACTGGCGCTGGCGCAGGGCGAGCAACCGTAGCACGGCGTCGTCTACGGTCAGTTCGCGCTGCCCGCGGAGCTTGCCGAGCAGGCGGCTGCCGTAATGCCGGGCGGTCTGCGCGCCGCCGCCGGCCAGCGCCCCGACCAACGCCGCGGCGCCCAGGGTGATGCCGCCGACCAGCAGGTCGACCCCGGCCCCGGCGGCCGCGCCGGCAGCCATGCCGCCACCCACGCGCACGCCGAGCTGGCGCAGGGTCTCGGGGTTGAACAGGTCGTCGCTCCAGCGACCCTGCTCCAGCGGCAGGTCGCCGGAACGGGCGTCGCCGGGGCGGAATGCGTAGAGCTCGAGCAGTGCCTCGACGCAGCGCTGTTCGCGGGCGCGCACGTCGCGGTGCAGGGCGGCGACGGCCTGGCGCTCGAGTTCCGGATCGGTGGCGACGCTGCGCCGGCAGGCGGCCACGTCCAGCAGCAGGTCGGCGATCAGCCGCGCGCCGCCCTGGCGCCGCGCCACGGCCTGCCGCTCGTGATCGTCGATCAGGCGCTGCAGCGAGGGGCGGGCGCTTTCCAGCAACAGCGCCAGGCTCTCGTAGAGGCGGCGCTCGCCATCGATCGGCGGGGCCACGGTGTCGAAGCGCACCAGCGCGTGCAGGCCCAGGCGGGCCAGCGCCCCGCGCCACTCGTCCTCGCGCTGGCGCGGGCCGTTGACGAAGTTCAGCACCGGCAGCAGCGGCTTGCCGCAGGCGGAGAGCACCGCCAGCTCGTCGCGGTACTTGGCCAGCACCGGCTCGCGGGCGTCGATCACGTACAGCCCGGCGTCGGAGCCGAGCAGCTGGCGCAGCACCTTGGCCTCCTGTTCGAACCGCTGCCGCGCCTCGCTGCCCTCGAGAAAACGCGCCACCCGCGCCGGCCCGTCGAGCCGCTCGCCGGGGCGCTCGAGCCGTTCGAGGTATTCCAGCAGGGCGATGGCGTCTTCCAGGCCGGGGGTGTCGTAGAGGTCGAGCAGCGGCTGGCCGTCCACCGACAGCCGCGCGCCCTCGACGTGGCGGGTGGTGCTCGGGCGGTGCGACACCTCGCCGAAGCCCGGGTCGCGGGTCAGGGTGCGCAGCAGCGAGGTCTTGCCGACGTTGGTGTGGCCGACCACGCAGAGCTTCAGCGGTCGCGCTTCAGTCATGGCCCGTCTCCAGCCAGCCGAGCGGCGCGGCGCAGGCGTGCGCCAGGCCGAGTGCGTCCAGCGCACCGTGCCAGTCGGCCAGGCGCGCACTGTCCAGCGGTTCGCCGGGCGGTGGCTGCAGCAGCCAGACGCGCGTCGATCCGGCGCAGCGGGCCAGCTCGCCGATCAGCGCCAGGGTGCCGCGGTCCGGCGAGCGGCGCGGGTCGCAGGCGATCGCCAGGCGTTGCGGCGGGTACTGCGTGAGCTGCTCGAGCAGCCGCCGGCGCTGCTCGCGGTCGTCGAGCAGGCCGCCCAGGGCGACGCCGGCCGGCAGCTTCGGCGGCCAGGGAAGGTCGTCGTCGAGCTCGATGCCCACCAGCACCGCGCCCTCGCCGCCGAGATGCGCGGCGCCGGCGCTGGGCACGGGCAGTTCGGCGGGCGCGGCGTCGTTCACCCCCAGCCGCTCGCTCGGCGGCTGCAGGCGGTCGCGCAGCAGGCGGTAGGCCGGCAGTTCCAGGTCCAGCCGCAGGGCGCCGCGGCCGCGCCGCCAGCGCGCGTAGCAGAGCAGGAACAGCAGCAGCCGCGGCAGCAGGCCGTACACCAGGGTGACGCCCACCAGCCAGCCGGCCCAGGCCTGGCGCGCCGGCTCGGCCGCCTGCAGGCTCACCCCGCTGGCGCCGATCTGCGCAACATCCGGCACGGGAAAGCCGAGCAGCGCGGGCAGCACGCCGAGCGCCTGGGTCAGGGCGACGAAGGCATCCGGCCCGAGGATGGTGGTTTCCCAGACGAAGGCGTAGCGGCGGGTCGCCAGCAGCGCCAGCAGCGTGACCAGCGCGCTGGCCATCGCCAGCAGCCACAGGCCGTTTGCCGCGCTGCCCAGCAGCCAGCGGCCGAGGCGGCGGCTGTCGAGTACCGTCAGCAATGCCGGCGCCAGCTGCAGGGCGCGCGCGTCGCGCGCGAGCTTCTGCCCGAGCCACAGCCACAGGCGGCCGAGCGCGCCGCTGCTGTCGCCGGCAAACAGGAAGCCCAGCGCCCAGCCGAGCAGGGTCAGCAGGTTGAGCCCGAGCAGGCTGGCCAGCGCCCAGAACACGTTGACCGGGCGGCTGCCGTCGCCGAGCGCGGAATAGCCGAGCCCGGCGCCGGTGAGGATCGCCAGCAGCGCCAGCGCGTAGCCGGCCAGGCGGGCGCCCTGGCGCCAGTGCTGCAGGGCCGCGTCGAGCCCGTCGCGGCGGGCCAGCCAGAGCGCGCGCGTCTCGATCAGCGCCGGCAGCGCGCCGCCCTGGCTGCGCGCCTGGCGGTTGGCCTCCTGGTCCTCCAGTGGGCCGGCGTGCTCCTCGCGCAGGCGCACGGTCTCGGTCAGCCAGAGGCGGTCGAAAGCGGTCAGCGGGGGCGGCGGGGTCGAAGGCACACGGGTCCCTGGAGGTGTCGGCGCGACGGCGCGCTGCGGCTAGGGTAGCGCAAAGCGGCGGCGCGACGGCATCGTCCGCCGCCGCGCGTGTCGCCCGGCTATCCGCCCGTTACCGACCGCTGTCCCCTGTGCCGGGATGTGCGCGCGGCGCCGCGTCGGGCCGGGCGGCGATCCGCTCCTGCCAGTAGCGGCGGACGGCGAAGAACAGCGACAGCGCGGTGAGGGCGACGAACAGCCAGGTGATCGGGCCGCGGAAGAAGATCGCCGGGTCGCCGCGGCCGATCAGCAGGGTGCGCCGCAGGTTGTCCTCGAACATCGGCCCGAGGATGAAGCCGAGCAGGAAGGGCGCGGTGGCGAAGCCGGTGCGGTTGAACAGGTAGCCGACCACGCCGAAGAACAGCATCAGGCCGATGTCGAACACGCTGTTGTTCACCGCGAAGGCGCCGTAGACGCAGAACATCAGCACGATCGGCAGCAGGATCGCCTTGGGGATGTCGGCGACCAGCGAGAAGTACCTGATCACTCCGTGGCCGACGAACAGCAGCACCGCCGAGCTCAGCATGATCCCGCAGAACAGCGCGTAGATCAGCGTGAGGTTCTCCTGGAACAGCACCGGGCCGGGCGTCAGCCCGTGGATCATGAAGGCGCCGAGGATGATCGCGGTGATCACGTCGCCGGGGATGCCGAGCGACAGCAGCGGGATCAGGGTCGCGCCGGCCACGCCGTTGTTGCCCGACTCGGCCGCGGCCACGCCTTCCAGCTCGCCCTTGCCGAAGTTCTGCCGGTTCGGCGAGCGGCGTTTGGCCTCGCTGTAGGAGATGAAGGACGCCGCGGTGGCGCCGGTGCCGGGAATGGCGCCGATGATCACGCCGATCAGCGAGCCGCGGACGATGGTCTTCAGGCTCGCCCTGAGCTCCTTGAGCGTCAGGCCCAGGCCGCTGGAGGCCGCGCGCACGTGCGGGGCGGCCTTCTTCAGGTAGAAGTCGATCACCTCCGGCACGGCGAACAGCCCGATCAGCAGCGGCACGAAGGACACCCGGTCCATCAGGTTGTAGTTGTCGAAGGTCAGCCGCTGGCTGCCGTAGACCACGTCCATGCCGATGGACGCGACTATCACCCCGAGGCTGGCGGCGATCAGGCCCTTGATCGCCGACTCGCCGGCGATCGAGACGATGATCGTCAGCGAGAAGCAGATCAGCCAGAAGAACTCCGGCGGGCCGAAGTTCAGCGCGATCTTCGCCAGGTAGGAGGCGAACAGGATCAGCGCCAGGTTCGACAGCACGTCGGCGATGCAGGACGCGTAGAGCGCCATCTGCAGCGCCTTCTTGGCCTTGCCCTGGAGGGTCAGCGGATAGCCGTCGAGCAGGGTGCAGGCCGCGGCTGGCGAGCCGGGGGTGTGGATCAGGATGGCGGTGATCGAACCGCCATACATGCCGCCCTTGTAGATGCCGACCAGCAGCAGGATGGCGGTCACCGGCTCGAGGCTGAAGGTGAACGGCAGCGCCAGGGCCACCGCCATGGTCGCGGTCAGCCCGGGAATGGCGCCGACCACCACCCCGATCAGCACGCCGATGCCGATGGCCATGAAGTTGTCGAGACTGAGGAACAGGTTCAGGACTTCGGAGACGCCTTCCATTCGGTCACTCGCGAGGTGGGGCCGGGGTCAGTCCCAGAGCGTGCCGGACGGCATCGGGACGTTCAGCACGTGGACGAACAGCAGGCTGACCAGCCACGGCAGGGCGATCGCCAGCAGGTACAGCCAGGGCCTGCGCACCGGGTGCGCGGCGAACAGCAGCAGGGTGCCGAGGATGCCGGCGGCGGTGGCGCCCAGCGGCTCGAACAGCAGCCAGTAGGCGGCGAAGCCGGCGAGCATCAGCAGCCAGCGCCACGCCGGCGCGCCGCCTTCGGCCGCGTCCGGGTCGCGCACCGGCGGGCGCAGGCAGCCCTCGACGATCAGCGCCAGCGACAGCAGCGCCACCAGCCAGCCGGCCACGCTGGGCAGCCAGCGCGGCGACTGCAGGGGGTTCTGCACCATCGGCGGCTCTTCGATGTGGTTCGGCACCAGGTGGAACAGGAACAGCAGCGCCGCCAGCAGCCAGAAGACGCCGAGCAGCGTGTTGAGGTTGACCCAGCGCGGGCGGCCGGCGGCGGTCATGGTGCCCCCCCTTACTGGAGTTCGGCCTGGCCGGCGACGTGTTGCCAGCGTTGCACGTCCTGGGCGACGTAGTCGCGGAAGTCGTCGCCTTCCTGGGACGCCGCCTCGCCGCCGATCTGGGCGATGAAGTCCTTGAAGCTCTGGTCCTCCATCACCTTGTCCAGCGCGGCCTGCAGGGTCTCCACGGCCTCCTCGGGCATGCTGTCGTCGGCGATCAGGCCGAACCAGGCGGTGGTGACGAAGTCGCCCAGGCCGAGATCGGCGCCGATCTTCGACAGCGGTTCGACGCCCGGCAGGTAGGGCGAGGGCTCGCGCGAGGTGACCGCCAGCGCCTTGAGCTTGCCGGATTTGATGTGCGACAGCACGGCCGGCATGTTGTCGAACGACACGTCGACGTCGCCGCTGAGCAGCGCCGGCAGCGCCTCGCCCGAGCCGCGGAAGGGCACATGGGTCATCTGGGTGCCGGTCATGGTCTTGAACAGCTCGCCGGACATGTGGATCGAGCTGCCGACGCCGGAAGAGCTGAAGGTCATCTCCTTGGTCTTCGCCGCCTCGACGAAGGCCTGCACGCTGTCGTAGGGGCTGCTGGCCGGGACCACCATCACGTTGGGAATCTCGATGACGTTGCGGATGAAGCGGAAGTCCTTCACCGGGTCGTACGGCAGGTTGTCGTACAGCACCGGTCCGATGGTATGGCCGGGCGAGGCCATGAGGATGGTGTGGTCGCTGCCGCGGCCGCCGCGGGCCAGTTGCCCGGTAGCCATGGTCGAGCCGGCGCCGGGACGGTTCTCGACCACCACGGTGCCGATCTGCTGCTGCAGCAGGTCGGCGACCTTGCGCGACAGCACGTCGGTGGTGCCGCCCGGGGCATAGGGGACGATCAGGCGAACGGTGTCGGTCGGCCAGTCGGCAGCGTGGACGGTGGATACCAGCGGGAGCGCGGCTCCCAGCAGAAGCACGCGCAGCGCGCGCTTGAGGGTCAGAGGCATATCAAACATCCCGTCTTGTAGTTGTTGTGGACGTTCGGCATCGAACGAGTCCGGTCATCTGAATCGCGGCACGGACTCGTTCACGATAATGGAACATCGCCGTTCGGACCTGCGGCGAAGGGAAATGTTGTTCGGTAATCGCACGGTTGTGCGGTTATCACCGGTTGTGGTTTCGATGCCCTTCGGTCACTTTCGAACCTCCGATGGCTGTTCCGTTCGTTCAAGGAGGTGTGGTGGGCGCTCTGCAAGGCATCAAGGTACTGGACCTCACGCGCATTCTCGCCGGCCCCTGGTCGACCATGGCGCTGGCCGACCTCGGCGCGGAGGTGTGGAAGATCGAGAGCCCCGACGGCGGCGACGACACCCGCAGCTGGATGCCGCCGCAGAAGACCGGCATCTCCACCTATTACCTCAGCGCCAACCGCAACAAGCAGAGCCTGGCGGTGGACCTGCGCACGCCGCAGGGGCGGCAGCTGATCCTCGACCTGGCGGCGCAGGCCGACGTGGTGGTGGAGAATTTCCTGCCGGCCAGCCTCGCGCGCCTCGGGCTGGACTACGCGACGCTGTCGGCGGTCAACCCGCGGCTGATCCACTGCTCGATCACCGGCTACGGGCGCGGCAACCCGCTGGAGAACCGCCCGGGCTACGACTTCATCATCCAGGCCGAGAGCGGCTTCATGTCCATCACCGGCGAGAAGGACGGCGAGCCGATGCGCCTGGGCGTGGCCTTCATCGACCTGGTCACCGGGATGAATGCGGTGCAGGGCATCCTCGCGGCGCTCTATGAGCGGGAACGCTCCGGGCTCGGCCAGACGATCGACATCGCCCTGTCCGACAGCGCACTGCATTTCCTCGCCAACATCGCCTCGGGCTACCTGAACACCGGCGAGGTGCCGCAGCGCTACGGCAACGCCCACGCCAGCATCGTGCCCTACCAGCTGTTCAACACCGCCGACGGCTGCATCGCCCTGGCGGTGGGCAACGACGAGCAGTACCGGCGCCTGTGCCTGGAGGTGCTCGAGCGCCCGGAGCTGCACGGCGACCCGCGCTTCACCCGGAACCGGAATCGCACCGAACACCGCGAGATCCTCCTGCCGCTGCTGCAGGAGGCCTTCGCCGGCTGGCACAGCGAGCCGCTGATCGCCGCGCTGCGCGAGCGGGGCATCCCGGTGGGCGAGGTGAAGGACGTCGCCCAGGCGTTCGACTCGGAAACAGCGCGCTACCGCGACCTGGTACTCAGCGCCGAGCATCCGGTGGCCGGCGAGGTGCGCATGGTGCGCAGCCCGCTACGGCTCTCGCGTACGCCCACGGTGACACCGACCGCGCCGCCGCTGCACGGGCAGCACACCGACAACGTGCTCGGCCGCGTGCTGGGCAAGTCCGCCACCGAACTGGACGCGTTGCGGGCGGCTGGCGTGATTCGCTGAGCGAGACGGCCGCCGACCGGTGGGCAGCGGTCTTGGCCACGGACGTGCCGGGGCTCCCTCATCCGGCCCTGCGGGCCACCTTCTCCCGCGGGGAGAAGGGAAAAGCCCGGCGAGCGCATGACCCTGTGGGGGCGGTCTCGACCGCGGACGAACCTGCACGCTGCCACGCACCCACACCGGACCAATCCCCCTCTCCCTCCGGGAGAGGGCTGGGGTGAGGGCTGGGGTGAGGGCTGGTGTGCAGGGCTTCCCTCATCCGGCCCTGCGGGCCACCTTCTCCCGCGGGGAGAAGGGAACAGCCCGGCGAGCGCATGACCCTGTGGGAGCGGTCTCGACCGCGAACGGACCTGCACGCTGCCACGCACCCACACCGAACCAATCCCCCTCTCCCTCCGGGAGAGGGCTGGGGTGAGGGCTGGTGTGCAGGGCTTCCCTCATCCGGCCCTGCGGGCCACCTTCTCCCGCGGGAGAAGGGAAAAGCCCGGCGTGCGCGTGCCCCTGTGGGAGCGGTCTTGACCGCGAACGGACCTGCACGCTGCCACGCATCCACACCGAACCAATCCCCCTCTCCCTCCGGGAGAGGGCTGGGGTGAGGGCTGGTGTGCAGGGCTTCCCTCATCCGGCCCTGCGGGCCACCTTCTCCCGCGGGGAGAAGGGGAAGCCCGAACCCGTGGGGTCTCGACCATGAACGAACCTGCACGGCACTACGGCCCGACGCCCAACCAGCCCCATCTCCCTCGGGTGAGGGCTGACGTGCCGGTGCTACGAGGTCACTCCGCATCCTCGCGCAAGCGCACGGCGATGTCCGGCTGGTCGATGAACAGCCCGTCGATGCCGGCATCGAGGAAGGCGCGGATCTCCGCCTCGATGTCGCCGCGCTCGTGAGGGGCGTCGCTGCTGCGCAGGTTGGCCGGGAGGAAGGCGTTCTCCGCGCGGAAGGTGTACGGGTGCACCTTGAGGCCTGCGGCATGCGCGTTGACGACGAAGTCGGTGGGCGAGCCGAGGTTGCCGTTGGCGTCGCGCGGGATCACGTAGCTTTTGTCCGGGCCGACGCCGTCGGCGTATTGGGCCACCGCCTTCAGACCCTCGGCGCTGGCCATCTGCGCGTAGGTCAGGCCGGTGCCGCGGCGCTGCTGGTCGTAGGGCTGGCCGCTGCCGTACAGCTGCACCAGGCGCAGTTCCGTCAGACGGTCGAGGGTCTTGAGGTTGTCCACTTCGAAGGACTGGATGTACGCCGGCGCGCGGCGGCTGGCGTAGCCGTTGCGCTTGAGGAGTTCGGCCAGCGGCCGCTCCACCGCCAGGCCGAGCTGCTGGAAGTGGGTGGGGTGCTTGGTCTCGATGTACAGGCCGATGCGCCGGCCCTCGCTGACCTGCAGGGTCTTCACCAGGTCGATGATCTCCTGCAGCGTCGGCATCTCGAAGGCGCCGTCCAGCCGCGCGTTGCCCGGGCGGATGTCCGGGATGCGCTCGATGGCGCGCAGCCGCTTGATCTCGGCCAGGGTGAAGTCCTCGCTGAACCAGCCGGTGAGCGCCACGCCGTCCACCTCCTGGGTGCGCTGGCGGTCGGCGAACTCCGGGCGCGAGGAGACGTCGGTGGTCAGCCCCAGCTCGTTGTCGTGGCGCGCGACCAGCTGGCCGTCGCGGGTCATCACCACGTCCGGCTCGACGTAGTCGGCGCCCTGCAGGATGGCCAGCGCGTAGGAGGCGAGGGTGTGCTCGGGGACGTAGCCGCTGGCGCCGCGGTGGGCGACCACCAGTGGGCTGGGCTCCTGGCCGGGACGTGCGTGGCGGTCGCGCGGGTGGTCCTTGGCCCAGTCGATGGCCTCGCGCACGGCGGGACTGACGTCATCCGGCGCGGCCTGGGCAAGCAGCGGGAGGCAGAGGGCGAAGGCCAGCAGGCCACGGCGCAGCGGGGAGGGAATCGAGCGGGACATGGGGCGTTCTCCTGGGCGATGACAGCACAGAGCCTGCCGTCCGACGGTGACGGTTTGTCGACGCGGCGGCAACGAAACGATGACCCTTTCGTGAACCGGACGGGAAACCGACGCTCGGCCCGCCCGAGGGGCTCTGCTAAGCTCTGCGCCCTATGAACGCTCAGCACAGCAAACACCCCCTCGCCCTCATCGTGGCCGTCGCCGACAACGGCGTCATCGGCCGCGACAACGCGCTGCCCTGGCACCTGCCGGCGGAGCTCAAGTACTTCAGGTCGGTTACCCTCGGCAAGCCGATCCTCATGGGCCGCAAGACCTTCGAGTCGCTCGGCCGGCCGCTGCCGGGGCGCCTGAATCTGGTGGTCAGCCGCCAGCCCGGCCTGCGCTTGGAGGGCGCCGAGACCTTCGCCGACCTCGCGCAGGCGATCGCCCGTGGCGATGCCTGGGCCGACGAACAGGGCGCCGAGGAGCTGATGGTGATCGGCGGCGCCCAGCTGTTCGCCGAGACCCTGCCGCTGGCCACGCGCCTGTACCTCACCCGGGTCGCGCTCGAGCCCGAGGGTGACGTGTTCTTCCCCGAGTGGGACCCGCAGGCCTGGCGCCGGGTGTCCTGTGTCGAGCATGCCGCCGAGGAAGGCCGCCCGGCCTATGCCTGCGAGGTCTGGGAGCGCGTCTAGCGGGCCCTAGACGCTCAGCGTCACCAGCTCGGCCGCCACCCGGCCGTCGTCGATCAGCAGGTAGCCGAGGCTGATCGGCAGCTTGAAACGCCGCGGCCCGGCGCTGCCGGGGTTGAAGTAGAGCACGCCGTCGCGCTCGACCGCCGCCGGCTTGTGCGAATGCCCGGCGACCACCACGTCGAACCCTCGCGCCTTCGCATCGAAGGGCAGTTGCTTGAGGTCGTGCAGCAGGTGGATGCGTACGCCGCCCATCTCCAGATCGAGCTCGTCCGGCAGGTGGGTGACCCAGGACAGGCCCTCGTCGTTGTTGCCGCGGATGACGTCCAGCGGCGCCAGCTCGGCCAGCGCGGCGAGAATCTCCGGCTTGCCGATGTCGCCGGCGTGGATCAGCCGGTCGCAGCCGCGCAGCGCCTCGACGGCTTCGGGGCGCAGCAGGCCGTGGGTGTCGGCGATCACGCCGATCTTCAGGCGGGGCATGTTTCTCCTCCGAGATGCAAAGGCCCGGCACCGGCCGCCATCAAAGCTCGCCCCGAGGTCGCCTCCCACAAAAGCAGTGCGGTCGTGGGCGCACCCTCGCAGCGAATGCAGTGCCTGAGAGCCGAATGGCCCTCAGGCGCAAGAGTCAGGCGTCGGCACCCGCAAGCTCGCCCCCCGGGGGTGGGCGTCCCACAAGGGCCGCGTTGTTCACCGTGCCTGTGGGAGGCCGCGCCCGTTCCCGACGGGCTTGCGGCATTCACCACATTCTTGTGGCTTGCGCGCCCTCGCGGCGGAGGCAGGCCACAGGCCTGCCGGAGAGCCGAAAGGCTCTCCAGGCGTCCCTGCCTGCCCTGAGAACACGCGGCCCTGGCCGGGTGCTTCCCATGCGCGCAGGCTCAGCCGTCGAGCATCGCCTTGTTGCGCACCGCGCCCTTGTCGGCGCTGGTGGCGAGCAGGGCGTAGGCCTTGAGCGCGGTGGTCACCTTGCGCGTGCGCGGCGCGGCGGGCTTCCAGCCTTTCTTGTCCTGCTCGACGCGGCGATGGGCCAGTTCCTCGTCCGACACCAGCAGGTTGATGCTGCGGTTGGGGATGTCGATGAGGATGCGGTCGCCTTCCCGCACCAGGCCGATGGCGCCGCCGGCCGCCGCTTCCGGCGAGGCATGGCCGATCGACAGGCCCGAGGTGCCGCCGGAGAAACGGCCGTCGGTGAGCAGCGCGCAGGCCTTGCCCAGGCCCTTGGACTTCAAATACGAGGTCGGGTAGAGCATTTCCTGCATGCCCGGCCCGCCGCGCGGTCCTTCATAGCGGATGACCACCACGTCGCCGGCCTTCACCTCGTCGCCGAGGATGCCCTTGACCGCCGCGTCCTGGCTCTCGAACACCTTGACGCTGCCCTCGAACAGCAGGATGGACTCGTCCACCCCGGCGGTCTTCACCACGCAGCCGTCCATCGCGATGTTGCCGTAGAGCACGGCCAGGCCGCCCTCCCTGGAGAAGGCGTGTTCGAGGCTGCGGATGCAGCCCTCGGCGCGGTCCAGGTCGAGGTCGGGCCAGCGGGTGTCCTGGCTGAACGCCACCTGCGACGGGATGCCGGCCGGGCCGGCCTTGAAGAAGGTGTGCACCGCCTCGTCGCGGGTCTGGGTGACGTCCCACTGGGCGATCGCCTCGCCGAGATTCGGGCTGTGCACGGTGGACACCTCGGTGTGCAGCAGGCCGGCGCGCGAAAGCTCGCCGAGGATGCCGAAGATGCCGCCGGCGCGGTGCACGTCCTCGATGTGGTACTTGGGCGTGTTCGGCGCCACCTTGCACAGCTGCGGGACCTTGCGCGACAGCGCGTCGATGGCGCGCAGGTCGAAGTCGACCTCGCCTTCCTGCGCCGCGGCGAGCAGGTGCAGGATGGTGTTGGTCGAGCCGCCCATGGCGATGTCCAGCGTCATGGCGTTCTCGAACGCCTTGCGGTTGGCGATGTTGCGCGGCAGCACCGAGTCGTCGCCCTCGCCGTAGTAGCGCTGGCACAGCTCGACGGCCAGGCGTCCGGCGCGCAGGAACAGCTGCTCGCGGTCGGCGTGGGTGGCGACCACGGTGCCGTTGCCCGGCAGCGCCAGGCCCAGGGCCTCGGTCAGGCAGTTCATCGAGTTGGCGGTGAACATGCCGGAGCAGCTGCCGCAGGTCGGGCAGGCGCTGCGCTCGTACTCGGCGACCTTCTCGTCGGAGGCCGAGCTGTCGGCGGCGATGACCATGGCGTCGATCAGGTCCAGGCCGTGGCTGGCGAGCTTGGTCTTGCCGGCCTCCATCGGGCCGCCGGAGACGAACACCACCGGGATGTTCAGGCGCAGCGCGGCCATCAGCATGCCGGGGGTGATCTTGTCGCAGTTGGAGATGCACACCAGGGCGTCGGCGCAGTGCGCGTTGACCATGTACTCGACCGAGTCGGCAATGATCTCGCGCGAGGGCAGCGAATAGAGCATGCCGTCGTGGCCCATGGCGATGCCGTCGTCGACCGCGATGGTGTTGAATTCCTTCGCCACGCCGCCGGCCTTCTCGATCTCGCGGGCGACCAGTTGGCCGAGGTCCTTCAGGTGCACGTGGCCGGGCACGAACTGGGTGAAGGAGTTGGCGATGGCGATGATCGGCTTCTTGAAGTCTTCGTCCTTCATCCCGGTGGCGCGCCACAGGGCACGGGCGCCGGCCATGTTGCGGCCGTGCGTGGAGGTTTTCGAGCGATAGTCAGGCATGACGGATTCCTGCGGCTGATCAGGTCGTTATGGTTCGTTAAACGAGCGTCGCCGAGGCCGTGTGAAGCGGTCGACTCTGTGCCTGCGACGGGCCTCGAAAGCGAGCGGGATCGCCGCTCGCCGGGGCCGGACTCTGGGTCCGCCGAAGATGGATGGCAGAAAGAGTCCGGATTCTACGCCCGCGCGTCCGCCGGGGGAAAGCGCGGCGGACGAGGGGCCTGCCCTCAGGCCGCCGCGCCGCGCATGCGGGCGCGCTGCACGGCCTTCTCCAGCTCCGCGGCGAAGAACACCAGGGCGCCGGCGGTGGCGCACAGGGCCCATTGCGCAAGGCTCAGGTCGGTGGAGCCGAGCACGCGCTGCAGCGGGCCCCAGTGGGTGAACAGCAGCTGCAGGCCGAGCGCCGCAGCGATCGACAGCAAAACCAGCGGGTTGCCCAGCAGGCCTTCGCGGCTGAGCACGCTGCCGAACAGGTGGCGGCTGTTGATCAGGTAGAACATCTCGGCGAACACGATGGCGTTGATCGTCATGGTGCGCGCCGTCTCCAGGCTGGCGGCCTGCTGCAGCTCCCAGAGGAACAGGCCCAGCGCCGAGACGCCGATCAGCAGCGAGACCATCAGGATCCGCCAGACCAGGAAGCCGGACAGCAGCGCCTCGCTCGGCGGCCGCGGCGGGCGGCGCATCAGGCCCGGCTCGGCCGGTTCGAACGCCAGCGCCATGCCGAGCGTGGAGGCGGTGACCATGTTCACCCAGAGCACCTGGGCCGGCGTCATCGGCAGGGCCATCTCGAACAGGATCGCGGCGATGATCACCAGCGCCTCGCCGCCGTTGGTGGGCAGCATGAAGGCGACGAACTTCTTCAGGTTGTCGTAGATGGCGCGGCCTTCGCGCACGGCGTTGCCGATGGTGGCGAAGTTGTCGTCGGCGAGCACCATGTCGGACGCCTCCTTGGCCGCCTCGGTGCCCTTGTGGCCCATGGCGACGCCGATGTCGGCACGCTTGAGCGCCGGGGCGTCGTTCACCCCGTCGCCGGTCATGGCCACCACCTGCCCGCGCGCCTGCATGGCGCGGACCAGTCGCAGCTTGTGCTCGGGGCTGGCGCGTGCGTAGACGTCGACGTCCAGCACCAGCGCCTGCAGCGCGGCCTCGTCCAGCACCTCGATCTCCGCTCCGGTCAGGGCCGGACGCTCGACGCCGATGCCGAGCTGGGCGCCGATGGCCCGGGCCGTCTCGACGTGGTCGCCGGTGATCATCTTCACCTGGATACCGGCGCGCTGGCAGTCGGCGACGGCGGCGATGGCCTCCTCACGCGGCGGGTCGATGATGCCCACCAGCCCCAGCAGGGTGAAGCCCCGCTCCATGTCGGCGAAGCCGAGCGTTTCCTGCCCGGGCACGCGCTTTTCCGCCAGTGCCAGCAGGCGCAGCCCGCGTGCGGCGGTGTCGGCGGCGAAGCGCCGCCAGTAGTCGGGCTCCAGCGGCGCGTCGGCGCCGGCGGTGGCCTGCCGCTCACACATTTCTAGAATGCGCTCGGGGGCGCCTTTGGTAAGGATGAGCGCGCCGCCATCGAGCGGATGCAGGGTGGCCATGAAGCGGTGCTCGGACTCGAACGGGATGGCGTCCACCCGCGGCAGCGGCTCCGGCTCGTCGAGCTTGCCCGCCAGCGCCAGCAGCGCGCCCTCGGTGGGATCGCCGGTCATGCGCCAGTCATCGCCGCTGCCGTGCAACTGGGCGTCGTTGCACAGCCGCGCGGCGCGCCCGATGCGCTGCAGCAGGGCGCCGTTCGGCGGGCTCTGGCGGTCGTCTTCGTCATGGACCTCGCCACGCGGCACGTAGCCGATGCCGCCGACCGCATAGCGGCGCTCGGCGGTGACGATGCGCTGCACGGTCATTTCGTTGCGGGTCAGGGTGCCGGTCTTGTCCGAGCAGATCAGCGTCACCGCGCCCAGCGCCTCCACCGCCGGCAGCCGGCGGACGATGGCCCGGCGCCGCGCCATGCGCTGCATGCCCAGCGCCAGGGTGACGGTCATGATCGCCGGCAGCCCTTCGGGAATCGCCGAGGCGGCCAGGGCCACCACCATCAGGAACATGTCCTCGGCTGGGTGGCCGCGCCAGAAGGTGCCGAGCAGGAACGTCAGGGCGGCGGCGGCGAGGATGAAGATCGCCAGCCGGTGCCCGAACCCGGCGATCTGCCGCAGCAGCGGCGTGCTGAGCGACTCGACCTCGCCGAGCAGGGTGTCGATGCGGCCGATCTCGGTGTCCGCGCCGGTGGCGACCACGATGCCCTCGGCGTTGCCGTATACCACCAGGGTGCCGGAGTAGGCCATGCCGCGCCGTTCGCCGAGCACGGTGTCCTCGGCGCAGGGTGCGACCTCCTTCTCCACCGGCAGCGATTCGCCGGTGAGCGCGGCTTCCTCCACGCGCAGGTTCTTCACCTGCACCAGGCGCAGGTCGGCCGGCACCTTGTCGCCGGAGACCAGCACCACGCGGTCGCCCGGCACCAGCGCCTGGGCGTCGACGGTCAGGCGGCGGCCGTCGCGCACCACGGTCGCCTGGCTGGAGAGCATCTGCTGGATCGCCGCCATCGCGGCCTGCGCCTTGCCCTCCTGGATGTAGCCGATGACCACGTTGACCAGCACCGCGGCGAGGATGACGCCGGTGTCCACCCAGTGCTGCAGCAGCGCGGTGATGCCCGCGGCGGCGAGCATCAGGTAGAGCAGCACGTTGTGGAACTGCAGCAGCAGGCGCTTGAGCGGTCCGTGCCCGTGGCGGCGCGGCAGGCGATTCGGGCCGTGCCGCTGCAGGCGCGCCTCGGCCTCGGCGGTGGTCAGGCCGGAGGCGGCGCTGTCGAGGCGGCGGCCGACCTCGTCGGCTTCCAGGCTGTGCCAGGGGGTGGGGGTGGGCGCTGCGGTGTCCGGCATCCTGTTCTCCATCGAGCGACTGTCGTCATTTCGATGCTGGAACAGGGTAGCCGGAGCTATGTTGATCGTGCGCAAAAGGCCCGCCTGCGGCGGGCCCTGCAAACGTTACCGGATGTGAGCGCGGGTCAGCTCGGCAGAATACGACAGGTCAGGCTCTTGATGTAGCGCGTCTCGGCGATCGCTGGGTGGACCGGGTGATCAGGCCCCTGGGCGCCGCGCTCGAGCAGCTGGAGGTTGCGGTCCAGGTGACGGGCGCTGCCGAGCAGGATGTTCTGCAGGTCGTCCTCGGGGAGGTGCATCGAGCAAGAGGCGCTGACCAGGATGCCGTCCTTGTTGAGCAGGCGCATGGCCTGCTCGTTCAGCCGCCGGTAGGCGGCCTCGCCGTTCTTCAGGTCCTTCCTGCGCTTGATGAAGGCCGGCGGGTCGGCGATCACCACGTCGAAGCGCTCCTCGGCGGCCTTGAGCTCCTTCATCGCCTCGAACACGTCGCCTTCGACCATGGCCATCTTCTCGGTCAGGCCGTTGAGCGCGGCGTTGCGCTCGACGCCGTCGAGGGCGAAGCCGGAGGCGTCCACGCACATGACCTCGCTGGCGCCGAAGGCGGCCGCCTGCACGCCCCAGCCGCCGATGTAGCTGAACAGGTCGAGCACCCGCTTGCCCTTGACGTAGGGCGCCAGGCGCGCGCGATTCATGCGGTGGTCGTAGAACCAGCCGGTCTTCTGGCCCTGCATCACCGGGGCCTCGAACCTTACCCCGTTCTCCTCCAGCGCTACCCACTCGGGCACCTCGCCGTGGGCGACCTCGACGTAGCGCTGCAGGCCCTCGGCTTCGCGCGCGCTGGAGTCGTTCTTCCACAGCACGCCGGCCGGCTTGAGCACCTGCAGCAGGGCCGCCAGCACCTCGTCGCGCTGGCGCTCCATGGTCGCCGAGGCGAGCTGGACCACGAGGATGTCGAAGAAGCGATCGACCACCAGCCCCGGCAGGCCGTCGGAGTCGCCGTACACCAGCCGGTAGCAGGGCTGCTCGAACAACCGCTCGCGCAGGCTCAGCGCGACCTTGAGGCGGTGCACCAGCAGCGACTTGTCCAGCGGATGCCTGAGGTCGCGCGACAGCAGGCGGGCGCAGATCAGGTTGTTCGGCGACAGCGCGACCACGCCCAGCGGCTTGCCGCCGGCCGCCTCGAGGATCGCCTGGTCGCCCGCCTGGAAGGCGGTCAGCGGGGTGGCGACGACATCCACCTCGTTGCTGAAGACCCACAGGTGGCCGGCACGCAGGCGGCGATCGGCATTGGCTTTGAGGCGCAGGCTGGGCAGGGACATGGGGGCGCTCCGGGTGAGGGGGGCGGGCATTCTAAACGAGAGCGGCAAGCTGCAAGGCACAAGCTGCAAGTAAAAAGCAGAGCTTGACCGCGCTCATGCAGGCTCCATCCTCGCCTGCCGCCTGCCGCCTGCCGCCTGCCGCCTGCCGTTAAGCCGCCAACGCCGCGATCAGCGTCTGGCTGAACGCCGGGATGTCGTCCGGCTTGCGACTGCTGATCAGGTGGCCGTCGACCACCACCTGCTCGTCGACCCACTCGGCGCCGGCGTTCTTCAGGTCGTCGACGAGCGACGGCCAGCTGGTCATGCGCTTGCCCTTGACCAGGTCGGCCGAGGCCAGCAGCCAGGCGCCGTGGCAGATCACCGCGATGGTCTTGTCCGCCCGCGCGGCGTCGCGCACCAGCTCCTGGGCCATGTCGTCGGTGCGGATGGTGTCGCTGTTGACCACCCCGCCGGGCAGCAGGATGGCGTCGTAGTCCTCGCTGTGAATGCGGTCGAAGGTGCTGTCGACCTCGAACTCGTCGGCCGGCGTGGTGTGGTTCCAGCCGCGCACCTTGCCCGGCTTGGCGGAGATGATCTCGGTCTTCGCCCCGGCCTCGTCGAGCGCCTGCTTGGGCCCGGTCAGCTCGACCTGTTCGAAGCCATCGGTCACCAGAATCGCCACGCGCTTGCCGTTCAGGGATTGAGCCATGATGCCTGTCCTCCTTCTCCTGTTGCCTAGGGGATGCGCCGAACGTGCGGGCGGCCGGAAGCCAGTCGCCGGGTTCTGACGCCGTTCACTTGAAATCGAACACCCTTCTCGGCCAAAGTTCGTCCCATCCGTACGGTGGCGTTTTGCCTCCTCTCATCCGCGCCAGAGTCCTTCCCATGGCCGTTGAACTTACCGCCGATCAGATTCGGCACGTGCTGCAGGGCATCAGCGTTCCGCCGCAGCCGCAGATCATGGTCGACCTGCAGATGGAGCAGGTCATGCCGATTCCCGACCTCAGGAGCATCGCCCGGCTGATCAGCCATGACCCGGGCCTGTCCGGCTCGCTGTTGAAGATCGTCAATTCCAAGTACTTCGGCCTGGCCAACCGCATCGCCTCGATCCAGCAGGCGGTCAACCTGCTGGGCTGCGACTCGGTGATCAACCTGATCAACGCGCAGTCGATCAAGGGCGAGATGAGCGACGAGACGATCGTCACCCTCAACCGCTTCTGGGACACCGCGCAGGACGTGGCCATGACCTGCCTGACGCTGGCCAAGCGGATCGGCTACCAGGCGCCGGACGAGGCCTATACGCTCGGGCTGTTCCACGACTGCGGCATCCCGCTGATGCTCAAGCGCTTCCCCAACTACATGGCGGTGCTGGAGGAGGCCTACGCCAGCGGCGGCGCCGAGCAGCGCATCGTCGACGTGGAGAACCGGGTGCTGTCGACCAACCACGCGGTGGTCGGCTACTTCACCGCCAAGTCGTGGAACCTGCCGCTGCACCTGTGCGACGCCATCGCCAACCACCACAATGCCTATTCGCTGTTCACCGACGACTCGGGTCGCGACGCGCAGCTGAAGACGCTGCTGGCGATCCTCAAGATGGCCGAGCACATCTGCGCCTGCCACCGGGTGCTCGGCGCCCAGGCCGAGGACCACGAGTGGGCCGGCATCGAGCAACTGGTGCTCGAATACGTCGGCCTGTCCGACTACGACTTCCAGAACCTCCGGGACAGCATCCGCGAACTGGGCGTCGGCTGATCGAACCGGTAGCTCCGGCGCGACTCGAAGCTAACTCCCGCCCCGTCCCGGAGGCGCCCGTTCCCGACGGGATTGCGGCATTCACCGCATCCCAGTGGGAGGCGCGCCCTCGCGGCGATGCAGGCCGCAGGCCTGCCTCCAGCGCTCAAAAGCATCGCCCCGAGGTCGGGCCTCCCACAAAAGCAGTTCGCGTGTTCCATCCCGAAGCGGGGCTCGCCGCCCTGCTGGCCGCGCCCGTGCGCCCCGGCCGCATCGTCTGGATCGGCGTGCGCCCCGAGCGCCACGGCCCCGCTGCAGGCGCTCGAACGGGTCCGCCTCGCGCCGGGCGAGGGCCTGCCTGGCGACCACTACGCTCGCGCGGCCAGGGCAAGCGCCAGGTGACCCTGGTCCAGGCCGAGAACCTTGGCGCGATCGCCGCCTACCTGGGCAGGGACGAGGTCTCGCCGCAGTTGCTGCGTCGCAACCTGGTCACCCGGGGCATCAACCTGCTGGCCCTCAAGGGCAAGCGTTTCCGTGTCGGCACGGCGATCCTCGAATACACAGGCGAATCAGGCCGTGTGAAAACGTCGCGAGCGAAGGTCAGGCAAGCCGGAAACAGATGAAAAAGCGCAGTTTACAAGTGGTAAATGAGCATTTTGATCGGACTCGCGCCCGAGCCTGTTTTTCAACGCAGCATGACCGAGCGCAGTAGTTTTCACACAGCCTGAGTGCCATCCCTGCTCGCGTATGGAGGCACTGCTCGGCACCGGCGGCTACAACGCGGTGCGCGGGCACGGCGGCATCACCGCGCGGGTGCTGGAAGGCGGCGAGGTGCGCCTCGGCGATGCGCTCGAGGTGCTGCCCGCAACGCCCGAAGACACCGCGAACGCCGGCTGACGTTGCGACAAGCCGGCGTCGAAACCCAGCGTAACGACCGCTGGCCGCCTTCGCCTGGCTTCGGACGGCGCGGCTGCGTACTCTCTGAGGTCTTCCGGCGCCCGCCGCCGATCGATCCCTTGCCACAGAGGAGCCTGCACATGGTCGACAAGCTGCACCTGAGCGACGAGCAATGGCGAAGCCGCCTGACGCCCGAGGAGTTCCACGTGCTGCGCGAGCACGGCACCGAAGCGCCGGGCAGCGGCTGCTTCCTGAAGACCAAGGAGCCGGGCACCTACGTCTGCGCCGCCTGCGGCAATCCGCTGTTCAAGTCCGGGGAGAAGTTCGAGTCCGGCACCGGCTGGCCATCCTTCACCCAGGCGCTGACCGAGGACGCGGTGGTCGAGTACCAGGACCGTTCCTACGGCATGCTGCGTACCGAGGTACGCTGCGGCCGCTGCGACAGCCATCTGGGCCACGTCTTTCCGGACGGGCCGCCGCCGACCGGGCTGCGCTACTGCATGAATTCGGTGGCGATGAAGCACGTGCCCGAGGGCCAGCCCCTCGAGCTGGTAAATCCCTGAACGAGGAGGGCGCAGACGATGGCGGACCAATCTGCGAGCATCATCCTGGGCGGCGGCTGCTTCTGGTGCGTCGAGGCTGTGTTCGAGAACCTGCGTGGTGTCGAGCGGGTGGTTTCCGGTTATGCCGGCGGCCACGTGCCGAACCCGACCTATCGGCAGGTGTGCGAGAAGACCACCGGCCACGCCGAGGTGGTGCAGGTCAGCTACGACCCGCAGCAGGTCTCGCTGCGTGAGCTGCTCGAAGTGTTCTTCACCACCCACGATCCGACCACGCCCAATCGCCAGGGCGCGGACGTCGGCCCGCAGTACCGCTCGATCGTCCTCTACGCCGACGAAGAGCAGAAGCGGGTGGCCGAACAGGTCATCGCCGACCTCGGCGGCCAGGGCCTGTGGGACTCGCCGATCGTCACCGAGCTACAGCCGCTGGAGGCCTTCTACCCGGCCGAGCCGGAGCACTACGCCTACTACCGGCGCAACCCCTACCAGCCGTACTGCCAGGCGGTGATCGCGCCCAAGGTGGCCAAGCTGCGCAAGCTGCACCTGGACAAGCTGCGGGCCTGATGGGTGTCGGGCGCCGGCCGTTCTGCTAAGGTCGCCGCCCCGCCTTCTGCTCTTCACCGATCGTCATGCCCGAACTCCCCGAAGTCGAAACCACCCGCCGCGGTATCGAGCCCCACCTGCTGGGGCGCCGTGTGGAGCGCGTGATCGTCCGCGACCGGCGCCTGCGCTGGCCGATCCCCGACGACCTCGACAGCCGCCTGTCCGGCCAGCGCATCGAGCGCGTGGAACGGCGCGCCAAGTACCTGCTGCTCGGCGCCGAGGCCGGCACCCTGATCGTCCACCTGGGCATGTCCGGCAGCCTGCGGCTGGTCGAGGGCGGCCTGCCGGCGCGCAAGCACGAGCACGTCGACCTGCTGCTCGATTCCGGCCAGGCGCTGCGCTACACCGACCCGCGCCGCTTCGGCGCCATGCTCTGGAGCGGCGACCCGCTGGCCCACCCGCTGCTCGTCAGCCTGGGGCCGGAGCCGCTCGGCGAGGACTTCGACGGCGAGCGCCTGTACCGCCTTTCGCGCGGGCGCAGCATGGCGGTCAAGCCGTTCATCATGGACAACGCGGTGGTCGTCGGGGTCGGCAACATCTACGCCACCGAGGCGCTGTTCGCCGCCGGCATCGACCCGCGCCGCGCCGCCGGCTCGGTGTCGCGGGCGCGCTACCAGCGGCTGGCCGAGGAGATCCGGCGGGTGCTGGCGCATGCCATCGAGCGCGGCGGCACCACGCTGCGCGACTTCGTCGGCGGTGACGGCCAACCCGGCTACTTCCAGCAGGAACTGTTCGCCTACGGGCGCGGCGGCGAGTTCTGCAAGACCTGTGGCAGCACCCTGCGCGAGGTTCGCCTGGGGCAGCGCGCCAGCGTGTATTGCGGCCGCTGCCAGCGCTGATCGATGGGCGTGCGGGTGGCCGCGAGGGTTGACGGCCGTCACGCTGACAAATGGCCACCCACTGTTATAGTTAGCCGCACGACAACCGACTGCTCGTTCACGCTGAAGGATCGCACCCATGAATCTGTTCCGCTCCACCGCCGTTGCTCTGGCTCTGACCACCGGCCTGTCGGCGCTGCCGGCGCAGGCTCAGGATTACGTGCAGCAAAACATCAGCGGCGACCCCGCCTACGAGGTCGAAGCGCCGCGTGCCTTCTCGATGATCGGCGACCTGCTGGTCGCCCGCCCGCTGCTGATCGGCGCCACGGTGATCGGTGCCGGCCTGTTCGTGATCAGCCTGCCGTTCTCCGCCGCGGGCGGAAATATCGGCGAGGCCGGCAAGTCGCTGGTGGTGGAGCCGGGCAAGGCGGCTTTCGTGCGCTGCCTGGGGTGCACGACCAGCGGGTATCGGCACGACTGAGGTTTATTGGGTTGAAAAGAGCCGGTCCTTGGATCGGCTTTTTGTTTCTGCTCGCTCCTACGTCTATGTCACGTGCGCCAGCGCTACACCCATCATTCGCGGGCAGAATTCGGCGTCCCCTCGCTCCTGCGAGGCGCCGCGGGCGCTCAGCGCCCCGGAATCACCACCGCCTCCCCAATCCCCCGCGGATCGCTGGCCGCCTCCACCTCGCCGGTGCGCTTGTCCCAGTGGATCACCTGCTGGTTCCCATAGGCCCGTCGCATCGGCTCCAGCCCGTGCCCCATGGCCTCGAGCGCCCGGTGCTGCTCGGGCGTGAAGGCACCGTCCTCGTACTCGATCACGTCCGGGAGGTACTGGTGGTGATAACGACGCCGCGCCGCCCAGGTCGCGGCCGGTTCGCCCTCCAGGTAGGCCAGGGCCGACAGCAGCACCATGCTCGGGATGCGGCTGCCACCCGGTGTGCCGAAGCTCGCCAGGTCGTCGGGGCCTTCGATGAAGGTCGGGGCCATGCTCGACAGCGGACGCTTGCCCGGGGCGATCAGGTTCGGCTCGGCGCCGCTGAGCTGGTAGGCGTTACGTGCGCCGAGGGCGGCGGCGAAGTCGTCCATCTCGTCGTTGAGCAGCACGCCGGTGCCGGGCACGGTGAAGGCGGCGCCGAACATCAGGTTCAGCGACAGGGTGGCGGCGACCGCGTTGCCTTCGGCATCCATCACCGCGAAGTGGGTGGTGTGATCGCCTTCGTGCCAGGCCGGCGCCGGCGGCAGGGCGCTGCTCGGCGTGGCCTTGCGCGGATCGATGCCGGCGGCGAGCCGGTCCAGGTAGCGGGCGTCGAGCAGTGCCCCGACCGGTACCTCGACGTGGTCCGGGTCGCCGAGCAGGCTGCGGTCGCGATAGGCCCGACGCAGGGACTCGACCACCAGGTGCGCGCGCCGCACCGGGTCGGCCGCCTGCCAGTCCAGCCGCTCCAGCAGGCCGAGGCTCTGGGCGATGGCCACGCCGCCGGCCGAGGGCGGTGGCGCGCTGATCAGCTCGCGTCCCTCGGAGAGCGGGAAGCGCAGGGGCTCGCGGGTGACGGTGCGGTACTGCGCGAGGTCCTCGGCGCTCCAGATGCCGCCGGCGGCCCGCACGCCCTCGACCAGCCGGGTGCCGACCTCGCCGGCGTAGAAGCCGTCGCGCCCTTCGCGGGCCAGGCGCTCGAGGGTGCGCGCCAGTTCCGGCTGGCGCAGGCGGTGGCCGAGCGGCGGCAGTTCGCCGTCGAGCAGGAACAGCCGTGCGCTTTCCGGGTCGTCGCGCAGTGCCGAGAGGCGCCAGCCGGCGCGCTCGCGATAGACGGCATCGACCTCGAAGCCCTCGCGCGCCAGTCCGATGGCCGGGGCCAGGCTGGTGGCTAGCGGCAGGCGGCCATGATCCTGTGCCAACTCCACCCAGGCGGCCGGCAGCCCGGGGATGGCGGCCGCCAGCGGGCCGTTCAGGGAAAGCGCGCGCACCGGCTTGCCGTCGCGCAGGTAGAGGTCCGCGGTGGCGGCCAGCGGCGCACGCTCGCGGGCGTCGAGGAAGCGGTACGCGGCCGGCTCGGCAGCCTGGCGCAGCAGGAAGAAGCCGCCGCCGCCCATGCCGGAGCCGTAGGGTTCGACCACCGCCAGCGCGGCGCTGGCCGCCACCGCGGCGTCGAAGGCGTTGCCGCCCTTGAGCAGGATGTCGCGGCCGACCGCGGTGGCCAGCGGGTGCGCGGTGGCGATGGCCGCCTGGCCCGGTTCGCGGGCCTCGGCCAGGCCGGCGAGCAGCAGGGCTGCCGTGCAGACCGCCAGGGTGCGGTGCAGGGCGCGGGCGGAGGAGAGGAGGGGGCGACGCACCGGCCAGCCGGCGCGGGGGAAGAGCGGGCTGGGCCGGTGCGCGGGCACGCTCAGGCCTTGCTGGTGATGATCAGGTACTTCTGCATCAGCTGCTCCTTGGTCTCGACGTTGTTGTCGTCGAGCGGGATGCAGTCGACCGGGCACACCTGCTGACATTGCGGCTCGTCATAGTGGCCGACGCATTCGGTGCACAGGTTGGGATCGATGACGTAGATCTCCTCGCCCTGCGAGATGGCGCCGTTGGGGCACTCCGGCTCGCATACGTCGCAGTTGATGCAGTCATCGGTGATTTTCAGAGACATCCGGTGAAACTCCCGCCGGTGCCCGGTTAGGGGCGACGGCTCAGGTCAAGGTTGGAACGCGCGCGATTGTGCCGCATCCCCGCGGCCGGTGCACGCGTACCGGAGTGGCGGCGCCGGACGGTCGCCGCTTCAGGCGGGGCGGTACTTGGCGTTCAGCGCGTCCATCACCACCGGCTGGACGAACTTCGAGATGTCGCCGCCGAGGCGGGCGATCTCGCGGATAAGCGTCGAGGAAATGTAGGAGTATTTTTCCGACGGGGTCAGGAACAGGCTCTCGACCTCGGGGGCGAGCTGGCGGTTCATGTTCGCCAGCTGGAACTCGTACTCGAAGTCGGACACCGCACGCAGGCCGCGCAGCAGCACGTTGGCGTTCTGTTCGCGGACGAAGTGTGCCAGCAGGCTGGAGAAGCCGACGACTTCCACGTTCGGCAGGTGCCTGGTCACCTCGCGGGCCAGCTCGACGCGCTCTTCCAGCGAAAACAGCGGATTCTTCCGCGGGCTGGCGGCCACCGCGATGATCACGTGGTCGAACAGGCGCGATGCGCGCTCGACCAGGTCGCCATGTCCCTTGGTGATGGGGTCAAAGGTGCCCGGGTACAACACTCGATTCATCGCGGCGTCCTGAGGAGGTCCGTGGGGGAGGCGATGGTAGCGGCTCGCAGTCGGCAGCGTAAAGCATCGGGGCCCTTCCGGGGTGCGGCCCGACCGCGACGAGCGCTACGCTGGTGCATGGCGAGGCGCCGGTCAGCGCACGAACAGCCGGCGGATCAGCCGCTGCAGGGGGCCGCCGTAGGGCGGGTAGATCAGCCGCGCGGCGTTGAAGCGCTGCTTGATCAGCACGCCCTTGGCCTTGCTGAAGGTGAGGAAGCCCTCGTGCCCGTAGTAGTGGCCCATGCCCGAGGGGCCGATGCCGCCGAACGGCAGGTCGTCCTGGGCGACCTGCAGCAGGGTGTCGTTGATGCACACGCCGCCGGAGTGGGTCTGCTCGAGCACGCGCCGCTGCTCGCGCCGGTCGTAGCCGAAGTAGTACAGCGCCAGCGGCCTCGGGCGCGCGGCGATGTAGGCCAGCGCCTCGTCGATCCGCACGTAGGGCACGACCGGCAGCAGCGGCCCGAAGATTTCCTCCTGCATCACCCGCATGTCGTCGGTCACGTCCAGCAGCAGGCTGTGCGGCAGGCGCCGGCCCTGGCCTTCGGGGAACGGCGAGATCACCTGCGCGCCCTTGGCCCGGGCGTCGTCGAGGTAGCCCTGCAGGCGGGCCAGCTGGCGCTCGTTGATGAGGGTGGTGTAGTCCGGGTTGTCGGCCAGGGTCGGGAAGAAGCGCGTCAGGGCCCGGTTGTAGGCTTCGACGAAGCCTGCCACGCGCTCCTCCGGCACCAGCACGTAGTCCGGCGCGACGCAGGTCTGCCCGGCGTTGAGTGTCTTGCCGAAGGCGATCCGCTCGGCCGCGTCGTCCAGCGGCACGTCGACCGAGACGATGGCCGGCGACTTGCCGCCGAGTTCCAGGGTCACCGGGGTGAGGTTCTGCGCCGCGGCACGCATGACCTCGCGGCCGACCGAGGTGCCGCCGGTGAACAGCAGGTGGTCGAATGGCAGTTGCGAGAAGGCGATGCCCACTTCCGGCCCGCCGAGCACCACGGCCACCTGGTCCTCGGGGAAGATCCCGGCCAGCAGTTCCCTGAGCAGGCGCCCGGTGGCTGGCGTCGATTCGCTCATCTTGATCATCACCCGGTTGCCGGCCGCCAGCGCGCCGACCAGTGGGGCGAGGGCGAGGAACAGCGGGTAGTTCCAGGGCACGATGATGCCGACCACGCCGAGCGGCTGGTACACCACCTTGGCCGTGGCCGGCTGGAAGGCCATGCCGACCGCGCGCCGCGAGGGTTTCATCCAGCCGCGCAGGCGCCTGCGGGTGTAACGGATGCCGTGCAGGCTGGGCATGAGCTCGGCGAGCAGGGTCTCGTCGACCGAGCGGTTGCCGAAGTCTTCCGAGACCGCCGCGGCGAGCGCCTGCTGGTTGAGGTCGAGTAGGTGGCGCAGGGCCTCGAGCGCTTGCAGGCGCTCGTCGAGCCCGGGCATCGGGTGGGCCAGGAAGGCGGCGCGCTGGCGCTCGAGCTGCATCCGCAGCTGGGTGGCCGGCGGGTGGGACGGCTCGAGGTAGCTGACGTCGGCGAGCATGCGGTGGCTCCGTTGGCGTTCTTGTATGGCCTTGGTGGCGAAGATTTAGAGCAATTGCTCTAGCGTGTCAATGCGGGTGTCCGCCGTTCCGCGCAGGGTGTACTTTTACCGCTCCCCGCGGAGCCCCGACACCGACCATGGCGCCCAGAGCCACTGCCCGACCGAACACGCGCGATCGCATCGTCCAGGCCAGCCTCGAGCTGTTCAACGCCCAGGGCGAACGCAGCGTGACGACCAACCATATCGCCGCGCACCTGGGCATCTCGCCGGGCAACCTGTACTACCACTTCCCGAACAAGCAGGCGATCGTGGCGGAGCTG
Organism: Stutzerimonas azotifigens DSM 17556; assembly: GCF_000425625.1. GTDB lineage: Bacteria > Pseudomonadota > Gammaproteobacteria > Pseudomonadales > Pseudomonadaceae > Stutzerimonas > Stutzerimonas azotifigens. Next base: position 39,955 of record NZ_AUDU01000039.1, read on the forward strand.
TTCGCCGGCTACGAGGCGTTGGTCGACGGCTTCCTGCGCCTGCCCGACGGCCGGGTGCCGACCATCGCGGACAAGACCCGCTATCTGGAGGCGCTGCTGGCGGGCATGTGGCGCTACCGCTTCCTGCATCGCGACCTGGAACACCTGCTGGAGGCCGACCCGGCGCTGGCGGCGCGCTACCGGGCGTTCGCAAGGCGCTGCCTGACCGGCGCCCAGGCGATCTATCGGGGCTTCGTGGAGGCCGGCATCCTGCGCATGGACCCGGCGCAGATCGAGGCGCTGACGCTCAACGGCTGGATCGTCATGACCTCCTGGGTGCGCTTTCTCTGCACGGTCGGCGGGCACGCCGGCGACCTCGGCGAACCGCTGCTGCGGCGCGGGATCTATCAGGTGCTGGCGCTTGAGGAGGGCTTCGTCACGGCGGACTCGCGCGACGCCGTGCGGGCGTTGCAGGCGCGGCTGCACGTGCCGTTGTCGGAATTGCTCTGAACGCCCGCCGGCGACTGGCCGAAGGTCTCCGCCAGCCAGGCCGGTATCCGTCGCTCCAGGTAGTAGCCGGGCCGCCAGGGCGTGCCCTCGACGAAGCCGACGTGCCCGCCGCGGGCGTGCAGTTCCAGGCGGGTGCTGGCCGACAGCTCCTCGGCCGCCGGCAGGCTGTGGGGGAACACGAAGGGATCGTCGGCGGACTGGATCAGCAGCGTCGGCACGCGGATGCCGCCCAGGTAGTAGCGGCTGGACGAGCGGCGGTAGTAGTCGTCGGCATCGGTGAAGCCGTGCAGCGGCGCGGTGATCCGTCCGTCGAAGTCCCAGAAGGTGCGCATGCCCTTCAGCGGGCCGAGTTTCTCCAGCGCGGCGAAGTGGTCATGCAGCCCCTCATGCCGGAAGCGCTGCAGCTTGACCTGCACGTAGTCGACCATCGCGCGCATGAAGTGGGCCTGGTAGAGGCGCGAGAAGCCGAGCCCGACGCGGTCGGCGCACTGGTCCAGGCGGAAGGGCACCGAGACCGCTACCGCGCCGCTCAGCGGGCAGGCGTCGCCGCTCTCGCCCAGGTGCTTGAGCAGCACGTTGCCGCCGAGCGAGTAGCCCACGGCGAACAGCGGCCGGCCGGGATGGCTGTATTGCAGGTGGGCGATGACCTCGGCCAGGTCGTCGCTGGCGCCGGAGTGGTAGGCGCGCGGCAGCAGGTTGGGCTCGCCCGAGCAGCCGCGCCAGTTCGCCGCCACGCTGGTCCAGCCGCGTGCCGCCAGGCGGCCCTGCAGGCCGAGCACGTAGTGCGAGTCGGATGAGCCGGTCAGCCCGTGCAGCACCAGCACCAGCGGTGCCTGGCGGTGGTCTTCGGCGTGCCAGTCGAGGTCGAGGAAGTCGCCGTCGGCCAGCCACAGCCGCTCGCGGCGGCGCACCAGCGCCTCGCCCTGACGGCAGAACGGGCCCCAGAGCGTCTGCAGATGCGGCCCGGGCAGCCACCAGGCCGGCGCGAAGGGCGCATCGTCATCGGCTGGCGCGCCGACCCTGGAAAGCACGACGGACACCTGGGCTCCTCTAGATCGGTTGGGTTGAAGATCGGTTGGTTGAACGGCGGATTACTTGCCCCCACGCTCCCTGCCGCCTGCCGCCTGCCGCCTGCCGCCTGCCGCCTGCCGCTAGCCGGAATTGCGCTCCCACAACGCATAGTGCACGTTGCCGGCCTTCTTTTCCCGGTGAAGGCGCCAGCCGGTCGGCAGGCCGAGGCCGGAGGGCGTCGATTCGCTCTCGGTGTAGATCCAGGCGTGGTAGGCCAGCCAGCCCCTGTCCTCCAGCAGCGCGCAGGTCGGCAGCAACAGATTCTTGTTGAACGGCGGGTCGAGGAACACCAGGTCGAAGGGCGTCGGCGACTGGTGCTCGAGGTAGCGCAGGGCGTCGCTCTGCAGCAGCTGACCCTGGCCGCAGTTGAGGGTGTCGAGGTGCTTGCGCAGGCTGGCGATGGCGTTGGCGTTCACGTCCAGCGCCAGCGCCATGCTGGCGCCGCGCGACAGGGCCTCGAGGTAGAGCGCGCCGCTGCCGGTGAAGGGGTCGAGCACGCGGGCCCCGGAAATGTAGGGGGCCAGCCAGTTGAACAGCGTCTCGCGCACCCGGTCGGGCGTCGGCCGCAGGCCTTCGGCATCGGGAAAGCCGAAGCGGCGCGAACGCCACTCGCCGCCGATGATGCGTAGCTGGCCCTGCCCGCGCGACGCGGTGGGGCGGATGGGAGGGTTGGCCAATCAGTGCTCCGGGACGCCGCTGGGCGCTTCGACGGGTTGCTCGGTGGGCGGCGGCAGCGGCCGCTGCTCGACGGTGGGGCCGGCGGTGACGACGACGAAGCCGTCCGGGTCGAGGTGGCGCTGCATCGCCGCCTTCACCTGTTCGACCGTCAGCGCCTGGATCTGCTGCATGAAGTCCTCCAGGTAGGTCAGCGGCAGGTCGTAGAAGCCGATGCTGCCGAGCTGCCCGACGATATCGGCGTTGCTCGCGGTCGACAGCGGGAAGCTGCCGGCGATCTCGCGCTTGGCACGTGCCAGCTCGGCCTCGCTCGGGCCCTCGGCGAGAAACTCGCGGACCAGGCCTTGGACCAGTTCCAGCGTGCCTTCGGCGAGCTCCGCGCGGGTCTGCAGGTTGATCATGAACGGGCCGGTGGCGGCCATCGGGCTGAAGCCGGAGTAGACGCCGTAGGTCAGGCCGCGCTTTTCCCGCACCTCTTCCATCAGGCGGGTGCCGAAGCCGCCGCCGCCGAGCACCTGGTTGCCCAGGTAGAGCGCCGGGTAGTCCGGGTCGCCGCGGGCGACGCCGAGTTGCGCCAGCAGCAGGTGCGTCTGGTTGGAGGGGAAATCGATCGGGTGGCTGCCGGGTGCCGGTGCCGTCGGGGTCGACGGCTTCGGCAGCGCCGGGCCCTTCGGCAGCGCGGCCGAGACCTGCGCGGCGACCGCCTCGGCGTCGGCCCTGGAGAGGTCACCGACCAGCGCGATGACGACGTTGCCGGCGGCGTAGGCGCGCCGGTGGAAGGCCTCGAGGTCGGCGACGGTGAAGCCCGGCACCGTCTCCGGCGTGCCCTCGCTCGGGTGCGCGTAGGGGTGTGCACCATAGAGCTCGCCGAACAGCCGGATGCTGGCCAGCTTGCCGGGGTTCTGCTTCTGGAACTCGAAGCCGGCCAGGAGCTGGTTCTTGATCCGCGCCAGCGAGTCGGCTGGGAAGGTCGGCCGTCCCACCACCTCGCTGAACAGCGCCAGGGCGGGCTCGCGCTTGTCCGCCTCGCTGAGGCTGCGCAGGCTGGCGATGGCCATGTCGCGGTAGGCGCCGTTGCCGAACTCGGCGCCCAGGCCCTCGAAGCCCTGGGCGATGGCCGTGACGTCCTTGCCCTCGACGCCCTCGTTGAGCATGGCGTTGGTCAGCAGCGCCAGCCCCGGGCGGCCGCCGTCCTGGCTGCTGCCGGCGGCGAAGGTCAGGCGCAGGTCGAACATCGGCAGCTGGTGAGCCTCGACGAACAGCACCCGGGCGCCTTCGGCGGTGGTCCAGCGCTGGATGTCGAGGGTGCGCCGGGCCAGCGGCTGGTCGCCGAGGGCGGCGAGCGATTCGAGCCGGGAGCTGCGTCCTTCCTCCGCCTGGACGGTGGTCGCGGCGGTCCACAACAGCGCCAGCAGGCCGAGCCCGAGCAGGTGGCGCAGGCCTTTGCGTTCATTCATCGCTGGATTCCTCCGGCAGCACGTGGGCGACGCTCAGCCGCGAGCGGGTGAAGTAGGTGCGGGCGGCCTGCTGGATGTCCTGTGGAGTCACCGCTTCCAGCGCGGAGAGCTCCTGGTCCATCAGCCGCCAGGACAGGCCGACCGCTTCCAGCCGGCCGATGGTGGTGGCCTGCTGGGTGATGGAGTCGCGCTCGAACACCAGCCCGGCGATCACCTGGGCGCGCACGCGCTCGAGCTCCGCCTCGCTCGGCGGCTCCTTCTGCAGGGCCTCGAGTTCGCGCCAGAGCGCCGCTTCGGCCTCGGCCAGCGTGTGCCCCTTCTGCACGTTGGGTGCGGCGCTGAGTACGAACAGGCTGTCGCCGCGGGTGTAGGCGTCGTACCAGGACGAGGCGCTGGTGACCAGCTCCTGGTCGCGCTCGAGCCGCGACGGCAGTCGCGCGCTGTAGCCGCCGTCGAGCAGCGCGCCGATCAGGCGCAGGGCATGGATCGGCGCGGGCTGCTCGAGGGTCGAGAGACTCGGCACGTTGAAGGCCATCAGCAGGCTCGGCAGCTGGGTCTTCAGGTGCAGGGTCAGGCGCCGCTCGCCCGGCTCCGCGAGTTCCAGCGGCTTTTTCGCCACCGGCACCGTACGCTTGGCGATCGGGCCGAAATAGCGTTCGGCCAGGGTGCGTACCTCGTCCACGCCGACGTCGCCGACCACCACCAGGGTCGCGTTGTTCGGTGCGTACCAGGCCTCGTACCAGGCGCGCAGCTCCTCGACGCTCATGCGCTGGAGGTCGGCCATCCAGCCGATGGTGGGAATGCGGTAGCTGCTGGCGGGGAAGGCCAGGGTCTGGAAGCGCTCGTAGGCCAGCGAGCTGGGCTTGTCGTCGGTGCGCAGCCGGCGCTCCTCCATGATCACCTGGATCTCCCGCTCGAACTCCTCCGGCGGCAGTCTGAGGCTGGCCATGCGGTCGGCCTCCAGCTCGAAGGCCACGGCCAGGCGGTCGCGTGCCAGCACCTGGTAGTAGGCGGTGTAGTCGTCGCTGGTGAAGGCGTTCTCCTCGGCGCCGAGTTCGCGCAGTATGCGCGAGGCCTCGCCGGGGCCGAGCTTGCGGCTGCCCTTGAACATCATGTGCTCGAGCGCGTGGGACAGCCCGGTCTGGCCGGGATGCTCGTAGCTCGAGCCGACCTTGTACCAGAGCTGCGAGACCACCACCGGGGCGCGGTGGTCCTCGCGCACGATCACCTTGAGGCCGTTGTCGAGGGTGAATTCGTGGGTGGGCTGCGGATCTGCCGCCCAGCTCCAGACGGGAAGGCACAGCAGTCCGAGCAGCAGGGCCGCGACAGGGCGGAGCGTGAGGGTCATAGTCGGTGCTCTTGCAGGGGGTGGGTCCCGCATCGGGCCGGGAACCCGGGCCATGGTACCGACGCACCGCAGCGAGTCAAAGCCGATGACGGGGCCGGGGATGCGGTGCCGGCCGGTTTAGCGCAGCCGGCGGGCGAGGTGCTAGGATACTCCACCGTCTGGCCGGTGCCCCGGCGCCGGCGTTCGCCTTTTGAGAATGACTTCTCCATGTTTGGTTCCGACGACGACAAGAAGACGCCCGCCGAATCCGCTGAGAAAAAGGGCCTGTTCGGCTGGTTCCGCCGCAAGCCGCAGACGCCGGCCGCCGAACCGCCGGCCACCGAGCCGCTGGAAGACAGCCAGCCGTATGCCGAGAAACCCGACCGGCAGGCGGTCGAGGAACTGGTCGAGCCGACCGCGCCCGAAGAGCCGTCCCGTGCCGAGCTGCTCGCCGAACTGCAGCCGGTGCTCGAGCCGGCGCCGCAATCCGAGTCGGAACCGGAGCCCGAACCCGAGCCCGCCGACGAGCCGATCGAGGAGCCCACGCCCGAGCCCGCCCCGATCGAGGAGCCGGAAACACCGGAGCCGCCGGTCAAGGCCGGCTTCTTCGCCCGCCTGCGCCAGGGCCTGTCGAAGACCAGCGCCAGCCTCGGCGAGGGCATGGCCAGCCTGTTTCTCGGCAAGAAGGCCATCGACGACGAACTGCTCGAAGAGATCGAGACGCGCCTGCTGATGGCCGACGTCGGCGTCGAGGCCACCGCGGTCATCCTGCAGAACCTCACCCGCCGCGTCGCGCGCAAGGAGCTGAACGACAGCGGCGCGCTATACAAGGCGCTGCAGGAAGAGCTCGCCGGCCTGCTGCGGCCGGTCGAGCAGCCGCTGCAGGTCGATGCCGGACGCCAGCCCTACGTGATCCTGGTGGTCGGCGTGAACGGCGTCGGCAAGACCACCACCATCGGCAAGCTGGCCAAGAAGCTGCAGCGCGACGGCAAGAAGGTCATGCTCGCCGCCGGCGATACCTTTCGCGCCGCGGCGGTCGAGCAGCTGCAGGTGTGGGGCGAGCGCAACGCCATCCCGGTGATCGCCCAGCACACCGGCGCCGACTCCGCCTCGGTGATCTTCGACGCCGTGCAGGCGGCCAAGGCGCGCGGCATCGACGTGCTGATCGCCGACACCGCCGGGCGCCTGCACACCAAGGACAACCTCATGGAGGAGCTGAAGAAGGTCCGCCGGGTGATCGGCAAGCTCGACGAGACGGCGCCGCACGAGGTGCTGCTGGTGCTCGACGCCGGCACCGGGCAGAACGCCATCAGCCAGACCAAGCAGTTCAACCAGGCCGTGGCGCTCACCGGGCTGGCGCTGACCAAGCTCGACGGCACGGCCAAGGGCGGGGTGATCTTCGCGCTGGCCAAGCAGTTCGGCATCCCGATCCGCTTCATCGGCGTCGGCGAGGCCATCGACGACCTGCGCACCTTCGAGGCCGATGCCTTCGTCCAGGCCCTGTTCACGGAAAAAGGGGCCTGACCGGGTGATCCGTTTCGAGCAGGTCGCCAAGCGCTATCCCAACGGTCACGTCGGGCTGCACGAGCTGTCGTTCCACGTGCGGCGTGGCGAGTTCCTCTTCGTCACCGGCCATTCCGGCGCCGGCAAGAGCACCCTGCTGCGGCTGCTGCTGGCGATGGAACGGCCCACCGGCGGCAAGCTGCTGCTCGCCGGGCAGGACCTGGCGCGCATCTCCACCGCGCAGATTCCCTTCCTGCGCCGGCAGATCGGCGTGGTGTTCCAGAACCACCAGCTGCTGTTCGACCGCACGGTGTTCGACAACGTCGCGCTGCCGCTGCAGATCCTCGGGATGGGCAAGCGCGAGATCGGCCAGCGGGTGATGACCGCGCTCGAGCGCGTCAGCCTCAAGGACAAGGCGCTGCAGTTTCCCGCCGACCTGTCCACCGGCCAGCAGCAGCGGGTCGGCATCGCCCGCGCGGTGGTGCACCAGCCGGCCCTGCTGCTGGCCGACGAGCCGACTGGCAACCTCGATCCGCGCCTGGCGGCCGAGATCATGGCGGTGTTCGAAGACATCAACAAACTGGGTACCACGGTATTGATCGCGAGCCACGACCTGGCGCTGATCGCCCGCATGCGCCACCGCATGCTGACCTTGCAGCGCGGACGCCTGATCGGCGACGGGGAGGCCGGCTGATGTCGGCGGCCCAGACCCCCGAGAGCAAGCCCGCCGAACGCGTCGGCGGCAGCGGCAAGGGGCCGCGCCCGCAGAGCGACGAACCGGAATTCAAGGCGCTGTTCCACGCCTGGCTGGAGAGCCACCGGGCGAGCCTGGTGGACAGCCTGATGCGCCTGGGCAAGCAGCCGATCGGCAGCTTCTTCACCTGCCTGGTGATGGCGGTGGCCCTGAGCCTGCCCATGGGCCTGGCGCTGCTGCTGGACAACGTCGAGCGGCTCGGCGGCTCCTGGCAGCGCGCGGCGCAGATCTCGCTGTTCCTGCAGCTGGACGTCGACGACCAGCGTGGGCAGGCGTTGCGCGACCGGATTTCGGAAATGCCGGAGGTCGCCGAGGCCAGCTGGATCAGCCGCGACCAGGCGCTGGAGGAATTCCAGCAGCTGTCGGGCCTGGGCGAGGCGCTGCGAGAGCTGCCGGAGAACCCGCTGCCCGGCGTGGTCCTGGTGACGCCGCACGAGGTCGACAAGGCCAAGCTCGAGACGCTGCGCCAGACGCTGGCCGAGCTGCCAGGCGTGCAGCAGGCGCAGCTGGACCTGCTGTGGGTGGAGCGGCTGAGCGCCATCCTCAGGCTCGGCGACCGCTTCGTCTTCGGCCTGACGCTGCTGCTGGTGGCCACGCTGCTGCTGGTGATCGGCAATACCATCCGCCTGCACATCGAGAACCGCCGTACCGAGATCGAGGTGGTCAAGCTGGTCGGCGGCACCGACGGCTACGTGCGCCGGCCGTTCCTCTACATGGGGGCGCTCTACGGCCTTGGCGCCGGCCTGCTGGCCTGGCTGCTGCTGGCCTTCGGGCTCGACTGGCTGAACGAGGCGGTGGTGCGCCTGGCCGGCCTCTACGGCAGCGATTTCGCCCTGGCCGGGGTGCCGGCCGACGATGGCTTCTCGCTGGTGCTGGGTGCGGTCCTGCTCGGTTACATCGGCGCCTGGCTGGCCGTCGCGCGCCATCTCAACGAGCTCGCTCCTCGCTGATAAGCTGCTGATGACAAAAGGATTTCAGTGTGTGTCAGGGAACTTTTCCACAGGCTTGCAGTCGGATCGGGCAATGTTAAACTTCAGCGGTTCACGAGTAGGAGGATCGCTATGACTACTTCTCTGCAACCTGTTCAGGCACTGGTCCCCGGGGCGAACCTGGAGGCCTACGTGCAGACGGTGAACAGCCTGCCGCTGTTGACCGTGGAGCAGGAGCGCGAGCTGGCCGAGCGCCTCTATTACCACCAGGATCTCGATGCGGCCCGGCAGATGGTGCTCGCGCACCTGCGTTTCGTCGTTCACATCGCCCGCAGCTATTCGGGCTACGGGCTGGCGCAGGCCGACCTGATCCAGGAAGGCAACGTCGGCCTGATGAAGGCGGTCAAGCGCTTCAACCCGGAAATGGGCGTGCGCCTGGTCTCCTTCGCGGTGCACTGGATCCGCGCGGAAATCCACGAGTTCATCCTGCGCAACTGGCGCATCGTCAAGGTCGCCACCACCAAGGCGCAGCGCAAGCTGTTCTTCAACCTGCGCAGCCAGAAGAAGCGGCTGGCCTGGTTGAACAACGAGGAGGTGAACGCGGTGGCCGACAGCCTCGGCGTCGAGCCGCACGAAGTGCGCGAGATGGAAAGCCGGCTGACCGGCCAGGACATGGCTTTCGACCCGGCCGCGGATGCCGACGACGACAGTGCCTACCAGTCCCCCGCGCACTATCTGGAAGACCACCGCTACGATCCGGCGCGCCAGCTGGAAGACGCCGACTGGAGCGACAGTTCGACCTCCAGCCTGCACGAGGCGCTGGAAGGGCTCGACGAGCGCAGCCGCGACATCCTGCAGCAGCGCTGGCTGTCGGAGGACAAGGCGACCCTGCACGACCTGGCGGCCAAGTACAACGTGTCGGCCGAGCGCATACGGCAGCTCGAGAAGAACGCGTTGAACAAGCTCAAGGGGTCGTTGGCGGCCTGATCGCCATCTATCCGGGACAAGCAAGAAAGCCGCAACGGAAAGCCGTTGCGGCTTTTTTCATTGGCTCGAGGTAAAAGCTCCTTTTGCCAATTCCCGACCTTCGAGCGATCCTTCGCTCGAAGATGCGCATGGCGCACCCCTATTGGCTGCGCCTGCTTTCCACCAAGGGTGGGATCGACACCCCGTCCCCGTCAGGAGGGAAGTCCGGCCGCGTAGCGGGCGGACCCGGATGCCGGGGTGCGCCTTCTCTTGCTTACTTTTCTTTGCGCAAACAAAGAAAAGTGAGGCGCCGTGCAAGGCGCAATCTGTAGTCCGGGTCGAGGAAAGCGCGGCGAGCCCTCCGCTAACGGCGGGGCCGCCTTCTTGCCGATCCATGGCCAGGCGTCTGATGCATCACTGCCCGCTGGTCCGCCCCGACTGCAGCCGAGCCAGGTAGTGACTCCCCCCGAGCTGCTGCATCTGCCGGCGAATCCAGGCCGCGCGCTGTTGTACGTAGCTGCTGGGCCGCCCGGCGCTCCACTCTCGCGGGTTCGGCAGCACGGCCGCGAGCTGGCTGGCCTGGCGGGTGGAAAGGTAGGGCGCGCCCACGTCGAAATGATGCCGGGCCGCGGCCTCGGCGCCGAAGACGCCGGTGCCCCATTCGACGCTGTTGAGGTACACCTCGAGGATCCGTTGCTTCGGCCAGAACAGCTCGATCAGCCCGGTGAACCAGACCTCCAGCCCCTTGCGCAGCCAGCTGCGGTCGGACCAGAGGAACAGGTTCTTCGCCACCTGCTGGCTCAGCGTGCTGGCGCCGCGCAGCGAGCCGCCGCGCTCGTTGTGCGCGAAGGCGGCGCGGATGGCGGCGACGTCGAAGCCCCAGTGATCGGCGAACTTCTGGTCCTCGGCGGCGATCACCGCCATCTTCAGGGCGTCCGGCAGTTCCTTCCAGGGTCGCCAGTCGCGCTGCAGGTCGATCGGCTCGCCGCCGATCCAGGATTCGATCTTGCGCTCGACCATCATCGCGGTGAAGGGCGGCGGCACCCAGCGCAGCGCCAGCACCAGCAGCGCCGAGCCGGCGGCGAGCAGGAGCAGCAGCTTGAACAGGCGACGAATCAGGGAACGCAGCATCTCGGCTTGGTCGGGCGGGGTCGAGGCGGCCATTATAGGGAGCCAACTCTCCGATACGACCAGGGGTTTCCATGTTTCGTGCCTTTCTGCTGCTCTCGGCCTTCTTCGGTTTGACCGGTGTCGCCCTCGGCGCCTTCGCCGCCCACGGGCTGAGGGCGCGCCTGAGCGCCGAGTACCTGGCGGTGTTCCAGACCGGCGTGCTCTACCAGTTGGTGCACACGCTGGCCCTGTTCGGCGTCGCGCTGCTCGCCCTGCACCTGCCGGGCCGCCTGGTGGCCGCCGCCGGGAGCCTGTTCGCGCTGGGCATCCTGCTGTTCTCCGGCAGCCTGTACGTGCTGACCCTGACCGGCCTTGGCAAGCTCGGCATGATCACGCCGCTCGGCGGCGTTTGCTTCATGGCCGGCTGGCTATGCCTCATGCTGTTGGCCTTGCGGCTCGGCTGAGACAGCTCGCCGCTTGGTCGCTGCCCACGATCGGGCTAGAATGCCGACCCCTCAAAAGAGGCGTGGTTTTGTATGCAAATCCAGCTCAACGGTGAACCTTTCGAAGTGCCCGGCGGGTCGACCGTGGCCGACCTGCTGCAACGCCTCGAACTGACCGGCCGCCGCGTCGCGGTGGAATTGAACCTCGACATCGTGCCCCGCAGCCAGCATGCCGACACGGCGCTGCGCGAGGGCGACAAGGTCGAGGTCGTGCACGCGATCGGCGGCGGCTAGCCCGGTCGCCCGGCGCCCTGCACGCCGATCCCGTCCCGTACTGATCCACGAGGTAGCACCCATGAGCCCAGCTCCGAGCGACAAGCCCTTCACCCTGGCCGGCCGTACCTATCAGTCGCGGCTGCTGGTCGGCACCGGCAAGTACAAGGACCTCGACGAGACGCGCGACGCCATCGAGGCCTCCGGCGCGGAGATCGTCACCGTGGCGGTCCGGCGTACCAACATCGGGCAGAACCCGGGCGAGCCGAACCTGCTCGACGTGATCTCGCCGGAGCGCTACACCATCCTGCCCAACACCGCCGGCTGCTACGACGCCGCCGAAGCGGTGCGCACCTGCCGCCTGGCCCGCGAGCTGCTGGACGGCCACAAGCTGGTCAAGCTCGAGGTGCTGGCCGACCAGAAGACCCTGTTCCCCAACGTGATCGAGACCCTCAAGGCCGCCGAGACGCTGGTCAGGGACGGCTTCGACGTCATGGTCTACACCAGCGACGACCCCATCATCGCCCGCCAGTTGGCGGAGATGGGCTGCATCGCGGTGATGCCGCTGGCCGGCCTGATCGGCACCGGGCTGGGAATCTGCAACCCGTACAACCTGCGCATCATCCTCGAGGAAGCGACCGTGCCGGTGCTGGTCGATGCCGGCGTCGGCACCGCCTCGGACGCCACCATCGCCATGGAACTGGGCTGCGAGGCGGTGCTGATGAACAGCGCCATCGCCCATGCGCAGAATCCGGTGCTGATGGCTCGCGCCATGAAGCACGCGATCGAGGCCGGGCGTCTGGCCTACCTCGCCGGTCGCATGCCGAAGAAGCTGTATGCCAGCGCCTCCTCGCCGATGGACGGGCTGGTCCGCTGAACCCGGCGCCCGCCGGCGCCTCTCCCCATACTGCAGTCAGGACAACATGAGTCAGAACCCCGAGAGCGCCGATCGCGCCGCCCCGCGCCTGCGTACCATCAAGAGTTTCGTGATGCGCGCCGGGCGCATGACCGAAGGGCAGCAGCGCGGGCTCGAGCAGGGCTGGCCGCGCTTCGGCCTGGAGCTGGGCGACGGCCTGCGCGATTTCGACCAGGTGTTCGGCCGCCAGGCGCCGCGCACCTTCGAGATCGGTTTCGGCATGGGCCATTCCCTGCTGGAGATGGCGGCGGCCGCGCCGGAACAGGACTTCATCGGCGTCGAGGTGCACAGGCCCGGCGTCGGCGCGCTGTTGTCCGGACTGCTGTCACAGAATCTGCACAACGTCCGCGTCTATAGTTGCGACGCGCTCGAGGTCCTGCGCGATTGCGTGGCGGACGCGAGCCTCGATCGGGTGCTGCTGTTCTTCCCCGATCCCTGGCACAAGAGCCGTCACCACAAGCGACGCATCGTCCAGCCGGCCTTCGCCGAGCTGGTCCGGCAGAAGCTGCGGATCGGCGGCGTGCTGCACATGGCGACCGATTGGGAGCCTTACGCGCAGCACATGCTGGACGTCATGAATGCGGTGCCCGGGTATCGCAACCTCGCCGGCGGGCAGGGCTTCGTGCCTCGCCCCGAAGAGCGCCCGATCACCAAGTTCGAGCGCCGCGGCGAACGCCTGGGTCATGGCGTCTGGGATCTGAAGTTCCAGCGCTCCGACTGAGAAAAAGCCAGAAACAGAGCCACCACACAAGCGCGGGCCGACCCGGTCCCAGGCGCCCGCACGCCTGCGGTGCCTTCAAGGAGAAATGGATGTACAGGACGATCGGTGTATTGCTGTTGGCAGCCGTGGCTGCGCAGGCTCAGGCCGGGCTGGACGAGGCCCGGGCGGCGCGTCTGGGAAGCGACCTGACGCCGCTGGGGGCGGAACGGGCGGGTAATGCGACGGGCACCATCCCGGCATGGAGCGGTGGCGTACAGCCGCCGCTCGGCTATCGGCCGGGCGTGCACCATCCCGACCCGTTCGCCAACGACCCCATGCTCTACCGCGTGGACCGGAACAGCCTGGCCCAGTATTCCGCCCTGCTGCCGGATGGCCTGAAGGCGCTGCTGGAGAAGCATCCCGACTACTACCTGAGGGTGTTCCCGACCCGCCGCAGCGCCGCCGCCCCGGAGCGCATCTACCAGGCGACCCGGCGCAACGCCACCGGCGCCGAGCTGATCGCCAACGGCAACGGCATCCGCGGCGCCTCCGCCGGCATTCCCTTCCCGATCCCGCAGAGCGGGCTGGAAGTGATCTGGAACCACATCCTCCACTACCGGGGCGAGCAGACGCACATCGTCAACAGCCAGGCGGTGGTCATCGGCGGTAAGCCGACGTACATCACCCGTGATCGCCATATCTTCTACGTTTACAACCGCGAGGGCGTGACCCAGGAGGACCTGAACAACACCCTGCTGTACTACAAGTACAGGGTCACCGCGCCGTCCAGGCTGTCCGGCACCGCGCTGGTGGTGGAGGACACCCTCGACCAGGTGCTCTCGACCCGCAAGGCCTGGCGCTACAGCCCGGACGACCGGCGCGTGCGGCGCATGCCGTCGCTGGCCTACGAGTCGCTGCAGCCGGACACCAGCGGCCTGGCCACCGCGGACGTGGTCGACGTCTACAACGGCGCCCCGGACCGCTACGAATGGAACCTGCTGGGCAAGCGCGAGATGCTGGTGCCTTACAACAGTTATGCGGTGCACCAGAAGGGCATCCCTTACGAGACCATCGTCCGGCCGCAGACGCTCAACCCCGAGCTGCTGCGCTACGAGCTGCACCGCGTCTGGGTCGTCGACGCGGACCTGCGGGTCAGCTTCAACCACCCGTACCACAAGCGCCGCTTCTACATCGACGAGGACAGCTGGCAGATCCTCGCGGTCGATCTCTACAACGGCAGGGGCGAACTGGTGGGGCTGCAGGAAAGCCATCCGATCAGCTACTACGAGGTGCCGATGTTCAACAGCACCCTGGAGACGCTGTACGACTTCAAGGGCGGCAACTACTTCGTCGACGGGCTGGACAACAACGAGCCGATGTACGATTTCGACGTCCGGCTGACGCCGCGCGACTTCACCCCGCAGGCCCTGCGTCGGGGGAACTGAGTCGTTCGCCAGGCCGGCGGGTCCGGGGAATGGTGGGCTGAAGCCCACCCTACGAGTTGTAATCCGCCCACCACCCTTGGCCCAATGCAAAACGGCGCCGTCAGCGCCGGTCGGCCATCACCCCGATCACGAAGAAGATCAGCAGCAGCACCGGCGCCAGGGTGTAGTTGGTGAAGTAGGCCAGGCCGTGCGCCAGCCAGGGCGTGAGGAAGACGATCGCCAGGCCGTAGCCGATGGCGCAGACGAGCACGAAGATCAGCGTGCGGAAGAAGAAGTTCAGCCCGGCGATGCTGCGCTGCACCCAGGCGTTGAGGGCGGGCCCGAACAATACGAACAGGGTGGCCATGATCGCCAGGGAGATGTCGTACAGGTGGCCGCGGCTCCAGCGCGACAGGGTGGCGATCAGGTCCATCAGCAGGTCCATCGGGGACTCCTCATCCTCAAGGCAGGAACAGTTGCAGCAGGTCGTTCAGGAACAGCTGGCCGCGCGGCGTGGCCACCAGTCGCTGCGGGTCGTCCGCCAGCAGCCCGCGCGCCTCGGCCTGGCGGCGTCCATCACATAGCGCCTCCAGCGGCAGGCCGGTGCGTTCTTCGAACAGCCTGGCGGGCACGCCGTCGGTGAGGCGCAGGGCGTTCATCAGGAACTCGAACGGCAGCTCCGCCGGTTCGAGGCGCTTCTCGCCGGCGAGCACGGGCCTGCCCGGCGCCAGGTAGTCCTTCGGCAGCCGGGTCTTCCAGGTGCGCCAGATGCTGCCGTCGGCGCGGGTGTGCTTGCCGTGGGCGCCGGCGCCGAGGCCGAGGAAGTCACCGAAGCTCCAGTAGTTCAGGTTGTGCCGTGCACGCCGGCCGTCACGCGCGTAGGCGGAGGTCTCGTACTGCCGGTAGCCATGCCCGGCGAGCAGCGCCTGCCCGGCTTCCTGGATGTCCCAGAGGATGTCGTCCTCCGGCAGCTGCGGCGGCTTGTTCCAGAACACCGTGTTGGGTTCGAGCGTCAGCTGGTACCAGGACAGGTGCGTCGGCGCCTGCCCGATGGCGAGGCGCAGGTCATCCAGGGCCTGCTCCAGCGTCTGCCCCGGCAGCCCGTGCATGAGGTCGAGGTTGAAGTTGTCGAAGCCGGCGGCGCGCGCCATCTCGGCCGCGTGGATGGCTTCGTCGCCGTCGTGGATGCGACCGAGCGCCTGCAGCTTGTCGGCCTGGAAGCTCTGCACGCCGATCGACAGCCGGTTGATGCCGAGCGCCCGATAGTCGCGGAATTTCGCCTGCTCGAAGGTGCCGGGGTTGGCCTCCAGGGTGATCTCGACATCATCGTCGAAGCCGACCCGCTGCTCCAGGCCCTCGAGGATGGCACCGAGCGCGGCTGGCGAGAACAGGCTCGGGGTGCCGCCGCCGAAGAACACCGAACCCAGGCGGCGGCCGGCGACCTGCATCAGGTCCGTCTCGAGATCGGCGAGCACCGCGCGCACGTACTCCTCTTCCGGCAGCGACGGCCCGGCCGCGTGGGAGTTGAAGTCGCAGTACGGGCATTTGCGCACGCACCAGGGGATATGGACGTAGGCGGCCAGGGGCGGCAGCAGGGCTGACAGCCCCTCGCTGGAGGTTGGAGGCTGGAGGAGGGTGCTGCTCTTTCGTTCAGCCTCCAGCCTCAAGCCCTTGGCGGCTGTCATGCGGTCTCCAGCCGTGCCTTCAACAACGCCATGGCGCGGGCGCGGTGGCTGAGGCGGTTCTTTTCCTCGGTGGGCAGTTCGGCGCTGGCGCAGTCGGTCTCCGGGACCCAGAACAGCGGGTCGTAGCCGAAACCCTGGGCGCCGCGTGGCGCATGCAGGATGCGTCCGTGCCAGAGCCCTTCGCAGAGGATCGGCAGCGGGTCGTCGGCGTGCCGCACCAGCGCCAGGGCGCAGACGAACTGCGCGCCGCGCTCCTCGTCCGGTACGTCGCGCAGGGCCTCGAGCAGCTTGGCGTTGTTCGCCGCATCGCCGGCGCCGCCGGCATAGCGCGCCGAGTAGATGCCGGGCGAGCCGCCGAGCGCGTCGACCGCCAGACCTGAGTCGTCGGCCAGCGCCGGCAGGCCGGACACGCGCGCGGCGTTGCGCGCCTTGAGGATGGCGTTCTCGACGAAGGACAAGCCGGTCTCTTCCGGCTCGACCTGGCTGAACTCGCCGACCGAGCGCAGCCTCACGGTGCCGCCGAGCATGGCCTGCAGTTCCTTCAGTTTGCCGGCGTTATGGCTGGCCAGCACCAGTTCGGTCAGGGCTTTCATCGGTCGGGGAAGAATTCCTGGTTGAAGGTGAAGTTCACCGGCTCGCCGCCCATGGGCTGCACGTTGAGATCGAAGCGCAGCACTTCGCGCGAGTCGAAGGGGAACTGCGCCAGGTAGTAGGTCGAGTCGCCCTCCTTGAAGGGCTTGAAGGTCAGCGGGCGGTCCTGCCCCAGCAGGTTCTTCACCGTGCCGCTGACCAGCGCATCGACCGGCTGCTGGCTCTTCATCACCGCGACGTTGACCACGCCGAGCTGCTTGCTGCGCACCAGGCCGGCGGCCTGGGCGATGTCCGGCTGCAGGAAGCCGGAATTGAAGGCGATGTAGTGCACGTCGTACTCGCCGAAGCTGTGCTTGCGTTCGGCCATGGCCGGCAGGGCGACAAGCAGGCCGAGCACGAATATCCAGGCGGCTTTCATCAGGGTCCTCCAGCGTCAGGGTTGTGGGGTCAGGGGCGCGCCGGTCACGCGATAGATGCCGATCTCGCCCAGCAGGTTGGGCCACAGGCGGCTGGCCCAGCCGTGGCGGTGCTCGCGGTCGACCGCCAGGCGTTCCTTCACCGTGATGTCGAGTTCCAGGCAGAGGTTCTCGAAGTCCTCGAAGGTGCAGAAATGGATGTTCGGCGTGTTGTACCAGGTATAGGGCAGAAATTCCGACACCGGCATGCGGCCCTTGCTCGCCAGGTACCAGCGGCAGCGCCAGTGGCCGAAGTTGGGGAAGGTGATGATGCACTCGCGCCCCACCCGCAGCATCTCCTTGAGCAGCCGGTCGGGGTAGTGCACCGCCTGCAGCGCCTGGGTCATCACCACCACGTCGAAGCTGTCGCTGGCGAAGTTGCCGAGACCCTTGTCGAGGTCCTGCTCGATGACGTTGACGCCGTTTTCGAGGCAGGTGGCGATGTTGTCAGGATCGATCTCCAGGCCATAGCCGCTGACCTGCTTGTGGTCGCGCAGCCAGGCGAGCAGTTCGCCGCTGCCGCAGCCGAGGTCGAGCACCCGGCTGCCGGTCGGAATCCATTCCTGGATGATGTCGAGGTCGGCACGCATGTTCGGGTCCTATACGGCGATGCGGTTGAGGTAACCGCCAAAGGCTTGCAGGTAGCGGGGGATCGGCATGAGGAAGGCGTCGTGGCCCTGCGGCGCGTCGATCTCCAGGTAGCTGACGTTCTTGCCGGCCGCCACCAGGGCGTCGACGATCTCGCGCGAGCGGGCCGGCGAGAAACGCCAGTCGGTGGTGAAGGACATCACGCAGAAGCTCGCCTGGGCCGGCGCCAGGGTGGCCGCCAGGTCGTCGCCGTGCGCGGCGGCCGGGTCGAAGTAGTCCAGCGCCTTGGTCATCAGCAGGTAGGTGTTGGCGTCGAAGCGGCCGGAAAACTCTTCGCCCTGGTAGCGCAGGTAGCTCTCCACCTGGAACTCGACGCTGTTGAAGTCGTAGTTCAGCTTGTCGCTCTTGAGCCCGCGGCCGAACTTGGCGCCCATGGCGTCATCGGACAGGTAGGTGATGTGCCCGACCATGCGCGCCAGCATCAGCCCGCGCCGTGGGATCACGCCCTGCTCGTGGAAGTGACCGCCGTGGAACTCCGGATCCGACAGGATCGCCTGGCGGGCGACCTCGTTGAAGGCGATGTTCTGCGCCGACAGGCGCGGTGCCGAGGCGATCGCCACGCAGTGGCGCACCCGCTCCGGGTAGCTGATGGTCCACTGCAGCGCCTGCATGCCGCCGAGGCTGCCGCCGACCACCGCGGCCCACTGGCTGATGCCGAGGTGATCGGCCAGGCGCGCCTGGCTGTGCACCCAGTCCTCGACGGTCACCACCGGGAAGTCGGCGCCGTACGGCTTGCCGGTCGCCGGGTTGAGGCTGCAGGGGCCGGTCGAGCCGTTGCAGCCGCCGAGGTTGTTCAGGCTGACGACGAAGAAGCGGTTGGTGTCGATCGGCTTGCCGGGGCCAATGCAGCTGTCCCACCAGCCGGGCTTGCGGTCTTCGGCGCTGTGATAGCCGGCGGCGTGGTGATGCCCCGACAGCGCATGGCAGATCAGCAGCGCATTGCTGCGGCTGGCGTTGAGCTGGCCGTAGGTTTCGTAGATTAGCTGGAATTCGCTGAGCGTGCGCCCGCAGGCCAGTGTCAGCGGCTCGGCGAAATGAACGGTCTGCGGCGTCACCAGGCCAACGGAATCGGCGGGTATGGCAGTGGGCATCGACCCTGCTCTCGCAAAAAGATGGCGGCAAAGTCTACTGGCAAGCGCCGTTCAATTCATCCTGTATATCCGGCCGGCCCGCCGTTCAGGCCTGTTCGCGGGCGCCGAACGGGTGCGCCGCGCTCGGCAGGGTGACCACCTTGCCCTGCCGCGCGGCCGGCGCGGGGCGACGCAGCAGGCGGATCATCTCGCCGGCCTGCTCGAGCTGCTGCTCGAGCTCGGCGACGTAGCGCTCCAGCAGGTGTGCCCGCTGCTGGGTGTGACGGGCCTCGAGCGCCATGCCGCGCAGCTGGAGCATGTGCGCTTCGAGCTGCTGCTTGTGCTCCAGGCTCTGCTGGATCAGCGGGGTGAGCGCGTCGCCGGCCCACTGCTCGGCCTCCTGGCGCAGGCGCTGGTGCAGGCCGATGACTTCCTGCACCAGGGTGGAGAAAAAGCGCCGGGTCAGCGCGCCCTGCTCGGTGAGCAGGGTCTTGATCTGCAGGCGGAACTGGTCGGCTTTGGCCTGCAGCGCCTTGAGTTCGCGCTGGTAGGGGGCAATGCGGAATTCCGGGGCGTCCAGGCCCTGCAGGGGATTTTCCTGGTTGTGCCGCTGGTAGATGGCCGCGACCATCTTGTTGGCCAGTTCGGCCTCCTGTTCCAGCTGCCCGAGGTCGAGCTCGATGCTGCGGAAAAAGTGCAGGATGCCAAGGTTGATGCCGAGCGTGGTCAGGCTGTCCTTGAGCGTGCGCCGCAGCCGGGCCAGGTGTTCCTCCAGACGCTCGGCACGCACCGCCACCCGCAGCAGGTCGCCCTGGCGCTTGAGCAGCCGCTCGTTGGTTCGCAGGCCGAGCAGGCGCTTGTGGTGCAGGCCGTGGTCATGGCGCGTGCGTGCGGTCAGCTCCTCGAGCATGCGGCCGGTGTCCTCGCGGTGGCCGGCGAGCAGCACGCGGTGCTCCTGTACCTTGCCGAGCCGCTGGCCGAGCACCTGCTGGCTGTTGTGCATCAGCGCGAGCACCTGGCGCACCACGCGCTCCTCCAGCAGCCGCTCCTTGTGCGAGATCAGCCGTTCGCAGAGCAGCTGTTCCAGCGCGCCCAGCCGGCTGCGCCGCAGCAGCGCCTGATCGTTCCGTACCCGCGCCAGTAGCGCCTGCTTGGCCGACAGCGGCAGCACGTCCTGGCTGCTGATGCCGAGCTGCCCGGCGGTCTGTTCGCGCACCCGGGCGATGGCCTCGTCCACCGCCGCCTCGCCGGCCAGGTCGTCCCAGAGCACGTCGATCTTGTTCAGCACGGCGAACAGGTTGCCCGCCGTGCCTTCGCCGAGCTGGTGGATGTGCTGCTGCCAGACGTGCATGTCGCTGGCGGTGACGCCGGTATCGGCGCTGAGCAGGAAGATCACCGCCTGGGCGTTGGGCAGCATCGACAGGGTCAGCTCCGGCTCGCTGCCCAGCGCGTTCAGCCCGGGGGTGTCGAGGATGCGCAGGCCCTGGCGCAGCAGCGGGTGGTCGAAGTTGACCAGCGCGTGCCGCCAGGCCGGCACCAGCACCTGGCCGGTCTTGCCGGCGCTTTCCAGCATGTCCGGGTGGAAGCCCAGCTGGATGGCCTGTTCCACCGGCATCGCGCGGGTCTGCGCCACCTGGGTGAAGGCCTGCGCCATGTTCTCCGGGTCGCTCGGGTCCAGCGGGATGGACACCCAGTGCCGGGGCGTGCGCTTGAACTGGGCGATGCTGGTTTCGGTGAGGCGCGTCTCGATCGGCAGCAGGCGGATGTAGGAGCGCTCCGCGCGCGGGTCGTAGAACAGCTCGGTGGGGCACATGGTGGTGCGGCCGGCGCGCGAAGGCAGCATGCGCTGGCCGTACTCGGAGAAGAACAGGCTGTTGATCAGCTCGGTCTTGCCGCGGGAGAACTCGCCGACGAAGGCCAGCGTGATCTGGTCGCTGCGCAGCAGCCGCAGGGCGCGGTCCAGGCGATGGTCGACCGCCTCGGAATTCAGCCGGTTGTGCGCCAGCCAGCCGCGGTAACGGGTGATCTCGCGGACCAGGTCGCGTTTCCAGTCGACGTAGGCGCTGACCTGCTGATCGAGACGTTCCATTGCCATCTTCCCTGATGAACCCTGAAGTGCGGCGATTATGCGCCGGTGCGCGGCAGCGTCAATCCGCACGATGCCAACGCCCGCCGGGCGGGCGCCGGCGGGGAGCAGACGGTCAGATCAGCACGCGCAGGACGCTGGGCATGCCGGTCATGGCGGCCAGGTTGTTGATCACCATCATGTCCAGCAGCTTGAGCACCAGGAAGGCGAAGATCGGCGAGATGTCCAGGCCGCCGAGGTTCGGCAGGAAGCGGCGGAAGGGCGCCAGCACCGGCTCGCACAGCTGGTTGACCAGCTCGGCGCCCGGGTTGTGGCTGTTGGGCGCGACCCAGGAGAGGATCACGCTGATGATCAGGGCGAAGAAGAAGATCTTCAGGAACAGCCCGGTGACGCCGATGATCGCCCAGATCAGCAGCTGCAGCGGGTTGCCGGTGGTGCCGTAGGCCAGCAGCAGGGTCAGCGCCATCAGCAGCATCTGCACCAGGATCGCCAGCACCAGCGAGGCCAAGTCCAGGCCGCCGACGCTCGGGATGATGCGCCGCAGCGGCTTGAGCAGCGGATGGGTGGCGCGCACCACGAACTGGCTCAGCGGGTTGTAGAAGTCGGCGCGCACCAGCTGCAGGATGAAGCGCAGCAGGACGATCAGCAGATAGAGGCTGCCGAGCGTCTGCAGGATGTAGATGGCGGCGGTGTTCATTCCAATCATGGGTCGATGGCTCCTTATTGGCCCAGCTGCTCGGCCAGTTCGCCCGAACGCGCCGCGGCGGCGTCCAGGGCCTGTTGCACAAGGGCCTCGAAGCCCCCGGACTGAAACGCTTTGATAGCCGCTTCGGTGGTTCCGTTCGGCGAGGTTACACGCCGACGCAATTCGGCCGCCTCGACGCCGCTCTCGCAGAGCATTCGACCGGCGCCGAGCGCGGTATGGCTGGCCAGCTGCACCGCGGTCTCGCGCGGCAGGCCGAGCCGCTCGCCGGCGGCGGTCATGGCCTCGGCGAGCAGGAAAAAGTAGGCCGGGCCGCTGCCGGAAAGCGCGGTCACCGCGTCGATCAGCCGCTCCTCTTCCAGCCACAGCGCCAGGCCCACCGCGGACATCAGCCGTTCGGCCAGGGCGCGTTGGGCCGGCGAGACCTCGGCGCTGGCGTACAGGCCGCTGGCGCCCTGGCGCAGCAGCGCCGGGGTGTTGGGCATGCAGCGCACCACCGCCGGCGCGCCAGACTGCGGGCCGGCGAGCCAGCGCTGCAGGCTCTGGCAGGTGATGCCGGCGGCGATCGAGACGATCAGCGGGCGCTGTTCCAGCGCCGGGGCCAGCGCCTGGCAGACCGGCTTCATCACCTGCGGCTTGACCGCCAGCAGCACCACCTCGGCACCGGCCACGGCTTCGGCATTGTCGGCGAAGGTGGCGACGCCGAACTGTTCGGCGATTCTGGCGCGCTGCTCGGCGCCGGGATCGGCGGCGCGTATCGACTGCGGCGGGACGCCCTGGGCGATCAGGCCGCCGATCAGGCTGGCGGCCATGTTGCCGGCGCCGATGAAGGTGATGCGGGAATCGGTCATCGTTGGCTTCCTTGGGATCACGGGCGCGCGCCGTAGTCGCGTGCGCCGAACAGGGCGGTGCCGATGCGGACCCAGGTGGCGCCTTCGGCGATGGCGGCTTCCAGGTCCTGGCTCATGCCCATCGAGAGGGTGTCCAGCGGCAGGCCGAGGCCGTCGCGCAGCTGCCGCAGGCGGGCGAAGGCGGCGTGCTGTTCGGCCGGGTCGTCGGTCGGCGCGGGGATGGCCATCAGGCCACGCAGGCGCAGGTTGGGCAGGGTGGCGACGCATCGGGCCAGCTCGGCGAGTGCGTCCGGCTCGCAGCCCGACTTGCTCGCCTCGCCGCTGAGGTTCACCTGCAGGCAGACGTTCAGCGGCGCGCGCCCGGCGGGGCGCTGGGCCGATAGCCGCTCGGCGACCTTCAGGCGGTCGACCGAATGCACCCAGTCGAAGTGCTCGGCGATCGGCCGGGTCTTGTTGGACTGGATGGGGCCGATGAAATGCCAGGTCAGCGGCAGGTCGGTCAGTTCGGCCTGCTTGTCCAGCGCTTCCTGCAGGTAGTTCTCGCCGACGTCGCGCAGCCCGGCGGCGAAGGCCTCGCGGACGGCGGCCGCCGGCTGGGTCTTGCTGACCGCCAGCAGGCCCACGCTCTCGGGGCTGCGGCCCGCGGCTTGCGCCGCCTCACGTATCCGCGTACCGACCTTTGCAATATTCAACGCTATCGTGGACATTACTTCCGCCGCCGCCCCAGGGGTCTGCGCGGCATTCTACCTGCTTGCCTGTTATTGGGGAGTCCCATGGATATCACTGAGCTGCTGGCGTTCAGCGCCAAGCAGGGTGCATCGGACCTGCACCTTTCCTCCGGCCTTCCGCCGATGATCCGGGTCGACGGCGACGTGCGTCGGATCAACCTGCCCCCGCTCGACCACAAGCAGGTGCACGCGCTGATCTACGACATCATGAACGACAAGCAGCGCAAGGATTACGAAGAATTCCTCGAGACCGACTTCTCCTTCGAAGTGCCCGGCGTGGCGCGTTTCCGGGTCAACGCCTTCAACCAGAACCGCGGCGCCGGCGCGGTGTTTCGGACCATTCCGTCGAAGGTCCTGACCATGGAAGACCTCGGCATGGGCGAGGTGTTCAAGAAGGTCTCCGACGTCCCGCGCGGCCTGGTACTGGTGACCGGGCCGACCGGTTCGGGCAAGTCCACCACCCTGGCGGCGATGCTCGACTACCTGAACAACACCAAGTACCACCACATCCTCACCATCGAGGACCCGATCGAATTCGTCCACGAATCGAAGAAGTGCCTGGTCAACCAGCGCGAGGTGCACCGCGACACCCTCGGCTTCTCCGAAGCCCTGCGCTCGGCGCTGCGGGAAGACCCGGACATCATCCTGGTCGGCGAGATGCGCGACCTGGAGACCATCCGCCTGGCGCTGACCGCGGCCGAGACCGGCCACCTGGTGTTCGGCACCCTGCACACCACCTCCGCGGCCAAGACCATCGACCGGGTGGTCGACGTGTTTCCCGCCGAGGAAAAGTCCATGGTTCGCTCGATGCTGTCCGAGTCGCTGCAGGCGGTGATCTCGCAGACACTGTTGAAGAAGATCGGCGGCGGCCGGGTGGCGGCGCACGAGATCATGATCGGCACCCCGGCGATCCGTAACCTGATCCGCGAGGACAAGGTGGCGCAGATGTATTCGGCGATCCAGACCGGTGGCTCGCTGGGCATGCAGACGCTGGACATGTGCCTGAAGAACCTGGTCGCCCGCGGGCTGGTCACGCGCGAAAGCGCGCGCGAGAAGGCCAAGACCCCGGAAAGCCTGTGACCGGCTCCGACGAAGACTCCCCCGCACGGCGGACTGCGCGATGAATGAAACCCTGGCAACCGAATTCGAGAAACTGCTGCGCCTGATGGTCGAGAAGGGCGGCTCGGACCTGTTCATCACTGCCGGCGTGCCGCCTTCGATGAAGGTCAACGGCAAGATCCTGCCGGTGAGCAAGAACCCCATGTCGCCCGAACAGACGCGCGAGACCGTGTACTCGGTGATGAATGAGCAGCAGCGCCGCGAGTTCATGGAAAAGCACGAGTGCAACTTCGCCATCAGCGCGCGCGGCATCGGTCGTTTCCGGGTCAGTGCCTTTTTCCAGCGCAACCTGGCGGGCATGGTGCTGCGGCGCATCGAGACGCACATCCCCACCATCGAGGACCTCAAACTGCCGGACGTGCTGAAGAAGCTGGCGATGACCAAGCGCGGCCTGGTGCTGTTCGTCGGCGCCACCGGCACCGGCAAGTCCACCTCGCTGGCGGCGATGATCGGCTACCGCAACAAGAACTCCAGCGGCCACATCATCTCCATCGAGGATCCGATCGAGTTCATCCACCAGCACCAGAGCTGCATCGTCACCCAGCGCGAGGTGGGGATCGACACCGAGTCCTTCGAGGTGGCGCTGAAGAACACCCTGCGCCAGGCGCCGGACGTGATCCTCATCGGCGAGGTGCGTACCCGCGAGACCATGGACCACGCCGTGGCCTTCGCCGAGACCGGCCACCTGTGCCTGGCCACCCTGCACGCGAACAACGCCAACCAGGCGCTGGACCGGATCATCAACTTCTTCCCGGCCGACCGCCAGCAGCAGGTGTGGATGGACCTGTCGCTGAACCTCAAGGCGATCGTCGCCCAGCAACTGGTGCCGACGCCGGACGGCAAGGGGCGCCGCGCGGTGATCGAGGTGCTGATCAACACCCCGCTGGCCGCCGACCTGATCCGTAAGGGCGAGGTGCACGAGCTCAAGGGGCTGATGAAACGCTCCACCGAGCAGGGCATGCAGACCTTCGACCAGGCGCTGTACAGCCTCTACGTGCAGGGCGAGATCACCTACGAGGATGCGCTGCTGTACGCCGACTCGGCCAACGACCTGCGCCTGATGATCAAGCTCGGCTCGGAGACCGACGGCGAGCACCTGACCACCATGTCCCAGGGGCTGACCCTGGAAGTCAGCGACGACCAGCCGGGCATCACCTTCCGCTAGTCCGCCTGCAGGGTCGCGGCCTGACGCAGGGCGGTCTGCAGCTCGCCGATCAGGCGCTCGCGCAGCGTGCCTTCGCTGCGTAGGATCGCCGCCGGATGGGGCGCCGCGACGACCCAGCGTCCGTTGTGCCAGCGTGGCCGCCCGAGGAAGTCGGCGAGCCGCAGCCGGGTCGGATCGCTCGCTTGCAGCAAGGCAGCCAGTGCGGTACGGCCCAGCGCCACGACCACCCTCGGTCGTACCTGCGCCAGCTCCTGCTCGAGCCAGGGGCGGCAGGCGGCGATTTCTTCCGCATCGGGCGTGCGATGCCGGCGCAGCGGCGGCAGCCCGCCACCGGCCTGCCACTTGAAGTGCTTCACCGCGTTCGTCACGTAGACCTCCGCTCGGCGCAGGTCGGCGTCGGCCAACTGCCGATCCAGCAGCCGCCCGGCCGGGCCGATGAAAGGACGGCCGGCGAGATCCTCCTGGTCGCCCGGCTGCTCGCCGACCAGCATCAGCCCCGCCGTCTTCGGGCCCTCGCCGGGCACCGCGCAGGTGGCGTCCCGCCATAGCGCGCAGTTGCGGCACGTCTCCAGGCTGCTCGGCAGCGGGCGTTTCGGTCGCGCCTGTTCGGTGCATACCTGCACCTGCTGTCCGACTTTTTCCGCAACCGCGGCTGCCTGCGACCGGTGCGGCCGGGAGAGCTGGGCGTTGGCGGCGAGCCGTGCGATCAGGACGCCTTCGGGCAGATGCTTCCAGAAGCGTGCCGGCATGTGCTGCCGCGCCAGGCCGGCGTTGACCCGGGCGGGGTTGAAGGTGCTGCTGTAGTACGCCCGCCACAGCTCGTCAGTGTCGTCGGCGGTCGACCTGGCCATTGCCGCGAGCTCGGGCGGGCAGGGGTGGAGCAGGCGCGCCTCGACGCCGTTCGACTGCGCCGCGGCATCGGGCGTGGCAATCAGCCAGCCGACGCGGCCCAGGCGGGCCAGGAAATGCTCGGTCACCAATTCCAGCACGTCGTACGCCGGTTCGTGCCAGGCGACGAAGCGCGGCGCGCCCTCGGTCTGCGGGCGCTCGCGAAAGCGCACGAAGGCCTCCATGTGGTGGGCCTCCCGGCGCACCTGGCGAATGCGCCGCTGCAGTTCCCCGCCATCGCGATCACCCGCGAGCATGGCGCTGCGATCTCCGTGCGCCACACGCCACAGCACGCGATAGAGCAAGGCCCAGCGGTCTCCGGCGCGAAAGCGCGAGGCACACTCCAGCAGGGCCGGAAGCTCGCGAGGAACGCGGGTGGGACGGGGCGGCCCAGGCGTTCCGCCATCGTCACCGGCGGCGGCTGCGAACAGGTCGGAACCCGCCTGTCCGTTCGTCCAGGTCAGCTCGTGCGGTGCGATTCCCGCCTGCAGCAACTGGCGGCTCTGGCGCCGCCAGTCCTCGAAACCGCGCTCGATGAATACCGTGCGCATCGGCTCACCAGAGCGCCAGCTGGGTCTTGGGGCTGTCGGCGAGCGCGCGGCGCAGCAGGCCGGTCTCCAGGTCGCCGTGCGGCGGCCGGTAGTCCTGGACCACGACGAACGCCCGGAGCTTGTCCATCGGACAGCGCAGCCTGACCAGATCCTCGTAGCGAATGCGGCGCTCGCGCCTGAGCTGTACCAGCCGCTTGGCATTGCGCACGCCTATTCCCGGCACCCGGGCGATCAGCATGGCCTCGGCCCGGTTCAGATCGACCGGAAACTGCTCGCGGTGATTCAGCGCCCAGGCCAGCTTGGGGTCGATGTCCAGCGGCAGGTTGCCCGGGGCGGGGAGCAGTTCCGCCGCGCCGAATCCGTAGCCGCGCATCAGGAAATCGGCCTGGTACAGGCGGTGCTCGCGCAGCAGCGGCGGTGCCTGCCGCGGCACGGAGCCGGGGCTCTGCGGAATGGGACTGAAGGCCGAGTAGTACACGCGCCGGAGGCTATAGGCGCCGTACAGGCGCTGGGCGGTGTCGAGGATGGTGTGGTCGTCCGTGGGGTCGGCGCCGACGATCATCTGCGTGCTCTGCCCGGCCGGCGCGAAACGCGGCGCCCGCGGCTCGTCGCCGCTTTCCTCGACGCCGAGGCGTATGCGGCCCATCGCCCGGCGGATGCTCTGGCCGTTCTTCTCCGGCGCCAGGCGCTCCAGCCCGCTTTCGGTCGGCAGTTCGATGTTCACGCTCAGCCGATCGGCGTACAGCCCGGCTTCGGCGATGAGCTCCGGCGCGGCATCCGGAATGGTCTTCAGGTGGATGTAGCCGCGAAACGCGTGGGTCTTTCTCAGCAGGCGGGCCACCCCGACCAGCTGCTCCATCGTGTAGTCGGCCGAGCGGATGATGCCGGAGCTGAGGAACAGCCCGCTGACGAGATTGCGGCGATAGAAGTCGAGCGTCAGCCGGACGACTTCATCGGGCGTGAAGCGGGCGCGGGGCACGTCGCTGGAACGACGGTTTACGCAGTACTGGCAGTCGTACAGGCAGAAATTGGTCAGCAGCACCTTGAGCAGCGACACGCAGCGCCCGTCGGGCGTGAAGCTGTGGCAGATGCCGGCGCCATTGCTGGCGCCCAGGCCCTCGCGGCCCTTGGAACTGCGCAGCGGCGCACCGCTGCTGGCGCAGGAAACGTCATACTTCGCCGCATCGGCGAGCACGATGAGCTTGTCGGTCAGGTCCACGGGAACGTCCGAATACTGTAAATAAATACAGTATTCGGATTCTTCGTGGAGGCGGCAAGTCTATGTGTCACCGTCCATCGCCGGACGGCCCAACCTTCTTCAAGGAGCGCTCATGTACCAGGACACCCACAGCAAGGTCATTGGCTACCTGCTCTGGATCTTCGGTTTTCTCGGTTCGCACCGTTTCTACTACGGCAAGCCGATCACCGGGACGATCTGGTTCTTCACCCTCGGCCTGCTGTTCGTCGGCTGGATCATCGACCTGTTCCTGATCCCCTCGATGGATCGCCAAGCGGATTTCCGCTTCACCGCCGGGCCGGTCGACTACAACGTCGCCTGGATCCTGCTGACCTTCCTCGGCGTGTTCGGCGTGCACCGGATGTACCAGGGCAAGTGGATCACCGGGTTGATCTATCTGTGCACCGGCGGGCTGTTCTTCATTGGCGTGCTCTACGACTTCTGGACGCTGAACAGCCAGGTTTCCGAGCGCAACAACCGGCGCCTGAGCTTCTCGCGCTGAGTGCGCCCGGCGCCCGGGTGAGCTCGGGCGCCGGCCTCTGCACGTAGGGCGGGTGCAACCCGCCATTGCCCTTATCAGGCACTCGACCGGGCTTGCTAGGGTTCAAGTCTCCATAGACCCTGCCTCAAGCCTCAAGCCTCAAGCCTCAAGCCTCAAGCCTCAAGCCTCAAGCCTCATGGATGATCCGCCCATCGACCAGGGTATAACGCACCTGCCCCGGCAGGCAGTGGCCGAGGAACGGGCAGTTGCGGCCCTTCGAGTGCCAGTGTTCGCCGACCACGGTCGAGCGGCTCGGATCGAACAGCACCAGGTCTGCCGGCCCGCCGACCGCCAGTCGGCCAGCGGGCAGCGACAATGCCGCGGCGGGTCCGCTGCTGAGGCGCGCGAGCAGGGTCGGCAGGTCGAGCAGCCCGTCCTCAACCAGCGTCAGCGCCAGCGGCAGCAGCACTTCGACGCTGCTGATGCCTGGCTCGGTCTCGCCGAACGGCGCCTGCTTGGCGTCCAGCTCGTGCGGCTGATGATGACTGGCGATCGCCGAGATCACGCCATCGCGCACCGCTTCGCGCAGGCCGTCGCGGTCGGCCGCGGTGCGCAGCGGCGGCTGTACGTGATAGAGGCTGGAGAAGCCGTGCAGCGCCTCGTCGGTGAGGATCAGCTGGTACATCGCCACATCCGCGGTGACGCGCAGACCACGGGCCTGCGCCTCGGCGATCATACGGGCGCCGCGAGCGCTGGTGAGCTGGCTGAAATGCGCGCGCACGCCGGACTGCTCGACCAGCAGCAGGTTGCGCGCCAGGGCGATGGTCTCGGCGGTCTCGGGAATCCCGGCCAGGCCGAGAAAGCTCGCCACCGCACCTTCGTGGGCCAATCCCCCGGCGGCCAGTTCGGCATCCTGCGAGTGGAACACCACGGTAAGGTCGAAGGTGGCGGCGTATTCCAACGCCCGGCGCAGCGTACGGTTGCTGGGGAAATCCGCCAAGCCGTTGCCGAAGGCCACGCAGCCGGCGTCCCGCAGAGCCACCAGCTCGGCCAGTTGCTCGCCCTCGAGACCGCGGGTCAGGGCGCCGACGGGGAAGACCCGGGCGTGGCCGCTGGCCTGCGCCAGGTCGAGGACCAGTTCGGCGACCGCCGGCGTATCCAGTATCGGCCGTGTCTGCGGCGGGCAGCACAGGCTGGTCACGCCCCCGGCGGCGGCGGCGCGGGTCTCGCTGGCGATGCTCCCCTTGCGGCTGTAGCCGGGCTCGCGCAGCGCCACGCTGAGGTCGACCAGCCCGGGAGCGGCCACCAGGCCCCTCGCGTCGATGGATCGGGCGGCGGCGAAGCCGTCCGGGCGCTGACCGATCGCCTGCACGCGACCGTCGGCAAGGAACAGGTCGGTGGTTTCGTCCCGTCCGCTGGCGGGGTCGATCAGGCGGGCACCGAGGATCTCGGTCTGCATCACTTCTGCTCCTCGGCAAGCAATTGTCGTTGTGCGGTCTGCCCGCTCATGGCCATCGACAGCACCGCCATGCGGATGGCGATGCCGTAGGTGACCTGGTTGAGAATCACCGACTGCGCGCCGTCGGCCACCGCCGACTCGATCTCCACGCCGCGGTTGATCGGGCCCGGGTGCATTACGATGGCATCCGGCCTGGCCAGGGCCAGGCGCTGGGTGGTCAGGCCGTACAGGCGGTAGAACTCGCCTTCGCTGGGCAGCAGGCCGCCCTGCATGCGTTCGCGCTGCAGGCGCAGCATGATCACCACGTCGACGTCCTCCAGGCCCTCGGCCATGTCGGTGAACACGCGCACGCCGTACTGTTCCAGGCCCACCGGCAGCAGCGTCTTCGGGCCGATCACCCGCACGTCCCGGCAGCCCAGCGTGCGCAGGGCGAGCATGTTCGAGCGGGCCACCCGCGAGTGCAGGATGTCGCCGACGATGGCGACCGACAGCGGCTCGAAGTCGCCCTTGTGGCGGCGGATCGTCAGCATGTCGAGCATGCCCTGGGTCGGGTGCGCATGGCGGCCGTCGCCGCCGTTGATGACCGCGACGTCGGGGCTGACGTGTTCGGCGATGAAATGCGCGGCGCCGGAATCGGCATGGCGCACCACGAACATGTCGGCCGCCATCGCCTCCAGATTGCGCAGGGTGTCGGTGAGCGTCTCGCCCTTGCTGGTCGAGGAGGTCGACACGTTGAGGGTGATGACGTCCGCCGACAGGCGCTTGGCCGCCAGCTCGAAGGTGGTGCGGGTGCGCGTCGAGTTCTCGAAGAACACGTTGCAGACGGTCTTGCCGCGTAGCAGCGGGACCTTCTTCACCGAGCGGTTGCCGACTTCGAGGAAGGAGTCGGCGGTATCCAGGATCTCGGTCAGCAATTCCTTCGACAGGCCGTCGAGGGACAGGAAGTGGCGCAGCTGGCCGAGGTCGTTCAGCTGAAGCGGGCGCTTGGCGTAGGTGGGCGTCATCGCGGTTCTCAGTGGGCAGAGACGAAGGTCTGCAGTTCCAGGGCGAGGGGGCGGGGGCCGAGCAATTTTACCCGCTGCTCGGGCGCCAGCGGCAGCGTCGCGCCGACCACGTCCGGGCGGATCGGCAGTTCCCGGGCGTTGAGGTCGAGCAGGGCGACCAGGGTCACGCTCGCCGGCCTGCCGTAGTCGAACAGCTCGTTGAGCGCGGCGCGGATGGTGCGGCCGGTCATCAGCACGTCGTCCACCAGCACCAGGTGCTGGCCCTCGACCTCGAAGGGCAGTTCGGAGGGTTGCACCTGCGGATGCAGGCCCTTGCGGGTGAAGTCGTCGCGGTAGAAGGAGACGTCGAGCACGCCCAGCGCTTCCTCGCGGCCACGCGCCTCGAGCAGCGCCTGGGCGACCCAGACGCCTCCGGTGCGGATGCCGATGAAGCGGGGTTCGGCGATGCCGCGCGCCGCGAGATGCGCATCGAGCGCGGCGGCCATTTCCGTCAGCAGCCGCTCGGGATCGGGTAGGTTCATGAAAGCTCCTGTGTCGTTCTCTCAGGCCAGCGCCTGCTCGGCCAGCCAGCCTTCCAGCAGCAGGGCGGCGGCCAGCGCGTCGACCGGACGCTGCCGGTAGTCGCCGCGCTGCCCTTCGCCGCGCAGGCGCTGGCCCTTGGCTTCGAAGGTGGTGAGGCGTTCGTCGTGGGTGTGCGTCGGCACGTTGAAGCGCCCTTGCAGGCGCCGGGCGAATTTCTCCGCACGCTCGCTCATCTCGCTGGACGTGCCGTCCATGTTCAGCGGCAGGCCGACCACCACCGCGTCCGGCTGCCATTCGCGGAACAGGGCCTCGACCTGCCCCCAGTCGGGCACGCCGTTCTGCGCCTTCAGCACGCAGAGTTCGCGGGCCTGGCCGGTGATCGCCTGCCCCACCGCGACGCCGATCTGCCGCGTGCCGTAATCGAAGCCCAGGACCAGGCGCAGTTCGCTCATGCGTGGCCGGCCTGGGTGCTGAGCAGGCTGAGGTCGACGCCCAGGCGGCTGGCGGCGGCCTTGAGGCGCTGGTCATAGGGCAGGTCGAAAAGGATCACCGGATCGGCGGGGCAGGTCAGCCAGGCATTGTCGGCGAGTTCCGCCTCGATCTGCCCGGCCTCCCAGCCGGCGTATCCGAGCGCGATGAAATGCCGCGCCGGTCCCTGGCTGTCGGCGATGGCGAACAGCGCGTCCTGCGAGGTGGAGAGTCCCAGCGGACCGAGCGACAGGGTGGCCTGGAAGGCCTGGCCGGCCGGGTGCAGGACGAAGCCGCGGTCGGTCTGCACCGGGCCGCCGGAGAAGATCGGGATGCTCTGGCACAGCGCCGACACCGGCGCGTCGGGGCGCAGCTGCTCGAGCACGTCGGCCAGGCTGAGCCCGCTCGGGCGGTTGACCACCAGCCCCATGGCGCCCTCGGCGTTGTGCTCGACCAGATAGATGAGCGCCTGCGCGAAATTGGCATCGGCCATGTGCGGCATGGCGAGCAGGAAGTGGTGCTTGAGGTAGCTGGGAGCGGTGTTTTTCATGTCGGCTAGCTTAAGCCCTGGGCTCCCGTGCTGGAAGCCGCACCGGCCGCCGACGCTCAGCGGCTGGAGAGGCGGTCGCCGCGTTCGAAACGCCAGGTGCGGATGATCTCGACCTGGTCGAAACTCTTGGCCAGCTCGCCGGTGAAGGGGGCGAAGGGCGCGGCCAGGCGGACGATGCGCATGGCAGCCTCGTCGAGCACTGGCTGGCCGGACGACTCGAGCACCTGCAGCTCGTGCACGGTGCCGTCGCGGTTGATGGTCACCAGCATCCGCAGGCTGCCGTGGATCTGCCGGCGCCGCGCCTCGTCGGGGTAGTTCAGGTTGCCGACCCGCTCGACCTTCTTGCGCCATTCGTCACGGTACCAGGCGCTGATGTCGCGCATGGTCGCGGCGCTGTTCTGCCGGCTGACGCGCGGGCGCTTGGCGTAGCGCTCCACCTCCTGCGCCAGCTCCGCTTCCAGGCTGGCGATTTCCGAACTCAGCTGCGAACTGTCGAACTCCGGCGCCGGCTGCGGGGTCGGTTGAGGCTTGGTCTGCGGCTGGCGGGTCGGCGCCTTTTCCGGTTGGGGGGAGCGGGTGGCGACCGTGGCCTTCGGCGTTTCCCTGCGGGTGTCGCGCGGCGGCGCGGAGGCCGGGGTGACCTTGCGTACCTCGGTGTCCTGGAACGGCGCCTGCTCGGTGGTCTTCGGCGAGGCCTTGTGCTCGAGCGTGCCGCTGCCCTGCTGGTTGTCCTGGGCGAGGAAGTCCGCCTCCTTGGGCTTCTCTTCGCTCTTGAAGGTGGAGAGCGTGATTTCCAGGGACTTGGCCGCCTGCTTGGGCTCGGACAGGCTGAAACCCACCCCCAGGATCACCGCCGCATGCAGCGCCGCGGCGAGGAACAGGGTGAAGCCGAGCCTGTCCGCCGGGCGGACGCCGGTGGGCTCGGGCAGGGGAGGGCGGGTGGCTGCGTTCATTGATTCCGGGCCGATCGAATTGGCGCGAAGTCTGCCGAGGGTGGCGGTAAAAGTCTATGAACCAGGCGGCACCTTGGGGCTGTGCGGACGGCCGGCGGCCAGGGCCGGCCCCGGTGGCGCCCGTCGGGAAACCGGTTGTTCGCCGGCCAGGGCGGCCTGGAACGACGCCGGCGGCCAGGCGCAGGGGCGCGCCCCGACGGCCGGCGCGGCCTGCGCCTCAGCCGCGCCGGGCGAGCTTCTCGGCGATGGCATCCATCAGGCGTTCGCCGATGCGGGTGTCGAAGGCGTTGTCGATCTCGCGAATGCAGGTCGGGCTGGTGATGTTGATTTCGGTGAGGTAGTCGCCGATCACGTCCAGTCCGACGAACAGCAGGCCGCGCCGCCGCAGTTCCGGGCCGATCATCGCCGCGATTTCCCGGTCGCGCGCTGAGAGCGGCTGGGCCACCCCGCGCCCGCCGGCGGCCAGGTTGCCGCGCGTCTCGCCGACCGCCGGTATGCGGGCCAGGCAGTAGGGAACCGGCTCGCCATCGATCATGAGGATGCGCTTGTCGCCGTCCTTGATGGCCGGGACGTAGCGCTGCGCCATGATCTGCCGGGTGCCATGCGCGGTCAGGGTCTCGAGGATCACCGAGAGGTTCGGGTCGCCTTCGCGATGGCGGAAGATGGACGCGCCGCCCATTTCGTCCAGGGGTTTGAGAATGATGTCACGCTGCGCACTGGCGAACTCGCGCAGAATGTCGGCACGGCGGCTGACCAGCGTAGGCGGCATGCACTCGGGAAACTGGGTGGCGAAGAACTTCTCGTTGCAGTCGCGCAGGCTCTGCGGGCGGTTCACCACCAGCGTGCCGGCGTGCTCGGCCAGCTCCAGGAGATAGGTGGCATAGACGTATTCGCTGTTGAACGGCGGATCCTTGCGCATGAGGATGACGTCGAGGTCGGCGAGTGCCGCATCGGTTTCTTCCCCCAGCTCGAACCAGTGCGCCGGGTCATTGAACACCTGCAGTGGGCGCATGCGGGCGCGAGCCTGTCCGCCGAGCTGGTAAAGGTCACGTTGTTCCATGTACATCAGCGACCAGTTGCGAGCCTGGGCCGCGAGCAGCATGGCCAGCGAGCTGTCCTTCTTGAAGGTGATCTGCGCGATAGGGTCCATGATGATCCCGACGCGAACGCTCATGAGGTAATCTCCGACGGAAAAGGCAGCCTGGCTGCCGGGCTAGAAACATCCGGGCAGATTGGCCGTCGACGGAGGTCGGGTCAAGCGAATCCTCCGGGGTCTAGGCTCGATAGCCTGTTTTGAGAAGAGTGTGCTAAAAAGGCCCGGCGATTGGGTGCAGCCCATCGGTGGCAGGGCCTCTGGCGCACTGGCATAACGATAAACTACGACTCACCGAGGCGATGGTAGGGCGAAATGGAACAGCACTCCGAGGGCTTGAAGGTCATGGTGATCGACGACTCGAAAACGATTCGTCGGACCGCGGAAACGCTACTTAAGAAGGTTGGATGCGAAGTCATCACGGCTGTGGACGGCTTCGACGCGCTCGCCAAGATCGCCGATACCCATCCCAACATCATCTTCGTCGATATCATGATGCCGCGGCTCGACGGCTACCAGACCTGCGCCCTGATCAAGAACAACAGCGCCTTCAAGTCGACGCCTGTGATCATGCTTTCCTCAAAGGATGGCCTGTTCGACAAGGCCAAGGGGCGCATCGTCGGTTCCGACCAATATCTGACAAAACCGTTCAGCAAAGAGGAGCTGCTGGGAGCGATCAAGGCGCATGTGCCGGATTTCGCACCAGTCGAACAAGCTTCCTGAATCCGGATTTCCGTTGCGGTGATGCCTAGCTAGGGAGAAAACATGGCTCGCGTTCTGATTGTTGATGATTCCCCGACCGAGATGTACAAGCTGACCGCCATGCTGGAAAAGCATGGTCATCAGGTGCTCAAGGCGGAAAACGGCGCTGACGGGGTGGCGATCGCCCGTCAGGAGAAACCCGATGCGGTCCTGATGGACATCGTCATGCCGGGGCTCAATGGTTTCCAGGCCACCCGCCAACTGACCAAAGATGCGGAAACCAGTCACATTCCGGTGATCATCGTGACCACCAAGGATCAGGAAACCGATAAAGTCTGGGGCAAGCGTCAGGGGGCCAAGGACTACCTGACCAAGCCGGTGGATGAAGCGACATTGCTGCAAACGCTCAATGCCGTGTTGGCTGGCTGAGCCGGGGAATACAGCCTAAGCGCACGAAGGAGCGGCAGGCAGCATGTCGGACCAACCAACGCCTTTCCAGCGTCTGCTGGAAATAGACAACCGATGCCGAGCCCTCGCCGCCGGCCTGCCGTCACAGCAGGAGGCGATACAGACATGGGGCGGCATCGGTTTTCGTATGGGCGAGCGCTATTTCGTGGCGCCCATGGGGGAAGTGGCCGAAGTCCTGCACGAACCGCGCTACACCCTGCTCCCAGGCGTGAAAACCTGGGTCAAGGGCGTCGCCAACGTGCGTGGCCGCCTGTTGCCGATCATGGACCTGTGCGGCTACTTCGGTTTCGAGCTGTCCGCGCTGCGCAAGCAGCGACGGATTCTGGTGATGGAACATCAGGACGTCTTTGCCGGCCTGACGGTGGATGAAGTGTTCGGAATGCAGCATTTCCCCATCGAATCCTATTCGGAAACGCCGCCCCCCATGGAGGCGGCGATTGCTCCTTTCATCCATGGCGTATTCCTGCGCGAACGGCCGTGGCTGGTTTTCAGCCCGCATGCGCTGGCCGGGGCTCGAGAGTTCCTGGACGTGGCTTGTTGACTCGTGGGCCGGTACGCCGGCCTGTTTGGATTGTGGTAGCTGAAGGGATGGTCCAGGCGGGGGCCGCATAATGACTAGAACTGTAAACTTCAAAGCGCTGATGACCGGGTTCCGCAGCAACAAGCTGATCGCCGGTCTCTTTGTGGTGCTTGTCGCTTCGATGGTGCTGCTGTTCGCGAACTTCGCGTTCGTGAACACCCAGTCCAACTACGACAACGAGTACATCAGCCACGCCGGCGAGCTTCGGGTGCTGTCGCAGCGTATCGCGAAGAACGCCGTGGAAGCGGCCGCCGGCACACCGCTGGCGTTCGCCTCGCTGAGGGAGGCTCGCAACGACTTCGAAGAGCGCTGGGGTTATCTGGTCAACGGCGATCCGAGCATCGGCCTGCCGGCGGCGAGCGACTCGCTGCAGGCGAAGCTCTCCTTCGGCCGGCAGGACTGGGACGTCGCCCGGACGCTTGCCGCGGTTCAGCTGGACTGGGAGACGCTGCGCAAGAACACCGACGCCATCACCGGCAGCGAGCAGACCGTCCTGTCCCTGCACGAGGTGGCGCAGACCCTCGCCGAGACCGTGCCGCAGCTACAGGTCGAGTACGAAGAGGTGGTCGACATCCTCCTCGAGAGTGGTGCGCCGGCTTCCCAGGTATCGGTCGCCCAGCGCCAGTCGCTGCTCGCCGAACGTATCCTCGGCTCGGTGAACAAGGTGCTGGCCGGTGACCAGGACTCGGTTCAGGCCGCCGACATGTTCGGTCGCGACGCGAGCCTGTTCGGTCGCGTGCTGAGCGCCATGCGCGAGGGCAACCAGGCCATGGGCATCATGGCGGTGACCGATCCGGAGGCGCTCGATCGTCTCGCCGAAATCGCCGAACTGTTCGAGTTCGTGGCCGGCGCGGTGGACGAGATCCTGGAGACCTCGCCCGAACTGTTCCAGGTGCGTGAATCGGCGAACACCATCTTCGACGTATCCCAGAGCCTGCTGGACAATACCTCCGAGCTGGCGGTGGGTTTGGCCGACCGTGCCGAAGGCCGTTACATCAATACCATTGCCGGCTACCTGCTTGGCGCCATGGCCCTCGCCTCGATCATCCTCATCGGTCTGGTGATGGTGCGCGACACGCGCAGCCGCCTCAGCGAGACCGCCGAGAAGAACGAGCGCAACCAGGCAGCGATTCTCCGGCTGCTCGACGAGATCGCCGACCTCGCCGATGGTGACCTCACCGTGGCCGCCACCGTGACCGAAGACTTCACCGGTGCGATCGCCGACTCGATCAACTACTCCATCGACCAACTGCGCGACCTGGTCGATACGATCAACCAGACCGCCGTGCAGGTGGCGGGCGCCGCCCAGGAAACCCAGGCCACGGCGATGCATCTGGCCGAAGCGTCGGAGCACCAGGCGCAGGAAATCGCCGGTGCCTCCGCGGCGATCAACGAGATGGCCGTGTCCATTGACCAGGTATCGGCGAACGCCTCCGAATCCTCCGCGGTAGCCGAGCGCTCGGTAGCCATCGCCAACAAGGGCAACGAGGTGGTGCACAACACCATCACCGGCATGGACAACATCCGCGAGCAGATCCAGGACACCTCCAAGCGAATCAAGCGCCTCGGCGAGTCCTCGCAGGAGATCGGTGACATCGTGGGCCTGATCAACGACATCGCCGACCAGACCAACATCCTCGCATTGAACGCCGCCATCCAGGCGTCCATGGCCGGCGACGCGGGTCGAGGCTTCGCGGTGGTTGCCGACGAAGTCCAGCGCCTTGCAGAGCGTTCGTCCGCGGCGACCAAGCAGATCGAGGCACTGGTCAAGACGATTCAGACCGACACCAACGAGGCGGTCATCTCGATGGAACAGACCACCACCGAAGTGGTGCGTGGTGCCCGCCTGGCGCAGGATGCCGGTGTCGCGCTGGAAGAGATCGAGAAGGTATCCAAGACCCTCGCCGCGCTGATCCAGAACATTTCCAACGCGGCGCGTCAGCAGGCTTCGTCCGCCGGTCATATTTCCAACACCATGAACGTGATCCAGGAGATCACTTCGCAGACCTCCGCCGGTACCACGGCGACCGCCAAGAGCATCGGTAACCTCGCCAAGATGGCGAGCGAGATGCGTCGATCGGTGTCGGGCTTCACCCTGCCGGAAAAGCAGGAACAGGCCTGAGACGAGGAGCGCGGCGGCTGTTCCGGCAGTCGCCGTAAATCATGAGTGAGGGGCTGGCCATGCAGGCAGTTGGCGCCTGGGCACTGAAGCCCTTGGCCGATTTGACGCCGGCGGAGTTCCACGACTGGCAGACGCTCGTCGAGGAGCGCACCGGGCTCGTGTTCTCCGAGCGACGCAGAGTGCTTCTGCAGGCGAGCCTGACTGCCCGGATGCGCGAAGTCGGCGTCGAGGACTATGGCAGCTACTACCGCCAGGTGACCTCCGGGGTGCGAGGGGCGGTGGAATGGTCGGCGCTGATGGATCGTCTGACCGTCCAGGAAACGCGCTTCTTTCGGCACCTCCCGTCGTTCCAGTGCCTGCATGATCATCTGGTGGAAGCCTGTCGGGCGCGGCGGCCGGTCTCGCTGTGGAGCGTGGGTTGCTCGACCGGGGAAGAGGCGTATTCGATGGCGATCTGTGCCAGCCAGGCGTTGAGCCATGCAGGCATGGACGAGGCCGGTTACGGCGTCACCGCCACCGATATCAGCCTCAGCGCATTGAGCCGCGCACGTGCCGGCGTGTTCGCCGAGCACCGGTTGGTCCAGCTGCCGGCCGAGCTGCGGGAGCGCCATCTGCTCCGTCAGCCGGACGGTCATTATCGGATCGCCCCGGAAATCGCCGAGCGTGTCTGTTTCGCCCGGCTGAATGTGTTGGAACTGGCCGGCGCACCGATTTCGGGTATGGACGTCATTTTCTGCCAGAACCTGCTGATCTACTTCCGCCGTTGGCGCCGCCGCGACATTCTCAATCGGTTGGCGGAGCGGCTCGCACCAGGGGGCTTGCT
Source organism: Stutzerimonas azotifigens DSM 17556 (assembly GCF_000425625.1). Classification (GTDB taxonomy): domain Bacteria; phylum Pseudomonadota; class Gammaproteobacteria; order Pseudomonadales; family Pseudomonadaceae; genus Stutzerimonas; species Stutzerimonas azotifigens. Next base: position 78,994 of record NZ_AUDU01000039.1, read on the forward strand.
CGTGGTCGGGGTAGGAGAAGTTTCGGGTTGGCGGCATCCGGATCTGGTTCCGGTTGCCAACGACGAGGTTCTGGCCTTCATGCGGAAGAGTGTATGAGCGGAGTCGCTATGGGTGATCGGCATGACTATGTCGCCCTGGAGTGGGTGAAAGGCGAGATTGCCGAAACGCTTCGTCAGGCGCGGCAGGCGCTGGAAGCCTACGTCGAGAATCCCGAGGACTCCACGCGGGTGCGCTTCTGCCTGACCTATATCCATCAGGTCCACGGCACGCTGCAGATGGTGGAGTTCTACGGTGCCGCCCTGCTTGCCGAAGAGATGGAGCAGCTCGCGCGAGCGCTGCTCGACGAGCGCGTGGCCAACCGCAACGAAGCGCTCGAAGTGCTGATGCAGGCGATCCTGCAGCTGCCGACCTACCTCGAGCGCATCCAGGGCGCCCGGCGCGATCTGCCGATGGTCGTGCTGCCGCTGCTGAACGACCTGCGTGCCGCTCGCGGCGAGAAGCTGCTGTCGGAGACCAGCCTGTTCGCGCCCGACCTGACCGATCGCCAGCCGGCGCTGAACGATGCGTCGCTGGCGCTGCTGCGGACGAACGAACTGCCGACCCTGTTGCGCAAGCTGCGGCAGATGCTCCAGGTCGCACTGGTCGGCGTCATCCGCAACCAGGATCTGCCGACCAATCTGGGCTACATGGCCCGGGTGTTCGGGCGCCTGGAAACCCTCTCCCGCGATGCGCCCCTCGGTGCCCTGTGGCAGATCGCGTCCGGCTTGATCGAGGGCATGGCGAGCGGCGCCATCGTCAACGGCTCGTCCGTTCGCACGCTGCTGCGACAGGTCGATCGCGAGCTCAAGCGCCTGGTCGAGCAGGGCGCCGAGGGCTTCAACCAGCCGGCCACCGACGAGCTGACCAAGAACCTCTTGTTCTACGTCGCCAAGGCACCCGCGCAGACACCGCGTATCACTGCGCTCAAGCAACGCTATCGGCTGGACGACGCCCTGCCGGACGAGCGCCTGGTCGACGAGGAACGGGCCCAGCTTGCCGGGCCGGACCGCAGCGCCATGCGTTCGGTGGTCATGGCGCTCTGCGAGGAGCTGGTGCGGGTCAAGGACAGCCTCGACCTGTTCGTGCGCAGCGATCGCAAAGGGCTGAACGAGCTCAACGCCCTGGTCGCGCCGCTGAAGCAGATCGCCGATACGCTGGCGATGCTCGGCTTCGGCCAGCCCCGCCGGATCGTGCTCGACCAGTTGGCGGTGGTCCAGGGATTGCTCGCCGGCCAGGGCGAGCCGACCGACGCGGTGCTGATGGACGTCGCCGGCGCACTGCTCTACGTCGAGGCGACCCTTGCCGGCATGGCCGGGGGCGGGCAGGAAGAGCGCACCACGGAGGAGGCGCATCTGCCGACCACCGACGTGGCGCAGATCCATCGTCTGGTCATCAAGGAAGCGCGCACGGCGCTGGAACAGGCGAAGGATGCGATCATCGAATTCATCGCCTCGCAGTGGAATCACGACCACCTGGCGCGCGTGCCCGAACTGCTGACCCAGGCCCGGGGCGGTCTGGAAATGATCCCCCTGGAACGCTCGGCGGGCCTGCTGGATGCCTGCAACCGCTATATCCAGGAGCAGCTGCTGGCGCGCAAGGCGGTACCGGACTGGCAGAGCCTCGACACCCTGGCCGACGCCATCACCAGCGTGGAGTACTACCTCGAGCGGCTCGGCGAGGATCACGCCAGTCAGGGCGATCTGATCCTCGACGTCGCCGAGGAGAGTCTCGACACGCTCGGCTACCCGATCAGGCCCCAGGCCGAGGCGGCAGCGCTGCCCGACCTGCCGCTGGCGGACGCCGCCGATCTGCCGACGAGCCTCGAGGCGCTCGAACCCTCGCCGGTAGCACAGGTTCGGGAAGAAGACCAGGCGCACGCCGGGCGCGATGACTGGGGCTTCCGGGAGTCGGACGCGCTGGAGCCCGACGAACCGATCGATTACCTGTCACTCATCCCGAGCGAATCGGAGCCGGAAACACCGGTGGCCGACGTCGGCCCCGACATCCGGGAATGGTCGCTGGTCGAGGAGCTGGCAGCATCGCAGAGCGTCGAGTTCGAGCTGGCGGTTGAGGACCTGCCTGCTGAAGAGGACGGTGCGTACGATGTCGGCGAGGATGCCGCGGAGCCGCTCGCCCTGGAACCGCTCAGCGAAGCGGAAATGATCGAGCTTGAGCTGCCCGAAGTCGAGCTGCCGTCCATGCAGGAAACGGCCGATACAGGCGCCGAAGCGGCGGCGGTCCAGGGTCTCGCCGAGGTCATGGCGGCCCCCGTCCGGGCGATCAACCCGCCCGCGCTCGATGTGCCGGAGAGCCTGCTTCCACCTCCCGCCGACGAGGAGCCGGTGGACGAGGAATTGGCCGAGGTCTTCATCGAAGAAGCCGGTGAAGTGCTCGAGACCATCCATGAATTCCTGCCGCGCTGGGTTGGCGACTCACAGGACAAGGAGGCGCTGACCGAGGTCCGTCGTGCCTTCCATACGCTCAAGGGCAGCGGCCGCATGGTCCGCGCGCTGATCATCGGCGAACTCGCCTGGTCGATCGAGAACCTGCTCAACCGCGTGCTCGATCGCAGCATCGAAGCGAGCGCCCCGGTGCAGCAGGTGGTGCAGGCGGTCGTCGACCTGATGCCGGAGCTGGTCGACGAGTACGCCGCCAAGGCCCAGCGCCAGCGCGACGACGTGGATCGTCTTGCCGCCACCGCGCACCTGTATGCCAAGGGCCAGCTGCCGGCGGCCGCGTCCGAAGTGGCCGCGCCCGCGGTAGGGCCGGTCGGTGAAAGCCCCGTGGCTGACGAGCCGGTTGCCTCCGGTTCGGCCGTGGAGACGATCGAATCGCTCGATCCGCAGCTGCTGGAGATCTTCCGCAACGAAGCCGAGCATCATCTGGACACGCTGGTGGGCTTCCTGGCCGATTGCGCCCAGCGCCTTCCCCAGCCGGTCACCGACGCGCTGCAGCGCGCGCTGCACACGCTCAAGGGCAGTGCGCACATGGCGGGCATCCTTCCCATGGCCGAGATCGCCATGCCGCTGGAGAAGATGCTCAAGGAATTCAAGACGCATCACGTCGAGATCGATCTTCCCTGCGCCCAGCTGCTGCACCGCGCCGAGCAGCTGTTCCGGGAAGGCCTGGAGAATCTCGACAACGCGCCGCTGAAAGGCATCGACGGAAGCGAGGCGTTCCTCGCCGACGTGCAGGCGCTGCATCAGGGCAAGCTGCGCGAGCTGGGTGACCGTAGCGCCGGCGAGCGGGGCGAGGGGCGCGACCCGCGAATGATTTCGCTGTTCCTGTCCGAGGGCATGAACATTCTGCTGGATGCCGAAGACCTGCTGCATAGCTGGCGCGAGCATCCCGCCGAGCGCCAGGAGCTGACCGCGCTGCTCGAGGAACTGACCACGCTCGGGCTCGGTGCGCAGATGGCCAATCTGCCGCAGATCGACGCGCTGTGTCAGGCGCTTCTGAGTCTGTACACCGTCGCCCAGGACGGCCACCTGACCGTCAGCCAGCGGTTTTTCGAAGAAGTCGAGCAGGGACACGAGGCGCTGGTGGCGATGATGGACCAGGTCGCCGCCGGCCTGCAGGTCAGCGAGTCGCCGGAGACCGTGCGCCGACTCGAGGCATTGCTGGCCGACCTGACGCGCGGCGAGGGCGCGACCTTCCAGGCGCCGGAGGCGTCGATCGACGCGCCCGGTGCTCCGTTGGAGCCGGCTGCCGCTCCGGTACCGGTACCGGTTCCGCCGATCGCCGAAGTGCGCGATGCACCGGCATCGGCGACAGGGCCCTCGGTCGCCCCCGAAGAGCCGCCGTTCGATTGCGAAGGCCTCGACGGCGAGATGGTCGAGATCTTCCTCGACGAGGCGGTCGATCTTCTCGACAGCGCCGGCCAGGCGCTGGAGCGTTGGCTGAACGACCCGCAGGACCAACTCGCGCTGTCCGGATTGCAGCGTGACCTGCACACCCTCAAGGGCGGCGCGCGCATGGCCGAGATCCGCCCCATCGGAGATCTCGCGCACGAACTCGAATCGCTCTACGAAGGGCTGGTGGATCGCCGTTACAGCGGTTCGGTGGAACTCGGCGCGCTGCTGCAGCGCAGCCACGACCATCTGGCTGTCCAGCTCGAGCAGTTGCAGCACGGGCAGCCGATGGCGCCGGCCGGCGCGCTCATCGCCGCGATCGTGGCCTTTCGTACGGGACGTTCGGCCGCGACTGCCGACCTGAGCGAGTTACAGGCGCCCGACGCCGAGCTCGAGGAGCCCCCGGCTGCTTCGTTCGACTCGATGCCGACATCCGACCGGACGCCTGTCGAAACCGAATCCACGGATGAGAAGGCTGCGGAGTCCGTCGAACTGGCCAACCAAAACTGGCTGATCGAGCCGGAATCCGCTCTCGGAACCGAGGCGGAATCCGTCGAGGTCGTCGCAGGCGAGCAACCGCAGCCTGAGGCCTGGTTGCCGGCCGAACCCGAGCCCGTGCCTGAGATCGCCAAGCCGGACGAAGCGGCGCAGGTCATGGCGGCCGAGGCCGAGGCCGAAGACGGGCCGGACTCCTGGGGCGATCGCGACCCAGAGCTGGTGGAAATCTTCCTCGAGGAAGGGCTGGATATCATCGAGAGTGCGGGGGCGGCCCTGCAGCGCTGGATGGACGACGTCGGCAACAGCATCGAGGTCGAGGCACTGCAGCGTGACCTGCATACGCTCAAGGGTGGCGCGCGGATGGCCGAGATCGCGCCGATCGGCGACCTTGCCCATGAACTCGAGAGCCTCTACGAAGGCCTCTGCGGTGGTCGCTTGCGCCCGGGCCCGCAACTCTTCTCGTTGTTGCAGACCTGCCACGACCGGCTCGCCGACATGCTCGAGGCGCTGCAGGCCCGTCGTCCGCTGCCCGATGGCAGCGCCCTGATCGACATGATCCGGCAGTTTCGCGTCAATCCTGCGCAGCAACTGGAGCAGCCGGCCTCCGTTTCGCTGAAAAGCCATGCCGAACCGCGGCAGGATGACGTCGAGTCGGAAATTCTCGACATCTTCGTGGAGGAGGCGACCGACCTGCTTGAAGAGCTGGACGGCGCTCTCAACCGGTTGAGCGGCTCCGGCGAGGACCGGGCGGCGCTGGCCGACATGCTGCGTATCCTGCATACCCTCAAGGGCGGTGCCCGGCTTGCCGGACAGACCGCACTGGGCGACATGGCGCACGATCTCGAGCAGTTGCTCGGCGAGGTCCCGCAGGGCGAAGCCGTTCCGGCCGGCCGGCTGGACGATGCCCAAGGGCGCTACGACACCATGCTGCAGGCCGTCGAGGACCTGCGTGCCCGCCTGCAGGGTGACAGCCTGTCGGCGCCTGCTCCCGAACCTGCCGAGCCTGCGCCGGTGCCTGTCGCCAACGACGTGCGGCCGGTGCAGCCGAGCACGCCGATCGTCGCGGCCAGCGCCCAGCCGGTCGCGAACAATGCGCCGGCGAAGGTCTTGCCGTTCGTGCGCCGCGCCCAGGAGGCTGCGCTTGACGCGGCGGCCCGGCGGGCACCGCAGGAGCTGGTCAAGGTCCCGGCCGATCTGCTCGAAGGCCTCGTCAACCTCGCCGGTGAAACCTCGATCTTCCGGGGGCGCGTCGAGCAGCAGGTCAGCGACGTCGGCTTCACCCTGAGCGAGATGGAGGCGACGATCGAGCGTGTCCGCGATCAGCTGCGTCGTCTCGATACCGAAACGCAGGCACAGATTCTCAGCCGCTATCAGGCCGAAGCCGAGCGGGCCGGTTACGAGGACTTCGACCCGCTGGAAATGGACCGCCATTCGCAGCTGCAGCAACTGTCGCGAGCGCTGTTCGAGTCCGCTTCCGACCTGCTGGATCTGAAGGAAACCCTGGCCGCACGCAACCGCGACGCCGAAACCCTGCTGCTGCAGCAGGCGCGGGTGAACACCGAATTGCAGGAAGGCCTGATGCGCACGCGCATGGTGCCCTTCGATCGCCTGGTGCCACGCCTGCGCCGTATCGTCCGCCAGGTGGCCGGCGAGCTCGGCAAGCAGGTGGAGTTCGTCGTCGGCAACGCCGAGGGCGAAATGGACCGCACCGTGCTCGAGCGCATCGTCGCCCCCCTGGAGCACATGCTGCGCAACGCCGTCGACCATGGCATCGAATCGGTCGAGCGGCGCCAGGCCAGCGGCAAGCCGGCGCAGGGCACCATTCGCCTGGACCTCGGCCGCGAAGGCGGCGACATCGTCCTGACGCTCGCCGACGACGGCGGCGGCATCAACCTCGAGGCCGTGCGGCGCAAGGCCATCGAGCGCGGGCTGATGAGCGCCGACAGCGAGTTGCCGGACCAGGAGGTCCTGCAGTTCATCCTCGAGGCGGGCTTCTCCACCGCTGAGCGCGTGACGCAGATTTCCGGGCGCGGGGTGGGGATGGACGTGGTGCACTCCGAGGTCAAGCAGCTGGGCGGCTCGATGAGCATCGAGTCGACGCTCGGCGAGGGCACCCGCTTCCTCATCCGCCTGCCGTTCACCGTATCGGTCAACCGCGCCCTGATGGTGCACTCGGGTGAAGACCTGTACGCCATTCCGCTGAACACCATCGAAGGTATCGTGCGGGTGTCGCCCTACGAGCTGGAAAGCTACTACCAGCCCGGCGCGCCCCGCTTCGAGTACGCCGGGGAAGCCTACGAGCTCCGCTACCTGGGCGAGCTGCTGGACAACGGCCAGCAGCCCAAGCTCGGCGGTCACAGCCTGCCTTTGCCGGTGATCCTGGTGCGTTCCAGCGAGCACGCGGTCGCCGTGCAGGTGGACAGCCTGGCCGGCTCGCGTGAAATCGTGGTGAAGAGCCTCGGCGCGCAATTCGCCGGTGTGCACGGCATCTCCGGGGCCACCATCCTCGGCGACGGCCGGGTGGTGGTCATTCTCGATCTGCTCGCGACCATTCGTGCCCGCCACATGCAGCAGCTGCCGCCAGCGCGTCGGCCGCTGGCGCTGGTCAACGAAGTGCCGGAAAAGGACGTCGAGCGGCCTGTCCTGGTCATGGTGGTGGACGACTCGGTCACCGTGCGCAAGGTCACCAGCCGCCTGCTGGAACGCAACGGGATGAACGTGCTGACGGCCAAGGATGGCGTGGACGCCATCACGCAGCTGCAGGATCACCACCCCGACATCATGCTGCTGGACATCGAGATGCCGCGCATGGACGGTTTCGAGGTCGCTTCGCTGGTCCGTCACGACGAGCGCCTGGCGGACCTGCCGATCGTGATGATCACCTCGCGGACCGGCGACAAGCACCGCGACCGGGCGATGAGCATCGGCGTCAACGAATACCTCGGCAAGCCGTACCAGGAATCGTTGCTGCTCGAAACCATCCAGCGGCTGGTGCGTGCCGATGACTGATCTGATGTCCGCACGCATCGCCGTGATCGCCGACACCTCGCTGCAGCGCCATGTGCTGCAGAAAGCGCTGACCGCCAACGGCTATCGGGTCATTCTCAATACCGATCCGGCGCGCCTCGAGGCGGACGATCTGGCCCAGTGCGAAGCCGACCTCTGGCTGGTGGATCTGGCGCAGTCGGAGGATTCGCCGCTGGTCGACAGCCTGCTGGAAAAGGCCAGCAGTCCGGTGCTGTTCGGCGAGGGGCACGCGCCGGAGCGCAGTTCCGAACACTATCCACGCTGGGAGCGGCGCCTGTTCGGCAAACTGAAGCGACTGGTGGGCGACCCCAGCCGGGCGGTTGGCCCGACCCTGGAGGCGCTCCTGGCCGAGGCGCGCAATCCGGCGCGGCTGACGCTGCCGCAAAGCCTGGCGGGCTTTTCCTCGATGCCGGTGACCCCGGCCCGGCAGGTCTGGCTGCTGGCCGCGTCGATGGGCGGTCCGGAAGCGGTCAAGGCCTTTCTCGATGCGCTGCCCGGCGGGCTGCCGGTGGGCTTCGTCTATGCCCAGCACATCGAAGAAAGCTTCGAGGCGACGCTGCCGCAGGCGGTCGGCCGGCACAGCCAGTGGCAGGTGCTCGGCGCCCGCGACGGCCAGCCGGTGCGCTGTGGCGAGGTGGTGATCGCCCCCATCGCCCAGGAGCTGGGCTTCGACGAGCAGGGCGCGATGCGCCTGACCGGTCGCGGCTGGCCGGAACCCTACAGTCCCTCGATCGACCAGATGATGCTCAACCTGGCCCAGCAGTTCGGCGCACGCTGTGGCGTCATCGCCTTCAGCGGCATGGGTAGCGACGGTAGCGCCGCGGCCGCCTACGTACGCCGCCAGGGCGGCAGCATCTGGACCCAGCGTGCCGACAGCTGCGTCTGCTCGAGCATGCCCGATGCCCTGCGCGAGGGCGGCTACAGCCTGCGCAGTGGCGATCCGAGAGAACTGGCCCAGGCGCTGGTCGATCACCTGGCGGCCAGTGCCGCCGAACTGGCCGGTCCGCCGGTGGAGGATGCCGTATGAGTCAAGCTGTGGTCGCCAACCAGACGCCTTCGCAGCTCACCGCACTGTTGCTGCCGTTGTCCGATCGCACCCTGGCGCTGCCCAACGTGGCGGTGGCGGAACTGATTCCCTATCGGCCGCCGCGAGCGTCCGAGAACATGCCCGACTGGTTCCTGGGGCAGGTACCCTGGCGGGACCTGAACCTGCCGCTGTTGTCCTTCGAGATAGCGTCCGGAGGGCGGACACAGGTCGGGCCGAATGCCCGGGTCGCCATCCTCAATGCCCTTGGCGGGCGCCCGCACGTCAAGTTCATCGCCCTGCTGGTGCAGGGCATTCCACGTTCGACGCGGGTGGACAGCGAGCTCGGCCGGGCCCGGGCCGAGCTCGCCCCGCTGGAGCTCGATGCGATCACGCTCGTCGATGGGGTCGCGAAGATCCCGGACCTGGTGGCCCTGGAGCAGAAGCTCGCCGACGCGGGCCTGATCTGAGGCGCAACGACGGTTTGCTAGAAGTCGCCCCAGAGCTGCTGGGCGACGCTCAGGGCCACCACCGGTGCCGTCTCGGTGCGCAGCACGCGCGGGCCCAGGCGCGCCGGCGCGAAGCCGGCGGCCTGCGCCCGCGCCACCTCCGGCTCGCTCAGGCCACCCTCCGGGCCGATCAGGAAGGCCAGCGAACGGGGACGTGGATGCTCGGCCAGGGGCGCGGCGACCGGGTGCAATACGAGCTTGAGGTCCGCCTGGACGCCAAGCCAGTCCTCCAGCGCGACCGGCGCATGGATTTTCGGCAGCACCGAGCGACCGCACTGTTCGCAGGCGCTGATGGCGACCTGTCGCCAGTGCGCCAGGCGCTTGTCGGCGCGCTCCTCGTTCAGGCGCACTTCGCAGCGCTCGCTGAGCAGCGGGGTGATTTCGCTCACGCCCAGTTCGGTGGCCTTCTGCACCGCCCAGTCCATGCGCTCGCCACGCGACAGACCCTGGCCGAGGTGGATGGCCAGGGGCGATTCCGGCAGACCGGCGTGCACCCTGTCCAGTTGCACCCGGACCTGCTTGCGGTCCACTTCGATCAGCGTGCCGAGGTATTCCTGGCCGCTGCCATCGAAGAGCTGAACCGGGTCGCCGGTAGCCAGTCGCAGCACGCGGGCGACGTAGTGGGCCTGGGCATCGGGAAGCCGGTGTTCGCCGAGCGACAGCGGCATGTCGAGGTGGAAGCGGGAGAGGCGCATGGCTGAAGGGGGCTGGTGATGACCCGCGCAGTCTACCCGCTCGCGCGTCGCCCGGGCAGGTCAGCCCGGGTCGCGGTGGTTGGGGTGCAGGCCGCCCGGCACGCTGATGCTGATCGCCTCGCGGGTCGCCAGATCGATGCCCTCGGTGGCCACCTCGGCGAGAAAGTCGATCTGCTCGGGGGTGATCACGTAGGGCGGCAGGAAATACACCACGCTGCCCAGCGGCCGCAGCAGGGCGCCGCGGGTCAGCGCATGCTGGTAGACCTTCAGGCCCCGGCGCTCCTGCCACGGATAGGCCGCCTTGCTGGCCTTGTCGGCGACCATCTCGATGGCCAGCGCCATGCCGGTCTGGCGGACCTCGCCGACCTGGGGGTGGTCGGCGAGGTGGGCGGTGGCACTGGCCATGCGTTCGGCCAGCGCTCGGTTGCGCTCGATCACCCGGTCCTGCTCGAAAATGTCGAGGGTGGCGAGAGCCGCCGCGCAGGCCAGCGGGTTGCCGGTGTAGCTGTGCGAGTGGAGGAAGGCGCGCAGCGTCGAGTAGTCGTCGTAGAAGGCCTGGTAGACGTCCTCGGTAGTCAGGCAGGCGGCCAGGGGCAGGTAGCCGCCGGTCAGCGCCTTGGACAGGCAGAGGAAGTCCGGGCGGATGCCGGCCTGCTCGCAGGCGAACAGCGTGCCGGTGCGGCCGAAGCCCACCGCGATTTCGTCGTGGATCAGGTGCACCCCGTAGCGATCGCAGGCCTCGCGCAGCAGTTTCAGGTAGATCGGATGGTACATGCGCATCCCGCCGGCGCCCTGGATGAGGGGCTCGACGATTACCGCGGCGATTTCCCGGTGATGCTCGGCGAGGGCCTGCTCCATGTGCGCGAACATCGCCCGCGAATGCGCCTCCCAGCTGGTCCCTTCGGGGCGCAGGAAGCAGTCAGGGCTGGGGACCTTGAGCGTGTCGAGCAGCAACGCGCGGTAGGTCTCGGTGAACAGCGCGACGTCGCCGACGGACATGGCGGCGACCGTCTCGCCGTGGTAGCTGTTGGTCAGGGTGACGAAGCGCTTCTTCTGCGGCTGACCGCGGTTCAGCCAGTAGTGGAAGCTCATCTTCAGCGCGACCTCGATGCACGACGAGCCGTTGTCGGCGTAGAAGACGTGGTCGAGCCCCGCCGGGGTCATCGCCACCAGGCGCTCGGAAAGCTCGATCACCGGCTGGTGGGTGAAGCCGGCAAGGATCACGTGCTCGAGCTGGTCGAGCTGGTCCTTGATGCGCTGGTTGATTCGCGGATTGGCGTGTCCAAACACGTTGACCCACCAGGAGCTCACCGCGTCCAGGTAGCGCTTGCCGTCGAAGTCCTCGAGCCAGACGCCTTCGCCGCGCCGGATCGGCACCAGCGGCAGCTGCTCGTGATCTTTCATTTGCGTGCAGGGGTGCCACAGGACCGCGAGATCCCGCTGCATCCACTCCCGGTTCAGGCTCATGGGCCGGCTCCTCACATCGAATGGCGCCGGCAGCCTAACAGAGGCGGGCTGTCGGCAGGGACCCGGCAGCCACCATCTATCTTGTCAGTCGATGGTAAAGGATTAAATTTTTCGTTTTCTTCGTTGTTTTTGTCGTTAGGCTGGGCGCGTTTTCCGCCGTAAAGGACCGAGCGATGCAATGGCGTAACACTTCCGAACGATATGGCGTCGTCACTCTCTGCATGCATTGGGCGGTCGCCTTCGCCGTGTTCGGATTGTTCGGTCTCGGGCTGTGGATGACCGGCCTGGACTATTACAGCCCCTGGTACCAGACCGCGCCGTCGATCCACAAGGGCATCGGCATGCTGCTGCTGGGCCTGATGGTGCTGCGGGTGGTCTGGCGGCTGAGCACGCCCGCCCCGGACGGCCTGCCCACCCATGGCCGGATGACCCGCCTGGCCACGCGGCTGGGGCATGCATTCCTCTATGCCGTGCTGTTTGCCGTGATGATTTCCGGCTACCTGATTTCCACCGCCGACGGCCGTCCGGTGAGCGTGTTCGGCCTGTTCGAGGTACCGGCGACCCTGACCTCCCTGCCGCGGCAGGAAGATGTCGCCGGGCTGGTCCACGAATACCTGGCCTGGGCACTGGTCGTCTTCGCGGCGATCCACGCCCTGGCGGCCCTCAAGCACCATTTCATCGACCGTGACACGACGCTGCTGCGCATGCTCGGTCGTTCGTGACATCCTCTACCGTCAAAGGAGATTCCGATGCTCAAGAAGACACTCGCCGCACTCGTCCTCGGCGCCAGCGTGCTGGCCTCCCAGGCCATGGCTGCCGACTACGTGATCGACACCAAGGGCCAGCATGCCTTCGTCAACTTCAAGATCAGCCACCTGGGCTACAGCTGGCTGTACGGGACCTTCCGCGATTTCAGCGGCACCTTCAGCTTCGATGAGCAGAACCCGGAGGCGAGCAAGGTCGCGGTCACCATCCAGACCAAGAGCGTGGACACCAACCACGCCGAGCGCGACAAGCACCTGCGCAGCGACGACTTTCTCAGTGTCGACAAGCACCCGACCGCCACCTTCGAGTCGACGTCCGTGAAGTCGACCGGCGAGGGTACCGCCGACATCACCGGCAACCTGACTCTCAACGGCGTGACCAAGCCGGTGGTGATCAAGGCACGCCTGCTCGGCGAGGGCCAGGACCCCTGGGGCGGCTACCGTGCCGGTTTCGAGGGCAGCACCACGCTGCAGCTCAAGGACTTCGGCATCGACAAGGACCTCGGCCCGGCCTCGCAGTCGATCGAGCTGATCCTCTCGGTCGAGGGCGTACGGCAATAAGTGCGCCATCGCTGTAGCAGAACGCCGGCAGTAGCCGGCGTTCTGCTTTTGGTCGCGCGAAACGGATTGCCGCGCTGCCGAAAAGCCGCGCCAAGGCGGCTGCGACGCGGTCTGCGCCACATTTCCGCAATGTTCTCGCGGTTTACAGACAGGTTTGAATGTAAGTATATTCACGCGATTCTTTTCTCCCTCACGCCGGAACTGCCTGACGCAGGCATTGTCCCGCCCCCAAGAGGTTCGCTCCATGCAAGTCAAGCCAGCCCGCGCTGCCCTGCTCGCTTTCGTTGCCGCTGCCGTCCTGAGCGGGTGTGAAGAACAGACCCCCCCGCAGGCGGGGGCCCAGGCCAAGCCGAGAGTGGGGGTCGTCACCCTGGAGGCGGAACCCTTTGCGCTGACCACAGAGCTGCCGGGGCGTACCAGCGCCTACCGCGTGGCGGAAGTGCGGCCCCAGGTCGACGGCATCATCCAGAAGCGGCTGTTCACCGAAGGTACCGAGGTCAAGCAGGGCCAGCAGCTGTACCAGATCGATCCGGCCGTCTACGAGGCGACCTACAAGAGCGCCGAGGCGCAGCTGGCCTCGGCCAAGTCGCTGGCCGATCGCTATGCGCTGCTGGTCAAGGAGCAGGCGGTCAGCCAGCAGGCCTACGACGAGGCGCGCGCCGCCGCGCTGCAGGCCCAGGCGGAACTGGACCGCGCGCGCATCAACCTGCGCTACACCAAGGTGCTGGCGCCGATTTCCGGCCTCATCGGCCGTTCCGCGGTTACCGAGGGCGCCCTGGTCAGCAACGGGCAGGCGCAGGAACTGGCGACCATCCGCCAGCTCGACCCGATCTACGTCGACATCACCCAGCCGGCCCGTGACCTGCTCACCCTGCGCCGCGACCTGGAGGAGGGGCGCCTGGAACGCGCCGGGGACAATTCGGCCAAGGTCACCCTGACCCTGGAGGACGGCACCACCTACACCGCCGAAGGCAAGCTCGAATTCGCCGAGGTGTCGGTCGACCCGAGCACCGGGTCGGTGGTGCTGCGCGCCGTGTTCCCCAACCCCGATCGCCTGCTGATGCCGGGCATGTTCGTGCGCGCCAATCTGCTTGCCGGCGTGAGGAGCGAGGCGATCCTGGCGCCGCAGCAGGGCATCACCCGCAATCCGAGGGGCGAACCCATCGCCATGGTGGTCAACGAGCAGAACAAGGTCGAGATGCGGCCGGTGAAGACCGCTCGTGCGGTCGGTAACCGCTGGCTCGTCACCGAAGGGCTTCAGGCCGGCGACCGGCTGATCACCGAGGGGCTGCAGTTCATCCAGCCCGGCGTGGAAGTCGAAGTCGCTCCGGCGACCAACGTGGCGGCGCCTGCCGCCGCGGGCCAGGAGGGCTGAGGTCCAGACCATGTCCAGATTCTTCATCGATCGTCCGATCTTCGCCTGGGTCATCGCCCTGGTGATCATGCTGGCGGGCGGGTTGTCCATCCTCAACCTGCCGGTCAACCAGTATCCGAGCATTGCCGCGCCCGCCGTGGGCATCTCGGTCAGCTACCCGGGCGCTTCGGCGCAGACGGTGCAGGACACCGTCGTACAGGTGATCGAACAGCAGCTCAACGGCCTCGACGGCCTGCGCTACATCTCTTCGGAGAGCAACTCCGACGGCAGCATGACGATCACCGTGACCTTCGACCAGGGCACCAACCCGGACATCGCCCAGGTCCAGGTGCAGAACAAGCTGCAGCTGGCCACGCCGCTGCTGCCGCAGGAGGTCCAGCAGCAAGGCATCCGGGTGACCAAGGCGGTGCGCAACTTCCTGATCGTCATCGGTCTGGTGTCCACCGACGGCAGCCTGAACCAGAGTGACCTGGCCAACTACATCGTCGCCAACCTGCAGGATCCGATCTCGCGGACCAAGGGCGTCGGCGATTTCCAGGTGTTCGGCGCGCAATACGCGATGCGCATCTGGCTCGATCCGTCGAAGCTCAACAACTTCCAGCTGACCCCGGTGGACGTGCGGACGGCGATCCAGGCGCAGAACGTGCAGGTGTCGTCCGGCCAGCTCGGCGGCCTGCCGGCGATCGAGGACCAGCAGCTCAACGCCACCATCATCGGCAAGACCCGCCTGCAGACGCCGGAGCAGTTCCGCGAGATCCTGCTCAAGGTGCAGCCCGACGGTTCGCAGGTGCGCCTCGGTGACGTCGCGCGGGTCGAGCTGGGCGCGGAGAACTACAGCGTCAGCGCCAAGTACAACGGCCAGCCCGCCGCGGGCCTGGCGCTCAGGCTGGCGACCGGTGCCAACGCCCTGGATACCGTGAAGGGCGTCAAGGCCACGCTCGACGAACTCAAGCCGTTCTTCCCGCCGGGCGTCGAGGTGGTCTACCCCTACGACACCACGCCAGTCATCTCGGCCTCGATCGAAGGGGTGGTGCATACCCTGATCGAAGCCTTCGTGCTGGTGTTCCTGGTGATGTTCCTGTTCCTGCAGAACCTGCGGGCCACCCTCGTTCCGACCCTGGCGGTGCCGGTGGTGCTGCTCGGCACCTTCGGCGTGCTGGCGGCCTTCGGCTACAGCATCAATACCCTGACCATGTTCGCCATGGTCCTGGCGATCGGCCTGCTGGTGGACGACGCCATCGTGGTGGTGGAAAACGTCGAGCGGGTGATGCGCGAGGAAGGGTTGCCGCCGCGCGAAGCCACACGCAAGTCCATGGGGCAGATCCAGGGCGCGCTGGTCGGCATCGGCGTGGTGCTCTCGGCGGTGCTGCTGCCGATGGCCTTCTTCGGCGGTTCCACCGGGGTCATCTATCGACAGTTCTCGATCACCATCGTGTCGGCCATGGTGTTGTCGGTGCTGATCGCGCTGATCTTCACCCCGGCGCTCTGCGCGACCCTGCTCAAGCCGATCTCCAAGGGCGAGCACCACGCCAAGGGCGGCTTCTTCGGCTGGTTCAACCGTACCTTCGAGCGCGGCGTCAACGGCTACGAGCGCGGCGTGAAGGGCGTGCTCAGGCACAAGGCGCCGTTCCTGCTGCTCTATGCGCTGATCTTCGCGGCGATGGCGGTGCTGTTCGCGCGCATTCCCACCGCCTTCCTGCCGGAAGAGGACCAGGGCGTGCTCTTCGTACAGGTCATGACGCCGCCGGGCTCGACGGCCGGGCGAACCCAGCAGACCATCGATGCGATGCGCGAATACCTGCTGACCGAAGAAAGCGATACGGTCAGGTCGGTGTTCACCGTGACCGGCTTCTCCTTCGCCGGCCGCGGCCAGAACTCCGGCATCGCCTTCGTCAGCCTGAAGCCCTGGGAAGATCGGACGGATGCGAGCCAGAGCGTGTTCGCCCTGGCCGAGCGCGCGCAGCAGCATTTCGCCGAGTTCCGCGACGCCATGGTGTTCGCCTTCGCACCGCCGGCGGTGATGGAACTGGGCAACGCCACCGGCTTCAACCTGTACCTGCAGGATCGGGCTGGCGTCGGCCAGGAGGTGCTGCAGCAGGCCCGCGACATCTTCATCCAGGAGGCGAGCCAGAGTCCGGTGATGACCCGCGTGCGGGCCAACAGCCTGATGGACCAGCCGCAGTACAGGATCACCATCGACGACGAGAAGGCGCGGGTGCTCGGGGTGTCGCTGTCGGACATCAACAACACCATGTCGATCGCCTGGGGTAGCAGCTACGTCAACGACTTCATCGACAAGGGGCGGGTCAAGCGGGTGTACCTGCAGGGCGTTGCCGCCGCGCGGATGAATCCCGAGGACCTGGGCAAGTGGTTCGTGCGCAACGAGACAGGCGAGATGGTGCCTTTCGACGCCTTCGCCAGCGGCGAGTGGACCTACGGCTCGCCCAAGCTGTCCCGCTTCAACGGCGTCAGCGCGATCGAGATGCTCGGCGAACCGGCACCGGGCTACAGCTCGGGCGACGCCATGGCCGAGATCGAGCGCATCGCCCAGAAGCTGCCGGCCGGGGTCGGCTACTCCTGGACCGGCCAGTCCTACGAGGAGCGCCTGGCGGGCTCGCAGACCACCGCGCTCTACGCGCTGTCGCTGCTGGTGGTGTTCCTCTGCCTGGCGGCGCTGTACGAGAGCTGGTCGATCCCGTTCGCGGTGATCCTGGTGGTGCCGCTGGGCATCATCGGTGCCGTGGTGTTCACGCTGCTGCGCGGACTGTCCAACGAGGTGTTCTTCCAGGTCGGCCTGATCACCACCATCGGCCTGTCGGCGCGTAACGCGATTCTCATCGTCGAGTTCGCCAAGTCGCTGCACGAGCAGGGCAAGAGCTATTTCGAGGCGGCCATCGAGGCCAGCCGCATGCGTTTGCGCCCGATCATCATGACCTCGCTGGCCTTCATGCTCGGCGTGCTGCCGCTGGCCATCGCCGCGGGCGCGGGGGCGGGCAGCAAGCACGCCATCGGCACCGGCGTCATCGGCGGGATGTTGTCGGCCGCGGTGCTGGCGATCTTCTGGATTCCGCTGTTCTACGTCGCCATCGGATCCTTCTTCGAGCGACGCAAGCCCGACGAAGAGCGCCGGGCGGAGGAAACCCTATGAACAAGTCGTTGTTGACCCTGGCGCTGACCGCCGCGCTCGCGGGTTGTTCGCTGATCCCCGAGTATCAGCGGCCGGCGGCCCCGGTCGAGGCCAGCTGGCCGCAGGCCCTGAGCGAGGCCGGCGACGCCCAGGCGCTGACCCTCGACTGGCAGGCGTTCATCCGGGATCCGCAGTTGCGCCAGGTGATCGACCTGGCGCTGGAGAACAATCGCGACCTGCGCGCCGCGGCGCTGAACGTCGAGGCCTATCGCGCGCTCTACCGCATCCAGCGGGCGGAGATGCTGCCGCTGATCAGCGCCGATGCGGCCGGGTCGCGCACGCGCACGCCGGGCGACCTGTCGCAGACCGGCGAACCGACGATCAGCGACCAGTACAGCGCCACCTTCGGCGCCTCCTGGGAGCTGGACTTCTTCGGACGCATCGGCAGTCTGCGCGAGCAGGCGCTGCAGGAGTTCTTCGCCACCGACGCGGCGCGCTACGCCACCCGCATCAGCCTGATCGCCAGCGTCGCCAACGCCTGGATGACCTGGCAGGCGGACCAGGCGCTGCTCGAACTCACGCGCGACACGCTCGACGCCTATGAGCAGAGCCTGGCGCTGACCCAGCGGCGTTTCGACGTGGGGGTCGCCTCGGCGCTGGAACTGCGCCAGGCACGCACCTCGGTGGAAAGCGCACGGGTCAGCCTGGCGCGCTACAGCCGGCAGGTGCTGCAGGACCGCAACGCGCTGGCGCTGCTGGTCGGAGCGCCGCTGCCGGCCGGCGTGGCAGAGCCGACGTCGTTCGACCAGGCGCTGCTGGCGGACATTCCGGTCGGCCTGCCATCCGACCTGCTGTTCAAGCGTCCCGACATCCTCCAGGCCGAGTACGCCCTGCGCGCGGCCAATGCCAGCATCGGCGCGGCGCGGGCGGCCTTCTTTCCGCGCGTCAGCCTCACCGGTGCCGCCGGGGTGGCGAGCGACGAACTCTCCGGGCTGTTCGAGGGCGGTTCGCGCTACTGGACGTTCTCGCCGAGCATCAGCCTGCCGATCTTCACCGCCGGTGAGCTGCGGGCCAGCCTGGACTACGCCGAGATCAGCCGGGACGTGCAGGTGGCCCGCTACGAGCAGGCGATCCAGACGGCGTTCCGCGAAGTCGCCGATGGCCTGGCCTCCCGCGAGACCTACACCGAGCAGGTGCAGGCGCAGCGCGATCTGGTGGATACCAGCGCCGACTACTACCGGCTTGCCGAGCAGCGCTACCGCACCGGCGTGGAAGACTACCTGACGGTGCTCGATGCCCAGCGCCAGTTGTTCCAGGTCCAGCAGCAGCTGATCACCGATCGGCTCGCGCAGCTGGTCAGCCAGGTCAACCTCTACGTGGCCCTCGGCGGGGGCTGGACGCCGGAGGATGCTCCGACGCAGGCGACCGCTGCGGATTGATCCGTACCCTGTCACCCGAGCATGAAGAAAGCCGCCAACTGGCGGCTTTCTTCAAGGATCGCGCTTTCTCGGGAAGCAAGGATTGACACCGGACTGGCAAGTTTGGGTGCGTCCCCAGCTCGTCTAGGCTTGCACCTTGGCGATCAGGACGATTACTGAGTGTGCCGATACACCGGGTTTCGGCCCCCCGGCCGAGTCACTTTCTTGTTGCTTGCCCAACAAGAAAGTAACCAAAGAAGAAGGGCACCCGACATCCGGGTCTGTCCGCTGTGCGGCCAGACTTCCCTCGCTCCGGTGCCGCTCCGGGGGCCGTCACGAAGGGGCGTCCCTGCCCCTTCGTTCCTCGCTCGGCGTCCATGCCTCGCGTCCCCCTGCGCAACACCTCCACTCGGCCTCCTGACGGGGAATGGAGTCCGAGTCGCCTGGAAGATCAAGAATTTGCTTTTGGCTTTTGCTTGATGCGCGAACTATCCTTCAAACTTGCCAGTCCGGTATCAAGCCACCATGTCCCCATGAAAGAAGAACCCGAAATCTTTTTTTCATGGGATGTGCCGTCCTGAACAGGGCTTGTACCCGTTACAGGCCGGCACGTCGCTTCAGCGGTTGCGCGTCAGCAGGGCGGGGCGCTCGGTGCGCGGCTTGGCCGGCAACTGCTCGAGCTGTTCCAGGCTGGGCAGGCGGTCGAGCTTGGACTCCTTGCGCATGATTACCGGCTTGCGCGTGCTGGTGCCTTGCGTCACGACCGGCAGCCCGGCTTCCAGCGCCTGCATGCGATCGACCGACTCCGAGCGGCGCTGCGGCTGGCCGCCACGCCCCTGGCCACCGCGTGGCTGGCCCTGGCCCTGGCGCTTGCCGGCCGGCTTGCCCTTGCTGCCCGCTGCGCTGCGCGGCGCCGCGGCCGCGCGCGGCTGGCTGCTCGGCTGGCCGGTACGGGCGCCATTGCTGCTGCGGCGACCGCGACCCTGCGTCTTCCCTTCGTATGGGCTGACGTAGTCGACGCGGTTGCCGAAGTTGTCGATCTCGTCATCGAGGAATTCCTCGGGATCGCGATCAGCCGGCAGCCGTGGTGGCCGGTTCACGGGCTGCTGGGCCGGTTCGGCCTGTGCGATGCCCTTGCCCTTGTCCTTGCCGCGACGGCGGCGGTTGCGGCTGCTCTTGCCGTCCTTGCGCTCGCCCTGCTCCTGCGGCTGTTCCGCCGCGGCGCGTTGCGCTTCGGGCTTGCGCTCGCCCCGTGCCGGGCGCTCGCCGCGCGGCTTGCGGGCCTGGCGCGGTTCGCGAGGCTCGCGGGTCTCGGGTTTTTCCGCTTCGACGGCCTCGATGTCGAAGCCGAGGAAATCGCCGCTGGGGATCTGCTGCCTGGTCAGCCGTTCGATGGCCTTGAGCAGCTTCTCCTCGTCCGGAGAGACCAGCGAGATGGCTTCGCCGCTGCGCCCGGCGCGGCCGGTGCGGCCGATGCGGTGGACGTAGTCTTCCTCGACGTTGGGCAGCTCGAAGTTCACCACGTGCGGCAGCTGGTCGATGTCCAGGCCGCGCGCGGCGATGTCGGTGGCCACGAGGATGCGGATGGCGTTGGCCTTGAAATCGGCCAGGGCCTTGGTGCGCGCGTTCTGGCTCTTGTTGCCGTGGATCGCGGCAGCCGGCAGGCCGTGCTTGTCGAGGTACTCGGCCAGGCGGTTGGCACCGTGCTTGGTGCGGGTGAATACCAGCACCTGCTCCCAGGCACCCTGGGTGATCAGGTGGGCGAGCAGGGCACGCTTGTGGCTGGCCGGCAGGCGGAACACGCGCTGCTCGATGCGCTCGACCGTGGTGTTCGGCGGCGTCACCTCGATGCGCTCGGGGTCGCGCAGCAGCTTGTTCGCCAGGTCGGTGATGTCCTTGGAGAAGGTCGCCGAGAACAGCAGGTTCTGGCGTTTGGCCGGGAGCCTGGCGAGGACCTTCTTGACGTCGTGGATGAAGCCCATGTCGAGCATGCGGTCGGCTTCGTCCAGGACGAGGATTTCCACGCCGGACAGGTCGACGCTGCCCTGGCCGGCGAGGTCGAGCAGACGGCCCGGGCAGGCGACCAGCACGTCGAGGCCCTTGGCCAACGCCTGGACCTGGGGATTCATGCCGACGCCGCCGAAGATGCAGGTGCTCTTGAGCGGCAGGTCGCGGGCATAGATCTTGAAGCTCTCGTGCACCTGGGCAGCGAGCTCGCGGGTCGGGGTCAGTACCAGGACGCGAGGCTGGCGCGCGGTCAGCGGCCGGGTGCGCGTCTGGCTGCCCTGGGGGAACAGCAGTTCGAGAACCGGCAGGGCGAAGCCGCCGGTTTTACCAGTGCCGGTCTGTGCGGCGACCATCAGGTCGCGGCCCTGCAGCACGGCGGGGATGGCCCGCTGTTGCACGGGCGTAGGCTGGGCATAGCCAGCAGCCTCGACGGCACCGGCTAAAGCCTCGGAGAGACCGAGGGAAGCAAAGGACATGAGAAATCCTGTCTTGTAGGGCGAGGCCCGGGGATGATCAAGCCCGGCTCGAACCGCGCGGCCTTCGATAGTGGGCGCGGTCCCGTCCGGTCCTGCCATGTGGGAATGACATCCGGACGTAAGCCTGGCGGCAGTGCGGAGTATAACAACGCCGCATTGGTTGGACAGTGTTGCAGGTTCGGCGTTCATTCGCCAGCCCCCCGTGCGCGGGAGGCCGGCGAAGGCTCAGGGGCGCAGCCCCAGGTTACGCCAAACGGCCAGGCTCGGTTCGGCCTGGTTGAGCGTGTAGAAATGCAGCCCGGGTGCGCCGCCGGCAAGCAGGCGCTCGCACATCTCGCTGATCACCTGGGTACCGAACGCCTGGATGGCGTCGGTATCGTCGCCATAGGCTTCGAGCTGCTTGCGGATCCAGCGCGGGATTTCCGCACCGCAGGCATCGGAGAAGCGCGCCAGCTTGCTGTAGTTGGTGATCGGCATGATGCCGGGGATGATCGGCAGGTCGACGCCGGCCGCCTGCACGCGGTCGACGAAGTGGAAGTAGCTGTCGGCGTTGAAGAAGTACTGGGTGATGGCGCTGCTGGCGCCAGCCCGCGCCTTGCGCAGGAAGTTCTTCAGGTCGTCCTCGAAGCTGCGCGCCTGCGGATGCACTTCCGGGTAGGCGGCGACCTCGATATGGAAATGCTCGCCGGTCTCGGCGCGGATGAATTCCACCAGCTCGTTGGCGTAGCGCAGCTCGCCACTGGCCATGCCCATGCCCGACGGCAGGTCGCCGCGCAGGGCGACGATACGGCGGATGCCGGCGTCCCTGTAGGTGGCCAGCAGGCTGCGCAGCTCGGCCTTGCTGTCGCCGACGCAGGACAGGTGCGGCGCGGTCGGCACCTTCACCTCGCCGTCGAGCTGCAGCACGGTGTTCAGGGTGCGGTCGCGGGTCGAGCCGCCGGCACCGTAGGTGCAGGAGAAGAAATCGGGATCGTGCTCGGCCAGCAGGCGGGCCGTGGCGATCAGCTTTTCATGCCCGGCTTCGGTCTTGGTGGGGAAGAATTCGAAGCTGATGGAGGGGCGTGGTTGGGGTGTGTTCATGGCGAATCCAGGGGCTGTCGGGCAGATGCTGCCCGAGACGTCCTATCGCTGGAGGCCGGAGGCGAGAGGCCGGACGAAAAGGCAGCTCTGTGCCGCTCTTCCGTCCAGCTTTCCAGCCTCCCGCCTTCAGCGGTTATTTTCCGGCGTAGGGTGGAAAACGGCCGCAGGCCTTTTCCACCGACACGCACGCAGGTGGAAAAGCGCTTTGCGCGTTTTCCACCCTACGGCTCAATACCGGTAGCTATCCGGCTTGAACGGGCCGTCCACGGTCACGCCGATGTACTCGGCCTGCTTGGGCGTCAGCTTGGTGACGACGCCGCCGAAGCCCTTGACCATCTCCAGCGCGACTTCCTCGTCGAGCTTCTTCGGCAGCACCATGACGGTGACGTTCCTGGTCTTCTCCACCACCGGCAGGTCGGCGAACTTGCACTGGTACAGGTGGATCTGCGCGAGGACCTGGTTGGCGAAGGAGCCGTCCATGATCCGGCTCGGGTGGCCGGTGGCGTTGCCCAGGTTCACCAGGCGGCCCTCGGCGAGCAGGATCAGGTAGTCGTCGTTGGTCGGGTCGACGTCCTTGCCGGTGCGGTGGATCTTGTGCACCTGCGGCTTGACCTCTTCCCAGCCCCAGTTCTGGCGCATGAAGGCGGTGTCGATCTCGTTGTCGAAGTGACCGATGTTGCAGACCACCGCGCGCTTCTTCAGCGCCTTGAGCATGCCGGCGTCGCAGACGTTGGCGTTGCCGGTGGTGGTGACGATCAGGTCGATCTTGCCGAGCAGGGCGGCGTCGACGCAGGCGTCGGTGCCGTCGTTGAGGCCGTCCTTGTAGGGCGAGACCACCTCGTAGCCGTCCATGCAGGCCTGCATGGCGCAGATCGGGTCGACTTCGCTGACCTTGACGATCATGCCTTCCTGGCGCAGCGAGGCGGCCGAGCCCTTGCCCACGTCGCCGTAGCCGATCACCAGCGCCTGCTTGCCCGACAGCAGGTGGTCGGTGGCGCGCTTGATGGCGTCGTTGAGGCTGTGGCGGCAGCCGTATTTGTTGTCGTTCTTGCTCTTGGTGACCGAGTCGTTGACGTTGATCGCCGGCACTTTCAGGCTGCCGTTCTTGAGCATGTCCATCAGGCGGTGCACGCCGGTGGTGGTTTCCTCGGTGATGCCGTGCACGCGCTCGAGCACCTGCGGGTACTTGTCGTGCAGGATCGCGGTCAGGTCTCCGCCGTCGTCCAGCACCATGTTGGCATCCCACGGCTGGCCGTCCTTGAGGATGGTCTGCTCGATGCACCACTCGTACTCCTGCTCGGTCTCACCCTTCCAGGCGAACACCGGGATGCCGGCGGCGGCGATGGCGGCGGCGGCCTGGTCCTGGGTGGAGAAGATGTTGCACGACGACCAGCGCACCTCGGCGCCGAGGGCGATCAGCGTCTCGATCAGCACCGCGGTCTGGATGGTCATGTGGATGCAGCCGAGGATCTTCGCGCCCTTGAGCGGCTGCTCGGCGGCGTACTTGCGGCGCAGGCCCATCAGGGCCGGCATTTCCGACTCGGCGATGATGATCTCGCGACGGCCCCAGTCGGCCAGGGAAATGTCGGCGACCTTGTAGTCGTTGAAACCGGCAGGCGTCATGACAGCGCTCATGAAATGAGTTCTCCATCCGTTATGTGCGAATGGGCGCCGTTGATGCGTTCGGGAAAACGCCCCGGTCGAGCCTGACAGGACGAACCTGCTGCAGCGCCCCTCGGCCGGGTGGCGGGCACGACCGAGCGGCGTCGGTCGTGTGAAACCCGGCGAGTATAGCGGCAGCCGAGGCGCGCCCCAAGTGTTGCGCGACCGGTGCGTGCCAGGCGAACTCCGCCGCCCCCGGTGCGTCGAACCTTCGAGGGTCCGGTGAAAGAAGATGCCGGGCAACAGGCTTCACAGGAGACCCCGATGAAACTCGCCCTTGCCTTTGCGCTGCCCCTGGCACTGGCGGCCCTGCCCGCCGCCGCGAAATCCTGCTACGTGACCGCCGCCACCTCGGGGGCGGTGCCGCCGCCGGTGATCAAGGAACAATGTTTCGAATTCACCGGACTGGACAATGGCGATGCGCTGGATTGGGCATGCCGCAACAACACCGAGGAAGTTCTCAACGAGCGCCGCGAGACCCGCGCCAGCTGCCCCGGCGGCTATTTCGCCACCTGTACCGGCCGGATGACGCCCGAGAGCCTGACCAGCGCCCGCGCCACCGGCAGCCAGGGCGACCCGCAGCTGTTCGAAGGGACCATCCCGGAGGACGCGAAGATCGTCAACTACTACTACGAAGCGACCGATCACGCGCAGGCGAAGATCGACTGCGAGAGCGGCGGCGGCACCTGGGGCCAGTAGACGAGGTTTGTCCCCGGCCGGCCGGGTGCGGATAATCCGCGTCCTCTGCATTCACCAGCGGTAGGACGATGAGATTCAAACTGACCGCCGCGGCCCTGCTGGCCGCGCTCGCCGTGACGGCCTGCGACCGGGTCGATCCGAACTCGCCCCTGGGCAAGCGCACGGCCATCTTCAAGGAAATGCTCAAGACCAGCGAAGACCTCGGCGGCATGCTGCGCGGGCGCCTGGCGTTCGAGCCGCAGGCCTTCGCCGAAGGGGCGGCGCACCTCGACCAGCTGTCGCGCCAGCCCTGGCAGTATTTCCCCGAGGTCAAGGACGACGAGCGCAGCAGCGCCCGCGATGACGTGTGGGAAAAGCAGGAGCGATTCAAGGCGCTTGCCCGCGATCTCGAACAGCGCACTGCCGCGCTGGTGGAGGCGGCTGGCCGGCAGCCGCTCACCCCGGACCAGGTGGTGCAGCCCCTGCAGCGCGTCGAGGACGCCTGCGAGGCCTGCCACCAGGCCTTCCGCGCCTACTGAGACGCCGCCGCCTCGCCCCGGCGTGCCGCTTCCAGGCCGCGGCGCGCTTCGTCCAGGCGGCGCTGGCTGGCGCCGATCGCCAGGGTGTCGCCCTGGCCGAGCGCGGCCCGCAACGCGGCCTCCTCGGCGCTGACGCGACGGCTGGCGGCCTCGACCGCATCGTGATTGGACTGCAGCGGCACCAGCCCGCGACAGCGCGTGTTGAGCGCCGCCAGTTGCTCCTCCAGCGCGCTCAGGCGCACCCCGTCGCCGCCCAGGCGAGCTTCCTGGATCTGGTTGCCGAGCGCGCGCCGGCTGGCGTCGCAATCCTCCGCGGCGCTCGCCGGCAGGGGGCTCCCCAGCGGGCCGGCGCAGGCCAACAGGGCAAGAAGGGGATGGCGAAACCGGGAGTGGTTCTTGTTCGGCATTTCCTATCGACTCGCGCGCAGGGTGCGGAGTGCCCGTTCAGAAGCCGTCGATTCCGACGGCCTGCAGTTTTTCGACGAGCGCGATCACCTCGGGGTCGCCGAAGAATGCCCGCAGCTGACGGGCGCGAACTGGGCCGATGCCGTCCATCGCCTGCCAGTCCGCTTCGCTGTGCTGCCGCCAGGTCGGCCAGCCCGGCTCGGCCTCGGCGGCCTCCGGCACGGGCGCGCCCAGCGCTCGCCACCAGCGCTCGAACGGCCGGCGGCGGGCGGTCGACTGCGCCTGCAGCAGCGTCTGCACGCGCGCCGGACCGAGCCCGGCCACGGCCTGCAAGCGCTCGGCGTCGAGTTCGAGCCAGGCGAGCAGATCGGGGAGCAGGCCGGCCTCTAATAACGTCCGCCAGGCGCCCGCGCCGATGCCGGGCAGGTCCAGCCCCTGCGGCCCGCCGAGCCAGGCCAGGCGCGCCAGGAACTGCTCCTCGCAGCCCGCGGTCGGGCGCCAGCAGCTCAGCGCATGGTGCTGCCCGTCGGCGGGCGCCGCGACTGACGCGCGCTCGGCGGCGCGCCAGACCACCCCTTCCAGGTGCGGGATGGTGTGCCCGGCCAGGGTGATCGCGACCTGATCGCCGGGGCGGATGTCGAGGCGCCGCCAGCGCTCCAGCGAGCCGAGGCTGACCCGCGTGATCCGCTTGTCGTCCAGCGTCACCGGTTCGAGCTCGAGCACCGGCGTGACGCGCCCGGTACGGCCGACGCTGAAGCCGACCGCCCGCACCTCGGCCAGCGCCCGGCGCAGCGGGTATTTCCAGGCCGCCGCCCAGCTCGGCGGCTCGGCCCGCCAGCGCGCGCCCGGCGGCCGGTTGCCCTGGCGCAGGACCACGCCGTCGGTGGCGAAGGGCAGCGCTGCCTCGTACCAGTTCTGGCGCCAGTGGCGGGCCCCGGCGGGATCGGCCACCGGCTGCGTGTACCTGCCGGTGTCCGGAAAACCCAGCGCCGCCAGCCCGTCCAGGCGCTCGCGCATGTCCGCCGGGCCGTCCGGCCAGGCCCAGACGAACAGGCCGATGCGCGCCGCGTCCCGTTCGCCCAGCTGCTGCTGGCGCAGTGCACCGGCCACCCGGCTGCGCGCGTTCGCGCCGCCCGCCAAGGCCTGCACGTGGCCGTCCAGGCGCCAGTAGAGCTCGCCCTGCAGCAGCAGGTCGGGGTCGCCGGGCAGGCGCTGCAGCACGCCCGGCAGGCGTCGCACGTTGTCGGTCCAGTCCTGCCCGGTGAGGCCGTCGCCGCGGCTGATGGCCCGGGCCAGGACGCCCTGCCGGTAAACCAGGGTAACGGCCACGCCGTCGACCTTCGGCTGGATCCAGACCTCCTCGCGGGCAGCGAGCCAGGTGCGCAGTGCGTCCTCGTCGGCGAGCTTGGCCAGGCCGGTCTGCGGCACCGGATGGCGCAGCGGCCCGGCGCTGCCGGCGAGCGGCGCCGGGGCGGCGACGGCCACCTCCGGGAAGCATGCCTGCCACTCGGCCAGGCGGGCGCGCGCCTGGTCGTAGAGTTCGTCGGCGACCGGCGAACGGCCGTCGCGGTGGTAGGCGAGGTCCCATTCGGCCAGGCGGCGGGTCAGCGTCTCGCTCTCGTGGGCCGCGCGCTCGCCGCTCCACGGCGGGCAGGCCAGGGCCGGCGCGGCGAACAGCAGCGCGGCCAGGATCGTCGGGGTTTTCATGATCGGCATCCTTGCGTGTGAAAAGCGCGCGGGCCGTCCTGGCCCGCGGGGAGATTGTCCGCGCCCTCGGTCGTCGTTGCGCGGTATCGGTTGGCAATGTCGCGGCCCGGCGCCGACCGAGCCTGATGTTTCATATCAACATTGTTCATGACCCATGCGCCGGGCATTCACTACAATCGCCCCTTTTGCCGGAGTCACCCGATCGTGCAATCCGTGATCGCCATCGAGCAGCTCACCAAGACCTACGCCTCGGGGCACCAGGCGCTGCGCAACATCGACCTGCACATCCGCAAGGGCGAGATCTTCGCCCTGCTCGGCCCCAACGGGGCGGGCAAGACCACCCTCATCAGCATCATCTGCGGCATCGTCAATCCCGGCAGCGGGCGCGTGCTGGTGGGCGGCCACGACATCGTGCGCGACTACCGCGCGGCGCGCTCGAAGATCGGGCTGGTGCCGCAGGAGCTGTTCAACGAGGGCTTCGAGAGCGTCTGGGCCACGGTGCGCTTTTCCCGCGGGCTGTTCGGCAAGGCCCCGGACGACGCGCTGCTCGAGCGCCTGCTGCGCGACCTGTCGCTGTGGGACAAGCGCGACGCGCGGATCAACGAACTCTCCGGCGGCATGAAGCGGCGGGTGATGATCGCCAAGGCGCTGTCGCACGAACCCGAGGTGCTGTTCCTCGACGAGCCCACCGCCGGGGTGGACGTCGAGCTGCGCCGCGACATGTGGGAAATGGTCCGCGGCCTGCGCGAGCGCGGGGTGACCATCATCCTCACCACCCACTACATCGAGGAAGCCGAGGAGATGGCCGACCGCATCGGCGTGATCCGCCGCGGCGAGATCATCCTGGTCGAGGACAAGGCCACGCTGATGAAGCAGCTCGGCAAGAAGCAACTGACCCTGCACCTGCGCCGGCCGCTGGCGCGCATTCCGGCCGAGCTGGCGGACGAACCGCTGCAGCTGGTCGACGACGGGCACCAGCTGGTGTTCACCTTCGACGCGCAGCGCGAGCACACCGGCATCGCCGAGCTGCTCAAGCGCCTGGCCGCACACGACATCGACTACAAGGATCTGCAGACCAGCCAGAGCTCGCTGGAGGAAATCTTCGTCAACCTGGTGAGGACGCGCGCATGAATCTCTACGCGGTACGGGCCATCTACCTGTTCGAGCTGGCGCGCGCCTGGCGCACCCTGATGCAGAGCATCGCCACGCCGGTGATCTCCACCTCGCTGTACTTCGTGGTGTTCGGCTCGGCCATCGGCGCGAGCATGAGCCAGGTGCAGGGCGTGAGCTACGCCGCCTTCATCGTGCCCGGGCTGATCATGATGATGCTGCTGACCGAGAGCGTGTCCAACGCCTCCTTCGGCATCTACATGCCGCGTTACGCCGGGACCATCTACGAGGTGCTGTCGGCGCCGGTGTCGTACCTGGAGATTCTCATCGGCTACGTCGGCGCCGCGGCCACCAAGTCGGTGGTCCTCGGCCTGCTGATCCTGGTCACCGCGCGGCTGTTCGTCAGCTACGAGATCCAGCACCCGGCGATGATGGCGCTGTTCCTGGTGCTCACCGCGGTGACCTTCAGCCTGTTCGGCTTCATCATCGGCATCTGGGCCGACGGCTGGGAGAAGCTGCAGGTGGTCCCGGCGCTGATCGTCACCCCGCTGGCCTTCCTCGGCGGCAGCTTCTATTCGATCGGCATGCTGCCGGAGGTGTGGCAGAAGATCGCCCTGGTCAATCCGGTGGTGTACCTGATCAGTGGCTTCCGCTGGAGCTTCTACGGCGTCTCCGACGTCAACCCGCTGATCAGCCTGGGCATGACCCTGGGGTTCCTGGTGCTGTGCCTGGCGATCGTCGCCTGGATGTTCCGCACCGGCTACCGGCTCAAGAGCTGACGCGCAGGCGGCGTGCGCCCGCGCGTCGCCGTCACTGCTCGACCCGCACGCGCACCGGCGCCGGCCCGGCCTGCGCCTCGCTGAACACCACGGTGCGTTCGCCGAGCCGCTGGAAGGTCAGGTCGATACGCGTCTCGCCCACCTCCAGGCCGCGCAGCTGCAGGCGGTCGATACCGGTGGGCAGGCGCGGGCGCTCCACCGTCACCTGCGCCTGGCGGCCGTCGATCGATAGGCCGAGGCAGGCCTGCAGCAACATGAACACCGAGCCGGCCGCCCAGGCCTGCGGCAGGCAGGCGACCGGGTAGGCGATCGGCGCCTCGCCGGGCGCGCGCTCGAAACCACAGAACAGCTCCGGCAGGCGCATGCCGAAGTGGGCGGCGGCCTCGAACAGGCCGCCGAGCAGGCGCACCACGCCGTCGCGCTCGCCGTAGCGCGCCAGGCCCGCCGCACAGATCGCCATGTCGTGCGGCCAGATCGAGCCGTTGTGGTAGGACATCGGGTTGAAGCGCGCCGCCTCGGGCACCAGGGTGCGAATGCCCCAGCCGGAGTTGAAGGCGCGCGACAGCAGCTGCTGGCCGGCCTGTCGCCCCCGCTCGGCGTCGGGCAGGCCGCTGAACAGCAGGTGGCCGGCGTTCGAGGCGCGCACCCGGCAGGGCCGTCCGGTGCCGTCGAGCGCCAGCGCATAGAAGCGCAGCGGGTCCTGCCAGAAATGCCGCTCCACCGCCTCGCGCAGACGTTCGGCCCGGCCGCGCCAGCGGGAGGCCCGATGGTCATCGCCGCGCCACTGAGCCAGTTCGGCCATCTCCAGGAAGGCGCGGTAGGCGTAGCCCTGCACCTCGACCAGCGCGATCGGCCCCTCCGGGGTGCTGCCGTCGGCGTGGAACACCGAGTCGTGGCTGTCTTTCCAGCCCTGGTTGATCAGCCCGCTGTCCTCGCCGCGGGCATAGGCGAGCAGGCCCTGCGGATGCTCGTCGGCCTGGCCTTCGACCCAGCCAATGGCCGACTCCAGCGCCTCCCAGATCGACTCGATGAAGGCCAGGTCGCCGCTGCGCCGGGCATAGGCGCCGGCCAGCGCGACGAACAGCGGGGTGGTGTCGACGCCACCGTAATAGCGCCCGAACGGCAGCTCGTTGACCGCCGACATCTCGCCCTTGCGCGTCTCGTGCATGATCTTGCCCGGCTCCGAGTCGCGGAAGCTCGAGGTCTCCCGCGCCTGGTGGCGGGCCAGGTAGGCGAGCACGCCGCGGGCCAGCGCTGGGTCGAACCAGAGCGTCTGCAGCGCGGTGATGACGGCATCGCGACCGAACGGGGTGGAGAACCAGGGAATCCCCGCGTAGGGGTAGGGGCCGGTGGGCAGTTCGGTGGTCAGCAGCGCCAGGTCGGCCCGCGACTTGTCCAGCCAGGCCTGGAACAGGCGGCCGGACGCCTTCAGCTGCGCGCCGCGCCGCCGCCGACGGCGCATGCAGCGGCGGGCCTGGGCGGCGGCATGGCGGAAGCGGGCCTGGCTGGGCTGGTCGGCCTCGGCGCCGACCTCGAGGTACAGCGCCCATTGCTCGCCCGGCGCCAGGTCGATGCTGAACGCGGCCCAGTCCTGGCTGAGCGCCGCCGGCGCGCTGGAGAAGCTGATCGCCGAGCAGCGCAGCTGGTCGTCCAGCCCGCGGTAGCGCAGCAGCACCTCGCGTTCGCCGACCTGCGCCTGCTCCTGCTCGCCGCGCTGGGCCCGGCGTGAGCCGCGCACCTCGAACATGTCGCGGAAGTCGGCGGCGAAGGCCAGCGTCAGCGGCACCACCGCCGGCTCGTCGGCGAAGTTGGTCAGCGCCAGCCGTTCGTACAGCCGGCCGTCCCACAGCAGCCGCTTGCGCTCGATGTGGATCACCCCCTGCGGCGTGCCCGGTTCGCCGAGCACCGGCAGCGGGTGGTTGGACAGGTGCGCGGTGAAGAACACGTTGTCCTCGCTGACCGCGCTCGACAGCAGCGCCGGGCGCTGGTCGGCGATGCGCAGGCGCCAGCTCGACAGCACCCGGGTGTCGTTGCGGAACAGCCCGTCCTCCTGGCCGGCCAGGTCGCCGTAGGCGTCGGCCACCAGGAAACTGTCGCCCTCCTTGAGCACGAACAGCCGCTGCGGGCTGCCCTGGTTTTCGGATTGAGGCGTGGTGGTCATGGTGTCAGGCCGTCTTCTGCACGGGTTGATCGGAGTCGCGGCCACCGAGCAGCTTCCGGTACAGCTCGAGGTAGCGGCTGGCCATGGCGTGCGCCGAGAAGCGCTGCTCGAACAGCTCGCGCACGCGACGGCGGTCGAGCGTCCCGACCCGCTTCACGGCCTCGACCGCGGCCGCCTCGTCCGCGACGATGAAGCCGCTCGCGCCGTCGTCGACCACCTCCGGCACCGAGCCGCAGCGCCAGGCGATCACCGGCGTACCGCAGGCCATGGCCTCGATCATCACCAGCCCGAACGGCTCCGGCCAGTCGATGGGGAACAGCAGCGCGCGGGCGTTGCCGAGGAATTCGGACTTCTGCTCGTCGCCGATCTCGCCGATGAACTCCACCAGCGGATCGTCCAGCAGCGGGCGGATCACCTGTTCGTAGTATTCGCTGTCGGCGGCATCGACCTTTGCCGCGATCTTCAGCGGGATGCCTGCCTGCCGGGCAATGGCGATGGCGCGGTCGGGGCGTTTCTCCGGCGAGATGCGGCCGAGAAACGCCAGGTAGCCGCCTTCGGCGCGTTCGTGGAAGCGGTAGCTGGAGGCGTGCAGGCCGTGGTGGATGGTGCCGCACCAGTTGGCGAAGGCCAGCGGCGCGCGCTGGTGGTGGGAAATCGACACCAGCGGGAAACGGTGCCAGCGGCGGTACACCTCCGGCAGGTCGGCCAGGTCCAGGCGCCCGTGCAGGGTGGTGAGGGTGCGCTCGGCCAGGTCCTCGAAGAAGGGGAAGTGCAGCAGGTCGACGTGGAAATGCAGGATATCGAACTCGTGCGCCCGCGCCCGTACTTCGTCCATCAGGCGCAGGTGGGCGGCCAGGTCGGACTTCAACGGCATCGGGTCCAGCCGCAGCGCCTGGTCGCGGCCCGGCACCAGGCTGGCCGAGGTGTGGGCGTCGGCGGCGGCGAAGAGGGTGACGTCGTGGCCGAGCTCCACCAGGGCGTCGGTGAGGTGGGCCACGACCCGTTCGGTGCCGCCGTACAGGCGCGGCGGTACGGCTTCGTACAGGGGGGCGATCTGCGCAATCTTCATCAATGGTCTCCTTGATCAGGGATGAACAGAGCGAGAAGTCGTCAGGTTCCTCGGTAGGGAGTCGGCAAACGGGATAGGGGCGGCGCGGAAAATTTCAAGCAAGCGCAGCGGTCCGTTCGTCGGCTTCGCTTCAGCGAGATCGCCCCGGGGTCGGGCCTCCCACAAGGCCGGCTGGCACTCCCGCCATGGGAGACGCGCGCCCTCGCGGCGACCGGGTGCGGCGCCGTGCGGCGTGTTCTTCGGACAAATTCCCGCGCGGCGATTAGCATGGCGGCCGTTCCGGCACTTTCGAGGTCTTGCATGAAATTTCTTCGCCCTATCGTCATCACCGCCGTCGCGGCTCTGGCCGCCGGCCCTGCGCTGGCCTTCGACCTGAACGAGGCCGCCCGGCTCGGCTCGATGATGGCCGGCAGCGGCGCGCAGGGGCAGACCGCCCAGGCCCTGAACCTGGTGCGCACGCTCGACGACCTCGGCGTCACCCCGCAGCAGGCGCTGGGCGGCACCGGGGCGCTGCTGAACGTGGCGCGCAACCAGCTGCCGGCCAGCCAATACGACGCGCTGCTCGGGGAAGTCCCCGGGCTGAAGCGTTTCGCCGGCAGCGATGCGCTCGGCCAACTGGCCGGCCTCGGCGGCCTGCTCGGCCAATCTGGCGGCGGCGCGTCGGTCAACGGCGCGACCCGGACGGCGCTGGACAACGTGCAGACGCTGCCGCAGGCGCAGCAGGCGTTTTCCATGCTGGGCATGGATCCGGGCCTGATCGGCCAGTTCGCGCCGCTGCTGCTGCAGTACCTGGGCGGGCAGGGCGTCGGCGGGTCTTTGTTGCAGAGCCTGGGCAGCATCTGGGGGGTGGGCGAGGCGGCGCAGTAACTTGGTGCCCGCGGTGGGGCCAGCAGGATGACCTAGGGAGGAGGCGGACCATCGTCCGCCGAAGGTCGTAGTGCTTTCCTCGGCCCGGACTACAGATTGCGCCTTGCACGGCGCGTCACTTTTTCTTGTCTGGCCAAGAAAAAGTAACCAAAAAGAAGGCCACCCCGGCATCCGGGTCCGCCCGCGACGCGGCCGGACTTCCCTCGCTTCGGCGCCGCTCCGGGGGCCGTCGCGATGGGACGTCCCTGTCCCATCGCTCCTCGCTCGGCGTCCATGCCTCGCGTCCCCCTGCGCAACGCCTGCGCTCGGCCTCCTGACGGGGACGGGCTGTCGTGCCCACCTGTGGCTGAAACAGGCACGGCCGAGGGGGGGCTGCGCACCGGCTTCTTTGCTGCCTTCCAGGCACTTCTCGGGCCTCCCGCCTCTTGCCAGCCCGGCAACGGCGGGTTTCACTCGGTGCCTATGCCTTCATGGAGCGGTGGCCCCGACCCTCGATGCCCTCGACCTTACCCTCAGCTTCACCCGGTACGCTGCAACTGCAACCCGATGCCGGGGCAGTGCACCTGCGCGTTGCCGGGGACTGGACGCTGGCCCACTACCGGCATCTGCGCCAGGCGGTGGAGCGGGCGCGGGCGCCGCTGGCGGCCGACAGCGAGATCGACCTGAGCGCGCTCGGCGCGCTGGACACCGCCGGCGCCGGGCTGCTGGCGGAGCTGATCGGCCCGGCGCGGCTGGCGCAGGTCGGGCGCTGGGCGCCGGGGTTGCCGGCCGAGCGGCTGGCGCTGCTCGGCACCGTGGCGCAGGCGCTCGACCAGCCGCCCGCCGAGCTGCCGCGCGCAGGCTGGGGGCTGGCCGACCTGCTGGCGCACATCGGGCGCAGCGTGCAGAACCTGTGGCGCCAGCAGAAGCAACTGCTGGGCTTCATCGGGCTGACCCTGCAGACCCTGGCCGTCACGCTGCCGCGCCCGTGGCGCTGGCGGGTGACCTCCCTGGCCGCCCACCTGGAAGCCACCGGGCTGAACGCGGTGCCCATCGTCGCGCTGCTGACCTTCCTGGTCGGCGCGGTGGTGGCCTTTCTCGGCGCCACCGTGCTGGCCGAGTTCGGTGCCAGCGTCTACACGGTCAACCTGGTGGGCTTCGCCTTCCTGCGCGAATTCGGCGTGCTGCTGGCGGCTATCCTGCTGGCCGGGCGCAGCGCCAGCGCCTTCGCCGCGCAGATCGGCTCGATGAAAGCGCAGGAGGAAATCGACGCGATCCGCACCCTGGGCCTGAGCCCGGTCGAGCTGCTGGTGCTGCCGCGGGTGCTGGCGATGCTGATCGCGCTACCGGCGCTCACCTTCGTCGGCATGCTCTGCGGGCTGGCCGGAGGTCTTGTGGTCTGTGCGCTGACGCTGGACATCTCGCCGCTGATGTACCTGACCATCCTGCAGCGCGACATCGCGCTGAGCCACTTCCTGGTGGGGCTGGGCAAGGCGCCGGTGTTCGCCTTCGTGATCGCCGTCATCGGCTGCCTGGAGGGCTTCAAGGTCGGCGGCAGCGCGCAGTCGGTCGGCGAACACACCACCTCGAGTGTGGTGCAGTCGATCTTCATGGTGATCCTGCTCGACGCCATCGCCGCCATGTTCTTCATGGAGATGGGCTGGTGAGCGGGCCGCAGGCGCTCATCGAGGTGCGCGGGCTGGTCAACCGCTTCGGCCGGCAGACGGTGCACGAGGGGCTCGACCTGGACATCCGCCGTGGCGAGATCCTCGGCGTGGTCGGCGGCTCGGGGACCGGCAAGTCGGTGCTGCTGCGCAGCATCGTCGGGCTGCGGCGCCCCAACGCAGGCAGCGTGCGGGTGTTCGGCGAGGACCTGCTGGCGCTGTCCGGCGAGCGCCGTTCGCGGATCGAGCAGCGCTTCGGCGTGCTGTTCCAGCGCGGCGCGCTCTTCACCTCGCTGAACCTGCAGGAGAACGTCGCGCTGCCCCTGGTCGAGCACGCCGGGCTGTCGCGCGCCGACGCCGAGCGGCTGGCGCGGCTCAAGCTGGCGCTGGCCGGGCTGCCGCCCGACGCCGCCTGCAAGTACCCGGACGAGCTCTCCGGCGGCATGGTCAAGCGGGCCGCGCTGGCCCGCGCGCTGGCGCTCGACCCCGAGGTGCTGTTTCTCGACGAGCCCACC
The DNA here is from genome assembly GCF_000425625.1 of Stutzerimonas azotifigens DSM 17556. GTDB lineage: Bacteria > Pseudomonadota > Gammaproteobacteria > Pseudomonadales > Pseudomonadaceae > Stutzerimonas > Stutzerimonas azotifigens. Next base: position 114,048 of record NZ_AUDU01000039.1, read on the forward strand.
GCCGGCCTCGACCCGATCGGCGCCGCCGCCTTCGACCAGTTGTTGCTGACGCTGCGCGACGCGCTCGGGCTCAGCGTCTTCCTGGTCACCCACGACCTCGATACGCTCTATACCCTTTGCGACCGGGTGGCGGTGCTGGCGCGCCGGCGGGTGCTGGTGGCGGACCGCCTGGAAGCGGTCGAGGCGACCGACGACCCCTGGATCCGCGACTACTTCCACGGCCCGCGCGGCCGGTCGGCGCAGCGTGCCGCCGATCCCTCGAGGGAGAACTAGATGGAAACACGCGCTCACCATGTGCTGATCGGCCTGTTCACCGTGCTGGCGATCGCCGGCGGGCTGCTGTTCGCGCTCTGGCTCGCCCGCTCGAGCGTCGACCGCGACTACGACTACTACGACGTCGGCTTCAACCTCACCGTCAGCGGCCTGTCCACCGGCAGTTCGGTGGAATACAGCGGCATCAAGGTCGGGGACGTGGTCGGCCTGTGGCTGGAGCCGAACGACCCGCGCAAGGTGCGTGCGCGCATCCGGGTCTACCACAACACGCCGATCAAGCAGGACACCCGCGCACGCCTGGCGCTGGCCAACATCACCGGCGCGATGATCATCCAGCTGCACGGCGGCACGCCGGACAGCCCGCGGCTCGAAGGCAATGCGCAGAACCCGCCGCTTATCGTCGCCGATCCCTCGCCGCTCAGCGCCCTGCTGGCCAACGGCGAGGACCTGCTGACCAACATCAACAACCTGCTGGTCAACGCCAACCAGATGTTCTCGCCGCAGAACGCCCGCAACATCAGCCAGACCCTCGAGCATCTGGAGCAGGCGACCCGGGTGCTGTCCGAGCAGCGCGGCGACCTCGGCCGGACCCTCGAGCGGCTGGCCGAGATCGGCGACCGGACCGGCGCGCTGCTGACCGAACTGACCGCCCTGAGCCGCACCACCAGCGGCCTGCTCGACGAGGAAGGGCGCGCGCTGCTGGCCAGCGCCGGGCAGTCGATGCGCGCGCTGGAACGCACCACCACGCGGCTCGACCGGCTGCTGGGCGACAACGAAGGCGCGGTGGACAGCGGCCTGCAGGGCGTCGGCGATCTCGGCCCGGCGATCAACGAGCTGCGCACCACGCTCGCCGGGCTGCGCCGCGTGACCCAGCGTTTGGAGGACAACCCGAGCGCCTTCCTGCTCGGGCGGGAAAAGATGGAGGAGTTCAGCCCATGACCGCCTTTCACCGCTTGCTCGCGCTCGGCCTGCTGGCGGCGCTGTCGGCCTGCAGCCTGCTGCCGGAGGCCGAGGCCGTGCGGGTGTTCGGGCTGCCGGAACCGGCGATCGCCCGACAGGCCGCCGGTCCGGCGCCGGACGGCGTGCTGCGGGTCGACACCCCGCTGGCCAGCCGCATGCTCTCGGGGCCGCGGATCGCCGTGGTGCCGCAGGGCAGCCAGATCAGCAGCTACGCCGGCGCGCGCTGGAGCGATGCGGCGCCGCGGCTGCTGCGCGATCAACTGATCGAAGCCTTGCGCCAGAGCGGCCGGGTCGCCAGCGTTGTCAGCGAGGAAAGCAACCTGGCCGCCGACCGGGTGCTGGTCAGTGACCTGCGCGCCTTCCAGGCCCGCTATGTCGACGGCCGACCGGAAGTGCTGATTCGCCTGGAAGCGCAGCTCGCCGACGGCAACCGTCAGGTGCTGGCCAGCCGCCAGTTCGAGGTGCGCCAGCCGAGCGAGGGCGAAGCGGTGGAGGAGGTGGTGGTCGCCTTCGGCCAGGCCAGCGACCGGCTCGGTCAGGCGCTGGTGGACTGGGTGGCGACGCAGGGGCGCTAGCCGGCACCGGCGGGGAAATGACGAAGGCCCCGCCGCTTTCGCGGACGGGGCCTTCGAGGGCGGGCGTCGGGAGGTTGGCTTACAGGCCGGCCGCCTGGCGCAGCGCCTCGGCCTTGTCGGTGCGCTCCCAGGTGAAGGCGGTGAAGCTGTCCTCGCCGACCGTCATCTCGTAGGGGGGCGGCCGAAGTGGCCGTAGGCCGCGGTGGCGCGGTACATCGGGTGCAGCAGATTTCCAGGGGTTCTTTCCGGTGCTGGCGCAGCCGCCGAGCAGCAGGAGCGCGAGGATGAGCGATAGGTTGCGTGCGGTCGTAATCACCATGATCCGTAGGGGATGCCGTGCTTTTCGATATAGGCTCTGGAGGTTTCCGAAAGGGGGCGGTGGCCTCCCTGGGAGGTTCCTTCATAGGGCCCCTTGGGCTCGATTTCCGCCTGAGCGCGCAGGACTTCGATGGGCCCGCCGCAGGTGCTCATGACCCAGCCCCTGACCACACCGCCCGGTGCGAGCCCCAAAGTGAGGGCATAACGGTAGTCACTGGCTGGGCAGGGTGGATCAAGCCGTTCGCTCATCAATTGCCGGGCGCGTTCGGGAATGTCCAGGATCACCCGATAGGTCTGAGGTTCCGCCAGGGACTGCCAGCGCACGTAGATGCGCTCGGGCAGATCGGCACCATTGACGTGGCGCCCCGCGCCCCTGCCGAAGCGTTCACCCCAACCAGCAGCCTTCCCTTGGCCTTCTGGCGGGGTACGAACGGCAACTATGCCGCTGCCTACGTGGAAAAAATTATGTCCACGAATAGCTTTCACGCCGGCTGTCTCTACCCAGACCTCCATATAGTCCGGCGCCAGAAAACCCAGGTACCAGTATTTGTAGGGCAGGCTTCCGGGGTTTCTCTCGGCGCTGGCGCAGCCGCCGAGCAGAAGGAAAGCCAGGATGAGCGATAACTTGCGTGCGGTCATGATCGCTTGCCTGCTCACCATGATCCGTAGGGGATACCGTGCTGTTCGATATAGGCTTTGGAGGTTTTCGAGAGGGGCCGGTGTCCTCCCTGGGAGGTTCCTTCATACGGTCCCTTGGGCTCGATTTCCGCCTGAGCGCGCAGGACTTCGATGGGCCCGCCGCAGGTGCTCATGACCCAGCCCCTGACCACGCCGCCGGGGGCGAGGCCCAAGGCGAGGGCTTCACGGTATTCGCTGGCGGGGCAGGGCGGGTCGAGGCGCTCGCTCATCAGTTGTCGGGCGCGTTCGGGGATATCGAGAATGATCCGGTAGGTCTGGGGCTCGGCCAGGGATTGCCAGCGCACGTAGATGCGCCGGGGCAGGTCGGCGCCGTTGACGTAGCGACCTGCCCCCCAGGTCTTTCTCCAGCCGACGGCATTGCCTGTTCCATCGGTAGGCAAGTGCACGGATACGGTGCCGCTGCCTACATGGAAGAATTGATGGCCACGAATGTCTTCCACATCGGCGGTTTCCACCCAGACTTCCATATAGTCCGGGGCCAGGAAGCCCAGGCGCCAGTATTTGTAGGGCAGGCTGCCGGGGTTTCTCTCGGCGCAGCTGCCAAGCAGCAGGAACGCTAGGATGAGCGATAGCTTGCGTGCGGCCATGATCGCTTGCCTGCTCACCATGATCCGTAGGGGATGCCGTGCTTCTCGATATAGGCTCTGGATTCGGGCTCCAATGGCAAGGCGTACTGACCGTCGGTCTTGCCTTGGGAAGGCCCCTTGGGCTCGATTTCCGCCTGGGCGCGCAGGACTTCGATGGGTCCGCCGCAGGTGCTCATGACCCAGCCCCTGACCACGCCGCCGGGTGCGAGGCCCAAGGCGAGGGCTTCACGGTACTCGCTGGCGGGGCAGGGCGGATCGAGGCGCTCGCTCATCAGCTGTCGCGCGCGTTCGGGGATATCGAGGATCACCCGGTAGGTCTGGGGCTCGGCCAGGGATTGCCAGCGCACGTAGATGCGCCGGGGCAGGTCGGCGCCGTTGACATGGCGGCCTGCGCCCCAGCCCAGATTGCGGCGCCAGCCAGTGGCGTTCCCCTTGTCATCAGAGAGTATGGCGATTGATGCTGTGCCTCCGCCCATCCGATAGAAGAGGTTGCCGTGTATGTCCTCCACATCGGCGGTTTCCACCCAGACCTCCATATAGTCCGGGGCCAGGAAGCCCAGGCGCCAGTATTTGTAAGGCAGGCTGCCGGGGTTTCTCTCGGCACCGGCGCAGCCGCCGAGCAGCAGAAGGAACAGGACAAACAGCGGTGCTCTCATCGCTTTTTCTCTTGGGGCCTGTCGGCATGGCGTATCCGTCCGCGCTCGGCTGGGGCATTGACGAAGACCACATCGAGTACGCTGCCGCCCCGTCCCGCGGCGGCATTCCAGTTGGCCGACAGATGGATATAGCGCTGGCGCAGCAGGCGTTCCTCTTCCATATCCAGCGCACCGCTGCCGCTTCTGGCCCAGGCCAGCAGCTTGTCGCTGATGGGCATCAATTCGGTCGGCAGGCTCAAGTCCTCCGTGGCGGGAACATCCTTGAAAGGCACATTGGCTTCCACAGCCAGCGCATGCATGACCCGCAGATACACCCGCGAAAGGTGCCCATAGACCCGGCGCTCCAGATAGGGCGCCGCCAGCACGTATTTCATCTGGTCGCCGCGTCCGCCGCTGAACGGCGTGAAGTGTTCCCAGACGTCCGTTCCCAGCCGCGCGGTGCGGTCCCGCGGGTCGAGCAGGTCGGCCTGGCGGGCGTACTCGGTGTCGCGTTGCGCCTGCTGGTAGGCCAGGGTGCCGTATGGGCTGGTATCCCGGCTGACCCAGTTGCTGCGCGGACGCATCAGGTAGAGCCGCTCGCTGGCCAGCGGTGGGTAGCCGCCGCCCAGATCCGAATGGGCACCGGGCAGCACTATTTCCCGGTGCGGCGGGGAGACCCGGTTGAGGGCGAAATTGCGCCGAAATTCGTCGCGGGCGACCAGATGCACCACCTGGCGGGCTGCATCGGGCGCCAGATGGAGATCGATACCGCCGTTGACGTCATCGCTGGGATCGCCCCAGTCGTCCCAGCCGCCGATGGCGGCCACGGTATCGAACAGGCCGATAAAGTTGATGGCGACGTCGTCCCGCCAGTCGAAGCCGGATGCCAGGCCGAGCTTGCCCGCTCGACGCAATGTGCCCAAGGGTCCCCGCTCGCGCAGGAGGATCTGGTTGGCGAAATGCCGGGCTGCCGCCGCGCCGCGGCTGAAGCCGAAGAGATCCAGTTCCAGC
>NZ_AUDU01000040.1 GCF_000425625.1 Stutzerimonas azotifigens DSM 17556
GGTCGAGACCCACAAGAGCATCGCCCCGAGGTCGGGCCTCCCACAAAAGCAAGCGGTGCTGCACCGGACCTGTGGGAGGCGCGCCCTCGCGGCGACATCGCCGGCCAAGCCCAAGCCCAAGCCCAAGCCCGAGCCCAAGCCCATGCACCGCTCCCACGCAAAGAAGGCGGTTGTGGAAGTGGGGTGAGCGCAGCGAGGCCCCAACGAACGAGACACCCGGCGACGCCTTAGTCATCTCGTAGCTGCCACACTCCGGCATTACTGCGCCCAGTTCTGCGGCAGGTTGATGAAATCGACCAGCTCCCGCAGGCGGCCATGGTCGCGTCCGTTGAACATGAAGATCAGGCGCGGCAGGGTCTGGAGCTCGGGCTCGTCCTGCTCGGCGTCGGCTCCCGCCACCTGCCGGAATCCATCTTGCAGGCAGAGGTCGGCGAACCGCTCGTCCAGGGCCGCGAGCGCTCCTTCGGTCAGGCGTCGGTTCATGCGGATGGCGAACAGGTCCTTGAGCCAGCGGCTGGAGTGGTAGTTGCCGTAGAAGGTGGCGATTTCCTCGGCGGCCGCCTCGGCACTGTCGACCAGGCGAATCAGCCGCAGGTCGGTAGGCAGGATGTAGCGGTTCTCCTGCAGCTGGTGGCGCACGAACGTCAAGGCCTCGGCCCAGTAGCTGCCGCCGGGCTGGTCCATCAGCACCACCGGCACCAGTGGGCTCTTGCCGGTCTGGATGAGCGTCAGCACCTCCATGGTCTCGTCCAGCGTGCCGAAGCCGCCGGGGCAGAGCACCAGGGCATCGGCCTCCTTGATGAAGAACAGTTTGCGTACGAAGAAGAAGTGGAAGGACAGCAGGTGGTCGCTGCCGTCGACGGTCGGGTTCGCGTGCTGCTCGAAGGGCAGCGTGATGTTGAGCCCGATGCTGTTGTCCAGCCCGGCGCCTTCGTGGGCCGCGGCCATGATGCCGCCGCCGGCGCCGGTGATCACCATCATGTCGTAGCGCGCCAGGGTCTCGCCGAGCTGCCGAGCCTGGGCGTACAGCGGGTGCTCGATGGGCGTTCGGGCGGAGCCGAACACGGTGACCTTGCGCCGCCGCTTGAAGGGCTCCAGGCGGCTGAAGGCGGACTCCATCTCGCGCATCGTCTGCAGCATGATCTTGGCGTCCCAGCGGCTGCGGTCGGCCTGTGCCATGCGGATCACCGTGAGCAGCATTTCCCGGTACAGCGGCAGGTTGGGGCTGTCATCCGGCGCGACCAGGGCGACGAGTTCGTCGAGCTTGCGCGACAGGTCCGCGCCGCTGGTCTTGAAATGGCGTGACAGGTACTCGTCCGGTTCGAACGGCATCGGCTTCTCCTTGTGCGGCCGCTTTGACTGAGCGCCGGGCCCGTGGGGCGACGGGTCGAGGCTTGACGTCCGTCGGGCCGGCGGCATGGCGGCCGGGCTAGCTCAGAGTTCGATGCGCTGGCCGGGTTCCGGAATGTTCGTCGCGAGGCCGAGACGTCGCTGCAGGGCCTCTTGCAGGGCGACCATCTTTTCACGTTCTCCGTGCACCAGGTAGAGCGCGGGCGGCACGTGGAAATTCGCGACCCAGTCGATCAACTGGCTCTGCCCGGCATGCGCGGAGAAGCCGCCGAGCGTGTGCACCCGGGCTTTCACCGCGATGCGCTGGTGCAGCAGCTTGACGCTGCGGGCACCGTCGACGATCGCCCGGCCGAGCGTGCCGCTGGCCTGGAAGCCGGCGATCACCAGATGACATTCACGGCGCCAGAGGTTGTGCTTGAAGTGGTGCAGGATGCGTCCGCCGGTGCACATGCCGCTGCCGGCGATGATGATCACGCCGCTCTTGAAGCGGTTGATCGCCATGGATTCCTCCGGTGTCGGCGTGGTGCGCAGGATCGGCAGCCAGGCCTCGACGTGCGGCTTGCTGCCCTTGAGCGCGGCCAGGTCGACCGGGTCGAGCTGCTGGTAGAAGCGCGAGTAGATGGCGTTGGCGCCGATCGCCATGGGGCTGTCGAGGAACACCGCCTGCTGTGGCACCCGGCCGGCCCGGTAGAGCCGCCCAAGGTGATAGATCAGGTCCTGCGTGCGGCCCACGGCGAAGGAGGGAATCAGCACGTTGCCGCCCTCGCGGTCGGCCTGCGCCAGCACGTCCGCCAGTTCTTCGATGGTCGCCTGCTGATCGCGGTGGTCGCGGTCGCCGTAGGTGGATTCGAGCAGCAGCGTGTCCGCCTCTTCGATGATGGCTGGCGGCCGCATCAGCGGCGAGTTCTCGTTGCCCAGGTCGCCGGAGAACACCAGGCGACGGCTGCCGGCGCCGTCGCCGACCTGCACCGCGACGATCGCCGAACCGAGGATGTGCCCGGCGTCGTGGAAGGTCACGCGCACGCCCGGCGCCGCCTCGAAGGTCACGCCGTAGGCATGCGGGCTACGCCGTTCGAGCATGCGTTCGGTGTCGGCGCGGGTGTACAGCGGCTGGATCGGCGGTTTGCCGATGCGCGCGCGCCACCTGTTCTCCCACTCGGCATCCTTTTCCTGCAGGTGCGCCGCGTCCAGCAGGATCAGGCTCAGCAGTTCGGAGGTGGCATCGGTGACATGGATCCGCCCGCGGAAGCCGGCGGCCACCAGCCGCGGGAGTAACCCGCTGTGGTCGAGGTGGGCGTGCGACAGCACCACGGCATCGAGTGTCTTCGGATCGAAGGCGAACGCCGCGCGGTTGTGCTCGGCATCGGCACGGCGGCCCTGGTAGAGGCCGCAGTCCAGGAGCACACGGACGCCCGTGTCGGTTTCGAGAAGGTGGCAGGAGCCGGTCACTTGCTGAACGGCGCCGAGAAAGCAGAGGGAGGCCATGCCAGGTTCCTTGTGTGGACTGCGTCCAGCATGCCGCAGACCCTCCGGGGCGGGCTTGATATGGGTCAGCTTGCGGTCGGGCTGGGGCAACTAGACTAGTCGCGAGCCCACATCCTGCCCGGAGCGCCCGATGACTCAGCTACTGCCCAGCCGCGCCGAACTCGACGCACACGCCGCGGCCTCGCCCGCCTTCGCCGCCTGGCAGGCCGGCTACGGCCCCTTCCAGCACACCGACGAGACCCGCGCGGCGGTCTACCGGATGGCCCACCAGCTGGTGCAGGCCGGTCTGCAGCCCTCGCTCGACGAGGTCTACCTGACGCTCCAGGCGCTCGACCGGCTGAGCTGCGCGGGCCTGCGTCTGGTGGTGCACATGACCTATGCTCGGCGCCTGCATCCGGATGGCGGACCGCTCGAGGCGGAAGATTTCAAGGACGAGCCCGAGGGCCACACCGGCGGGGCGCTGAACATGGTGCCGGCCTATGCCGGCTACCTCGCCCTCAACGCGCTCACCGGCCAGACCCGCGGCTGGCTGATGGGACAGGGGCACTGCGTGGCGGCGATCGAGGCGCTGAACGTGCTGACCGGCAACCTCCACGAGGAACAGCGGCGCTACGCCGAAGGGCAGGCCGGGCTGGAGCGGCTGCTGCAGGACTTCTACAGCTACGAGCAGGATGGCGCCGGGCGCCCGGCGGCGCCGCTAGGCAGTCACGTCAACCCGCACACCGCCGGCGGGCTGGCCGAGGGCGGCTACCTCGGTTTCGCCGAGCTGCAATACGCGCACATGCCGTTGCCGGGCGAAACGCTGGTGGCCTTCCTGTCCGACGGCGCCGCCGAAGAGCAGCGTGGCAGCGACTGGATTCCGCGCTGGTGGCGCGCGGAGGACTGCGGGATCGCCCTGCCGGTGATGATCGCCAACGGCCGGCGCATCGAGCAGCGCACCCAGCTCGGCACCCACGAAGGGCTGGAAGGCTTTCGCCAGCACCTGGCGCGCTGCGGATTCGACCCCATCGCCATCGACGGCCGCGACCCCGCCGCCTTCGTCTGCGCCTTGTGGGACATGGAGCAGCGGCTGGCGCACCGGATCGAGGACAAGGCCCGGGGGATTCTCCATTACCCCTTGCCGATCCCCTACGTGGTCGCCGAGACTACCAAGGGCTTCGGTTTCTACGGCGCCGGCAGCAACGCCGCGCACAACCTGCCGCTGCCCGGCAATCCGCGCCGCGATGCCGAGGCGCGGGCGCTGTTCAACGAGCATGCCGCGCGCCTGTTCGTCCCCGCCGAGACGCTCGCCGAAGCCTGCGCGCGGCTGAACAACCACCGCCAGGGCCGCCCGCTGGAACGGGACAATCCGCTGGCCGACCGGCGCCCTGCCGAACCGGTGCTGCCGGCGCTGCACTACCGCGACGAGGCCTGTTCGCCGATGGCGGCGGTCGATCGCTTTTTCGTCGAGCTGACCGCCGCCAACCCGCAGTTGCGGCCGCGCGTCGGCAATCCGGACGAGCTGGCCAGCAATCGCCTCGGCGGCGTGCTCAGGGCGCTGCGGCACCGGGTGGTGGAGCCGGAAAGCGAGCTCGAGGCGGTGGACGGCAAGATCATCACCGCGCTCAACGAGGAGGCGGTGGTGTCCGCCTGCCTGGCCAACCAGGGCGGGCTCAACCTGGTCGCCAGCTACGAGGCCTTCTGCGTGAAGATGCTCGGTGCGGTACGCCAGACGCTGATCTTCGCCCGCCAGCAGAAGGAGGCGGGGCGGCCCGCCGGCTGGCTGGGCTGGCCGCTGATCGCCACCTCGCACACCTGGGAGAACGGCAAGAACCAGCAGTCGCACCAGGACACTACCTTCTGCGAGGCGCTGCTGGGCGAGATGAGCGACGTCTCGCGGGTGCTGTTCCCGGCCGACCACAACAGCCTGCTGGCGCTGCTGCCGTCGATCTACCAGCGCCGCGGCGTGCTGTCCTGCGTGGTGGCGCCCAAGCGCGAGCGCCCGGCGGTGTTCGACCGGGAACAGGCCGAGCGGCTGGCGCGCGACGGCGCGATCCTGGTCGAGGAAGCCGCGGGTCGGGGCGCGTTGCTGCTGATCGCCAACGGCAGCTACCAGCTGGGCGAGATGCGTCGGGCGGCCGAGCGCCTGCGCAGCGCGGGCTGCGCCTATCGGCTGGTCTATCTGCAGGAGCCGGGACGGTTCCGTTCGCCGCGCGACGACTGGGAGCGCCAGTCGCTGGCCGAACCGGAGCGGGTGGCGGAGCTGTTCCCCGACCGCTTCCACAAGCGCGTGCTGCTCACCCACATGCGCCCCGAGGTGGCGCGCGGACATCTGTGGCCGATCCTGCCGGATATCAATGCCACCGCCGTGCTCGGTTATCGCAATCGCGGCGGCACCCTGGACGTGGCCGGGATGCAGTTCGCCAACCGCTCGACCTGGGCCAACGTGCTGGCGGCCTGCGCGCGCCTGCTGGGGCTGCCGCGCACGGCCCTGCTGACGCCGGCGGAAGCGGCGGCGGTGGCCGGCAAGGGGGATCCTACGGTGCTGCGCTGAGGCGCCGGCGTCACTGGCAGTCGTTCGCCGCGAAGCGCTCGCTGGTGATCGGCTGCTCGGACTGGTACTCGCTGAATTCGTAGCGCAGGGTCGCGCCACGCGCCATCAGCTGGCGAAAGCCTTGGTTGGCGCAGACGCTTTCGGCGAGCTGGCGGCGCACCACGTCGGGGTTGTCGCGCATCATCGCCGCCTGCCGCGGCTGCACGGCGATATGGTTGACCAGGACGTTGCCGTCGACGGTGTAGCCGCGGTCGAGCAGGTTCTCGTTGATCGCTCGCGGCGTGCCGACGCTGCTTTCGCGGGCGACGCGCTCGAGCAGCTGGCCCAGCTCGTAATCCTTGAGCGTCTGCGCCTGCAGGGCAGTGCTGGCCAGGCAGGCGGCCAGCAGGAGGGTCCGACGGATCATGCATTTCTCCTGACAGGGTATGGCGCGTTCGACCCATCGGCCCCTGTGCGGTTCAGTCCGGCCGCGCTGCGCGTTCGGCACAGGGGCGGCGCGCTGCTAGACTGGCCGGCCCTCCGTCGACCGTTGCCGATCCATGTCCCATGCCGTAGCCCGTCTGCGCGACGAGCGCCTGGCCCGCAGCCTCAAGCCCTTCCACGCGCGCGGTTCGCGCACCCTTCGCTGCCTGCGCTGCCGTGTAGCGGCCAGCCACTGCCTGTGCGCCTGGCAGCCGCAGGTGACGGCCCAGGCCGGAGTCTGCCTGCTGATGCACGACATCGAGCCGCTGAAGCCGAGCAATACCGGCTGGCTGATCGCTGACGTGGTGCCGGACACCCGGGCGTTCGGCTGGAGCCGCACGGCGGTGGACGCCGGGCTGCTGGCGCTGCTGGCCGATCCGCAGTGGCAGCCGTACCTGGTGTTTCCGGGCGAGTATGCCGGCGCCGAGCGGGTGGTCGAGGCGGTGGCCGTCGAGCCCGGCCGCCGGCCGCTGTTCGTGCTGCTCGACGCCACCTGGACCGAGGCGCGCAAGATGTTCCGCAAGAGTCCCTACCTGGACCGGCTGCCGGTGCTCAGCCTGTCGCCCGAGGCATTGTCGCGCTACCGCCTGCGACGCTCGAAGCGTGGCGACCACCTGTGCACGGCGGAAGTGGCCGCGCTGTGCCTCGAACAGGCCGGCGATCATCGGGCGAGCGCGGCGCTGGATGCCTGGCTGGACGTCTTTTCCGACCACTACCTCGCCGCCAAGACCCATCGCGTGCCGGACCTGCAGGACGCCGCGCACCTCCGCCTCGCCGGCTTTCGCGCTCAGTGCTGAGCCGGCGCCCGCCCGTCGGCCAGCGGCAGGTTGGCCGGGTCCGGGCTGATCGGCTGCGGATGCGTCTTCGGCCACAGCTGGGCGGCGAGCATGCCGGCGAACATCAGCCCGCAGCCGAGGTAGCCGCGCAGGCTCAGGCTCTCGTCGAGGAAGAGGGCTCCGGCGATCGCCGCGAACACCGCCTCCAGCGAGAGGATGATCGCCGCGTGCGAGGCGATCGCATGGCGCTGGGCGACCACCTGCAGGGTGTAGCCGACGCCGACCGCGAACACGCCGCCGTAGATCAGCGACGGGCCGGCGCGCAGGATCGCCTCCAGGTGGATTTCTTCCAGCGCCAGGGCGATCAGCAGGCTGGCGATCGCGCAGGTGACGAACTGCAGGAAGGCCAGCCGGATGGCATCGTGCCGGCTGACGAACACGCCCACCAGCAGCACGTGCAGGCCCCAGACCACCGCGCCGACCAGCTGGATCCAGTCGCCTGGCGCCACCTGGAAGCCGTCGCCGATGCTCAGCAGCGCCATGCCGGCCACCGCCAGGGCGCAGCCCAGCCAGGTGCCGGCGCCGGTGCGCTGGCCGATGCACAGGCCGAGCAGCGGCACCACGATCACGTAGAGCCCGGTGATGAAGCCCGAGTTGGTCACGCTGGTGAACAGCAGGCCGACCTGCTGCAGGTTGATGCCGAGCGTCAGCGCCACGCCCATCAGCACGCCGCCGACCAGCAGGCCGCGTTGCAGGAAGGGCTCGGTCCGGGCGCCGCCGCGGCTCTGCCAGAGCAGCAGCGGCAGCAGGGCCAGCGCGCCGAGGGTGAAACGCAGGCCGGTGAAGAGGAACGGGCCGATGTCATCCATGCCCACCCGCTGGGCGACGAAACCCGAGCCCCAGATCATGGCGGTGATCAGCATCAGCAGATCGGCACGCAGGGCCTGGCTTCGCATGGCGGCGCTCGCAGTCGAAAAGGGGCGCAGACTTTGCCGCAAAGCGAATGGCTTGACCACTCATTCCAGCCTCGGCATGCTTGCGCCGCTCTCCTTCTTTCTCGTCGGATGGCGGAACGGCGCGGGATTGCGGTTTCAGCCTCGGGCGCGCAGGCGCCTGCAGAGATCGTTGGGCAGGCCCTAGGGTGTGCCCGGCAACAGCCGAGCGCTCATAACAAGAAAGGGAATTGCCATGGCCGCATACGAAATCCTCATCGCCGACGACCATCCTCTGTTTCGCAGCGCCCTGCAGCAGGCCCTGACCCTTGGGCTCGGCCCGGACGTGCGGCTGGTGGAAGCCGCCAGCATCGGTGAACTGCAGGCCTGTCTCGAAGGCAGCGATGCCTGGGACCTGGTCCTTCTCGATCTGAACATGCCCGGCGCCCATGGCTTTTCCGGCCTGGTCTCGCTGCGCGGGCAGTATCCGCACCTGCCGGTGATGATGATCTCCGCCCAGGAAGAGGCCGCGGTGGTGGCCCGTGCCCGGGAGTTCGGCGCCAGCGGCTTCATTCCCAAGTCCAGTTCGCTGGAAACCATACAGGCTGCCGTGCGCGCGGTGCTCGACGGCGACGTCTGGTGGCCGACCAGCACCGATGCCGACGCGGGCCTGAACGATGAGACGAAGGCGGTCAGCGCCGGCCTGTCCAGCCTCACGCCGCAGCAGTTCCGCGTGCTGACCATGGTCTGCGACGGCCTGCTGAACAAGCAGATCGCCTACGAGCTGAACGTCTCCGAGGCGACCGTCAAGGCACACGTGACCGCCATCTTCCGCAAGCTCGGGGTGCGTACCCGGACCCAGGCGGCGCTGCTGCTGCAGCAGATGGAAGCGATTCCCGGGGCCTGACCGGGCCGCTCAGGCGATCGGCGGCAACACGATCTCGTCGCTGCGGCGCACGCCAGCGGTGAAGGCGCGGCAGCCGTCGATGAACTCGCGCATGGCCGGCGTCTGGTACTTCAGCCGGTGCCAGATGAAATAGAACTGCCGCATCAGGTCCAGCCCGGGCGTCTGCACCGGCACCAGGCTGCCGCGGCGGAAGGCGTCGCGCAGCGCCAGGCGCGAGATGCAGCCGATGCCGAGCCCCGACTCCACCGCGCGCTTGATCGCCTCGGTATGCTCGAGTTCCAGGCGCACGTTGAGCAGGCTGGTGTGGTGACGCATGGCGCGGTCGAAGGTCAGGCGCGTGCCCGAACCCTGCTCGCGGAGAATCCAGGCTTCCCGGCCGAGCCGTTCGATGCCCACGTCGCCCTCGGTGGCGAGCGGGTGGCCGGGGGCGCAGAACACCACCAGCTCGTCCTCGACCCAGGGGTGCACCTCGATGTCCGGATGGTTGCAATCGCCCTCGATCAGACCCAGGTCAATTTCGTGCTGGGCGACCTGATGCACGATGGTCGCGGTGTTATGCACGTGCAGCTTCACCCGGCATTCGGGATGCCGCTGCATGAAGCTGCCGATCAGCAGCGTGGCCAGGTAGTTGCCGATGGTCAGGGTGGCGCCTACGTCCAGCGAGCCGAAACCGGTGCGGCCGTTGAGCAGGTCCTCGATCTCGCGCGCCTGGTCGAGCAGGGCGACGGCCTGGGGCAGCAGTTGCCGGCCGAGCGCGTTGAGGCTCAAACGCTTGCCCGCGCGGTCGAACAGGCGGCAGCTGGATTGCCGCTCCAGTTCGGCGAGCGAGGTGCTGGCCGCCGATTGCGACAGCGACAGGTATTCCGCCGCGCGGGAGACGCTTTCGTGCTGGGCGATGGCGACGAAGACCTGCAGTTGTCTGAGCGTAAAGTGCATATCGATATAACCGATTTTGGATATCTCAATAATCTGATTAACAGATAATTGGCGCCACTATAAACTGTGCGCCACGCTGCCTGCGAATCGGCACGAATCATTAGAGGAACGAGACGAGCATGAGCAACCTGAATGTCGAGCGGGTTCTGAGCGTCCATCACTGGAACGACACCCTGTTCAGCTTCAAGACCACCCGCAATCCCGGCCTGCGGTTCGAGAACGGCCAATTCGTCATGATCGGTCTCGAGACCGAGGGTCGGCCGCTGATGCGCGCCTATTCCATCGCCAGCCCGAACTGGGAGGAGCACCTCGAATTCTTCAGCATCAAGGTGCCGAACGGCCCGCTGACCTCGCGCCTGCAGCACCTGCGCGAAGGCGACCAGATCATGGTCAGCCGCAAGCCCACCGGTACGCTGATCCTCAGCGACCTGCTGCCCGGCAAGCACCTCTACCTGCTGAGCACCGGCACCGGCCTGGCGCCCTTCATGAGCGTCATCCAGGACCCGGAAACCTACGAGCGCTTCGAGAAGGTGGTGCTGATCCACGGCGTGCGCTACGTCAGCGAAGTCGCCTACGAGCACTTCATCACCGAGCTGCTGCCGCAGAACGAATTCTTCGGCGATGCGGTGAAGGAAAAGCTCATCTACTACCCGACCGTCACCCGCGAGCCGTTCCGCAATCAGGGCCGCCTGACCGACCTGATGCGCAGCGGCAAGCTGTTCACCGACATCGGCCTGCCGCCGATCAACCCGCAGGACGACCGCGCGATGATCTGCGGCAGCCCGAGCATGCTCGACGAGACCAGCGAAGTGCTGGACGGCTTCGGCCTGAAGATCTCGCCGCGCATGGGCGAGCCGGGGGATTACCTGATCGAGCGTGCCTTCGTCGAGAAGTGACCAGGTCGCTTGCGAGCATCGATCAAAGGCCGTGCATTGCACGGCCTTTTGTTTTTCGCCTGACGTAGGTTGGGCTTCGCGCTGCGAAGCCCAACGCGCGAAGAATCGTGCCATCGCAAGAGGCTGGCTGGGCATCGTTGGGCTTCGTCTCACGCGACTCAGCCCAATCTACGCCAATCCTTGGCATGCCCGCGCATGGCTCAGAGAAAGGGCGCACAGCACTTCTTGAACTTCGCCCCGCTGCCGCAGGGGCACGGGTCGTTGCGCCCGGCATCCAGCGGCACGCTCGGGTCGATGAAATACCAGCGGTCGTCATGCTGGACGAAGGCCGAGCGCTCGCGGTGGGCGTGTTCGCCGGTGCCGTCGTGCCAGCGCGCGACGAAGGTCACCAGGGCATGCTCCGGCTTGCCGCCGAGCACCAGGCTCTGCTCGACCTCCAGCCCCAGCCAGGTGCTGGCGTGGCTCCAGTGCCGCATGGCCTCGAGGTCGAGGCGGGCCTGCTGCGCCGGCAGCGTGGTGGCCGCGAGGTAGTCGATCAGCCCCAGCACATAGGCGCTGTAGCGCGAGCGCATGAGCGTCTCGGCGCTCGGCGCAGGAGTGCCCGCATGGTAGTGTCCACAGCAGGCGGCGAGGCTGTCGCCGCTGCCGCAGGGGCAGTTGACGGACTCCGGAATCGCGGAGGCGCTCATGGGCTTACCACCAGTATTTGCCGTAAAGATGCGGATTGGCCCAGAACTTGGCGTTCAACCAGTCCGGAACCTGCTTGTATTGCAACAGGTCGTAGGTGAAGAGGGTCAGCGTCTGATCTTCACGCTGGAAACGCTCACTGGCCTGCAGGGCCAAGGCGTAGAGGTCCGTGTGTCGCCAGTTGGCGGCATCCAGATCGACGAGCACGGCCATGCGGTTGGCATTGAGGTTGCGTATGCCGCCCAGCAGTTGCAGGCCGTCTCGTTTGGGGAGATGCTCAAGGCAATCCGCCACCAGGGCCAGGTCGTAGCGTTGGCCGGCCAGGTCGGCGGGGAGGGGCACGGTTTCCGTACGGTCCAGGTGACTGTCGGGATGGGCCCCGGCGAAGGCATCGAGCGCAGGCAGCTCGCTCCGGCCGACACAGAGCACCCGGCTCGGGGCGTATTGCTCGAGCAGGGCCGCCAGGGCCTGCTGGGGCGAGCGTGATGAGATGGTGTCAGTCAATCGATGATCCTCGCAGAGGTCTTGAGACTAGCGTGGAGCGGCCCGACGGCCTAGCCCCCGATGTACCCAGAGCCGGCGTCTGGCGTTACGAAGTGGCGGTTCTGACCGATCCCAACCAGGAGGTTTAAACCAATGAGTGCTTTACGGACAGCAGTACCCCTGATTGCCATGACCGGCATCCTCGCAGGATGCGCTGGCGTGCAGAAACAAGACTGGCCGACCTGCGCCGCCGTCGGCGGCGTGACCGGCGCCGCGCTCGGCGCGATAGAAAGCTCGACCTACACCGGCTATGGCGCGCTGATCGGCGCCGGCGTCGGCGCGGCCTACTGCTGGGCCAACGGCACCGAGGAGCAGATGGAAACCGTCGCCGTGGCCGAAGAACCGGTCGCCGTGACGCCCGTCCAGGAGCCCGAACCGGCCGCCGAGCCGGTGCGCGTGGAACTGGACGTGCTGTTCGACTTCGACAGCGCCCGGGTCCGCGAGGAAAGCTACGCGGAAATCCAGAACGTCACCGACTTCATGAAGCAGTATCCGGAGACCAGCACCACGGTCGAAGGGCACACCGACTCCATCGGCACCGATGCCTACAACCAGCGCCTGTCCGAGCGTCGCGCCAGCGCGGTTCGCGACGTGATGGTCAACCAGCATGGCATCGAGAGCAGCCGCGTTCGCGCGGTCGGCTATGGCGAGTCGCGCCCGATCGCCGACAACTCCACCGATGCTGGTCGCCAACTGAACCGCCGCGTCGAGGCCGAGGTGGAAGCCACTCCGCAACGTTGAGGCAAGCGGAAACCCCGAGAAGCCGGGCCCGAGCGCCCGGCTTTTTCATGGGCGCTCAGAAATGCAGGCGGGCGGCGGCGATCGCCACCACCACCAGCCCGGTCAGCAGGTTGAAACCGACCAGCCGGCGTATCCCGGCGAGATCGGCCGCGGCCTCGCTCCACAGTTCGGCCGCGGTATGGCGCGCCAGCTGCGGCAGGTTCAGCAGCCGCACGCGCAGGAACAGCGCCAGCATCACCAGGTACAGCCCGGCCATGACGTGGACATAGCGCGGCGCCGAGGCGAAGCCGCCGAAGTGCATGTGCAGCATGCCCATGCCGGTCACCGGCAGCACGATCACCGCGACCCACACCCAGACGAAGAAGCGCTGGAACACCGCAACCCACAGGCGCAGACGTTCCGGCGCCTGCAGCGTGCCGGCGGCCACCGGTCGCAGCACCATCCAGGCGAAGAACATGCCGCCGACCCAGAGCAGGGCGGCCAGTACATGCAGGGTGTAGGGCAGGGCATAGATCGTCATCTGGGAAACTCCGGGTGGCGGTGGGGAAAACGCGCGCTATCATAGCCGCCCGCGATACTACTGAAAATTTATACAGCCACGCGCCCATGCTCAGCACCGAACTCAAGTCCCAGATCCAGGGCGCCTATTCCCGCTTTCTCGAGGCCAAGGGGCTCAAGCCCCGCTATGGCCAGCGGCTGATGATCGCCGAAGTGGCCAAGGTGCTCGGCTCGATCAAGCCCAACGACGAAGGGCACCGCGAAGGCGAGCCGGCAGTGGTGGCGGTGGAGGCCGGAACCGGCACCGGCAAGACGGTCGCCTACAGCCTGGCGGCGATTCCGGCGGCCAAGGCGGCCGGCAAGCGGCTGGTGATCGCCACCGCGACCGTGGCCCTGCAGGAGCAGATCGTGCACAAGGACCTGCCCGACCTGATCCGCAACAGCGGGCTGAACTTCAGCTTCGCCCTGGCCAAAGGACGCGGCCGCTACCTGTGCCTGTCGCGCCTGGACATGCTGTTGCAGGAAGGCGAGGCGCAGAACGCCACCGCCCAGCTGTTCGAGGAGGAGGGCTTTCGCCTGGAGGTCGACGAGGCCAGCCAGAAGCTGTTCACCCGGATGATCGAGAAGCTGGCCGGCAACCGCTGGGACGGCGACCGCGACAGCTGGCCGGAAGCGGTCGAGGATGCCGACTGGGCGCGCCTGACCATCGACCACAGCCAGTGCACCAACCGGCACTGCCCGAACTTCCAGCAGTGCGCCTTCTACCGCGCCCGCGAGGGCATGACTAAGGTCGACGTGATCGTCACCAACCACGACATGGTGCTGGCCGACCTCGCGCTCGGCGGCGGCGCGGTGCTGCCCGATCCGCGTGAAACCCTCTACGTGTTCGACGAAGGGCATCACCTGCCGGACAAGGCCATCGGTCATTTCGCCCATTTCACCCGGCTGCGCTCGACCGCCGACTGGCTCGGCCAGACGGAGAAGAATCTCACCAAGCTGCTGGCCCAGCATCCGCTGCCGGGCGAACTCGGCCGGCTCGTCGAGGCCGTTCCGGAGCTCGCGCGCGAGCTGCGTACGCAGCAGCAGTTCATGTTCACCGCCTGCGAGCAGCTCGCCGACTTCCGCGCCGGCGAGGACATGGAGGGGCGCGAGCGCCCTCGCCACCGGTTCGTCGGCGGCGTGGTGCCCGAGCACCTGCGCGATCTCGGCGTGGAATTGAAGAAGGGCTTCGCCAAGCTCACCGACCTGTTCACCCGCCTCGCCGAACTGCTCAAGCAGGCCATGGATGGCGAGGCCGGCGTCGGCATCGCCAGCCATCAGGCCGAGGAATGGTACCCGCTGTTCGGCAGCCTGCTGTCCAGGGCACAGGCGAACTGGGAGCTGTGGACCGCCTTCACCGTCGAGGACCCGGAGGACAGCCCGCCCATGGCGCGCTGGCTGACGCTCGCCGAAAGCGGGGCGCTGTACGACATCGAGGTCAACGCCAGCCCCATCCTCGCCGCCGAGACGCTGCGGCGCAGCCTGTGGAACGTCGCCTATGGCGCCCTGGTGACCTCGGCGACCCTCACCGCGCTGAATACCTTCGACCGTTTCCGCATGCGCGCCGGGCTGCCCAAGGCCGCGGTGACCGCGGTGGTGCCCAGCCCCTTCCACCATGCCGACGCCGGCCTGCTGCGGGTGCCGGACCTGCGCGCCGATCCGCGCGACGCCGCCGGACACACCGCGGCGATCGTCCGCGAGCTGCCGGCGCTGGTGGAGGGCACGCGCGGGACCCTGGTGCTGTTCTCCTCGCGGCGGCAGATGCAGGACGTGTTCGACGGGCTCGACCGGGAATGGCGGCGACGCGTGCTGATCCAGGGCAACCTGTCCAAGCAGGAGACGCTGAACAGGCACAAGGCGCGGGTCGACGAGGGCGAGCCGAGCGTGCTGTTTGGCCTGGCCAGCTTCGCCGAGGGCGTGGATCTGCCCGGCGCCTATTGCGAGCACGTGGTGATCGCCAAGATTCCGTTCGCCGTGCCGGACGATCCGGTGGAGGCGGCGCTGGCCGAATGGATCGAGGCGCGCGGGGGCAACCCGTTCATGGAAATCGCCGTACCGGACGCCTCGCTGCGGCTGATCCAGGCCTGCGGGCGCCTGCTGCGCACCGAGCAGGACCGCGGCACCATCACGCTGCTGGACCGGCGCGTGGTGACCCAGCGCTATGGCAAGGCCATCCTCAACGCGCTGCCGCCTTTCCGCCGCGTCATCGACTGAGCGGGTTCGCCTGCGCGACGGCAGCCGGCCTGCACGTGGCTGTTCCCTTGTCCCTGCGCAATTGAAACAATGCGGCCCTTTCGTTCGACGACAGAGGCGGTAGCAGTGCAGATCCAGGGATATTTCGATCTTCGTTTCGAAGCGGTCAGGGAGGCCTTCGCCGGCCTGTTCGCCGAGGGCCGGCAGCGCGGCGCCGCGGTCTGCGTGCAGGTCGGCGGGGAGACGGTCGTCGACCTGTGGGCCGGGATGGCCGACAACGACGAGCAGCAGCCCTGGCATGCCGACACGCTGGTCAACCTGTTCTCCTGCACCAAGACCTTCGCCGCGGTCGCCGCGCTGCAGCTGGTCGAGGCCGGCAAGCTGGAGCTGGATGCGCCGGTCGCCCGGGTGTGGCCGGAGTTCGCCGCCAACGGCAAGGGCGGAATCACCCTGCGTCAGCTCCTCAGCCATCAGGCCGGGCTGCCGGCCATCCGCACTGCGCTGCCACCCGAAGCGCTCTACGACTGGGACAGGATGACCGCCGCGCTGGCCGCGGAGGCGCCCTGGTGGACGCCCGGGGAGGCGCATGGCTATGCGGCCATCACTTACGGCTGGCTGGTCGGCGAGCTCATCCGCCGGGTCGACGGCCGCGAGCCCGGGGCCGCCATCGTCGAGCGCACCGCTCGTCCGCTGGGGCTCGATTTTCACCTGGGGCTGGCCGATAGCGAGTTCGAGCGTGTGGGGTACCTCACACGCATGAAGAACAATTTCGGGGATGATGCGGCCAGGCGGCTGTTCCAGGCCATGACCGGCGATCCGCGGTCGATGACGGCGCTGGCGTTCGGCAATCCGCCGTCGATTCTCAGCAGTGGCAACAAGCCCGAATGGCGGCGCATGGCGCAGCCGGCGGCCAACGGGCACGGCAACGCGCGCTCCCTGGCCGGCTTCTACAACGGGCTGTTGCAGGGGCGGCTGCTGGACGATGCCCTGCTCGACGAGATGACCCGCGAGCACTGCATCGGTGTCGACCGCACGCTGCTGACCTCGACGCGTTTCGCGCTCGGTTGCTGGCGGGACCAGCCGGATGTGGCCAATGCCACCTTCGGCATGGGACCGCTGACCTTCGGGCACCCGGGCGCCGGCGGCTGCATTGGTTTTGCCGACCCGGAACGGGAGGTGGCGTTCGGTTTTGTCACCAACACGCTCGGCCCCTATGTGCTGATGGACCCGCGGGCTCAGTTGCTCGCCCGAACGGTGGCACGCTGTGTGGGGTGAACCGCTCGTCGTTTTCGATGGGCAATGCTTTGCGTATTAAGGGCTTGCGTCCAGAATTTGAGACTGTAACTAAGGTTCGGCACGTTAATGGCCGAATCTTGCCACCCGCTCCGAACAAACGACCTGACGGACACCACTGCACATGAAGCTGCTCAAGAGCGTCACCCTGATTCTCTGCATGACCGTATCAGGCTGCAGCACCCATGAAGACAAGACCCTGGCCGAAGCCCCCGCGGCGCCGGCTGCCGCGACGGTCGATCCGGCCTGGCTGGACAGTTACGAGTCGCGGCTGCGCACCGCACTCGAGGGCAGCGCCTTCGAAGTGGAGCGACGCGACAGCATGCTCGTCGTCACCGCGCCGGTGGATGCCTCCTTCAATCCCGATCGTCCCGGCATGCTGCTGCCGGTCACCCTCGGGCCGATCACTCGCGTCGCCAAGCTGGTCGAGGGCGACGCTGCCACGGCGGTGGTGGTGCTCGGACATGCCGACAGCAGCGGCGAAGTCGAGGCCAACCGTACCCTCAGCCGCGAGCGCGCCGGCGCCGTCGCGGCGATCTTCCGGCTCAGCGGGCTCAAGCAGGACCGCCTGCTGATCCGCGGCCTGGGCTCGGACATGCCGCGTGCCGACAACGACTCCAAGCAGGGGCGGGCGAAGAATCGCCGGGTCGAGATGGTGCTGGCGCCCCAGGTCACCCTGCAGACGCTGGCTCTGCAGTACAGCCAGCCCGCGGCTGTCCAGGTCGCCACGGCGAAGGTCGAGAAGTAGTTTCTGCGGATATCCGGCCCCAAGCGAGAGGCTTGTCGCCCTCGGGGCTGAGGGTGACGAGGGTTGGGCGCCGGAGGAGGACGGCTCGGTCGTTTGCCGCTGGTTGCCCTTCCGGCATTTGGGGTGGGCTGAAGCCCACCCCAACCGACGGCGTACCAGCAGAACGGCAGCGATACCGGACGTAGGAGCGACCTTGGTCGCGAACGGATTCGGCGCACGGCATCACGGTAGCCGCGAGCCTGCGCGAATGGCGCACTATCACCGGCCGGGGCGAAGCGCTCGGGCCCGTTTCCCGACAAACACCACATACCGTGCCGGTATCGCTCCCGCCAAGGAACCTGAGGCGAGCGAGCATGCCATTGCGCGCTGTCGTTATTCGCGGTCAAGCCCGCTCCCACAGGATTCTTCGCGGCATTGCGCTTCAGGTTCGGGTCCGCTCGCTGCCGTCCGCCGGACAACCAGGCTTGCGTTGAGTCAAGCCATGCCGCGCGCCACTCTATATGCTGCTGGTCCAGCCACAGGAGGAGGAGTGCGATGACCCAGACCCTGGCCGATATGCGCCGTGATTACACCCGTGACGGGCTCAGCGAGAGCAACGCGCCCGACGAGCCCTTCGCGCTGTTCCGGCGCTGGTTCGACGAGGCGGTCGAGACCGAGCGGCCGCCGGTGGAGCCGAACGCGATGACCCTGGCCACGGTCGACGCCCAGGGGCGACCGCATTGCAGGGTGCTGCTGCTCAAGGGGCTGGACGAGCGAGGCTTCACCTTCTTCAGCAACTACCAGAGCGCCAAGGGCGAGCAGCTGCAGGCCTGTCCGTTCGCGGCCATGACCTTCTTCTGGCCCGGCCTGGAGCGCCAGGTGCGCATCGAGGGGCGTGTCGAACGTGTCAGCGCGGCCGAGTCCGAGGCCTACTACCAGGTGCGCCCGTTGGGCAGCCGGCTGGGGGCCTGGGCGTCTCCGCAGAGCCGTCCGATTCGCGACCGCGCCGAACTCGAGCAACTGCTGGCAGACACCGAGAGGCGCTTCCAGGGCGAGCCGCCGCACTGTCCGCCGCACTGGGGCGGCTATCGGCTGCTGCCCGAGCGCATGGAGTTCTGGCAGGGACGCTCCAGTCGTCTGCACGATCGGCTCAACTTTCGCTGGCAGGGTGACTGCTGGCTGCGCGAGCGGCTGGCGCCCTGAGCCGCTCAGTTCGTCTCGCCCATGCTCTGTTCGGCGGACGGATATTCGCTGGCCCGTTGCTCCAGCCAGGCGGGCAGTTGGCGGCGGGGCACGCGTTGGGCGCGGGCCTCGGCCAGCCGTTCGAGCATCCAGGTCCGCTTGCCAGCATCGTTGCTGGCCATGGACAGGGCCAGGTCACGGTCCGCCCAGCGCCGGAAGCGGACGAACAGCCAGGCGTGGAACGCCAGGCCCGCCAGCGTGGTGACGACGACGATGAAATAGTCCATGGGGTGCCCTGTGCGAACGGCTCGCGTAAAGTGGGAAGCGGAATCGGCATGCGAATGCTGAACCAGCCCGCGGCAGCTGCCAAGCGTCAGGTCGCCGCGTTCAACTGCCTCAGGCCCTCCCGGGCCTCAAGTTTTCGAGGGAAACCGCAATGCGCAAATCTCTTCTACTGATGCCGATTGCCGTTGTCGCGCTGACGGCCGCCGGCTGCGCATCCAACCTGACCGGCGACACCTATTCGAGGGACGAGGCGCGCGCCGTCCAGACGGTGCGCTACGGCACCATCGAGTCGCTGCGTCCGGTGAAGATCGAAGGCACCAAGACCCCGATCGGCACTGGCGCCGGGGCCGTGGTCGGCGGCATTGCGGGCAGCGGTGTCGGGGGCGGGCGCGGCAGCGCGGTGGCAGCCGTCATCGGTGCGGTGGCCGGCGGCATGCTCGGTGCCGCGGCCGAAGAGGGTGTCACCCGGGCGCAGGGCGTCGAGGTGACCGTCCGCGAGGACGACGGCAACATCCGCGCCTACGTCCAGGAAGTCGAACCCAACCAGGTGTTCCGGGTCGGACAACGGGTCCGCATTCTGACGGTCAACGGTACCAGCCGCGTCGCCCCCTGACGTGCTCGTTTTCCCTCCCCGGCCCTTGTAGAAGGCATGGCTCGCGGCTGCTGGCAGCGAGCCATGCTTTTGTTTTTCAAAAAATCATCAGGGCATGACGCTGGGACCATTGATATGGATAATCAGCGGCCATCACCGGCCCTTGTCAGGGCTATTGCAGAAATCCGACCCGTCGAGATTCTGCGCGTCATTCGTAACGCGGTGGCTTCAGGGGTTTAGCACATGGCGCTAGCGTTGATCATTGCCTTGCCGTTTCTGGGCATCGTCCTGCCGCTGTGGCTCGAGCGCTACGGCCGCTCGGCCTGTGCGTTCGGCGCCGGCCTCGCGCCGCTCGCGGCGCTGGTGCTGCTGCTCTGGCAGCGTGAGCGCGTCTTCGCTGGCGAAGTGATCGTCGTCCGCCAGAGCTGGCTGCCGGAGCTCGGCCTTGACCTCAGCCTGCGCCTCGACGGCCTCGGCTTCCTGTTCGGCCTGCTGATTCTCGGCATCGGCCTGCTGGTCATCCTCTACGCCCGCTATTACCTCTCCAAGCAGGAGCCGACCGGTCGCTTCTACGGCTATTTCCTGCTGTTCATGGGCGCCATGCTCGGCGTCGTGCTATCGGAAAACCTGCTGCTGATGCTGATGTTCTGGGAGCTGACGAGCCTGTCGTCGTTCCTGCTCATCGGCTTCTGGGGCTACCGCACGGATGCCCGCCAGGGCGCGCGCATGGCGCTGACCGTCACCGGTGGCGGCGGCCTTGCCCTGCTTGCCGGCATCCTGCTGGTGGGGCACATCGTCGGCAGCTTCGAGCTGTCGGCGGTGCTCGCCGCCGGCGACACCATCCGCAACCACGCGCTCTACCCGCTGGCGCTGATCCTGGTGCTGCTGGGCGTGTTCACCAAGTCGGCGCAGTTCCCGTTCCACTTCTGGCTGCCGCAGGCGATGGCCGCGCCGACGCCGGTTTCCGCCTTCCTGCATTCGGCCACCATGGTGAAGGCGGGGGTGTTCCTGCTCGCGCGCCTGTACCCGGCGCTGTCCGGCTCCGAGTGGTGGTTCTACCTGGTCAGCCTGACCGGCCTGACGACCCTGCTGATCGGCGCCTTCATGGCGCTGTTCCAGCACGACCTCAAGGGGCTGCTGGCCTATTCCACCATCAGTCACCTGGGCCTGATCACGCTGCTGTTCGGCCTGGATTCGCACCTCGGGGCGGTCGCGGCGATCTTCCACATCATCAACCACGCGACCTTCAAGGCCTCGCTGTTCATGGCCGCCGGCATCATCGACCACGAGACCGGCACGCGCGACATGCGGCGGGTCAACGGCATGTGGAAGTACATGCCGCACACCGCCGCGCTGGCCATGGTGGCCTCGCTGGCCATGGCCGGGGTGCCGCTGCTGAACGGCTTCCTGAGCAAGGAGATGTTCTTCGCCGAGACGCTCGAGCAGCACCTGCTGGGCAGTTTCTACTGGACCATTCCGGTCGCCGCGACCCTGGCGGGCGTGTTCTCGGTGGCCTATTCGCTGCGTTTCATCCATGACGTCTTCTTCAACGGCGACCCGATCGACCTGCCGAAATTCCCTCCGCACGAGCCGGCCCGGTACATGAAGATCCCGGTGGAGATCCTGGTGCTGCTCTGCCTGCTGGTCGGCATGCTGCCGGGCTATACGGTCGCGCCCCTGCTCGCCGCCGCCGTGAGCGCCAGCCTGGTCGGCAACGTCCCGGAGTACAGCCTGGCGATCTGGCACGGTTTCTCCCTGCCGTTGCTGATGAGCGTGGTCGCGCTGGTCGGCGGCATCCTCATCTATTCGCTGCGCAAGTTCCTGTTCCGCTGGTACGAGGGACTGCCGGCGATTGACTCGCTGCTCACCTTCGACCAGGTCATCAAGGGCGTGATCCTCACCTCCGGGCGTCTCAACCGACTGCTTGAGAATGGTTCGCTGCAGCGCTACCTGGCGCTGATGCTCGGCAGCGTGCTGCTGACCGTGGTGGTCGCGCTGGTGCCGCTGAGCGAGCTCGGCGGGTCGGTGCCGCGCAGCCCGGTCGATGCCTATACGGTACTGGGCATGGCGATCCTGGCGGTGACCTCGGCGTTGACGGTGGTCTTCCATCGCCGCCGCATCGTCGCCCTTATGATCCTCAGCGGCGCCGGGCTCATGGTCGCGCTGGCATTCGCCCGTTTCTCCGCGCCCGACCTCGCGCTGACCCAGCTGTCGGTCGAGATGGTGACCATGATCCTGCTGGTGCTGGCGCTGTATTTCATGCCGGACCGCACCCCCGCCGAGTCCAGCAGCCTGCGCGGGACGCGCGACCTGGTGCTGGCCGGCGGCTGCGGGACGCTGGTAGCGCTGCTCGCCTATGCGGTGCTGACCCGTCCGTACGACAGCATCGCGTCCTTCTTCCTGGAAAACAGCCTGCCCGGCGGTGGCGGCACCAACGTGGTGAACGTGATCCTGGTCGACTTCCGCGGCTTTGATACGCTGGGCGAGATCAGCGTGCTGGCGATCGCCGCGGTAGGAATCTTCGGGCTGCTGCACGGGCTGCGCCTGCCGCACCCGACGTTCGACTACTTCGGCAGGCCCTGGTCGGGCGACCGTCACCCGCTGATCCTCGCGGTGGTCTCGCGCGCGCTGCTGCCGCTCGCCCTGGTGGTCTCGGCGTTCATCTTCCTGCGCGGGCACAACCTGCCCGGCGGCGGCTTCATCGCCGGTCTGATCACCGCGGTGGCGCTGATCCTGCAGTACGTCTCGCTCGGGGTGCCCTGGAGCCAGGAGCGCCTGCCTTTCAGCTATCACGGCATGGCCGGCGCCGGGGTGATGATCGCTGGCCTGACGGGCCTTGGCAGCTGGGCGTTCGGCTATCCCTTCCTCACCTCGTCGTTCGGGCATTTCCATTTGCCGCTGGCCGGGGAGTTCGAGCTCGCCACCGCGATGCTGTTCGATCTGGGCGTGTTCCTGACCGTGGTCGGCGCGACCCTGATGATCCTCGCCAACATCGGTCATGTCAGCAAGGGCGAAGCCGGCCAGGAGGTGTTGTGATGGAGGCGTTATTCGCAATCACCCTCGGGATCATGGTGACCAGCGGCGTCTACCTGTTGCTGCGTGCGCGCGTGTTTCCGGTGGTCATGGGGCTCACGCTCATTTCCTATGCGGTAAACCTGTTCATCTTCAGCATGGGGCGCCTGGCGACCGGCGCGGTGGCGGTCGTCGGCCACAGCGAGCGCTACGGTGATCCGCTGCCCCAGGCGCTGGTGCTGACGGCGATCGTCATCGGCTTCGCCATGACCGCTTTCACCGTCGTGCTCGCGCTGCGCAGCATGGGGGAGGTCGGGACCGACCACGTCGACGGGCAGGAGCCGACTGAATGAACCACGCCTTGATCCTGCCGCTGTTGCTGCCGCTGTTCTTCGGCAGCGGGTTGTTGATCGCTCATCGTGCCAGCCCTGCCCTCAAGCGCTGGCTGTCCGTGCTCGCCACCTGGGCGCTGATGCCGCTGGCCGGGTGGCTGCTGGTTCTGGCCGGCGACGACCGCATTCACGTCTATGTGCTGGGCAACTGGCAGCCACCGTTCGGCATCGTGCTGATGCTCGATCGCCTGGGCGCGCTGATGCTTGCGGTCACTTCGGTGCTGGCCAGCGCGGCGGTGCTCTATGCCAGCCGCGGCGACGACGACCGCGGGCCGAATTTCCATGCGCTGTTCCAGTTCCAGCTACTGGGCATCAACGGGGCCTTCCTCACCGGCGACCTGTTCAACCTCTTCGTGTTCTTCGAGATTCTGCTGATCGCGTCCTATGCCCTGCTGCTGCACGGACAGGGACCGGGGCGCGCGCGGGCGGGGCTGCACTACGTGGTGCTCAACCTGGTCGGTTCCTCGCTGTTCCTGATCGCTGCGGCCATTCTCTACGGACTCACCGGGACGCTGAACATGGCCGACCTCGGCGTCCGGGTCGCCGCCGCCGAGCCCTCGGAGGCCCCGCTGCTGGCGGCCGCCGGATTCCTGCTGCTGGTGGTGTTCGGCCTGAAGGCCGCGATCCTGCCGCTGCACCTGTGGCTGCCGCGTGCCTACGCCTCGGCGACCGCGCCGGTGGCCGCTCTGTTCGCGATCATGACCAAGGTCGGGCTGTACGCCATCGTGCGGGTGTTCAGCCTGGTCTACGGCGATGCGGCGGGCACGCTGGCCGGCATGATCGAGGCCTGGCTGTGGCCCCTGGCGATGCTGACCCTGGCGTTCGGCGTGTTCGGCGCCCTGGCCGCCAAGGAGCTGCAGTTGCTGATGGCGCACCTGGTGGTGGTCTCGGTCGGCACGCTGCTGGCCGGTATCGCTCTGGGCAGCGAACAGGGGCTGTCGGCCGCCCTCTATTACCTGCTGCACAGTACGCTGATCAGCGGGGCGCTGTTCCTGCTGGCCGATCTCATCGTGCGCCAGCGCGGCGAGGTGGAAGGCCGCCTGGTGGTGTCGCCGGCCCTGCGGCAGCCCCTTCTGCTCGGCGCGATGTTCTTCTTCGGCGCGATCTCGGTCGCCGGGCTGCCGCCGCTGTCCGGTTTCCTCGGCAAGGTCATGCTGCTGCGTGCGGTCGGGCCCGGCGAGCAGGCGCTGGCGCTGTGGCCGGTGGTACTGATCGGGGGCCTGGGCATGGTCGTCGCGCTGAGCCGCGCAGGCAGTCTGCTGTTCTGGCGGGCCACCGACGAGGCGCCGCTGCGCGAGAGGGCCGACGGCGTGCGGCTGCTCGCCTGCGTCTGGCTGCTGGCGGGCAGCCTGGTGCTGGTCGTCGCGGCGCAGCCGATCCAGGCCTACGTCCAGGCGGCCGCGGCGCAGGTGCACCAGCTCGGCCCCTATTTCGACATCGTCCGCGGAGGTGCCCGATGATCCGCCGATGGCTGCCGCATCCGGCATTGAGCGTGGCGCTGGCCGGGCTCTGGTTGCTGCTCAACAACACCCTGGCGCCCGGGCATGTGCTGCTCGGCGCCTTCCTCGGCTGGGGCATCCCGCTGCTGGTCGGCCCCTTCGTCATGCCCGTGCCGCGGGTGCGCCGTCCGCTGCTGCTGGTGCGCTTCCTGCTGCGCGTGATCCTCGACATCGTGGTGGCCAACCTGCATGTCGCACGCTTGGTGCTGGGGCCGAAGGGGCGCCTGAGCCCGGCCTTCGTCGAGGTGCCGGTGCGGATTGACGACGAGTTCGTGCTCACGGCCCTCACCAGCATCATTTCGCTCACGCCCGGCACCGTATCGGCCTCGCTCAGCGAGGACCGCCGTACTCTGCTGGTGCATGCGCTCGATGCGCCGGATGCGGAGGCGCTGGTGGCCGAGATACGCACCCGTTACGAGACGCCGCTGCTGGAGATATTCGAATGCTCGAATACGTGATTCCGTTCTGCATGGCCGTCATGGGCGTCGCCGCGACCCTCAACGTCGTCCGCCTCATCCAGGGGCCCTCGATGCCCGACCGGGTGCTGGCGCTGGACACCTTCTACATCAACGCGCTCGCCGTGATCGTGCTGTTCGGCATCTGGCTGAACACCGACCTGTTCTTCGAGGCCGCATTGCTCATCGCGGTGATGGGCTTCGTCGGCACCGTGGCGGTCGCCAAGCACCTGCTCAACGGCGACATCATCGACTGAGGTAGACACCATGCCGCTCTGGCTCGAAGCCGTCATCTGTGTCCTGCTCGTGCTCGGCAGCCTGTTCGCGCTGGTCGGCGCCATAGGCCTGTACCGTCTGCCGGACTTCTTCACCCGCCTGCACGGTCCGACCAAGGCGACCACGCTGGGGGTCGGTGGCGTGGTGCTCGGCTCGATGCTGTTCTTCAGCAGCCAGGGCGAGGGTGGCAGCCTGCACGAGATCCTCGTCATGCTGTTCCTCTTCATCACCGCTCCGGTCAGCGCCCACATGCTGGCCAAGGCCGCCCTGCAGGAGCGCCTGCCGGTCATTCCCAAGACCCGCGGCAAGCCCTGGGACTGACAGCGCCGACAGGCACAGTTCTGCGTCCCTCCTGTATCTGTGCCGGCCCCTGGCCGGAGACTAGACTCCGGTCCTTTTGCCGGGAGTGATGGTGAATGGAGCGGCTCAAGACCGGCGCGATCGGTTGCCTGGTGCTGGCCATGGCGCTGTGGGGCAGCGCCTTCATCGGGCTGAAAATCGCCTTCGAGGAACTGCCGCCGCTGTGGGTCATCTTCGGCCGCATGGCACTGGGCAGCCTGGTGTTCGTGCTGGCCTGGCGCTGGCGGGGGCGCTGGGAGTACCGGCGGGGCGACTGGAAGTATCTGATCGGCCTGGCGGTCTGCGAGCCGTGCCTCTATTTCGTCTTCGAAGCGCTGGCGCTGGAGCGTACCAGTGCCTCGCAGGCCGGAATGATCACCGCGCTGCTACCGCTGATGGTGGCAGTGGGTGCGTTCTTCGTGCTCGGCGAGCGGGTCGGCAAGGTGACCTGGGCCGGCTTCCTGCTGGCGCTGCTGGGGGCGGTATGGCTGAGCCTCGCCGGCGAGGCCAGCGAGCAGGCGCCGGCGCCGTTGCTGGGCAACTTCCTCGAATTCCTGGCGATGGTCAGCGCCACCGGCTACATGCTCATCGTCAAGCGCCTCGCCAGCCGCTACTCGGCCTTCCTGCTGACGGCGATGCAGGCCTGGACCGGTGCGCTGTTCTTCCTGCCGCTCGCCCTGGTGTTCGAACCGCTGCCGGCGGACGTCAGCCTCCGCGGATGGCTGACGGTGGCCTACCTGGGCGTGGTGGTGACGGTCGGCGCCTACGGGTTGTACAACTACGGGCTGTCGCTGATGCCGGCCAGCCAGGCGTCCGGCTTCATCAATCTGATACCGGTGTTCACCCTGCTGTTCGCCGCGCTGTTGCTCGGCGAGCGGCTCAACGCCCCTCAACTGTGTGCCGCCGGCCTGGTGTTCCTCGGTGTGCTGCTCAGTCAGTGGAAGGGCAGGGTGGAGGCGCCGCCGGCCTCGGCGACCCTCGACTGACGAGCGCTTCAGCGGCGCGCGCCGCCGAAGTACGCGCAGCCGCGCAGTCGTTCGCTGCCGACCCGCAGCTCGGCGGTCAGCGACGTGACCAGGCGCGCCGATTCACAGCGCGCAGGGCGGACCCAGGCCTCGAAATGCTGGCCGTCGGCCTCGCTGCTGAGCCCGAGCGTGCCGTCCGGCAGCTGTTCCTCGAGATAGGGCAGTACCACCGGCGCGCTGCCTTCGCGCTCGAGCGCCATGCCGTCGGCGGTCACCGTCAACAGCCAGCCGGGCTGCTGGCCGCCGGCACGCATCACCAGGCGGGGGAAGAGGGGATCGCTGCAGACGGTATCGCCGTTCTCCAGGCGATAGAGGTGCGAGGGGCTGAACCGCCCGGATTCGAAGGTGCCGTTGCGCGCGCTGAGCGTGCCGCGCAGGTCGGCGTAAACGGGGCCGGCGGCCGCCAGGCGGCGTGCCTGGGGGAAGAGGTCGAGCGCCGGGGCGTCATCCAGGGTCAGGCGGGTGGTCTTGCCGCAGGGTTGCAGGTACCAGTTTCCGTCGATGGCCAGCAGCTGCCCCTGCAGGCGTTCGCCGGGCGGCGGCTTGGCGCCTTCCGGCATCCTCGTCTGGCAGCCGGCGCCGAGCAGGAGCAGCCCGAGCAGGCCGGCCAGGGGCAGTGCGCGGTTCACTTGCCTTCGACCGTGCGGCCGTTCACCGTGCCTTCCTGCAGCATGATCTGGTAGGCCTTGCCGTCCTTCTCCACCTGGTAGAGCTGCACCAGCAGGAAGTCCCAGTCCTTGGCGAACCAGAGCAGGGTTTCGCGCTTGCTCTGCGTCGGGTCGCGCACGCGCTCGACCTTGACCGCGTCGAGCCGTCCGGCCTTGGTCTCGACGGTCTCCTCGCCGAGCACGCGGAAGTCGTAGGTTTCCACCTCGTCGCCGTCGAGCACCTGGTAGCTCATGCTCTTCTTGCCGGCGGCGACGTCGTGCTGCAGGGCCACCTGGTAGGTCGACTTGTCCAGCAGGCCGCGGTTGAGCGGCAGGCTGATGGGGTCGCCGCGGTAGGTGCCGACCACCTGCTTGGCGGCCCAGTCGAAGCGCTGGTCGATCCGCTTGCCCTTGCCCAGGCCGCTGCGTTCGTGGCGGTAGCGCTCGGGCAGGAAGGTGTCGCCCTCGACGGTGAAGGTGCTGCGTTCGTTGAGGCCGGCCACCAGCATCGAGGCCTCGAATTCCAGCTTCCAGCGGCCGTCGTCCTCGGCGGTGAGATTGCGGACGGCGGTGCCGCTCATGGGCACCTGCTTCCAGTCGGCGGTGTAGCTGGCGGAGAACGGCTGAAGCTCGAGTGCCTGGAGCGGAAGGGCGAGCAGGGCGAGGACGAGCAGCAGGGCACTACGCATAGGGTCTCCTAGGGACGGATGAGAAAGCCGGTGTCCGGCAGTCGTTGGCCATCCAGCATCGCGCCTCCGTCGGTCAGGCGCAAGCGCCCCTCGGCGAACCAGCGCACGGCCAGCGGGTAGATCCGGTGTTCGGCGGCGTGCACGCGCTGGCTGAGCGACGTCACGTCATCGCCGGCGTGCACCGGCACCACCGCCTGCACGGCGACCGGGCCGCCGTCCAGTTCCTCGGTCACGAAGTGCACGCTGCAGCCATGCTCAGGGTCGCCGCCCTCCAGCGCCCGCCGGTGGGTATCGAGCCCCTTGTGGCGCGGCAGCAGCGAGGGATGGATGTTCAGCAGGCGCCCGCGGTAGTGGCGCACGAAGCCGGCGGTGAGAATGCGCATGAAGCCGGCGAGCACCACCAGTTGCGGGCGGTAGCCGTCGATCGCCTCGGTCAGCGCGGCGTCGAACGCCTCGCGACCGGAGAAGGCCTTGTGATCCAGCACCTGCGTGGCGATGCCCGCCGCCGCGGCGCGCTGCAGGCCGTAGGCGTCGGCGCGGTTGGAGATGACCGCGCGGATGCGCGCCGGATTGTCGGGGGCCTGGCTGTCGATCAGCGCCTGGAGGTTGCTGCCGGAGCCGGAGATCAGCACCACCACATCGCAAGGATCGGGCATCAGTGGGTTTTCAGGTTGTTCAGCTGGACCTGCGCGGTGCCTTCAGCGGCCTTTTCGATACGCCCGATGAGCCAGGGCGACTCGCCCTGTTCGCGCAGCACCGCCAGGGCCTCGTCGGCCTTGTCCCGGGCCACGCAGATCACCATGCCGACGCCGCAGTTGAGCACCCGGTGCATTTCCGTCTCGTCGACGTTGCCTTGCGCCTGCAGCCAGTCGAACACCGCGGGGCGGGTCCAGCTGGCGACGTCGATGACCGCCTGGGCGCCTTCGGGCAGCACGCGCGGGATGTTGTCCAGCAGGCCGCCGCCGGTGATGTGGGCCATCGCCTTGACCGCGCCGGTGCGCTGGATCAGCGCCAGCAGGGGCTTGACGTAGATGCGCGTGGGCGCCATCAGCAGGTCGGCCAGCGGCTGCCCGTCGACCCGGGTAGCCTCGATGTCGGCGCCGGACACCTCGATGATCTTGCGGATCAGCGAGTAGCCGTTGGAGTGCGGGCCGGAGGAGGGCAGCGCGATCAGCGCGTCGCCCGGCTGCACGCGGGAGCCGTCGATGATCTCGTCCTTTTCCACCACGCCGACGCAGAAGCCGGCCAGGTCGTAGTCTTCCCCTTCGTACATGCCGGGCATCTCGGCGGTCTCCCCGCCGACCAGCGAGCAGCCGGCCATTTCGCAGCCGGCACCGATGCCGGTGACCACCTGGGCGGCGACCTCGACGTCGAGCTTGCCGGTGGCGTAGTAGTCGAGGAAGAACAGCGGCTCGGCCCCGCAGACCACCAGGTCGTTGACGCACATGGCGACCAGATCGATGCCGATGCTGTCGTGACGGTTCAGGTTGAGCGCCAGGCGCAGCTTGGTGCCGACGCCGTCGGTGCCGGAAACCAGCACCGGCCTGCGGTAGCCCGCGGGGATCTCGCACAGCGCGCCGAACCCGCCCAGGCCGCCCATCACTTCGGGGCGCGCGGTGCGTTTGGCGACGCCCTTGATGCGTTCGACGAGCGCTTCGCCGGCATCGATGTCGACGCCTGCGTCCTTATAGCTGATGGAGGGTTGCTTGCTCATGGGAGTCCGGGCCTGTGCTGGAGTGCGTGAGGGGATAAGGGCCGGGCCGGATGCGCCGGCGCCTCGGGCGCGTCGGCGATGGCCGTGCTGGCGCGAGGGTCCGGCCTGTGCCGTACCGCGCCAGTGAAAGGCGCGCGATTTTATCAGGCTTGCCCCGGGCTCACCATCCCGCGCCGGCCGGAGGAAACCCCGGGCGCTTCCCCGGGTCAGTTTGTACGAGCCGCGTGTGGGGTGGTCGGTTGCCGCTGGTCGGGCGGCTGATTAAGGTATAGGCCCTTTGCCCTTTTCCCATCGCGCGGCGCCCGCTCGCGCTCTCGAGGATCCCGCATGCGCCCGCTCGTTCGTCTGTTCGCCCTCTGTTGCGCGTTGCTCGTCTTGCCCGCCCAGGCGGCTACCCTGGCCGACCTCTACCTGGTGCGCGAGCCGGTCGCCAGCCAGCAGGCGAGCGAGCGTGACGAAGCGCTGCAACGGGCCTTCGATACGCTGGTGCGGCGGCTGACCGGCGATGCCTCGGTGAGCGAGTCCTCGGCCGTGGCCGCGCTTCGACAGGACCCGCAGCAGCTGGTGCGCCAGTACGGCTACAAGGGCGACAGCCTGGTCGTCGAGTTCGACCCGGCCACCGTCCAGCGCGGTCTGCGCGATGCCGGCGTCAAGCTGTGGGGCGAGAGCCGTCCCGCGCTGCTCGGCTGGTGGCTGTTCGACAGCGCCGAGGGTACGCAACTGGTGGGGGACGGCCAGGAGGGCGCCAGCGTGCTGCGCAACGCGGCGCAGCATCGCGGCGTGGTGCTGCGCCTGCCGCTGGCCGATCTCGACGAGCAACTGGCGGCCACTCCCGATGCGCTGGACGCCGGCGATGCCGGCGCGCTGCACGATCTCTCCGAGCGTTACGATGCCGACGGGCTGATGAGCGTGCACGCGCGCGAGAGCGAGGGCCGCTGGCAGGCCGACTGGCGCCTGTGGCTCGGCGAGGAGCGCGGCCAGGGGCAGGCCAGCGGGGACAGCCGGGAGCAGGTCGCCGACGCGGTGATGCAGGCAGTCACCGATCACCTGGCGCCGCGCTATGTCGCCGATCCCGGCCAGGCCGCCGAGGTGACGCTCTGGGTCGAGGGTGCCGATCTGGCCCGGTATGCCGAGCTCGACCGCCTGCTGCAGCCGCTCGGCGCGCAGCTGGTGCGGCTCGAGGGCGGCAATCTGGTCTATCACCTGCGGGTCGCGCCCGAGCAGCTGCGTTCGCAGCTGGCGCTGGCGCGCCTGCAGGAAGTGCCGGCCAGCGAGACGCCGCCCGTGCCGGTGCAGGTGCCTGCCATGCCCGTGCCGCCCCTGTCGGAGCCATCGGTGGACGCCGCGCAGCCGCCTGCCGAACGCCCGCTGGTCGATCCTGCCGGCGGACGCCAGGTGCTGCATTACCGCTGGTAGGCCCGCCCGGCCGTATGCCGCTGCAGGCCGTAGCCTCGGACGGCGGGCCGGGCGCGAACCTATGTCAGGGATGCCATGCGTCATCTGCCCAACCTGTTGACCTGCCTGCGCCTGGCGCTGGTGCTGCCGGTCGCCTGGCTGCTGCTGCGCCAGCAGTACCCGCAGGCGCTCTGGCTGTTTCTCCTCGCCGGTCTCAGCGATGCGCTCGACGGCCTGCTGGCGCGCCGGTTCGGCTGGACCAGCCGGCTGGGGGCCTGGCTCGACCCGATCGCCGACAAGCTGCTGCTGGTGATCAGCTATGTCTGTCTGACGCTGAACGGGCTGGTGCCCGTCTGGCTGACCGCCGTGCTGCTGTTGCGTGACCTGGTCATCGTCGGCGGCGCGGGCGCCTTTCGCTATCGCGTCGGTGCGCTCGACATCCGTCCGACCTGGCTCGGCAAGTGCTCGACCGTGCTGCAGATCGTGCTGGTCCTGGCGTTGCTGCTGGAAACCAGCCTGCTGCCGGGCATGGGCCCGGCCAACCACGTGCTCCTGCCGCTGGTGGCGTTGCTGACGCTGTCCAGCGGCGCCCATTATGTGTGGCAATGGACCACGCTCTACAGAAGGCACAAGGCATGTCCCTGACCCCTCCCGCCCGTTGGCCCTGGTTGCTCGGCCTGGCCCTCGCCGGCTGGCTGATCTACCTGCTGATACCCATCCTGACGCCGTTCCTGGTGGGCATGCTGCTCGCCTATCTCGGCGACCCACTGGTCGACCGGCTGGAACGCTGGCGGCTGTCGCGCACCTGGGGCGTGGTGGTGGTCTTCGCCCTGTTCTCGCTGCTGTGCCTGCTGGCCCTGCTGGTGCTGGTGCCGATGCTCGGGCGGCAGCTGGTGCATCTGTATCAGCTCGCGCCGCTGGCGCTGGACTGGCTGCAGCAGAGCCTGTTGCCCTGGGTCGAGTCGCAGTTGGGGCTGGATCCGGACTTCTGGCGCGTCGACCGCTTGAAGACGGCCTTCGCCGGCCACCTGGGCAGCACCACCGATCTGGTCGGCATGGTGCTCAGCCGGGCGACCGCCTCGAGCCTGGCGCTGCTCGCCTGGGTCGGCAACCTGCTGCTGATTCCGGTGGTGAGCTTCTACCTGCTGCGCGACTGGGACCTGATCATGGCCAAGCTGCGCGGCCTGCTGCCGCGCCGGCGCGAGGGGCTGGTGGTGCGGCTGATGAGCGAGTGCCACGAGGTCATCGGCGCTTTCCTGCGCGGGCAGCTGCTGGTCATGCTGGCGCTGGCGGTGATCTACGCCGGCGGGCTGATGCTGGTCGGGCTCGACCTCGGGCTACTGATCGGCGTGCTCGCCGGGCTGGCCAGCATCGTGCCCTACATGGGCTTCGTGGTGGGGATCGGCGTGGCGGTGGTGGCGGCGCTCTTCCAGTTCGGCCTCGATCCCTACCCGCTGCTCGGCGTCGCGGCGGTCTTCACCGTCGGGCAGCTCCTCGAGGGCATGCTGCTCACGCCCTGGCTGGTCGGCGACCGTATCGGCCTGCACCCGGTGGCGGTGATCTTCGCGGTGCTCGCCGGCGGCCAGCTGTTCGGCTTCACCGGCGTGCTGCTGGCGCTGCCGGTGGCGGCGGTGATCATGGTCCTGCTGCGCCACGTGCACGATCTCTATAAACTCTCCGACCTTTACGCCGAGCCGGTGTCCACCGAAGACCTTCCCGAGCCATGAAGCCGATCCAGCTGCCACTCGGCGTGCGCCTGCGCGACGATGCCACCTTCGCCAATTTCTATCCGGGCGCGAACGCCGCGGCGCTGGGCTACGTGGAGCGGCTGTGCTCGCCCGAGGCGGGCTGGTCCGACGAGCTGATCTTTCTCTGGGGCAAGGTGGGCGCCGGGCGCAGCCACCTGCTGCAGGCCGCCTGCCTGCGTATTGAGGAGCGCGGCCAGCAGGCGATCTACCTGCCGCTGGCCGAGGTGGCGGGCTACGGCCCGGAGCTGTTCGACAACCTCGAGCAGTGCGACCTGGTGTGCCTTGACGACCTCGACGCGATCGTCGGCGACAGCGCCTGGGAGGAGGGCTTGTTCCACCTCTTCAACCGGCTGCGCGACAGCGGCCGCCGGCTGCTGCTGGCGGCCAGCGAGCCG
Organism: Stutzerimonas azotifigens DSM 17556; assembly: GCF_000425625.1. GTDB lineage: Bacteria > Pseudomonadota > Gammaproteobacteria > Pseudomonadales > Pseudomonadaceae > Stutzerimonas > Stutzerimonas azotifigens. The sequence continues at coordinate 32,644 of NZ_AUDU01000040.1, forward strand.
CCGCGGGAACTGCCGGTCGCGCTGCCGGACCTGCAGTCGCGCCTGACCCTGGCGCTGGTGTTCCAGCTCAAGGAACTGTCCGACGAGGACAAGCTGCGCGCCCTGCAGCTGCGGGCGTCGCGCCGGGGCCTGAACCTGCCCGACGACGTCGGGCGCTTCATCCTCACCCGTGGTTCGCGCAGCATGAGCGCCCTGTTCGAACTGCTCGACCGCCTCGATCACGCGTCGCTGCAGGCTCAGCGCAAGCTGACCATTCCCTTCCTCAAGGAGACGCTGGACTGGTAGTCCGGCTGCTCACTGCTCACTGCTCACTGCTCGCCGGCGGCCCGGCGCTGGTACTGGTAGCCCCAGCGGGTGTACAGCAGCGCCGCGCTGAACAGTACCGCGCTGAGGACCGCCTCGATCCAGCCATAGGCCGCCCGCGCCGGGTCGATGGCGGCCAGCACGCCCTGGATGAAGTACAGGTTGACGATGAAGCAGGTCCAGGCATGCGCGCGCGGGCTGCCGGCCAGCATCCCCGGCGCCACCAGCAGCAGCGGAACGAGCTGGATGCTCAGCACCACCCAGGTGCGGGCGCCGTGCAGGTCGGCGAACAGCAGGGTGTAGCCGGCGACCAGCACGGCGAGGGCGACGAAGGCGGCGAGGGCGAGTGCGCGGCTGGCTTTCACCCGTGGCCTCAGCCATTCCAGGGCGGGCAACGGCTTGGGTGTTTTAGCCACGGGTCGACTCCAGATTGCGGGCGGTTTGCGCGAGGCGCTGTCCGAGCGCGCGGCACAGGGTGGTTTCGTGCTCGTCCAGCGGGCGCTTGCCGTCGCTCCCGGCATGGTGGCTGGCGCCATAGGGCGTGCCGCCGCCTCGGGTTTCCAGAAGCGCGCTCTCGCTGTAGGGCAGGCCGAGCAGCAGCATGCCGTGGTGCAGCAGCGGCAGCATCATCGACAGCAGGGTGCTTTCCTGGCCGCCGTGCAGGCTGGAGGTGGAGGTGAAGACCGCCGCCGGCTTGCCCACCAGCTCGCCGGTCAGCCACAGGCTGCTGGTGCCATCGAGGAAATACTTGAGCGGCGCAGCCATGTTGCCGAATCGCGTCGGGCTGCCCAGCGCCAGGCCCGCGCACTGGCGCAGGTCCTCCGCCGTCACGTAGGGGGCGCCGCTGTCGGGAATCGTCGGCGCCACCGCCTCGCACTCGGTGGAGACGGCCGGCACGGTGCGCAGGCGCGCCTCCAGGCCGGCCCGTTCGACGCCGCGGGCGATCTGCCGGGCCATTTCCGCCGTAGCGCCGTGGCGGCTGTAGTAGAGCACCAAGATGTAGGGTGCGCTCACGGCAGGATCTCCAGCACGCGCTCCGGCGGACGGCCGATGACCGCCTTGTCGCCGGCCACCAGGATGGGTCGCTCGATGAGCTTCGGATGGGCCGCCATGCTGGCGATCAGCTGCGCCTCGCTGAGCGACGGCTCCGCCAGCCCGAGCGTCTGGTATTCGGGCTCGCCGGTGCGCAGCAGGGCGCGCGCGCCGATGCCCAGGCGCTGCAGCAGCTCGGCGAGCTGAGCTTCTCTCGGCGGAGTTTCCAGGTAGCGGATCACGGTGGGCGCCAGGCCACGCTGCTCGAGCAGCTCCAGCGCGGCGCGGGATTTGGAACAGCGAGGATTGTGGTACAGCGTCAGCTCGGTCATCGCCTCAGGTGTCTCGTCGGGAAAGTTGGGTATTCTACCCCTCTCTCTACCGCTCTCGGCATCCGGCCGGAACCGCCGGCTCGTTGCGGTAATCAATCTTCCCGGCAGGCGCGGTTCCGGAAGGGCGGCGGGAACGATCGGCCGTACAGGCCGGTCCGAGCCGGAACGCTAAGGAGAAGGCATGCACCAGCGGGTACAGGGTTTTTTCGAATTCAGCCGCTTCCTCGTCCAGCGCTTCCTTGCCGACCAGGGCCCCTACAGCGCGGCCGCGCTGACCTATACCACGCTGTTCGCGGTTGTTCCGATGATGACCGTGACCTTCGCCATGCTGGCGGCGATTCCGGCGTTCCAGGGCGTCGGCGAGCAGATCCAGATGTACGTCTTCCAGAATTTCGTGCCTTCGGCCGGCGCCACCGTGCAGGAGTACCTGGGCGCCTTCACCACGCAGGCGCGCCAGCTCACCTGGATCGGCGTGGGCTTCCTGATGATCACCGCCTTCATGATGCTGGTGACCATCGAGAAGACCTTCAACACCATCTGGCGCGTGCGTCAGCCCCGGCGCGGGATGTCCAGCTTCCTGCTGTACTGGGCGATCCTCAGCCTCGGCCCGCTGCTGCTGGGCGCCGGCTTCGCGGTGAGCACCTACATCACCTCGCTGTCGCTGATCTCCGGGCCCGACGCCCTGCTGGGGACCGGGGCGCTGCTGAAGGTCATGCCGCTGGTGCTCAGCGTGCTGGCCTTCACGCTCATCTACGCCGCGGTGCCGAACACCCGGGTGCCGATCCGGCACGCGCTCATCGGCGGGGCCTTCACCGCCACGCTGCTGGAGCTGGCGCGCCAGGCGTTCAGCCTCTACGTGACCTTCTTCCCCAGCTACCAGCTGATCTACGGCGCCTTTGCCGCGGTTCCGCTGTTCCTGCTGTGGATCTACCTGTCCTGGCTGATCGTGCTGTTCGGCGCCGAGATCGTCTGCGGCCTGTCCTCCTCGCGGGAATGGCGTTGCCGCAACATTCCCCGGCTGGTGGTGATGCTGGTGCTGCTGCGGATGCTGCACGACTGCCAGCAGGCGGGACGCGAACTGCGCCTCGGCCACGCGCATCGCGCTGGGTGGCACCTGCCCGAGGACGAATGGGACGAGATCATGGAATTCTTCACCCACGAGCACCTGGTCTGCCGCACGGGCGGCGGTGGCTGGGTGCTGTGCCGCGACCTGGGACAATACAGCCTGGACCAGTTGATGCGCGCCAATCCCTGGCCGCTCGCCCGTCTCGACCAGTTGCCGGAGCAGCTCGAGGAACCCTGGTATCCGACCCTGCGCCGCTCGCTCGCGCTGCTCGGGCAGGAGCAGGGCGCGCTGTTCGGCGGCAGCCTGGCAGACTGGTTGCGGGCGGGACGTGAAACGCCGGCCGAAGGAGGACAGTGAAATGCAATCGCCACGCAGGCCCTGGCTGGGGCTGCTCGCCGCCCTGCTGCTCGCCGGCTGCGCCGAGGACTGGGGGACGGACCTCGACGGGCAGGCGGTGACCGCCGACCAGATGGACGGCCGCTGGAAGGTCATCAACTACTGGGCCGAGTGGTGCGCGCCCTGTCGCAAGGAGGTGCCGGAGCTGAACAGGCTGTCCGCCTCCGCCGAGGCGCCGCTGGTGCTCGGGGTGAATTTCGACGGCTTGCAGGGCGGCGAGCTGCGCGAAGCGGCCGATGCGCTCGGCATCCGCTTCCGCGTGCTCACCGAGGACCCGGCCGAGCGGCTCGAGCTGCCGCGCAGTCCGGTGCTGCCGGTGACCTACCTGGTCGACGGCGAGGGCAGGGTGCGCGAGCAACTGGTCGGCGAGCAGACGGCAGAAGGGTTGCGTCAGCGCATTGCGGCGCTTTCGGGCGACGGCTAGGAGGCTGTCTGCCCGGCAGCTTTGCCGTCTCCCGGAAGGAGACGGGTTTGGTCGGGTGCCGGTGCAGGGTACGGTGCAGGCCTCGGTCGCAGGCAGAGCCTGCTCCTACAGGCGGTTGCCGAGGTGGCAGGCGTTGTGTAGGCCCGGTTCGCGGCCAAGGCCACTCCTACAAAAAGCGCATTTGTGGGTGTGGTCCCGGCCGCGCCCCGGTTCAGCCCTGCCGGCAGATGTCGGACCGCAGGCGGTTGCCGAGGCGGCAGGCGTTGCGATGTCTTTCCTTTCGCCCCCGAGGAAGGTTCGCCGGGGCAGGAGGTGCGTGGCGCACCCTACGGGCGGCGGCGCCGAGCCTGTCCCTTCTCCCACCGGGAGAAGGTGGCCCGCAGGGCCGGATGAGGGAGACCGCGCCGTCACCTAGTCCTCACCTTGGCGCGCGGTTTGGTTTGTGTTGGTGCTGGCCGAGTGCAGGCCCGGTTCGCGGCCAAGACCGCTCCTACAAAAAGCGCATTTGGTGGGTGTGGTCCCGGCCGCGACCCGGTTCAGCCCTGCCGGCAGATTTCGGACCGCAGCCGGTTGCCGAGGCGCAGGCGTTGCGATGTCGTTCCCTTCTCCTCTTGGAGACGGTTCGCCGGAGCAGGAGATGCGTGGCGCACCCTGCGGGCGGTGGCGCCGAGCCTGTCCCTTCTCCCGCCGGGAGAAGGTGGCCCGCAGGGCCGGATGAGGGAGGCACGCCGAATCGCCTCGGCCGTGCTCAGGGCCTGACGTACCAGTAGTCCTGCCAGAAGCCGATCACCTTGGTCGGATAGCGGAGCTGGCCGAGGCTGCCGTTGTAGCGCGCCAGCGCGCGGCTGAGGTCGCCGTTCTCCTTCTTCAGGTAGTAGCTGAGGATGGTGCAGCCGTAGCGCAGGTTGGTGGCGTTGTCGGTGAGGTTGTCCTGCGGGCGGCCGAGTTCGGCCTTCCAGAACGGCATGATCTGCATCAGCCCCTGTGCCCCCACGCTGGATACGGCGAAGCGGTCGAAACGGCTTTCGGCGTGGATCAGGGCGATCACCAGGTCGGGCCTCAGCCCGGCCCGGCTGGCCTCGCGATGAACTTGTTGCAGCAGCGTCAGGCGTTCGCGGGCATCGGGCAGGTAGCGCGCCAGGCGGGTGGACATGTCCAGCAGCCAGACCTCGGCGTCGAAGCGGTCCTCGAAGCTGTCGGCCTGGGCGACGGTTTCCTGCAGCAGTTCGCGCAGCTCCGGTTCCGGCGCCTGGCGCACGCTGGCGGCCAGCGGCGTGGCGAGGGCGAGCAGGGCGACCAGCAGCAGGGACCGGGCCATCCGCTGGTGCTCAGTCGTCTTCGTTGCGATCGGTTGCGACGCGTCCGGTGTCCTGCAGCAGGCGCTGCAGGAAGGCCTGCTGGAGTTCCGGGTCGTTGCGCGTCAGTTCGATCAGGCTCTGCTCGAGCTCGCTGGCTTCTTCCTCGAGCCCCAGCTCGGACAGCCGCTTGACCCGGTAGACCCACTGGTCGACGTCGTCGCCCTCGAGGTCGCGGAACACCAGGTCGTGGGCCTCGCCGAGCTTGGCGCGCAGGTCGCGGCTGACCAGCAGCTGCGCTTCGGCCTCGGTGCCGTCCTGCGGGTCGCGCACCTGCAGGACCAGCTTGCCGATGCTGGTGATGTTCTGCTCGGCGAAGGGGCCGTCGAGCAGGTTCAGGCGCAGGATGCCGTTGCGGTCGGTGAGCAGTTCGTGGCGCTCCTCGCCCGCCAGCACGGTGACCGGCCGCTCGGCCCAGGGCAGGCTGGTGTATTCCAGGCGGGCGTCGCGACGGTCTTCCACCAGGCTGGCCAGGTTCTGCTCCGAGCGCCCGTTGGACTCGACGTTGAGGAAGGGGTTGAGTCCGGCGAAGCCGTAGCTGATCCAGTTGCGCGTGGCCTGCTCCGGCAGGGTGCCGAGCATCACCACGTTCAGCACGTTGGCGCCGATGCCGGCGACCACCGCCACCGCGCCGAGCGGAATCTCGTAGAGTTCGCGCCAGGCCTGGTAGGGGGTGTAGCGGTCGTAGTGCCGGGTGACCTCGAAGTCGGTCACCTCGAAGGTCTTCTGCTCCAGCACCCGTACGCGCCGCTGCGGCAGCTGCAGTACGCCGGGCTCGCCGACCTCGATTCGCAGCCCGTGGTCGAGCAGTTTGCGCTCGGCGCGTGCCTCTTGCTCGCTACGCTGCGGAAGCTGGTTGGCGCACCCACCCAGCAGAAGGGTTGTACAGACAGCAACGGTCAGGACCGACAGGCGTGGGTGGGGCATGATTTCCGATCAGCGAGAAGTACGGGCTTCGTTGATGAAGGTGAGGATGTCGTCGATGGCCACGGCACGGGGCTGGTCGTCGCGACGGTGCTTGTATTCGAGGGTGCCTTCGGCCAGCCCGCGCTCGCTCACCACGATGCGATGCGGAATGCCGATGAGCTCCATGTCGGCGAACTTGACGCCGGGGCTGGTCTTCTTGTCGCGGTCGTCCAGCAGCACGTCGAGGCCGGCGGCGACCAGTTGCTCGTAGAGGCGATCGGTGGCCTCGCGTACCGCGGCGTTCTCGTACTTCATGGGCACGATCGCCACTTGGAACGGGGCGAGGGCGGCCGGCCAGAGGATGCCGCGCGCATCGTGGTTCTGCTCGATGGCCGCGGCCACCACGCGCGACACGCCAATGCCGTAGCAGCCCATGACCAGGGTCACCGGCTTGCCGCTTTCGCCGAGCACGCTGCAGCCCATGGCCTCGCTGTACTTGGTGCCGAGCTGGAAGATGTGCCCGACCTCGATGCCGCGCTTGATCTCCAGCGTGCCCTGGCCGTCGGGGCTGGGGTCGCCGGCCACCACGTTGCGCAGGTCGGCGACCTCTGGCAGCGGCAGGTCGCGCTCCCAGTTGATGCCGAAGTAATGCTTGCCGTCGATGTTGGCGCCGGCGCTGAAATCGCCCATCAGCGCGACCGAGCGATCGACGATGCAGGGAATGGGCAGGTTCAGCGGGCCGAGTGAGCCGGGGCCGGCGCCGATGGCGCTGCGGATTTCGGCTTCCGAGGCGAATTCCAGCGGGCTGGCCACCTGGGCCAGGTTGGCGGCCTTGATTTCGTTCAGTTCGTGGTCGCCGCGCACCAGCAGGGCGATCAGCTGGCCCGCTTCGATGCCGCGCACCACCAGCGTCTTCACGGTGCGCTCGATGGGCAACTGATAGCGTTCGACCAGATCCGCGATGGTGCGCGTATCCGGGGTGTCGACCAGGCGCAGCTCTTCGCTCGCCGGCGCGCGTTCGGTTTCGCGCGGAATGGCTTCGGCCTTCTCGATGTTGGCCGCGTAGTCGGAGCTGCTGCTGAAGGCGATGTCGTCCTCGCCCGATTCGGCGAGCACGTGGAATTCGTGCGAACCGGTGCCGCCGATGGAGCCGGTGTCGGCCTGGACCGGACGGAAATCGAGGCCCAGGCGGGTGAAGATGTTGCAGTAGGCCCGGTGCATGCGGTCGTAGGTTTCCTGCAGCGAGGCCTGGTCAAGGTGGAAGGAGTACGCGTCCTTCATGATGAACTCGCGCCCGCGCATCAGCCCGAAGCGCGGCCGGATCTCGTCACGGAACTTGGTCTGGATCTGGTAGAAGTTGATCGGCAGCTGCTTGTAGCTGTTCAGCTCGTTGCGGCACAGGTCGGTGATCACTTCCTCGTGGGTCGGGCCCACGCAGAACTCGCGGTCGTGGCGATCCTTCAGGCGCAGCAGCTCGGGCCCGTACTGGACCCAGCGGCCGGATTCCTGCCAGAGCTCGGCCGGCTGGATGGCCGGCATCAGCACTTCCAGCGCGCCGGCCTTGTTCATCTCGTCGCGCACGATCGCCTCGGCCTTGCGCAGCACCCGCAGGCCCATCGGCAGCCAGGTGTACAGGCCGGAAGCGAGCTTGCGGATCATCCCGGCGCGCAGCATCAGCTGGTGGCTGATGACAACCGCATCGGAGGGCGTTTCTTTCAGGGTCGAGAGCAGGTACTGACTGGTGCGCATGGTGGCCGTCTTCGTGCTTGCAGGCGGGGTTGGCCGGGCATTGTACGGCGGGGCGGTAGGCGCGTACAGAAGGGCTCTGGCTGAAAGAATAGGCTTTGCGATGGCTCACCCTGATAAGCCGAAATAAAAAAGCCCGGCGAGTTTGCCGGGCTTTCCGAGTGGTACCTAGTTCCCTAATTACAAGATGCTGAGCGGATACTCAATGAACAGGCGCCATTCGTTGATATCGTTCCAGGCCGGGTTGTTAGTCCGCAGGATCGAATTGCGTGCCCTCAGCTTGAGATCCTTGGCCGGACCATCTTGGAAGGTATAGGAAACCTGGTTAAAGATCTCGCGTTCGGTCGCTTCGCCTTCGCCGCCGTAGAATGCTGCGTCGATGTTGTCGCCGCGCACGTATGCGGTTTTCCAGAACAAGCCAGGAACGCCATAGCCAGTGAAATCGAGTTCATAGCTGGCTTGCCAGGAGCGCTCGTCCTTGAAGTTGAAGTCGGAGAGATAGGAGTTCGCTACCCAGATAGTGCCGCCGCCGTCGCCGTTGTCGTAGAGGTAGCCGGTATCACCAGAAACGCGCTGGTGAGCGACTATGAACGCATGAGCGCCGACGCTGTATTTGGCCGAAGCACTCCAGAACGTGTTGTCGTCAACGGCGCTGTTTTCGCTGATGCGCTCGTCAATATCGGTGGTTTTGTAATAGTTGACATCGAAGGTCAGAGCCTGCGTGTCGGACAGGGGCATTACATAATTGATGTTGGCATACTTCTTCTTATAGGTATCTTCGACGTCCGACATGTAGAACGCGACGCTCAGGTTGTCGGTGAAGCTGTAGCTGCCGCCGAACAGGTCAAGGCTCTTCAGTCCGTTGGGGTCGCGGCTTGGCGAGCCCATGGGGCTGTCAGCGGTAAAGTGACCTGCGTTGAGTTCAAGCCCTTCGATTTCGCTGCTTGTGATCATGGTGCCGGTGAAAGACTGCGGCAGCAGGCGGGAGTCATCAGAGGAGAATACGGGAAGGGCGGTGAACTGATCGCCGTATTTGATAACAGTATTCGAGAACTGGGCCTTAACCGCCGCACCGGCTTGGGACAGGTCATCAGCCCAATCGTCATCCGAATTCTGCGGGAACATGTCGCCCTGCCCGCCGTCAAGTCTTACACCCAGCAGGCCGAAGGCGTCGACGCCGAAGCCGACCGGGCCTTGGGTAAAGCCGGACTCGAAAGTGGCGATGAAACCTTGAGCCCAGGTATCGACATCATCAACGCCATCTTTATGGTCGCGATTCCAGTAAGTGTTGCGCAGCAACAGGCTCAGGCTGGCGTCGTCGACGAAGCCCTTGGACTCGGATTGCTGGCTCGCGACGGCCATTTGGGTTGTGCCGGCCGCAACGGCCAAGGCGATGACACTCCACTTCATCACTTGCATCGAGTTTTGCTCCATTGGTTTTTCAAATAATGCTCACTTCCCACCGAAGAGAAGCTGCGCTTTCTTATTCTCGGCGGGATTCTACACGCGAGCCCTAGCTTGTGCGTCAGCTTAAACGGCAATTTTTTTGGGGTTTTTTCCTGATTCGGCCTGCTTTCACGGAGAAAGCGGCAGACTTCAGGCGGCCCTTATTGCCGGTAAGTGGAAACACTTGCCGGCTGTTTGGGGCAGTAGCAATTACCGTGCACAGAACGCGCCAGCCGTTGTCAGGCCCGCACTTTCGCTGGTGGGCGCTGTTTCTATAACAAGGAAGTGGGAATTGCGGTAGCACTTGCGCACCAGTTTCGTGCGAGTGCGCCTTGTTGGTGCGCGTGCCCTTGGTGCTCGCTTCCCCGGGCCTGCGGTATCCTGCCGCGGTGATCCAACCCATGCCGTTTCGACACAGGAGTCGAGCCATGTTCGAACTCGATCCACAGCTTGCCCGCGATACCCTCATGCTTGGCGACCTGCCCCTGTCCCGCCTGCTGCTGATGAACGATGCGCGCTACCCCTGGTTCATCCTGGTGCCGCGGCGGGAGGAGGTGACCGAGGTTTTTCAGCTCGATGCCGCCGACCAGGCCCGCCTGTGGGGCGAGGTGGCAATGCTGGCGGAAAAGATCAAGGACACCTTCGGGGCGCAGAAGATGAACATCGCCAGCCTGGGGAACATGGTGCCGCAGATGCACGTCCATGTTGTGGCGCGCCGCCGTGACGATGCCGCCTGGCCGGCGCCGGTCTGGGGGCGGGGGGCTGCGGTTCCCTATGACGCCGGGCAGGTCGCGTCCATACGGCAGAAGCTCAAGCTGGTGCTGACCCGAGACTTTACCTGGAGCGAGGCATGAACGAGCTGGAGTCGAGAATCGCGGAGCTGGAAGTGCGGTTGGCCTTTCAGGATGACACCATCCAGGCCTTGAACGACGAGGTGGTCAGGCTGCAGGGCCTGATCGAGCGGCTGGGCGCGCAGCTCACCGTGCTTGCCCGGCGCCAGGAGGAATTGTCCGGGCGGATCGAGGAGGGCGACGAAGCGCCGCCCCCTCACTACTGAATCCGGCCCGCTCAGGCCAGGGAGACCACGTCCTCGGCCTGCAGCCCCTTTTCGCGCTGCGTGACCGAGAACTCCACGCGCTGCCCCTCGGCGAGCACGCGGTGCCCTTCGCCGCGAATGGCGCGGAAGTGGACGAAGATGTCCTCCCCCGAATCGCGAGAGATGAAGCCGAATCCCTTCGAGGTATTGAACCATTTGACCGTGCCGGTCTCGCGGCCCCTCGCCAGTGCCGCCGCTGGCTGCCGACGCGGCGCGCGGTGCGGCCGCGGGGTGCGGTGTTCGGACGGCTGAAACTGCAGCGCGGTGGCGATGATGACCAGCGCCAGGGCGGCGACGGTCGCTGCCACTTCGAACTCGGGGGCCAGCAACAGCGCGGTGCTCGCCTGCACCACCACGGCGGCGGCCAGCAGGCTGCTGGCGGCCACCGGTACACCATGCTTCGTGCGCGCCGGCGTGCGGTGCCAGTGCGCCGCTGCCAGTTGAATGTTCATCAGGCCCAGCAGGGCCAGTGCGATGGCGGAATTGGAGGAGGAGTCGGCTGCGCCGGATTGAATGGCAGTGAACAGTGCAAGCAGCAGGGCGATGGCGCCTGCGATCAAGGGTAAGGCTCTCGACATTTTCTTTTGACTCGTTAAATAAAGGACGACTGCAGTGGCTCGCGCGGCCGGTGAAAAAGAGAAGCCGGACGCGGGGTCACTGCAGGGCGCGTATTTAACAGCAAAAGAAGAAAGCGCCTCAAATGGGCGCTGGAAGGTAAGGGATGCAGGCGGGTGCCCGCATCCCGGGAAGGGCTCAGGCGGCGAGCAGGCTGCGCAGCATCCAGGCGGTCTTCTCGTGGACCTGCATGCGCTGGGTCAGCAGGTCGGCGGTAGGCTCGTCGCTGACCTTCTCCAGCAGCGGGAAGAGGCTGCGCGCGGTGCGGACCACCGCTTCCTGGCCTTCGACCAGTTGCTTGATCATGTCCTCGGCGGCCGGGACGCCTTCGGCTTCCTTGATCGACGACAGCTTGGCGTAGGCGCCGTAGGTGCCGGGCGCGTACTGGCCCAGGGCGCGGATGCGCTCGGCGATCTGGTCGACGGCCTGCGCCAGCTCGGTGTACTGCTGCTCGAACATGGCGTGCAGGGTGTTGAACATCGGGCCGGTGACGTTCCAGTGGAAGTTGTGGGTCTTCAGGTACAGCGTATAGGTGTCGGCCAGCAGCCGCGAAAGGCCTTCGGCGATTGCCTTGCGATCCTGCTCTTCGATACCGATGTTGATGTCCATGCGAGTCTCCTCTGTGGTTCTGTCGCTCGTTATGCCAGAAAAGCCGCCCTTGGGCGAGCCGGGCGCGCTGACGGATTGTCGCTGTTTTGAGCTGGATCAAGGCCGCCGGTTCTATCGGCGATCTCTAGGGTCTGTTGCCATTTCGTTCGCGGCAACGCAGCTCGCGACGAAACGGCAACAGACCCTATGTCCGACATGCGCTATGGCTATCGTTCCGCTCGCCCGGCGGTGGTCGGCACGGCTGCGCCTCGGCGATTAAGCGGATATACTTCCGCGCTTGTTCCCGCGGCTCAGGCCGCTCGAAAATCGAGACGAGAAGCGACCACCACCATGATGCGCAGCCACTATTGCGGCCAGTTGAACGAAAGCCTGGATGGCCAGGAGATCACTCTTTGCGGTTGGGTCCATCGCCGCCGCGATCATGGCGGGGTGATCTTCCTCGACATCCGCGACCGCGAAGGTCTGGCGCAGGTGGTGTTCGATCCGGATCGGGCCGAGACGTTCGTCAAGGCCGACCGGGTGCGCAGCGAATACGTGGTCAAGGTCACCGGCAAGGTCCGCTTGCGGCCGGCCGGCGCGGTCAACCCGAACATGGCCTCGGGCGCGATCGAGGTGCTCGGCTACGAACTCGAGGTGCTGAACCAGGCCGAGACCCCGCCGTTCCCGCTGGACGAGTACTCCGATGTCGGCGAGGAAACCCGCCTGCGCTACCGCTTCATCGACCTGCGTCGCCCGGAGATGGCCGCCAAGCTGAAGCTGCGTTCGCGCATCACCTCCAGCATCCGCCGCTACCTGGACGACAACGGCTTCCTCGACGTCGAAACCCCGATCCTCACCCGCGCCACGCCGGAAGGCGCGCGCGACTACCTGGTGCCCAGCCGCACCCATCCCGGCAGCTTCTTCGCCCTGCCGCAGTCGCCGCAGCTGTTCAAGCAACTGCTGATGGTGGCCGGCTTCGACCGCTACTACCAGATCGCCAAGTGCTTCCGCGACGAGGACCTGCGCGCCGACCGCCAGCCGGAATTCACCCAGATCGACATCGAGACCAGCTTCCTCGACGAGGCGGACATCATCGGCATCACCGAGAACATGATCCGCAAGCTGTTCAAGGAAGTGCTCGACATCGAGTTCGGCGAGTTCCCGCACATGCCGTTCGAAGAAGCCATGCGCCGCTACGGCTCGGACAAGCCCGACCTGCGCATCCCGCTGGAGCTGGTGGACGTCGCCGACCAGCTGCAGGAGGTCGAATTCAAGGTATTCAGCGGCCCGGCCAGGGACCCCAAGGGGCGCGTGGCGGCCCTGCGCGTACCGGGCGCGGCGAGCATGCCGCGCAGCCAGATCGACGATTACACCAAGTTCGTCGGCATCTACGGCGCCAAGGGCCTGGCCTACATCAAGGTCAACGAGCGCGCCAAGGGTGTGGAGGGCCTGCAGTCGCCGATCGTCAAGTTCATCCCCGAGGCGAACCTGAACGTGATCCTCGATCGCGTCGGTGCGCAGGACGGCGACATCGTGTTCTTCGGCGCCGACAAGGCGAAGATCGTCTCCGAGGCGCTGGGCGCGCTGCGTATCCGCCTGGGGCACGACCTCAAGCTGCTGACCTGCGAGTGGGCGCCGCTGTGGGTGGTGGATTTCCCGATGTTCGAGGAGAACGACGACGGCTCGCTGTCGGCGCTGCACCACCCGTTCACCTCGCCCAAGTGCTCGCCCGAGGAGCTGGAGGCCAATCCGGCCGCCGCGCTGTCGCGCGCCTACGACATGGTGCTCAACGGGACCGAACTCGGCGGCGGCTCGATCCGTATCCACGACAAGGCCATGCAGCAGGCGGTGTTCCGCGTGCTGGGCATCAGCGAGGAAGAGCAGCAGGAGAAGTTCGGTTTCCTGCTCGATGCGCTCAAGTACGGTGCGCCGCCGCATGGTGGCCTGGCCTTCGGCCTCGACCGTCTGGTGATGCTGATGACCGGCGCCAGCTCGATCCGCGAGGTCATCGCCTTCCCGAAGACCCAGAGCGCCGCCGACGTCATGACCCAGGCGCCCGGCGCGGTCGACGCCAAGGCGCTGCGCGAACTGCACATCCGCCTGCGCGAGCAGCCGAAGGCGGAATAAACACACGAACCCTGTGGGGGCGAGGAGGGCGTTCGAGCCCTTGCTCGCGATCTGGATCCACGTAGGAGCGAGCTTGCTCGCGAACCGGCATAGCACCCGTTCTTTCGCGAGCAAGCTCGCTCCTGCAGTCGAAGACAAGATGGAGTGAGTTATGGCTGGTCATTCCAAATGGGCCAACATCAAGCACCGCAAAGAGCGGCAGGATGCCAAGAAAGGCAAGATCTTCACCAAGCTGATCCGCGAACTCACGGTCGCGGCCAGGCAGGGCGGTGGCATCCCCGCGGATAACCCGCGTCTGCGCCTGGCGGTGGACAAGGCGCTGACCGCCAACATGACCCGCGACACCATCGACCGTGCGATCGCCCGTGGCGCCGGCTCCGGCGATGCGGACAACATGGAGGAGCTGACCTACGAAGGCTACGCCCCGAGCGGCGTCGCCGTGTACGTCGAGGCCATGACCGACAACCGCAACCGCACCGCGGCCGAAGTGCGCCATGTGTTCAGCAAGTGCGGCGGCAACCTCGGCACCGACGGTTCGGTGGCCTACCTGTTCGAGCGCAAGGGCCAGCTCAGCTTCGCCCCGGGTGTCAACGAGGATGCCCTGATGGAAGCGGCGCTGGAAGCCGGCGCGGACGACATCGTGACCAACGACGACGGTTCGATCGAGGTGTTCACCGCGTTCACCGACTTCATCGCGGTGAGCGAGGCGCTGACCGAGGCCGGCTTCAAGCCGGAAGAGGCCGAGATCGCGATGGTTCCTTCGACCACCGCGACGCTCGACCTGGAAACGGCGCAGAAAGTCCTCAAGCTCATCGACATGCTCGAGGACCTGGACGACGTACAGAACGTCTATTCCAACGCCGATATTCCCGACGATGTCATGGAGCAGCTCGGCTGAGCGCCGGGTCGAGGATGTCGGGATCGATGCGCGTGGCGGACGGCCGTCGCTCGACGGATGCCACGCCATGACGCTGATTTTGGGAATCGACCCCGGCTCGCGCATCACCGGCTACGGCGTGGTGCGCGATACCGGGCGCGGCTGCGAGTACGTCGCCTCCGGCTGCATCCGCACCGGCAGCGGCGAGATGCACGAGCGGCTGCAGGCGGTCTACCGCGGTATCTGCGAGGTGATCCGCCTGCATGGGCCGGTGACCATGGGCATCGAGCAGGTGTTCATGGCGCGCAACCCGGATTCGGCGCTCAAGCTCGGCCAAGCGCGCGGCGCGGCGATCGTCGCCGCCGCCGAGCAGGGCCTGGAGATTTCCGAATACACCGCGTCCCAGGTCAAGCAGGCGATCGCCGGTACCGGCGGCGCCGACAAGCAGCAGGTGCTGATGATGGTCATGCACCTGCTCAAGCTGGTGCAGAAACCGCAGATCGATGCCTCGGACGCGCTGGCCATCGCGCTCTGCCACGCCCACCATCGGCAGAGCCTGATTCCCCACGGGCTGCTCGGCGCCAGAAGGCGCGGCGGGCGGTTGAGGCTGTAGAAGCTGCCGAAACGCTGTTCGGCGCCGGCGCATTGCCTCAGAATTCGGCCCTTGGCTGAAGAGGCAATACCTTCGTGATTGGACGCTTGCGTGGCAACCTGGCGGAAAAGCAACCGCCGTACCTGATTCTCGACGTGAACGGCATCGGCTATGAAGTCGAAGTGCCGATGACGACTCTTTATCGGCTGCCCTCGGTGGGCGAGCCGGTCACCCTGCATACCCACCTGGTGGTTCGCGAGGACGCGCACCTGCTGTACGGGTTCGCCGAGAAGCGCGAGCGCGAGCTGTTCCGCGAGCTGATCCGGCTCAATGGCGTCGGGCCGAAGCTGGCGCTGGCGCTGATGTCCGGGCTCGAGGTGGACGAGCTGGTGCGTTGCGTGCAGGCGCAGGACACCTCGGCGCTGGTGAAGGTCCCCGGGGTCGGCAAGAAGACCGCCGAGCGCCTGCTGGTCGAGCTCAAGGATCGCTTCAAGGCCTGGGAAACCATGCCGTCCATCGCCCCGCTGGTGGTGGAACCCCGCTCGGGTGTGGCAGTCTCAAGCGCCGAAAGCGACGCCGTCAGCGCCCTTATCGCGCTCGGATTCAAGCCCCAGGAGGCCAGCCGCGCAGTGTCCGCCGTACAGGAAGAAGGTCTGAGCAGCGAGGAACTCATCCGCCGCGCACTCAAGGGAATGGTCTAAGTGATCGAAGCCGACCGAATCATCACCGCCTCCCCGCGTGATCGCGACGATCAGCTGGACCGCGCGATCCGTCCCCTCAAGCTCGCCGAGTACATCGGCCAGCCCGGCGTACGCGAGCAAATGGACCTGTTCATCCGGGCGGCCAAGGGGCGCGGCGAGGCGCTGGACCACACCCTCATCTTCGGCCCGCCCGGCCTCGGCAAGACCACGCTGGCGAACATCATCGCCACGGAAATGGGCGTGTCCATCAAGAGCACCTCGGGGCCGGTGCTCGAGCGCCCCGGCGACCTGGCCGCGCTGCTGACCAACCTCGAGGCCGGCGACGTGCTGTTCGTCGACGAAATCCACCGGCTCTCGCCCATCGTCGAGGAGGTGCTCTATCCGGCGATGGAGGACTTCCAGCTCGACATCATGATCGGCGAGGGGCCGGCTGCGCGCTCGATCAAGCTCGACCTGCCGCCGTTCACGCTGATCGGCGCCACCACCCGCGCCGGCATGCTGACCAACCCGCTGCGCGACCGCTTCGGTATCGTGCAGCGCCTGGAGTTCTACTCCACCGAGGACCTGGCGACCATCGTCAGCCGTTCGGCCGGCATCCTCGGCCTGCCGATCGAGCCCGAGGGCGCCTTCGAGATCGCCCGGCGCGCCCGCGGCACGCCGCGTATCGCCAATCGCCTGCTGCGCCGCGTGCGCGACTTCGCCGAGGTGCGCGGCCGCGGCGAGATCACCCGCCCGATCGCCGACCAGGCGCTGAACATGCTCGACGTCGACGAGCGCGGCTTCGATCATCAGGACCGCCGGCTGCTGCTGACGCTGATCGAGAAATTCGACGGTGGCCCGGTGGGCGTCGACAGCCTCGCCGCGGCGATCAGCGAGGAGCGCCACACCATCGAGGACGTGCTCGAGCCTTACCTGATCCAGCAGGGCTACATGATGCGCACGCCGCGCGGGCGCGTGGTGACCCGTCACGCCTACCTGCACTTCGGCCTGAACCTGCCGCGGCGGCTGGCCGCCGCGGGTACGGACGGCGCTTCCGGTGACCTGTTCGGCCCCGACGAGTCGTGAGGCAAATAAATATTGTTACCTCTCCCAATTGGCAAGCACCGGGGCTGGCACTAGAGTATGCGCGCGCAAACCCAAGCTGAGCCGTTCGTCCACCGGTGTCGCGTGTATTACGAAGACACCGATGCCGGAGGCATCGTCTACTACGTCAATTACCTCAAGTTCATGGAACGGGCTCGCACCGAGCGCCTGCGGCACCTGGGTTTCGCCCAGTCGCAGCTGGTCGGCGAGAACCTGCTGTTCGTCGTGCATTCGAGCGAGGCCCGCTATCACGCGCCGGCGCGCCTGGACGACGAACTGCTGGTGACCGCGGAACTGGTGGAGCTCAATCGTGCCAGCCTGCGTTTTCATCAGCAGGTGCGGCGGGCGGCGGACGATGCGCTGCTTTGCGACGGCCACTTCACCGTGGCCTGTGTACGTACCGACAGTCTCAAACCCCGAGCGATGCCGGCGGCGCTGCGTGCGGCCTTCGCGGGCTCGGGTCTATCCCCTGCAGGAGAGTAAGCGTGGAAGCCAACGTCGATCACATGTCCATGTGGAGCCTGGTCAGCAACGCCAGCTTCGTGGTTCAGCTGGTCATGCTGCTGCTGGTGGCCGCATCGGTCACCTCGTGGATTCTGATTTTCCAGCGCGGCAACATGTTGCGCGCCGCCAAGCGCGCGCTCGACGCCTTCGAGGAGCGCTTCTGGTCGGGCATCGACCTGTCCAAGCTGTATCGCCAGGCCGGCAGCAATCCGGATCCGGATTCGGGTGTCGAACAGATCTTCCGCGCCGGCTTCAAGGAATTCTCCCGCCTGCGCCAGCAGCCGGGCGTCGACCCGGATGCGGTCATGGACGGCGTCAACCGCGCCATGCGCGTGGCCATCTCGCGTGAGGAGGAGAAGCTGGAGACCAGCCTGCCGTTCCTCGCCACGGTCGGTTCCACCAGCCCCTACATCGGCCTGTTCGGCACCGTCTGGGGGATCATGAACTCCTTCCGCGGGCTGGCCCAGGTGCAGCAGGCGACGCTCGCCACCGTGGCGCCGGGCATCGCCGAGGCGCTGATCGCCACCGCCATCGGCCTGTTCGCCGCGATCCCCGCGGTCATCGCCTACAACCGTTTCGCCGCGCGCGGCGAGCTGCTGATCGGCCGCTACTACACCTTCGCCGACGAGTTCCAGGCGATCCTCCACCGCAAAGTGCACACTTCCGACGATTGAGGCAGTGGCCCATGGCCAGAATCCGCAACAGACGCAAACCCGTCGCCGAGATGAACGTGGTGCCCTACATCGACGTGATGCTGGTGCTGCTGGTCATCTTCATGGTGACCGCGCCCATGCTCAACCAGGGCGTCAAGGTCGATCTGCCGCAGGTCAGCAGCGACGTGCTGCCGCAGGACAACGACGCGCAGATCCTCACCATCTCGATCAAGGCGGACAAGACCTACTACTGGAACGTCGGCACCGAGGTGGACGTCGAGACGCAGCAGGAAACCGCGGTGTCGCTGGAACAACTGGTGCAGGCGGCGCGCGCCATCGTGGCGCAGAACCGCTCGCAGGGTAAGCAGATCCAGGTCTTCGTGCGCGGCGACAAGGCGGTCGACTACGGCTCCGTGATGGCCGTAATGGGCGGGCTGCAGCAGGCCGACGTGGGCAACGTCGGACTCATCACCGAGGCCCCCTGATGCAACGCGAAGAGCGCTCTTCCTCGCAGAGCCTGTTCTGGCCGACCGTGCTGGCGGTCGGTCTGCACGTGATCATCTTCGGCCTGCTGTTCGTCAGCTTCGCCATGACCCCCGAGCTGCCGCCGGCCCGTCCGGTGGTGCAGGCGACCCTCTACCAGCTCAAGTCGCAGAGCCAGGCCACCACCCAGACCAACCAGAAGATCGCCGGCGAGCAGCAGAAGACCTCGGCGCCGACTCACGAAACCGAGCAGCTCGAGCAGAAGCGCGCGGAGCAGGAGCGCCTGGCCGCGGCGCGCGAAGCCGAGCGCAAGGCCGCGGAACAAAAGGCCGCGGAACAAAAGAGAGCGGCCGAGGCTCGAAAGGCCGAGCAGGCGGCGGCTGTGGCGAAGAAGGCCGAAGAAGCCAAGCGCGCCGAGCAGCAGAAGCAGGCCGAGATCGCCAAGAAGAAGGCAGCCGAGGCGGCCGCGGCCAAGCAGAAAGCGGCCGAGGAGGCAAAGAAGAAAGCCGCCGAAGAGGCCGCAGCCAAGCAGAAGGCCGCGGAAGAAGCGAAGAAAAAGGCGGCGGCCGAGGCGGCGAAGAAAAAGGCAGCTGCCGAAGAGGCGGCCAAGAAGAAGGCGGCAGCCGAAGCGGCGAAGAAGAAGGCCGCTGCAGAGGAGGCACAACGCAAGGCGGTCGAGGACAAGAAGGCGCAGGCGCTGGCCGAGCTGCTGTCCGAAGACACCGGTTACCAGCAGGCGCTGGCCGACGAGGTCGGCGATCAGGTGGCGGGCAACCTCGACGATCTCATCGTGCGTCTGGTGAGCGAGCAGTGGCGCAGACCCCCCTCGGCACGCAACGGCATGACCGTCGAGGTGCTGATCGAAATGCTGCCCGACGGTACCATCACCAACGCCAGCGTGACCCGCTCCAGTGGCGACAAGCCTTTCGACAATTCCGCGGTCGCCGCTGTCCGCAGCGTGGGCCGTATCGCAGAAATGCAGCAACTCGATCGCGCCACCTTCGATCGCTTGTATCGTCAGCGGCGCGTCATCTTCAAACCAGAGGACCTGAGTCTGTGAACACACTGATCCGCATCGTCCTGCTCGGGCTGGCCCTGATCGCCGGTTCCGCGCAGGCGGCCGACCCGTTGATCATTTCCGGCGGCAACGACCGCGCCGTCCCGATCGCCGTCGTGCCGTTCGGCTGGCAGGGCGGCACCGTGCTGCCGGAGGACATGTCCGAGATCATCGGCAACGACATGCGCAACTCCGGTTTCTTCCAGCCGATTCCGCGGCAGAACATGATCAGCCTGCCGACCCGCGCCAGCGAGATCATCTATCGCGACTGGCGCGCGCTGGGGGCGCAGTACCTGATGGTCGGCAGCATCCAGCCGTCCGGCGGGCGCCTGCAGGTGCAGTTCGCGGTGTTCAACGTGGCCACCGAGCAGCAGGTCATGAACGGCACGGTCAGCGGTTCGCAGGACCAGTTGCGCGACATGGCGCACTACGCCGCCGACCAAGCCTTCGAATCGCTGACAGGCATCAAGGGCGCGTTCTCCACGCGGCTGCTGTACGTCACCGTCGAGCGTCTGGGCACCAGCAACACCCGCTACACCCTGCAGCGCTCGGACTACGACGGCGCCCGTGCGGTGACCCTGCTGCAGTCGCGCGAGCCCATCCTGTCGCCGTCGTACTCGCCTGACGGCAAGCGCATCGCCTACGTCTCGTTCGAACAGCGCAAGCCGCGCATCTTCATCCAGTACGTCGACACCGGGCGCCGCGAGCAGATCACCAACTTCGAAGGCCTCAACGGCGCGCCGGCCTGGTCGCCCGACGGCAACCGCCTGGCCTTCGTCCTGTCCAAGGACGGCAACCCCGAGATCTACGTGATGAACCTGGCGAGCCGCCAGCTGCAGCGCGTGACCAACCATTTCGCCATCGACACCGAACCCTTCTGGGGGCGTGACGGCCAGACGATCTACTTCACCTCCGACCGCGCCGGCAAGCCGCAGATCTACAAATTGAACATCGCCAGCGGGGCCGTGGAGCGCGTCACCTTCGTCGGCAACTACAACGCCAACCCGAAGCTGTCGGCCGACGAGAAGACCCTGGTGATGGTCCATCGCCAGGAGGGTTACACCGTATTTCGCGTGGCGGCCCAGGATCTTCAGCGCGGTAACGTGAAGATACTTTCCGAGACCAGTCTCGACGAGTCGCCCACTGTTGCGCCTAATGGCACCATGCTAATCTACGCCACCCGCCAGCAGGGCCGGGGAGTCTTGATGCTCGTGTCCACCAACGGCCGAGTGAGGCTCCCACTTCCTACCGCTCAAGGCGAAGTCCGAGAGCCATCCTGGTCCCCCTACCTGAACTGACGCGGCGTCACTTGAATCAAACCAAAAACACACTGGGGTTATTAGGAGTCACATGATGGAAATGCTGAAATTCGGTAAGTTCACCGCGCTGGCGCTGGCCATGGCCGTTGCCGTGGGCTGTTCCTCCAAGGGCGGCGACGATTCCGGCGAAGGCTCGGGCGCTGCGATCGATCCGAATGCCGGCTATGGCGCCAGCACCGGTACGCTGGACGGTTCCGCGAGCGAAGAAGCCGCTCTGCGCGCCATCACCACCTTCTACTTCGAGTACGACAGCTCCGACCTCAAGCCGGAAGCCATGCGTGCCCTGGACGTCCATGCTCGCGACCTGAAGGCCAACGGCGCCCGCGTCGTGCTGGAAGGCCACGCCGACGAGCGCGGCACCCGCGAGTACAACATGGCCCTGGGCGAGCGCCGTGCTCAGGCCGTGCAGCGTTACCTGGTGCTGCAGGGTGTTTCCCCGGCTCAGCTGGAACTGGTCTCCTACGGCGAAGAGCGTCCGGTCGCCATGGGCAACGACGAGCAGTCCTGGGCCCAGAACCGCCGCGTCGAACTGCGCAAGTAAGTCGCCATGAACTGCCGCCGCCTCCTCGCCATCCTCGCGCTCAGCCTGCCCTGCGCAGCCTGGGCACAGGCGCCCATCATCGAGAGCGACTCCGGTGCCGGTTACGGTACCCAGAGCCCTTCCGCTGGCGGGCAGGGCGCTGGCGGCGGCAGTGCAGGTGCCTATGCCGGCGGCGGGGCCAGTACCCCGGCGTCGGCAGAAGGCATGCTGTTCATGCAGTTGCAGCAGTTGCAGGAAGAAATCACCGAGCTGCGTGGCTTGGTGGAAGTCCAGCAGAACGAGATCGAGCGCCTGAGGCGCGAGAGCCTCGAGCGTTACCAGGATCTGGATCGACGTCTTTCGACGAATCCGCCGCCCTCCGGCGCTTCGAGCAGCCAGAATTCCCCCGCTGTCGGCGCCATCGATGCCGGCGGCACCCCGACGCCGCCCGCGCCCGCCGCCCAGGCCGGCAGCGAGTCGGCCGATCCGGCGAAGGAAAAGCTGTACTACGACGCGGCCTTCGACCTAATCAAGGCCAAGGACTTCGACAAGGCCAGCCAGGCCTTCACCGCCTTCCTGCGCCGTTATCCCGACAGCCAGTACGCCGGCAATGCCCAGTACTGGCTCGGCGAGGTGAACCTCGCCAAGGGCGACCTCCAGGCCGCCGGCCAGGCCTTCGCCCGCGTCAGCCAGTCCTATCCGGACCACAACAAGGTGCCGGATTCGCTCTACAAGCTGGCCGACGTCGAGCAGCGCCTGGGCAATCGCGACAAGGCCCAGGGCATTCTGCAGCAGGTCGTCTCCCAGTACCCCAACAGCTCCGCCGCCCAGCTCGCGCAGCGTCAGCTGAGCCGTCAGTAACCGTCCTCCGTCCGCAACGCGGAGCGCTGCGCCGGCTTCCGATGCGCCGTGCGTCCGGACGGGGCGGACCTCTTACCGCAGCCAGAGGTATACCCGTGAACGAAAAGAAGGCGGTCATCCTGCTTTCCGGCGGCCTGGATTCGGCCACTGTCGTCGCGATGGCGCGTGCCGAGGGTTATGCCTGCCATACCCTGAGCTTCGACTATGGCCAGCGGCATCGGGCCGAACTGCAGGCCGCCGAGCGCATCGCCCGCCAGCTCGGCGCGGTTCGGCACAAGGTCGTGGGGCTGACGCTGGACGACATCGGCGGCTCGGCGCTCACCGACACGAGCATCCCCGTCCCGGATCATGAGACCCAGGGCATCCCGGTGACCTACGTGCCGGCGCGCAATACCGTGTTCCTGGCGCTGGCCCTCGGCTGGGCCGAGGTGATCGGTGCGCGGGACATCTTCATCGGGGTCAATGCGGTGGATTATTCCGGCTACCCGGATTGCCGGCCCGAGTTCATCCAGGCCTTCGAGCAGGTGGCCAACCTCGCCACCAAGGCCGGTGTCGAAGGGCAGGGGTTCAGGATCCAGGCGCCACTGCAGACCTTGAGCAAGGCGCAGATCATCCAGGCGGGCGTGGGGCTGGGCGTCGACTACGGGTTGACGGTGTCCTGCTACCAGGCCGACGAAGACGGCCGAGCCTGCGGGCGCTGCGACAGCTGCCGCCTGCGTGCCAGGGGCTTTGCCGATGCGGGAATCGCCGACCCGACCCGCTATGTCTGATTTTATTTGTCGGAACGTATTGATTTAGCCAATAAAATCAGTATCATGCGCTTCGCGTTGGGTCGTTAGCTCAGTCGGTAGAGCAGTTGGCTTTTAACCAATTGGTCGTAGGTTCGAATCCTACACGACCCACCATAATTCGCTGAATGCAGAAGAAAACCGGAGCCGCGAGGCGTCCGGTTTTTTTTCGTCTCGAGCGGCTGTGCCGCTGCTCGTGGAGCCCGCAGGCCCCGAGCCGGCCAGGGGCCTGCATTGCTTTTCAGTCCGGCGCACCATGGGCTAGTATCCGGCCTCCAGCCCCATGCGAGCCGTCGCAACGTCCCGTCACGACGCTCGAACGAGCCCGGCAGAGGCCGATATCCGTAGTTTCGCGCGCGTCGCGCCAGCAGGTCGTACCATGTCGCAGATACCCGAGCGCATCCTTGTCCAGGCCCATCTGGCTGCCAGACAGCCCGTTCCGCTCACGCCCGAACGCGAAGCGCAGTTGCGCCGCGAAATCGCCGAGGAGCTCGAGCGTCAGGATGCCGTCCTGGTCGCCCACTTCTATACCGATCCGGTGATCCAGGCGCTCGCCGAGGAGACCGGCGGTTGCGTGTCCGACTCGCTGGAAATGGCCCGCTTCGGCAACCAGCATCCGGCGCGCACCGTGGTGGTCGCGGGCGTGCGCTTCATGGGCGAGACCGCCAAAATCCTCAACCCGGAAAAGCGTGTGCTGATGCCAACGCTGGAGGCGACCTGTTCGCTCGACCTCGGCTGCCCGGTGGAGGAGTTCTCCGCCTTCTGCGACCAGCACCCCGAGCGCACGGTGGTGGTCTATGCCAACACCTCGGCGGCGGTGAAGGCCCGGGCCGACTGGGTGGTGACCTCCAGCTGCGCGCTGGAGATCGTCGAGAGCCTGGTGGACAACGGCGAAACGATCATCTGGGGTCCGGACCGCCACCTGGGGCGCTACATCCAGCGCGAGACCGGTGCCGACATGCTGATCTGGGATGGCGCCTGCATCGTCCACGAGGAGTTCAAGGCCAAGCAATTGGCCGACCTGAAAGCGTTGTATCCCGATGCCGCGGTGCTGGTGCATCCGGAGTCGCCGGAGACGGTCATCGAACTGGCCGACGCGGTCGGCTCGACCAGCCAGATGATCAAGGCGGCGCAAACGCTGCCCAATTCCACCTTCATCGTCGCGACCGACCGCGGCATCTTCTACAAGATGCAGCAGCTGTGTCCGGACAAGCAGTTCATCGAGGCGCCCACCGCCGGGAACGGGGCGGCCTGCCGCAGCTGCGCGCACTGCCCGTGGATGGCGATGAACACGCTGGAGCGAACGCTCGACTGCCTGCGCACCGGCAGCAACGAGATCCAGGTGGACCCGGCCCTCGTCCCGCGGGCGGTCCGGCCGCTCAAGCGGATGCTCGACTTCACCCAGGCGGCGCGCCTGAAGCTGGCCGGCAACGCCTGAGGCTGGCGGCGAGCGCCCGCTCGCCGACTCAGCGCAGCATCTGGTCGACCATGCGCTTCTCTTCCATCAGCTGCTTCTGGCGTGCGTCGATGCGCGCGGAAACCTGGAAGTTGCTTGCCCGGCGCTTGGCGAAGTCCAGTTGCTGGATCGCCTGGTCGTAGTCGCCCACCAGCGAGAAATATTCTGCGCGCGCCTCGTGCAGGCCGACGATGTTGCCGGTCAGCCCGCGAATCTCCGCCACCTGATACCAGACGTCCGGGTCCTTGTTGCGTTGCCCGACGAGGGCGTCGAGCGCCTGCTCGGCCTCCGCCCGCTTGCCTTCCTTGATCAGCAGGTCGATGTTCGCCTGTCGCACCGGATAGCTGGAGGGATAGAGCTGCCGCAGCCGATCGAGCCGCGTGCGCGCGGCCTGCAGGCGGTTGGCGGTGATGTCCAGTTCGATGCGTGCGAGGTTGTAGACCGCGTCGTCCGGCGCCTGCGCCAGCAGGGCGTCGAGTTCGGCGGCGGCTTCCTGCAACTGGCCGCTGCGGATGTGGGCCAGGGCCAGGCCGTAGCGGGCGGCCGGCTGATCCGGATTCTCGCTGAGCAGGGCGCGGAAGCGCTTGGCGCTGACGCCCGGGGTCTGCTCGAAATGCAGCTCCATGCGCGCGCGCATCTGCTGGTAGCGCACGCTGTCCTCGGTGCCGCCGGTGGGCAGCTGCGAGGCGCGGTTGCGGGTGTCGGCGATCCGCGATTCGGTGACCGGGTGGGTCAGCAGGAACTCCGGTGGCTTCTGGTCGTAGCGGTACTGGCGCAGCAGCCGTTCGAACATCTGCGGCATGGCGAGCGGATCGTAGCCGGCGCGCTCCAGATTGAGCAGGCCGATGCGGTCGGCCTCCTGTTCGTTCTGCCGCGAGAACGAGCGTTGCGCCTGGATCGCCGCTGCCTGGCTGGAGGCGATGGCGGCGATCCCGGCGTCGCCGGCGCCCGCCGCGGCGGCCACCACGCCGGCCAGCAGGGCGGCCATCAGCGGCAGCTGCATGCGCTGCTGCGCCTCGAGCCCGCGGGCGAAATGGCGCTGCGACAGGTGCGCCAGTTCGTGCGCGAGCACCGAGGCGTATTCGGCTTCGGTCTGCGCATGCAGGAACAGCCCGCCGTTGACGCCGATGATCCCGCCGGGCGCGGCGAAGGCGTTCAGCTGCGGGCTTTCCAGCAGCACGAACGCCAGGCGCCGGTCTTCCAGCTGGCTGGTTTCGGCCAGGCGGTAGACGCTGGTCTCCACGTAGTCCTTCAGCAGCGGATCGGACAGCTGCTCGACCTGGCGGCGCAGCAGGCTCAGCCAGGCGCGGCCGAGCAGATGCTCCTGTTCCGGCGACACGATGCTCGAGCTCGCATCGCCCAGCGAAGGCAGGTCGCTGGCGGCGTGGGCGGGGGTGGCCAGCAGGCAGGCGAGCGTCAGCAGGGTGGGGCGCAGCAGGTTCATCCGGTCGGGCTCGTGTAGGCAGAAACGCTACTGTAGCCTCCTGTTGCAGCGGCTGGCCAGCAGTGGTCCTGGCTCGGTATTCTCTCGCCTTTGAAGGAGAGACGGATGCCACAAGACACTGCCGGGACGCCCCCTCACGACGTCGAGCTGGACGCTTCCGGGCTCAATTGCCCGATGCCCCTGCTCAAGGCCAAGCTCGAGCTCAACCGCATGGACAGCGGGAAGGTGCTCAAGGTGACCGCCACCGACCCGGGCTCGCAGCGCGACTTCCGCAGCTTCGCCACTATCGCGGGGCATGCCCTGCTGCGCGAGGAGTGCGTGTCTGGCGTGTTCCATTACTGGTTGCGCAAGGCGTGAGGCAGGGGACGGTCATGCTGCAGGTCGTGCGCCGCTGGATCCATCGCTACTTCTCCAACGAGGAAGCGCTGGTCCTGATGCTGCTGCTGATCGCCGTTTTCGCGATCGTGCTGACACTGGGCGACATCCTGGCGCCGGTCATCGCCGGGCTGGTGCTCGCCTACCTGATGCAGGGGGTGGTGGCCAAGCTGGAACAGTGGCGGGTGCCGCACCTGGCGGCGGTGTGGCTGGTGTTCACGCTGTTCGTCGGGGCGCTGGCGCTGTGCATGCTGGTACTGGTTCCGCTGCTCTGGCAGCAGGTGCAGAACCTGTTCAACGAATTGCCGCGCATGCTCACCGAGTGGCAGGCGTTGCTCCTGCTGTTGCCCGAGCGCTATCCGCAACTGATTACCGAGGCTCAGGTGCTGCAGGCGATTGGCGGCTTCCGCGGCGAACTCGGGCGGTTCGGGCAGGTCCTGCTGACCTCGTCGCTGTCGAACCTGCCCCTGCTGCTGGGGCTGATGATCTACCTGGTGCTGGTGCCGATCCTGGTGTTCTTCTTCCTCAAGGACCGCGAGCAGATCGCCGCCTGGATCGGCGGCTACATGCCGCGCGAACGGGGCCTGATCGTCCAGGTGGCCGGCGAAATGAACCAGCAGATCGCCAACTACATCCGCGGCAAGGCGATCGAGATCCTCATCTGCGCCGTGGTGTCATACGCCGTGTTCGCCTACATGAAGCTGAACTATGCGGCCCTGCTCGCGCTGCTGGTCGGCCTGTCGGTGGTGGTGCCCTACATCGGCGCCACGGTGGTGACCGTCCCGATCGCGCTCATCGGGCTGTTCCAGTGGGGCTGGGGCGACCAGTTCCTCTACCTGATGATCGCCTACGCCATCATCCAGGCGCTGGACGGCAACGTGCTGGTGCCGCTGCTGTTCTCCGAGGCGGTGAACCTGCACCCGGTGGCGATCATCTGCGCGGTACTGCTGTTCGGCGGGCTCTGGGGCTTCTGGGGCGTGTTCTTCGCGATTCCGCTGGCCACCCTGTGCAAGGCGGTGATCAACGCCTGGCCAAGGCAGGGGGTGGTGGCCCCGCCGCTCGGCGAGGCCTGAGGGGGAGGGCGGTCAGCCGCGGGCGAGGGCCTGCGCCGCTGCCAGCACGGCGTCCACGTGGCCGGGTACCTTGACCCCGCGCCATTCGCGCCGCAGTACGCCCTCGCGGTCGATGAGGAAAGTGCTGCGGTCGATGCCGAGGTATTCCTTGCCGTAGAGCTTCTTCAGCTTGATCACGTCGAACAGCTTGCACAGCGTCTCGTCCGGATCGGAAATGAGCTCGAACGGAAAGCCCTGCTTGCTGCGAAAGTTCTCGTGGCTCCTCAGGCCGTCGCGCGAGACGCCGAATACCAGGGTGTCGGCGGCGAGGAAGTCCTGGTGGCGGTCGCGGAAGCGCTGGCCCTGGGTGGTGCAGCCCGGGGTGCTGTCCTTGGGGTAGAAGTAGAGCACCACCTGCCGGCCTTTCAGCTCCTCCAGGCGGACCGTCTGGCCGCTGGTGGCCTGGGCTTCGAAGGCGGGAACGGGTTGGTCGAGCGTCACGGCCATGGGGTGTCCTTAGGTGTTCTGCGGGCGCCAGGGTTCGATCAGGGCGTCCAGGTTGAGGGCGTCGGCGAAGTCGAGGAACTGGTCGCGCAGCCAGCTGATCTGGGTGCCGGCCGGCAGGGTGACCGTCAGGGTGGCGTTGAGCATGGTGCCGCCGGTCTGCGGTGCCAGGTAGGTGTCGCAGGTCATGCTTTCCAGTTCGACGCGGTGGTCGCTGAAGAACTGGCACAGCTCGCTGAGGATGTCCGGCCGATAGGCGGCGCTGACGTAGGCGACGTAGGGCAGCGCCTGCGGGCGCACTTCCATCGCTGCGCTGCGTACCACGTCGGTGCTGAAACCGTGGCGCTTGGCCAGCCCTGGCAGGGCCGATTCCATCCGCGCCAGCGCATCCCAGCTGCCGGAGATCTGCAGCACCAGCGCGCTGTACTCGCCATGCCGGCTCAGGCGGCTGCTGACGATGGCGCAGCGGTTTTCGTGACAGGCGCGCGAGAGTACGTTGGTCAGCTCCATGGGGTTCGGACCCAGGGCGCTGATGACGAGGAACTGTTCGCGTACGGTAGCGGTGGACATGCGGTGATCCTGCAAAAATGAGCGGCTCGGGATGCCGGGCCGAAAACCGCTAAGGGTAGCCAAAAGCGGTCGCCGAGGGAATGCGTAAGGTCCCGGCGGTGGCTGCGGGTGCCGCGCCGGAGCGGCGTCTCGCCTCGGCTATCGCAAAGCGCCAAGGAGCCTTGTACCATTACGCCCTCTCTTTTCCAGCAGGGGTGGTCGCATGATTTCGGGCAGTATGGTGGCACTGGTCACGCCCATGGATGCACAGGGCGGTCTGGACTGGGACAGCCTGGGCAAACTGGTGGACTTCCATCTGCAGGAAGGCACCGACGCGATCGTGGCGGTCGGCACCACCGGCGAGTCGGCGACCCTGGACGTCGACGAGCACGTCGAGGTGATTCGCCGCGTCGTCGACCAGGTCAACGGCCGCATCCCGGTCATCGCCGGCACCGGCGCCAACTCCACCCGCGAGGCGGTCGAGCTGACCGAACTGGCCAAGGGCGCCGGCGCCGACGCCTGCCTGCTGGTGACCCCCTACTACAACAAGCCGACCCAGGAAGGCCTGTACCAGCACTTCCTGCACATCGCCGAATCCGTGGCGATCCCGCAGATCCTCTACAACGTGCCGGGCCGTACCGCCTGCGACATGCTGCCGGAGACCATCGAGAGGCTGTCGAAGGTGGACAACATCATCGGCGTGAAGGAAGCCACCGGCGACCTGCAGCGCGGCCGCGAGGTGCTGGACCGCGTCGCGCCGGGCTTCCTCGTCTATTCCGGTGACGACGCCACCGCCGTCGAGCTGATGCTGATGGGCGGCAAAGGCAACATCTCGGTGACCGCCAACGTGGCGCCGCGTGCCATGAGCGAGCTGTGCGCCGCGGCGATCGCCGGCGACGCGGAGAAGGCGCGGGCCATCCACCAGAAGCTGCTGCCGCTGCACCAGATGCTGTTCATCGAGGCCAACCCGATTCCGGTCAAGTGGGCACTGCACGAGATGGGCATGATGCCCGACGGCATCCGCCTGCCGCTGACCTGGCTGAGCCCCCGTTGCCAAGAACCGCTGCGTCAGGCCATGCGCCAGTCGGGCATGCTGGCGTGAGGGAAGGATCACGGATGAAACGACTGGCCGGATTCTCGACCCTCGCGCTGATCGTCTCCAGTACCAGCGGCTGTGGCTGGCTGTGGGGTGACGACGGCTATTTCCGCGACCGCGGCAGCGATTATCTGGCGGCCCATGAAACGGC
This sequence comes from Stutzerimonas azotifigens DSM 17556, assembly GCF_000425625.1. Classification (GTDB taxonomy): domain Bacteria; phylum Pseudomonadota; class Gammaproteobacteria; order Pseudomonadales; family Pseudomonadaceae; genus Stutzerimonas; species Stutzerimonas azotifigens. Next base: position 62,141 of record NZ_AUDU01000040.1, read on the forward strand.
GCCGATGGAGATCCCGGCCGGCGTCCAGATGCGTCCGCTGGAGCCCCTGCTGCCCGTTCCGCAGCAGGTCGCGTCGCCGCGCAACGGCGACAAGTACGAAGTGCCGCGCCCGCAGAAGCTGCAGGTGGTCGAGCAGGCCAGCGATTTCAGCCTGCAGCGCTCCGGCGAGCGGCGCTGGCTGGTCGCCCTGCGCAGCCCGGCGCAGGCCTGGACCGCCGTTCGCCAGTACTTCGCCGACAACGGCTTCGCGATCGCCGAAGAGCGCCCGCAGACCGGCGAGTTCGTCACCGAGTGGCAGCGCCCGGGTGACCTCGACGGCTCGCTCGCCCGGCACCTGGGCAACGGCTCGACGGAAACCCGCGTGCGCGTGCGCGTCGAACCGGGCGTACAGCGCAACACCAGCGAAATCTCCATCCTCAGCGCCCAGCGGCCGGCCGGCAGCAGCGCGGACGTGCCCTTCGCCGAGCGCCCGGAGCATCCGAACGTAGATGCCGCCCTGCTCGACGGCCTGCTCACCAGCCTGGCCAGCGGCCAGCAGGGCGGGCCGGTGTCCCTGCTCGCCGAGCGGCAATACGACGCGCCGGATCGGGTCGCCATGACCCAGGACGGCAGCGGCAACCCGATCCTCGAGCTCGACACCGACCTCAACCGTGCCTGGTCGAGCGTCGGCCGCGCGCTACAGGCCGGTGACGTACGGGTCGACGACCTCAATCGCAGCCTCGGGGTCTACTACATCAACCTGGCCGAAGGTGCGGTCAATCCGGACGAGCGCCCGGGCTTCTTCGCGCGCCTGTTCGGCAGCGAGCCGGACGAGAAGGAAATCGAAGCGCGCGCCCAGCGCTATCAGGTGCGCCTGACCGACGTCGGCAACAGCGTGCAGGTGTCGGTCGAGAAGAACCTCGACACGGTCGCCCCGGCCGACGTGGCCCAACGCATCCTGCGGCTGATCCAGGACAACCTGGGCTGACCGCCCGGTGCTGCTGCGATCCTCTGACAGGCGAGCCCCCGGACATCGCCTGTCTTCGTTTCTGACACATGCGGAATAGCCCATGACCCAACCCGCCGCCCTGAGCCTGAAGAAGATCTACTCCGGCAAGGTCCGTGACCTCTACGAGATCGACGACACGCGCATGCTGATGGTCGCCACCGACCGGTTGTCGGCCTTCGACGTCATCCTCGCCGAGCCGATTCCCGAAAAGGGCAAGATCCTCACCGCGATCTCCAACTTCTGGTTCGCCAAGCTGGCGCACCTCGTGCCCAACCACTTCACCGGCGACCGCGTCGAGGACGTGGTGCCGGCGGCGGAGTTGCCGCTGGTCGAGGGGCGCGCGGTGGTCGCCAAGCGACTCAAGCCGGTCGCCGTGGAGGCCATCGTGCGCGGCTACCTGGCCGGCTCCGGCTGGAAGGAATACCAGCAGACCGGCACCGTCTGCGGCATCGCGCTGCCGACTGGGCTGAAGGAAGCGGCGCGCCTGCCCGAGCCGATCTTCACGCCTTCGACCAAGGCGGCGGTCGGCGATCACGACGAGAACATCTCCTTCGCCCAATGCGAGGCACTGATCGGTGTCGAACTGGCGGCCAAGGTGCGCGACACGGCAATCGCCCTCTACACCGCCGCGGTGGAATACGCGGCTACCCGCGGCATCATCATAGCCGACACCAAGTTCGAATTCGGCCTCGACGAGAGCGGTACCCTGACCCTGATGGACGAGGTGCTGACCCCGGATTCGAGCCGCTTCTGGCCGGCCGACAGCTACGTCGAAGGGCGCAACCCGCCGAGCTTCGACAAGCAGTTCGTGCGCGACTGGCTGGAGAGCACCGGCTGGAACAAGCAGCCGCCGGCCCCGGCCGTGCCCGCCGAGGTGGCGCAGAAGACCGCCGACAAGTACCGCGAGGCGCTGACCCGGCTGACGAGCTGATCGCCTCGGGCACGGCAAGCGCCTGAAAGCAGCGGAAAATTTTGCGTGCAGGGTCGACAAAAGCAACCGACCTGTTATGATGCGCGCCGCTGGAGAGATGCCGGAGTGGCCGAACGGGACGGATTCGAAATCCGTTGTACGGGCAACCGTACCTAGGGTTCAAATCCCTATCTCTCCGCCATTATCGAAACAGGAAAGCCCCGCCGCACCAAGCGTGTAGCGGGGCTTTCCTGTTTGTGCCATCCCGTTGTTTCCTTCCGTCCATGTCTCCAGGGCTTCGCAGTTCGCTCCCACCCTATCCGGTGGCCGACCTGGGTTCGCTGGCAGTTGTCGGCAGGGTCAGGCAGAAGCAGATGGGCGCCTGTGCTCCGCGGCTTTCCAGCTCGACGCTGCCGCCGTGAAGTTCGGCAATGCGCCGCACCAGGTAGAGGCCAAGGCCCGCTCCGGGCGACTGTTGTGCCTGGCTGCCGCGGAAATATTTCTGGAACAGCAGGGTGGCCTGCTCCTCGGGAATTTCCGGTCCGTCGTTGATGACGCGGATGGCCAGTTGCCGGTCGTCACTGCGTACGTCGATCACCAGCGTGCTGTCGGCCGGCGCGTGGCGATCCGCGTTGGCAATCAGGTTGCGCAGCGCAATGCTCAGCAGGCCGGTGTCGCCGCTGAGCGTACGCACGGCGGTATGGTAGTCGACCCGCACGCGGCCGCCCGGAAGATCGGTGGCGGCGAGGGCGAGCAATTGCGAAAGGTCCTGTTCGACATGGCGCAGCTTGGTGGTCTTCTCCGCCATGCGGTCGTGGTTGAGATAGTTGTCGACCAGCGACAGCAGGCGTGAGGCCGATTCGCGGATGTTCTGGCAGCGTTCCCTGTTGCGTTCGGGCGGTGCGGCCAGGTTACGCGATATCTGCTGCGCGGACGTGGCGATGATCGCCAGCGGCGTACGGAATTCGTGGGAGACCATGGCCACGAAGTCGCGCTGTTCTTCGCGGACCTGCTGCTCCTGCTGCAGCGCTTCGCGCAGCTCGCCTTCCAGCAGCGTGCGCTGGCGAATCTCGTCGCGCAGTTCGTGGGTGCGCGCGGTGATCTGGGCCTCCAGCTCGAGGTTGTGGTCCTGCAGCAGGCGCTCGTAGTCTTGGCGCGCACGGCGCCTTTCTTCCTTGAGTTCGCGGTAGTAGTGAATGATGCGCAAGCTCATCAGCAGCATATGCAACTGGGTGCCGAGCGCTACGGCATTATCCGTGAAGAAGGTCGCCGGGACCATGCCAAGGTTGCGCAGGAAGGCGATACCGACCCCCACGTAGTAGATACCGAACACCAGCAGGAAGAAGCGCGCCGGGGCGTGTCCCTTCAGTAGCAGGCGCAGGGCCATGCCCACCAGCAGCGGGATGGTCAGCAGTGAAGCGATCTGCACCAGTGGCGCACCGATCTGATAGTGCCCGGCAAGCACCGCACTGGCCGACAGCAGGGCGATCACGATGCTCAGCCCCGTGAGCACGCGCCTGAAGTGGGCGTAGTCGAGCACCCGCAACTGGCGCTGGGCGAAGATGAAACCGATGGGCAGGCTTGCCGCCAGCAGGCAGCCGAGGATGGGGTCGCTCACCGCCACCGTGAGGCCGAACGCCTGCTGCAGCAGGCCGTAGCTGAGCGCCTCGATCGCGGCGCAGCAGCTTACGTAGACCAGATACCAGCCGCTTTCCGGCGCCCGGGTCATGCGCCAGAAGACACCGTGAAAGACGATCAGCGCCAGGTAGATGCCGAAATACAGCCCGAAACCCAGGTACTCCAGCCGCGTCCACTCGCCAAACCGGGGGAATGGCATCAGGCGTGCGCTGACCGACATCGCGTTCTTGCTCTTGAGCTGCAGCAGCAGCCAGCGAGGCTGCTCGGGTTGCAGCGTCACGGCGAAGGAGGGGGTGCGGTAGCCCACTGGCCAGAGCGGTCGGCCGACCGCTTCCCCGCTGCGTAGCACTTTCGGCGGGCCATCGGTTTCGAAATCGTACAGCGTGACCTCGTCCAGCAGGGCGTTGTTCAGGGTGAGCACCCAGTCCACCGGCGCCTGCGCCCCGGCTTCCACCCTCAGGCGCAGCCACACCACGTCGCGCGTGAAGCCGGCGCGCAGCGAATCCGGCAACGGCTCCCAGTCGCTGGCCGCCATGGCGCTGGCATAGTCGTGCCGGCCGTCCGGGTCGACCAGGCGCTCGAGATGGCCGGTGGTTCCCCGGGGCTCGCCATCCAGCCGCAGGATTTCGGCATGCAAGTGCCAGGGAAACACCAGAAGCAGACAGGACAGCAGCAGGGGCAGGCGGGACTGGAACATCGGAGAGAAGGCGCACGGCGACGAACGTTCGTCGGATTCTAATGACTAGACAAGGCGTTCGGGCGCCTTGCTCAGATTTGCTCGATTTGAGGCCCGTGGCGCTGCGCTAAGTTTGCGCGCAATTCGGCCAGCGCCGAAGTGACGCAACCGCAACGGGCTGATCGACGAGACTGATTTGGACGAGCTACTGACGCCGCCGAGCGAGGCCGTGCTTCTGAGCCAACTGCGCGTGCTGGTCGTCGAGGCCGTCCCCGACGCGCTGGTGGAGCTGTGCCTGTGCCTGCACGGACAGGTCCTGGCCGTGGCGATGAGCCTGGTCGCCACCCTGCAGGACGAGGATGTCGCGCGGTTCGGACCCCATATCGTGCTGCTGGAAGCCGGTGCCGACGATGCCGGTCTGGAGCTGGTGCCGCACCTGCACCGGACGTGGCCGGGCATCGGCCTGATTCTGCTGATCGAGCCCGGGTGCCTGGAGCAGCGGCTGCGTGGCTATGCCATGGGTGCCGATCATTGTCTGGATCGACGCCCGGACGAGGAGGAACTGACGTCGGCGATGCAGGCCCTGATGCGGCGCCTGAGCGCATTGGCGGCTCCGTGGGCCGATTGATGGGCGCGCCCGGGGTTCAGCCGACGATCTGCACCTGCTCGTAGAAGCAGTAGCCGTTGTTGCGCAGCGTCTTGAGCGGCAGTTCCAGGCCGGTGGTTTCCTCGACCTTGCGGCGTAGTCGACGAATCTGCGTATCCAGGCGTCGCTGGTCGTAGGTCAGGTAGTCCTCGTCCAGCGCACTGACGATTTCGCGGCGCGAGACGATTTCGCCGGCGCGGCGCATCAGGCAGTGCAACACCAGGATGTCCTGGTGCGAAAGGCGCAGGTCCTGCTGGTTGGGCGCCTGCAACTGCCGCGGGCCAAGCCTGAGCTGCCAGGTGGCCGTCGGCTGTGGCAGCAGGCCGAGACGCCGGCGCAGGGCTTCGAGTACCGCGGCCAGCTCGTCCAGATCGCAGCCCTTGGCCAGATAGTGGTCGGCGCCCTGGCGAAAGCCGCTGACCCTGTGGGCGGTGGCGCTACGCGCGGTGAAGGCGACGATGCCCAGGGTGCTGCCGCGTTCGCGCAATTGCCCTATCAGCTCGAGCCCATCGCCGTCCGGCAGACCGAGATCGAGGACGGCGAGCCGGTGGCGCTGCTCGTCGAAAGCCGCGACGAAGCTGGCGAGGCTATTCGTCACAGTCACCTGGTAGCCGCATTCACGAAGGAATTCGTCCAGTTCGACGGCAAGCACGGGTTCGTCTTCGAGGAGGATGAGTTCGGTCATGGGCGGGTTGCGAAGCGGGTCGTTCTGGCATGGATGGTGTGCGCCGGGCCCTCTGCGCACGTCGCCCATGTGGGCAGGAAAGTCCGAGCCTTTGGAAAAGGCTGCGGAGACAGCTGTACGGACGAATGGTTCCTATTGGTACACCAAATGTCAGGTTTTGTCAGTTTTAGATCAATGTCACAAAGCTAGTATCGCGCCGCCGCGACAACGTCGCCAACGCACCCTAATGATGACCATTGGTAAGCACACATGTTTCCGACAACGAAGTCCTTCTTCCTTGCGCGACGAGCGTTCTCCGCTACGTGCCTGTTGCTGTGTTCGGCCGACGCTTTCGCTGAGCAGGGCTTCGCCGACAAGCTCGAGCGCGTTCTGACCGAGCACCAACTGGTGCGCATGGTCGACGCCGACGTGGCCACCGCCCGTGAGCAAGTCAGCGTCGAGAAGACCGCCTACTTCCCGAAGCTGACGGTGAGCGGCGGCGCCGGCCACCAGCGCATTCGGCGTGACGAAGGCGTCGACGGCAATTTCGATCCGGTAGAGGCGAGCATCGGGCTGAACCAGCTGATCACCGATTTCGGCGCCACCTCGTCGCGCGTCGACGCGGCCCGCGTGGTCCTGAACAAGGAAGAAGCCGAGCGTGAGCTGCAGATCCAGAACCTGACGCTGGCGGCCATCGAGGCCCAGCTGCAGGTCATCCAGGCGGCGCGTGTGCAGGCCTATGCCCGCCAGTCGGAACAGAACATCAAGCGGCAGACCTCCCTGGAGGACGCGCGCATGGAAGCCGGACGTGGCTACGCCACCGACGTGTTGCAGGCCAAGTCGCAGCTGGCCGGCGCCGAAGCGCGCCGGGTCATGGCCGACAGCCGCATGCGCGAGGCCATGAACCGCTACCGGGTGATCTTCGGCGAAGCGGCGATGACGCCCGAGCAACTGGAAGCCCTGGCCATTCCCGATGGGCGCCTGCCGCAGTCCGAGCAGGACATCCTCGCCAGCGTGGGCGAGCAGAACCCCGACCTGCTGGCCGCGCTCAAGCGCGCCGAAGTCACCCTCGCCGAACGCGACGCCACGCGCAGCCGCGAATTGATGCCGCGTCTGTCGCTGCGCCTGAGCCAGGACCGTTTCGAGGACTACGACGGCATGCCGGGCCTGCGCAACGACACCAAGGCGATGGTCAACTTCGACTGGCAGTTCGACCTGGGCATGCGCGCCCACTATGTCACCCGCGCCGCCGACCAGGCCGTGGCCAGCGCCCAGGAAAAGGCCGACTACGTGCGCGTCCAGGCCATCGAGGAGGCGCTCAACGCCTGGGCTTCCTGGCAGACCTCGCGTGAGCGCTCGGCGCACCTACGCAATCAGGTCAGCATCGCCGAGAGCTTCCTCGGCCTGGCTCGCAAGGAGCGCGAAATGGGCCGCCGCTCACTGCTCGACATCCTCAATGGCGAAATCGGCCTGATCAACGCGCAGAGCGACGCCACTGCCGCCGATATCGACGAGATCATCGCAGCCTATCGTCTGCTGCGGGCCACCGGCCGCCTGCACCCGTCGCTGTTCCGCCAGCCCGGCATCGTCGTCCCGGCCGAGCAGGCGATGCCCGTCGCCGTCCTCGAAACCGCCATGGCACGCTGAAGCCGACGCCAGCTAACCGATCCATCGGCGCTCGCGGCGATCCGGCTGTGGGCGCGTCCTTTTCCGTACAGGTTGTTGTAGACAGGAGTAGCCAGCATGGCTGAGTTGACGAGCGCACAGATCGATGCCCTGGTGCGTGCGGTGCAGGGAGTGGTGGACTTCCTGGCCGGACAGGCGTCCGCCGAGGTCGCCTCGCTCGAGCAGGCGCTGCAGGCCATGCACGACACGCTCCTGGCTGCCGGCCTGCCACCGCAGCTGATCGCCTCCCTGCGCCAGAACCTGGCGGCCCGGGCGCGTGTCGAAGGGGCGGAGCTGCCCGAGGCTTCCGGCTGGGTACGGTCCTGGTTGGCGGACGATGCCGCGCAGGCACTGTTCGAGCAGGACGCGGCCAACAATGTCGATCCGCTGGCGCTGTCGGCGGATACCTTCGCGCCCGTGGTGGAGCCGGCCAGTGCAGCCATGCCGGACGAAACCCTTCCTGCGCCGGCGCCCTTCGACAGCACCTACCGGCCCGAGATCACCGGCCTGTTCGGCCAGGACATCGGCCTGGACCAGCAAAACGTCACCTTCCGCCCCGAGCAGGCCGCGCTCACCGGTGACATGACCGGCAGCGGCATGCTGCCCCCCGGCGTGCCGCCGGAACTGGCGATGCTCAACCTCGACGGCATGGGCCCGGGCCTGCTCGGCGGCGTCAGCTCCGGCATCGGCACCGGCGCGGCCAGCCAGGGCACTTCCGGCGTCGCCGGCGGTGGCCTCGGCGTGTTCCCCAGTCTGCGGGGCGACACCGGCATCGGCACCAGCCTCTCCTCCGGCACCAACAGCGAGCTGCAGGCCGGCTTCGAACCGATGCCCGCGCCGACCCTGCGTGGCGAGACCAGCGAGCCGGTCTCCGTGCTCAGCGTCGCCGGCGCCCCCGAGGTGCTGGAAAGCGACGACGGCGACACCCTGGTGCTGGTCTTCACTGTCAGCCGCAGCGGTGGCAGCGGTGCCACCCAGGTGCAGTGGAATCTCGATGGTCTGGACCCGGCCCTGTTCGACGGCAATCTGCCGGGCGGCCTGCTGTCCTTCGCCGAAGGGCAGATGACGCAGGAGATCCGCATCGCGGTGCCCGGCGACTATGTGGCCCAGGGCGACCGCACCGCCACCGTCACCCTCAGCGCCCCCAGCGCCGGCAGCCAGCTCGGCGGCCAGTCCAGCACCAGCACCCAGATCCTCGACAACGAAGCCACCGTCAGCGTCGTCGCCACCCGCCTGCAGATGCTGGAAGGCGACGAGGGCGACCGGCAGCTGCTGACCTTCGTGATCAGCCGTGACAACGGCCGCGCCGCCGCCAGCGTGGACTGGAGCGCCAGCGGCCTGGACGAAGCCGACATCGGCGGCCCGCTGCCCTCCGGCACCCTGACCTTCGGCGTCGGCGAGGTGAGCAAGACCGTCACTATCCCGCTGCTGGGCGATCGCGTGGTGGAGCCCAGCGAAGTGCTGACGGTGACCCTGGGCAACCCCAGCGCCAACCTCACCCTCGGCACCGCCAGCGCCAGCACCACGGTGGTCAACGACGACGGCCTGGTGTCCATCCGCGCCAACCAGGCGCAGGTCAGCGAGGGCGACAGCGGCACGACCACCACCGTCAGCTTCACCGTCACCCGTACCGACGCCCAGAGCAGCGGTTCGGTGCGCTGGTCGGTCAGTGGCATCGACGCAGACGACCTGGTCGAAGGCATCGCCGGCGGCACCCTGCAGTTCGCCGCCGGCGAGACCAGCCGCGACATCATCCTCACCGTGCGCGGCGACCGCGACGTGGAGGAGGACGAGACCATCACCGTCAACCTGCAGAGCGACCAGAGCAACCTGCGGGTCTCCGGCGGCAGCGCCAGCACCCGGATCGTCAACGACGATACCGGCGTCAGCCTGAGCGGCGTCGCGCTGGACGTGTTCGAGGGCGGCCAGGGCCAGCAGACCGCGATCACCTTCCGCGTGACCCGTTCCGAGCTGCTCGGGGAGGAGTTGTCCATCGACTGGCGCTTCGTGCGCGTGGGTGTCCAGGCCGCCGACGGCAACGACTTCGTCGCCGGGCAGAACCAGCTCGGCATGGCCGACGGCATGCCCAGCGGTAGCGTGACCTTCGCCGCCAACGAGACCGAGAAGCTGGTTACCGTGTGGGTCAAGGGCGACAACCTGGCCGAGCTGGACGAGACCTTCGGCATCGTCCTGCACAACCCGCCGGCCGGCGTGCAGGTCATCAACGGCGAGGCCTACGGCACCATCCGCACCGACGAGTCCACCTACAGCATCGAGGCACTGACCTCATCCACCGCCGAGGGCAACGGCAACGGTGGCGTGCAGGCCTTCGTCGTCACCCGCACCGGCAACACCAGCAGTGCCGGACAGATCGGCTACCAGATCGCCGGCTATGGCGAGCTGCCGGCCGACCTCAACGACTTCGCTGCCGACCAGCCCATGAGCGGCACCGTGCAGTTCGCCGCCGGCGAGAGCAGCAAGGTCATCTACGTGCGCCTCAACGGCGACAGCCAGATCGAGGGCACCGAGAGCTACACCGTCGCCCTCCAGGCCCAGGACGCCAACAGCCAGATCGACGTCGGCGCGGCCCTGGCCAGCATCGACCCGGACGACCAAGCCGTGGCCATCAGCGCCCGCAATGCCAATGTCCGCGAGGGCAACGTCAGCCCGCAGACCCTGGAGTTCGTGGTCACCCGGACCGGCGAGCTGTCCCTGCCGGGCACCGTGCAGTGGCACGTCCAGGGCTACGGCAACAACCCGGTGGATGCCGCCGATTTCGGCGGCATCCTGCCGTCCGGCACCATTGAGTTCGCCGCCGGCCAGAGCAGCGCGGTGATCCGCTTCAGCCCCAGCGCCGACAGCCACTACGAGCCCACCGAGGGCCTGCAGGTGGTCATCAGCACCGCTACCCCGGGCATGACCGTGATCCAGGACCGCGCCAACGGCAGCCTGATCAACGACGATGCCCGCCTGACTCTCGATGGCAGCGGCCTGAGCGCCGCCGAAGGCAACAGCGACACTCCGCGCCAGCTCAACTTCACCGTGCAGCGCCAGGGCGACCTGACTCAGAGCGCCAGCGTCGACTGGCGCGTGGTGTTCGGCAGCGACGCCGACTCCGCCAGCATCGCCGATTTCCTCTCCGGCACCGCCTTCAGCGGCACCCTGGAGTTCGGCCGCGGCGTGCAGAGCCTGGTGGTGACCCTGCCGCTGTCCCCGGACAGCGTGCTGGAGGGCGACGAGACCTTCCAGGTGGTGCTGAGCAACCCCAGCGCCGGCGCGGAAATCGCCGTCGGCCAGGCCAACGGCCTGATCCGCAACGATGACGTGGTATTCGACCTGCTGCCCCAGGCGGACAGCTTCGAAGGCAGCGGCGGCGCACGCGAGATTCGTTATGTGGTCGAGCGCAGCGGCGATCTCGCCGGCACCGACAGCATTACCTGGAGCCTGACCCCCGGCGCCGTGAATGGCGTGGACGGCAGCGACTTCGTCGGCGGTGTGCTGCCCGGCGGCACCCTGACCTTCGCACCCGGCGTCGACCGCCTGGAAATCGTCCTGCAGATCGCCGCCGACTCTCAGCTGGAAGGCGACGAGAGCTTCGTGCTCAGCCTCGGCACCCCGAACCCGGGCGCCACTGTCGGCAACGGCAGCCTCAGTGGCCTGCTGCTCAATGACGACCAGCAGTTCTCCATCCAGGCCCAGGCCTCCAGCGTCGCCGAGGGCGGCGACGGCCAGGTGGCGCAGCTGAGCTTCGTCGTCGGTCGCACCGGTTACCTCGGCGGCAGCGGCAGCGTCGCCTGGCGTGTGGTGGGCGAGGGCGGTGCGGCGGTGGACGGCAGCGACTTCGTCGGCGGCGTGCTGCCCAGCGGCGTCCTCGACTTCGCCAGCGGCGACACCAGCCAGACCATTACCCTGCAGGTAGCCGGCGACTACCGCCTGGAAGCCAGCGAAGGCCTGCGGGTGGAGCTCTACGACCCCTCCACCGGTTCCAGCCTGGGCACCGCCTCGGCTGCCGCCACCATTACCAACGACGATACCGGCCTGGCCATCACCACTACCCGCAGCGGCCTGGTGGAAGGCGACGGCGGCAGCGTCATTCATGAATTCACCGTGACCCGCTCCGGCGTCACCAATGGCACCACCACCGTGGAATGGAGCCTCTCCGGTCAGGTGGACGCGGGCGACTTCGCCGATGGCGTGTTGCCGACCGGCATTCTGACCTTCGGCCCCGGCGAGACCAGCAAGGTGATCCAGGTCGCCGTGCGTGGCGACCGGGATGTCGAGGGCGACGAGTCGTTCACCGTCACCCTGGGCAACGCCAGCGGCCACGCCGATATCCTGGTCGGCCAGGCCCAGGGCAGCATCATCTCCGACGACGTGGGGATCAGCATCCAGGCCCAACAGCCGGAGGTGGCCGAAGGCGCTGCCGGCCAGACCCAGGTCCTGCGCTTCACCGTCACCCGCAGCGGCGACCTGTCCGCCCCGGTCAGCGTGAGCTGGGTCGCCAGCGGCCTGCAGGCGGACGACTTCGCCGCCGGCACCGCGCTCAACGGCCTGGTGCAATTCGCCCCTGGCGAAACCTCCAGGGTCATCGAGCTGACCCTGGCCGGCGACGCCGTGCTGGAGAACGACGAGACCCTCACCCTGACCCTGGGCAACCCGGCGGAGAACCCCGCCCACGGCCAGACCCAGCTGCTCACCGGCAGCGCCAGCACCCTGGTGCGCAACGACGACGTCGGCCTGTCCATCGTCGCCGACCAGGCCAGCGCCAGCGAAAGCGATGCCGGCCAGGAGCGCAGCTTCACTTTCACCGTCACCCGCAGCGGCGACCTGCGTGCCACCAGCGTCGACTGGAAGGTCGCGGTCGAGCAGGGCATCGACGCCGCCAGCCTCGCCGACTTCATGGCCGGCCAGGACGCTCTTGGTGGCAATGCCGGCCTGCCGTCTGGCACCGTGGCCTTCGCCGAGGGCCAGACCAGCGCGCAGATCACCGTGCGCGTGGCCGGTGACGGCCATATCGAGCTGGACGAAACCTTCAGCGTCGAGCTGCAGGCCCGCGACGGCAACACCGAGTTGACGGTGGCCAGTGCCGAGACCCGCATCGGCAACGATGACATGGGCTTCTCGATCACTCCGCTGGCCGCCGACAAGGCCGAAGGCCACGGCGGCACCACCGCTTTCACCTTCACCGTGACCCGCGCCGGCGACCTCGGCTCGGCCGCGCTGGTGGACTGGTCACTGGCCGGCATCGCCGATGCCGCCGATTTCGACGCCAGCAGCGGCACCCTGAGCTTCGCCGCCGGCGAAGCGAGCAAGACCCTGACCATCCTGGTCAAGGGCGACCTGCAGGTGGAGGCCAACGAGACCTTCCGCGTCGAGCTGGACAACGCCCGCCTGGACGACGGCGCGCCGCAGAACGTGGTGGACGGCAGCGCCGAAGGCGTGATCCGCAACGACGACCAGGGTTTCGTCGTGTTCGCCGAGCGCGCCAGCGTCACCGAAGGCAGCAGCGGCAGCCAGACCGTGATCTACCGCATCGTGCGCAGCGGCGAGCTGTCCGGCAGCGCCACGGTCGACTACCTCGTCACCGGCAGCAACGGCGGCGATGCCAGCGACACCCTGGGTGGCCTGCCCAGCGGCACCCTGAGCTTCGCCCCGGGCCAGTCCGAACTGACCGTCAGCTTCGAGCTGGTCGGCGATACCCGCGTGGAGGGCGACGAATCCTTCACCCTGACCCTGAGCAACCCCAGCGCCGGCCTGGTGACCGGCACCACGGCCACCACCACGGTGCAGGACGATGACACCAACTTCAGCATCAGCGCCCCGGCGGACCAGGCGGAGGGCCCCCAGGGCGTCTTCACCGACATCACCTTCACCGTCACCCGCAGCGGCCTGAGCGACGCCGCCGGCTCGGTGCAGTGGCGTCTGAAGAGCGCCAACGGTCTCGACGCCGCCGACTTCGCCAGCGGCCAGGACCTCAACGGCAACAACGGCGGCCTGCCCAGCGGCACGGTGGCCTTCGACGCCAACGGCAGCGACACCCGGACCATCACCATCCGCGTGCGTGGCGACAACCTGGTGGAAGCCGATGAACTGCTCCAGGTGGAACTGTTCAATCCCCAGGGGGGCACCGTCGAGGCGGGGCAGGGCAGCGCCACCACGAGCATCCTCAACGACGATGCCAGCTTCAGCATCGCTGCCAGTGCTGTTACCCAGGCCGAAGGCAACACCGGCGAGCGCGACGTCGTCTTCACCGTGACCCGCAGCGGCTCCCTGTCCGGTGCCCGCGACCTGGCCTGGACCCTCGGCGGCGGCCTCGACGCCAACGACCTGGGCGACGGCCAGGGCACCACCGGCACTGTCAGCTTCGCCGATGGCCAGGCCACCGCCAGCGTGGTCATCCGCGTCAAGGGCGACTCGCAATACGAGAACGACGAAGCGCTCACCGTCACCCTGTCCAACCCGCCGGCCAACAGCAGCATCGGCACCGCCAGCGCCACCACCACGCTTGCCAACGATGACGCCACCCTGAGCATCGCCGCGCTCTCGGCGGACAAGGGCGAGGGCAACAGCGGCTACGTCGATTACACCTTCAGCGTCAGCCGTGGCGGCTACCTGAGTCAGGCCAGTACCGTGCAGTGGCGCGTCGACACGAGCGTCGCCAATGCCGTGGACAGTGCCGACTTCTACGGCAGCCAGCCTGGCGGCGTATCCCTGGACGGCGACGGCATCCCCTACGGCAGCCTGAGCTTCGCCGCCGGCGAAACCAGCAAGACCATTACCGTGCGCATCGCCGCCGACAGCAAGCTGGAGGCCGACGAGGTGCTCAAGCTGGTGCTGGAGAACGCCTCCGCCGGCACCGAGATCACCACCGGCAGCGCCACCGGCACCGTGCGCAACGACGATGCCGAGCTGAACATCACCGCCGGCACCACAAGCCGCAGCGAGGGCGACGGCGCCCACGGCACCGGTGCCCCCTTCACCTACACCGTGACCCGCACCGGCAACCTGGACCAGGCCAGCACGGTGAACTGGAGCGTCCAGCACCTGGACACCAACGCCGCCGACTTCACCAACGGCTCGGCCTACCTGACGCCCTCCGGCACCCTGAGCTTCGCCGCCGGCGAGAGCAGCAAGACCATCACCGTCTACGCCTACGGCGATACCGGCGTGGGCAGCATCGAGGGCAACGCGCGCTTCAACCTGGTGCTCAGCGGCGCCAGCAGCGGCACCTCCATCGGCGCCAACGGCAGCTACCAGAGCACCATCGCCAACGACGACACCCGCGTCACCATCGAATGGGCCCAGGCCAGCCAGGCCGAGAAGGTGGCCGGCGAGAACACCACCTACACCATCACCCTGACCCGCAGCGGCGACCTGGCCAAGACCTCCACCGTCAACTGGAGCACCACCGGCCAGGACGTCTGGTCCTACAGCAACGGCCGCTGGGAGTACGCGGCCGACGGGGCCGACTTCAATGGCGGCACCCTGCCTTCGGGCAGCGTGACCTTCGCCAGTGGCGAAAGCAGCAAAACCATCACCATCACCGTCCGGGGCGACGACGCCATCGAGAACGACGAATGGTTCAAGGTGCTGTTCAGCAACGGCGGCGGCATCGACGAACTGGTGGCGCCGCAGACCGGCAACCAGAACATCTATACCGACACCTCGCTGCAGACCGGCACCAGCGCCAGCGGCGTCTACCTGTTCGGCGAGATCCAACGCGACGAGGCGGAGTTCTACATCCAGGACACCCCCACCACGGGGCGTACCCGCGCCGAAGGCGATACCGAGAACGACGGCGGCACTGCCGCGGATGGCTACATCGAACATACCTTCGCCGTGTACCGCACCGTCTCCACGGCCGGCACCGCCTGGGTCGACTGGGCGGTGCAGACCAGCGTCAGTGGCTACACCGCGGTCAGCGCCGACGATTTCTGGAACGACACCATTCCGTCTGGGCGCCTGGAGTTCGCTGATGGCGAATCGGTGAAGTACGTCACCATTCGCACCAAGGTCGACGATCTGGGCGAGTTCGACGAAGCCTTCCGCCTCTACCTGACCCAGGCCAGCCCGGGCAGCAGCATCCAGGCCCCTTCCAGCTCTGCGGGTTACACCAACAACTACGCCGTGCTGCAGAACGACGACACCCGCTTCGACGTCAGCAGCGAGCATGTCGCCGAAGGCGCGGATCTGGTCTTCACCATCACCCGTGCCGGCGACCAGCGTGGCCAGGATTCGGTGGACTGGGAGATTGTGTTGGGCGGCTCGGAGACGGCCAACGAATCCAGCAGTGTCCGCAACGACTGGTACAAGATCGACCCGGCCGACCTGGACATGGACTGGATCCTGGCCAACAACCCTGGCCTGTCCTGGGATGCCGCCACGCGCACCCTGAGTGGCAGCTTCACCTTCCTCGATGGTGAGCTGACCCATACCGTCACGCTGCGCACCATCGACGACGCCCTGACCGAGACCTGGCGTGAAGAAGTGGAGATGGTGCTGAGCAACCCGCAGAACCTCGGTGGCGACATCGAGACTCCATCGGTCGGCCACAACCAGGATGGCTGGGTGCTCAACGACGAACCGGCCGCGTTGCTCGCCGTCGCCGCCAATGCCACCCAGGTGTTCGAAGGCAGTTCCGGCAGCACCACCATCACCTTCACCGTTACCCGTACCGCGCAGCCGGGCGGCAGCGTGGACTACGCCAGCAGCGTGGCCTGGAAGGTGGTGGGCGACAACATCAACTGGGGCGGCACCGGGGGGGCTCAGGTCAGCGGCTATGGTGGCAGTGCGGTCGGCGTGACTTCGCCGTACAGCAACACCACCTATGGCGTGGTGAGCTTCGCCGCCGGCGAGACCAGCAAACAGGTCACCCTCACCATCCCGGGCGATACCGTGGTCGAACCGGATGCCGGTCTGACCCTGACCCTGCTCACGCCGAACGACGCCTACAACGATGGTTTCGTCTCCGGCAGCTACCGCGACGAATACGGCCCCACGGGCATCGACCCGGCACAGGGAACCGCCAGCACCACGCTGAAGAACGACGACATCCGCCTCTGGGTGGGTTATTTCGGCAACGACACCCCGAGCGTCAGCGGCTACGAAGGGCAGCCGCTGAACTTCACCCTCGTCCGCAACGGTCGTCTGGATAGCGACGTGACGCTGAACTACACCCTGGACAGCGGCACCGCCGGCAGCGCCGACTTCGTCAGCACCAGCGGCACCATCACCCTGGCCGGCGGGCAGAGCAGCTACGCCATCTCCCTGGCCGACCTGCTCAAGCTCGACGGCGCCATCGAGAGCACCGAGGGCTTCACCCTGCGCCTCAGCGCGCCGGCCGACACCACCGGCTCCACCGTACGCTTCGGCAGCGACGCCTGGACGGCCAGCTCAAGCACCAGCATGACCATCGGCGGCACGCTCTACGACAGCGACACCGCCTACAGCATCACACCGAGCGCCAGCAGCCTGGCCGAGAGCGGTAGCGGCCAGTCCAGCACCTTCTCGCTGAACGTGGTGCGCAGTGGCTACAGCGGTTCGGGCTCGGTGAAATGGCGCGTTGAAGGCGTCGACGGCAACCCGGCGGACGCCTCGGACTTCGTCGGTGGCGTGCTGCCCAGCGGCACCCTGGGCTTTGCCGACGGCGTCACCAGCGGCACCATCACCTTCAGCGTACGCGGCGATGGCAGCGTGGAGGCCAACGAGGCCTTCCGCGTCGTGTTCTACGAGGAGACCCTCAACGGCCCTGGCATTACCCGCCCGGTCGACCAGGGCAGCGCCACCCTGACCATCGTCAACGACGACACCGGCATCAGCATCGCCGACGCCTCGATCACCGAGAGCGACGCCAACCAGACGCTGACCTTCACCGTCACCCGTTCCGGTGTGACCACCGGCAGTTCGTCAATGACCTGGTCGTTGCTCCATGACACCACCAGCGCCGCCGACTTCAGCGGCGCCACCAGCGGCAACCTGACCTTCGCTGCAGGCGAGACCAGCAAGACCATCAGCGTCACCGTGGTCGGCGACCTCACCCCGGAGCAGGTGGAACAGTTCCGCATCGTCCTCGGCAGCTTCAGCAGCGACATCAGCGATCAGATCCGCACCACCGCCACCGGCACCATCCGCAACGACGATGCGAGCTTCTCCATCGCGCCGCTGCAGGGCGCCAGCAGCGAAGGACAGGCGCAGACGTTCGTCATCACCCGCAGCCACAGCACCGAGCAGAGCCAGACCATCAACTGGCAGATCCTGCTCAACGGCAGCGCCGACGCGGCGGACCTGGCCGGCCAGGCGATGTCCGGCTCGGTGATCTTCGCCCCGGGCGAGCTGACCAAGACCATCAGCATCCAGTCCAGCCAGGACGTCCAGGCGGAGGTCGACGAGACCTACGGCGTGCAGATCAGCCTGGGCGCGGGCACTGCCGGTGACACCATTGGCCAGGCCACGGCCGAAGGCACCATCCTCAACGACGACGCGGCCTTCAACATCGCCGCCGAGCAGGTCAGCCGCGCCGAAGGGCAGGGCGGCAGCACCGCCTTCACCTTCACCGTGTCCCGTACCGGCGACACCAGCGGCAGTGCCTCGGTGGCGTGGCGCCTGGGCGCCGGCGCGGCCAGCACGGCCGACTTCGCCAGCGCCGATGAGCTCGGCGACAACAATGGCCTGCCCAGCGGCAGCCTGGTGTTCGCCGACGGCGAATCGAGCAAGACCATCACCGTGCTGGTGAGCGGCGACACCCTGGTCGAAGGCGACGAGTCCTTCGACATCGTCCTGGGCAACGCCAGCGGCGCGCAGATCCAGACCGGCAGCGCCAGCAGCACCATCCTCAACGACGACGCCAGCATCAGCATCGCCGCCACCGACGCCAGCAAGGCCGAAGGCGACAGCGGCACCACCGCTTTCACCTTCACCATCACCCGCACCGGCGCTCTGGAGCAGGCCAAGACCGTCGACTGGGCGGTGGTGGGCAAAGGGCTCAGCCCGGCCGATGGCGGCGACTTCCCGTTCGGCGTTCTGCCTTCCGGTTCCCTGGTGCTGCCGGCGGGGCAGGCCAGCGTCACCCTTACCGTCAACGTGCGCGGCGATCTGCTGGCCGAGAGCGACGAGAGCTTCAGCGTGGTGCTGAGCAACCCGTCCAGTGGGCTGGTGATCGACCAGGCCAGCGCCGACGGGCTGATCGTCGCCGATGATGTGGTGATCGACGTCGCCGCCCCCGCCGCTCAGGCGGAAGGCGACGACGGCCAGACCACCTGGTTCGATTTCGTGGTCACCCGCAGCGGCAAGCTCTCCGGCACCGAAACCATCAACTGGGGCGTCGCCGGCATCGGCGCCAATCCAGCCTCGCCGGACGACTTCGTAGCCACCAGCGGCAGCGTCAGCTTCGCCGCCGGCCAGGAGCAACTGACCATCCGCGTACAGGTACGCGGCGACTACAGCGGTGAGGCCGACGAGGACTTCCGTCTCAGTTTGAGCAGCCCCGACGACTTGGTCTTCACCCACGCCACGACGGATACCACCATCATCAACGATGACGTCTCGCTGAACATCGTCGCCACCGATGCCCATCACATCGAAGGCCACGACGGCGTGCAGACCGTCTACACCTTCACCGTCAGCCGCAGCGGCAACCTGGACCGCGCCACCAGCGTGGACTGGCAGCTGCAGGGCGCAGCGGACGCGGCCGACTTCCTGGGCGGCGTACTGCCCAGCGGCAGCCTCGCCTTCGCCGCCGGCGAAGCCAGCCAGACCATCAGCGTCGTGGTGCTGGGCGACCGCACCCTGGAGACGGACGAAGTCTTCCAGGTGGTGCTGGGCAATGCCTCCGCCGGTTCGGACATCAAGGTGGACAGCGCAACCGGCACCATCGTCAGCGATGACGTGCAGTGGAACCTCAGTGCCGTTGCGACGCCGGTAGAAGGCGACAACGGCGCCACCGGCTACAGCTTCCTGGTCACCCGCAGCGGCAGCGGCCTGGCGACCACCCTGGCCTGGAGTGTCGTCGGCAGCGGTGCCAATCCGGCCTCGGCAGACGACTTCGTCGGCGGCCAGCTGCCGTTCGGCGAGCTGACCTTCGCCGAGGGCCAGATGAGCCAGACCGTGGTCGTCTGGGTGGCCGGCGACAACGCCCTGGAGGCCGACGAGGGCTTTACCCTCGGCCTGCAGGCGCCCGGCGACAGCCTGAGTCACAGCTTCGCCACCCAGCAGGTGGATGTGCTGATCCGCAACGACGACGACGTGTTCGCGATCGCACGGAATGAGGCGGACGCCGCCGAAGGCACGGCCCTGACCTTCACCGTGACCCGCACCGGCAGCACCGAGGGTACCTCCACGGTCAGCTGGCGCATCAACCACGGTGACACCGACGCCAGCGACTTCCTGTCCACCGGCGGTACCCTGACCTTCGCCGACGGCCAGAGCGAGATGGTGCTGACCATCCCGGTGCGCAGCGACCGCGACGTGGAGCTGGACGAGCATTTCAGCGTCGGGCTCTACCAGCCGGGCGCCGGCAGTACCGTCGATCCGGCCGCCGGCAGTGCGGCCGGGGCGATCCGCAACGACGACATCGACCTGACCCTGGCCAGTGTCGTGGCAGCGGTCCATGAGGGTGACGACGGCACCCCGGGCCGCCTGCACTTCACAGTGACCCGCAGCGGCGACACCAGCGGCGAGACCCGCGTCGACTGGCAGGTCCAGGCCGGCAGCGCCACGGCCGCCGACTTCCCCGGCGGCGTGCTGCCTTCCGGTCAACTGGTCTTCGCCGCCGGCGAGACCCACAAGGACATCTACATCGACGTACTGGGCGACGGCCTGGATGAGGGTGACGAGCAGTTCACCCTGCAACTGTCCAATCCGACCGGCAACACCGACATCGTCGGCAACGGCCAGACCGGCACCTTCCGCAACGACGACGACAGCCTCGCCCTGAGCGCGGTGACCCGTGAAGCGGTGGAGGGCGACGAGGGCCTGACGCTGTTCACTTTCCGCATCGACCGCAGCGGCAGCGCGGTCGGCACCGCCAGCGTCGACTGGCGCGCCGCCGGAATGGGCAGCCACGCTCTGAGCGACGCCGAGTTCGAGGCCCTGAGCGGCACCGTGCACTTCGCCGACGGCGAGACCAGCAAGACCTTCACCGTGGCCGTGCGCGGCGACGAGCTGGGCGAGGAGGACGAGGGCTTCCAGGTGTGGCTGGAGAACTCCAGCTATGGCTCCACCATCACTACCGGTCCGGTGGACTCGATGGTGCTCAACGACGATCCGGTGCTGTGGATCGCCGCCGACGCCGCCCAGGTGCTGGAAGGCAGCGACGGCCTGCAGACCGCCGTGACCTTCACCGTGACCCGCGGCGGCGACCTCTCGGGCCCGGTCAGCGTGCTCTGGGACCTGGTGCCCAGCGGCGCCAACCCGGTCAACGCCGAGGACTTCGGCGGCATCTACCTGAGCGGCGTGGTGGCCTTCGGCACCGGCGAAACCAGCAAGACCATCACCGTCCATGTGGATTCGGACACGCTGGGCGAGCGCGACGAGACCTTCTCCGTGGTTCTCAGCGACCCGGAGGGAGCGACCATCCTCACCGGCGAGGCCAGCGTCACCATCCTCAACGACGACCGTGGCCTGAGCATCGCCGCCCTCGGCAGTGACCGCCTGGACGAAGGCAACCAGGGCCAGGTGACCGAGTTCGTCTACCGCGTCGAGCGGGTGGGCGACAGCGCCGGCAGCGTCAGCGTCGACTGGGCGCTGCAGGGCGCCGGCACCTACCCGGCGAACGCCGGCAGTTTCGTCGGCGGCGTGCTGCCCTCCGGCAGCCTGACCTTCGCCGACGGCGAGACCTACAAGGACATCGTCATCCGCGTGCAGGGCGACGACGTGCTCGGTCCGGACCAGAGCTTCGAGGTGGTGCTGAGCGATCCGCAAGGCGTCGACCTGATCAACGACCGCGCCAGCGGTACCATCGTCAACGACGACAACCAGTTCGCCATCCGCGTGGTGGACAGCGTACTGGCCGAGGGCAACGGCGGGGCCACCACCGTCTTCCGCTTCACCGTCACCCGCAGCGGCGACACCAGCTCGGCCGCCAGTATCGACTGGTCGGTGGCGGGCAGCGGCTCGGCACCGGCGGATGGGGCCGACTTCGTCGGGGGCGTGCTGCCCGGCGGCGTGCTGCACTTCGCCGCCGGCGAGACCAGCAAGGTGCTGGAAGTGGCGGTGTACGGCGACGACCTGGGCGAGTCCGACGAGCAGTTCACCGTGCAACTCTCCAGCAGCGGCGGCGGCAGCAGCGTCAACCCGCTGCAGGGCAGCGCCCGCGCCACCATCCAGGGCGACGACGTGGCCCTGACCGTACTCGCGCTGGACAGCAGCCGCCTGGAAGGCGGCCCCGGCACCACCACGCCGCTGACCTACCGGATCCTGCGCGCGGGCCCGGACAGCGCGGCGCTGACCATCAGCTACAGCATTGCCGGGGCGGTGGACGCCAACGACTTCAGCGTGCCCCTGACCGGCACCATCACACTGGCCGCCGGCGTTTCGGAGATGGTGTTCAGCCTGCCGGTACGTGGCGATTCCCTGCGCGAGGGCGACGAGTCCTTCACCCTGACGTTCAGCCACCCGGCCATCGCCGGCGGTTCCACCAGCCTCGGCGGGACCATCCGCGACGACGACCTGGGGCTTGGCATCAGCGGCCCGGACAGCGTGATGGAAGGCAACGCCGGCAGCACCCTGGTGACCTACCAGGTGACCCGCAACCCGTCCGCCAACGCCGAGACCTTCTACTGGAGCCTGCAGCCAGGCGCCGGCCAGGGCGTGGACGCCGACGACTTCGGCGGTGCGCTGCCCTCCGGCAGCGTCACCTTCGCTGCCGGCAGCACCACCGCGAGCTTCAGCTTCTCGGTCAGCGGCGACACGGTGGTGGAGGCCGATGAGCTGATGTCCATCGTCCTGCGCTCGGCCGCCGACAGCCCCTATGTGCTGATCAGCAAGGACGTGACTCTGCGCAACGACGACCAGGCGGGGGCGGGCGACGACCTGCTCAGCGGCACAGCCGGCGCCGACAACCTGGCCGGCCTGGGCGGCAACGACCGCCTGTTCGGCGGCGCCGGCAGCGACGTGCTCGACGGTGGGCACGGCGACGACCTGCTGGTGGGCGGCAGCGGGGCGGACGTGCTGCGTGGTGGCGCCGGTGCGGACCGCTTCCACTACAGCTCGCCGGGCGACGGCATGGACGCGATCCTGGACTTCCAGGCCGGCGTAGACCGCCTGACCTTCGATCCGACGGCCTTCGGTGGCCTGGGCAACCTGACCTCGGTCTCCCAGGCCTACACCGGCGACGTAATGGATACCCTGGCGAAGCTCGCGGCCCAGGGCAACGCCGATGTTTACCGGGTGAGCTTCGCTTCCGGCCAGTTCCAGTTCGGTACCGGCAACGACGGCCAGCTCGACGAACTGGAGGCGGCGATCAGCGGTAGTGACCAGCACAGTGGTTCGGCCTTCTTCCTGATCTCCAACGGCGACGTGACCCGGCTGTACTACGACGCCGACACCTCCAGCGGCACGGATGGCAGCGGCCTGGTGGCCCTGGCCGAGCTGGCCAACCAACCCGATGCACACAACCTGCCACAGGACGTGATCCAGCCTCACACGGTGTGACCCCGGTTCCCCTCGCGCCCCGGCGCGGGGGAGCCCTGCTTTGACCGAGTAGTACCGAGATGAACGAGTTTCTCCGCCGTATCGCCCTGCAGCCCAGGCTCCGTCTGGAATTGCTGCTGTCCTCGCTGTTGATCAACCTGCTCGGCCTGGCCAGCTCGCTCTACAGCATCCACGTGCTCAATCGCTACCTGGCGCTGGGGGTGGACGCCACCTTGCTGACCCTGACCCTGGGCGCGCTGCTGGCGGTCGGATTCGAAGTGCTGTTGCGCAACGCCCGCTTGCGGGTGGCGCAGTGGTTGTGCGCCCGCGCCGACAGCGAGCTGAGCCAGAACCTGTTCGAAAGCAGCGCGAGGGGTCAGTACGCGCTGGTCGAGCAGCTGCCGCACAGCGCTCGCCGCGAGATCCTGGCCGGGCAGGGCACCGTTCAGCAGTGCTTCGGCGCCCCCAATCTGGTGACGTTGCTGGACATGCCGTTCGCCTTCGTCTTCGTCGTGGTGCTGGGCATGCTCAGCCCGTTCCTGGCGTGCATGACGCTGCTGCTGATGGCCGGGGTGGCGCTGGTCTCGCTGCTCGCACAGCATCGCCTGCGCGAGCCGATGGAGGCGCAGAGCCGCGTGGCCATCCAGCTCGCCGGCTACCAGCACAACCTCACTGCCGGCGGCGAGATGGTGCGTGCCTTCTCCGCGGCCGACGTGCTCAAGCAGAAGTGGCACGCCTGCGCCAGCGATCAGGCCGAACAGCGTGCCCAGCTCAACCGCCTGCAGAACACCATGCAGAACGCCAGCTACGCGGGCACCTTGCTGCTGAGCATGGCCATCATGGGCCTGGGCGCGCGGGAGGTGCTGGCCGGCAACCTCGACGTCGGCTCGCTGATCGGCTGCAACATCCTCGCCAGCCGTGCCCTGGCGGCGTTGACCCGGGCGCTGGGCCTGGGCGAGCAGATCGGCCGTGGCCAGCGTGCGCTCGAGTTGGTGCGCCAGTTGTGCGCCATTCCTCGCGAGCGCGCCGATGGCGTGCGCCTGGGGCAGATGCGGGGCAGCCTGCGCTTCGAGGACCTGGCCTTCGCCTACCCGAAGCAGGCGGTACCGGTGCTGGAACACTTCGACTACGCACTCGAGGCCGGCCGGGTGCTGGCCTTCACCGGTGCCAACGGCAGCGGCAAGACGACCATGGCGCGCCTGCTGGTGGGCCTGCTCGAGCCTTCGCGCGGACACCTGCTGGTCGATGGCATGGATCTGCGCCAGGCCGACCCGCAATGGTGGCGCCGGCAGGTGGCCTATCTGCCGCAGGAGCCGCAGTTCTTCGATGGCACGCTACGCGAAAACCTCTGCGTACTGGCCCCGGACACTCCGGATGCGCGCGTGCTGGAGCTTTGCCGGGAGCTGGCGGTCGGTGGGTTCGTCGAGGGCGGCGCCGAAGGCCTCGGACTGACCCTGCGCAACGGCGGCGCGCACATTCCATTGGGCATCCGCCGGCGCCTGGCGCTGGTGCGCGCGGTGCTGGGGGAAGGGCGACTGGTGGTGCTCGACGACCCTACCGAAGGCGTCGACGCCGAGGGCTGCAAGGCCATCGCCGCGCTGCTCAGCCGCCTGCTGCGCGAAGGCCGCACCCTGGTGGTGATGAGCAACGAATCCTTCATCCTCGGCGGCGCCGATACGGTCGTCGATCTCAACCACAAACCGGTGCCTCGCGTCGTGCGCGAAGCGACCCGCGAAGGAGCCAGCCATGCGTGAGCCGAACGAGCCGACGAACGAGCGGCCGGGGCGCCTGCTGGCCGCCTTCGACACCCACCCCGTGCTCAGCCGCCTGACCGGCCTCTTCCTGCCTGCCAAGAGCGACCCTGCGCTACCCGGCGACGAACTGCTGGGCAGCCGCCTGACCATCCGCCTGCTGGCCCTGCTGCTGGGCGCGCTGCTGCTCTGGTCGGCGCTCTTCACCCTGGACATCGCCAGCCATTCCACCGGTGAGGTCACCTCCCTGGGCCAGACCAAGCTGGTGCAGCACCTGGAGGGCGGCATCGTCCGTCGCATCCTGGTGCGCGAGGGGCAGCGCGTGACGGCCGGCGAGCCGCTGGCCGAGGTGGAGCGCGTCTCCACGCTGTCCGAAGGCCGCGAGACCGAGGCCCTGCTGGGCGCGCTGCGCATCCGCGCCATCCGCCTGGAGGCCCAGCTGGCCGGCGCCGACGACATGCAGGTGCCGGAGGAGCTGGCCCGGGACTTCGCCGAGCAGGTGAAGGTCAACCGCGACCTCTTCATCGCGCAGAAGAGCCGCCTGGGTAGCCGCTACGAGGAGCAGCAGCAGAAGATCGCCCAGCGCAACGCCGAGGAGAAGGAACTCAAGGCCCGCAGCGCCCACGCCAACGCCAAGCTCAAGCTGCTGCGGCAACAGATCGCCATCAGCGAGAAGCTGATGAAGGAAGGCTTGGCCAACCGCTACGAGCACCTGGAACTGCTCAAGGACGAGGAACAGCTGCGCGGCACCCTGCAGGAGACCGAAGCCTCCCTGGGCCGTGTGCTGGCCGCGCAGAAACAGGAGCAGGCGGCGCTGACCTCGCTGGATTCCGGCGGCAACGAGGAGTTGCAAAAGGAGTTGGCCGAGGTCCGTCGGCAGGTCGCCGAGCTGCAGGAGCGCCTGCACAAGTATTCCGACAGCCGCGAGCGGCAGGTGGTGCGTTCGCCCATCGAGGGCGTGGTGATGACGCTACAGGTGAACACCGAGGGCGGCGTCATCCAGCCCGGCGGCACGTTGATGACGCTGGTACCGGCCGACGAGCCGATGCTGGTCGAGACGCGGCTGCCGGTCGGCGACATCGGCATGGTCAGCCCCGGCCAGACGGCGCGGATACAGCTGGTGTCGTCCATCGCCCGCGGTTTCCAGCCGATCGACGGTGAGGTGGTGGACATCAGCCCGGACTCGGTGCTCGACGAGCAGAAGGTGCCCTACTACCGGGTGCGCATCCGCCCCGCGGAGGACGCCTTCGTGCACCGCGGCACCCGCTATCCGCTGCTGCCGGGCGTGCCGGTGAGCGTGGCCATCCTCACGGGCGAGCGCTCGCTGTTCAACTACATCGCCGGCCCGCTGAGCGACGGGATGCATCGCTCCTTCACCGAGCCGTGACGGTGAGATGGCTACGCAACGGCGGTCCCGCCTGACCGCCGTTGCGCTACTTGCGTACCCACTGGCCGTCGATCTGCACGAACTGCCCCGCGGGGGTCTTGTCGATGGCCTTCTTGCCGGCGATCGCCTCGACGTCGTCGACGCTCACGCCGTTCTTCTGCGCCACTCGATGGTACTCGGCGCGGCGCGCCTGGTTGATCTGTGCGGCGATCTCCTCGGCCTGCGCCGAGCTGCGCACCACGCCGAGATAGCCGTCGGGCTTTTCGCCGAGCTGGCCGCTGGCCTTGGCCGATCCCAGGGCCGACATCGCCTCGTTGAGCGTCATGGCCGCCGCCGGCAGGCTCAGGCACAGCGCCAGCAGCAGGGTCCCGATGGTCCGAAACATGAAAAGGCTCCTCAGAAAAGTCCGCTGTCTTCGTTGATGATCGCGTCGAGCGCGCGGTCGACCTTGATGTAGATCTCGTGCTCGATCTTCACGTTGAGGTTGATCGTGATCGGCTCGTTGGGGACGGCCAGCTCCACGCGCGGGGTGCAGGCCGCGAGGCCGGCGAGCAGGACGAACACGAGGGGGCGACACCGCATGCGGTTGACTCCTGTTCAGCGGGGCGAGGGCTCATCGGCCGATTGCAGGCGACGCTGGACTCGCTTCTGGATGGTTTCGCTGACACGATCGCTCAACTGCAGGCTGGTCAGCAAGGCCGGGATGTTCTCTTCGAGATCGATGTTGAAATTGATCGGCCGGCCGCCCTCCAGCGCGGGATTGCGGCCCTCCAGGCGCAGCCCGAGGTTGAGGCGGCCGTCGGCGGCATAGCGGACGTCGCTGGTCAGTACCTGGTAGTGGAAGTCGTCGAGGGCCTCGGTCACCAGGCGCATCGCCGGGTTGGAGCGCCCCAGCGCCTGGATGCGCGGCGAGCGCAGCTGCAGGACGCCGCCGGGCGGGCGTGCGCCGAGGCGCCCCTGGTTCACGGTCGGGCCTTGCGGCCCAAGGCCCAGGGTGAAGGCGCCGTCGAGCGTGCCGCTGCCGTTCAGGCCCTCGGCGGGGTAGGCGGCGAAGAGCGCGTCGACGCTCAGGTCGCGCACCTGGACGTGGAGGCTGTGTTCCTGTCGGGCGAGATCCAGGCTGCCCCGTTCGAGCCAGGTATGGCCGCCGAGCAGCCGCAGTTCAGCCAGGTCCCAGCCGAGCACGCCGGCCGCCGGTTCGGCCAGTGGCGCACGGTAGCGCCCGCGCACCTGCAGCGGGCCGAGCGACAGCCCCGGGTTCGCCTCTTCCAGGTGCAGCTCCGGCACCTCGAGCGCCAGCTGGCGTGCGTCCCAGGTGAGCGCCAGGCTGCCCTGCAGGCCGTTGAGCTCGGTGGTGTCGTAGATGCCCGACAGGCCGCGGGCGTCCAGCTGCAGGCTGCCGCTGGACGCGCCCTGCGGCGGCAGCGACAGGCTGGCCTGCGCGGAGACCCGCCCGGAATCCAGCTGCAGCAACTCCGGCCAGGCCTGCAATGTCGCCGCGAAGGGGTTGCCGCCGCGCAGGAACAATTCGCCCAGGCGGAACTGGCCGGAAAGCGCGCCGCCAGCCGGCTGTTCCACCTCGGTGTCGATGGCGAGGCCGGCCTCGTTGGTCAGCCGCCCCTGCAGGCTGCTGCGTGCCGGATCGGCCGTCACCCGGCCCTGCCAGCGCCACGGCAGCGGACGGAGCTCGGCGTGAAGCAGCCGTCCGGCCGTGAGGTCGACGGGGCCGGCGACCTGCCAGCGCTGGTCCGGAGGCGTGAACGACAGCCCGAGCCCCGAGACATCGGCCTGCACGCGCTCGGCCGAGATACCGGCGGACGGCAGTTGCAGTGGGCCGAGGGTGACGCGCGACCCCTTCTCCAGTCGCAGCTCCAGGCGGTCGGAAGCCAGGCCTCCCTGCAGACGCAGGTCGCCGCGTATGGAAGAGGCCGTCAGCTCGGGCGTGGTCCAAGGCGGGAGTTCGGCGCGCAGGTGCGCCTGCTGCAGTTGCACGGTCGGTGGCCACTGGCGGTCGGCCAGCAGGGTGCCTTCGAAGGTGGCGTTCAGTCCGGCGGCGTTGGTTGCCGTCGACTTCACCGGCACCCTCAGGGGCGCGTCCGCCTCGTTGCCTGACTCCGACCGGGCCTCGAGGGCCAGCCGGCCCGGCCGCAGCGCGGGGGGCAGCTCGGCGAGCGAAGCCGGGTCCGGCTGCAGGTCGAGCGCCGCCTGCAGCGCGCCGAGCGTCCATCCTTCCTCCCGCTGGCTGGCGTTCAGCTCCAGCTCGCCCTGGAGCAGCCCCAGGCCCGGCACCGGCCAGGGCGTGGGCAGGTGCAGGGCCAGCGAGGCGTCCCCTTCGAGTGCGCGCCAGTCCTCCCAGCGCTGCACCGAGCCGGGCACCCGCAATGCCCAGCCCCCGCCGAGGCGCATGTCCTCGGGCGGCCCGACCGGCAGCGCCATGCCGGGGCTGAGCCAGCGTCCGAGCCAGGCCTGCAGCCAGGCGGCTTCCGGCAGCCGGGCGAGCGCCAGGCTGCCCTGCCAGTGCCGACCGTCGGGACGCCGCTCGATCCGGTTGTTCAGTGACAGGCGGGGCTCCCCGTCGATGAAGCCGCGCAGGCCGAGGTCGGTCTGCCCGGCCAGCAGACCGCTGGCGTCGAGCTCCAGCGACAGGCGCCGGCCGGCGTGATCCAGGTGGGCGAAGAGCTGCGCGGAAGCCGGAAGATTGCCGCTGTGTTCGAGGCGGATGCCGCCCTGTTCCTCACAGAATCCGGTGGGGCAGGGGAGCGCGAGCTGGAAGCGCTCGATGGCTACCTGCAGCGGCAGCCAGCGCGCCAGGTCCTGCACCAGGACGTCGATATCCGGCAGGGAGGTGTCCTCCGCCATTCCGGGCGCCGCCGATCGTTGCTGACGTACCTGTAGCGTCTCGATGCCGAGACGGCCCAGCCTGGGCGCCGGCAGCAGCCGTTCCAGGGTCAGCTCCAGCTGCCGTGCTTCCAACGTGAAGTTGCCGGCATCCGTCGCGGCCAGGAACTCGAGCTCGCCGAGGCGAATGGACTTCCAGCCGAGCCGGAGCTGGCTCCACTGCAGGTCGTGGATGCCCAGGTCGGCCTTCAGCGACTGCCAGGCGCGATGAGCGCCGGCGCCGATCGCGGCAGCCAGGACGACGAACAGGGCGAGGGCGATCGCCAGCCGAGCGGATGACCTCATGGGCAAAGGCGCGCTGCCCGCTCCCCCGGGCTTCCGACGAACGGTCGCCGATGGGGCGCCCATGACTTCAATGCGTCAAAAAGGTTCCGGAAAATGCCGTGAAACTGCGTGCTGACGGGGGCTTCGGAGGCTTCCGGCCGGGGGTTGCGACGGGTTGCCACAAACTTGTGCACATTCACCTCCAGGGCTGTCAAGCGCTTATGACAAAGTGTCGCAAACTGGTGCGCTTCATAAGCATTTTGGTAAGTACTTGAAAATAAAGACAAATTTTCATTGGTGAAAAAACCGCCAGTTTGTCTGGGAGCCCCGTGGCAGCGGGCCTTCGGGAAGTTGTCAGCCAATTGTCCACGGAGTTATCCACAGCTTTTGTGGATTAATTTTTCATGTGCGGCGGATCGCAAAATCACGTTTTTGACAAGCCTTTATCTCCTGAAAAAAAGGAGTAGAGTGCGCGGCCGTCGTTCACGTTACCTTCGTCCCATGAGAATGCGCTCTCTCACTTCGAAGTCTCCCGCCAAGTATCCGACCACTTCCGTTCTGCCTCTGCGCGTGGCGCGCTGGCTGCTGGACAGCGAAACGCTGGCCCGCACCGACAGTGCCAAGCGTATCGCCGGGCGCCTGCTCAAGCAGCCGGCGCGCGAGGGCGTTGTCGAAGCGCAGAGTCGGCTCGGTCGCCTGCTGTGCAAGGAGTGCGACAGCCAGCGCGACCGCCGGATCGGCCTGGAGATGCTGCGCCAGGCCGCGCGCGCGGGCGATTGCCAGGCCCAGCTGGCGCTCGGTCGGCTGTACTCCGAGGCCCGTCACCACGAGCCGACGCAGGCGCGTCACTGGCTCGAGCAGGCCGCCGCCCAGGGCTCGCAGGAAGCCCGCCATCTGCTGCAGCGGCAGCGCGTGCGGGCCTGACCGCCGCCAGACCGCTTTCCGCCCGATCGGCTCGCTGATCCTACGACAAAGTCAGATGCCGGCTCATCAGGGCGCGCAGCGCCGCCGGCTTTACCGGCTTGGCGAGAAAATCCAGCCCCGCCGCATGCACCGCGGCCACCAGTTCGGCGCGGCCGTCGGCGCTGATCACCACGCCCGGCACCGGTTCGCCCAGGCGGGTGCGCAGCCAGGCCATCAGTTCGGTGCCGGTTTCCCCTTCGTCCAGGTGGTAGTCGACCAGCGTCAGCTGCGGGCGCACGTCGCCGTCGAGCAGGTGCTCGCACTCGAGGCGGTTGCGCGCCGTCCACACCTGGCAGCCCCAACGTGACAGCAGGCTGTGCATGCCGGCGAGGATGCTGTCCTCGTTGTCGATGCACAGCACCTGGGTGCCGGCCAGGGCGGGCTGCCCGTTGTCGCGCAGCGCGGCGACCTTCGCCCGGCTGGGTGCGCTGGCGAGCGGCACACTGACGCTGAAGACGCTGCCCTTGCCTGGCCAGGAGCGCACCTCCAGGCGATGGCCGAGGACCCGGCAGAGGCCGTCGGCGATCGCCAGGCCGAGGCCCAGCCCCTTTTCCGCGCGGGTGCGGTGGCTGTCCAGGCGCTTGAATTCCTCGAAGATCTCGTGCCGCTTGTCCTCCGGGATGCCCGGGCCGCGGTCCCAGACCTCCAGGCGCAGGGCGCCGGGCTCGCGCCGGACGCCGAGGATCACCCGGCCCTCGGCGTAGCGGAAGGCGTTGGTCAGGAAGTTCTGCAGGATTCGCCGCAGCAGCTTGATGTCGCTGTCGACGCGCAGGCGGCTGCCGTGCACGCGGAAGGTCACGCCCTGCTCCTGCGCCAGCGCGGTGAACTCGGCGCCGAGGGTGTCGAACAGGCTGGCCAGCGGGAAGGGATTGCGGTCCGGGGTGATGCGGCCGCTTTCCAGGCGCGAGATGTCCAGCAGGTCGGCGATCAGGTCCTCGGCCGAGCGCAGCGAGCTGTCCAGGTGGCGCACCAGTTCCTGCGCCTCGCGCGGCAGCGCTTCCTGCTGGTGGGCGAGGGCGGCGGAGAACAGCCGCGCGGCATTGAGCGGCTGCATCAGGTCATGGCTGACCGCGGCGAGAAAGCGCGTCTTCGACTTGTTGGCGGCCTCGGCCGTGCTCTTGGCCTCGCTCAGCGCCTGGTTCAGCTGCGACAATTCGTGGGTGCGCTCGGCCACCCGCTGCTCGAGACCCTCGTTGGCGTCCTTGAGCGCCTGTTCGGCCTCGCGGAACGCGGTGATGTCGGTGAAGCTCATGACGAAGCCGCCGCCGGGCATCGGGTTGCCGATCAGTTCGACCACGCGGCCGTTGGGGAACAGGCGCTCGGAGGTGTGCGGCGTGCCCTTTTCCATCCAGTAGATGCGCTTGGCGACGTGCTCGTCGATGTCGCCGGGGCCGAGCAGGCCGCGCTCGGCGTTGTAGCGGATGATGTCGGCGATCGGCCGGCCGACCGTGATCAGCCCCTCGGGATAGTCGAACAGCTCCAGGTAGCGGCGATTCCAGGCCACCAGGCGCAGCGACTTGTCCGCCACGCTGATGCCCTGGGTGATGTTCTCGATCGCGCCCTGCAGCAGGGCCCGGTTGAACTCCAGCACCTCGGAGGCCTCGCCGACGATGCGCACCACGTCCTCGACTTCCATCTGCCGGCCTTCGAGGGCCGCCTTCACCACCGCGCGGGTCGAGGAGGCGCCGAGCACGCCGGCCAGCAGGCGCTCGGTGTGGGCGATCCACTTGGCGTCGGCCGGCTGCTTCGGGGCGAAGTTCTGCCCCTGGCGGACGGCGAAGCGGCGGAAGCTCTCCTGCGCCCGTTCGGCGCCAACGAAGCGCGAGGCCAGTGCCAGTAGGTCGCGCACCTGCATGGCCAGCAGCCGGCGGTTGCCGGTCTGGGTGTTGATTTCCTGGCCGATGAAGCGGCTGGCCTGCCAGTGCTCGGAGACCTGGGTGCGGGTGATGATCGACACCCAGAAGAACAGCAGGAAGTTGCCGGCCAGCGAGAGGATCACGCCGAGGGTCAGCACGCTCACGCCGAAGTCCGAGGCGTGCGTGCGCAGCCACTGCAGACCGGGGAACAGCGTCAGCGGCCAGTCCAGCCCGGCGGCCATCAGCGGTACCACCAGGGTGTAGAACCAGATCGCCGCGCCGGCGGCGAGGCCGGCGAAAACGCCGCGGCGGTTGGCCGGTTTCCAGTAGAGCGCGCCGACCATGGCCGGGGCCAGCTGGGTGACGGCGGCGAAGGCGACCTGGCCGATGGTCGCCAGGCTGGCGTTGGAGCCGAGCAGGCGGTAGCTGACGTAGGCCAGCAACAGCATCACCAGGATGCTGATGCGGCGCACCGAGAGCATCCAGTGGCGGAATTCCTCGAACGGCCGCTCGGTCTTCTGCCGGCGCAGCAGCCAGGGCAGCAGGATGTCGTTGGAGACCATGGTCGACAGCGCCACGCTGGCAACGATGACCATGCCGGTGGCCGCCGAGGCGCCGCCGATGAACGCCAGCAGCGCCAGCCAGGGGTGTTGCTCGGCCAGCGGCAGGCTGATGACGAAGGAGTCCGGGACGATGCCGCTGGGCAGATGCAACTGCCCGGCCAGAGCGATCGGCACCACGAACAGCGCCGCGAGCAACAGATAAAGCGGGAACACCCAGCGCGCCAGGCGGAAGTCGCGCGGATGGGTGTTTTCCACCACCGCGACGTGGAACTGCCGCGGCAGGCAGACGAAGGCCATCATCGCCACCACCGTCTGCACCAGCATCGACGGCCAGTTCACCGTCTCCTGCCAGTAGGATTCCAGCCGGGGCGACTGGTGGGCCGCCTGCAGCAGATGGCCGGGGCCGTCGTAGAGCCCGAAGGTGACGAAGGCGCCGACGGCGAGGAAGGCCAGCAGCTTGATGATCGATTCGAAGGCGATGGCAAGGACCATGCCGCGATGGTGCTCGGTCACGTCCAGGTTGCGGGTGCCGAACAGGATGGTGAACAGCGCCAGCGCGATCGACACGATCAGCGCGGTGTCCAGCGCACGGGTGCCGACGCTCTCGGCGCTGCCGCCGCTGAGCAGGTTCACCCCGAGCACGATGCCCTTGAGTTGCAGGGCGATGTACGGCAGCACGCCGACCAGGCAGATGAGCGTCACCACGATCGCCAGCAACTGCGACTTGCCGTAGCGCGCGGCGATGAAGTCGGCGATCGAGGTGATGTTCTCCTGCTTGCTGATCACCAGCATCTTCTGGATGATCTGCGGCGCGAACAGCAGCAGCAGGGCCGGGCCCAGGTAGATCGGCAGGAACGCCCAGAGCTGCTCGGCGGCCTGGCCGACCGCGCCGAAGAAGGTCCAGCTGGTGCAGTAGACCGCCAGCGACAGGCTGTAGACCCAGGCGCGCACACGCGGCGCCATCGGCTCGCGGCGGCGGTCGCCGTAGAAGGCGATGGCGAACAGCACGGCCATATAAAGAAGGGCGACCACGGCGATCAGCCCGCTGGACAGGGACATCGGTACTCCGCAAACAGGGTGGCGACAGGCAGGCAAGGGCCGCCATTCAGGCCGGGTGGTACGTGGGCGGTCGGGAAGGCAGGACGGGCGCCATCTGTAGTGCGCACCCGCCTGCGTTCGACGCCGCTCACCCCGTTCACGCGGCCTGTTGATGCCGGCTATTTACCATGAATCGGGCCGCCCCGCGCGCGGCTTGCACCATGGTCGCATGACACCGGCGGGCGGCCGCCGGAGGGCACTTCGCGCTGCCGGCGCGTTCTCAGGAAAACCGCCCGGCAGGCTTCGACGAGGATGGAAATCGATGTTCAAACCGCAACCGGTGATGCTCCAGCGCGGCGCGCTGCGCCTCGATCCGCTGCAGGAGGCGGACATCCCCGGCCTGGTCGAGCTGGCCATGCGCAACCGTGCGGTGCTCGGCTATCTCAACGGCCCGCTGCGTCCGGACTGGTACCGCCACGCGCTGGCGGAGCAGCGCGAGGGGCGTGCGGTGGTCTTCACCATCCGGCTGCTGGACCGCGTCGTCGGGACCACCCGTTTCGCCGACTTTCTTCCGGCGCTGCCGGCCGCCGAGATCGGCTGGACCTGGCTCGACCAGGGCGAACACGGCAAGGGTCTGAACGACTCGATCAAGTACCTGATGCTGCGCCAGGCCTTCGAGGAATGGCAGATGGTACGCGTGCAGCTCAAGACCGCCGCCAGCAACCTGCGCTCGCAGAAGGCCATCGAGAAGCTCGGCGCCCGGCGCGAGGGCCAGCTGCGCAATCATCGCCGATTGGCCGACGGCCGCCTCGACGACACCGTCCTCTATAGCCTCACCGACCGCGACTGGCCGGAGGCCAAGGCACGACTGGAAGCGCGGTTCAGCCAGTGAACGTTTGGCGGTAAGGGTTGTGGTGGTCAAATAATTTCGGACACTGCGATAGGTTGTATGGGTGGCCTGCGCTCATAGCGGGTGGGCGGCATGTAGCCCAGGCTGGAGTGCAGGCGCACGTTGTTGTAGAAACCGACGATATAGTCGGCGATGTCGGCCATGGCCTCGGCCTGGTTGGCATAGTCAGCTTGCCAGACCCGCTCCATTTTCAGGTTCAGGAAGAATCGCTCCATCACGGCATTGTCCCAGCAGTTTCCTTTGCGACTCATGCTCAGGAGCAGGCCATGTCGGCTGAGCAGCGTACGATAAGCTTCGCTGGCGTACTGACTGCCGCGATCCGAATGCACCACCAGGCCGGCAG
>NZ_KE384419.1:0-9324 GCF_000425625.1 Stutzerimonas azotifigens DSM 17556
GCCGTGGGCTCGAGTCTGCAGCGAACATCCCCCTCTCCCTCCGGGAGAGGGCCGGGGTGAGGGTTGGCGGGGTCGGGGCGGCTCACCCTCATCCGGCCCTGCGGACCATCTTCTCCGGGGCGATGTCTCTCCCCCTTCGGTGGGCTGAAGCGGAACGCCGCCTGGCCCACCCTACGGCAATGAACCCCACCCTACCCATTGCCTTTCTGTAGGAGCGAGCTTGCTCGCGAACGGCTGGTTGTCCCATTCGCGAGCAAGGCCCGGCGTCCCCTCGCGCCAGCCTGAGGAGGGCGTTCTCAGGGCGCGAGTGCCATCCACTGGTCGCTCAGGCTACGCGTGTGGCGGTCCACGGTGATGGGGGCGTAGGGGCGGCCGGAGGCGCTGTTGAAGCTATTGTTGCCGCTGTTCATGTCCATCAGCGCGACCCGGAGGAACTCCCAGCGGGTATGCAGCCTGTCGAACGCCGGATCGCCTTGGCCGGCGAGTTCGGCGAGCTGTCGGTCGATGTCCGGCACCAGCCGGCGCTCGTCCTGCCCGAGGTAGGTTTCCGGCTGCTCGCGCGCCGTCTCGAACGAGCCGATGTAGGCGCGGCTCAGGTACTGCACCGCCAGGTACTCGACCTTCGCCGGCAGCTCGGCCCGGGCGTTGGCGCCCTGCTGGGCGCGCACCGCGGTGAGAAAGTCGCGCAGGGCCTTGCTCAATTCGCCCGGCCAGGTCCAGGGCACCTCGTCCTCGTCGCGGCCGAATGCGGCGCCCCGGCGCAGGGTGGCGACCAGCGCGCGGTGCGTCCGGGCCAGTTCGGGCGAGGCGCCGGTGGTCTGCAGGAAGGCGGCGTCGAGCGCCGAGAGGTCGGCCTCCATGCGCGCCAGGTGGGTTTTCTGGAAGCCTTCGCCGCGGTAGACGAGCAGGCTGCTGGTGGCCCGGCAGGCATGGATCTGCATGCCTTCGAGCGGGGTGAAGCCGCTCGCCGCGACCGCCTGGGCGGTGCCCGCGAGCCAGCAGGCGATGACGATCATGGATGTCCCTAGCCACGTCATGCGTCGCATGGATGCTCCTTTTGTTGTCGTTGTAGAAGCAGATGCCTCCTCGATGTTGGCAGGAACTAGCGTACCGGGCCGTCGTCGGCTGGGTATTGCACCAAAGAGTGATTCGGGGATGATGCGCGGCAGCGCTCAGAGCATCCGCTCGAGGCCGATGGTCCGTACCAGCCAGGCGTTGAAGCGCCGCCACCAGCCGCCCGGCTCCTCCTCCAGCACGCGCAGCCGGCCGTGGTCCTCGGCGAGCCAGACCAGCCGAGGCTCGCCTTGGTCGTCGGCCAGCCGGACCTCGTAGCTGATCGCCGGGGACATGCCCTCGAGCGTCAGCTCCTGCACCTCGGTGGCCAGCTCCGGGCTGTCGATCAGCACGCCGACCTCGGTGTTCCACAGCACCGAGCGCGGGTCGAAGTTGAACGAGCCGATGAACACCTGGCGGCGGTCGAACATGGCCGCCTTGCTGTGCAGCGAGGATTCGGACGAGCCGCTGATGTTCCACGACTGTTCCTGCTCTGGCTGCCGGCGCAGCTCGTAGAGCACCGCGCCGAGCTCGAGCAGGGGCACCCGGTAGGGCGCGTAGCCGCCGTGCACGGCCGGCACGTCGGTGGCCTCCAGCGAATTGGTGAGGATGCGGATCCGCACCCCGTCGCGGGCGCGTTCGGCGAAGTAGCGCATGCCGGCCTCGGTGGGCACGAAGTAGGCGGAGATCAGCGTGAGTTCGCGGCTGACGCCCTGCAGCACCGGCGCGAGGTCGGTGGTCAGCAGCAGCTCCGGGCGCGGCTCGCCCTCGGCGAGGATCTTGTCGGGCGCGTCCCACAGCGCCTGCGCCGGCGCCCAGCGCAACTCGGCCAGCCAGCCGTCCAGCTGCGGGCTGCGGCGGTAGCGGGTGAGCAGTTCGAAGCGCTCCGGTTCGCCATGGCCGAAGCCGAGCAGCGAGGTGCGCAGGTGCGCGCGGGCTTGCTGCAGCGCCCCGGGGCCGGGGCCGAACCGGTGCAGGCGGTCGATGGGGACGCTCAGCGAGTGGTTCCAGTACAGGTCGAAGCTTTCGCCCAGGCGCTGGGCCACCGGGCCGGCGGCGAGCAGGTCGATGTCGGTGAAGTTGAGCGTCTGGTCGGCATCGAAATAGGCGTCGCCGAGGTTGCGCCCGCCGACGATGGCCAGCCGGCCGTCGGCCAGCAGCAGCTTGTTGTGCATGCGCCGGTGCTGCTGCGAGAGGTGCAGCAGGCGGCCGAGGGCCCGGGTCGCCGCGGTGGTGCGGCCGGCGTGCAGCGGGTTGAACAGGCGCACCTGCAGGTTCGGGTGGGTGTCGAGCGCCGGCAGCTCGAGCTGGGCGTCGGCGGCGGTGGTGTCGTCGAGCAGCAGGCGCACGCGCACGCCGCGGTCGGCCGCCTGCAGCAGTTCGTCGAACAGCAGGCGGGTGGTCAGCCCGTCCTCGACGATGTAGTACTGCAGGTCGAGGCTGACGCTGGCGGCACGGATCATTTCCAGGCGCGCCTGGAAGGCCTCGTCGCTCGATGGCAGCAGGCGCAGGCCCGAGGTCTGCGGTGGCTGGCGCTGGCCCAGTCGGTCGATGCGCTGCACCAGCGGCGCGTCGTCGGCCGGCAGCAGGTAGCTGGCCGGGGCCGGGCCCCGATTGGCGCAGCCGGCGAGGCAGATAAGGGCGAGCAGCAGCAGGCGGAAGGGCAAGGCATCTCCTCGTGAGAGCGTATCGGGCGCTCGCCTCCATGGCAGCGACGTGCCCGGCCGCCTGTGGGAGGCGCGCCCTCGCGGCGAATGCAGGCCGCCGGCCTGTCCGAAAGTCGGAGGCTCCCAGGCGTCGACACTCGACTGAGCGAGGGTGCGGTCACGCCGGGCGCTGTTGCTTGGACGCCGTTCGTCGGCGGGAATTCAGACGGCGTCCTTCAGCCGGTACCAGAGCATGCCCAGCGCCAGCAGCGGCGAGCGCAGCAGCGGGCCGCCGGGGAAGGTCTTGTGCGGGACCTTGGCGAACAGGTCGAAACGGCCGGCCTGCTGCCCGCCGATGGCCTCGCCGAGCAGGCGCGCGGCCAGGTGCGTGGCGTTCAGCCCGTGGCCGGAGTAGGCCTGGGCGTAATAGACGTTGGGCTGCCCGGGCAGGCGGCCGATCTGCGGCAGGCGGTTGGCGCCGATGCCGATCATTCCGCCCCACTGGTACTCGATGGCGATGCCGACCAGTTGCGGGAACACTTCGAGCATCTTCGGCTGCATGTAGGCGGCGATGTCCTTCGGATCGCGACCGGAGTAGTGGCAGGCGCCGCCGAACAGCAGGCGGCGGTCGGCCGAGAGGCGAAAGTAGTCGAGCGCGACGCGCTGGTCGCAGACCGCCATGTTCTGCGGCAGCAGCTCGTTGCAGAGCGCCTCCGGCAGGCGCTCGGTGGCGATGATGTAGCTGCCGGCCGGCAGCACCTTGCCCGCCAGGCGTGGCTCCAGGCCGTCGAGGTAGGCATTGCAGGCGAGCACCAGGGTATCGGCCTGCACGCAGCCCCCGGCGGTGTGCACGCGCACCTTCGGGCCGTGGTCGATGCGCTGCACTGCCGACTGCTCGAACAGCCGCACGCCCAGCGACCGGGCCGCGGCCGCCTCGCCGAGGGCGAGGTTGAGCGGATGCAGGTGGCCGGAACCCATGTCCACCAGCCCGCCGAGGTAACGCGTGGAACCGACCACCTCGCCGAGGTTGCGCCGGGAGACGCGCCGCAGTTCGTGCGGATAGCCCAGGCGCTTGAGCTCGGCGTACTCCTCCTCGAAGCCCTTCAGGTGGCGCGGCTTGGTCGCCAGGTCGCAGTAGCCCCAGGTCAGGTCGCAGTCGATGGCGTAGCGCGCGATGCGCTCGCGGACGATGTCCACCGCCTCGAAGCCCATGCGCTTGAGTTCGTCGACGCCTTCCTCACCGAGGATCGGCATGAACCGGTCGAGGTCGTGGCCGACGCCGCGGATCAGCTGGCCGCCGTTGCGGCCGCTGGCGCCCCAGCCGATCCGGCGCGCTTCGAGCAGCACCACGGACAGTCCGCGCTCGGCGAGTTCGATGGCGGTATTGAGGCCGGTGAAGCCGCCGCCGACGATGCAGACGTCGGTCTGGCAATCGCCTTCCAGGCTGGGGCAGCGGAGGTCGCGGTTGGCGCTGGCGGCGTAATAGGTAGGGGCGTGGGTCTCGTGACAGGGGGATTGCTGAAGGGTCATCGGTAAAGCCTTGTCCATCTCTTGCCCTTCAGCATAGGCCGGGCGCGCGGGCGAGCGCAAAAAGGCTCAGTCCGGCACCGGCAGCTCCAGCGACTCCTTGACCTCCTCCATCACGATGTAGCTCTTGGATTCGCGCACGTGCGGCAACTTGAGCAGAATGTCGCCGAGCAGCTTGCGATACGAGGCCATCTCCGAGATGCGCGCCTTGATCAGGTAGTCGAAGTCGCCGGACACCAGGTGGCATTCGAGCACGTGCGGCAGCTTCAGCACCGCGCGGCGGAACTCCTCGAAGATGTCGCCGGACTTGTAGGCCAGGCTGATCTCGACGAACACCAGCAGCCCGCCCTTGAGGTGCTGCGGGTTCAGGCGCGCCGAGTAGCCCATGATGATGCCCTCGCGCTCCAGCCGGCGGACGCGCTCGGTGCAGGGCGTGGTCGACAGGCCGACGCGCTCGCCCAGTTCGGTGAAGGGCATGCGCCCCTCGGCCTGCAGCAGGCGGAGGATCTGACGGTCGATCTTGTCCAGTTCGCGGCGGGTCTGATGACGGGTCCGCATGGTTGAAACACCTCCGTGTAAGCCGTTATGCCCGTTAAATTGCCCTAAAACTCGG
Organism: Stutzerimonas azotifigens DSM 17556; assembly: GCF_000425625.1. Taxonomy (GTDB): domain Bacteria; phylum Pseudomonadota; class Gammaproteobacteria; order Pseudomonadales; family Pseudomonadaceae; genus Stutzerimonas; species Stutzerimonas azotifigens. The sequence goes on from NZ_KE384419.1 coordinate 4,840, forward strand.
CTTTTTTATAGTAAGAAACCCTGGTTGCGTCTTCCTATACTCGCCGGTAACAGCGTTCATTGCGCCCGCACGGGCGAGGAGGCGAAATGCGAGTACTGGTTCTTGGCAGCGGGGTGATCGGCACGACCAGCGCCTACTATCTGGCCCGTGCCGGGTTCGAGGTGACGGTGGTCGACCGCCAGCCGGCGGTCGCCATGGAGACCAGCTTCGCCAACGCCGGGCAGGTATCGCCCGGCTACGCCTCGCCCTGGGCGGCGCCGGGCGTGCCGCTCAAGGCGATCAAGTGGATGCTGCAGAAGCACGCGCCGCTGGCCATCCGTCTCACCGGCGATGTCGACCAGTACCTGTGGATGGCGCGCATGCTGCGCAACTGCACCGCAGCGCGCTATGCGGTGAACAAGGAACGCATGGTGCGCCTGTCCGAGTACAGCCGCGACTGCCTCGACGAGCTGCGCGCCGAAACCGGCCTGCATTACGAAGGCCGCCAGCTCGGCACCACCCAGCTGTTTCGCACCCAGGCGCAGCTCGACAGCGCGGCGAAGGATACCGCGGTGCTCGACCGCTCCGGCGTGCCCTACGAGCTGCTCGACCGCGACGGCATCGCCCGCGTCGAACCGGCATTGGCCGGGGTGGCGCACAAGCTGGCCGGCGCACTGCGCCTGCCCAACGACCAGACCGGCGACTGCCAGCTGTTCACCACCCGCCTGGCCGAGCTGGCCCGTGGCCTCGGCGTGGAGTTCCGCCACGGCTGCAGCATCGAGCGGCTGGAGCACGATGGCGACCGCCTGGCCGGCGTGTGGATCGATGGCAAGCTGGAGGTCGCCGATCGCTACGTGCTGGCGCTCGGCAGCTACAGCCCTCAGCTACTCAAGCCGCTCGGCATCAGCGCCCCGGTGTACCCGCTCAAGGGCTATTCGCTGACCGTGCCCATCCTCGACCCGGCGATGGCGCCGATGTCCACCGTGCTCGACGAGACCTACAAGATCGCCATCACCCGCTTCGACCAGCGCATCCGCGTCGGCGGCATGGCGGAAATCGCCGGCTACGACCTGCGCCTCGACCCTCGCCGGCGCAAGACGCTGGAGCTGGTGCTCGGCGACCTCTACCCGCAGGGCGGCGACGCGAGCGAAGGCAGCTTCTGGACCGGCCTGCGCCCGGCCACCCCGGACGGCACCCCGATCGTCGGCGCCACCCGGGTGAAGAACCTCTACCTCAACACCGGCCACGGCACCCTGGGCTGGACCATGGCGTGCGGCTCGGGCAGGCTGCTGGCCGACCTGATGGCGCGCCGGCGCCCGCAGATCAGCCCGGAAGGGCTCGACATCAGCCGTTACTCGACCGCCAAGGAGCGACACAAGCATGCCCATACAGCGCCTGCGCACTGAAGCGCGCTACAGCGACATCGTCATTCACAACGGCACGGTCTACCTGGCCGGGCAACTGGCCGACGACCACAGCGGCGACATCCGCGAGCAGACCCGCCAGACCCTCGCCAACATCGATTCGGCGCTGGCCGAGGCGGGCACCGACAAGCAGCACATCCTCTCGGTGACCGTGTACCTGAAGGACATCGAGGCCGACTTCGCCGGCATGAATGCCGAGTGGGACGCCTGGGCCGCCAGGGGCGCGGCGCCGGCGCGGGCGACCGTCGAAGGGCGGCTGTACGCGCCCGAGGTACGGGTGGAAATGACGGTGATCGCCGCGCTGCCTTGAGGCCGTGCCCCGGCGGGCGGGAAAGCGGACAGGCGTGTTGTAAATTCCGAACACGCTGCCCATCATACGGGCCACCCTGTCCCTGACTCCCGAGGAGGAGCCCGCCATTGGACGTCGGCGCCAGACTGCAGAACATCCGCAAGCTCAAAGGCCTTTCCCAGCGTGAACTCGCCAAGCGCGCGGGCGTGACCAACAGCACCATCTCGATGATCGAGAAGAACAGCGTCAGTCCCTCGATCAGCTCGCTGAAGAAGGTGCTCGGCGGCATTCCGATGTCGCTGGTGGAGTTCTTCTCCATGGACCTCGACCAGGACAACGACACCCAGGTGGTCTACAAGGCCAGCGAGCTGATCGACATCTCCGACGGCGCGGTGAGCATGCGGCTGATCGGCAAGGCCCACCCGGACCGCGCCATCGCCTTCCTCTCCGAGACCTATCCGCCGGGCTCGGACACCGGCGAGGAAATGCTGGTGCACGAGGGCGAGGAGGCCGGGATGCTGGTCGAGGGGCGCCTGGAGCTCACCGTCAGCGGCCAGACCTACGTGCTGGAGACGGGCGACAGCTACTACTTCGAGAGCAGCAAGCCGCACCGTTTCCGCAATCCGTTCGAGCAGCCGGCCAAGCTCATCAGCGCCACCACGCCGGCGAATTTCTGACTGAGGCGAAGCTCTGGGCTTGCGGTCCGCCAGCCGGCCCAGGCTGACCAAGCCTGTAGCCTGTAGCCTGTAGCCTGTAGCCCGCAGCCGCCGTTGCGACAACATGTGTTGTTTCGAGCCGGGAGTCGAGTCGTTATACTGGCGCCCGCCCGCGTTTCCGTGGCCGCGGGCGTATCCAGCCACGTGAGGGTGTAAGGTGAACCTGATTAAGAAGATCCTGGCAGCACAGGCTGCCGTATTGGCCCTGTGGGCAGTAAGCGCTCAGGCCGCGAACAACGACGCGATCGCCGAACGTCTGAAGCCGGTCGGCGAAGTCTGCATTTCCGGCCAGGAATGCGCCGGCGTCGGTGCCGTGGCCTCCGCCGCCGGCGGTGGCGCGATGAGCGCCGACGACGTGATCGCCAAGCACTGCAACGCCTGCCATGGCAGCGGTGTGCTGGGCGCGCCGAAGATCGGTGACAGCGCCGCCTGGCAGGCCCATGCCGACGCTGCCGGCGGCCTCGACGGCCTGCTCAAGCATGCCATCAGCGGCATCAACGCCATGCCGCCGAAAGGCACCTGCGCCGAGTGCGGCGACGAAGAGCTGCTGGCGGCCATCAAGAAGATGTCCGGCCTGGAATAAGCTTCGCGCTGCAGGGAACAAAGCCGCCTTCGGGCGGCTTTGTCGTTTCTGGCCTGTGCCGGACCGCCGGGGAGCAAAGCCGGGAGCGGGCCTGTCGAAAGCCTGTGATCGGCGCCCCCGGGCGCGAAACCCACGCGAAGGCGAGGTCCGTATGCCCAGCTCCACCCTCAGACTCGAACAGTTGCAGTTCAGCAGTGACGGCCGCACCCCGAACAGCCGGCTGCCGGTGCTCGTCTACCGCGACGTGCCCATCGCCGACGCGGACGTCGCCGCCGCCTTCGAGCGCCTGTTCGACAGCCACTTCTGGCCGGCGCGCTGGCGCGCCCAAGTCTACGACTACCACCATTACCACTCCACCAGCCACGAGGTGCTCGGCGTCTCGCGCGGCTGGGCGCGGTTGATGCTCGGCGGCGAACAGGGGCGGGAAGTGGAGGTCGAGGCCGGCGACGCGCTGGTGCTGCCGGCCGGCACCGGGCACTGCCAGCTGGAGGCGAGCGACGGCTTCGAGGTGGTCGGCGGCTATCCGGTCGGGCAGGACTACGACCTGCTGCGCCCGGACGAGGCGACCCACGACCAGGCCGCCGCACGCATCGCCCGAGTCACCACGCCGGCCAGCGATCCGGTGTCGGGGACCGAAGGGGCGCTGGTCGGCCTCTGGCGGCCGGGCAAGGGGCCGATCTGAGCAGGCCCCGGGCGGTCAGTCGACGAACTGGACCTGGCCGCCTTCCAGCGAGCGCACGCGCGCCAGGGATTCGATGCGGAAGCCCTGGGCCTCGAGCTCCTGGCGACCGGCCTGGAACGACTTCTCGATGACGATGCCGAGGCCGGCGACGCTGGCGCCGGCCTGCTGGACGAGGGCGATCAGGCCCTTGGCGGCTTTGCCGTTGGCCAGGAAGTCATCGATGATCAGCACCCGGTCGTTCGCCGACAGGTGATGGGTGGAGATGGCGATGGTGCTTTCCACCTGCTTGGTGAAGGAATACACCGAGGCGGTCAGCAGGTGGTCGGTGAGGGTCAGCGACTGGTGCTTGCGGGCGAAGATCACCGGCACGCCGAGTTCGAGCCCGGCCATGACCGCCGGGGCGATACCGGAGGCCTCGATGGTGACGATCTTGGTCACGCCCTCGTCGCGGAAGCGGCGGGCGAATTCTTCGCCGATCTGCTGCATCAGCCGCGGGTCGATCTGGTGGTTGAGGAAGGCGTCGACCTTGAGCACCTTGTCGGAGAGCACAATGCCCTCGCGGCGAATCTTCTCTTTGAGCTGTTCCACGAAGCGCTACCTCAGCGAGCACTGGCCGTATAGCCGGAAAAGCCGCGCATTCTCGCTCAAACGACACTGCCAAGACAAAGGCCGCGTACTGGCTTGGCGCCATTCGGACGAGCGGCTCGAACATCGGCAGCGCCTTTCCGTGGGGGCGCCCCCGGCGATGGCAAGCCTTGCCGGCCCAAGAGCGATCGCCCCGAGGTCGGGCCTCCCACAGGGCGTGCAGTCCC
>NZ_KE384419.1:9631-68297 GCF_000425625.1 Stutzerimonas azotifigens DSM 17556
GGCCCAAGAGCGATCGCCCCGAGGTCGGGCCTCCCACGGCGCGTGCGGCCTCCCACAGGGCGGGTCTAGCGCTCTTTAGACTTCGAAGCCGAGCACGGTGGCCATGGCATCAGCCGAACAGGTGTTGCTTGCGGCGCAGCCAGCGGTAGCCGTACGGGCCGAGGTGCAGCTTCAGCGGGTGGCCCTTGGGCTGTTCGTAGTCGGTGTCGGCCAGCAGGTCGACGAAGTCCTCGAGGTCGCGGTCGTGCACCTCCACGGTCACTTCCTGGTCGGCCAGGTTGGCCAGCATCAGCACCGTGGAGTCATCGTCGTGGCGCACCGCGAACACCGAGGGCGCGTCCACGTCCACCGCCCGGTAACGGCCGCAGCCCACCTCGCGCAGGCCGATGCGGGTACGGATCATGTTGCCGGTCTTGGCCAGCAGCGAGTTGTCGCGCAGGGTCTGCGCATAGACGTTGATCTTCTGGTAGCCGAACGCCCCCTCGTCGATCACCGGCACCACCAGGCGCTCGGCCGGCGCGCAGGAGAAGCCGGCGTTCGGCTCGTTCGACCATTGCATGGGCGTGCGCACCGACAGCCGCTCCTCGCGCGACAGGTCGTCGCCCATGCCGATCTCCTCGCCGTAGCGCACGATGGGTGTGCCCGGCAGCGAGAAGAGGATGGCGTGGGCCATGGCCAGGCGGCGCTCGTCGCCGTCGAGCATCGGCGCCAGGCGGCGGCGGATGCCGCGGTCGTAGGCGCGCATGTCCGGGTCGGGGGCGAAGGCCTGCATGACCTCCTCGCGCTCTTCTTCGGTCAACCGCTCCAGGTCGAGTTCGTCGTGGTTGCGCATCCAGATGGCGTATTGCGCGCGCCGCGGCGGGTCCGGCTGGTGTGTCAGGGCGCGGGCGAGCGGCTCGGCCTGGTTGCGTGCCAGGGCGAGGAAGAAGTGGTTGTTGACCCAGAAGTCCAGCAGCAGGGTCAGCCGGTCGCCTTCGCCGAAATAGTCCTTGTACTGCTGCGGCTCGACGTCCACCTCGCCCAGCAGCACCGCCTCGGGGCGGCGCAGGGTGACGAAGTCGCGCATGTGCTCGAGCAGCCAGTAGCCCTTGTCCGGGTCGCCGCCGCCGGCCTGTTCGATCAGGTGCGAGGCGGCGTCGACGCGAAAGCCGGAGACCCCGAGGCGCAGCCAGAAGGCCATGATCCGCTCGATCTCCTCGACCACCCGCGGGTTCTCCAGGTTCAGGTCCGGCTCGTGGCTGTAGAACAGGTGGCGGTAGTACTGCCCGGCTTCCTCGTCCCAGCTCCAGACGCTGTCCTCGATGGTCGGGAAAATCGGCTCGACCTCATCGTTCGGCTCGTCCGCCCACAGGTAGTAGTCGCGGTAGGGCGAGTCGCGGTCGCGGCGCGCCTGCTGGAACCAGGGGTGCTCGATTGAGGTGTGCTGCACCACCAGCTCGATGATCACGTGCAGGCCGCGTTCCTCGGCCTTTTCCAGCAGCTCGACGACGTCGGCCAGGTCGCCGAAGCGCGAGTCGACCGACAGGTGGTCGCTGACGTCATAGCCGGCGTCGCGAAACGGCGAGCGGTAGAAAGGCATCAGCCAGACGGCCGTGGCGCCGAGGCCGCGGATGTAGTCCAGGCGCTCGCTGATGCCCGGCAGGTCGCCGCAGCCATCGCCGTTGCTGTCGCGGAACAGGGTCGGGTCGATCTGATAGATCACCGCGTTGCGATACCAGAGTGGGCGCATGTCAGCTGTCCTGTGGGCAAAGGAGAAGGGCCTGGCTGGCGGCCAGCCGGCCGGCGTAGGGCTGGCCCTCGCCGCCGCCGTCGCTGGCGATCTGCACCTGCCAGCGGCCGTCGAGCGGGCAGCTCAGCGGCTGGTCGGCGTAGTTGATGACGACGATGCGCCGGTCGCCGCCGTGCTCGCGGCGGTAGGCCAGTACCGACGGCGGCGCATCGAGCTGCGCCCAGCCGCCCAGGCGCAGCGCCGGGCTGTGCCTGCGGGCCTCGATCAGCCGGCGGTACAGCTCGAACACCGAGCCGGGCGCGCCCTGCTGGCGCTCGGCGGCCAGTTCGCCGGCCTGCGGCGGGAACGGCAGCCAGGGCCTGCCGCCGTCCCAGCCGTGCGGCGGCTCGGCGCGCCAGGGAATGGGCGCGCGGCAGCCGTCGCGGCCGCCCGGGTCGACGCGGGTTTCGGCGGTGATCGGCGCGTCCTCCAGCCCGAGCTCCTCGCCCTGGAAGATGAAGGGCGTGCCGCGCAGGGTCAGCAGCATCACCGCGGCGGCCCGTGCGCGGGCCAGCGAACCGCCGTAGCGGGTGCGATGGCGGCGGTTGTCGTGGTTCGACAGCACCCAGGTCGGCCAGGCGTCGGCCGGTTCGTAGAGCCGTTCGATCTCGCCGATGCAGGCCTGGAAGTGCCCGGCGTCCCACTGCGCGTCCAGCGGCAGGAAGTTGAACGACATGTGCAGCTCGTCGCCCTGCCCGTAGTACTGCAGCACCTGGAGGCTGGAGCGGATGTTCACCTCGCCGACCAGCACGCGTTCGCCGGGGTATTCCTCGACCACCCGGCGCAGCCCGCGCAGCACCTCGTGGCTGTAGGCCTGGTCGTTGAAATCGGCGAGCGGGTGGGTCAGGCAGCGCGGCTCGTCGGCGAAGTTCTCGTCCTTGCCGGTGCAGTGCGCCACGTCGATGCGGAAGCCGTCGACGCCACGGTCGAGCCAGAAGCGCAGCACGTCCTGCATGGCTGCGACCACCTTCGGGTTGCGCCAGTTGAGGTCCGGCTGCTGCGGCAGGAACAGGTGCAGGTAGTACTGGCCGGTGTGCGCGTCCCAGGTCCAGGCGCTGCCGGCGTTCAGCGCCGCGCGCCAGTTGTTCGGCCGGTCGCGCCAGATGTACCAGTCGCGCTTGGGATTGTCGCGCGAGCTGCGCGACTCGAGGAACCAGGGGTGCTGGTCGGAGGTGTGGTTGGGCACGAAATCCAGCAGCAGGCGGATGCCGCGCGCGTGGGCCTCGGCGATCAGCCGGTCGATGTCGGCCAGCGAGCCGAACAGCGGATCGATGTCGCGGTAGTCGCTGACGTCGTAGCCGGCGTCGGCCATCGGCGAGCGGAAGATCGGCGACAGCCAGAGCGCCTCGACGCCGAGCTGCTGCAGGTAGTCCAGGTGGCGCAGCACGCCGTTGAGGTCGCCGATGCCATCGCCGTTGCTGTCGGCGAAGGAGCGGGGGTAGATCTGGTAGACGGTCGCGCCTTTCCACCAGGGCTCGGTCTTGGAGTCGCTCATCGCAGGTCCCCTTGCCGGTTTCGAGGGCAGGCCGTCGCGGCCTGTTCGCATGTGACCGGCCTGCGGCTGAGCGGGTTCAGGCTGCCGGTCGTCGCTTCGACGCAACGGGGGGAACGCAGCCGCCATGACCGCACCTAAGGGGGACAGGCACATCACCGGGGAGACCGACATGCTGCGTATCGCCCTCAACGGCTACGGCCGCATCGGCCGCGCGGTCCTGCGCGCACTGTTCGAACGCGAACTGGAAAGCCGCATCCACGTCGAGGCGATCAACGACCTCAGCGAGAACGCCACCCTGGCGCACCTCACGCGCTTCGACTCCACCTTCGGCCGCTTCGCCGGGCAGATCGACGTGCACGACGACGTGATGCAGATCCGCGGCCAGTCGATTCGCCTGCTGGCCGAGAAGGAACCGGCGCAGCTGCCCTGGAAGTCCATGGGCGTGGACCTGGTGTTCGAGTGCACCGGGCGCTTCAAGAAGCGCAAGGACATCGACCAGCACCTCGCCGCGGGGGCGCCGCGGGTGCTCGCCTCGCACCCGCTGGACGGCGCCGACCTGACGGTGGTCTACGGCGTCAACCACCACCTGCTCGACGCCCGGCAGCAGGTGGTCTCCAACGCCTCCTGCACCACCAACTGCCTGGCGCCGCTGGCCAAGGTGCTGCACCAGACCATCGGCATCCGCCAGGGCCTGGTGAACACCGTGCATTCCTACACCAACGACCAGAACCTGCTGGACAAGACCCACCGCGACCTCTACCGCGCCCGGGCGGCGGCGCTGTCGATGATCCCCAGCACCACCGGCGCGGCCAAGGCCATCGGCCTGGTGCTGCCGGAGCTGGCCGGGCGGCTGGACGGTCTGGCGGTGCGGGTGCCGACGCCGAACGTCTCGGTGGTCGACCTCACCTTCACCGCCGAGCAGCCGCCGGCCAGCGCCGAGGTGGTCAACACCGCCCTGCGCGAGGGCGCCCGGCAGTTCCCGCTGGGGGTGATGGAGTGCAACGAGCTGCCGCTGGTCTCCAGCGACTTCAACGGCTACCCGGTGTCCTGCGTGGCCGACCTCAACCACACCCGCGTACAGGGCGAACTGGTCAAGGTGCTGGCCTGGTACGACAACGAATGGGCCTTCGCCAACCGCATGATCGACGTGGCGCTGGCCTGGGCGGAGGCGGCCAGGAGAGAGTGAGCGATTCGCCGTCGAGACCGCTCCCACAAGGACAGTGCCAAGTCCTGTGGGAGCGGTTTTGACCGCGACAATGGTTTCTCCTGAGGGAGCTGGCCTCGGTCGCAGGCAGCCTGCTCCTACACATACGCCGATGCGCGGGGCTTTCCCTTCTCCCTCCGGGAGAAGGTGGCCCGCAGGGCCGGATGAGGGGCGAAGGTGCCGAGCGTCTGGCGCTCGACCGCGATAATCACTTCTCCACGAACGCTCGCTCGATCACATAGTCGCCGGACACGCCCTGGCTCGGCGAGGCTTCGAAGCCGAGGGCGTCGAGCTGGCCGGTGAGGGTGTCGAGCATCGCCGGGCTGCCGCAGAGCATCACCCGGTCGGTCTCGGGGTTGAGCCGCGGCAGGCCGAGGTCGTCGGTGAGCCTGCCGGTCTCGATCAGGGTGCTGATGCGCCCGGTGTTGCGGAACGGCTCGCGGGTCACCGTCGGGTAGTAGAGCAGCTTGGCGCGCACTTCCTCGCCGAGGAATTCGTGCGCCGGCAACTCGTGGGTCAGGTAGTCGTGGTAGGCCAGTTCGCTGACTTCGCGCACGCAGTGCACCAGCATGATTTTCTCGAAGCGCTCGTAGGCCTCGGGGTCGCGGACGATGCTCATGAAGGGCGCAAGCCCCGTGCCGGTGCCGAACAGGTACAGGTGCCGGCCGGGGCGCAGGTCGTGCATCACCAGGGTGCCGACCGGCTTGCGGCTGACGAAGATCGGGTCGCCGGCCTTCAGGTGCTGCAGGCGCGAGGTGAGCGGGCCGTCGGGCACCTTGATGCTGAGAAATTCCAGGTGCTCGTCGTGGTTGGCGCTGACGATGCTGTAGGCGCGCAGCAGCGGCTTGCCTTCCACGCCGAGGCCGATCATCACGAAGTGGCCGTTTTCGAAGCGCAGGGCCGGATCGCGGGTGGTTCGGAAGCTGAACAGGGTGTCGTTCCAGTGATGGACGCTGAGAACGCTTTCGGTGCCGAGTGCGGACATGGGTCGACCTCCAATGGTTGCGATAAAAGAGCAGGGCGCGGGCGGGCCGTTCAGGCCAGCCGCTCGCTGATGTCGCGCAGGTAGCCCCAGGGGTAGAGGCCGCGGAAATGGCCGTCGCTGAAGTACAGCTGCAGGCCGCTGACGCCGGACAGCTCCAGGCGGTCGATGCCGACCTCGGCGTCGATCAGGGTCAGCGCGCCGCGCTGCTGGGCGAGCTGGCAGTTCGAGCAGGCGCAGGCCTTGCGCAGGGCCAGACAGCTGACCTCGCTGTGCAGGCCGTCCGGCCAGGTCAGTTCGAGGGTCCTGCGCGCGCGGCGCAGGCGGATTTCCTTCGGCGCGGCGGTGACCTGCTGCGGCGCGGTGGCGAATGAGGCGGTGGCGGCGTTCATGCGTGAGCTCCCGGGGCGTCGGGCCCCTAGCGGTGTTCGAAGGTGACGAGCGACAGCGGCCGGCGCCAGGGCTCGCCGCTCAGCAGCAGCGCCGGCACTTCCGGGCTGCGCAGGCGGGCGAGCGGTGTCTCCGGCGGCCGCGCACTGCCGAGCACCGCGGCGGCGATCGCCAGCAGCGCCAGCAGGGCGTGGCGCAGCCCACTCGTCATGACAAGTTGGGGCATGCTTCAGCGCTCCAGGAACTGCAGCTTGCCGCCCCGGTCGACCCAGTCCTCGGCTTCGGCCAGCGGCTGGCCGGTCTGGGTGATCACCGGCCAGACCTCGGCCAGTTCGGCGTTCAGCTCGATGAAGTGCGCCTGATCCGGCGGGATCTGGTTGTCGGCGAAGATCGCGTCGGCCGGGCACTCCGGCGCGCAGAGGCTGCAGTCGATGCAGGTCTCGGGGTTGATCACGAGGAAGTTCTGGCCCTCGTGGAAGCAGTCGGCGGGGCAGACCTCCACGCAGTCGGTGTACTTGCAGCGGATGCAGTTTTCGGTAACGACGTAGGTCATGTTCGGTGACTCCTCAGGATCGCCAGCCCCTCACCCCAGCCCTCTTCTCCGAGGGGAGAGGGGGCAAAAGGGCGTGCGGGGCTCAGGCGGCAGCGTCGAGTTTCGACATGGCCCAGCGGGCCAGCTTGCGCACGTCCGGATCGGGATCGTCCATGGCCGCTTCGACGAAGGGCCGGCCGTCGTTGTGGGCGATGGCGCCGAGCGCGCCGATGGCGGCCTTGCGCAGGTTGCTCATGGGGTCGCGGGCGCAGACGCCGAGCGCCGGGATGGCGCCGACGGAGCCGAGCTTGCCGAGCGCATCGACGGCCTTCTCGCGGACCTGCCAGAAGCTGTCGTGGGTGGCTTCCACCAGCGGCTGCAGGCCGGCCTGGTAATCCAGCTTGCCGATGCTCACCGCAGCCTCGACGCGCACCTGCCAGTGTTCGTCGTGGAGGATGCCGATCAGCGTCGGGCCGACCCGCTCGGGGCTGGCGTAGACCAGCGCGCCGGTGGCGGCGCGGCGCACCTCGGCGTCCTCGTCGTGCTGGGCGCGCTCCATCAGCGCCGGCAGGTTCTCGGTCTGCCTGAGCCAGCCGATCACCGCCACCGCCTCGCGGCGCACGCCCGGGTCGGCATGCCGGAGGCGCTGCAGCGCCGGCGCCTGGGCCCCGGCATTGCGCAGCGGCTTGAGCGCGCGCAGGATGCCGGCGATGACGAAGGGGTCGTCGCTGCCCTCCAGCGCTTCGAGCAGCGGCACGGCGGCGGCCGGGTCCTTGAGGTCGGCCAGGGCGTGGGCGGCGGCGTTGCGCACCACCTCGTCGCTGTCCTGCAGCGCGGCGATCAGGGCGTCGGCGATATCCGCAGCGTCGAACTCGTCGACCACCTTGGCCGCCTCCTGGCGCACCGCCGGGTCCGGGTCGTTCAGCGCCAGGATCAGCAGCTCGGCGGCTTCCGGCTCGCCGCAGTCGACCAGCTCGAGCACCGCCACGCGGCGGATGCCCGGGTCGCTGGAGGCGAGGTTGTCGGCGATCTCCTGCAGCATGGGGTCGTCGTAGGTCTTCATGGGCAGGCCCTCAGCGCAGCAGGTAGGGGATGTTCACTTTCACCGCATCCGTCGGGCAGTCCGCCTCGCACGGCATGCAATACCAGCATTCGTCGTACTTCATGTGCGCCTTGCCGGTGTCCTCGTTGATCCACAGGACATCCAGCGGGCACACCTCGATGCACACGCGGCAGCCCTTGTCGGCGATGCACTTGTCCTCGTCGACGATGACCGGGACGGCGGAGCGGTGGTTGGCTACGGGCATGGGGTTTTCCTCGAATCAGGCGTTGTCAGGTTGGTTGCGGGAGCCGTCCCGACCGCGAGCGGGTCGTGAAAAGCGCGCGGTCCAGACCGCTCCCACGGGTGCATCAGCCGTTGGCGGCCCTCTTCACGCGCAGCCGGTTGTAGGCGTCCTTCTCCTCGCCCAGCGGCACGATGTAGTCGGCGATCGGCCGCTTGCCGTGGGCCATGCGGCCGTCGGCGTCCTTGAACAGGCGGGTGTGGCAGAACCACTCGGCGTTGTCCTGCTCGGGGCAGTCGACCCGGTAGTGGTACAGGCCCCAGCGCGATTCGGTGCGGTACAGCGAGGCGCGCGCGGCCATCTCGGCGCAATCGATGATCGATTGCACTTCCAGGGCGCGGAGCAGTTCGTGGGGGTCGGAGGCGGCCAGCCTGGGCACGTCCTCGCGCACGGCGAGGATGCGCTCGAGACCGATCTCCATTTTCCTGGTCACCTTCGGCGGCTGCAGGTAGTCGTTCACCAGTCGGCGCACCTTGTATTCCATCTGCTCCGGCGGGATGCCGTCGGTGACCTTCAGCGGCGCCTGGATGCGCGCCAGCTCCCCGGCGATGAAGGCCTCGTCCAGCTGCGGAACGTCGTGTTCCTTGGCGAAGGCGGCGGCGTTCTCGCCGCAGATCTGCCCGTAGACGAAGGCGCCGAGCATGTAGTTGTGCGGCACCGAGGCCATGTCGCCGGCAGCGAACAGCCCGGGCACGGTGGTCGCGCCCGTCTCGTCGGTCCACACGCCGGAGGCCGAGTGGCCGGAGCAGAAGCCGATCTCGGAGATGTGCATCTCCACCATGCGCTGGCGGTAGTCGACGTGGCGGCCCTGGTGGAAGCGCCCGCGCGAGGGACGCTCGTTGGTGTGCAGGACGGTCTCGATCTCCTGGATGGTTTCCTCGGCCAGGTGGTCGAGCTTGAGGAACACCGGGCCGGTGCCGGATTCGAGCTCCTTGAAGAACTCCAGCATCATCTGTCCGGACCAGTAGTCGCACTCGATGAAGCGCTCGCCGTAGGCGTTGGCGGTGAAGCCGCCGAGCGGGCCGGTGACGTAGGCGCAGGCCGGGCCGTTGTAGTCCTTGAGCAGCGGGTTGACCTGGAAGCACTCGAGGTTCGCCAGGTCGGCGCCGACGTGATAGGCCATGGCGTGGCCATCGCCGCAGTTGGCCGGGTTCTCGTAGGTGCCGAACAGGTAGCCGGAGTTCGGCAGGCCGATGCGCCCGGCGGCGCCGGTGGCCATGATCACCGCCTTGGCGCGGATGATGATCGGCTCGGCGGTGCGGGTGTTCACCCCGATCATGCCGGCGATGCGGCCGCTGGCGTCCTTCAGCAGGCGGGTGGCGACGAAGCGGTTCTCGATCTCTATGCGCATGCGCCGCAGGCGGCGGTAGAGGATCTTCTTGACGTTGTGGCCCTCCGGCATCGGCAGCACGTAGGTGCCGAGGTGGTGGACCTTCTTCATGTCGTAGTCGCCGGTCTCGTCTTTCTGGAAGTGCACGCCCCAGGCGTCGAGCTTCTCGATCATCGGGAACGAGCGGGTGGCGTAGGCCATCAGCGCCGGCTGATGCACCACGCCGTCGTTGGCGATGGTGATTTCTTTGACGTACTGCTCCGGGGTGGCGTGGCCGGGGACCACCGCGTTGTTGAGCCCGTCCATGCCCATGGAGATGGCGCCCGAGCGCTTGACGTTGGCCTTTTCCAGCAGCAGCACCTTGAGGGTCGGGTCCTGCTCCTTGACGGTGACGGCGGCCATCGGGCCGGCGGTGCCGCCGCCGATCACCAGCACGTCGGTCTCGATGACGGGGATGTCGTGGATCGTGGTCATGGTGGTCTCCTCTATTTCCGGTCCACCCGGAACTGGTACTTGAAGGCGTCGCCGCGGTAGCACAGGTATTCGAAATCGATGGGCCGGCCGGCCCGGTCGTGGGTCAGCCGCTCGACGCGCAGGATGGGTTCGCCGGCCTTCAGGCCGAGGCCGTGCTGGTGTTCCTCGCCGGCCAGGGTGGCGTCGAGGCCGATGTCGGCGTGCCCGAGGGCGATGCCGAAGCGGTTTTCCAGCATCGGGAAGATGTCGCCGGACAGGTCCAGGCCGAACAGCCGCCGGCCGATGTCCAGCGGGAAGTAGCTGTTCTCCACGCAGACCGGCGCGCGGTTGAGGAAGCGCACGCGCCTGACCTCCACCACTTCCTCGCCGGGCGCCAGCCGCAGCGCGGCGGCGACGGCCTTCGGCGGCTTGTGCTCCTGGATCGACAGCAGCCGCGCGGTGGCCTCGTAGCCCTGGGCGGCCATGGCCTCGCCAAAGCCCTGCAGGCGTTGCACGTTCTGCACCGCCTTCGGCTTGCTGACGTAGGTGCCCTTGCCCTGGGCGCTGAACACCAGGCCCTCGTTGTGCAGGTCGCGCAGCGCCTGGCGGATGGTGATGCGGCTGACGCCGAAGGCGTTCATCAGCTCGTTTTCCGAGGGCAGCCGCTCGTGCACGGCGTAGGTGCCCTCGAGAATCTTGCGTCGCAGGTCGTCGCGGATCTGCACGTACAGCGGCAGCGGCGACTGGCCGGGGGCGAAGGATTCGAGACGGGTCATGGGCGTGCCTCCGGCCTGTCATGACAGGTCATGTCGAGCGTGGGTGCGAAGGAACGGGGCGTGTGCATGGCTCAGCCTCCGTTCTGCTGCTGGAAGGCGCGCAGGGTTTCCTGACGGATCAGGTCCAGGCACTGGCGCTTGTAGTCCATGAACTCGGCGCTGGTGAGCAGCGTCTGCTCGCGCGGCCGCGGCAGCTCGACACGGATGTCGGCGATGATCCGGCCGGGGCTGGCGCTCATCACCACGATGCGGTCGGAGAGGAATACCGCCTCGTCGATGTCGTGGGTGACGAACACCACGGTGTTGCGGAACTCGCGCCAGATCTCCAGCAGGTTCTCCTGCATCATGATCCGGGTCTGTGCATCGAGCGCGCCGAACGGCTCGTCCATCAGCAGCACGCTGGGGTAGTTGGCCAGCGCGCGGGCGATGCCGACGCGCTGCTGCATGCCGCCGGAGAGCGTGCCGGGGTAGGCGTCCTCGAAGGCTGCCAGGCCGACCAGCGAGAGGAAGGTGCGCGCCACGCTGGTCGCTTCCTGGCGGCCGACGCCGGCCATCAGCGGGCCGAAGGCGACGTTCTCGCGCACCGTCTTCCAGGGGAACAGCGAATGCTGCTGGAACACCATGCCGCGGTCCGGCCCGGGGCCGGCGACCGGCTGGGCGTCGACGCTGAGGGTGCCGCGGGTCGGCTGGACGAAGCCGGCGATGGCGTTGAGCAGCGTCGACTTGCCGCAGCCCGAGGGGCCGAGCAGGCAGACGAACTCGCCGGGGCGGATGTCCAGTTCGGCGTTCTGCACCGCGGCGCGCTTGCCGCCGTTGTGGTCGAACTCGATGCTCAGGCCGCGCACGCTGACGTGGCCGCGGCCTTCGCCCTTGGCGCTGGCCCTGGACCGCAGGCGGCTGTGGTCGAGGATGGCGAGACGGTTGTCGGATACCACGGCGTTCATGGCCGGCCCCCCTTCGCTTGCCAGCGCAGCAGCGGCGTGCAGGCCTTGCGCACGAGCAGCGTGCTGAGGGTCCCGAGGCCGCCGATGGTGAGCATGCCGATGATGATTTCTGGGTACTGCACCAGGGTGTAGGAATTCCAGGTGAAGTAGCCGATGCCGTACTGGCCGCTGATGATTTCCCCGGCCAGCAGGGAGAACCAGGCCACGCCCATGCCGATCGCCAGGCCGGCGACGATGCTCGGCATGGCCCCGGGGATCACCACGTGCCAGAGGATCGCGCGATTGTTCGCGCCCAGGCTGCGGGCGGCGCGCACCAGCACGTCCGGGGTCTGCTCGACGCCGTGCACGGTGTTCAGCACGATCGGGAAGAAGGCGCCGAGGAAGGTGATGAAGACGATGCTCGACTGTTCGGTCGGCAGCATCAGGATCGCCAGCGGAATCCAGGCCACCGCCGGGATCGGCCGGAACAGCTCGATGTACGGGAGGATGATGTCCTCGGCCCAGCGCGAGCGGCCGATCAGCACCCCGGTGAGCACGCCGAGCACCACCGCGTAGGCGTAGGCCAGGGCCACGCGCCCGAGGCTGTGGGCGATGTGCAGGTAGAAATCGCGGCTGGCCAGCTCGGCCAGCAGGGTCTGGCCGACCACCAGCGGCGCCGGGACGTTCTCGAAGTTGACGAAGAAGTTGAAGCCGGTGACGGTCGCCACGTGCCAGACGACCAGCGCCATCAGCAGGGCCAGGGCACGGACCAGGTAGCGCCCGGTCATCGCCGGCAGGCGTCGGCGCGGCAGGGTGACGGCGGGCGCGTCGGCCGGGCTCGGCGCGGCGGCCAGCCGGGGCGTCGGCAGCGGCGCCGGCGTGGGCTCGGCGGGTTCGAACGCGGGGTTGGGTTTGACACTCATCGGGTGATCCTCGGCTGCAGGGTTCGCTCGCGCCCGCCAGGGGCGCGGGCTGGCGTCGTCAGTCCAGCATCGCGACCGGCTGGCCGCTCAGCAGCGCGCTGCCGCTGTTCTGGGCGATGTGTTGCTCCGAGTCGCTCTTCTTCATGAAGGCCACCACTTCGCCGCTGGGGTCCTTGACCAGGTAGGCGGCCTTGCCGAACAGCTTCAGGCCGCTGAGGTTGTCGTAGACGTAGGTGGCGTTGATCGCCTGGCCGGCCTCCCTGGCCTGCCGCTCGGCGGCGAGCATCTCGGCAGTGCTGTCGTAGGCGACGATGCCCCGCTCGGCGAACCAGATCTCGGCGGGCTTGCGGCCTTCGGCGCGCGGCGCCGGGCTGACCACGCTGGCGACCAGGGCGGCGTAGTCCAGGCCCATGTCGGCGTAGGCCTTCTTCAGGTAGCTGTCGTCGATCCAGGTGGCGAAGTCGAGGTCGGGAACGTCCTTTTCCTTCTGCAGCAGCGCATGGTCGTACTTCATCGCCTCGATCCACTGCGGCTTGATGCTCGCCTCCATGGTCGAGATGCCGCCCTCGCTGAAGTAGAGGTAGAGCACCTCCTTCTCCACGCCGGTCCATTCGGCGACCTGGGTGGCGGCGCGCATGGGATCGTCCTGGATCCACTTCTGCGCCTCCAAGGTGGCCTTCAGGACCGCCTCGACCACTTCCGGGTACTGCTTGGCGAAGGCCTCGCGAACGACGGTGCCGTGGAAGGTGGGAATGCCGGCCTCGCTGCCGTCGTAGATCTTCCGCGCGGTGCCGCGGAATTCCATGATCTCCGACCAGGGGCAGAAGTCGGCATGCGCGTCGATCTTGCCGGCGGCGATGTTGGCCGCGCCCACCGGCGGGCTCTGGTTGACCAGGGTGACCTGGTCGGCCAGCCCGGCATCGCGCAGCACCTTCAGCGTCATGCCCCAGGCGGCGCTGCCGACGGGGGTGGAGAGGCTCTTGCCGGCGAGGTCGGCGAGCGACTGCACCGGCGAGTCCTTCGGCACCACGATGCCGTTGCCGGTGCCCTTGAGGTTGTAGCCGGTGACCGCGATGAAGCGGGTCTGCTGCTTGCCGGTTTCCTGGAACTTGGCGCCGTTGACGATCAGCGGGTAGTCGCCCATGACGCCGAACTCGAGCTTGCCGGCGAGCATCTGGTTGGTGATCGGCGGGCCGGAATCGTAGTCGCGGAAGACGATCTGGTAGTCGGCGTCCTCGTACTTTCCGGTGGTCGGCAGGTACTTGTCGATCAGTGCCAGCTTTTCCAGCACGATGCCGCCGGAGACGGTGTTGGTGACCATGCTCTGATGGCCGATCCCGATGCGGATGGTCTCTGCGGCCAATGGCCCCGAGAGCGCTACCGAACCGAGCAGGGTGGTCGCGAGAAGGCTTTTCCGGTTGATCATGGCTGTGCACCTTGTCTGATGGGCAACTTGTACTAACAGGCCATAACGCCTGCCCTGAAAGGTGCAGTGGGCGTGCCACGTCCTGCGTGGCGAGCGCTATCTCCCTGTTTTCCATGAGCAAAGGAACGCCCGGGCGGACCGAACGGTCAGCCTCCGCGAGGCGCCCTGATGCGCGTCACTGGTGCGCACCAGGAGCGTTCGATCCACGCCGGCGCACCCGTTCGTCGGGCGCTTAGGACAAGTAGTGCAAGCCGTGCCGGGGAATCTTTCCGCCTCGCTCGCTGCCTTAGCACTGGGGTCGGCGCCGGGTGGGGACGCCCGAAAGGCAGCAGGCTGCTCAGCACGCAAGGGAACCGATGCGCACAACGACAATCGCCACACTGATGCTCACCGGGCTGCTCGGCCCGGCGCTGGCCGCGCCGCTGCCACCGCCGGTGGGCTACGTCATGACCGAGCGGGAACCGGCCTATCTCGTCGCCCGCGGCAATCCCACCGAGGCCCGGGTCGGCCAGGCGCTGGTGGTCGGCAGCGCCCTGCAGACCGGGCGCGGCGGGGCGCTGGGAATCACCTTCGAAGACGGCACGCGGCTGGCGCTGGGCCCCGACAGCGAGGCGGAACTGCTGGAATACCGCTTCGATCCGGCGAACGACCGCCTGGCACTGTACCTGCGCATGCGTCGCGGCACCCTGAGCCTGGAGCCGGGCCGGCTGGCGCGGCTGCATCCGGATGCCCTGCGCATCGAGACCGGCCGTGGCGTGATCAGCGTGCAGGACGCGCGCATGCTGCTGAAGGTGGGGCCATGACCAGGGGGGTGCCGAGGGCGGGGCTGCTGCTCGCGCTGGCGCTGCTCACCGGTTGCGCCAGTTCCGGCTATCTGGTGCTGCAGCCGGCCGAGCAGGGCCCGGACGGCAGCCTGACGCTGGAAACCGCCAGCGGCCCCTACGTGCTGCAGACGCCGGGCCAGGCGCTGGCGTTGTCGGCGTCGCGGCCCTGGGTGTTCCAGCCGGGCGGCGGCCAGCTCGAGCGTGACTTCACCGCGGCACGCGCGGCCTTGCCGCCGCCGGTGGAGCGCTACCAGCTGTATCTCGACGAATCCGGCAGCCACCTCAGCGAGCGCTCGCTGGCCAATCTCGATTATCTGCTCCGGCGCATCCAGCGGCGCGCGCCGGTGGCGGTGTCGGTGATTGGCCACACCGACCGCCTCGGCCCTGCCGAGGTGAACGCGCGCATGGGCCTGCTGCGTGCCCAGCGGGTCGCCGACCTGCTGCGCGCACGCGGGGTGGAACGGCTGGGGATACTGGAGTTGCAGGTGCGCTCGCACGGGGAGCGCGACCTGCTGGTGACCACGCCGGACGCCACGGCCGAGCCGCGCAACCGGCGGGTGGAGGTGCTGCTGCGCTAGCCGCCGCTCACTCGAGCACGAGGATGGCGTCCATCTCCACCTGCGAGCCCTTCGGCAGCGCGGCCACGCCGATGGCGGCGCGCGCCGGGTAGGGCTGCTGGAAGTAGCGGCTCATCACCTCGTTGACGGTGGCGAAGTTGCCCAGGTCGGTGAGGAAGATGTTCAGCTTGGCGATGTCGGCCAGCGAGCCGCCGGCCGCTTCGGCCACCGCCTTGAGGTTCTCGAACACCTGCACGGCCTGGGCCTCGAAGCCCTCGACCAGCTCCATGCTGGCCGGGTCGAGCGGAATCTGCCCGGAGAGGTAGACGGTGCTGCCGACCTTGATCGCCTGCGAATAGGTGCCGATGGCGGCCGGGGCCTTGTCGGTGGAAATGACGGTGCGGGGCATGCGGGGGCTCCTTGGCTTGCGTGGTATGAGCAGGCAAGGATAAAGCAGGCGGGGATGAAAAGCCGACAAATGCGCAGAAGGCTGGAGGTAAGAGGTAAGAGGTAAGAGGCTGGAATGCTGGAATGCTGGAATGCTGGAAGGCTGGACGAAAAGTCCGCCCCGAGCGCAGTGCTGTTCATTCAGGAAACTCGCTCCGAGACAGCGGCAGCGTTGCCCTCCGGTTCCTGTGGGAGGCGCGCCCTCGCGGCGATGCAGGCCGCAGGCCTGCCCAACGCCTGGCCGCGGGTCAAAACTTTCCAGCCTTCCAGCCTTCCAGCCTTCCAGCCTTCCAGCCTTCCTAGCCCGCCTTCAAGCTTTGACCCGCGTGATCCGCTCCACCCCGGCGAGGGTGCGCAGCTTGCGGATGACCCGCGCCAGGTGCACACGGTCGTGCACGCTGACCACCAGTTGGACGACGCTGATGCGCCCGTCGCGCTCGTCCATGCTGATCTTCTCGATGTTGCCGTCGGCGGCGTTGACGCTGCTGGCCAGCAGAGCGATGAGACCGCGCTGGTGCTCCAGCTCCACGCGCAGCTCGACGTTGAACTCGCCGGTGACGTCCTTCGACCAGGACAGCGAGATGCACTTGTCCGGGTTGTGGCGGATCTCGGCGATGTTTCGGCAGGTCTCCAGGTGCACCACCATGCCCTTGCCGGCCGACAGATGGCCGACGATCGGGTCTCCGGGGATCGGCGTGCAGCACTTGGCGTAGTTCAGCACCAGGCCCTCGGTGCCGCGGATCGCCAGCGGGCCCTCGACGTTCGGCGCCTGCTCGCCGTCGCTGGCCAGCAGCCGGCGGGCGATGACGTAGGCCATGCGGTTGCCCAGGCCGATGTCCTCGAGCAGGTCCTCGAGCACGTCCATGTTGTACTCGGCCAGGACCTGGGCGATGCGCTCGGCGGAAATCTTGTCGAGGCCGCTCTCGAAGCCTTGCAGGGCCTTGTTCAGCAGGCGCTCGCCGAGGCTGATGGACTCCGAGCGGCGCTGCAGCTTGAGCGCATGGCGGATGTGCGTGCGCGCCTTGCCGGTGACCACGAAGTTGAGCCAGGCCGGGTTCGGGCGGGCGCCCGGGGCGGTGACGATTTCCACCGTCGAGCCGCTTTCCAGCGCCTGCGACAGTGGCGCCAGGCGGCGGTTGATACGGCAGGCGATGCAGCTGTTGCCGACGTCGGTGTGTACGGCATAGGCGAAGTCCACCGCGGTCGAGCCCTTGGGCAGCTCCATGATGCTGCCCTTGGGCGTGAAGACGTAGACCTCGTCGGGGAACAGGTCGATCTTCACGCTCTCGATGAATTCCAGCGAGTTGCCGGCGCGCTGCTGCAGCTCGAGCACGCCCTTGACCCACTGGCGCGCGCGGGCGTGGGTGCCCTTGGGCGCTTCCTCGCCGTTGGACTTGTACAGCCAGTGCGCGGCGATGCCGTTGTTGGCCATCTCCTCCATCTCGCGGGTGCGGATCTGGATCTCGATGGGCACGCCGTGCATGCCGAACAGGGTGGTGTGCAGCGACTGGTAGCCGTTGGCCTTGGGAATCGCGATGTAGTCCTTGAAGCGCCCCGGCAGCGGCTTGTAGAGGCTGTGCACGGCGCCGAGCACGCGGTAGCAGGTGTCCACCTTGTCGACCACGATGCGGAAGGCGTAGACGTCCATGATCTCGTTGAACGCCTTATGCTTGCCGCGCATCTTCTGGTAGATGCTGTACAGGTGCTTCTCGCGGCCGATCACTTCGCCGTCGAGGCCCTCGCGCTCCAGGCAGTGGACCAGCGATTCCTCGATCTTGTTGACGATTTCCTTGCGGTTGCCGCGGGCGCGGCGCACGGCGGCACGGATGCGCTCGGAGCGCATCGGGTGCATGGCCTTGAAACCGAGGTCCTCGAACTCCACACGCATGCTGTGCATGCCCAGGCGGTTGGCGATGGGCGCGTAGATTTCCAGGGTTTCCTTGGCGATGCGCCGGCGTTTCTCGCCGGACAGCACCTCGAGCGTGCGCATGTTGTGCAGGCGGTCGGCGAGCTTGACCAGAATCACGCGGATGTCGCGCGCCATGGCCATGGCCATCTTCTGGAAGTTCTCGGCCTGCGCCTCGGCCTTGGTCTCGAAGTTCATCTGGGTCAGCTTGCTGACCCCGTCCACCAGTTCGGCGACCGTCTCGCCGAACTGGGCGATCAGCGCTTCCTTGGCGATCCCGGTGTCTTCGATCACATCGTGCAGCATGGCCGCCATCAGGCTCTGATGGTCCATGTGCATGTCGGCGAGGATGCCGGCCACGGCCAGCGGGTGGGTCACGTAGGCTTCGCCGCTGCGGCGGCGCTGCCCGTCGTGCGCCTGTTCGGCGTAGAAATAGGCGCGGCGGACCAGGTCGACCTGGTCCTGGCCCAGATAGGTCGAAAGCCGTTCGGCGAGCGAATCGATGCCGGCCAAGGTCAGACTCCTTGCCGGTGCGGGCTGTTTGAGCGGCGACTTCGTCCTGGCATGTAGGTCAGAGGGCCTCGTTCGGCTCTTCCTCGTACTGGATGAACAGCGGCTCTTCCTCGACGATCTCGTCTTGGGCGATGACGTCGTAGTCGACCAGGCCGGAGGCGATTTCGCGCAGGGCGACTACGGTCGGCTTGTCGTTCTCCCAGGCGACCTTCGGCTCCTTGCCGCCGGTGGCCAGCTGGCGCGAACGCTTGGTGGCCAGCATTACCAGCTCGAAACGGTTATCGACGTTGTCCAGGCAGTCTTCAACGGTGACGCGGGCCATGGTGTTCCTCGTGATTCGATACGGAGCCCACGCTACGGGCGGGCGGACTGAGTAGTCTAGAAAATCGCCGATGCGAAGGGAAGGGCCGCCGAGCGCGGCGCTCGCCTGTAGGTCGGGTCGAGCGCAGCGAAGCCCAACATGCCGAACCCCAGGCGGCGCCGTCAGCCGTGTTCCGTTGGGCTTCGTCGCCTCGCTCCTCGACCCAGCCTACACCAGCAACTGCTGCAGCAGGGCGGCGTAGCGCCGCTGCTGGGCTTCCTGGCGCAGCTGGTTGGCGCGGAAGATGGCCGCCAGGTCGGCGAGGGCGTGGGCGAACTCGTCGTTGATCACCAGGTAGTCGTATTCGGCGTAGTGGCTCATCTCGCTGACCGCCTCGCGCATGCGCCGCTCGATGATCTCATCGCTGTCCTGGCCGCGGCTGGTCAGGCGCTGGCGCAGGGCCTCCTGGGTCGGCGGCAGGATGAAGATCGAGCGCGCCTGCGGCATCAGCCGGCGCACCTGCTGGGCGCCCTGCCAGTCGATCTCGAGGATCAGGTCGTAGCCTTCGGCGAGAGTCTCCTCCAGCCAGCGCTGCGAGGTGCCGTAGAGGTTGCCGAATACCTCGGCGTGCTCGAGGAACTCGTTGCGCGACAGGCGCTCGAGGAACTCCTCGCGGCTGACGAAGTGGTAGTTGACTCCGTCCACCTCGCCCGGGCGCATGGCGCGGGTGGTGTGCGAAACCGACACGCGGATCTGGGGCTGCGACTCGATCAGCGCCTTGACCAGGCTGGTCTTGCCGGCGCCCGACGGCGCGGAAACGATGTAGAGGGTGCCGGATGTGGCAGTCATGGCAGGTTCCTGAGTGGGGCCGCAATGCGGGCGGCCTGGCGCGGATCAGGCCGAGAGTCTAGCGCGCTCATTCGATGTTCTGGACCTGCTCGCGCATCTGCTCGATCAGCACCTTGAGATTCACCGCCGCCGCCGTGCTGCGCGGGTCGAAGGCCTTGGAGCCGAGCGTGTTGGCCTCGCGGTTGAGTTCCTGCATGAGGAAGTCCAGCCGCCGCCCGGCCGCGCCGCCGGCGGCGAGCACCCGGCGCACCTCGGCGACGTGGGTGCCGAGGCGGTCCAATTCTTCGGCGACGTCGCTCTTCTGCGCCAGCAGCACCATCTCCTGTTCGACGCGTTGGGCATCGAGTTCGATTGCCAGCTCGGCGAAGCGATCGAGAATCTTCTGCCGCTGGGCGGCAAGCATGTGCGGCACCTGCTCGCGCAGCCGGTCGATATCATCCAGGATGCCGTCCAACCGCTCGCCCAGCAGCCGTGCCAGTTCCTCGCCCTCGCGCCGGCGACCTTCGCGCAGTTCGTCGAGCGCGCTCTGGAACAGGCCGAGGGCGGCCTTGTTCAGTGCCTGCGGATCGGCCGCGTCGCCCACCAGCACACCGGGCCAGGCGAGTACCTCCAGCGGGTTGAGCGCGGCGGGGGCGGCGATCAGCCCGGCGACTTCCTCGGCTGCGGCGATCAGCTGCGCGGCGCGCTCGCGGTCGACCTGCAGCGGCTTGCCGGCGCTGTCCTCGGTGAAGCGCAGGGTGCACTCCACCTTGCCGCGCGACAGCCCCTGGCGCAGGCGTTCGCGCACCGGGCCCTCGAGGTCGCGGAAGGCTTCCGGCAGGCGCAGGTGCGGCTCCAGGTAGCGGTGGTTGACCGAGCGGATTTCCCAGCTCAGGGTGCCGCGCGCCGTGGCCTGTTCGGCACGGGCGAAGGCCGTCATGCTGTGGATCATCGTCACCTCTCGGTCGTGCGTCGAAAGGGCGTGGATTGTAAAGGAATTCGGCGAAGGGTGTGGCGCCGGGCGCGGCGAGCGGTGCCGGCTTTTTTCGCCGCAGGGCGGACGGTCCACCCAGAAGCTCGTCGGCTCCCTCTATAATGGCCGCCACTCTCGCCTGACCTAAGGGTTCCACCATGAAGCGTCCCAGTGGCCGCGCAGCCGATCAGCTGCGTCCGATCCGCATCACCCGCAACTACACCAAGCACGCCGAAGGTTCGGTGCTGGTTGAGTTCGGCGACACCCGGGTGATATGCACCGCGAGCATCGAGACCGGGGTGCCGCGCTTCCTCAAGGGGCAGGGCCAGGGCTGGCTGACCGCCGAGTACGGCATGCTGCCGCGGGCCACCGGCGAGCGTAACCAGCGCGAGGCCAGTCGCGGCAAGCAAGGCGGGCGCACGCTGGAGATCCAGCGCCTGATCGGCCGCTCGCTGCGCGCCGCGCTGGACATGACCAAGCTGGGCGAGAACACCCTGTACATCGACTGCGACGTGATCCAGGCCGACGGCGGCACCCGTACCGCCTCGATCACCGGGGCGATGGTCGCCGTGGTCGACGCGCTGAAAGTGCTGAAGAAACGCGGCGGGCTGAAGGCTGGCGACCCGTTGAAGCAGATGGTCGCGGCGGTGTCGGTCGGCATCTACCAGGGCGAACCGGTGCTGGACCTGGACTACCTGGAGGATTCGGCCGCCGAGACCGACCTGAACGTGGTGATGACCAGCACCGGCGGCTTCATCGAGGTGCAGGGCACCGCCGAGGGTGCGCCCTTCCAGCCGGACGAGCTCAACGCCATGCTGGCGCTGGCGCAGGCGGGCGTGCGCCAGCTGTTCGAGCTGCAGCGCGCGGCGCTGGCCGACTGAGGAGGGCGCCATGCGCGACGAGCAGGCCCTGGTCCCGATGCCCTCGCCGGAGGCCCGGCGCTGGGCGATGCTCTGCCACTATTCGGCGTTCTGCTGGTTCATCGTGCCGATGATCGGCAACGTGCTCGGCCCGCTGATCCTCTGGCAGCTGAAGAAGGACGCCGATCCCTTCATCGATCAACAGGGCAGGGAGGCGCTGAACTTCCAGATCACCTTCAGCCTCTGGCTGATGATCTGCGGCGTGCTGGCCTGGGTGCTGATCGGCTTCCCGCTGATGGTGCTGGTCAGCCTGGTCGCGCTGGTGCTGGTGGTCATCGCCGGCATCCGCGCGAACGAAGGCAAGCCCTATCGCTATCCGTTCTGCTGGCGGCTGGTGAAATAGAAAAGCTGGCTGCAGGCGGCAGGCGGCAGGCTACAAGCGGCAAGCAGAAGCTGCGATCGCCACGCTGAGGGCCTGTAGCCTGTAGCCTGTAGCCTGTAGCCTGTTTTAGATACTGAGCGTCCAGTCGTAGTCGACGATCAGCGGCGCATGCTGTGAGAAGCGTGGCTGGCGCGGCAGGCGAGCGTTGCGCACGAAGCGCCGCAGGCCCGGGGTGAGCACGTGGTAGTCGAAGCGCCAGCCGAGGTTCAGCATCTCGGCCTGCTCGGTGTCCGGCCACCAGCTGTAGAGGTCGCCTTCGCGGGTGACTTCGCGCAGCGCATCGACGTAGCCCATGGTGCCGAACACCTCGTCCAGCCAGGCGCGCTCGGGCGCGAGGAAGCCGGGCGACTGCTGGCAGTCGCGCCAGTTCTTCACGTCGAGTTTCTGGTGGGCGACGTACAGCGACCCGCAGTACAGGTACTCGCGGCGCTTGCGGCGCTGCTTGTCCAGGTAGAGGGTGAAGTCGTCCATGAACTTGAACTTCTGGTTCAGGCTGCCATCGCCGTCCTGGCCCGAAGGCAGCAGCAGCGTGGCGATGCTGACCTTGTCGAAGTCGGCCTGCAGGTAGCGCCCGTAGCGGTCGGCTGTTTCGAAACCCAGGCCCATGATGATCGCCTTCGGTTGCAGGCGCGAATAGAGGGCGACTCCACCTTGCTCGGGAATTTCGGCATCTACCGAATAGAGGAAATACCCGTCCAGTTGATAGGCCGGATCGTCGAGTTCCACTACAGAGGCGCGGGTATCCTGCAGGCAAATGACATCGGCATTCTGCGCTTGAAGCCAGCTGAGCAAACCCCGCTGTGCCGCCGCTTGAATGCCATTCACGTTGACGCTGATGATCCGCATAAATGGCCCCTGAAAACACGTGCGTGTATGATAACCGAGCTCTTTGCAATTAGCTAAATTCGTGGTTTACGGGGTCTTTCGTTCATGCAGGCGTACCAGCGCGAGTTCATCCGCTTTGCCATCGAACGCGGTGTTCTGCGCTTCGGTCAGTTCACTCTCAAGTCGGGTCGCACCAGTCCCTACTTCTTCAATGCCGGGCTGTTCGACAGCGGCGCTGCCCTCTCGCAGCTCGGGCGTTTCTATGCCGCCGCCCTGGTCGACAGCGGCGTACCCTTCGACATGCTGTTCGGCCCCGCCTACAAGGGCATCCCGCTGGCCGCGGCGACCGCCATCGCGCTGGCCGAGCATCACGGCCGCGACCTGCCCTGGTGCTTCAACCGCAAGGAGGCCAAGGACCACGGCGAGGGCGGCACCCTGGTCGGTGCGCCGCTGACCGGCCGGGTGTTGATCGTCGACGACGTGATCACCGCGGGCACCGCTATCCGCGAGGTCATGCAGATCGTCCAGGCGCAGGGCGCGCAGGCCGCCGGCGTGCTGATCGCGCTGAACCGCGAGGAGCGCGGGCGTGGCGAGCTGTCGGCGATCCAGGAAGTCGAGCGGGACTACGCCATGCCCGTGGTAAGTATTGTGTCCTTGTCCCAGGTGCTGGAATATCTGGCCTCGGACGACGCGCTCAAGGCCCACCTTCCGGCGGTGGAGGCCTATCGAGCCGAATACGGAATCTGATCGAGGGAGAGATCATGATCAAGCCGCTCGCCTGTGTGTTGCTGATACTCGCCGCTCCGGCCTGGGCGGCCGACGGCGCCGAGCTGTATCGTTACACCAACGACAAGGGAGTGGTGGTGCTCGACCGGCAGGGCGTACCGCCGCAGTACATTGGCAACGGCTACGAGGTGCTGAACCCGCAGGGGCGGGTGGTGCGCGTGGTGCCGCCATCCAGCCGCGAGGCGCTGCAACAGCGGCTGGAGGAGCAGGCCCGGGCCAGTTCGGATACCCGTCTGCTGCGCCTGTACGCCAGTACGGGCGACGTCGACCGGGCCAAGGCGCGCAAGCTCGCCGAGCTGGACAGCGTCATGGGCATCGCCAGCGGCAACCTTCAGTCCCTGCGGACGCAGCAGGCCAACCTGCAGAGCCAGGCGGCCGACCACGAGCGGGCCGGGCGCAAGGTGCCGGACGCGCTGCTGACTCAACTGGAAGGCCTGAAGAAGGACCAGGCGCGGGTCGAGCGCGACATCGAGCGCTATCGTACGGCGCGGCAGCAGGCGGAACAGAGCTTCGATGCCGACCGCGCGCGCATCGGCGAGCTGCTCGGCCTGAAGTAGGCACGGTGGGATGAAACGACGAGGGCGCCGCAAGGCGCCCTCGTCGTATTGGTGCGTGTCTCAGTGGAACTTGCGGTTGGTGATCAGGGTGCCGACGCCGATGTCGGTGAAGATCTCCAGCAGCACTGCGTTGGGTACCCGCCCGTCGATGATGTGCGCGCTGGTGACGCCGCCCTGGACCGCCTCGAGGGCGCAGCGGATCTTCGGCAGCATGCCGCCGTAGATGGTGCCGTCTGCGATCAGCGCATCGACCTGCGTGGTGGTCAGCCCGGTCAGCACCTGGCCCTGCTTGTCCATCAGGCCGGCGATGTTGGTTAGCAGCATGAGCTTCTCGGCCTTCAAGGCTTCGGCCACCTTGCCCGCCACCAGGTCGGCGTTGATGTTGTAGGACTCACCGTCCGGGCCGACGCCGATCGGCGCGATCACCGGGATGAAGTTGCCGCGCACCAGCATGTCCAGCAGCTCGACGTTGACCCCGGTGACTTCGCCGACCTGGCCGATGTCGATGATCTCCGGCTGCGTCATGCCGGGCGTCTGCCGTGTCGCCATGAGCTTTTTGGCGCGGATCAGGCGGGCGTCCTTGCCGGTCATGCCGATGGCGCTGCCGCCGTGCTGGTTGATCAGGGTGACGATGCTCTTGTTAACCTGGCCGCCGAGCACCATCTCGACGACGTCCATGGTGGCGCGGTCGGTCACGCGCATGCCGTCGATGAAATGGCTCTCGATGTTCAGGCGCTTGAGCAGGTCGCCGATCTGCGGGCCGCCACCGTGAACCACCACCGGATTGATGCCCACCGCCTTCATCAGCACCATGTCCCGGGCGAAGCCGGTCTTCAGCTCCTCGCTCTCCATGGCATTGCCGCCGTACTTGACGACCAGCGTCTTGCCGACGAAGCGGCGGATGTAGGGCAGCGCCTCGGACAGTACCTGGGCGAATTGGGTGGCGGCTTCACGGCTGAGGGTCATGCAGGGCTCCGCGGTCAGAACGGCAGGGTCAGGTCAGGCGCGACAGTATAAAGCTGCGCGCGGAAGACTTCCTGTATGCGCTTGAGCTCCTGCTCGCTTTCCGCCTCGAAGCGCAGCACCAGCACCGGCGTGGTGTTGGAGGCGCGCACCAGGCCCCAGCCCTTCGGGTAGTCGACGCGGACGCCGTCGAGGGTGGTCAGGTTCGCCTCGC
Organism: Stutzerimonas azotifigens DSM 17556; assembly: GCF_000425625.1. Classification (GTDB taxonomy): domain Bacteria; phylum Pseudomonadota; class Gammaproteobacteria; order Pseudomonadales; family Pseudomonadaceae; genus Stutzerimonas; species Stutzerimonas azotifigens. The sequence continues at coordinate 34,173 of NZ_KE384419.1, forward strand.
CCCACTGGGCGTCGCGCTGCAGGGCGTCGATCAGGGCGAACTTGCTTTCCTCGGTGACGGTGATGTTGATCTCGGGGGTGGAGATGTCGTTCGGGAAGGCGGCGAACACCTGCTCGCTGGTGCGCTTGTCCTGGCTGAGGATCTCCAGCAGACGGGCAGCGCTGTAGATGCCGTCGTCGAAGCCGAACCAGCGTTCCTTGAAGAAGATGTGGCCGCTCATCTCGCCGGCGAGCAGGGCGCCGGATTCCTTCATCTTCTTCTTGATCAGCGAGTGTCCGGTCTTCCACATCACCGGGCGACCGCCGTAGCCGCTGATCAGCGGGGTCAGGCGGCGCGTGCACTTGACGTCGAAGATGATGTCCGCGCCGGGGTTGCGCGACACCACGTCCTTGGCGAACAGCATCAGCAGGCGGTCGGGATAGACGATGCTGCCTTCGTTGGTCACCACGCCGACGCGGTCGCCGTCGCCGTCGAAGGCCAGGCCTAGGTCGGCCTTCTCGCTGCGCACGCGGGCGATCAGGTCCTCGAGGTTCTCCGGCTTGCCCGGGTCCGGGTGATGGTTCGGGAAGTGGCCGTCGACGTCGCAGTACAACGGGATCACCTCGCAGCCCATGGCCTCGATCAGGCGCGGGGCGATCACCCCGGCCACGCCGTTGCCGCAGTCCACCACCACCTTCAGGCGGCGGGCGATGGCCATGTCGTCGCGGATGCGCTGGAAATAGCTGTCGAGCACGTCGACCTGCTCGATGCGGCCGACGCCTTCGGCCAGGTTGCCGGTCTCGATGCGCTGGCGCAGCGCCTGAATCTGCTCGTTGGCCAGGGTGTCGCCGGCGATCACGATCTTGAAGCCGTTGTAGTCCGGTGGGTTGTGGCTGCCGGTGAGCATCACGCCGGATTTGCCGGCCAGGGTGTTGGCGGCGTAATAGAGGACGGGGGTCGGCACCATGCCGATGTCGCTGACCGTGCAGCCGCAGTCGGCCAGGCCCTGGATCAGTTGCTGGACCAGCTCGGGCCCCGAAAGGCGGCCGTCCCGGCCGACCGAAACGTTCGGCTCGCCGCGTGCCAGGCTCTCGGAGCCGACGGCGCGACCGATCCAGTAGGCGATTTCCGGCGTGAGGGTGTCGCCGACCACGCCGCGGATGTCGTACGCGCGGAAGATGCTGGCGGGCAAGCGGGGGGCTGTGACGCTGCTCATTGCGGTTTCTCGCTCCATGCTATCGAGGCCAAGCAGGTCTTGGTCCTCGTCGAGAATGTCGATGTCGAGGATATCGGTGTCCGGAAGCTGCGGGTCGATGTACTCGGTGGCTTTGGCGGACCCGGGGCGGGGCGCCGCCTCGGCAGCGACGCTGACCGGAGCGGGGCCCGGGGGCGATCCGGGTGCGCGTCGTGGCAGACGAGCCAGGCTCCTGGCCAGTGCGTCGAGCGCGGCCAGGCTCAAGCTCGGTGTTTGGATGGGTTTGCCCTGCGAGAGTTCCTGCACCAGCTGCGCCAGTTGGCGGACGTCCTCGCGCAGCCGCCGCTGCTGGCCGCCAAGCACCAGTTGCAGGCCGAACCAGGCGCCGCCGAGTGCCAGCAGCGCGGCGAGCAGCAGCGGCCAGGCGGCGGCCGGCGCCGACGGGGCGGCGCCAGGCAGGTAGCTCAGCGTCCAGTGCGGATTGCCGCTGGGCAGGCTGAGCGCGTGCGACGACCGGCCGGCGCTGCCGCGCTCGGCGAGCACCTGGGCCGGCCCCTTGGGGAACTGCTGCACCAGGCGCAGCTGGCCGGCGCCGGAGGGCAGTGGCGGCAGCGGCTCGAGCAGCCGATCCAGCGTGACGACCCGCACCAGCGTGCCGAGAATCGGCTGTTGCGGCGTTTCGCGGACCGCCGCGACGCTGTAGACCAGCCAGCGCCCCTCCACCTGGTAGGCTTCCGGCGACGGGCGCTGGCCCTGCTCGGCGCGCTGCAACAGGTCGAGGATGGCGAAGCCGACCGGGCCGGGGGCTTCGGTCTCCAGGGTCGCCCGACCGCGCAGGCTGAGGTGGGCATCGAGCGTGCCGCTGGTCTCGACCAGGCGCCGCTCCGCCGCGGCGATGCGGCTCGGGTCACCGCTGTCGAGCGCCTCGGCTACCTGCGGCGAGACGGCCGCGGCCTGGGTGTCGCCATCGAGCCGCTGCAGCACGCCCTGCAGCGCGCCGGCCTGTCCCTGGCCCCAGGCCTGGGCGACCGCGCGGGTCTGCTGTTCGCGCAGGGTATCGAAGGCGAAGAACGTCAGGGCGGCGGCGGCCAGCACGCCGGCGAGGCTGGCGACCAGGCCGGGAAGCAGGGGCTTGAGTGGGGAGCCGGTACGCCGCGGGGTGGCGGGCAGCGCATTGGCGACGGTCAGGGTCTGGGCGGGCTGTTTACTGCGCTTGAGTCCTTTCATGGCGGCTTGCGAGCGTTCCTGCTGGTAGGCGTCTGTCAGTGGCTGCCGGAGTGGCCGAAGCCCCCCGCGCCGCGCTGGCTGTCGTCGAACTGGTCGACCAGCTCGAAGGCCGCCTGGATCACCGGTACCAGCACGAGCTGGGCGATGCGCTCGCCGACGGCGATGTCGAACGCCTGTTGCCCGCGGTTCCAGCAGGACACCATCAACTGCCCCTGGTAGTCCGAATCGATCAGGCCGACCAGGTTGCCCAGCACGATGCCGTGCTTGTGGCCGAGGCCGGAGCGCGGCAGGACCAGCGCGGCCAGGGTCGGGTCGGCGATGTGGATCGCCAGGCCGGTGGGAATCAGGAGGGTCTCGCCGGGCATCAGCCGGGTGTCGGCCTCGAGCATGGCGCGCAGGTCGAGGCCGGCGGAGCCGGGTGTCGCATAGGCGGGCAGGGGGAAGTCGCGCCCGAGGCGCGGGTCGAGGATCTTCGCTTGAAGCTTGTGCATGTCAGCTCTGGTCGAGGCGGTCGGCGATGAAGGTGACCAGCTGGCGGGCGATGCGCCCCTTGCTGGCCTGGGAGAAGCGAGTCTGATGCTGCTGGCGATCGATGACCGTGACCGCGTTCTCTTCGCTGTTGAAACCGATGCTGGGATTGGCCACGTCGTTGGCGACGATGAGGTCGAGGTTCTTGTCGCGCAGCTTGCGGGTGGCGTAGTCGAGCAGGTTCTCGGTCTCGGCCGCGAAGCCGACGCTGAACGGCCGGTCGGGGCGGCCGGCGAGGGTGGCGAGGATGTCCGGGTTGCGCACCAGCTCGAGCAGCAGGCCGTCGCCGCGGGTCGGGTCCTTCTTGAGTTTCTGCGGGGCGATCACTTCCGGACGGTAGTCGGCCACTGCCGCGGCGGCGATCAGCAGGTCGCAGGGCATCGCGGCCTCGCAGGCGGCCAGCATGTCGCGGGCGCTGACCACGTCGATGCGCTGCACGCGGTCGGGCGTCGGCAGGTGCACCGGGCCGGCCACCAGGGTCACCCGGGCACCCGCCTCGGCGGCGGCCTCGGCGAGGGCGAAGCCCATCTTTCCCGAGCTGTGGTTGGTGATGTAGCGCACCGGGTCGATGTTCTCCTGGGTCGGTCCGGCGGTGATCAGCACGTGGCGGCCGGTCAGCAGCGCGCGCTCGAAGCAGTCGGCGGCGGCATGGGCCAGTTCCTCGGCCTCGAGCATGCGGCCGGGGCCGACGTCGCCGCAGGCCTGGCTGCCGGCCGCCGGGCCGAACAGGCGAAAGCCGCGCTCGAGCAGGCGCTGGGCGTTCCCCTGGGTCGCCGGGTCGCGCCACATCGCCTGGTTCATCGCCGGGGCCAGCGCCACGGGGGCGTCGGTGGCCAGCACCAGGGTGGTCAGCAGGTCGTTGGCCACGCCCTGGGCCAGGCGTGCCATGAGGTCGGCGGTGGCCGGCGCGACCAGGATGAGGTCGGCCCAGCGCGCCAGTTCGATGTGGCCCATGGCGGCTTCGGCGGCGGGATCGAGCAGATCCAGGTGCACCGGATGGCCCGACAGCGCCTGCAAGGTCAGCGGGGTGATGAACTCGCGGCCGCCCTGGGTCATCACCACCCGCACCTCGGCGCCGTGGTCGCGCAGTCGGCGAACCAGCTCGGCACTTTTATAGGCGGCGATCCCTCCACCGACGCCCAGCACGATGCGTTTACGATACAGCCGCTGCATAGGCCTGCCTTGTTGCAATCTGTGAACTGTGCATCCCGACCGGGCCCGGCACGAGCGGTCGCCGAATGAAAAGGACGGCTAAGATAGCACAGCGCCGACAGGGACAAGCGGCGGGCTCGACAGGGAGAAGGCATGAGCATTCGCGATTGGCCGGCGGCCGAACGACCGCGGGAAAAGCTGCTGGAGCAAGGCGCTGCGGCGTTGTCGGACGCCGAGCTGCTGGCCATCTTCCTGCGCACCGGCGTGGCCGGCTGCAGCGCGGTCGACCTGGCCCGCCAGCTGCTGTCGGAGTTCGGCAGCCTGCGCGCCCTGCTCGAGGCCGACCTGCCGCGCTTCAGCGCCCATCTGGGGCTCGGGCCGGCGAAGTTCGCCCAGCTGCAGGCGGTGCTGGAGATGGGCCGGCGGCACCTAGCCGAACGGATGCGCCGCGACTCGGCGCTGGAAAGCCCGCAGGCGGTGCGCGACTACCTCAAGGCGCGGCTGCGTCACGAACCGCACGAACTGTTCGCCTGCCTGTTCCTCGACGCGAAGCACCGCGTGCTGGCGTTCGAGGTGCTCTTCCACGGCACCATCGACGGCGCCAGCGTGTACCCGCGCCAGGTGGTCAAGCGCGCCCTGGCGCACAACGCGGCGGCGCTGATCCTCGCCCACAACCACCCCTCCGGCGTCGCCGAACCGAGCCAGGCCGACCGCTCGCTCACGCAGCGCCTGAAGGACGCGCTGGCCCTGGTGGACGTGCGCGTGCTCGATCACTTCATCATCGGCGACGGCGAGCCGCTGTCGATGGCGGAGTGGGGGTGGATCTGAAAAGCGGTTGGGAGGTGGGGAGGCTGGAAGGCTGGACGAGGGTAGGTGCGCGGTTCGATACTCGGCCTCAAGCCTCAAGCCTCAAGCCTCAAGCCTCAAGCCTCCTGATGCCCTGTTCCACCCGTCCCCCTCAGCCATCGCGCGCTTGTTGCCCATCCCCCTTTCTGATATAAAGCAGCGCTCTTTTCTAGGGGCCCGGTTTCTTCGCTTGAATGTGTAGCCGGCATTACCCTGATGAAACGCGGCGCGCGGCGCCATCAATCAAGAGTTCAAGCGGCCAACCCATGCCGGGTTGGGCATGTGGTTTAGAGGGCTGAGGCATGTCGAGAGTCTGTCAAGTTACCGGTAAGGGTCCGGTAACCGGGAACAACATTTCCCACGCACACAACAAAACCCGCCGTCGTTTCCTGCCGAACCTGCAGCAGCACCGTTTCTGGGTCGAGTCCGAGAAGCGTTTCGTGCGTCTGCGCGTTTCCGCCAAGGGCATGCGTGTCATCGACAAGCGTGGCATCGACGTCGTCCTGGCCGAGCTGCGCGCTCGTGGCGAGAAGGTTTAAGGAGAGCAATCATGCGTGACCTGATCCGTTTGGTGTCCAGCGCCGGTACCGGCCACTTCTACACCACCGACAAGAACAAGCGTACGACCCCCGACAAGATCGAGATCAAGAAGTACGATCCGGTGGTTCGCAAGCACGTGATCTACAAGGAAGCCAAGATCAAGTAATTGATCGGCCCTTGACGAAAAGCCCGCCGTTCGGCGGGCTTTTTCTTTTGCGTTGAGCGGCGACGTCACCGTGCGTAGGAGCGAGCCTGCTCGCGAACCGCCATGGCAGCGCCCTCCGCGCGCCTCAAGAATCCGCAGTCGCGGCTCAGCGCTTGAGCATGGCCCGCATCGCCGCCAGCGCATCGTTGCCGCGTGCGGCCTTCGCTTCCACCGGCGCGTCTTCCTGGCCTTCCCACTCCAGGTCCTCGGGCGGCAGTTCGTCCAGGAAGCGGCTCGGCATGCACTCGATCACCTCGCCGTACTGCCGGCGCTTGGCGGCGTAGGTGAAGGCCAGCGTCTGGCGGGCGCGGGTGATGCCGACGTAGGCCAGGCGGCGCTCTTCTTCGATGGTGTCGGCCTCGATGCTGGAACGGTGCGGCAGCAGCTCCTCCTCCATGCCCATGATGAACACGTAGGGAAACTCCAGGCCCTTGGACGCGTGCAGGGTCATCATCTGCACCCCTTCGGCGCCTTCCTCTTCCTCCTGCTGGCGCTCGAGCATGTCGCGCAGGACCAGCTTGGCGATCGCCTGCTCGATGGTCATGTCGCCCTCCTCGTCGCGCTCGAGGGTGTTCTTCAGCGCGTCGATGAGGAACCAGACGTTGCTCATGCGGAAGTCCGCAGCCTTGTCGCTGGAGGTCTGCGAGCGCACCCAGGTCTCGTAGTCGATGTCCATCACCATGCTGCGCAGCGCGGCGATCGGGTCGTTCTGCGCGCACTGCCGGCGCAGCTCGTCCATGTAGCGCTTGAAGCGCGACAGCCGCTCGGTGAAGCGCGCGTCGAGATGCTCGGACAGCCCCATTTCCTCGCAGGCCGCGTACATCGAGATCTTGCGCTCGGTGGCGTAGTTGCCGAGCTTTTCCAGCGTGGTCGAGCCGATCTCGCGGCGCGGCACGTTGATCACCCGCAGGAAGGCGTTGTCGTCGTCCGGATTGACCAGCAGGCGGAAGTAGGACATCAGGTCCTTGACCTCCTGGCGGCCGAAGAAGCTGGTGCCGCCGGAAAGCCGGTAGGGGATCTGGTGGTGCTGCAGCTTGATCTCCATCAGCTTGGCCTGATGGTTGCCGCGGTAGAGGATGGCGAAGTCGCTGTAGGGCCGGTCGGTCTTCAGGTGCAGCGTGAGGATTTCCATGGCGATGCGCTCGCATTCGGCCTCCTCGTTGCGGCAGCGGATCACCCGGATCGGGTCGCCGTGGCCCATCTCGCTCCACAGCTGCTTCTCGAACACGTGCGGGTTGTTGGCGATCAGCACGTTGGCGCACTTGAGGATGCGGCTGGTGGAGCGGTAGTTCTGCTCGAGCATCACCACCTTCAGCGAGGGGAAATCCTCCTTGAGCTGCATCAGGTTCTCCGGCCGCGCGCCGCGCCAGGCGTAGATCGACTGGTCGTCGTCGCCGACCACGGTGAACTGGGCACGGTCCTTGACCAGCAGCTTCACCAGCAGGTACTGGCTGGTGTTGGTGTCCTGGTATTCGTCGACGAGCATGTAGCGCACGCGGTTCTGCCACTTCTCGAGGATGTCGGGGTGGTCCTGGAACAGCTTCACCGGCATCAGGATGAGGTCGTCGAAGTCCACCGCGTTGTAGGCCTTGAGCGTGCGCTGGTAGTGCAGGTAGACGATCGCGGCGGTCTGCTCCTTCGGCCCGCGGGCGCTGGCCAGCGCCTCCTCGGGTAGCACCAGGTCGTTCTTCCAGGTGCCGATGAGGTTCTTGATCTCGTCGACGCCGTCGTCGCCGGCGTACTCCTTCTGCATGATGTCGGACAGCAGCGCCTTGATGTCGCCTTCATCGAAGATCGAAAAGCCTGGCTTGTAGCCCAGCCGCGCGTGCTCCTTGCGGATGATGTTCAGGCCCAGGTTGTGGAAGGTCGACACCGTCAGGCCCTTGCCCTCGCCGGCGCGCAGCAGGCTGCCGACCCGCTCCTTCATCTCGCGCGCGGCCTTGTTGGTGAAGGTCACCGCGACGATGTACTGCGCGCGGATGCCGCACTGCTGGATGAGGTAGGCGATCTTGCGGGTGATCACGCTGGTCTTGCCGGAACCGGCACCGGCGAGCACCAGCAGTGGGCCGCCGACGTAGTTCACGGCTTCCTGCTGCCGGGGATTGAGTCGGGACATGGGCGAGGGACGGTATGCGATTGAAAGCTAGGCGCGAGTGTAGCAGGGAGACAAACACGACACCCGTCTCCATCGCTGCCAAGGGAACCGGTCGTCGCGTCACGGGCGAAGATGGCGCCGTATTCCTTTAGCATCTCGCGGCTCAGTTGCGGCGATCTCACGTAAAAAGTGGCCGCTTGCCATAGGAAAATCATCGAATTCACCGCCAGGGCCTCGCACCCTGGTCATCCCTAGGAGAGGTTTTGTCCGCGTCCACCAAGCCCACGCGACTGGTTCTGTTGGCCGAGCGCGCCGACTGGATCGAGCGTCTGCGCGCATGCCTGGCTGATCGGGCGGTCGGTTTCCTGCCGCTGATCGCGCCCAGCTGGTCGGCGGTGCCGTCCGATGTGCGCGCGGCCAGCCAGGGCCTGCTGATCACCACCCCGGGCTGCCGCCCGCCGGCCGAGGCCTGTGCCTGGCCGGTCATCCTGCTGCTGGAGGAAGAGCCCGCCAGCGCGCCGACCGACGCCATCGACTGGCTGCTCGGCGATCAACTCCAACCGGAGACCCTGCGCAGGACGCTGCGTTACGCCCGCGAACGCCTGCGCCTGCAGGGCCTGCTGCAGCGCCTGTCCGCGCAGGACCCGCTCACCGGCATCGCCAACCGCCAAGGCTTCCAGGCCCAGTTGGAGAATCGCCTGGCGGAATACGGCAGCCAGGGCGTTGCGCTCGGGCTGCTCGATCTGGACCATTTCCGCCGGGTCAACGAGGCGCTCGGCCACCAGGCCGGCGACCGCCTGATCCTGCAGGTGGTGGCGCGGCTCAAGGCGCAGCTGGAGGCCGGCGACAGCCTGGCGCGCACCGCCGGCGATGAATTCGCCCTGCTGCTTGATGTGCGCCGCGACCCGGGCCGGCTCGAACGAATCGCCGACCGGGTGGTGGAGGCCCTCGGCGAGCCCTACTGGCTGGACGGCGAGACGCTGATGCTCGGCTGCAGCCTGGGAATCGCCCGCGCCGGCGTCGATGCCGAGCCGGACCACCTGATGTGGCACGCGCAGATCGCCATGCGCCAGGCCAAGGCCGGGCAGGGCTGCACCTGGCATCTTTACCAGGAGCGCCTGCACCGCAGCGCGCGCAGCCTGGCCGATCTGGAAGGCGAGCTGCGTCGCGCGCTGCGCCGGGACGAGCTGGAGCTGCACTACCAGCCGCGCATGAGTCTCGAGGACGGCCGTATCGTCGGCATGGAAGCGCTGGTGCGCTGGCGGCGCGGCAAGCGCGGCCTGATGGCGCCCACCGAGTTCATTCCGATGGCCGAGGAAAGCGGCCTGATCGTGCCGCTGGGCTACTGGGTGATCGATCGCGCGCTGCGCGACATGCAGCGCCTGAACGCGCGGGGGCTGGGAGGCATGCACCTGGCGATCAACCTCTCGTTCCGCCAGTTCCAGGACAGCCAGCTGCTGCCGACCCTGCAGCGGCTGATCGCCGAGCGCGGCATCGACCCCAGCTGGCTGGAGTTCGAGCTGACCGAAACCGCGGTGATGCGCCGCAGCGACCCGGTGCGGGAGACCATGCAGGCGCTCGAGACCCTGGGTGTGCGTTTTTCCCTCGATGACTTCGGCACCGGCTTCTCCTCGTTCGTGCACCTCAAGAGCCTGCCGGTGGCGCTGCTGAAGATCGACCGCAGCTTCATCCTCGCCATAGAAGAGCGACCCGAGGGGCATCGGCTGGTGCAGGCGATGATCGCGCTGGGCCGCAACCTGCGGCTGGAGGTGGTGGCCGAAGGAGTGGAAACGCCCAGGCAGCTGGCCCTGCTGCGCAACCTGGGTGCTGACCAGGTGCAGGGCTACCTGGTCAGCAAGCCGCTGCCGATCAACGAACTGTTCGACTTCTTCGCCGAGGGGCGTCGCGCCCCGGTCGGCGCCTGAGCCTCAGGACTGGCTGCCGGGGCGGTACTGCAGCGCCTCGGCCAGATGCGCCCGGGTGATGACGTCGGATTCCTCGAGATCGGCGAGCGTGCGGGCCACCTTGAGCAGCCGATGCGCCGCGCGCAGCGACAGCCCCAGCCGTTCGCAGGCGCGTTCGAGCCATTGCCGGTCCTCGTCGGCCAGCGCGCAGTGCGCCTTCAGGCCGGCGAGGTCGAGGAAGGCGTTGGCGCAGCCTTGGCGCGCCAGCTGCCGTGCCCGGGCGCCGGCCACCAGCGCGGCCGCCTCCGCGCTGCTCTGGCCGGGGGCGGCGCTGGCGCCGAGCGCGGTGGCTTCGCGCGCCACCGTCAGGTGCAGGTCGATGCGATCGAGCAGCGGGCCGGATAGCTTGCCGCGGTAGCGCTGGATCTGGTCCGGCGTGCAGCGACAGCGCCCGCTGGGGTCGCCGAGGTAGCCGCACGGGCAGGGATTCATCGCCGCGACCAGTTGGAAGCGTGCCGGGAAACTCACCTTGTCGCGCGCCCGGGCGATCACGATCTGGCCGCTCTCCAGCGGCTCGCGCAGCACTTCCAGCACCTTGCGGTCGAACTCCGGCAGTTCGTCGAGGAACAGCACGCCCTGGTGCGCCAGGGTGATCTCGCCCGGCCGTGGGCGGCTGCCGCCGCCGACCAGCGCCGGGCCCGAGGCGCTGTGATGCGGCTGGCGGAACGGCCGCTGCGGCCAGTGCTCCAGCGGCCCCTGGGCGGCCACCGAATGGATCGCCGCGACTTCCAGCGCCTCGCTTTCGTCCAGCGGCGGCAGCAGCCCGGGCAGGCGGCTGGCGAGCAGGGTCTTGCCGGTGCCCGGCGGGCCCGAAAACAGCAGGTTGTGCGAACCGGCCGCGGCGATCAGCAGGCCGCGCTTGGCGGCGAGCTGGCCCTGCACGTCCGCCAGGTCGGGGTAGGGCAGGGTACGCCGCAGCAGGCCGGCGGCCTGGTAGCGCGGCAGCGGCTGCTGGCCATTGAGGTGTGCGGCGACCTCGAGCAGGTGCTCGGCCGCATGGACCACCAGCCCGGAGGCGAGGCTGGCTTCCTCGGCATTGGCCTTGGGGACGATCAGGGCGCGCCCGGCGGCGCGTGCCGCCAGGGCCGCCGGCAGCACGCCCTGCACCGGCCTGAGCGCTCCGGAAAGCGCCAGCTCGCCGAGGCATTCGGCACCGCCCAGGCAACCTTCGGGCAACTGGCCGCTGGCGGCGAGAATGCCCAGGGCGATGGCCAGGTCGAAGCGCCCGCCGTCCTTCGGCAGGTCGGCGGGCGCCAGGTTGAGGGTGATGCGGCGGGCCGGGAAGTCGAACCCGGAGGTGAGGATGGCGCTGCGCACGCGGTCCTTGCTTTCCTTGACCGCGGTTTCCGGCAGGCCGACCAGCGCCAGCGACGGTAGGCCATTGGCCAGGTGCGCCTCGACCGTCACGGCAGGCGCCTCCACGCCCACCTGGGCGCGGCTGAAAACGATCGCCAGGGACATCTTCGATCACTCCTTGATCGTGACGGGGCCCGTTATTCGGCGGGCGGTGGCGTCAGCTTCTGCTCCAGTTCCGCGACCCGCGCTTCGAGCGCCTCGAGGCGCGCGCGGGTGCGGGCCAGCACGACCATCTGGCTGTCGAACTCCTCGCGGCTGACCACGTCCAGCTTGCCCAGCGCGCTCTGCACGAGCGCCTTGAACTGCGCCTCGAATTCGGCGCGCGGAAGCGGCGACTCACCGTTGAAAAGGCGCGACGCCTGGGCGCCGAGGGCATCGAGAAAGGCTTTTGGCGGCAACATGCACGTGCGCTCCTGTCTGCAAGGCGCTGAAGTGTAACACGGTGAAAATCGGCGTCCCCGGGCGTGCCGTGCACACATTTAGATCAAGGTTGGCAGTGCGGTAGCACCAATTTAGTGCGAAGCATGTCTTCTCCATATGCCCCGACGTCGGCCTCGGCCGCATAGGCCTTGCCGTTCGGGCATCGATGCAACTTGGCACCCTTTCTGCTTCAGGCCCCATGTCGCGTGCACCATCCTAGGGGCTGGTGCAAGAAGGACGAGGTAAGGATGTTCGTCGGCGCGGTTGATGGTGTCGGAGGGCCGACCGGTGGGGTCGGCGCGTTACAACAACCAGACACTGAGCTTAGACTTGAGCCGGGGTTCGTACTTCTGGGGCAAGTCCACCTAATCGGGAGAAGTCTTCATGAAACTAGTCACTGCCATCATCAAGCCGTTCAAGCTGGACGACGTGCGTGAGTCACTGTCGGAAATCGGCGTACAGGGCATCACCGTCACCGAGGTCAAGGGCTTCGGCCGTCAGAAGGGACATACCGAGCTCTATCGCGGCGCCGAATACGTCGTCGACTTCCTGCCGAAGGTCAAGATCGACGTCGCGATCGCCGACGATCAGCTCGATCGAGTGATCGAGGCGATCACCAAGGCGGCGAACACCGGCAAGATCGGGGACGGCAAGATTTTCGTGGTCAATCTGGAGCAGGCGATCCGCATCCGGACTGGCGAAACCGACACCGACGCCATCTAAGCGCCTCCTAACCCCCGCCCCAGGAGTAAGACATGACTCTGCGAAGTTTCGCAGGGCTAGGAGCCCTTTTGTCCCTGCTTTTTGTGCCCGGCCTGGCCGTGGCCCAGGAGGCGATGCTCGATAGCGGCGACACGGCCTGGATGCTGACCGCCACCGCGCTGGTGCTGTTCATGACCATCCCGGGCCTGGCGCTGTTCTACGGCGGCATGGTCCGCTCGAAGAACATCCTCTCGGTGATGATGCAGTGCTTCGCCATCACCGGCCTGATCAGCATCCTCTGGATGATCTACGGCTACAGCCTGGCCTTCGATACCAGCGGTATGGAAGCCGGCGTGACCAACTTCAATTCCTTCGTCGGTGGCCTGGAACGGGCCTTCCTCGCGGGACTGACGACGGACAGCCTGGTCGGCGCCTTCCCCGAGAGCGTTTTCGTCACCTTCCAGATGACCTTCGCCATCATCACCCCGGCGCTGATCGTCGGTGCCTTCGCCGAGCGCATGAAGTTCTCGGCGATGCTGGTGTTCATGGCGCTGTGGTTCACCTTCGTCTACGCACCGATCGCGCACATGGTCTGGAGCGGCGACGGCGGCCTGATGTGGGACTGGGGCGTGCTGGACTTCGCCGGCGGCACCGTGGTGCACATCAACGCCGGTGTCGCCGGCCTGATCGCCTGCCTGGTGATCGGCAAGCGCAAGGGCTATCCGAACGTCGCCATGGCGCCGCACAACCTGGGCTACACCCTGGTCGGCGCCGCCATGCTGTGGATCGGCTGGTTCGGCTTCAACGCCGGCTCGGCGGTGGCGGCCAACGGCACCGCCGGCATGGCCATGCTGGTGACGCAGATCGCCACCGCGGCTGCCGCGCTGGCCTGGATGTTCGCCGAGTGGGCGACCCACGGCAAACCGAGCGCCCTGGGCATCGCCTCGGGCGTGGTCGCCGGTCTGGTCGCCATCACGCCGGCCGCAGGCACCGCCGGACCGGTCGGGGCACTGGTGATCGGCCTGGTGTCCGGCGTGGTGTGCTTCTTCTGCGCCACCAGCCTCAAGCGCCGGCTCGGCTACGACGACTCCCTGGATGCGTTCGGCGTACATGGCATCGGCGGCATCGTCGGCGCACTGCTCACCGGCGTGTTCGCCGCTCCGTCGCTGGGCGGTTTCGGCGAGGTGGAGAACATCGCCGCGCAGTTCTTCATCCAGTTCAAGGGCGTGCTGTTCACGGTGGTCTACACGGCGGTAGTGACCTTCGTGATCCTCAAGGTCCTGGATCTGGTGATGGGCCTGCGCGTCGGCGAGGAGCAGGAGACGATCGGTCTCGATCTCTCCGCACATAACGAACGCGGCTACAACCTGTAAGCACACGGAGCGCCCGGAGCCAACCCCGGGCCACTTAAACCGACTAGCGCCCCCGGCGCTACGGCAAGAGGTGAAAAATGGACAACACAGCAATGATCGGAGTCCAGTACGGGCTCGACACCTTCTACTTCCTCATCTGCGGTGCCCTGGTCATGTGGATGGCCGCGGGCTTCGCCATGCTCGAATCGGGCCTGGTACGCGCCAAGAACACCACCGAGATCCTGACTAAGAACATCGTGCTCTACGCGGTGGCCTCGGTCATGTACCTGCTGGTGGGCTACTACATCATGTACTCGAGCCCCGAAGGCGGCATCCTGCCGAGCCTGGGCTTCCTGATCGGTGACGAGAACGCCGTGGACGTGGTCGCCGCCGGTGGCGAGGACGCGCCCTACTACGCGGCGCGTTCGGACTTCTTCTTCCAGATCGTGTTCACCGCCACCGCCATGTCGGTGGTCTCCGGTGCGGTCGCCGAGCGGATGAAGCTCTGGGCCTTCCTCGCCTTCGCCGTGGTGATGACCGGCTTCATTTACCCGATTCAAGGCTTCTGGAAGTGGGGCGGCGGTTTCCTCGACGAGGCCGGCTTCCTCGACTACGCCGGTTCCGGTGTGGTGCACATGACCGGTGCTGCTGCCGCGCTGGCCGGTGTCCTGCTGCTCGGTGCGCGCAAGGGCAAGTACGGTCCCAACGGCCAGATCAACGCCTTCCCCGGCGCCAACCTGCCGCTGGCCACCCTCGGCACCTTCATTCTCTGGCTGGGCTGGTTCGGCTTCAACGGCGGCTCGCAGCTGCGCATGAGCACCATCGAGGACGCCAACGCCGTCGCCCAGGTGTTCGTCAACACCAACCTGGCGGCTGCCGGCGGCCTGATCGCAGCGATGATCGTCGCCCGCCTGATGTTCGGCAAGGCCGACCTGACCATGATTCTCAACGGTGCCCTGGCCGGCCTGGTCGCGATCACCGCCGAACCACTCACCCCGAGCGCCCTGCAGGCGGCCCTGATCGGTGGGGTCGGCGGCGTGCTGGTGGTGTTCAGCATCCTGACCCTGGATAAATTCAAGATCGACGATCCGGTCGGTGCCATCTCGGTCCACGGCGTGGTCGGCATCTGGGGCGTGCTGGCGGTGTGCTTCACCAACCCGGACGCCAGCCTCGGCGCCCAGCTGCTCGGCATCGTCTGCATCTTCGCCTGGGTGTTCATCGCCAGCCTGATCGTCTGGGCGATCATCAAGGCGGTGATCGGCCTGCGCGTCAGCGAGGAAGAGGAATACGCCGGCGTCGACATCTCCGAATGCGGGATGGAAGCCTACCCGGAGTTCACCCGCAAGGCGTGATCTTCCGAAGTCTGACAAAGGGCGCCGAACGGCGCCCTTTGTTTTTTCTGGCGGAACGCTAGAATGCGCGCCGAGTCGCGGGAACGCTTGCCGGCGGCCGACGATCCAACCGGTTTTTCGAGGACAGCTTGCATGTGGCGGCAGACGTCCATCGTGCTCCGGCCGCGGCCGCGAGGCTTTCATCTGATCACCGACGAGGTTGTGGCGGGCGTGCCGGAACTGTCGCTTTGCCAGGTGGGTCTGTTACACCTGTGGCTGCAGCACACCTCGGCCTCGCTGACCATCAACGAGAATGCCGACGGCGCCGTCCGGCGCGATTTCGAACGTTTTTTCAATCGGCTGGTGCCGCAAGGCGAGCCGGGCTACGAGCACGACTACGAGGGGCCGGACGATCTGCCAGCGCATTTCAAGTCGAGCCTGCTCGGTTGCCAGCTGAGTCTGCCGGTCTGCGAGGGGCGGCTGGCCCTGGGTACGTGGCAGGGCATCTACCTGGGCGAACACCGCGATCGGGGTGGTGCCCGGAAGCTGCTCGCGACGCTGCAGGGCATGGAGCGTTGAGTGTTTGAACATAAGGACGGCAACGACCGTCCGCGGGCTATAACCGACCTGCTTTATGCGAGCCATTGGGGTGGAACATGAGCGAAGAAGAACTGGAACAGGACGACCTCGAGGTGACCGACGAGGATGAGGGGGAGGAGCTGAGCGCGGCCGACGACGGGGACGATGCCACCGACGACAGTGCGGACAGCGAAGAGACCCCCACGCCGAAGAAGAAGAGCAAGGCGCCCGAGCCGGAGGAACTGCCGAGCCTCGAAGCCAAGCAGCGCGAGCGCGAAGAGCTGGCGCGGGCCATGGAGGAGTTCCTGGCGCGCGGCGGCAAGGTGCAGGAGGTCGAGCCAAACGTGGTGGCCGATCCGCCGAAGAAGCCGGACAGCAAATACGGCAGCCGCCCTATCTGAGTTCATCGAAAGCCCGCGCTATGCGTAATGCCGTTCACGTAGGCAAGCTCGCCCCGAGGTCGGGCCTCCCACAAAAGCGGAGTTGCCCGCCGAGCCCCGTGGGAGGCCGCGCCCGTTCCCGACGGGCTTGCGGCATCCACCCCATCCCTGTGGGAGGCGCGCCCTCGCGGCGACGCAGGCCGTAGGCCTGCCCGAGGCCAAGGGTCCATCACTTAAGTGAACTGCATTGCCGCCCGGTGCGGGCTTTTTCCTGCCACCACGCCGCTCAGTGCGGCCAGCGCTCGAGCAATGCCGGCAGCTCGGCCAGGCGGGTGATCTCGGCGTCGGCCGGGGGCTGGTCCGGCCAGGCACGCCGGCCGGGATTGAACCAGACCGCGCGCATGCCGGCGGCCTGGGCGCCGGCGATGTCGTCATTCGGATGGTCGCCGATGTGCAGCGCCGCCTCGGGCGCCACCCCGGCGCGCCCTAGGGCCTCGCGAAACGGGCGCGGGTCCGGTTTGCCAACGCCGAGTTCCTCGGCGCAGAGCGTGAAGCGGAAGTAGTCGGCCAGCCCGAGCCGGCGCACGTCGGCATTGCCGTTGGTGAGCACGCCGAGGACGTAGCGCTCGGCGAGCCGCTCCAGGGTCGGCTGCACGTCGGGGTAGATTTCCACCGCATGACGCGCCTCGAGGAAGGCCTGGAAGCCGCCTTCGGCCAGCTCGCGTGCCTCCGCTTCGGCGTAGCCGGCGTCGCACAGGGCATGCAGCAGGATGCGTCGGCGCAGTTCGCTGATGCGGTGCGCCAGCCCGGGCTCGGCCTCCACCAGGCGCCGGCGGATCGCCCACAGGGCCTCGATGGGAAAGTCGCCGAGCCGCGGCGCATGGCGGTTGAGCCAGTCGCGCAGGGCGGCTTCGGCGCTGTGGATCACCGGCGCCGTGTCCCACAGGGTGTCGTCGAGATCGAAGGTGATTAGCTCGATGGGCATCAGTCGTCGTCCTGCTTGCGGCGCGCGCGCGGGTGCGCCTGGTCGTAGACCTTGGCCAGGTGCTGGAAATCCAGGTGGGTGTAGATCTGCGTGGTGCCGATGTCGGCGTGGCCAAGCAGTTCCTGCACCGCGCGCAGGTCCTGGGAGGATTCGAGCATGTGGCTGGCGAAGCTGTGGCGCAGCATGTGCGGGTGCAGGTGCTGGCCCAGTTCGCGCACGCCCGCCTGGCGGACCCGCAGCTGTACCGCGCGGGGCGTCAGGCGGCGGCCCTGGCGGCTGACGAACACCGCCTCGTCCGCCGGGTTGGCCAGCGCCCTGAGCGGCAGCCAGGCGCGCAGCGCCTCGCGCGCCTTGCGTCCGACCGGCAGGATGCGCGTCTTGCTGCCCTTGCCGAACACCTGCACCAGCCCCTCGTCGAGATCCAGACGCGACAGATCCAGCCCGGTCAGTTCGGACAGGCGCAGGCCGGAGGAATAGAACAGCTCCAGCAGCGCCTGGTCGCGCAGGGCGATGAAGTCGTCCTCCACGCCGCCGTCGAGCAGCTGCATGGCGCGGTCGATGTCCAGCAGGCGCGGCAGCAGGCGCTCGCCCTTGGGCGCGGAAAGGCCGGCGGCCGGGTCGTGCTGGCACAGGCCTTCGCTGGCCAGGTAGGCATAGAGGCCGCGGACCGCCGAGAGCAGCCGGGCGATGCTGCGGCTGGACTGGCCGTCGCGGTGCTGGCGGGCGATCAGCTGGCGCAGGTGCGGGGCCTTGAGCGCCTCCCAGGCGGACAATCCGTTCTGCTCGCAGAACGGCAGCAGCCTGTTCAGGTCGCGGCGGTAGCCGTCCAGGGTGTGCGGCGACACCTGGCGCTCGCTGCGCAGATGTTCGAGGTAGGCGTCGAGATCGGCTGCAAGCGTCAAGCGTCAAGCTCCAAGTCAAAACCCGGTCTCGGCTGCGTATCCGTTCCTGCAGGCTGCAGCCTGCAGCTGCCTTAGCGTACCGAGCGCAGGGGCGTGTGGAAGCGCGGCAGCACGCGCGACAGCACCTCGGCCACGTAGCTGAGGAACAGGGTGCCGAGCGAGCTCTTGTAGTGCTGCGGGTCCGGGCTGCCGATCGCCAGCAGGCCCTGCTGCTGGTTCAGCGAAACCACGGCGGCCGAGCCGATGCTGGCGCTGTCTTCCTTGCCGAACAGGAACGCCAGCTCGTGCGGTCGCAGCACGCCGCAGAGCGTCTTGCCGCCGGCCAGCAGCCCGCCGATGGCCTGCTGCGCCTCGGCCGGCGTCACGCTGCGGCCCACCGGCAGGCCCGTGTCGCTGAACAGGATGAGGCTGACGAAGGGCACCTGGAATTCATGGCGCAGGCTGTCGTCGATCGCGCCCACCACTTCCTCGAGGCTGCCGGCGTCCAGCAGGTCGAGGACCAGGCGGCGGGTCTTGTCGAACAGCCGGTCGTTGTCGCGGGCCACGTCCATCAACTGGCCGAGGCGGTGGCGCATTTCGATGTTGCGCTCGCGCAGCAGCTTGACCTGACGCTCGACCAGCGACACCGCGTCGCCGCGCGCATGCGGGATGCGCAGTTCGGGTATCAGCTCGTCGTGATCGACGAAGAACTCGGGGTGGGCGCGCAGGTAGGCGGCCACCGCATCGGCATCGAGTGTCGTCGGTTGCTGGGGCTGGTCGGTCATAGGCGAACCTGTCCTTCGTAAACGCGTACCGCGGGGCCGGTCATCATAACGGGCTGGCCCGGGCCCGCCCATTCGATGGACAGACGGCCGCCGGGCAGTTCGATCTGCGCCGGCGAGTCCATCCAGCCCTGGCCGATGGCCACGACGGCCGCCGCGCAGGCGCCGGTGCCGCAGGCCTGGGTCTCGCCGGCGCCGCGCTCCCACACGCGCAGGCGCGCCTGGTGACGGTCCTGCACCTGCAGGAAGCCGACGTTGACCCGCTGCGGGAAGCGCGGGTGGTGTTCGAGTTTCGGCCCCAGCGCATGCACCGGCGCGGTGTTCACGTCGTCCACGCGCAGGACCGCATGCGGATTGCCCATGGATACCGCCGAGAGCGTCACCGCCTGGCCGTCCACCTCGACCTGGTATTCGGGCGCCTGGGCCTCGGCCTGGAACGGAATCTGCGCGGGGTCGAAGCGCGGCGGGCCCATGTCGACGCGGACCTGGCCGTCGGGTCGGCTTTCCAGCTCGATGATGCCGCCACGGGTTTCCACGCGGATGCGGCGCTTGGTGGTCAGGCGCTTGTCCTGCACGAAGCGGGCGAAGCAGCGCGCGCCGTTGCCGCACTGTTCGACCTCGGAGCCGTCGGCGTTGAAAATCCGGTAGCGGAAGTCCACGTCCGGATCGTGTGGCGGCTCGACGATCAGCAACTGGTCGAAGCCGACCCCGGTGTGCCGGTCGCCCCACTGGCGGACGTGCTTGGGCTGGATGTGCGCGTGCTGGCTGACCAGGTCGACGACCATGAAGTCGTTGCCCAGGCCATGCATCTTGGTAAAGCGAAGCAGCATGGCGGACCCTCAGGCGGACGGCAGCAGGCTTTCGCCCGCATAAAGCGATTCCAGGGTCTCGCGCCGGCGCACCTGGTGCGCCACGTCGCCGTCGATCAGCACCTCGGCCGCGCGCCCGCGGCTGTTGTAGTTCGAACTCATGACGAAACCATAGGCGCCCGCCGAGCGCACCGCCAGCAGGTCGCCCTCGGCCAGCGGCAGTTCGCGGCCCTTGGCGAGGAAGTCGCCGGTCTCGCAGATCGGTCCGACGATGTCGTACTGGCGCGTCTCGCCGTCGTGCGGCTGCACCGCCACCACGTCCATCCAGGCCTGGTACAGGGCCGGGCGGATGAGGTCGTTCATCGCCGCGTCGACGATGGCGAAGTCCTTGTCAGGGGTGTGCTTGAGGTATTCGACCCGGGTCAGCAGCACGCCGGCGTTGGCGACGATCGAGCGCCCCGGCTCGAACACCAGGGCCAGGTCGCGCCCGGCGATGCGCTGGCGCACTGCCTGGATGTAGTCGCCGGCCAGCGGCGGCTGCTCGTCGCGATAGCGCACGCCCAGGCCGCCGCCGAGGTCGAGGTGGCGAATGCGGATGCCGCGCGCGGCGAGCCGGTCGATCAGCGCCAGCAGGCGGTCGAGGGCGTCGAGGAAGGGCGGCAGGCTGGTCAGCTGCGAGCCGATGTGGCAGTCAACGCCGACGATCTCCAGATTCGGCAGCTCGGCGGCGCGGGCGTAGACCGCCTCGGCCTCGTCGATGCCGATGCCGAACTTGTTTTCCTTGAGCCCGGTGGAGATGTACGGGTGGGTGCCGGCGTCCACGTCCGGGTTGACGCGCAGCGACACCGGAGCTTTCAGCGCGAGCTCGGCGGCGACCTGCTGCAGGCGCTCGAGCTCGTCGCGCGATTCGACGTTGAAGCAGTGCACGCCGATTTCCAGCGCGCGGCGCATGTCGTCGCGGGTCTTGCCGACGCCGGAGAAGACGATCCGGCCCGGCTCGCCGCCGGCGGCGAGAACGCGTTCGAGTTCGCCGCGCGAGACGATGTCGAAGCCGGCGCCGAGGCGCGCCAGCACGTTCAGCACGCCGAGGTTGGAGTTGGCCTTGACCGCGAAACAGACCAGATGCGGCATGCCGGCCAGGGCATCGGCATAGGCGCGGTACTGCGCCTCGATGTGCGCGCGCGAGTAGACGTAGGTGGGGGTGCCGAAACGCTCGGCGATGGCGGACAGAGCCACGCCTTCCGCGAACAGCTGGCCGTCGCGGTAGGAGAACGCCTCCATGGGTGCCTCCTTAGAGTTCGTAACGGTCTTTGGAATGTTGCTGGGCGGCCTTCTCGTCGTCGGGCAGGTAGAGCGGGCCTTTCTGCCCGCAGCCGGAGAGGCCGGCGGCCAGCAGGGCGAGGGCGAACAGGGGAAGCAGCAGACGCTTCATGGGGGCGAATCCTTGGAAATCGAATGGCCCGGAGTATACCGGGCACCCGCCGTATTGCCTACGCGAGCCGCCGCTCGCCGGGGCTGTCGGCGCGCGCGGGGGGTGCTAAGCTCGCCGGTTCCTACGGCATCCGCTGTGCAACCTTCCCGAGGAATTTCCATGAGCCTGAGCGAAGCCCGCTTCCACGATCTCGTCGACGACGCCCAGCAGGAAGTCGAGGATATCTTCGACGACAGCGACCTCGACGTCGACCTGGAGAACTCCGGCGGCGTGCTGACCGTGCGCTTCGACAACGGCAGCCAGCTCATCCTCAGCCGCCAGCCGGCCCTGCGCCAGCTGTGGGTGGCGGCACGCTCCGGCGGCTTCCACTTCGACTACGACGAGGAAGCCGCCCTGTGGATCTGCGACACCAGCGAGGAGCCGCTCGGCGAGCTGCTCGAGCGAGTGGCCCGCGAGCAGAGCGGTGCGGCGCTGGAGTTCGAGGCCCTGCGCTGAGCCCCCCTTGCATCCCGCCCCGGCTGTGTTAGGGTCGGGGCTACATCGACGCAAAACCCCGCTCATCCCGAGCGGGGTTTTCCTTTTTTATGGCCGAAACGATCGCAAGGAGACCGCCGAGCCCATGACCAGCGCACCGTCCATCATCCTGACCCAGGCCGACCTGACCCGCCTCGAGCGCCTGCTCGACAGCCTGGACGAATACGGTCCCGCTGCCGAGGCGCTGGAGCAGGAGCTGTCGCGGGCCCAGGTGGTCGCGGCCGCGGACATGCCGGCCGCGGTCGTGACCATGAACTCGCGCGTGCACTGCCGCGACGAGATCAGCGGCAAGGATTACCACCTGACCCTGGTCTACCCGCAGGATGCCGGTCGCGAAGGCACCGTCTCGGTGCTGGCGCCGGTGGGCACCGCGCTGCTCGGCCTGACCGTCGGGCAGCACATCGACTGGCCCGGTCCGGGCGGCAAGCAGCTCAGGCTCACGGTGCTGGCCGTGGAGCAGCAGCCGGCCGCCTGAGCCTCAGGGCAGGGCGCCGTGCGACAGCCGCTCGACCGCCTGGTTGAGCGCCGCTTCCAGGCGCGTCTTGTAGCGCAGGTACTGCACCGTCTGGGCCGCCTCGCCGGGCAGTGCCGAAAGATCCAGGTCGGTGATGTAGCAGGGGTAGCGCTGGTCGCCGCGGCGTTGCGACAGGATGTGGCGCGCGGCCTGGGCGAACAGCTGCGGGCCGTGCTCCAGTTCGGAGAACTCCCGGTGGTTGCAGTACAGCGTGATGCGCGCGCGGCGCTCGCCGGGCTCGACGATCGCCTGCACCTCGTAGAACGGATGGCTGGTCTCGTCCACCGGCGGCGAGCGGCGCTCGACCTGCACCGGGCGGTCGTTCTGCGGCCCCGTCAGGCGGTAGTAGAGCACTTCGCGCAGGCCCGCCGGGGCCTGCCCTGGCATCGGCAGCAACGCGTTGTGGCGATAGAACACCGACTGCAGGAAGCGCTGCA
The DNA here is from genome assembly GCF_000425625.1 of Stutzerimonas azotifigens DSM 17556. Lineage (GTDB taxonomy): Bacteria > Pseudomonadota > Gammaproteobacteria > Pseudomonadales > Pseudomonadaceae > Stutzerimonas > Stutzerimonas azotifigens. Next base: position 56,398 of record NZ_KE384419.1, read on the forward strand.
GCGGGCGCAGCAGGGTGGCCTCGTCGCGGAACGGCTGGACCTGGTGCCAGAGCGCGTTGTGCTCGTCCAGCACCATGACCATCGCCTGCTCGCCCTGCACGCGGTAGAACACCTGCAGGCAGTCCGGGCGGCCGTGGCCGAGGACCAGCGCCAGGTCGTCGCTGGCCAGGGTGCGCGGGTCGAGCTCGATCGGCCGGTAGGCCGGGTGCGGCTGGCCGAGGTGTTCCAGCAGGCTGGCCTGGTCCGGCAGGCGCGCGTGACCGATGGCGCCGGGCACCAGTTCGAGCACGTGGTGCTGGCCGTGCAGGTTGAGCAGGTAGCGGCTGCCGGGCGCGCGCGTCAGCGCCCCCTGGACCTCGGCGAACAGCGCGCTGACGCGGCGGCTGACCGCCACGCCCTGCCGGCGGTTGAAGCAGTACACCTGCAACTGCGGGCCGCTGCCGCCGGCCGGCAGGCTCTGCAGATGCTCACGCAGGCAGTCGAGCAGCGCCTCGGGTGCGTCGTAGTGGGAGACGGTCAGCTCGTTCCAGCTGTTGAGGGTGAGCTGGTCGACGCTCTGCACGCGCTCTTCGACGGGCCGGCCGGCCTCCGTCTCGTCCGGCTCGGGGCCGAGGCCGAGCAGCAACAGCACGTGGCGCGGCGCGCTGGGCGCCAGCAGGGCCTCTTCGCACACCGGCGCCAGCGGCATCGGCAGGCTCTGGCGCAGGCCGGAGAGCAGCGCATGCAGCTCCGCCTCGCCGAGCCCGCTGTCGCCGGCATACAGCGAGACCCGCGTGCCGGCGTCGATCACCCCGTTGAGATGGCACCAGGCGAGCAGCGGCACCAGCTCGCGGGAGCGCTTCAGCGGCGCGTAGTCGGCCCATTCGCGCGCATGCAGGCTGCCGGCGTAGAGCGCCCAGAGCCCGTCGTCGCCGGCATTGCGGCTGCGCACCAGGGTCAGCGCCTCCTCGGCCATGTCCGGGGAGATGCCCGGGTTGATGAATTCGATCTTGCCCGCCTTGCGTTCGAAGGCCGCGTACAGGCGCCGCCCGAGCACGCTGAGGTCGCGCGCGCTGAGCGGGCTCATGGCGTGCTGCTCGCGGGCGAAGCGCGACAGGAAGCGGTAGCTGTAGGTCAGCGCGTTGACCAGCGCCCGGCGCTCGGCGGCTACCTGGCGCACCTTCCACTGCGCACGGTTGTCGAGCAGCGCCAGCTGGCGCTCGTCCCAGCCCCAGTCCTGGGTCAGGCGTTCCAGCAGCTGGCGCTGCCAGTTCCGCCCGCGCGCGCTCGGCGGGCGGCTCAGCTTGCGGTTGATCTTCAGGTACAGGCTGCGGCGGATCAGCTCCAGCCGCTCGCTTTCGCCGCGCGCCTGCAGGTACTCGGCGAGCCGCCGGTAGAGGGCGATGTAGGGGTCGAGTTCGTCCGGCGCCAGGCGGTTGGCGTACACCGCCTGCTTGAAGCGCAGGCTCAGGCATTCGACCTGCGGATGCTCGCTGGCGTAGACCTCGGTCAGCAGCAGTTTCAGCGCCGACTTGTAGGGCGACTCGATGCCCTTGTACAGCTGCCAAAGGCCGGCGCCGAGGAATTCGCCCGGCGGGATGTGACCCAGGTGGCCGAGGTCGAGCACTTCCTCGGCTCGGATGAAACGGCGCGTCAGCAGCGTCTCGACGTAGGCCTCGTAGCGGTGCTCGTCGTAGGCCGGCACCAGCCACCACAGCGGCGTGCGCCCGCCGAGCCAGAGCGCGGTGCGGTAGAACTCGTCGAGCAGCAGGTAATGCTGGGTGCTGCCGCAGTCCTCGCCGGCCAGGCGGCTTTCGCGCAGGCCGCGGGCGAAGGTCGCCGGGTCGATGAGGAAGAAGGTGGCGGTGGCGCCCTGGCTCGCCGCCCAGGCCTGCAGCAGGTCGCACTTGCGCTGCAGCTCGGCGCGCATGCGGCCGTCGAGCGCCGGGTCGTGGCAGACCCAGACGTCCAGGTCGCTGCTCTCGTCCTGGGCGATGGTGCCCAGGCTGCCCATCAGGAACAGGCCCTGAATCGCCGACTCGACGCGCCCGCGGCGCGCCTGGTAGCTGAACGAGCGGCTGAGGCGCTGCGCTTCGGCGAGGGTCGCGGGGTCCGGCTCGTAGCGGTCGAGGCCGGCCGGGGTGCTGGCCGAGACGTAGCCGGGCAGGATCGGGTGGTTGACGTGGAACAGCAGCGGCAGCAGCCGCAGCACCTGCTGCTGGCGCGCCGACATGGCCTGCAGCGCACGCTCCAGGCGGCCGGCGTTGACCGTCAGGAAACGCTCGCGGATCTGCCGCAGGACCTGGCGGTCGATGCCGTCATCGAGGTCTGGGCGGAGTTCCGGGCGGTCTGACATGAGGTACGGCTCGTTGCAGGGGCGGGGTAGAGTACCAGTCCTCTGCATCGGCGGTCTCGGCGGTGCCTTGAGCGGCCGATCATGCCGCCCGTCCGCTCACCCGGCGCGGTCGGCCGTCCGCAGGATGGTCAGCAGGGCCTGCGCGTGCTCGGCGGCGTCGCGCCCGAGGCTGGTGAGGTAGCCGCCGTCCGGCTGGCTGAGCAGGCCCTTGTCGTGCAGGCGCCGGGTCGCGGCGATGGTCCCCTGGTCGGCATCGTGGTGCACCTTGAGGCCGGCGAGGTGGTTGTCCAGGTCGTACTGGCGAAGGATTTCCAGCTCGGCGACCAGATCGGGCGTGTAGGACATGTCGGCTCCTCGAGTGATGGGCGGCGGCCCCCTGTCAGCAGTGTAGCCGCGCCTGGCGCCCCTGCCGGCGGTTCACTCCGGCAGGGTCGGCAGCTCGCGGAGCATGCGTTCGTAGCCTTCGCCGTCGAACGGGCGGTCCTCGCGCAGCATCGCGCGAATCTCGTGGGCCAGCACCAGCGCCATCAGGTGCAGCGCCTCGTCGCGCTCGTGGCCGACCAGGGTCAGCTTGTTCAGCACCGCGCGGGTGGCCGGCGGCTCGCCGGACTCCAGCTGGTTCTCGACGGCCTGGACCAGGGTCGCTTCGGCGAACGCCTCGTCGGCGTCCGGCTCGTCGTGGGGAAGGTCGTGTTCGCTCATGGGCGCTCTCATCGATTCGGCTGGGCAGTCCCGGCACTATAACGCCAGGCGCGCTCCGCTGCCGGTGGCTCTATGCTGTAGGCGGACTTCCCGGCGACAAGGTACCCCCATGCTCAAGCTCCACGGTTTCTGCGTCAGCAACTACTACAACATGGCCAAGCTGGTGCTGCTGGAAAAGCGCGTCCCCTTCGAGGAGGTCGAGGCCGTTCCCGACGGCAGCCCGGCCTTCCTGGCGCGCAGTCCGCGCGGCAAGGTGCCGTTCCTGGAGACCGACGAGGGTTTTCTCAACGAGACCGGCGCCATCCTCGAGTACCTCGAGCAGCTGTACCCGGAACCGGCGCTGCTGCCTGCCGAGCCTTTCGCGCGGGCCCGCGTGCGGGCGCTGATGAAGGCGATCGAGCTGTACGTCGAGCTGTCGGCCCGGCTCGGCTACCCGGAGGCCTTCTTCGGCACGCCGGTGGCGCCGCCGCTGCGCGAGCGCTGCCGCGACGAGCTGCTCGCCGGCGTCGATGCGCTGGCGCGCCACGCCGCCTTCGCGCCCTTCGTCGCCGGCGAACGCTTCACCCTGGCGGACGTCTATTTCCTGTACAGCTTCGACCTCGCCAAAGGCGTTGCCAGGGCGCTGTTCGACGAAGACCTGAGCGCGCGTCTGCCCGGCGCCCGCGCCCTGCTGCAGCGGCTCGGCGAAAATCCCAACGTACAGCGGATCGCCGCCGACCGCGAGGCGGCCATGGCCGCCTACCTGGCGCGCAAGCGCGCGGGGCGCTGAGCACCATTCCCTGGCAGAAGGACGCCGTTGCCGATGATCACCTATTACGCCCTCGAACACGGCCTGCTGCGCCAGCGCCAGGCCGAGCGCCTGGATGTCCTGCCCGCCGACCTGCTATGGGCCGACCTGCTGTCGCCCAGCGCCGAGGAAGAGGCATTCATCGAACGACAGATGGGACTGAACATACCCACCCGCGAAGAGCTGGCGGAAATCGAGGACACCTCGCGCTTCTACGACGAGGACGGCGTGCTGTTCATGACCACCACGGTGGTCGCCGGCGTGGACGAGCGCCAGCCCCGCACCGCGCAGGTCACCTTCGTGCTGACCAACGGCTGCCTGATCACCGTGCGCTACGCCGAACTCAGCCCGTTCCGCCAGTTCCAGCTCAAGCTCGCCCGCCAGCCGGGTGTCTACACCAGTGGGGCGCTGATCCTCATGGCGCTGCTCGATGCCATCGTCGATCGCGTCGCCGACGTGCTGGAGGCCGTCCAGCTGCAGCTCAACGGCCTGTCGCAGCGGATATTCGAGGAGGAACGCGAGCGCCGCGGCGAGCTGCAGCACATCCTGCGCGAGCTGGGGCAGCACCGCTCGCTGCTCACCCAGCTTGGCGAAAGCCTGTTCAGCGGCACGCGGCTGATGGCCTACTACCGCCTGCACGTCGGCGACCCGAAGCGCGGCCCTGCACGCAGCTGGCTCAAGGCGCTGGAGCGCGACCTGCGCTCGCTGGGCGAGCACCAGGCCAAGCTGCTCGGCGACATCGCCTTCCTGCTCGACGCCACGCTGGGCATGATCAGCATCGAGCAGAACGGCATCATCAAGGTCTTCTCCATCGCCGCGGTGCTCTTTCTGCCGCCAACGCTGGTGGGCACGGTGTACGGGATGAACTTCCAGCACATGCCGGAACTGCACTGGTCGTTCGGCTATCCGCTGGCGCTGGGGATGATGGTGGTCTCGGCGATCCTGCCCTACGCCTGGTTCAAGTTTCGCGGCTGGTTGTAGCGACCGGCCATAACGGCGGCGCAGCAGGCCGCGATCATTGGAGGACAACGACATGCGGGTGGGTTTTCTCGGACTGGGCGGCATGGGCCGGGGCATGGCGGCGAATCTGCTCGCCGCCGGGCACGAACTGATCGTCTGGAACCGCTCGCCGGAACCGGCGCATGCGCTGGCCAGGCAGGGCGCGGAAGTGGCGCCGTCGCCGGCCGCGGCGCTGGAGGCGGACGTGCTGGTGAGCATGCTCGCCGACGACGCCTCGACCCGTGCGGTGCTGCTCGACGGCGGTGCGCTGGCGGCGGCCCGGCCGGGCCTGATCCACCTGAGCATGGCGACCCTGTCGATCGCCTTCGTCGAGGAGCTGCTGGTCCGCCACGCGCAGGCGCGCGTGCAGTACGTCGCCGCGCCGGTGTTCGGGCGCACCGACGTCGCCGCCGCCGGCAAGTTGAATATCCTCGCCGCCGGCCCGCAGGCGGCGATCGAGCGGGTGCGGCCCTTGCTCGATGCCATGGGCCAGGCCGTCTGGCCGCTGGGCGACGACCCGCGCCGCGCCCACGTGGTGAAGATCGCCGGCAACTTCATGCTCGCCAGCGCCATCGAGACCATGGGCGAAGCCGCGGCGCTGGCGCAAGGCTACGGCGTCGAGGCCGGCGAACTGCTGAACGTGATGACCAATACCCTGTTCGCCGCGCCGGCCTACCGCAACTACGGCGCAATGATCGCCGAGCGTCGCTTCGAGCCGGCGGCCTTCAAGCTCACCCTCGGACTCAAGGACGTACGCCTGGCGCTGGCCGCCGGGGAGGCGCGGCAGGTGCCGCTGCCGTTCGCCAGCGTGCTGCGCGACAACCTGCTCGAGGCGGTCGCCCAGGGCGAGGGCGACAAGGACTGGTCGGCGCTCGGCGGGCGTGCCTTCAAACGCGCCGGCCAGGCCTGAGCGTCAGGACTGCTCGGCCAGCGCCTGCAGCGCGGCGCCGGTGAGGCGGTAGGTGGTCCACTCGTCCTGCGGCAGGGCGCCGAGCGAGCGGTAGAACTGGATGGCCGGCTCGTTCCAGTCCAGCACCGCCCATTCGAAGCGCCCGCAGCCGCGGGCCACGGCCAGGCGCGCCAGGTGCTTGAGCAGCGCCTTGCCGGCACCGGTGCCGCGCGCCTCGGGGGTGACGTAGAGGTCTTCCAGGTACAGGCCGTTGCGGCCCAGCCAGGTGGAGTAGTTGAAGAAGTACACCGCGTAGCCGATCGGCTGGCCGTCGCGCTCGCAGATCAGCGCCTGGGCGCTGGCGTCCGCGGCGAACAGGCTGGCTTCGATACCGGCGACGTCGGTCTTCACTTCGTGTTCGGCGCGCTCGTAGACCGCCAGTTCGGTGATGAAGCGCAGGATCAGCGCGGCGTCGCCGCGGGTGGCGGGGCGGATGTGCAGGGGCATGGCAAGGACCGCAGGTTCGAGGGCTTGAGTCCACGGGAGCGGTCTTGACCGCGACAACTGGGCAGGCGCCCGTTCGCGGTCGAGACCGCTCCCACAGGGAGAGGGTCAACGAGAGGCGAGCAGCTCGCGGCCGCGGGCGACGGCGGCGCGGACCTGATTCGGCGCGGTGCCGCCGATATGGTCGCGGGCGTTGACCGAGCCTTCCAGCGTAAGCACGGCGAACACGTCGTCGTCGATCTGGTCGCTGAAGCGGCGCAGTTCCTCGAGGCTCATCTCGGCCAGGTCCTTGCCGCTGTCGACGCCGTACTTCACCGCATGGCCGACGATCTCGTGGCAATCGCGGAACGGCAGGCCCTTGCGCACCAGGTAGTCGGCGAGATCCGTGGCGGTAGAGAAGCCGCGCAGCGCCGCTTCGCGCATGACTTCTCGTTTCGGACGAATCGCCGGGACCATGTCGGCGAAGGCGCGCAGCGAGTCGCGCAGGGTATCGGCGGCATCGAACAGCGGCTCCTTGTCCTCCTGGTTGTCCTTGTTGTAGGCCAGCGGCTGGCCCTTCATCAGCGCCAGCAGGCCGGTGAGGGCGCCGAACACGCGACCGGTCTTGCCGCGCACCAGTTCCGGCACGTCCGGGTTCTTCTTCTGCGGCATGATCGAGGAGCCGGTGCAGAAGCGATCGGGCAGGTCGATGAACTGGAACTGCGCGCTGGTCCAGAGCACCAGCTCTTCGGAGAAGCGCGACAGGTGCATCATCGCCACCGAGGCGGCGGCGCAGAACTCGATGGCGAAGTCGCGATCGGACACGCCGTCCAGCGAGTTGCCCGAGATCGCCTCGAAGCCGAGCAGGCGGCAGGTGGTCTCGCGCCGGATCGGGTAGGTGGTGCCGGCCAGGGCGGCCGAACCGAGCGGCATGCGGTTGGTGCGCTTGCGGCAGTCGAGCAGGCGCTCGTGATCGCGCGCGAGCATCTCGAACCAGGCCAGCAGGTGGTGGCCGAAGGTCACCGGCTGGGCGGTCTGCAGGTGGGTGAAGCCGGGCATGATGGTGTCGGCCTCGGCTTCGGCGAGATCCAGCAGGCCCTGCTGCAGTCGGGTGATCTCGGCGAGGATGAGGTCGATCTCGTCGCGCAGCCAGAGGCGGATGTCGGTGGCCACCTGGTCGTTGCGGCTGCGGCCGGTGTGCAGCTTCTTGCCGATGACGCCGATGCGGTCGGTCAGCCGGGCCTCGATGTTCATGTGCACGTCTTCCAGATCGACCCGCCAGTCGAAGGTGCCCGCTTCGATTTCCGCCTGGATGCCCTGCAGGTTGCTGACGATGGCGTCGCGCTCGGCCTCGGTCAGTACGCCGGCTTCGGCGAGCATGGTGGCGTGGGCGACCGAGCCCATGATGTCGTGGCGGTACAGGCGCTTGTCGAACTCGACGGAGGCGGTGAAACGGGCCACGAAGGCGTCGACGGGCTCGCTGAAACGGCCGCCCCAGGACTGGTTGGTCTTGTCGGTGCTCATGAAATGCGCTCGCTGCAACTCGGGAAGACGGAAGCCGCGCATGATAGCAGGGTTGCCGCGCCGGCCCGAGCCGGCGCGTGGGTCAGGTGCGGAACTGTCCGAGGCTGGCTTCCAGCTGGCCGGCCAGGCCGCCGAGCACGCGCCCGCTGCTGGCGGTGGCGCTCATCGCCTCGGCGGCCTTGTCGGCCTCGCGCAGGATCGCCTCGACCCGCTGGCGCACCGCGGCGGCGCCCTCGGCCTGCTGCAGGGCGCCCTGGGTGGCCTGCTCGACGGCGCCGTGCACCTGCGCCACCGAGCCCTGCAGGGCCGTCTGCAGTTCACGGCTGGCCTGCAGCGCGGCAAGCCCCTCGCTGGCCTGGCCGCCGGCCTGGCCGATGACCGCCACCGCCTCGCGCGCGCCCTGCTGCAGGCTGTCGATGTGGCCCTGGATGTCGCCGGTGGACTGCTGCGTCTTGCTCGCCAGGGCGCGCACCTCGTCGGCCACCACGGCGAACCCGCGGCCGCTCTCGCCGGCCCGCGCGGCCTCGATCGCGGCATTCAGGGCGAGCAGGTTGGTCTGCTCGGCGATGCCCTGGATGACGGTGAGCACCACCTCGATCTGCTCGCTCTGGCGCGCCAGGCGCTCGATGACCCCGGCGCCTTCCTCGACGCGCGCCACCAGCGCGGCGATGGTGCTGGCCACCTGTTCGGACAGCTCCTCGTTGTCGTCGGCCGCGCGGCGGATCGCCTGCACCTGTTCCAGCGCCGCCTGCATGGCGCGGCTCTCCTCGCCGGCGCGCTGGCTCATCCGCGCCAGTGCCTCGAGGCTGCCGGCGACGTTGTCGCGCTGGCTCGCCGCCGCGGCCTCGGCGGCCGCGCTGCGGGTGCCGAGGGCGTCGATCTCTGTCTTGGTGCGCACGGCGATGCCGCGGGCCTCGGCGACGATGGGCTGCAACTTGGCGACGAAGGCATTGACCGCCGAGGCCATCTCGCCCACCTCGTCGCGGCTGCTGATCGCCACCCGGCGGGTCAGGTCGCCCTCGCCGGCGGACAGGTCCTGCAGCGCCGCGACCAGCAGCCGCAGGCGGTGCAGCACCCGGCGCCCGAGCACCAGGGTCACCGCGACGAGCACCAGCAGGCCGATCAGCGCCAGGCCGAGGCTGGTCTTCCAGCGCAGCGCGCTGGCCGCCTGGTCGACGGCGGCGAGGCTGTTGTCGGCCAGGCTGTCGGCGATGGCGCCAGCGGCGGCGAGACGCTCGCCGAGCAGGCGGGTGCTGTCGTCGGCGGCCCGGGTCAGCCCGTTGGCGACCAGCTCGCCGCTGCTGCCGATGAGTTCGCCGAAACGACTGTCCAGCGCGTCCAGGGTCTTGTCCACCTCCTCGGTGGAGAGGCCGAGCAGCACCCGGCCGATCTCCGCGCCCATGGGGTTGACCGAGGCCCGGGCGATGTAGAAGGACGGGTTGCGCTCGGCGGCGTCGATCAGCTTGTCCAGCGAGGTGCGGCCGTTGCCCTCGGCGATCAGCGCCTTGACGCGGGTGTCCTGGCGGTTGACGTGGCGGGTGAGCTGTTCGCCCTGGGCGTCGTAGTAGACAACGAAGACCACCGCCGGATTGCGGTGCGCCATGCGCACGAAGTCGGTTAGCGCCGGCACGTCGTGGTCCCAGATGGCCTTGGGGGCGACCCCGGCCAGCAGCGTCGCCAGGTCGTCCCCGGATTGGTGCAGGTGCTGCTCCAGCGTGTCACGCAACTGGGCCTGCTCCTGGCCCAGACGTTCGCCGAGGCGGCCGGTGAGTTCTTCGGTCATGCGCCCGGACAACCCGCTCAGGCCGCTCCGGACCTCGCCGCCGGCGGCTTCCAGCTCGCCGACCAGGCGCCCGGAATCCGCCCGGAGGCGCTCGCCGATCTCGCTCTGCAGGCTTTCGATGGTGCCTCGTGTCAGGGCGAGGGCAACCAGCAGCTGCACCAGGATGGCCACGCACAGGGTCAGCAGCACCGGACGAAGCAGGCGGCTGCGCAGTGAGGAAAAGAGCATGGGAAACGGCTCCTGCCGCGGCGCGGCGATGTCGAGGCGGTTGATCAAGCAAGGCGCATGCCGCGCGCAACGATGCCCGCCGGCGCGGCCGTGGAATCTGCGCCCGGTCACGCAGCTGGCGGTCGCGCGTGGTTAAACTGACGCATCTTGGCCGTCGCAGGCGTGCGGCGACGGTTTTACGACGCCCTGCCTTCCGGACCATTGCGTTCCGGTCACCGGCCCATGGACACTTTCCCGATGCCGATTCGTCCGCTCAAGCGGGTGCGCGCGCCCGCGCCGCCCGACGACTTCTTCGTACCGGAGCTGTGCGAGCCCGAGGCGCTGCTCTGGCTGGTGCTGCTGGCAGAGCTGCTGGTGTTCGTGCTGGTGCTCGCCGAGCCCCTGCAGCCGAGCTTCGACTGGCTGCGCCTGGCGCTGACCTCGCTGTTCGTGCAGTGGATCGTGCTGCTCTCGGCGGCACTGCTGTGCCGGCTGCGGCCCTGGCTGGCGCGGCTCGATCCGGCCCCCGCCGGGCTGCTGTGCTGCGCCCTGGTGGTGGGCCTGACCATCGGCTGCACGGCCCTGGCCGACGCCTTCGAACTCAGCGGCGTGGGCGCGGAGACGATCGAGCCGCACCGCTACCTGCGCCACGGCCTGATCAGCCTGATCATGTCCAGCCTGCTGCTGCGCTACTTCTACCTGCAGAGCCAGTGGCGGCGGCAGGAGCAGGCCGAACTGCGTGCACGCATCGAGTCGCTGCAGGCGCGCATCCGCCCGCACTTCCTGTTCAACAGCCTGAACGCCATCGCCAGCCTGGTCGCCACCGATCCGGCGCGCGCCGAGCAGGCGGTGCTCGACCTGTCCGACCTGTTCCGCGCCACCCTGGCGCGCCCCGGCACGCTGGTGACCTGGCGTGACGAACTGGCGCTGGCGCGGCGCTACCTGGCCATCGAGCAGTACCGCTTCGGCGATCGGTTGCGCCTGGAGTGGAACATCGACGGCATTCCCGAGGACCTGCCGATCCCGCACCTGACCCTGCAGCCGCTTCTGGAGAACGCCCTGGTCCATGGCGTGCAGCCGCGCGCCGAGGGCGGGCTGGTGAGCGTGGAAGGCCGCTACGAGGAAGGGGTCTTCCACCTGCAGATCAGCAATCCGTACGAAATGGACGGGAACGTCCCGGCATGGAAGGGAACACAGCAGGGATTGCACAACATCGATGCACGACTAGCGGCACTTTTCGGCCCGCGCGCGAGTCTCAGCGTGGAGCGCCGTGATGGCCGCCACTACACCCGTCTACGCTATCCATGCGCGAGACAAACGCAGCAGGAAGCCGGAGCCCTATGAATGTTCTGATTGTCGATGACGAACCCCTCGCCCGCGATCGCCTCAGTCGGCTCGTCGGCGACCTTGACGGTTATCGAGTCCTCGAGCCTGCCGCCAGCAATGGCGAGGAGGCGCTACACCTGATCGACGAAATGCGGCCGGACATCGTGCTGCTGGACATCCGCATGCCGCGCATGGACGGCCTGCAGGTGGCCGCCAAGCTGTGCGAGCGCGAGGCGCCGCCGGCGGTGATCTTCTGCACCGCCCACGACGAGTTCGCCCTGGAGGCCTTCCAGGTCAGCGCGGTCGGCTACTTGGTCAAGCCGGTGCGCCCGGAGATACTGGCCGACGCGCTGAAGAAGGCCGAGCGGCCCAACCGCATGCAGCTCGCGGCACTGACGCGGCCTGCGGCGATTTCCGGCACCGGGCCGCGCAGCCACATCAGCGCACGCACCCGCAAGGGCATTGAGCTGATCCCGCTGGAGAACGTCATCTACTTCATCGCCGACCACAAGTACGTGACCCTGCGCCACGACGGCGGCGAGGTGCTGCTCGACGAACCGCTCAAGGCGCTGGAGGACGAATTCGGCGACCGCTTCGTGCGCATCCACCGCAACGCGCTGGTGGCCAGGGACCGCATCGAGCGCCTGCAGCGCACCCCGCTTGGGCATTTCCAGCTGTTCCTGAAGAACCTCGAAGGCGAAGCGCTCACCGTCAGCCGGCGACACGTGGCCGGGGTGCGCAAGCTTATGCAGAATCTTTAAGCCCACAAGAGCGCTGGACGGCTGGACGGCTGGACGGGGGAGGGGCTGCGAGCTGCAGGAAGGGGCTCGACTGGGGGGAAGCCTGCAAAAAGGCTTGACAGGCG
>NZ_KE384419.1:68327-92874 GCF_000425625.1 Stutzerimonas azotifigens DSM 17556
TCCAGCCTCCAGCCTCCAGCCTCCAGCCTCCAGCCTCCGTTCGTTGCCCCCGGTCAGCCCAGTCGCCGCGGGCGGCCTGTTATCATGCCCGGCAGTTCAACCCTGGAATTGCCTATGTCCCGCGAAATCCGCATCGCTACCCGCAAGAGCGCCCTGGCCCTGTGGCAGGCCGAATACGTCAAGGCCCGCCTGGAGGCGGCGCACCCGGGGCTGAAGGTCTGTCTGGTGCCGATGGTCAGCCGTGGCGACAAGCTGCTCGACGCGCCGCTGGCGAAGATCGGCGGCAAGGGACTGTTCGTCAAGGAGCTGGAAACCGCCCTGCTCGAAGGCGAGGCCGACATCGCCGTGCACTCGATGAAGGACGTCCCCATGGAGTTTCCCGCCGGGCTCGGGCTGTACTGCATCTGCGAGCGCGAGGACCCGCGCGATGCCTTCGTCTCCAGCCGCTTCGACAGCCTCGACGCGTTGCCCGCCGGCAGCGTGGTCGGCACCTCCAGCCTGCGCCGCCAGGCGCAGCTGCTGGCGCGCCGGCCGGACCTGCAGATCCGCTTCCTGCGCGGCAACGTCAACACCCGCCTGGCCAAGCTCGACGCCGGCGAGTACGACGCCATCATCCTCGCCGCCGCCGGCCTGATCCGCCTCGGCTTCGCTGACCGCATCCGCGCCAGCATCGGCGTGGACGACAGCCTGCCGGCCGGCGGCCAGGGCGCGGTGGGCATCGAATGCCGCACCGCCGACAGCGACATCCACGCCCTGCTGGCGCCGCTGCACCACCGCGAGACCGAACTGCGGGTCGGCGCCGAGCGCGCGCTCAACCGCCGGCTGAACGGCGGCTGCCAGGTGCCGATCGCCTGCTACGCGGTGCTCGAGGACGAGGCGCTCTGGCTGCGTGGCCTGGTCGGCCAGCCCGACGGCAGCCAGCTGCTGCGCGCCGAGGGGCGGGCGCCGGTCGCCGAGGCCGAGGCGCTGGGCGTGCGGGTCGCCGAGCAGCTGCTGGCGCAGGGCGCCCAGGGCATCCTCGACGCGATCTACGGCGAGGCCGACTCCCCGTGAGTGGCTGGCGCCTGCTGCTGACCCGGCCGGCCGAGGAGTGCGCGGCGCTGGCCGCCACCCTGGCCGACGCCGGCATTCACAGCAGCAGCCTGCCGCTACTGGCCATCGAGCCGTTGGCGGAAACGCCCGAGCAGCGCTCGCTCTTCCTCGACCTGGACCGCTACGCCGCCGTGGTGGTGGTGAGCAAGCCGGCGGCGCGCCTCGGCCTCGAGCGGCTCGACACCTACTGGCCGCAGCCGCCGCTGGGCCCGCGCTGGTTCAGCGTCGGCGCGGCGACCGGTGCGCTGCTGGAAGACTACGGGCTGGACGCCCGCTGGCCGGCCGGCGGCGACGACAGCGAGGCGCTGCTGGCGCTGCCGGCTTTCCGCGAGGCGCTGGCCGGCCATGAGCCGCGGGTGCTGATCCTGCGCGGCGAAGGCGGCCGCGAGTGGCTGGGCGAGCAGCTGCGCGCGCGCGGCGTGCAGGTCGATGCGCTGGCACTGTACCGGCGCTATTGTCCCGACTACCCGCCCGGCACGGTGCACGCGCGGATCATGGCGGAACGCCTGAACGGCCTGGTGGTCAGCAGTGGGCAGGGATTGCAGTCCCTGAGCGAACTGGCGGGCGAGGGGTGGGCCGAACTGGCCGGGCGCCTGCCGCTGTTCGTGCCGAGCCCGCGGGTCGCCCGACTGGCACAGGAACTTGGCGCCCGCGATGTTGTGGACTGCCGTGGCGCCAGTGCCGCGGCCTTGCTGGCGGCACTGCGCGACAGACCCGCGCCGGCCTAACGCGTCGATCCGCATGCCCCGGCCACCCGGCCGGAGCAGTGCCGGCCGGAGCGCCGGGTTGCGCGGAATCGGGCAATCAGGGCACTGTCGAGCTTGAGCCCGGATCGACCTTGCAAAGGATGGAAGTGTGAGCGAAGCAGAACCCGGTAAAGAACAAGCGCAAACAACACCGGCCACCGAGCCACGTCCCACGGTCGATCCGACACCCGCGCCCCCTCCCGTGCGCAGCAACGGCAGCGGCGCCAAGGCGCTGGCCGGGCTGGCGCTGCTGGTCGGGCTGGCCGGCCTCGGCGCCGGCAGCTACAGCCTGATGCAGAGCCGCCAGCTGGACCAGCAGGCGCGCGCCCTGGAGGAACTGCGGGCGGCCGACCAGCAGACCCGCGGCCAGACGCAGCAGGCGCAGCAGCAGGGGCGCGAACTCGCTTCGCGCCTGGGCCGCCTCGAACGCCTGCCGGCCCCCGAGGAGCTGGAAGACCGCCGCCGCCTGCTGGCTGCCCTGCAGAGCGACATGCAGCGCCTGTCCGGGCGGGTCGAGCAGGTGCTCGGCGCCAGCCGCGAGGAATGGCGCCTGGCGGAGGCCGAGCACCTGCTGCGCATGGCGATGCTGCGGCTGTCGGCCATGCAGGACGTGGCCAGCGCCAAGGCGCTGGTGCGCGAAGCCGACCTGATCCTGCACCGGCAGGACGACCCGGCCACCTTCGCCGTGCGGCAAAAGCTGCTGGAAGCGCTCGAGGCGCTGCGCAGCCTGCCCGACCTGGATCGCACCGGCCTGTTCCTCCAGCTCGGCGCCCTGCGCGGGCAGGTCTCGCAGCTCAGCGCGCTGGCGCCGCAGTTCGAGCCGGGCGGGGCCTCGGCCGGCGCCGAAGGGCAGAGCCGCTGGCGGCGCTGGCTGGAAGGCCTGACCCGTTACGTGCGGGTGGACTTCGACGCCAGCGCCGACGTCAAGCCGCTGCTCGCCGGGCAGACCCTGGCGCAGGTGCGCCTGGCCCTGTCGCTGGCCTTCGAGCAGGCGCAGTGGGCGGTGCTCAACAGCAACGAGCAGGTCTACCGGCAGTCCCTCGAGCAGGCCAAAGCCATGCTCGAGGACCATTTCAGCGAGGAGAACGCGCAGAGCCGCGCGCTGGTTCGCCGGCTCGACGAGCTGGCCGGGCAGCGCGTGTCGGTCGAACTCCCGGACATCGCCCCGGCGCTGCAGGCCCTGCAGCAGTACGTCGAGAAGCGCGAGTCGCCCGAGGCGGTGCTCGAGCGCGACGCCCGGCCGGGCGAGCGCAACCCGGCACCGCAGCCCGGTGCCGGCCGGGAAGACGGGGCCCCGGCGCAGCCGGCGCCGCGCGACGAGCCCGGGCAGCCCCAGGCGCCGGCACCGAGCGGGCAGGGGGCGATGCGCACATGAAACGCACCCTCTTCGCCGTCTTCCTGCTGCTGGTCTGCTTAGGCCTGCTGGGCTGGGCGATCAGCCAGAGCGCCGGTTACGTGCTGATCACCTACGGCCGCTTCCGCTACGAATCCAGCTTCTGGGTGTTTCTCGCGCTGGTGGCCTGCCTGTGGCTGCTGGCGGTGTTCATCCGCTCGCTGCTGGACGCGCTCTACGTCTCCGGCCGCTGGGTCAACCCCTGGTCGCGCCATCATCGCCGGCGGCGTGCCGAGCGGGCCTCGCAGCAGGGCCTGCGCGAGCTGGCCGAGGGGCAGTGGAACCAGGCGCTCGGTCACCTGCAACTGGCCGCCGAACACGAGCGCCAGCCGCTGGTGCATTACCTCGGCGCGGCGCGAGCCGCCAGCGAACTCGGCGAGCGCGAGACGAGCGAGGCGCTGCTGGCCAGGGCCCGCGAGCGCGAGCCGGACGCCGCCCTGGCGATCGGCCTGACCGAGGCGCAGCTGTGCATCGCCCGCGGCGAGTACGAAGCGGCGCGCACCACGCTCGGCGCCCTGCACGCGCAGTATCCCCGTCATCCCTACGTGCTCGGCCTGCTGCAGCAGCTCTACGTGCAGCTGGAGGACTGGCGCGCCCTGTGCGGCCTGCTGCCGGAGCTGCGCAAGCAGCGCGTGCTGCCGCCGGCGCGGCTGGACGCGCTCGAGCGGCTGGCCTGGATCGCCGCGGTGGAACGCGCCGGGGAGCCGGCGGTGACCGCCGAGGGCGACCCGGTGGTGGTGCTCGACCAGGTCTGGAAGTCGGTGCCGACCGCCCTGCGCAACGAGCCGGAACTGGTGGTCGCCTATGCCGCCGGCCTGCGCCGGCTGAAGGCCGAGGCGCGCGCCGAGGAGGTCCTGCGGGCCGCCCTCGAGCGGCGCTACGACGACCGCCTCGCCGACCTCTACGGGCAGGTTCAGGGACGCGACCCCGGCCGCCAGCTGGCGCAGGCCGAAGGCTGGCTGAAGGCGCACCCGGACAGCCCGAGGCTGCTGCTGGCGCTCGGCCGCCTGAGCGTGCGCCAGCAGCTGTGGGGCAAGGCGCGGGACTACCTGGAGGCCAGCCTGCGCTTCGAGCAGCGCCCCGAGACCTGCGCCGAACTGGCCCGGGTGCTGGCGCAGCTGGGCGAATCCGAGCGCAGCAACCGGTTGTACCAGGAAGGGCTGGGCCTGCTCGAGCAGGGGCGGCCGCTGCCGCCGGTGAGCCTCGGTGGCTGATCGCGTGGGCCGCTCGCATGCCCTCGCCGGCGCACTGCCGGCCGGGCGTGCGCAAAGGACGCAGGGACGCGATCGAACTCCCGCCTCGTTTGTCGGGTCTCTGCTTGGTCGCTCTGCACAAGTACAGGCGATGGTTGATCGTCGGCACCGGGTTGATGCCGTCGGAGCGGGGGCATAGTCTGGCCCCACGGCGACGGAAACCTGTCGGTTTGCCTCGGCCAACACATAACAATGCGAATCGTGGCGGAATGTCGTCGCGGGCCGCCAACCGAATCCGATAAGGGATATGTGAGGTCACCATGCTCGAGAGCTGTCGAAATGCCCAGGAACGCTGGGGTGGGGTGCATCTGTTGATCGATCGCTGGTTGCAGGAGCGTCATGAGCTCATCCAGGCCTTCGACGGACTGCACGTCCACGAAGCCAGCGAGGCGGCCAGCCGCGACGCCTTGCAGACCTTCTGCGAAATCCTGCTCGACTACGTGTCGGCAGGGCATTTCGAGGTCTACGAGCAACTGGTGCGCGAAGCCGAGGCCTTCGGTGATGCCCGCGGCATCGAGCTGGCCCGGCAGATCTATCCGCGCATCCAGTCGATCACCGAAGTGGCCGTGGCCTTCAACGACCGTTGCGTCGATGGCGACTGCCACGACAGCCCGGGGCTGGTCGAGGAGCTGCGGCGGCTCGGCCAGCTGCTGCAGGAGCGCTTCGAGCTGGAAGACTGCCTGATCGAGGTCCTGCACAACGCCCACCAGCAGAGCGCCGCGACCGCCTGATCGACACCGGCCGGCCGTCGCCTCGCCCCACTGGCGGGGTGGCGGCGACGCGTCTAAGCTCGGCGGAGCCCAACGCCAGGAGGCCCGTCATGGCTGCAAAGAAATCCCCCGTCAGTTCACCGCTGCAGTTGCTGCAGCAGCTTTCCTTCAGTCTCGTCGATCACCTCGAGAAGGCCTGCCGGCAGGCGCGCAAGGACGCCGAGCAGACGCTCGCCAGGCTCGAGAAGCAACGCGTCAAGGCGCAGACCAAGCAGAGCAAGCTGCAGGGCCGGCTCGACGAAGCGCAGCAGGCCAGCAAGCCGAAGGCCGAGGCCAAGGCGCGCGCGTCGCTGGATGAGCTCGACGAGCTCCTCGGCCTGCTGAAGACCCGCGAAACCCAGACTCTCGCCTACATCCAGCGCCTGGAGCGCGATGCCGGCGCCAGCCTCGACCTGGCGCGCGGCATCACCGAGGTCGGCGAGGCCGCCGGGCGTGCGCTCAGCGACGCATCGTCCGTCACCGACCAACCCGCGGAGGCCAGGCCCGCCACATCCAGGCCGGCGGCTTCCAGGGCGGCGGCTTCCAAGGCTGCCGCACCCAGGCCGGCGGCTTCCAAGGCGACTGCTTCCAAGCCGGCCACGCCCAGGCCAGCGGCCTCAAAGGCGGCCGCTCCCAAACCTGACGCGCCCAAGCCGGCCGCCTCCAAACCTGCGGCGTCCAAGCCTGCGGCTCCCAAGGCCACGGCTCCCAAGCCCGCCGCGAAAGCGCCGGCGAAACCGGCACGCAAGACCTCGCCGGCCAAGTCGAGCCCGGCCTCGCGCAAGCGCGCCAACGGCCAGGCAGGCGCGCCCTCGACCTCGACTAACGGCTGAGCGCGGCCTCGCGCAGCACCCGCAGCGGTTGCGGCTGGTCCGGCGCCAGGGCTTCCAGCCAGGGTGCCGGCGCCGCCGCGGCCGGCCAGTCCAGGCAGCGGGCCTGCAGCCGGCTGAGCAGCTCGCGCTCGGCGGCCAGCTCCAGCGCCTTCACCTCGCTTCGCAGTTTCGCCAGCGCCGGGTCGCTGGAAGCCGGCTGACGCCAATGTCGGCGCAGCCGGCGCAGCGGGGTGACCACCTCGGCCTGCCAGGGGCCGGCCAGCGCGGTCAGCGCCGCCAGCCGCTCGGCGTCGCAGTCGACCCGCCGAGCCTCGAGCCAGAGGCCGCAGAGCATCAGGCAGACGTCCGCCCCGCCGTCCTGCAGCTGCAGGCAGGCCGGCTCCACGCCGGGGCGTCCGTAGCAGACCAGTGCGAATTCCCAGAGATCGTCGGTGGTCATGGCGGTCGTCTTTTTTTCGTGGGTCGTAGAGGGCTTGTCGGAGCGAACTGATAAACTCCGCGACCATTATGATCCGACTTCAGAACCTCACCCTACAGCGTGGTCCCCAGCGTCTGCTGGAGGGCGCCGAGCTCACCCTGCATCCCGGGCAGAAGGCCGGGCTGGTGGGCGCCAACGGCGCCGGCAAGTCCAGCCTGTTCGCACTGCTGCGCGGCGAGCTGGGGCCGGACGGCGGCGACTGCCAGCTGCCGCCGGACTGGCGCATCGCGCACATGCGCCAGGAGGTCGACAACCTCGAGCGCCAGGCCGTCGACTACGTGCTCGACGGCGACACCTGGCTGCGCCGCGTACAGGCCGACCTGCAGGCCGCCGAGGCGGCCGGCGACGGCTCGGCGCTGGCGCGGCTGCACGCCGAGCTCGACGCTGCCGACGGCTACAGTGCCGATGCCCGGGCGCGCAAGCTGCTCGCCGGCCTCGGCTTCAGCGCCGAGCAGATGGAGCGCCGGGTCGGCGATTTCTCCGGCGGCTGGCGGATGCGCCTGAACCTGGCGCAGGCGCTGATGTGCCCGTCCGACCTGCTGCTGCTCGACGAGCCGACCAACCACCTCGACCTGGACGCCATCCTCTGGCTCGAAGGCTGGCTGACCGCCTACCCCGGCACGCTGCTGCTGATCTCCCACGACCGCGACTTCCTCGATGCGGTGGTCGGCCACGTCATCCACCTCGAGCAGCGCAAGCTGATGCTCTACCGCGGCGGCTACTCGGCCTTCGAGCGCACCCGCGCCGAACGCCTCGCGCAGCAGCAGCAGGCCTACGAGAAGCAGCAGGCGCAGCGCGCGCACATGGAGAGCTTCATCCGCCGCTTCAAGGCCAAGGCGACCAAGGCGCGCCAGGCGCAGAGCCGGATCAAGGCCCTGGAGCGGCTGGAGGAGCTGGCGCCGGCGCACGTCGACTCGCCCTTCGATTTTCGCTTCCGCGAGGCCGACAAGGTCTCCAGTCCGCTGCTCGATCTGGCCGAGGGCCGGCTGGGCTACGGCGACAAGGTGGTGCTGGAGAAGGTCAAGCTGCAGCTCGCGCCCGGCGCGCGCATCGGCCTGCTCGGCCCGAACGGGGCCGGCAAGTCGACCCTGATCAAGACCCTGGCCGGCGAGCTCGCGCCGCTCGGCGGGCGCCTGACCCGCGGCGAGAACCTGGTGGTCGGCTACTTCGCCCAGCACCAGCTCGACGCCCTCGACGCCAAGGCCAGCCCGCTGCTGCACCTGCAGCGCCTGGCGCCGCAGGAGCGCGAGCAGACCCTGCGCGATTTCCTCGGCGGCTTCGATTTCCGCGGCGAGCGCTGCGACGAGCCGGTGCTGAACTTCTCCGGCGGCGAAAAGGCCCGCCTGGCCCTGGCGCTGATCGCCTGGGGCAAGCCCAACCTGCTGCTGCTCGACGAGCCGACCAACCACCTGGACCTGGAGATGCGCCTGGCGCTGACACTGGCGCTACAGGACTTCGAGGGCGCGGTGGTGGTGGTATCCCACGACCGCCACCTGCTCAAGAGCACCACCGACGAGTTCCTGCTGGTGGCCGAGGGCCGGATCGACGCCTTCGACGGCGACCTCGAGGACTACGCACGCTGGCTGGTCGAGTTCCGCAACCGCCAGCAGCCGGTCGTCGACAGCGCCCCGACTGCCGACAGGACCGACCGCCGCGCCCAGCGCCAGGCAGCGGCCGCGCTGCGCCAGCAGCTGGCCCCGCACAAGCGCCAGGCCGAGAAGCTGGAGAAGGAGCTCGGGCTGCTCCAGGCCAGGCTCGCCACGCTGGAGGCGGCACTGGCCGATCCGGCCCTGTACGAGGCGGCGCGCAAGGACGAATTGCGCGAGCGGCTGGCCGAGCAGGCCGCGCTCAAGGCCCGCGAGGCCGAGCTGGAGGAGGCCTGGCTGGCGGCGCTGGAAACCCTCGAGAACCTGCAGAGCCAGCTGGAGGCGGCTTCGTGAGAGAACAGATCCTGCTGTTGAGCGAGGAATGGGGCATCCAGCTGTTGCTGGCCGGCCAGGTGCTGCTGATCCTGGTCGTCGCCTACGCCCTGCAACGCCTGACCACGCGGGCCATGGCCCGCCTGTCGGCGCGCTATCCGCTGCCACCGGAACTGCTGCTGCCGCTCGGCGGCGGGCTGCGCTGGTTCATCATCGGCGGCGCGCTGATCATGATCCTCGAGCGCTTCGGCGTGTCGGCAACGGTGCTGTGGACGGCCATTTCCGGCTTCGTCGCAGTCGCCGCGGTGGCCTTCTTCGCCATCTGGAGCGTGCTCTCCAACCTGCTCTGCTCGGTGCTGATCCTGACCGTCGGGCCCTTCCGCATCGGCGATCTGGTCGAACTGGTGGACGCGGCCGACAAGCCCGGCATCAAGGGCCGGGTGGTCAACATCAACATGCTCTACACCAGCCTGGAGGAGTTCGGCGAATCCGGTGTCAGCAACATGGTCAACATCCCCAACAGCATGTTCTTCCAGAAAGCCGTGCGCCGCTGGCGCGGCAGCGATCTGGGTGTGCTCCAGTCTCCCCCCACCCAAGAGAAATAAGTACTCATCATGGAATGGCTCGCCAGTCCCGAAATCTGGGTCGCTTTCCTGACGCTGACCGCGCTGGAAATCGTCCTCGGCATCGACAACATCATCTTTATCTCCATCCTGGTCAGCCGGCTGCCGGCCGACCAGCAGCCACGCGCGCGCTTCTTCGGCCTGGCGCTGGCGATGGGTACGCGCATCCTGCTGCTGCTGTCGATCACCTGGGTGATGCGCCTGACCGCCGACCTGTTCCAGGTGTTCGGTGAAGGCATCTCCGGGCGTGACCTGATCCTGTTCTTCGGTGGCCTGTTCCTGCTGTTCAAGAGCACGCTGGAGATCTGGCACAGCGTCGAAGGCGCAGAGCAGGCCGACGACACGCCGAAGGCCAGGAGCCGCGGGTTCATGGCGGTGATCATCCAGATCGCCATCATCGACATCGTCTTCTCGCTGGACTCGGTGATCACCGCCGTCGGCCTGGTGGAAAACGTGCCGGTGATGATCGCCGCGATCGTCATCTCGGTCGGCGTGATGATGCTGTCGGCCGGCACCATCAGCCGCTTCATCGACAAGCACCCGTCGCTGAAGGTGCTGGCGCTGTCGTTCCTGGTGGTGGTCGGCACCGTGCTGATCGCCGAGGCCTTCGACGTGCACGTGCCCAAGGGCTACGTCTACTTCGCCATGGCCTTCTCGCTGGCGGTCGAGGCGATCAACATCAAGCTGCGCGGGGCGCTGTCGCGCAAGACGCCGGGCGCCTGAAACCGGGGCCGCCGGCGCCTGCCGGCGGCCGTCATCTTCGAAGGAGCACGTGCATGGCACTGCAGACCTGGCTCGCTTTCCTCGTCGCCTGTTGGGTGATCAGCCTGTCGCCCGGGGCCGGCGCCATCGCCTCGATGTCCAGCGGGCTGCAATACGGCTTCTGGCGCGGCTACTGGAACGCCCTCGGCCTGCAGCTGGGCCTGGCGCTGCAGATAGCCATCGTCGCCGCCGGCGTCGGCGCGGTGCTCGCCACCTCGGCGCTGGCCTTCACGCTGATCAAGTGGTTCGGCGTGGCCTACCTCGTGTGGCTGGCGGTGAAGCAGTGGCAGGCGCTGCCGGCCGAGCTGCCGGGCGGCGAGGCGCCGCGTGCCGCCGGCCGTCCGCTGGCGCTGGTGCTGCGCGGGTTCCTGGTCAACGCCAGCAACCCCAAGGCGGTGGTGTTCATGCTCGCCGTGCTGCCGCAGTTCATCGATCCGCAGCGGCCTCTGCTGGAGCAGTACCTGGTCATCGGCGCCACCATGGTCGCCGTCGACCTGATCGTCATGGCCGGCTACACCGGGCTGGCGGCGCGCGTGCTGCGGCTGCTGCGCACGCCGCGCCAGCAGCGCCTGATGAACCGCACCTTCGCCTCGTTGTTCGTGGCGGCGGCGGCGCTGCTGGCCAGCGTGCGACGCGCAGTGGCCTGACGCCAAGGCTTGCGCTCCGTGTGCGCCGAACCGTGGGGTGGAACCGCGTAGCGTTTTCCATCGCGGGCAATATCTTGTAACAAATGCTTGTTCGCCTGCCGCCCGGCGACGACAATGGAATGCCATTCATTCTCATCTGGTGATGGCGATGTTCCGATTTCTCTTCAGCCTGCCCGTCTTCCTGCTGTCGCTGCTGATGCTGTTCAGCGGTGGCCTGGCGGCCGAGACCCTGGAAGGTGCCGAGCAGGCGCTGCACCTGCTCGGCTACCTGGCGGCGGACTATCCGTCGACGGTGGACGCCGGCGTGGTGGTGGACAATGCCGAATACGGCGAGCAGCTGGAATTCGCCGAGCGCCTGCAGGGGTTGATCCTGGCGTTGCCGCCGCGCGCCGGTCGGGCCGGCCTGGTCGAAGCCGGCGAAACGCTCGCCCGGGCGATCGCCGCCAAGGCGCCGGGCGAGCAGGTCGGTGTCCAGGCCCGGCGGCTGGCCGAGCGCCTGGCCGCCGAATACGAGGTCGTGCGCAGCCCCTCGATCACTCCGGACGCCACGCGCGGCGCGCCGCTGTTCGCGCAGCACTGCGCGGTCTGCCATGGCGAACGCGGCCGCGGCGACGGCCCCGCCGGCATCGGCATGGAGCCGGCGCCGGCCGATCTCACCGATCGCACCCGGCTCGACCGCCTGAGCCTCTACGACCTGTTCAGCACCATCGGCCTGGGCGTCGAGGGCACCGACATGCCCGGCTTCGCCGACCAGTTGAACGAACGCCAGCGCTGGGACCTGGCCGCCCAGGTCGCCGGCCTGAGCGCCGACCCGCTGCAGGCGAAGGGCGCGCCCTTCGCCCTGGCCCGGCTGGCCTCGGACACCCCCGTCGAGGTCGCGGCGCGCGAGGGCGAGGCGCGCGCCGCGGCCTTCCGCCTGCAGCGCGCGCAGCCGCCGGTGGTCCAGCGCGGGCCCCAGCAGCTGATCGACTACACCCGCCAGACGCTGGACGAGAGCCTCGCCGCCTACCAGGCCGGCGAGCAGGACCAGGCCTACGATCTCTCGGTCGCGGCCTACCTGGAAGGCTTCGAGCTGGTGGAAAGCGCCCTCGACAACCTCGATCCAGCCCTGCGCCGCACCACCGAGAAGGCGCTGATGGGCTATCGCCAGGCGCTGCTGGACCGGGTCGAGGCCACGCAGGCGCAGCAGCGGCTGGCCGATGCCGAGGCGCTGCTGGCGCAGTGCCGTGAGCTGCTCGGCGAGAATGGGCTGAGCCCGACCCTGAGCTTCGTCTCGGCGCTGCTGATCCTGCTGCGCGAGGGCGTCGAGGCGATCCTGGTGCTGGCGGCCGTGCTGGCCTACCTGCGCAACACCGGCCAGCAGGCCGCGCTGCGCAGCGTGCACGTCGGTTGGAGCCTGGCCCTGCTGGCCGGGGTAGGCACCTGGGCGCTGGCCGCCTACGCCATCGACATCAGCGGCGCGCAGCGCGAATTGATGGAGGGCATCACCGCGTTGTTCGCCAGCGTGGTGCTGCTCTGGGTCGGGGTGTGGATGCACGACCGCCGGCACGCCGCGGCCTGGCAGGCGAGCGTGCGCAGCCGGCTGGGCGAGGGCGGCCGCTTCGGCTTCGCCGTGCTGGCCTTCTTCGCCGTGTACCGCGAGCTGTTCGAGGTGATCCTGTTCTACGAAACCCTCTGGCTGCAGGCCGGCAGTGCCGGGCAGAGTGCGGTGATTGCCGGTGCGCTGGTGGCGCTGGGGCTGCTGCTTGGGGTGGCCTGGGTAATCCTGCGCGGCGCGCGGCAGCTGCCGCTGGCCACCTTCTTCAGTGCCAATGCCGTCCTGCTGTGTGTGCTGTCGGTGGTGTTCGCCGGCCACGGCGTGGTCGCGCTGCAGGAAGCCGGTGTGATCGGGACGCGCCCGGTGCCCTTCTTCGAGGTCGACCTGCTCGGCATCCACGCCGATGCCTGGTCGCTGTCGGCGCAGGCGCTGGCACTGGCGGCGGTCGCCGCGCTCTATGCGCGCAGCCGGCGGGCGGAGCGCCAGCGCGCCGGGCTGCCGGCGGAGCAGGCCTGATGCGCGTGTGGATCGATGCCGACGCTTGCCCCCGCGCGGCGCGCGACCAGGTGGTCAAGTTCGCCCTCAAGCGCGACTTCGAGGTGCTGCTGGTGGCCGGCCAGGCGCAGGTCAAGCCGGCCTTCGCCCGGGTCCGCCTGATCGTGGTGCCGAGCGGGCCGGATGCGGCCGACGACTATCTGGTCGAGCATGCCCAGCCGGGCGAACTGGTGATCTGCAGCGACATCCCGCTGGCCGACCGCCTGGTGAAGAAGGGCGTGGCGGCGCTCGACCCGCGCGGGCGCGAGTTCGACGAGCGCAACATGGGCGATCGTCTGGCGGTGCGCAACCTGTACACCGACCTGCGCGACCAGGGCCAGATGACCGGCGGCCAGGGCGCCTACGGCGAGCGCGACCGGCAGGCCTTCGCCAATGCGCTGGATCGGATACTTACGCGGTTGGTGAAGGCGCCGGCGAAGCCGGGTTAAAGCACGGGAGGTAAGAGCTGGAAGGCTAGAGGCTAGAAGGCTCGAAGGCTGGACGAGAGGAGCCGTGTCGGACGTCGAGCGGGTGCAAGCGCGCCATTTTCCGGCACAGTCACCGAAAAGGCTTGACAGGCGTGAGCGCCCACCCAAATCCTGTCCAGCCTCCAGCCTCCAGCCTCCAGCCTCCAGCCTGCAGCCTCGCGTCACCCACACAGATAAGTCCCGGTCCCCACCGCAATCAGCACGCCATCCTCGTTGTGCAGTTCCGAGCGCACCACCGCGACCTTGTTGCCCGAGCGCAGCAGTACGGCGGTGGCCGAGAAGCGCTCGCCGCGGCCCGGGCGCAGGTAGTCGATGCGCAGGTCGATGGTGCCGAGGCGCGACAGCCGCAGCATGCGTTCCTCGGTGGTGAGGTGGCGGTGTTTCTCGAAGGCGCCGATCAGCGCCATGGCGCCGCCGGCGACGTCCAGCAGCGAGGCGATCACCCCGCCGTGGAGAATGCCGTGGAGGAAGTTGCCGATCAGCTCGTGCTTCATCGGCAGGTGCATGACCACCCGCTCACTGGAAACCTCGTCCAGTTCGATGCCGAGGGAGAGGTTGAAGGGCACGCGCTCGAAGAACAGGCGCACGGCCTGCCGTTCTTCGTCGGTGAGGGTGAAGGCGTGGCTGCTCATGATCGCTTCCGGACCGTGGAGAGCAGACGCTGCCGCAAGTGTGGTGGGCTGGCCAGTGCCCTGGCGCGAGCGGCAGGGCGATTGGCCGGTTTGGCGCAACAGACCCTAGTGCGCGGTCATCTCGAGCACGCGGTCGACCAGCTTGTAGATGCCGCCGGCGGCCTGGCTGATGGATTCGGCGAGCATGTAGGCCGGGGTCGTGATCAGTTTGCGCGCCGGGTCCTCGATGATGTCGCTCACCTCGCAGGCACGGTGTTCGGCGCCCATCTCGCGGACCGCCGCGGCGGCGTCGGCCTCGTCGCTGCCGAGCGTGCAGACCACGCCCTTGCCGAAGATCTGCACCGCCATGGTCGGCGCGATGCACATCAGGCCGACCGGCTTGCCGGCCTCGGCGAAGGCGCGGGCCACGGCCAGCACCTCGGGCCGCACGCTGCAGCCGGCGCCCTCGAAGGCGAAGTCCGAGAGGTTCTTCGCCGCGCCGAAGCCGCCGGGCACGATCAACGCATCGAAGTCCTCGACGCGCGCCTCGGACAGCGGCTTGATGTTGCCGCGGGCCAGGCGTGCGGCCTCGACCAGCACGTTGCGGGTCTCCGCCATCTCCTCGCCAGTCAGGTGGTTGACCACGTGGTGCTGGGGGATGTCCGGCGCGAAGCACTGGACCCGGGCGCCGCGCTGGTCGAGGCGCAGCAGGGTGATCACGCTTTCGTAGATTTCCGAGCCGTCGTAGACGCCACAGCCGGAGAGGATCACGGCGACATTCTTGTTCATGCAAGACTCCTGGTCGAAAGGGCGCAGCACCGCGCGAACGAGCCCATGTTAAAGGCTGGCCGTGGCCAGCGTAAGCGAGCGGGCGTCTCCTATGGAGTGCCAGGCCCGTGCCGTGTTCAGCGGATGCCCCGCGCCGCGCCGATCAGCCGACCAAAGCACTGGCCAGACGCGCCAGGGCTGGCACAATGAGCCGGTTCACCGGTGTCGCATCGTCATCCTGCCGTCATGCCGGTCGCCTATAACCGTCACCTTAGCCCGCCTGCCGGGCCTGGAGTCCATCGTGAGTTTCGCTTCTGCCAGCCGCCTGTTCCCGGCCACCCGCCTGCGTCGCAACCGCCGCGACGATTTTTCCCGCCGCCTGGTCCGGGAAAACGTCGTCACCGTCGACGACCTGATCCTGCCGGTGTTCGTCCTGGACGGCGAGAATCGCCGCGAGGCGGTGCCTTCGATGCCCGGCGTCGAGCGGCTGTCGATCGACCTGCTGCTCGAGGAAGCGGCCGAACTGGTCGAGCTGGGCATTCCGGCGGTGGCGCTGTTCCCGGTCACGCCGGTTGAGAAGAAGTCGCTCGATGGCGCCGAAGCCTGGAACCCCGACGGCATCGCGCAACGCGCCATCCGTGCGCTGCGCGAGCGCTTCCCGGAACTCGGGGTGATCGCCGACGTGGCGCTCGACCCCTTCACCAGCCACGGCCAGGACGGCATCCTCGACGAGCACGGCTACGTGCAGAACGACATCACCGTCGACGCCCTGGTGCGCCAGGCGCTGTCGCACGCGGAGGCGGGCGCGCAGATCGTCGCGCCCTCGGACATGATGGACGGCCGCATCCAGGCCATCCGCGAGGCGCTGGAAGTCGCCGATCACAGCAACGTGCGCATCATGGCCTACTCGGCCAAGTACTCGAGCGCCTACTACGGGCCGTTCCGCGACGCGGTGGGTTCGGCGGCCAACCTCGGCAAGAGCAACAAGCACACCTACCAGATGGACCCGGCCAACGGTAACGAGGCGCTGCACGAAGTCGCCGCCGACCTGTCGGAAGGGGCGGACATGGTAATGGTCAAGCCGGGCATGCCGTACCTGGACATCCTCTGGCGGGTCAAGGACGCCTACCGGGTGCCGACCTTCGTCTACCAGGTCAGCGGCGAATACGCGATGCACATGGCGGCGATCCAGAACGGCTGGCTCAGCGAATCGGTGATCCTCGAATCGCTGACCGCCTTCAAGCGCGCCGGCGCCGACGGCATCCTCACCTACTTCGCCAAGCGGGCGGCCGAACAACTGAAACGGGGCTGAAGCGCCCCGGGGGCTACGAGATGACGAACCAGGGATCGACCCAGATGGATCTGCGCGACGCGCAGGCCGAGGAACTGCCGGCCGCCGAACTCCCGCCGGAGATCGAAACCGAAGCCGAACCCTTGGCGGAAGCGCCGCCTGCGCCGCCTGCGCCGGTCCCCGGGCTCGACGACACCAGCCTCTACATCCACCGCGAGCTGTCGCAGCTGCAGTTCAACATCCGCGTGCTGGAGCAGGCGCTGGACGAGTCCTATCCGCTGCTCGAGCGGCTGAAGTTCCTGCTGATCTTCTCCAGCAACCTCGACGAGTTCTACGAGATCCGCGTGGCCGGGATGAAGGAGCAGATCAACTTCGCCCGCGAGCAGGCCGGCCCCGACGGCCTGCAGCCGCACCAGGCGCTGGCGCGGATCAGCGAGCTGGTGCACGAGCAGGTGGCGCGCCAGTACCGGATTCTCAACGAGGTGCTGCTGCCGGAACTGGCCAAGCACCAGATCACCTTCATCCGCCGCCGCCACTGGACGCCCAAGCTCAAGGCCTGGGTGCGGCGCTTTTTCCGCGACGAGATCGCGCCGATCATCACCCCGATCGGCCTCGACCCGACGCACCCGTTCCCGCTCTTGGTGAACAAGAGCCTGAACTTCATCGTCGAGCTGGAAGGCGTCGACGCCTTCGGCCGCGATTCGGGCCTGGCGATCATCCCGGCGCCGCGCTCGCTGCCGCGGGTCATCCGCGTGCCGGAAGAGGTCGGCGGCAGCGGCGACAACTTCGTGTTCCTCTCGTCGATGATCCATGCGCACGCCGACGACCTGTTCCAGGGTATGAAGGTCAAGGGCTGCTACCAGTTCCGCCTGACCCGCAACGCCGACCTTTCGGTGGATGCCGAGGACGTCGAAGACCTGGCGCGGGCGCTGCGTGGCGAGCTGTTCTCGCGCCGCTACGGCGACGCGGTGCGCTTGGAAGTGGCCGATACCTGCCCGAAGCACCTGTCGGACTTCCTGCTGCGCCAGTTCAACCTGTCGGAGAACGAGCTGTTCCAGGTCAACGGCCCGGTGAACCTCACCCGCCTGTTCAGCATCACCGGCCTGGACAGCCACCCCGAGCTGCAGCACGCGCCCTTCACCCCGGCGATTCCCAAGCAGCTGGCGGACAGCGACAACCTGTTCAACGTGGTCGGCAAGCAGGACGTCATCCTGCTGCACCCGTTCGAGTCCTTCACCCCGGTGGTCGACCTGCTGCGCCAGGCCGCCAAGGACCCCTGCGTGCTCGCGGTCAAGCAGACCCTGTACCGCTCGGGGGCCAACTCGGAGATCGTCGACGCGCTGGTCGAGGCGGCGCGCGCCGGCAAGGAGGTGACCGTGGTCATCGAACTGCGCGCGCGCTTCGACGAGGAATCCAACCTGCAGCTGGCCAGCCGCCTGCAGCAGGCCGGCGCGGTGGTGATCTACGGCGTGGTGGGTTACAAGACCCACGCCAAGATGATGCTCATCCTGCGCCGCGAGAACGGCGAGCTGGTGCGCTACGCCCACCTCGGCACCGGCAATTACCACGCCGGCAACGCGCGGCTGTACACCGACTACAGCATGCTCACCTCCGACGACGCGCTCTGCGAGGACGTCTCCAAGCTGTTCAGCCAGTTGATCGGGATGGGCAAGACGCTGCGCATGAAGAAGCTGCTGCACGCGCCCTTCACCCTGAAGAAGGGCATGCTCGACATGATCGCCCGCGAGACCCAGCACGCCAGCGAGGGCAAGCCGGCGCAGATCATGGCCAAGGTCAACGCGCTGACCGATCCGAAGATCATCCGCGCGCTGTACAAGGCCAGCCAGGCCGGGGTGAAGATCGACCTGGTGGTGCGCGGCATGTGCTGCCTGCGCCCGGGCATCCCCGGGGTCTCGCACAACATCCAGGTGCGCTCGATCATCGGCCGCTTCCTCGAGCACAGCCGCATCTACTACTTCCTCAACGGCGGCGACGAGAAGCTCTACCTGTCCAGCGCCGACTGGATGGAGCGCAACCTGGACCGGCGCGTCGAGACCTGCTTCCCGGTCGAGGGCAAGAAGCTGGTGTCGCGGGTCAAGAAGGAACTGGAGTCCTACCTGACCGACAACACCCAGAGCTGGAGCCTGCAGCCGGACGGCAACTACCTGCGCAACACGCCGAGCGGCAACCAGAACCCGCGCAACGCGCAGAACGCGCTGCTCGAGCGCCTGAGCAACACCAGCGTGCGCTGAGGTTCAGCGCACGCGCAGGCTGAAGCCGATCCGCTTGAGCCACTCCGCCTCCTGGGCGAAGTCGGCGCTGGTCAGCGGGTTGCGCTCCAGCCAGCCTTCCGGGAAGGTCACGTCCAGGCAGTCGTCGCCGGCCTTCAGCTGAACCTCCGGGACGTCCTGCGGGCCACGGATATGGTGGAAGAGGATGGCGAAGCGCAGCAGCACGCACAGCCGGGTCAGCTGCACGCCGTCCTCGGCGAGTTCCTCGAATTTCTGCTTGGGAATGTTGCGCCGATGGCCGCGGACCAGCAGCGCCAGCTGCTGCTGGTCCTGCCGCGAGAAGCCCGGCAGGTCGGAGTGCTCGATCAGGTAGGCGCCGTGCTTGTGGTAGTGGTAGTGGGCGATGTCGAGGCCGATCTCGTGGATGCGCGCCGCCCAGCCGAGCAGTTCGCGGTGGCGTTCGTGGTCGAGCGCCCAGTCGCCGGCGACCTGGTCAAAGGCCTCCAGCGCCTTGGCCTCGACCCGCGTCGCCTGTTCCCCGTCCACGTGGTAGCGCTCCATCAGCGCCGACAGCGTGCGCTCGCGCACGTCCTCGTGATGGTGGCGGCCGAGCAGGTCGTAGAGCACGCCTTCGCGCAGCGCGCCCTCGGAATGATTCATGTGCTCGAGTTCGAGCGCATCGAAGACCGCCTCGAGAATGGCCAGGCCGGCCGGAAGGATCGCCCGGCGGTCGGGCTTGACGCCGTCCAGCTCGATCTTCTCCACGTCGCCGAGCTTGAACAGCTTCTGCTTGAGCCAGTTCAGGCCGGCGCGATTGACCTCGCCGTTGCCGTGCCCGCCGCCCTGGATCGCCAGGCCCACCGCGCGGATGGTGCCCGAGGCGCCGATGGCCTGGTCCCAGCCGCGCCGGCGCAGGCCCTGCTCGATGCTCATCAGCTCCAGGCGCGCCGCGGTATAGGCCTTGGCGTGGTTGGCGGCGGTGATCTTGCCGTCGCGGAAGAAGCGCTGGGTGAAGCTCACGCAGCCCATCTGCAGGCTTTCGCACAGCTGCGACTCGAAGTGCTGGCCGATGATGAACTCGGTGCTGCCGCCGCCGATGTCCACCACCAGGCGGCGGCCTTCCTTGCCGGGGAAGGTATGCGACACGCCGAGGTAGATCAGGCGCGCTTCCTCGCGGCCGGAGATGACCTCCACCTTGTGCTTGAGGATGCGTTCGGCGCGGCGGATGAACTCGGCGCGGTTGCGCGCCTCGCGCAGGGCGTTGGTGCCGACCACGCGCACCGCGCCCTCGGGCAGGTGGTTGACCATCTGGGCGAAGCGCCCGAGGCAGTCGAGGCCGCGCTGCATGGCTTCCTCGCTGAGCTGGCGCTCTTCGTCGAGGCCGGCCGCCAGCTGCACCTTCTCGCCCAGCCGCTCGAGGATCCGGGGCTCGCCGTTGCTGGTGCGGGCCAGCACCATGTGGAAACTGTTGGAGCCCAGATCGATCGCCGCGATCAGGGGGGCCTGCTGCTCGGCTGACGCTTGAAGCATGGAGTGATCTCAGTGCAAAACCCGGACATCCTACACGATAGCCGGCCACCGCCAACGAGCCCGGCGATCATGCCGCACCTGGCCGTCCGGCGCCTCGCGGGGAGGGACGCGGGGCGCCGTGGTCATAGCCTCAGACCGCCGCCATGAGCCGAAGGTTGGGCCAGCGCGGCTTTCGGTGAGGAAAAAGGCGGGCTATGATGGCCGCCAGTTTAGGTTCCGACCCTGGAGAAAAATTCATGAACGAATACATCACCAACGTCAGCGATACCAGCTTCGAACAGGACGTTCTCCAGGCCGACGGCCCCGTGCTCGTCGACTACTGGGCCGAATGGTGCGGCCCGTGCAAGATGATCGCGCCGGTGCTGGACGAGATCGCCAAGGACTATCAGGGCAAGCTCAAGATCTGCAAGCTGAACATCGACGAGAATCAGGAAACCCCGCCGAAGTACGGCGTACGCGGCATCCCGACGCTGATGCTGTTCAAGAACGGCAACGTCGAGGCGACCAAGGTCGGCGCCCTGTCGAAATCGCAGCTGGCCGCCTTCCTCGACAGCAACATCTGACAGGTCGTCCTGTCCGAAGAAGCCCCGCCGAGCGCGTAATGCCGTTCACTTAGGCAAGCTCGCCCCGAGGTCGGGCCTCCCACAAAAGCGGAGTTGCCCGCCGAGCCCTGTGGGAGGTCGCGCCGGTTCCCGACGGGCTTGCGGCATGCACCATATCCCTGTGGGAGGCGCGCCCTCGCGGCGATGCAGGTCGTAGGCCTGCCTGAGGCCAAGGGTCTATCACTTAAGTGAACAGCATTGCGCCGAGCGCGGGGTTTTTTTTGCCCTGCGCGCTGGACGCTCCGTTGCGCGGGTGTTACATTCGGGCTCGCGCTCATTCTTCGAGCGCCCTCTGCATGCCGTCGCCGACGCACTCCTGCCCGACTCTACGTCCAGCGAACCTCGTTCGCCTCCTGCTGCGCGGCTTCTCAAGCTCAACGCTTTCTTCAATCCTTCCTGATCTCTTTCTATGAATCTGACCGAACTCAAGCAAAAGCCCATCACCGAGCTGCTCGAAATGGCCGAACAGATGGGCATCGAAAACATGGCCCGTTCGCGCAAGCAGGACGTGATCTTCTCGCTGCTGAAGAAGCACGCGAAGGGCGGCGAGGAGATTTCCGGCGACGGCGTCCTGGAAATCCTCCAGGACGGCTTCGGCTTTCTCCGCTCGGCGGATTCGTCCTACCTGGCCGGCCCCGACGACATCTACGTTTCGCCGAGCCAGATCCGCCGCTTCAACCTGCGCACCGGCGACACCATCGTCGGCAAGATCCGCCCGCCGAAGGAAGGCGAGCGCTACTTCGCGCTGCTCAAGGTCGACACCATCAATTTCGACCGGCCGGAAAACGCCAAGAGCAAGATCCTCTTCGAGAACCTGACCCCGCTGTTCCCCAACGAGCGGCTGACCATGGAGGCCGGCAATGGCTCCACGGAAGACCTGACCGGCCGGGTGATCGACCTCTGCGCACCGATCGGCAAGGGCCAGCGCGGCCTGATCGTCGCCCCGCCGAAGGCAGGCAAGACCATCATGCTGCAGAACATCGCGGCGAACATCACCCGCAACAACCCCGAATGCCACCTGATCGTCCTGCTGATCGACGAGCGCCCGGAAGAAGTGACCGAGATGCAGCGCACCGTGCGCGGCGAAGTGGTCGCCTCGACCTTCGACGAGCCGCCGACCCGCCACGTGCAGGTCGCCGAAATGGTCATCGAGAAGGCCAAGCGCCTGGTCGAGCACAAGAAGGACGTGGTCATCCTGCTCGATTCCATCACCCGCCTGGCGCGCGCCTACAACACCGTGATCCCGAGCTCCGGCAAGGTGCTCACCGGCGGTGTCGACGCCCACGCGCTGGAGAAGCCCAAGCGCTTCTTCGGTGCCGCGCGCAACATCGAGGAGGGCGGCAGCCTGACCATCCTCGCCACCGCGCTGGTGGAAACCGGCTCGAAGATGGACGAGGTGATCTACGAGGAATTCAAGGGCACCGGCAACATGGAGCTGCAGCTCGACCGCAAGATCGCCGAGAAGCGCGTGTTCCCCGCCATCAACATCAACCGCTCGGGCACCCGCCGCGAAGAGCTGCTGACCAGCGACGAAGAGCTGCAGCGGATCTGGATCCTGCGCAAGCTGCTGCACCCGATGGACGAGATCGCCGCGATCGAATTCCTGCTCGACCGGCTGAAGGATACGAAGACCAACGAAGAGTTCTTCCAATCCATGAAGCGGAAGTAAGCCACAGGCGGCAAGCCGCCTGGGGCTGGAGGCTGAGGGCCGGACGGCAAGTGGCTTTTCTCGTCCAGCCTTCAGCTTTCAGCCTTCAGCGATCAGTGAGAGGCTGATGCAGTACCGTGATCTAAGGGATTTCCTCCGCGCCCTCGAACAGCGCGGCGAGCTGAAGCGCGTCAAGGCGCCGGTCTCGCCGGTGCTGGAGATGACCGAGATCTGCGACCGCACCCTGCGGCGCGGCGGGCCGGCGCTGCTGTTCGAGAACCCGACCGGCTTCGACATGCCGGTGCTCGGCAACCTGTTCGGCACACCGGAACGGGTCGCGCTGGGCATGGGCGCCGAGTCGGTCGAGGCGCTGCGCGAGATCGGCCGGCTGCTGGCCTACTTGAAGGAGCCCGAGCCGCCGAAGGGGCTGAAGGACGCCTGGTCCAGGCTGCCGCTGCTGCGCAAGGTCATGGCCATGGGCCCCAGGGTGCTGAAGGATGCGCCTTGCCAGGAGGTGGTGCTCGAGGGCGACGACGTCGACCTGTCGCGCCTGCCGGTGCAGACCTGCTGGCCGGGCGACGTCGGGCCGCTGATCACCTGGGGCCTGACCGTCACCCGCGGGCCGAACAAGGAGCGGCAGAACCTCGGCATCTACCGCCAGCAGGTCATCGGTCGCAACAAGCTGATCATGCGCTGGCTCAGCCATCGCGGCGGTGCGCTGGACTTCCGCGAGTGGTGCCAGAAACACCCTGACCGTCCCTATCCGGTGGCGGTCGCCCTCGGCGCCGATCCGGCGACCATCCTCGGCGCCGTCACCCCGGTGCCCGACACCCTGTCCGAATACGCCTTCGCCGGACTGCTGCGCGGCAACAAGACCGAGCTGGTCAAGGCGCGCGGCAGCGACCTGCAGGTGCCGGCGAGTGCCGAGATCGTCCTCGAGGGGGTGATCCATCCCGGCGAGATGGCCGACGAGGGGCCCTACGGCGACCATACCGGCTACTACAACGAGGTCGATCGCTTCCCGGTGTTCACCGTCGAGCGCATCACCCACCGCCGCCAGCCGATCTATCACTCGACCTATACCGGTCGTCCGCCGGACGAGCCGGCGATCCTCGGCGTGGCGCTGAACGAAGTGTTCGTGCCGATCCTGCAGAAGCAGTTCCCGGAAATCGTCGACTTCTACCTGCCGCCGGAAGGCTGTTCCTACCGGATGGCCGTGGTAACCATGAAAAAGCAGTACCCGGGCCACGCCAAGCGCGTGATGCTGGGGGTCTGGAGTTTCCTGCGCCAGTTCATGTACACCAAGTTCGTGATCGTCACCGACGATGACATCAACGCGCGGGACTGGAACGACGTGATCTGGGCAATCACCACGCGCATGGACCCCAGGCGCGACACCGTACTGATCGACAACACGCCGATCGACTACCTGGATTTCGCCTCGCCGATCTCGGGCCTCGGCTCGAAGATGGGCCTGGACGCGACCCACAAGTGGCCGGGCGAGACCAGCCGGGAATGGGGCCGGGCCATCGTCCAGGACGAAGCGGTCCAGCGCCGGGTCGATGAACTCTGGCCGGAGCTGGGCATCGACTGAGAACCCCACGGCCGACCGCCCGCGCGTGGCCGGCCAATCGACAGAAAAGCAGAACGATGAAAGTGACCTTGCAGCCTTCAGGTTCGGTCCTGGAGGTCCGTGCCGGCGAGCGCATCCTCGATGCGGCCCGCCGCCTGGGCTACGACTGCCCGCAGAGTTGCCGTAACGGCAACTGCCACGTCTGTGCCGCCCTGCTGGTGGAGGGTCGCGTGCGCCAGGCCGGCGAGGAGCGCGACCACGGCGAACTCTACACCTGCCTGGCCGAGCCACTGGAAGACTGCGTGCTGCACTGGGACGGCGTGCTCGCCCCCGGCGAACTGCCGGTGCGCGAGCTGAGCTGCCAGGTGCAGTCCTGCACGCCGGTCGGCGGCCACGTGTTCCGCGTCAGGCTGCTGGCACCGGCGGGCAGGCCGCCGCGCTACCACGCCGGCCAGTACCTGCTGCTGCAGCGCCCGGACGGCGAGTTCGCGGCCTTTTCCATCGCCTCGGCGCCGCAGGCCGGCCGCGAGCTGGAGCTGCACATGCTGGCGCGCGACGAAGCGGGCCGGGCGCTGATCGCGTATCTGGAGCGGCAGGGGCACGTGCGGGTGAAGCTGCCGTTCGGCGACACCCACCTGGCCGACCTGCCGTCCGGGCCGCTGGTGCTGATCGCCGCCGGCACCGGCATGGCGCAGATGCAGAGTCTGATCGACTACTGCCGCGCGACCGGCTTCGCCCATCCGGTGCACCTGTACTGGGGCGTGCGCCAGCCGGAGGATTTCTACAGGCTGGAGCACTGGGCCGACTGGCAGGCGCAGTCGAACCTGTTCCTGCACCAGGTGGTCAGCGACGTCTGCGGCTGGGACGGGCGCTGCGGCCTGCTGCACGAGGCCGTGCGCCAGGACTTTCCCGACCTCAAGCCGCTGCACGTCTATGCCAGCGGCTCGCCGGCGATGGTCTACGGCACCCTCGACGCGCTGGTCGAGGCCGGCATGGACGCCCACCAGATGCGCGCGGACGTGTTCGCCTATGCGCCGCGTTAGAAAAAGCCCAAAGGCCGGGTTAAGAGCGTTGGAGGTTGGAAGGCTTGAAGGCTGGAGGGCTGGAGGGCTGAACGGGGAGGGGCTGCGGGCCGCAGGAAAGGGCTCGACTGGGGAAAAGCCTCGCAAAAAAGGCTTGACAGGCGTGAGCGTCAACCCAAATCCTGTCCAGCCTCCAGCCTCCAGCCTCCAGCCTCCA
>NZ_AUDU01000044.1 GCF_000425625.1 Stutzerimonas azotifigens DSM 17556
GCCGTGCGATCACCGCCTTTGCCGGATTGAACCCCAAGCTGCAGGAGTCCGGCACCTACAAGGGCCAGACGCGCATATCTCGAACGGGCTCGTCTCGCCTGAGGGCTGGGCTCTATATGCCGGCTGTTTGCTCGCTCAAGCACAACGCCGCCATCAGCGCTCTGCGGGACCGCTTGAAAGCCAGGGGCAAGACCGGCAAGCAGATCGTCTGTGCCGCCATGCGCAAGCTATTGCACATCGCCTATGGGGTACTGAAATCCGGCCAGCCTTTCGACCCTAAACTGGCCCTTGCCCACTAGGGCTCAAGACGGTATCTACCAAGCTGGCCGTGACAGCGGGCCCCTCACGCGCTGGGCAGGGCGCCGTGTAGGAGCGACCTTGGTCGCGAACGATTCGACGCCGGCGCCGCGTTCCTGTGCGAACGAGGACCTGGCATCCCCCTCGCTCCTACGGGGCGGAGAGGCCGCCCCGCTGTAGGGTGGGTTTTAGCCCATCAAGCGGGCTTCAGCCGCTGCGGCGCCTGCCGGCCCGCCGTCGCGCTCCCGCCAGGCCCGCGCCTCTTCCAGCAGCCAGTCGCGGAAGGCGTTGAGCGCCGCCGATTCGACCTTGCGTTCCGGAATCATCAGGTAGTACGCCTGCGTCTCGCTGCGGTAGGCGTGCGGGTGGGCGATTACCAGGCGGCCTTCGGCGAGCTCGCGCTGGATCAGGAAGGGCGGGATCAGCGCCATGCCCATCTGGTGCTCGGCGGCTTGGGCGAGCATGGAGAACAGCTCCAGCCGCGGGCCGGTCATGTCGCGCGGCACCTTCATTCCCAGCGAATCGAACCACTGTCGCCAGGCGTAGGGGCGGGTGGTCTGCTGCAGCAGCGGCAACTCGGCGATCGCCTCCGGCGCCAGCGGCGCGCCCTGTGGGAGCAGGGCCGGGCTGCACACCGGCACGGAGTGCTCCGGCATCAGGAAGTGCGCTTCGGTGCCCGACCAGTCGGCGTTGCCGAAATAGATGGCCGCGTCGAACTCGGTGTCGGCAAACAGGAACGGCCGGGTGCGGTTGGTCAGGTTGACGGTGATCTCCGGATGGCGGGCCTGGAAATCCCGCAGCCGCGGCAGCAACCACTGGGTGCCGAAGGTCGGCACCAACGCCAGTTCCAGGCGCCCGGCGCCGTGCCGGCCCATCACCGAGAGGGTGTCGCGCTCCACCGCGTCGAGCTGCAGGGCGACGCGCCGGCTGTAGGACAGCCCCGCCTCGGTCAGCTTCACCCCCCGTCGCGAACGGCGGAACAGCTCGATGCCGAGAAAGGCCTCCAGCCCGCCAATCTGCCGGCAGATTGCGCTCTGCGTCAGCGACAACTCCTCGGCGGCCTTGGTGAAGCTCTCGTGGCGGGCCGCGGCCTCGAAGGCGAGCAGGGCGGACGTGCTGGGGATCTTGCGGCGCATTATGCGTAGGGCTCACTCGTCAGCGGGAAATATGGGCACAAAAGCCTAATACGAAGTGCGTTTATTGCACAGGTCGTTGCGAAATCCTCGTTTGCCCCTGCGCGATGCGGCGCCTAGGATCAGTGCATCCCGCCGGTAGCGTCCGGCAGAGCGACTAAGAGGAATTTCCATGGCCGGCAAAGCAAGCTTCAACTGGATCGACCCCCTGCTGCTCGACCAGCAACTCACCGAGGAAGAGCGCATGGTGCGCGACAGCGCCGCGCAGTTCTGCGCCGACAAGCTGGCCCCGCGGGTCCTCGAAGCCTTCCGCCATGAAAAGACCGACCCGGCGATCTTCCGCGAGATGGGCGAGACCGGCCTGCTCGGCGCGACCATTCCCGCAGAGTACGGCGGCAGCGGCCTGAACTACGTGTGCTACGGCCTGATCGCCCGCGAGGTCGAGCGCATCGACTCGGGCTACCGCTCGATGATGAGCGTGCAGTCGTCGCTGGTGATGGTGCCGATCAACGAGTTCGGCACCGAGGCACAGAAGCAGAAGTACCTGCCGAAGCTGGCCAGCGGCCAGGCCATCGGCTGCTTCGGCCTGACCGAGCCGAACCACGGTTCCGACCCGGGCTCGATGGTCACCCGGGCGAAGAAGGTCGACGGCGGCTATCGTCTGTCCGGCGCCAAGATGTGGATCACCAACAGCCCGATCGCCGATGTCTTCGTGGTCTGGGCCAAGGACGACGAGGGCGCGATCCGCGGCTTCATCCTCGAGAAGGGCTGGGAAGGCCTGTCTGCTCCGGCGATCCACGGCAAGGTCGGCCTGCGCGCCTCGATCACCGGCGAGATCGTCATGGACAACGTGTTCTGCCCCGAGGAGAACGCCTTCCCCGACGTGCGCGGCCTGAAGGGTCCGTTCACCTGCCTGAATTCCGCCCGCTACGGCATCGCCTGGGGTGCGCTGGGCGCCGCCGAGTTCTGCTGGCACACCGCGCGCCAGTACGTGCTCGACCGCAACCAGTTCGGCCGTCCGTTGGCCGCCAACCAGCTGATCCAGAAGAAGCTGGCCGACATGCAGACCGAAATCACCCTCG
This sequence comes from Stutzerimonas azotifigens DSM 17556, assembly GCF_000425625.1. Lineage (GTDB taxonomy): Bacteria > Pseudomonadota > Gammaproteobacteria > Pseudomonadales > Pseudomonadaceae > Stutzerimonas > Stutzerimonas azotifigens. The sequence goes on from NZ_AUDU01000044.1 coordinate 2,513, forward strand.
GCCTGCAGGGTTGCCTGCGCCTGGGCCGGATGAAGGACGAAGGCACCGCGGCGGTGGAGATCACCTCGATCATGAAGCGCAACAGCTGCGGCAAGGCGCTCGACGTGGCGCGCCTGGCCCGCGACATGATGGGTGGCAACGGCATCAGCGACGAATTCGGCGTGGCCCGGCACCTGGTCAACCTGGAGGTGGTGAACACCTACGAGGGCACCCACGACGTGCACGCGCTGATCCTCGGCCGCGCGCAGACCGGCATCCAGGCGTTCTTTTAAGGACCGAGAAGAGCGCCTTGGGCTGAAGGCTGGACGAAAAAGCGGTAGGTGAATCCTCCCGTCCAGCCTCCAGCCTGTTAGACCGTAGGGTGGAAACCGCCTCGGCGTTTCCACCGCCACCAACCGGTGGAAAAGACCTGCGGTCGTTTTCCACCCTACGAAGGATTTCCGGCATGCCTGGTGCCCTTTCCCACATCCGCGTCCTCGACCTGTCCCGCGTGCTCGCCGGGCCCTGGGCGGGGCAGATCCTTGCCGACCTCGGGGCCGAGGTGATCAAGATCGAGCGCCCCGGCAGCGGTGACGACACTCGCCACTGGGGGCCGCCCTTCCTCAAGGATGCCGAGGGGCGCGACACCTCCGAGTCGGCCTATTTCCTCTCCGCCAACCGCAACAAGCAGTCGGTGACGGTGGACTTCACCCGGCCCGAGGGCCAGCGCCTGGTCCTCGAACTGGCCGCGCAGTGCGACGTGGTGCTGGAGAACTTCAAGGTCGGCGGCCTGGCCGCCTACGGCCTCGACTACGCCGCGCTGAAGGCGGTCAACCCGAAGCTGGTGTATTGCTCGATCACCGGTTTCGGCCAGGAAGGCCCTTACGCCCAGCGCGCCGGCTACGATTTCATGATCCAGGCGCTCGGCGGGCTGATGAGCCTGACCGGGCGCGGCGAGGGCGAGGAGGGCGCCGGGCCGGTGAAGGTCGGCGTGGCCCTGACCGATATCCTCACCGGCCTGTACGCCACCGTCGCGGTGCTGGCGGCGCTCAACCACCGCCAGCAGAGCGGCATCGGCCAGCACATCGACATGGCCCTGCTCGACGTGCAGGTCGCCTGCCTGGCCAACCAGGCGATGAACTACCTGACCACCGGGGTGGCGCCGAGGCGGCTGGGCAACGCCCACCCGAACATCGTGCCCTACCAGGATTTCCCCACCGCCGACGGCGACCTGATCATCACGGTCGGCAACGACGGCCAGTTCCGCAAGTTCTGCGAGGTGGCCGGCAAGCCCGAGTGGGCCGAGGATCCGCGCTTCGCCACCAACAAGGCGCGGGTGGCGCATCGCTCCGAGCTGGTGCCGATGATCCGCCAGGTCACGGTGTTCCGCAGCACCGCCGAGTGGGTGAGCGCGCTGGAGCAGGCCGGCGTGCCCTGCGGCCCGATCAACGACCTGGCGCAGGTGTTCGCCGACCCGCAGGTGCGGGCGCGCGGCCTGCGCGTCGAAGTCGAGCATCCGCTGGCCGGCACGCTGCCGCAGGTGGCCAGCCCGATCCGCCTCTCGGAAACCCCGGTGAGCTACCGTCAGGCGCCGCCGCTGCTGGGCGAGCATACCGAGGCGGTGCTGGGGCGCCTGCTCGGCCTGGGTCCGGCCGATATCGAGCGCTTGCAGCAGGATGGCGTGGTGTAGGGCTGGCGATCGCAGTCGAGAACTCCCACAAGAGCATCGCCCCGAGGGCGGGCCTCCCACAAAAACAAAGGGGTTCCACCGAATCCTGTGGAAGACCGCGCCCGTTCCCGACGGGCTTGCGGCATTCACCACATCCTGTGGATTGTGCGCCCTCGCGGCGATTACGGGCCGAGCGACCTTGGCCGCGGGCGTCGTTGCGGTCAAGGCAGTTGCTCCCACGAAAGCCGGCAGGCGCATGGAACGCGAGGTGCGTGGGAGCGATCCCTGACCGCGAACGAACCCATTTCCCTGTGAAGCCTGTCATGCCGCGCCTGCGTCTGGGATATCGCCCGCCTGTGCCAGGTGCCCGCTCGCCAATACGAGGTTGGGTTGAGTCGTCTGGCGACGAAGCCCAACGACGGGCTGAACTCTGCGCCCTTCGTCGTGCCTATTGATCGACGAACTGGGACACGAGCGACCATGGACCTTTCACATCAGCGAACGATCTGGCGCGCAGCCGCCATGCTCTGCATGACCTGGCTGCTGGCCGGCTGCGGCATCAACAACATCCCCCAATACGACGAGCAGGTGAAATCGGCCTGGGCGCAGGTGGAGAACCAGTACCAGCGCCGAGCCGACCTGGTGCCCAACCTGGTCGAGACGGTGCGCGGCTACGCCGCCCAGGAGCGCGAGACGCTCACCGCGGTGATCGAGGCGCGGGCCAAGGCCACCTCCATCCAGGTCGACGCCAGCACCCTCGACGATCCCGAGCGCATCCAGCAGTTCCAGGCCGTGCAGGCCCAGCTGACCGGCGCGCTGAGCCGGCTGATGGCGGTCGCCGAGCGCTATCCGGACCTGAAGTCGAACCAGAACTTCCTCGCCCTGCAGTCGCAGCTCGAAGGCACCGAGAACCGCATCGCCGTGGCGCGGCGCGATTTCATCCAGGCAGTGGAGCGCTACAACACCGAGATCCGCACCTTCCCGGGGCGCATCTGGCACAGCGTGCTGTATCGTGACATGCCGCTGCGCGAGAACTTCGAGGCCACCACCGAGAACGCCGAACGCGCCCCCGAAGTGAAGTTCTGATGAAGCGCCTGCCGTTCCTCGCGCTCGGCCTGCTGCTCTGGGCCGCCGGTCTGGCGGCCCAGGAGTTCCAGGCGCCGCCGCTGACCGGGCGGGTGGTCGACCAGGCCGGGATGCTCGACGCGGCGGCCGAGGTGCGGCTGACGCAGATGCTCGCCGCCCACGAGCAGGCCAGCGGCGAACAGGTGGTGGTGGTGACCCTGCCCGACCTGCAGGGGCGCACCATCGAGGAGGTCGGCCTGCAGCTCGGCCGCCAGTGGGGCATCGGCCAGCGTGGCGAGGACAGCGGCGCGCTGCTGATCGTGGCACGCGACGAGCGACGCATCCGCATCGAGGTCGGCTACGGCCTCGAGGGCCGGCTGACCGACGCCCAGGCCTCGCTGATCATCAACCGCATCATCACCCCGGCGTTCCAGCAGGGCGACTTCGCGCGCGGCATCACCGAGGGCGCCGCGGCCATGGTCCAGGTGCTTGGCGGCGACCCGCTGCGCCAGGCCAGCTACACGCCGGCCGGGCCGCAGGCGCCGGAGGGCGCTCTGCCGGTGCTGCTGTTCTTCGTGCTGCTGGTGGTGATGATGATGCTCGGCGGCGGCGGTGGGGGCGGCCGCCGTGGCGGCATGCGCCGGGGCGTGCTGCTCGGGGCGCTGCTCGGCGGCATGAGCCGTGGCTCCGGCATGGGCGGAGGCGGCGGCTTCGGCGGAGGAGGCTTCGGCGGGGGCGGCGGCGGCTTCGGCGGCGGCGGGGCTTCCGGCGGCTGGTAAGGCCCGATCAAGCCCAGTTGAGGAGAGAAAGGACGTGAGGTTACTGACGCAGGCCGAATGCCAGCTGGTCGCCGAGGCGATCGAGCGGATCGAGCGCGACACCGACGCCGAGCTGGTCACCGTGCTCGCCGCGCAGGCCGACGACTACCGCTACATCCCGCTGCTCTGGGCCAGCCTGGTGGCGCTGGTGCTGCCCGCGGCGCTGCTCCTGTTCACCGACTGGCTGGGCGCCGTCGAGCTGCTGCTGGTGCAGTGGGCGCTGTTCGTGGTGCTGGCGATGGTGTTCCGCATGCCCTCGGTGACCACCCGGCTGATTCCCCGCTCGGTACGCCACTGGCGCGCCTGCAACCTGGCGCGGCGGCAGTTCATCGAGCAGAACCTGCACCACACCGAGGGCGATACCGGCATCCTGATCTTCGTTTCCGAGGCCGAACGTTACGTCGAGATCATTGCCGACCGCGGCATCTCCAGCCGCATCGACGACCGGGCCTGGGAATCCATCGTCGCCGCCTTCACCGAGCAGGTGCGCGCCGGCCAGGTGCTGGAAGGCTTCATCATCTGCATCGAGGCCTGCGGCGCGCTGCTCAGGCAGCACGTGCCCAAGACCCACCCGCGCAACGAGTTGCCGAACCGGCTGGTGGTGCTCGAATAAAAGCGGTTCGCGGTCAAGACGCTCCCACAAGAGCATCGCCCCGAGGGCGGGCCTCCCACGAAAGCGAACGGTGCCCACCGAATCCTGTGGGAGGCGCGCCCTCGCGGCGACAGCGGGGCCGAGCGGCGATCGGGACTCGTTCTGCGCGTTCCGCGTCAAGACAGGCGCTCCCACGGGCCGGTGCGTGTCGTGGGAGCGGTCTCGACCACGAGCCTTCTGGTATCGCCAGGCCGTCAGACCATCCCGGGCCCTTCGTCGTCGCCGTCCTTGCCCAGCGGGGTGAGTTGCAGCCCCTCGCCGTTCATGGCGCTGGCGGCGACCCGGTCGATGGCTTCCAGCGCCGGGCCGATGAGCACGCTGATCTGCGCGTCCTGGCTGGGCTGGGGCAGGCGGGCGATGGCGGCGAGCACGTCTTCGCCGGGCACGGTTTCCTCGTCCAGCAGGCGCTGGGTGATCTCGTCCAGCGCCGGCTTCATCAGCCGCAGGCGCGCCAGGCACTCGCGTTCCAGGCTGCGCAGCAGGTGGTCGGCGGCCTCGATGGAGGCGCGCGAATCGAAGTCGATGTTCGCCTCGCGCACCGCCTGCAGGCTGAGCAGCGTGCCGCTCGGGCTCATGCCCAGCGCGCCGACCATCGACAGGGCGATCTTCGAGGCTTCCTGCAGGTCCTGGCCGGCGCCGGAGGACACCTCGTTGAAGTACAGCTGCTCGGCGCCGCGGCCGGCCAGCAACATCATGATGCGCGCGCGCAGCTCGGATTCCAGGTGCAGGCGCTTGTCCTCCACCGGGGTGACCAGGGTCACGCCCAGCGCCTGGCCGCGCGGCAGGATGGTGACCTTCTCCACCCGGCCGACGCGCAGGTCGGCGGCGATCAGCGCGTGGCCGGCCTCGTGCACGGCGATGCGCTTGCGGTCGGTGGCCGACAGCGGGGTGACGCCCGAGGGCTGCTCGCCGATGCGGCAGGTCTCGATGGCGTCGACGAAGTGGCTCATCTCCACCTGCAGCGCCTCGCCGCGCGCCGCCAGCAGGGCCGCGTGGTTGACGATGTAGGCGATCGACGCCGGGGTCAGGCCGACGGTGTTGCGCGCCAGCTGGGCGTAGTCGAGGCCCTCGGCCGCGCGGATCTTGCCGGCGTAGAGGCGGAACAGCTTCTCGCGGTCGTCCAGCCCCGGCAGGCCGACGGCGATCGAGCGGTCGAAGCGGCCTTCGCGCAGCAGCGCCGGGTCGAGCGAGTTGGGGAAGTTGGTGGCACCGAGCACCAGCACGCCGCTGGCCGGCTCGAAGCCGTCCATCTCGGCGAGGAACTGGTTGATGATGCGGTTGCTCTCGGCGTCGCTGGAGCGCTGCTGCTCGGCGCGCTTGCCGATGCCGTCGATCTCGTCGATGAAGATGATGCAGGGCGCCTGCTTGCGCGCCGCGCGGAACAGCGCCTTGACCTTCTGGATGCCGACGCCGAAGTACATCGAGGAGAACTCGCTGCCGGTCACCTGGATGAAGGCGGCGTTGGACTCGGTGGCCAGCGCCTTGGCCAGCTGGGTCTTGCCGGTGCCCGGCTCGCCGGTCAGCAGCACGCCTTTCGGCGGTCGCGCGCCGAGGGCAGCGTAGGCCGCCGGGTCGCGCAGGTAGGCGGTGACGTCGCGCAGCGCGAGCTTGGCCTCGCCGGCGCCGATCACCTGGTCGAAGCCGATGCCGGTGCCTTCGCGGCGGGCACGGTAGGGCTGCATCCGGTAGATGGCCACACCGGCCGCCAGCAGGATCAGCAGGCCGATCGGCGAATAGGGCAGCACGCGCTTGTACCAGGGCGTCTCGCCGTCGGTGTCGAACAGGGTGACCGGGAAGCGCTCGCCGGAGAGGCCGGCATAGCGCTCGAGCAGCAGGTCGGCGATGCGCCCGGACTGGTCCGGCACCCAGTACTGCAGGCCGTCGGCGGTGGTGACGTAGACCGCCTCGTCGCTGATCGCGGCGGTGCCGATGCGGCTCTCGGTGAGGTCGGCCATCAGTGTGGAGATGTCGCGCCGGTTGCTGCGCCAGGGCTCGGTCGAGTCCTTCAGCTCGGCGAGCATGGCGGCGACGCTACCGGCGGCGGGCGGGTTGGCCGGCGAGGCGGGCATGAACTGCCAGGCGGCCAGCACGGCGCTCACCAGCAGGACGAAAAGGCAGAGCGCAAGGCCGCGACGGCCTTGAAGCAGCGGTGCTTTCTTCATTTCACTTCCAGGCGGGGCGCTGGGCCCGCGCATCATCATACAACCGCCCGCGGGCGGACCACCGTAGCGCGGGAAATCCCGCTGGCGCCAAGATCGGCGCGAAGTCGGCCAGACGCTGACAGGCTTATCGGCAGGCTTTTCGGGGTCAGACAGGCCGTTGATCGGGTGGGGAACCCGTTGGCCGCGAGAATACGGCAACCGCCCGGTGCGTTGGGTGGATGCGACGAACGGCAGGGTACTAATCGACGAATGACCGGTCGTCGGGCAGGCCGGCGACCGGTTCGCTGACGCGCTAGCTGCCTGGCTTGCGCCGTTCGGCCACGCCCTCCGGCGTCAGCCTGCCCTCGGTGGCGCCGAAGTGCGAGAGCACGAAGTTGCCCAGGTCGCTGAGCTCGCGGTCGTCGAAGTGGCGGTTGAACGCCGGCATCAGATGATGACCGTCGGGGCCTTCCAGATGGCCGCCGTCGAGCAGGATGCGCAGCAGGTTGCGCCCGTCCGCATCGTGCACCGTGCGTAGGCCGCGCAGCGCGGCGTAGGGCGTCTGCCGGCCGCTGCCGTCCCACTGGTGGCAGCTGGCGCAGGCGTCGGCGAACAGCTTGCGGCCGAGCGGGTGCGCGGTCTCGGCCGGCACCTCGGCGGCCAGTTCGCGCGGAGCCGGCCGGCCGATATCCGCCGGTTGCGGCTCCACCGTCTTGAGGTAGACGACCATGGCGTCGATGTCCGCTTCGGTCAGGTGACGCAGGCTGTGGTTGACCACCTCGGCCATCGGCCCGCCGGCCACGCCGTAGCCTTCGGCGACGCCGGTCCTGAGGTAGCGGGCCAGCGCCTCATCGGGCCAGGCGCCGATGCCGGCCTCCTCGTCGGCGGTGATGTTCCAGGCGTTCCAGCCCTGGATCTCGGCGCCGGCCAGGTGCTTGGAGCCGCTGCGGGCCTGGAACAGGTTGCGCGGCGAATGGCACTCGGCGCAGTGGCCCGGCCCCTCGACCAGATAGCGCCCGCGGTTCCATTGCTCCGACTGCGCAGGGTCCGGCTCGAAGCGTTCGTCGTCGAGGAACAGCAGGTTCCACAGCGCCATGCCCCAGCGCTGGTCGAAGGGGAAGCGCAGGTCGTTCTCCGGGTTCTGCTGGCGCACCGGCTCGAGGCTGAACAGGTAGGCCTTGATCGCCAGGATGTCCTCGCGCGGCATCAGGGTGAAGGAGGTGTAGGGGAAGGCCGGGTAGTAGTGCTGGCCGTCCGGGCCGACGCCTTGCTGCATCGCCTTGACGAAGTCGTCGTCGCTCCAGTTGCCGATGCCGGTTTCCTTGTCCGGCGTGATGTTGGTCGAATACAGGGTGCCGAACGGCATCTCGATCGGCAGGCCGCCGGCGTAGGGACGGCCGCCCTCGACGACGTGGCAGGCCAGGCAGTCGCCGGCGCGCGCCAGGTATTCGCCGCGCTCGATCAGCGTTTGGTCGGCCGGCGCGGTCTGGGCGACGGCGGCCAGCGGGAGCAGGCTCAGGCCGAACACCCCGCGCAGACAGGTACGTAGGTTCATGCGAGCTCCTCAGACGACGTGATAACCGGCGCGCACCAGCGGCAGGCGGCGCACCCGCGTGCCGCTGGCGGCGGCCACGGCATTGACCAGCGCCGGGGCGATCAGCGCGGTGCCGGCCTCGCCGACGCCGCCCGGCTCCTCGCTGCTGTCGATCAGCTGCACCTCCACCGGCGGCGCATCGCTGATGCGCAGCTGGCGGTAGTCGTGGAAGTTGGTCTGCTGCACGCGCCCCTCGGCCAGGGTGATCTCGTTGAACAGCGCCGCGGAGAGGCCGAACAGGGTGCCGCCCTCGATCTGCGCGCGCACCGAGACCGGGTTGATCACCCGGCCGCAATCGATCGCGCTGACGATGCGCCGCACGCGCAGCGCCTTGTCCTCGCCGACCTCCACCTCGACGACCGTCGCCAGGTAGCTGCCGAACACGAACTGCACGGCCACGCCGCGCCCGCGCCCGGCGGGCAGCGCCTCGCCCCAGCCGGCCTGCTCGGCGGCGCGGCGCAGCACCCTCTGCGCCCGCGGATGCAGCGCCAGGCGCTCGAGGCGGTAGTCCACCGGGTCGCGCTCGGCCTTGAGCGCCAGCTCGTCGATGAAGCTCTCCAGCATGAAGCTGCTGCGCAGCGGCCCGACGCCGCGCCACCAGCTCTGCAGCAGCGCCTTCGGGGGTACCGGCGTGTAGCTCACGCGCAGGTGCTCCATGGCGTAGATCGGGTGCATGGCGACCTCCACCGCGTCGCCGTCGAGCCCGTTCGGCGGCACCGCCGCCGGGGCGAAGCGGGCCAGCACCGAGGCGCCGGCGATGTGGTGCCGCCAGCCGAGCAGGCGGCCCTCGCCGTCGAGGGCGGCGGCGAAGCGGTCGACGTAGTGCGGGCGGTAGAGGTCGTGGGTGGTGTCTTCCTCACGCGTCCAGGTCAGCTTGACCGGGTAGTCGACCTTGGCCGCAATGGCCACCGCCTGGGTGATGAAATCGGTTTCCAGACGGCGGCCGAAGGCGCCGCCGATCAGCTGGTTGTTGACGATCACCTGCTCGGGCGGGCGTCCGGCGGCCTCGGCGGCGGCGGTCTGGGCGCGCACCGGGACCTGGGTGCCGACCCACAGCTCCACCGCATCGGGCCGCACCTGCGCCACGCAGGTCATCGGCTCCAGCGCGGCGTGGGCGAGGAAGGGCATCTCGTATTCGGCCTCGAAGGTGCTGGCGGCCTCCTTGAGCGCCTGCTCGATGTCGCCGGCCTCGTTGGCCACCGCGCCGTCGTCGCCGTCCAGCGCCCGGTGCAGGTCGCGCTCCATGGCGTCGGAGCCGATGTCGGCGTTTTCGCCCAGGTCCCAGCGCACCTCGAGCGCGCGCAGGCCGGCGAAGGCCGCCCAGGTGTGGTCGCCGATCACCGCCACGGCGTTGTCCAGGCGGATGACCTCGCGCACGCCGGGGACCTGCCGCGCGGCGCGCTCGTCGACCTCGGCCAGGCGGCCGCCGAGCACCGGACAGGTCAGGGTCGAGGCGTGCTTCATGCCGGGCAGCGTCAGGTCGATGGTGAAGCGGGCGGTGCCGTCGACCTTGTCCGGGGTGTCCAGGCGCCGGCTCGGCTGGCCGATCAGGCGGAACTGTTCGGGCGTCTTCAGCGGCACGTTCTCCGGCACCGGCAGCTGCGCGGCGGCGTCGACCAGCTCGCCGTAGCCGAGCGAGCGGCCATCCGGGCCGAGCACCCGGCCGTTCTCGGCGCGCAGCTGGTCGGCCGGCAGCTGCCATTGCCCGGCGGCGGCCTGGATCAGCAGCAGGCGCGCGGCGGCGCCGGCGCGGCGCAGCGGCTCCCAGTTGCTGCGAATCGAGGTGGAGCCGCCGGTGGCCTGGAAGTTGAGCAGCTTGTCGTTGTACAGCTGCTCGTTCGGCGGCGCCTCCTTCAGGGTGATCTGCTCGAGGCCCACCTCCAGCTCCTCGGCGAGGATCGTCGCCAGGCCGCTCTGCGCGCCCTGGCCCATCTCGATCTTCGGCACGGTGAAGAACACCCGGCCCTGGCGGTCGATGCCGATGAAGGCATCCAGCGCGGTGGCGGTGGGGGTGCGCCCGTCCTCCGGGCCCTCGTTGATCACCTGTTCGGCGAAGCTGCGCCCGCTGAAGGGCAGGGCGAAGCCGATCATCAGCCCGCCGGCGGCCAGCGCGCCGACCTTCAGCAACTGGCGCCGGCTGGGCGACAGCGGTGCGTTGGAATCCACGCTCACGTCCGGCCTCCTCACGCCTGGGCCACGCGCTTGATGGCGCTGCGGATGCGGGTGTAGGTGCAGCAGCGGCACAGGTTGCCGGCCATGCCGAGGTCGATCGCCTGGTCGTCCGGCGCCGGGTTCTGCGCCAGCAGCGCCACCGCCGACATGATCTGTCCGGGCTGGCAGTAGCCGCACTGCACCACCTCGTCCTCCAGCCAGGCCTGTTGCAGGCGCTGGCCCAGCGGGTGCTCCTTCATCGCCTCGATGGTGACGACCTTGCGCTGGCCGACGCTGCCGACCGGCAGCACGCAGGCGCGCGCGGCGACGCCGTCCAGGTGCACGGTGCAGGCGCCGCACTGGGCGATGCCGCAGCCGTACTTGGTGCCGGTCAGCCCCAGCACATCGCGCAGGACCCAGAGCAGGGGCATGTCTTCGGGCACGTCGACCTGCAGGTCGGCGCCGTTGATGGAAAGCGTCAGCATGGAAGGAACCTCATCGTCTGGCCGGTGCATTCGCGCCTGCTTGCGGGCGCGTTCTGTTCGAGACAACGGCAAAGCGCAAATGTGACCGCTGGCGAGCGTCAGGAGGCGAGATAGAGGGGGGCGGTGCGTGGGCAGGGTCGCAGGCAGAGCCTGCTTCCACAGGGGCTCGTCCGGGGCGTAGGGTGGGCTTCAGCCCACCAATGATGGCCGGTCCTCTCCCCGCAGGGAGAGGACTTGGTGCGGTGAGGGCCTCGACGTTCGCGAAGCTACCGCTGGCTCAGCCCACCGCCTTCACGGCGTCGGCCAGGCGCTCGACCAGGGCATCGATCTGCGGCTTCTCGACGATCAGCGCCGGCGACAGGGCGACGATGTCGCCGCTGGCGCGCACCAGCGCACCGTTCTCGAAGCAGTGGCGGAACACCTCGTAGCCGCGCTTGCCGATGCCGTCGGCGTGAGCGGCGAACTGGATGCCGGCGACCAGCCCGGTGGTGCGGATGTCGATCACGTTCGGCAGGTCCTTCAGGCTCCAGAGCGCATCCTGCCAGTAGCCTTCCAGCTCGATGGCCTTCTGGAACAGGTTCTCCCGCGCGTAGATTTCCTGGGCGGCGAGCGCGGCGGCGCAGGCCACCGGGTGGCCGGAATAGGTGTAGCCGTGGAAGAACTCGATGGCGCTCTCCGGCCCGGTCATGAAGGACTGGTAGAGCTTTTCGTCGACGAACACCGCGCCCATGGGAATGGAGCCGTTGGTCAGGCCCTTGGCGCAGGTGATGATGTCCGGCGTCACGCCCCAGCGCTGCGCGGCGAAGGGCTCGCCGACGCGGCCGAAGCCGGTGATCACCTCGTCGAAGATCAGCAGGATGCCGTGCTTGCGGGTGATCTCGCGCAGCCGCTGCAGGTAGCCCTTGGGCGGCAGCACCACGCCGGCCGAACCGGACATCGGCTCGACGATCACCGCGGCGATGTTCTCGGCGCCGTGCAGGGCGACCAGCCGCTCCAGTTCTTCGGCCTTCTCCACGCCGTGCTCCGGCAGCCCGCGGGTAAAGGCGTTGCGCGCCATGTCGAGGGTGTGTGGCAGGTGGTCGACGCCGGGCAGCAGGTTGGCGCTGAAGGCCTTGCGGTTGTTCACCATACCGCCGACCGAGATGCCGCCGAAGCCGACCCCGTGGTAGCCCAGCTCACGGCCGATCAGCCGGGTGCGGGTGCCCTGGCCGATCGCGCGCTGGTAGGCCAGGGCGATCTTCAGCGCGGTGTCCACCGATTCCGAGCCGGAGTTGGTGAAGAACACCCGGTTCAGGCCGTTCGGGGTGATGGTGGACAGGCGCTCGGCCAGCTCGAAGGGCAGCGGATGGCCCATCTGAAAGGTCGGCGCGAAGTCCATGGTCGCGATCTGCCGGCTCACCGCCTCGGTGATCTCGCGACGACCGTGCCCGGCGTTGCAGCACCACAGGCCCGCGGTGCCGTCGAGCACCTGGCGCCCGTCGGTGGTCGTGTAGTACATGCCTTCGGCGCGTTCGAGCAGGCGCGGGCCCGCCTTGAACTGCCGGTTGGCGGTGAAGGGCATCCAGAAGTGGTCGGAAGACGCGGTGTGTGGCATGGCGGGCTCCAGGGGGCGGGAGGAGAGGTGGTCCTGAGTCTATGTTTAATAAAACGAACGCTACAAGGCCGTTTTGCCCTGTTTCGTAAAAAATATTGATAGGCCCTGTGCGCGAGTTGTAGGGTGCGCTTTCATTACCCTTCCCCATCCGACCGAAGAGGCTGCCGCATGACCACTCCGACCTTCGCCGATTGGCAACAGCGTGCCCAGGCCCTGCGCATCGAAGGCCGCGCCTTCATCGAGGGTGAGTACACCGACGCGGCCGGCGGCGCCACCTTCGACTGCCTCAGCCCGATCGACGGCCGCCGGCTGGCGACGGTCGCCAGCTGCGACCAGGCCGATGCCGACCGCGCCGTGGCCAGCGCCCGCGCGGCCTTCGAGTCGGGCGTCTGGTCGCGTATGGCGCCGGCCAGGCGCAAGGCCACGCTGATCCGCTTCGCCGGACTGCTCGCCGAGCACCGCGAGGAACTGGCGCTGCTCGAGACCCTGGACATGGGCAAGCCGATCGGCGACTCGCTGAACATCGATGTGCCCGGCTCGGCCAATGCCATCCGCTGGAGCGCCGAGGCGATCGACAAGCTCTACGACGAGGTGGCCGCCACCCCGCACGACCAGCTCGGCCTGGTCACCCGCGAGCCGGTCGGCGTGGTCGCCGCCATCGTGCCCTGGAACTTCCCGCTGATGATGGCCTGCTGGAAGCTCGGCCCGGCGCTGGCGAGCGGCAACTCGGTGGTGCTCAAGCCGTCGGAGAAGTCGCCGCTGACCGCCATCCGCATCGCCCGGCTGGCGCTCGAGGCGGGCCTGCCGGCCGGGGTGCTGAACGTGCTGCCGGGCTACGGACACACGGTGGGCAAGGCGCTGGGCCTGCACATGGACGTCGACACCCTGGTGTTCACCGGCTCCACGCGGGTGGCCAAGCAGCTGATGATCTATGCCGGCGAATCGAACATGAAGCGGGTCTGGCTGGAAGCCGGCGGCAAGAGCCCGAACATCGTCTGCGCCGACGCGCCGGACCTGGAGGCGGCGGCCCAGGCCGCGGCCAGCGCCATCGCCTTCAACCAGGGCGAGGTCTGCACCGCCGGCTCGCGGCTCCTGGTCGAGCGCTCGATCAAGGCGCGCTTCCTGCCGCTGGTGGTCGAGGCGCTCAGGGGCTGGAAGCCCGGCAACCCGCTGGACCCGGCGACCAATGTCGGCGCGCTGGTCGATACCCAGCAGCTGGAGACGGTGCTCGGCTACATCGACGCCGGCCGCCGCGAAGGCGCCCAGGTGCTGATCGGCGGTGGCCGCACGCTGCACGAGACCGGCGGCTTCTACGTCGAGCCGACGATCTTCGACGGGGTGAGCAACGCCATGAAGATCGCCCGCGAGGAGATCTTCGGCCCGGTGCTCTCGGTGATCGAATTCGACGACCTGGACGAGGCCATCCGCATCGCCAACGACACCCAGTACGGCCTGGCCGCGGCGGTCTGGACCGCCAACCTGTCCAAGGCCCACCGCGCCGCCCGCGCGCTGCGCGCCGGCAGCGTGTGGGTCAACCAGTACGACGGCGGCGACATGACCGCGCCCTTCGGCGGCTTCAAGCAGTCCGGCAACGGCCGCGACAAGTCGCTGCACGCCTTCGACAAGTACACCGAGCTCAAGGCCACCTGGATTCAGCTATAGACCGCTCCCACGAAAGGTTGGGGAACCAGATGCAGGTTGGTCGGGACGCGTTCCATAGGGTGGGCCGGGCGGCGTTTCGCTTCAGCCCACCCGCTCGCGGCTAAGATCGCTTCCAGCATCGCCGCCGAGGGCGGGCCTCCCACAAAAACAAGCGGTGCCCAGCGGATTCTGTGGGAGGCCGCGCCCGTTCCCGACGGGCTTGCGGCATTCACCACATCCTTGTGGATTGCGCGCCCTCGCGGCGACGGCGGCCGGACTCGTTCTGCGTCGAGACAGTCGCTCCCAGGGCGTGCCCGGCTGCGCGTCGAGGCTGCGCCTCCCTCATCCGGCCCTGCGGGCCACCTTCTCCCGGCGGGAGAAGGGAAAGGCCAGGCGTTGCCTGGAGCTTCGATGCTCCCTGTAGGAACAGGCTCTGCCTGCGAGCAAGCCGGCACCACAGGGTGCAACGCCTGCGGAAGGGGGCTGGCGCCACCGGCACCGCGCGGTAGCGCCCACACACCCTCGCCAGCCCTCCGCTAGTCCGCCACGCACACCTGGTTGCGCCCGCCGTGCTTGGCCGCGTAGAGCGCCCGGTCGGCCTGTTCCAGCAGGGTGCCGGCGTCCAGCGCCGGGTTGGTTTCGCAGATGCCGGCGCTGAGCGTCGCCTGGAACGAGGCGCCGCCGGCGCTGAAGGTCAGCTCGGCGAAGCGCTCGCGGATGTGGTCGAAGATGCGCAGCGCCTGCGTCGCCGAGCAGTCCGGCAGCACTGCCAGGAATTCCTCGCCGCCGTAGCGGCCGAGGCTGTCGACGCGGCGCAGGCGCTGGCGCAGCAGGTTGGCCAGGGCGCGGATCACGCTGTCGCCGGCGGCATGCCCGTGGCTGTCGTTGACCTGCTTGAAGCGGTCGATGTCGAGCATGACCACGCAGGCCGGACGGCCGCTGCGGCGGGCCCGGTCGACCTCCACCAGCAGCTGCTCCTTGATGCTGGCGTGGGTCAGCAGGCCGGTCAGGCCGTCTCGGGTCAGCGCGGCGCTGAGCGCCCGGGCCCGCTGGGCGTGGGAGAACACCGCGGACACCAGCGCGCTGTCGCTGATCGGCTTGGTGATGAAGTCGTCGCCGGCCTTGACCAGCGCCTCCATCTGCCGGCTGGCGTCGGTCTCCACCGACAGGTAGATGATCGGTATGCGCAGCCAGTCGTCGTGCAGGCGGATCATCTGCGCCAGCTCCAGTCCGGAGCAGCCGGGCATGTTCAGGTCCAGCAGCACCACTTCCGGATTGAACGCGTGCAGGGTCTCGAACAGCCGTACCGGCTCGTCGAGCGCCTGCACCTCCATCCGGGCGCCGCGCAGCACCAGGCTGTAGCGCAGCGTCAGGTCGGCGTCGTCGTCGACGATCAGCACCCGGTACGGCTCGCCCTGCTGCCGCTCGAGGCTGCGCGCCAGGCGGCTTTCCAGCCGGGTCAGGTCCAGCGGGCGGGTGAAGAAGCCCTCGGCGCCGGCGCGCACCGCGGCGAGCTGGATGTCGAAGTCGTCCCGCTCGCCGATCACCATCAGCGGCAGGGGCCGTTCGAGCCCGGCCTGCAGCGCCTTGACGCGGGTCAGCGCGTCGCAGGCGTGCAGGGCCAGCACCAGGGCGTCCGGCGGCTGCTGCCGGAACAGCGCCTCGAGCCCGTCGAGGTCATGGCAGGCCTGAACCTGGTAGCCGAAGGTGCGCAAGGTCTGGCTGATCAGCCGGCAGGCCTGCGGATCGCTTTCCATGAGGTAGATGCACTGGCCGGCGGGCTCCGCCTCCAGGCTCGGGACCGGTGCGGTATCGCCGGCGCCGCTGAGGTCCTTGCGGGCCAGCTCGCGCATCGCTTCGGCCAGTTCGCCGAACCCCGCCTCGGCCGGTTCGGAGGCCTCCAGCCAGCGCGCGATCCGCTGTTCCAGCCGCCAGGCCTCGCGGCCGAGCGCGGGCTGGCCGAAGGAGCCGGCGGCACCGGCGAGACGGTGCAGGCGGCTGCGCAGGTCGTCGAGCTCGATGGCCCGGCGCTCGCCCGCCATGTCGCCGGAGAGGCGCTCGGCCTGCGCCGCCAGTGCCGGCAGCTCGCGACGCAGGCGCTCGGCGAACTGCTCGTTCAGCGCGCGCAGTGCGTCCCGTACTTCATCCTTCGGTCGTGCCGTCATCATCCATCGCGTCCCAGATCGCCGTCAGTCGTGCAGGCAGTTGCATGGGGTCGAAGGGTTTGCTCAGCACCTCGCGCGCACCCAGCTGGTGCAGTTCCTCGAGCCGCTCGGCATCGATGTCGCCGGTCAGGAACACCACCGCCACGCGGCCGAGGTCGATCCGCCCGGCGAGCCGCCGCAGCGTTTCGGCGCCGTCCATTCCCGGCAGCATGGCGTCGAGCAGGACCATGTCCGGATCGAACGCGGCCGCCCGGTCCAGCGCTTCCTGGCCGGTGGTGCAGCTGAGCACCTGGAAGCCGCCGACGCGCTCGAGTGCGATACGCGTCACCACCTGGATCGCCGGCACGTCCTCGACGTGCAGGATGCGTTGCAGCGGCTTCATTTGTTCCCCTCGCCTGAAGTGCTTTCGATCAGATCGCTGCGCGGCAGTTCGAACCAGAAGCAGGCGCCCTGCTCGGTGTGGGTGTCGAAGCCGATGCGCCCGCCCATGCGCTCGATCAGTTCCTTGCTGATCGCCAGGCCCAGGCCGGTGCCGCCCTTCTGGCGGGCGTCTGAGGAATCGGCCTGGGCGAACTTCTGGAACACCCGGTCGTGGAACGCCGGGGCGATCCCCGGCCCCTGGTCGCGCACGCTGACCCTGACCCAGCGATCACGCAGCTCGCTGGTCAGCTCCACCACGCCGCCGGTGGGTGAGTACTTCACCGCATTGGAAAGCAGGTTGCTCAGTACCTGTTGCAGGCGCAGCGGGTCGACCCGCACCAGCGCGTCGGTGTGGCCGCCGAGGCGGTAGCCCACCTGGTGCCGCTCGGCGTAGCCCTGGTTGCTGCGCAGCGCCTGTTCCAGCTGCGGCTGCAGGGCCTGCACGCGGAAGTCGAAGCGCAGCTTGCCGGCGCTGAGCTTGTCCATGTCCAGCAGGTCGTTGATCAGCGCGCTCAGGCGCAGGCTGTTCTGGTAGGCGATGTCCAGCAGTTCCTGCAGGTGCGGGGGGATGTCGCCCATGACCCGGCCGCAGACCAGCGCCAGGGAGCCGGATATGGAGGTCAGCGGGGTGCGCAGCTCATGGCTGACGGTGGCGACGAATTCGCGCTGGATGCGCTCAATGCGCTTGCGTTCGGTGATGTCGTGCATGACCACCACGGCGCCCGCCTGCGTGCCGTCGGGGGCGTACAGCGGGTTGCCGTTGGCCTGCACGTGGCGCACCTGGTCGCCGTTGCGCACGACGAACTCCACGTCGCGCACGTGCTCGCCGCGCAGCGCCCGGAACAGCGGCACCTGGTCGTGCGCCAGCAGGGTGACCTCGTCCGGCTGGTAGAGCCCGTAGACGTACGCCCACTGTTCCGGCGGCACCGGTCGGGCGCCCTGGCCGTGCCACTGCCGGGACAGGTCGTTGAACAGGGTCAGATTGCCCTGCGCATCGCAGGCCACCACCCCCTCGGACAGCGCCTCGAGCAGCCGGCGGTTCATCTCCTGCTGCTTGTCCAGCTCGGCCTGTTGCGCCTTGCGCCCGCTGATGTCGGTGACCAGGCCGTTCCAGAGAACCGAGCCGTCCGCTTGCGGCACCGGCGTGGCGCGTGCCTCGACCCAGATCACGCCGCGCTGCGGATGCAGCACGCGGTGCTCCAGGTGCCAGGCGCCGTTCTGCTCGGCGGCCCGGTGGATGGCCGCGCTGACCCGCGGGCGGTCGTCCGGATGGACCTTCTCGAGGATCGGCGTCATGTCGTTGGCCACCTGCTCCGGCTGCAGCCCGTAGATCTGCTCGATGCCTTCGCTGGCGTAGGGGAAGGAGCCGTAGTCGCCCTTGTGCCAGTGGAACTGGAACAGCATGCCCGGCACCTGCGCGGCGATCTGCTGCAGGCGCAGCTGCAGCTGCGCCTGGAAGGTGAGGTCGTGGGCGATCGCCAGGTAGCCGCGCAGCCGCCCGGATTCGTCGTGGATCGGCGAGACGTTGAGCAGCACCGGCACCTCGCCGCCCTGGCGGTGGCGCAGGCGCCACTCGCGCATGTACTGCGGGCCGCGGCGCAGCGGCGCGGTGAGCACGGCGAAGCCGGGTTCGATGCTCTGGTGGAACTCGGCCGAGAGCAGCGCCGCCTGGTTCTCCAGCGCGTCCCGCGGGAACAACGCCTCGCTGACCGGGCGGCCGAGCAGCTCCTCGTCCTCGTAGCCGAACAGCCGCTGCGCCGCCGGGTTCTGCCGCGCCACCGTGCCGTCCACGTTCATCACCAGCACCGCGCTGGCGGCGCTGTCAAGGATGGCCTGCTGCAGCGCCGCCTGTTCGGCATGGCGGCGGGCCAGCAGGCGTTCCTCGAACAGCCGGATGACCTGCCGCGACAGGCGTACCAGGGCGTCGCGCTGGCTCTGGCCGAGCGCCCGCGGGCGGCGATCGATCACGCACAGGGTGCCGAGGTTGTGGCCGTCCGGCGTGGTCAGCGGCGCGCCGGCGTAGAAGCGGATCCCCGGCGCGCCGAGCACCAGCGGGTTGTCGTGGAAGCGTGCGTCGGTCAGTGCGTCCTGGACCTCGAAGATGCCGTCGCCCTGGATGGTGTGGGTGCAGAAGGAGATTTTCCTCGGCGTCTCGCAGACCTCCAGCCCGACGCGGCTCTTGAACCACTGGCGGTGTTCGTCGAGCAGCGAAATGAGGGCGATCGGCGTGCCGCAGATGTAGGCGGCCAGCTGGGTGAAGTCGTCGAAGTCCTGTTCGTCCGGGGTGTCGAGGATCTCGTAACGGAGCAGGGCCGAGAGCCGGGACGGCTCGGGGTCGGCGGGGTGTTCCTTGGCGGGGTTCGGGCTCGGGTCCATGGTCGGGTCTGCTGCAGGCGGCGAGGGCGAGGGACGTTCAGCGACGACTGTTCTGCCAGATCAGCCGCACCTGCTGGGCCAGCTGCATCGGGTCGAACGGCTTGATGATCACCTCCTGTGCCCCCAGGCCACGCAGGTGCTCGATCTCGCCGGGGTGGACCTTGGCGGTCATGAAGGCCACCGGCACGTCGGCGAGCGCCGGGTGTTCGCGCAGGCCGGCGAGTGTCTGCGGCCCATCCATGCCCGGCATCATCACGTCCAGCAGGATAAGGTCCGGGGCGAACGCATCCACCTGCGCCAGGGCCTGCGGCCCGGAGGAGCAGCTCAACACCTCGAAGCCCCCCACCATTTCCAGCGCCAGCCGGGTCACCGCCTGGATCGACGGATCATCCTCGACATGCAGAATGCGCTTGAGTTCCATCGCGGCCTCCCCAGAAAAAGAGTGTAGTGCGCCCGGGCGCCGCGCCGTGCCCGTCCGCCCAACGGGCGCCGCGCCGTCTTGTCGTGCAGGTGCCCGGCGCCCGGGCGTCACCTGTACGGCTGGCAGCCGATCGGCCGGCGACAGCGCCTGAATATACGCTGGCCGGCCTGCGCGGAATACTGGCGCGCATCGCCCGCCCGGCGCGCGTCAGGGCGTGGCGTCCGGGCCCGGCAAGGCGAGCGTCGCGGCCGGCTGCGGACGCCCGAACCAGTAGCCCTGGCCCTGCAGGCACTGGCGCTGCAGGAGGAACTCGGCCTGCTCCGGGCGCTCGATCCCCTCGGCCAGCACCTGCAGCCCGAGGCTGCGCGCCAGGGCGATGATGGCCATGGTCAGCGCCATGTCTTCCTCGTGACTGGGCAGCCCGGCGATGAAGCCGCGGTCGATCTTCAGCTTGTGCACCGGCAGGCGCTTGAGCCGCAGCAGGGACGAGTAGCCGGTGCCGAAGTCGTCGATCGACAGCTGCACGCCGAGCCCGCCCAGCCGCTCGAGCAGCGCCTGGGCGGCGTCCGGGTCTTCCATCACCGCGCTTTCGGTGATCTCCAGCTCCAGGTGACGGGCCGGCAGGCCGGTTTCCTCCAGCGTCGCCGCGACCCGCGCGTCCAGCTCGCCGGTGCCAAACGAGCGGCTGGAGACGTTCACCGCGACGAATTCCAGCGCGCGGCCCTCGTCCAGCCAGCGCCGCATCTGCCGGCAGGCCTGGCGCAGCACCCAGGCGTCGATCGCGGCGATCAGGCCGGTCTCCTCGGCGATCGGGATGAACTCGTCCGGCGGCACCAGGCCGTAGCCGGGCCGCTCCCAGCGCACCAGCGACTCCAGGCCGAGGACCCGCCCGCTGGCCAGGTCGTGGATCGGCTGGTAGTGCACGCAGAGCTCGCCGCGCTCGAGCGCGTGGCGTAGCGCCGAGACCAGCTCGATGCGCTGGCTGGCCAGCGCGGTCAGTTCCTGGCTGTAGAAGGCATAGGTCTGGCGGCCGCGGCTCTTGGCGCGCGACAGCGCCGAGTCGGCGTTACGTAGTACCTGCTCGGCGGTCTGCGCATCGCTGGGGTAGAGGCTGATGCCGACGCTGGCGCCGATGAACAGCTCCTTGCCCTCCAGGCGGAAGGGCTGCCTGAACACCTGCAGGATCGACTGCGCCAGCGCCGCGGCGTGCTCGACCGAGCTGCAGTGCTCGCACAGCAGGCCGAACTCGTCGCCCCCCAGGCGGGCCAGCGTCATGCCCTCGGCGGGATGCTGCAGGCGTTCGCCGATGGCCTGCAGCAACTGGTCGCCGATGCGGTGGCCGAGGCTTTCGTTGATGTGCTTGAAGTAGTCCAGGTCGAGCTGGAACACCGCGCCGGTGCGCTTGTCCTGCTGCGCCCGCTCCAGGGCGTGCTCGACCCGCTGGGTGAACATCAGGCGATTGGGCAGGGTGGTCAGAGGGTCGTGGTGGGCGAGGAAGTCCAGTTCGCTCTGCGAGCGCTTGATCGCGCTCATGTCGGAGAACACCGCGACGAAGTGGCTGAGCTGGCCCTGCTCGTCATGGATCGCGCGGATGCACTGCCAGACCGGGAACACCGACTCGTTCTTGTGCCGGTTCCAGATCTCGCCGCGCCATTCGCCGTGCTGCTGCAGGCAGTGCCACATCTGCTCGTAGAACGGCTGGTCGTGGCGGCCGGACTTCATCATGTTGGGCGTGCGTCCGAGCACTTCGGCCGCGGTATAGCCGGTGATGCGGGTGAAGGCCGGGTTGGTGTGCACGATGCGCTGCTCGGCGTCGGTGACCAGCACCCCCTCCAGGCTGCTTTCGAACACGGCGGCGGCCTGCCGCAGGCTGGCGTCGAGCTGCTGGCGGCGGCGCAGCTCCTGGTTGATGCGGCGCAGGTGCAGGCACGCCAGCACGTACAGCAGCAGGCTGGTGACCGCGACGAACAGCAGCCCCTTGTAGGACTGCCAGGCGGCCACGTCGACGCGGTTGCCGACCAGGCGCAGGCCCTCGTCGCTGAGCAGCACCCAGAGGGTGGCGAGGGTCCCGTAGAGCAACGCGATGCGCAGCGCCTGGCGAAATTCGGACATTGCGTTTTTTCCAGCTATTGGCAGAAACATTTGGTACGACGTGTGGCGCCCTACCTGCCGAAAGGTAGAGTGGTTTTCTCGCCGGTGAAGTAGATAATGCGGACGGGCCTGCTCATCGGCCTGCGCATTTCTTTCCCAAGAGGCACCCAAGCGCTATGTGGTACAACGGTTTTCTCGACCTGTCGATCTGGCAACTCGTTCTGGTCACCCTGGCTCTGACCCATGTCACCATCGTCAGCGTCACGGTCTACCTGCATCGGTATTCCGCTCACCGCTCGCTCGAGCTGCATCCTGCGCTCAAGCATTTCTTCCGCTTCTGGCTGTGGCTGACCACCGCCATGAACACCCGCGAGTGGACCGCGATCCACCGCAAGCACCACGCCAAGTGCGAGACCCCCGAAGATCCGCATAGTCCGGTCCACAAGGGCCTGGGCACCGTGCTGCGCAAGGGGGCCGAACTATACATGGAAGAAGCGAAGAACGAAGAGACTCTGCGGATATATGGCAAGAACTGCCCGGACGACTGGATCGAACGCAACCTCTACAGCCGCTTCCCGAACGCCGGGGTGACGCTGATGGCGTTGATCGACCTGGCGCTGTTCGGCTTCCTCGGCCTGTCGGTCTGGGCGATCCAGATGATCTGGATTCCGTTCTGGGCGGCCGGGGTGGTCAACGGCCTCGGCCATGCCGTGGGCTATCGCAACTTCGAGTGCAAGGACGCCGCCACCAACCTGGTGCCCTGGGGCATCCTCATCGGCGGCGAGGAGCTGCACAACAACCACCACACCTACCCGAACTCGGCCAAGCTGTCGGTGAAGAAGTGGGAATTCGACCTGGGCTGGGTCTGGATCAAGCTGTTCAGCGCGCTGGGGCTGGCCAAGGTCAACCGCGTCGCGCCCATCGCCCACCGCGTCGAGGGCAAGGGCCACCTGGACATGGACACGGCGATGGCCATCCTCAACAACCGTTTCCAGATCATGGCGCAGTACCGCAAGCTGGTCATCGGCCCGCTGGTGCGCCAGGAACTGGCCAAGGCCGATGCCTCGGTGCGCCATCAGTTCCGCCGCGCCAAGCGGCTGCTGTCGCGCGAGCCGAGCCTGCTGCACCACGAACAGCAGGCGCGCATCGACCTGATGCTGCAGCAGAGCCACACGCTGCGGGTGATCTACGAGAAGCGCCTGGCGCTGCAGCAGATCTGGGCACGCACCAGCGCCAACGGGCACGACATGCTGGCCGCGATCAAGGACTGGATCCACGAGGCGGAGGCCAGCGGCATCCAGTCGCTGCACGACTTCGCCAACCAGCTCAAGACCTACTCCCTGCGCCCGGCCACCGCTTCGGCCGCGGCCTGACACCGCTGATCGGTGCGCCCGGGCCCTGGGCGCACCGACCGGAACTTTGTTTTTCCTGCCGGTTCTCTTAGCAACGTCTCGAATGGGAAAGATCGCTCTAACGCGGGCGATTGGCGCCTGTGTTCCAATCCAGGGGGAGCGGCATGGGTCTGGCGACGGATAGACGGGAGAGTGCGGGCCGGTTGATGCCCGGCACGGAAGCCGAAACCTTGCTGGCGCTCATGCATGCACGTGCCGAGGTGGCGCGCCTGAGCGATCGCGAGCAGCTGCTCAGCCTGCTGCTCGGCAGCGTCAACGCGGTGCTCTGGGCCTTCGACTGGAAGGCCCAGCGGATGATCTATGTCAGCCCGGCCTACGAGCGCATCTTCGGCCGTTCCATGGCGATGCTGCTGGCCGACTACGGCGAATGGCGCAACAGCATCTACCCGGACGATCTGGTCTACGCGCGGGTGAGCATGCTCGACGCCCTCGAACAGGGCGCCGTCGAGACGCGCGAATACCGCATCATCCGCGGCGACGGGCAGCTGCGCTGGATCAGCGACAAGTGCTTCCTCGGCCGCTCCGGTGGCCACGACCGCGGCCCCCTGCTGGTGGGGATCGCCGAGGACATCACCGAGCGCAAGCGCATGGAGGGCGAGCTGGAGCGCCTGGCCACCACCGACGTGCTCACCCAGAGCAGCAACCGCCGGCACTTCTTCGAGTGCGCCGGGCGCGAGTTCGACCACGCCCGGCAGTTCGCTACGCCCGTGGCCTTCCTGCTGCTGGACATCGACGGTTTCAAGCAGATCAACAGCGAGCACGGCCATGCGGTCGGCGACCAGGTGCTGCAACAGGTGGCTCGCTGTGGCGCCTCGGTGCTGCGCCGCGGCGACCTGTTCGGGCGCATCGGCGGGGAAGAGTTCGCCGCCCTGCTGCCCGGCTGTGCGCCGGACCTCGCCGAGCAGATCGCCCTGCGGTTGCAAGGCGAGATCGAACGCCTGGTGTTCCCGGCGCCGGGCGGCGATTTCACCGTCAGCGCCAGCTTCGGCCTGACCTCGCTGCGCGCCGACGACGCCGACCTCGCCAGCCTGTTCGCACGGGCCGACCACGCCGTGCACCAGGCCCGGCGCGAAGGCCCGAACCGGATCGTGCTCGGCTGAAGCGGGGCCGGCGCGCCGCTCCTGCCTACGATGGCCCTCGTTCTGCCAGGCCAGCTGCCGCCGGTTGGCGTGCAGCCCGTCGCCCGCCGGCAACTAAATCCCCACGCGTCCCGTCCCTTTAGAAGTCACCGCATGCGCCGCAGGCCGTGGCCACCGGCCACCGCGACGGGAGAGCGTGCCGACTGCCCTCGCGCAGCGGCGAACAGGGAGGCCCCGGCGGCGTTACACCACCGACCAGGAGACTTCCGCATGAGAGCGTTACGCTGGCACGGCAAGAAAGACATCCGCTGCGACAACCACGTCCCCGACCCCGGCATCGAGGACGGCCGCGACGCCATCATCAGGGTCAGCTCCTGCGCCATCTGCGGCTCGGACCTGCACCTGTACGACGGCTTCATGCCGGGGATGATGCACGGCGACATCCTCGGCCACGAGTTCATGGGCGAGGTGGTCGAGGTCGGCAAGGACAACAGGAAGCTCAAGGTCGGCGACCGTGTGGTGGTGCCCTTCACCATCGTCTGCGGCGAGTGCGACCAGTGCCGGCGCGGCAACTACTCGGTGTGCGAGCGCACCAACCGCAACAAGGAGGTGGCCGACAAGGTGTTCGGCCACAGCACCGCCGGGCTCTACGGCTACACCCATCTCACCGGCGGCTATGCCGGCGGCCAGGCCGAGTTCGTCCGCGTGCCCTACGCCGACGTCGGCCCGGTGGTGATTCCCGACGGGCTGACCGACGAGCAGGTGCTGTTCCTCGGCGACATTCTGCCCACCGGCTGGCAGGCCGCCGCCCAGTGCGAGATCGAGCCCACCGACACGGTGGCGGTCTGGGGCGCCGGGCCGGTCGGCCAGTTCGCCGTGCGCAGCGCGATCCTGATGGGCGCCGAGCAGGTGATCTGCATCGACAACGTGCCCGAACGGCTGTCCATGGCCCGCGCCGGCGGCGCCATCACCATCAACTTCGACGAGGAAAGCGTGGTCCACCGGCTGCACGAGCTGACCCGCGGCAAGGGCCCGGAGAAGTGCATCGACGCGGTGGGCCTCGAGGCGCACGCGGCGCGCTCGATCGACTCGATGTACGACCGCGCCAAGCAGGCGCTCATGCTGGAAACCGACCGGCCCCACGTGCTGCGCGAGATGATCTACGTCTGCCGCCCGGCCGGCATCCTCTCGATTCCCGGCGTGTATGGCGGGCTGATCGACAAGATCCCGTTCGGTGCGGCGATGAACAAGGGCCTGACCTTCCGCATGGGCCAGACCCACGTCAACCGCTGGACCGACGACCTGCTCAACCGCATCCAGGAAGGGCAGATCGACCCCTCCTTCGTCATCACCCATACCGTCAGCCTCGAAGAGGGGCCGGACATGTACAAGGTCTTTCGCGACAAGCACGACGGCTGCGTGAAAGTCGTGCTCAAGCCCTGAGGAGGCATCGCCATGCAACTTCCCCGTCAGGAATACCAGGACTACCGCCTCAACTACGCCGCCCGCAAGACCGCCCGCCGCCTCGGCTGGTTCAGTATCGGGCTGGGCCTGGCCGAACTGCTGATGCCGGGCAGGCTGGCGCGTGCCGTCGGCCTCGAGGAGCACGAGGGGCTGATCCGCCTCTACGGCCTGCGCGAGATCGGCACCGGCGTCGGCCTGCTGCTCTCCGACAACCCCGAGCCCTGGGTCTATGGCCGCATCGGCGGCGACGCGCTGGACCTGGCCACGCTCGGCATGAGCATGCAGCACGGCAGCAATCCGGTGGGCGCGGCCATTGCCGCCGGTGCCGTGGCGGGCGTGACCGCCGTCGACATGGCCTGCGCGCGTGCGCTCGGCAGCGAGCATCACCCGGTGACCGTCTACGACTACAGCGACCGCAGCGGCTTCCCCGAAGCCCCGGAGCGCATGCGCGGCCGCGCCGCCGCCAATGGCGACATGGCCAACATCCCGCAGGTGACGGGCCTGGCGGCGGCCGACCGGGAGACCGAAACGCGGCATTGAGTGCGGTGTGGGCGTGACGCCGACGTGCTGACGTAGGCGCGAGGAGGACGCCGAGTCCGTGCTCGCGAAGAACGCAGCTCCAGCATTGACTCCATTTGCGAGCAAGCTCGCTCCTACGTCATCCGGCTCCCGGTCTCGCCCGAGGGCGTGGCACCCACACCGGGCCAGCCCCTCTCCCTCCGGGAGAGGGCCGGGGTGAGGGCGGGTGTGCAGGGCTTCCCTCATCCGGCCCTGCGGGCCACCTTCTCCCGGTGGGAGAAGGGATGCGTGTGGCTGCGACCTGCGCATTGGGCCCGGCCTGGGCCGGGGCGACGACTGTGTGTGGAGCGGTCTCGACCGCGAATGAACATGCACGTTGCCACGCACCAGCGCCGAGCCAATCCCCCTCTCCCTCCGGGAGAGGGCCGGGGTGAGGGTCTGGTGTGCAAGGACTTTCCCTCATCCGCCCCTGCGGGCCGCCTTCTCCCGGTGGGAGAAGGGACGCGTGTGGCTGCGACCTGCGCATTGGGCCCCGGCCTGGGCCGGGGCGACGGCGGGTGTGCTCGGCCGCCGGGGCGCAGGCCGTCCCCGCCATACCCGCGCCGCCTCGCTTTTGCTAAGGTGGCGGGCCCGATTCGCTGGGGCTGGCCGCGTCGGCGGCGAGCCTGTGGTAGCCCATGTCCTCGATCGTCAATGTCGTACTGCCCATCTTCGCGCTGATCCTGCTCGGCTACCTGTGCCGTCGCACCGGGCGGCTGGGGGAGACGGCGGCGTCGGAGATCAACCGCTTCGTGGTCTGGCTGGCGCTGCCCTCGCTGCTGTTCAAGGCCACCGCCACGGCTTCCTGGGAAGCGATCTGGCACCCGGGCTTCATCGTCGCCTTCACCGCCGGCTGCCTCGGCGTGTTCGCGGTGACCCTGCTGTACCGCATGGCGCAGCGGCGCTCGCTGGTCGATGCCAGCCTCGACGCGCTCTCGGCGTCCTACGCCAACACCGGCTACATGGGCATCCCGCTGTGCGTGCTGCTGCTCGGCGACGAGGCGCTGCAGCCGACGCTGATTTCCTGCCTGATTGTGCTCTGCATTCTCTTCGCGATTACCATCGTCTGCATCGAGACCGGCCTGCACGCCGGGCAGAGCGTCGGCCACACGCTGCTCAAGGTGGGCCGGGCGCTGGCCTGCCACCCGCTGGTGGTGTCGCCGGTGCTCGGAGCGCTCTGGGCGCTGTCGGCGCTGCCGCTGTACCAGCCGCTGGAGCAGTTGCTGGACATGCTCGGCGCCGCCACCGCGCCGGCGGCGCTGGTCTCGCTGGGGCTGTTCCTCGCGCACAGCCAGACCGGGCGCAGCGACGGCGTCTGGCCGATCGTCGCCATCAAGCTGCTGGTGCAGCCGCTGATCACCTGGTTCCTCGCCTTCGTGGTGTTCGAGCTGCCGCCGGTGTGGGCCTATTCGGCGCTGCTGCTGAGTGCGCTGCCGACCGGCACCGGCCCCTTCATGCTCGCCGAGCTGTACAAGCGCGAGGCCGCGCTGGTGTCGCGGGTGATCCTGTTCTCCACCCTGGCGTCGCTTGTCACGCTGTCGGCCTGCCTCTACCTGCTCGGGCTCTGACGACGAACCCGCCGATGCCCTCGGGCGTTGGGCTTCGCCAAGCTCAGCCCAACCTGCGGCGATCTCAGCCGACCGGGCGGGTGACCTCCAGCACCACGGCGGCGATGCGGTCGCAGCCGGTGTAGGGTTCGAGCAGCAGTTCCTCGCCGAACACGTCCGGGTCCATTTCCCGGTAGCGCCAGTCGAGCCCCCGGCCCTCCAGGCGCTCGCGCACGCAGGCGAGGAAGGGATCGGCGTTGGCCCGCATCGCCACGCCGGTATAGAGCAGCAGCGTGCCGCCCGGTGCGAGGCGTTCGCCCGCGGCCTCGACGATCGCCAGCGACAGTCCTGCCCCGAGCGGCCCGCCGCCGTGGCGGTAGGTGCGCTCGCCCGGGTCGACCAGATAGGGCGGGTTGGCCACGATCAGGTCGAAAACGCCCTCGGCCGACCCGAGCAGATCGCTGTGCCGCGCCTCGACATTGTCGAGACCGGCCAGCGCCGCGTTGATACGGGTCAGGCGCAGGGCGGCGGGGTTGATGTCCACCGCCAGTACCTGCGCCCGTGGATGCTGGCGGGCAATGAGCAGGGCGCCGGCGCCGGAACCGCAGCCGATGTCCACCGCGCGGCGCAGCGGCGCCTGGCGGCGTCGCAGGTAGTCGCGCAGGGCGTTGGCGAAGCGGTAGGTGTCGGGGCCGAAGAACACCGCATCGGCGGCCTCGGTGGGGTAGGCCGAGTGCAGCAGCAGCTCCTCGCCGAGGCTCGACAGGCGCACCGCGCTCTGCCAGTCCCCGTCCCGCTCGCGCAGCACCCCGGCGGTTTCCATCAGGGCGAACAGGGGATCGGGCAGCCGCTCGCGGGTGAATGGCCGGCTCCAGCCGAACACGCCGGCGAGGTCGGCGGCGCGGCGGTTGGCTGGTCGGGCATTGACCCGCGAATGGGTCAGCGGAGTGGGGGTGACGAAGCGGTAGCCCGCCTCGCGCAGCGCCCGGGCCAGTTGCAGCAGCGCGCGATCCTGCGCGGCCTGGTCGGTCATGTCGGTGTCCGTGTGCCGGGGCCTCAGTACAGCAGGCGGGTGAAGATTCGCGTGGCCATCAGGCCGAGCGGCGTATGGTGGTCGGCCGGCGAGAGCAGCGGCAGCAGCCGGCGCATCTTTTCCGGGCGCGTCGGCAGCGCGGCCAGTTCGCGTTCGAACTGGCGCAGCTCCGCGTCGAAGTCGCTCTGCGGGCGTGGCAGGCGCTCGGCGGTCGTGGGCGCGCGGCGGCCGCGATTGTCCAGCAGCCGACGGCGGCCCTGGAAGGCCGACGGGCGCTGCGGCAGCGGCGCGCCGCGCAGGGCGGCGCCGTCCGCCTCGGGCGCGGGCGCCCAGTCGCCGGCGATCCAGTCGTGGATCAGCTGCTGCTCGTGGGCGCTGAACACGCCGAACATTTCCGCCTGCTCGCCCTGGATCAGCTGCCAGAAACGGCTCTCCTGCGGATCGCGGTGACGCCTGATCCAGCCGCGCTGCTCCAGCGTGGCGAGGAACTCGGGTAGCAGCGCCGGGTCGGCCAGCCACTGGTTGACCGTCCTGCCGGCGAAACGGATGTAGTCGGAATGAACGAACCGGCCGACCGCGCGCTTGCGCTCGAGCACGCGCAGCACCTCCTGCTCCGGGTCGAAGCCGGCGATCACCGACAGGGTGCTGGCGCCCAGCTCGTTGAGTCGGTAGCCGGCCTTCACCCGGCGGTAGAACTCGGCGCGGTCGCCGACCTGCGGCCAGGCCGCCTCCAGCGCCTGCACGGCCTTCTTCGCATGGCCGGTGTCGGCGTTGTCGACGGTGACATGCAGGGTGAAGTAGTAGGGGTCGATGCCCAGTTCGGTCAGCTCGTAGCTGCTGATCAGCAGGTGCAGCGGCAGCTGCTCGTAGCCGAGGTTGTAGCCGATCAGCTCCGGCAGGAAGCGCTCGGCCTGGTGCGCCAGGGCCAGCTGGACGGCCCCCTGGACGAAGTGTTCGTCGTCCAGCGATTGCCAGTCCTCGCAGCCGTGCGCCGCCAGCAGCCGGCGGTAGAGCACCACGTGGTTCTTTTCCGGGATGCCCTCGCCGAGCTCTTCGAGGTAGGTCTGGATCAGCCCGCCGAAGCGCGGGTCGTCCCAGCGCTGCAGCAGGCCGTAGAGCCAGGCGCCGTCGACCAGCTTGGTCGGCGCCACGCCCTGGAGGAAATGCAGCGCGTGCGCGCGGCTGCCGAAGTAGCGGCGCGGCGCCCCGGCCCGCCGCGCCTCGAGATAGGCCTGGTACTGCCGGCCGACCTCGGCGGTGTGCGCCATCGCCCAGTCGGCCAGCGCCGCCGGGTCGTCGGGCAGGTCGCAGGGCAGGCTGGCGGCGGCGTCCAGCCGGGTTTCCAGATAATCCGCGGCGCGGGCGAGGCCGGAGGCATCGGGCGCGGCGGCGTTCAGGGCGAAATACAAGGCCTTCGAGGGTTCCTCGGTGGCCGGCACGGCGGGCTGCGAGCGTAGCGGCAGGCTGCTGGCTGAGGTCAACTGCATGGTCGTTTCTTTCAAGGCGGCATGGCAGGCCGGTATTCATTCGGCCCCGGACGGCCTGGATTAGTTCTTCCACCCGTCGGCGCCCCGCCGGTCGACTGGCGGGCGGTACGGCGCAACTTCGTGCGGGCGCGGCGTTTCCTACCTGCATCCCTATCGAGCAGGAGGACGACCGATGAAAGAACAGAACCGCGATCCGGAGCGGGATGCCGAGGGGCTTCCCTCCCGCCGGCCAAGCAACGGCGAGGTCGCCGGCGGCAGCCGCGACGACGCCCCGGGCGGCGCCTACAACGTGCCCGAGGAAATGATCGAGGAGGTCGGCGACGAGGAGGCCGAACGCGACCGCCCGGGCAAGCCCTAGGCGCGCGTTCCCTCATCCGGCCCTGCGGGCCACCTTCTCCCGCAGGGAGAAGGGAAAGGCGCTCGACCGCACGCACCTGCACGGCGCGTCCTGTTCCCTGCGGGAGGCGCGCCCTCGCGGCGACAGGGCAGAAGAACTCGCCCGGAGGTCGGGCCTCCCACAGGAAATCTCCCGGCCGGCAGAAAGTGCCATGCGCACCGGGGCGGCGGGAAGAACCTGGCCAGGCCTCCCTCATCCGGCCCTGAGGGCCACCTTCTCCCGGGGGAGAAGGGAAAGGCGCGCGGCCCGCCGTGGGAGCGGTCTCGACCGCGCACGCACCTGCACGGCGCGTCCTGTTTCCTGTGGGAGGCGCGCCCTCGCGGCGACAGGGCAGAAGAACTCGCCCCGAGGTCGGGGCGTCCCACAGGAAATCGCCCGGCCGGCAGAAAGTGCCATGCGCACCGGGGCGGCGGGAAGAACCTGGCCAGGCCTCCCTCATCCGGCCCTGCGGGCCACCTTCTCCCAAGGGAGAAGGGAGAGATGCGCAGCTACCGGCGCGCCACTTCGCCCTTGTCCAGCGCGGCAGGCGGTGCGACGAACAGCAGGTGCGACGGCCGGCTGACCGCCAGGCGCCCGACCGTCTCGCCGAGCCGGCCACTGTCCGGGTCGCGGGCGATGACGACCACCTCGTCGCTGAGCTGGTTGGCCACCAGCAGGTGCCGGCCGTCCGGTGCCAGGGCGAATTCGCGCGGCTCCTGGCCCTCGGCCGGGCGCCGCTGGATCTCGCGCAGGCTGCCGTCCGCCTCGATGGCGAAGGCCAGGATGCGCCTGGCGTCGCCGCGGTCGGTGACGTAGAGGAAGCGACCGTCGGCCGACAGGTGCGGCGCCGTCGAGCCGCCCTTTTCCGCCCCGCGCAGGTCCACCGTCTGGCGCTCGGTGAGCACGCCCTCGGCGTGGTCGAAGCGCACCAGCTGCGAAGCCATCTCCAGGGTCAGGTAGGCCTGCTTGCCGTCGGCGCTGAAGGCCATGTGCCGTGGGCCGCTGCCTGGCGGCAATTCGATCGAGGCCGGCGAGACCGGGCTCAGCGGGCGCTCCGCGTTGCCCGGGTCGTAGCGGTAGGCGAACACCCGGTCGGCGCCCAGGTCGCTGGCGAAGACGAAGCGCCCGTCCGGCGACACCACCGCCGAATGCACATGCGACGACAGCTGGCGCTCCGGGTCGGCGCGGCTGGCCTGGTAGCTGCTCAGCTGGGTGACCGGCGAGAGCCGGCCGTCGCTGCCCACCGGGATCACCGCCAGGCTGCCGTCCGGGCCGCCGCCGGCCGAGTAGTTGGCGACGAACAGGTAGCGGCCGTCGTGGCTCAGGCTGGCGTGGGTGGGATGGTCGCCGAGTGTCTGCACGCGGTCGATCGGAGTCAGCTCGCCGCTCGCGGGGTCGCGCGCGAAGCTGCTCACCCGGCCGATAGGGTCGGGGTCGCCGGCGCCGTTCTCGTTGACCGCGAACAGGCGCTCGCCGCTCGGATCCAGCACCAGCCAGGAGGGATTGTGACTGCGCACCACCTGCAGCGACTCGGGGTCGATCCGCCCGCTGCCGGGCTCGAAGCGGTAGCGGTAGATGCCCTCGCTGCCGTCGCCGGTGTAGGTACCGATCAGCAGTTCGTGCATGGGGGCTCCGAGTGCGCCGGCGGCGCCGAGCAGCAGCCCGGCGGCCAGCACGCCGAGACGCGCCGGGTTGGACATGCCGTGTTCCTCCGTGTCATTGCGTGTCGTCCGGCAGGGCGAAGGCCAGCACGTAGTCGCCCTGCCGGGTGCCCAGCGAGCCGTGCCCGCCGGCCATCACCAGCACGTACTGACGGCCGTCGGCGCCGGTGTAGGTCATCGGCGTGGTCTGCCCGCCGGCCGGCAGGCGGCCCTTCCACAGTTCCTCGCCGGTGTTCAGGTCGTAGGCGCGCAGGTACTGGTCGAGGGTGCCGGAGAGAAAGCCCACGCCGCCGGCGGTGGTGATGGTACCGCCGAGGCTCGGCACGCCCATCTCGATCGGCAGCGGGATCGGCGAGCTGTCGCGGATGGTGCCGTTCCTGCGCTTGTAGATCAGCTCGCCGGTGGTCAGGTCGGCGGCGGCGACGTAGCCCCAGGCCGGCGCCTGGCAGGGCAGCCCGAGCGGCGACAGCAGCGGCTGCAGGATCACCCCGAAGGGCGCGCCCTTGTTCGGCTGCACGCCTTCGGTTTCGCTGATGCGCTGGCCCTCGCCGACCTGGTCGCTGGGCACCAGCTGCGAGGTGAAGGCCATGTAGCTGGGGTTCATGAAGACGATCTGGCGCGCCGGGTCGATGGACACGCCGCCCCAGTCGAATACCCCGAAGTTGCCCGGGTTGACCAGCGAGCCCTGTTCCGAGGGCGGGGTGTAGATGCCGTCGTAGCGCAGCGACTTGAAGGTGATCCGGCACAGCAGCTGGTCGAAGGGCGTGACGCCCCACATGTCGGTTTCCTGCATCAGCGGCGGCTGCAGGTCGAGCCTGGAAAACGGCTGGGTCGGCGCGGTCCAGTCGCCTTCGGCGGCGCCCTGCGGCACCGGGCGTTCCTCCACCGGCAGGATCGGCTCGCCGGTGCGGCGGTCGAGCACGTAGACGCTGCCCTGCTTGGTCGAGGCCACCAGCGCCGGACGCGGGCCCTGCGGGGTCTGGATGTCGGTCAGGCTCGGCTGGCCGCCGACGTCCATGTCCCAGAGGTCGTGGTGGGTAGTCTGGAACACCCAGCGCACCTGCCCGGTGGCGATGTCCAGCGCGGTGATGCCAGCGCTGTAGCGCTCCATCGCCGGGGTGCGGTGGCCGCCCCACTGGTCGGGCGTGGCGTTGCCCATCGGTAGGTAGATCAGCCCGAGGTCCTCGTCGACGCTCATCACCGACCACATGTTCGGCGAGTTGCGCGTGTAGGTCTGGCCCTCCGGCAGCGGTTCGGTCTGCTCCGGGTTGCCGCTGTCCCAGTTCCACACCAGTTCGCCGCTGCGCACGTCGTAGGCGCGGATGACGCCGGAGGGCTCGTCCAGCGAGACGTTGTCGGTGACGTGCCCGCCGATGATCACCAGGTCGCGGGTCACCGAGGGCGGTGAGGTGGAGTAGTAGCCGCCGGGGTTGAAGTCGCCGATGCCGGTGGCCAGGTCCACCGAGCCGCTCTGGCCGAAGCGCGGGCAGGGCTTGCCGGTGTCGGCGTTCAGGGCGATCAGCCGGGTGTCGGCGGTGGGCAGGAACAGGCGCTTGGTGCAGGCGCCCTCGGGCAGGTCCGGGCCGCTTGGGGCGGGCGCGCCGTAGGCGGCCTCGTCGTGATAGGCGACGCCGCGGCAGGTCATGTGCGCCCAGCCCTTGAAGCTCTCGGCGTGCTGCGTGCTGAGCTTGGGATCGAAGCGCCAGATCTCCTTGCCGGTGTCCGGGTCCAGGGCGATCACCTGGCTGTGCGGGGTGCACACGTAGAGCATGCCGTTGACCTTCAGCGGCGTGTTCTCCGCGGTGGTTTCCTGCGGGTCGTCGGGACCGGGGATGTCGCCGGTGCGGTAGCTCCAGGCCAGTTCCAGCCGCTCGGCGTTGTCCGGGGTGATCTGGTCGAGCGGCGAATAGCGCTGGCCGAAGGCGGTGCGCCCGTAGGACGGCCAGTCGCCCGGGTCGGCCTGGGGGGCCGGGTTGTCGATCGGCGCCGGCGCGCGGCTCAGCTCGCCGTCGATCTCGCCGCGCGGCGGCATGACCAGGCTGGCCAGCGCGATCACCCCGGCGGCCACCACGCCGAGCGCGGTCAGCCCGCTGCCGAGCCGTGCACGGTGCTCGCGGTCGCCCAGCGGGTGGCGCAGCCAGGGCAGCAGCAGGACGATGCCGATGGCGAACCACAGCGCCAGGCGCGGCACCAGCTGCCACCAGTCCAGGCCCGCCTCCCACAGCGCCCAGGCCGTGCTGCCGAGCAGGAACAGCCCGTAGACCAGCAGCGCCGACGACTTGCCGAGCACCAGCAGCAGGCCCGCCAGGCCGAGCACCAGGCCGCCGATCAGGTAATAGGGCGAGCCGCCGAGCGTCAGCAGGCGGACGCCGCCGAAGGACATGGCCAGCGCGGCCAGGATCAGTAGCAGGCCGAGGAGCGTGGGCAGCAGGCGGGAGCGGGGCGAGGGGCCGTGGGCCGTCATGGTGGTCTCCGGGCGGGTTGTATCGCGGTGTTACCGGATGGTCGATCCTGCCGGCGACGGATGGTTCCCGCACGCGTCTGCCGGTGATCGACCGGAGCCGCCCGCCGAAAAAATTCGCCGGGGGCTGTCGATTCGGCCCGCTGCCGGACGACCAGTTCACAGGACATCGCCGGAGCCGCCCGTGAAATACCTCTGCCTCGTCTATCTCGAGCCCGATGCGCTCGAGACGCTTCCCGCCGAACGGCGCCGTGCGCTGTTCGACGAGGCGGCCGAGCATCTCGCCCGGCTCGGCGAACGCGACCGGTTGCTGGTCGCCGAGTCGCTGCAGCCGGCCGCCGACGCCCTGCGCCTGTGCCGGCGCGGCGGCCGGCTGCGGCTGGAGGCGCTCGTCGGCACGGCACCGGTGCAGGCCTTCTGCCTGCTGGAGGCGCGCGACCTCAACGAGGCCGTGCTGCTGGCCAGCGGGCTGCCGCAGGGGCGCCTCGGCTGTATCGAGGTACGGCCGGTCGGCGCCCTGTCCGCCTCACCCCAACCACCCGAGAGGACCGCACCATGAACATCGCCGAACACCGCCTGGCCGACGAACAGCGCATCCGCCAGCTCTGCGAAGACTTCGCCACCGCCGCCAACGGCAAGGACCTGGAGACCGTCATGCGCCAGTACGGCAGCGAGCTGGTCGCCTTCGACTGCATCGGCCCGGTCCGTTTCACCGACCTGGCCAGCTACCGCCGTCACTGGGAGGCCTGCTTCGAAATGTGCCAGGGCGGCTTCTTCCGCATGCAGGACCTGCAGGTGCAGGCCGGCGAGGAGGTCGCCTTCTGCCACTTCATCGCCGAATGCGGGGGGGCCAACGAGCAGGGCGAGATCCAGACCGGCTGGATGCGCGGCACCCGCTGCCTGCGCAAGGAAGCCGGCGACTGGAAGGTGGTGCACGAGCACTGCTCGATGCCCTTCGACATGCAGAGCATGCAGGTCGATTTTTCCCAGAAGCCCTGATGCAAGGCGGGTGGCGGGTTGCCGCTGCGGCGGATCACGCCACCGGTCAGCGCTTCGGCAGGTCGCGCCTGGCGGCGCGATCCGCCGGCTGCTCAGCCGCGATCGAGCGGCCCGGGCGTGCCGCGCAGCAGCGCCTTGCCGGCCGGCGCACGGCTCGCCCGGCAGCGCGCCAGTCCGTGCAGCCCGATCAGCGTCGGCAGGCCCAGGGCCAGCCAGCTCAACCAGTCGCCGAGGCCCTCGGAGACCAGTCCGGCGATCAGTCCCAGGGTCGAGGTCAGGGCGATGACCGCCGGCCACAGCCAGATGCGCATCATGCCCGCACCTCCGTAGGACCGCGCTTGAGCCAGAGGTACAGGCCGCTGCCCAGCACGACGATGGTGAGGATGTCCAGCAGCGCCCAGAGCACCTTCAGCGGCAGGCCGCCGTAGTCGCCGAAATGCAGCGGCTCGGACAGCTGCAGGGCGGTGACGTACCACGGGCGGGCGCTGGCCTCGAGCACTTCGCCGCTGGCCGGGTCCACCAGCAGCGCCTGGGTCAGCCGGGAGGTCAGCGGCGTGTCGCCGCTGAGGATCACCGCCGCATGCTCGGGCGTCGCGCGCAGGGTGCCGGGGTAGGCGATCATCGCCACCGCCATGCCCGGCGCGGCCGCCAGCACACGATCCACCGCCGCCTGCAGCGAGCCGTCGGCGGCCGGCGCCCCGCCGGCATCGGCGCCGAGCAGCACCCGCGTCTCGCCGGCCTGCAGCGCGCGCACCTGGTCGGCCTGCCAGCTCTTGAAGATCAGATCCGCCCAGGTGTTGACCACCCCGGTGAAGCCCACCGCCAGCGCCCAGACCAGCGTGACGATGCCGAGCAGGTTGTGCAGGTCCAGCCAGCGCGTGCGCGGTGCCCGTTCGCGGCGCACTTCGGCGAAGCCCAGCTTGCGCATGAAGGGCGCGTAGAGCACCACGCCGGAGACGATCGCCACCACCAGCAGCAGGCCCATGGCGCCGAGGAACAGCTTGCCGGGCAACCCGGCGTAGAGGTCGACGTGCAGGCGGTACATCACGCTCATGAAGCCTTCGTCGAAGTTCGGCGCGCCCACCACCTCGGCGGTGCGGGCGTCCGACATGATCAGGAGCGACTTGCTTTCATCGGTATCGACCCGGGTGTCGAGCTTGACGTACCAGAGGTCCGGCGCGTCCTCCTCGGCGAAGAAGTACAGCGGCACCAGCCCCGGGTAGGCCCGCACCGCCTCGGCGGCGACCTGGTCGACCGAGGCGCGCGGCGTGCCTTCCGGCATCGGCGGCGCCTCGATCTCGGCGCCGGTCAGGTGGTCGATCTCGTGGGAAAAGATCAGCGGTAATCCGGTCAGGCACAGCAGCAGGATGAACGCCGTGCAGACGAGGCTGGACCACTTGTGGACCCAGCCCCAGCGGCGAAGAACGGCTGGCCGCATCAGAAATCGACCGTGGCGCTGAGCGAGAGGGTGCGGGGAGCGCCGAGGACGAGGTAGTTTTCATTGGCGTAGCCGCCAACCGATGCCCAGTAGTCGCGACCGGTGACATTATCCAGACGGGCCCGCAGGGTCACGTCGCGGTTCTCGATGGTCATGCGATAGCGTGCGCCGAGATCAAGGCGGGTCCAGGATGGAATCTCCCGATTGTTGGAGATATCGGCATACTGGCTGCTGGTATAGACGACCCGGCTGGTCAGGGTCAGACCATCAAGCCCCGGCACGTCCCATTCGCCTCCGACATTGGCCTGGGTGCGAGGCACGCCGATGGCGTGGTTACCGTCGTAGTCGCCATTGTCAGTGTCCTGCAGTTCTGTATCGAGCAGGGTTACGCCGCCCAGCAGGCGCACACCGTAGATCGGTTCGCCGAACACCGACAGCTCGATGCCCTGATTGAGTTGGTCGCCGCCTTCCCTGAAGGCTCCATCTGCTACAGTCCCGATTGGTCGTTCGGTACGGAAAACGGCCAAGCTGCCGCCTAGGTTGATGCCGTCATACTTCAAGCCGATTTCGGTCTGCTTGGCGATGTGGGGCGCGAGCGTCTGGCCGGCGTTGCTAACCGGCTCGGTTGTCCCATCAGGACGTGTAGTGGTCCAGGGTGCAGTGTCGCCTTTGGCGAGACCTTCGATGTAATTGGCATAGACCGATATGTCGTCGGTCAGTTTGTAGAGCACGCCACCAACCGGAGTGGTTTCGTAGCGATTGATCCGAGACTCGCGCTCTCCGGTCGCCGCAGCATAGTTCTTGGTCTCGATTCCTTGCCGGCGGGCACCGAGAGTCACGAGCAGCCGGTCATCGAAGAAGCCGAGGGTATCCGCGATGGCCAGGCTTTGTGTGTGGGTGCGGCCAATGACGTTTGGATCGGACATGGCCCCACCGCTACTAATAATCGGAGGCAGGGAGACGTCGATCGGGTCGTAGAGATCGCCAGTGAATGTATCGGACATTGCCCAGGCGTTGCGTTCTTTCAGAGCGAACATGGCCGCTGATGCCACCCATTGATGACTGATTTCACCAGTAAAAAACGATCCGCGCAGGCCCATTTCGCCGGTAGCGACCTCTTCTTTTCGCCTGTTATCGAAGCGATACGATGTGGTGTCGCCCGCAGCCGTATAGCGTGGACCGGCAAGACGGTTCTTTTCTTCCCCCTCACGCATGCCCGCCGCCAGCCAGCCGGTTATAGAGTCCGAGAAGTCGTATTCAGCGCGGAAGGTGCCGAAGGTCTGCTTCTCCTTCGAATACGTCCAGGGCTGGGCGAAGTTGTCATCAGCGTCCGGGGTCCTCGGAATGCTTGCGTCCGCAAGTGGCGTCACGCTCGGGCGTGGGGTGTCGAGGAAGTGGTACTGATGGCCGATATCGGCGGACAGGCGGAAATTATCGCCCTGATAGTCCAGGCCCAGGGCGAACATATCGAGCGTGCGGCTCTCGTCATCAATCGTAGTATCGCCGTCATGCTTGGCTGCATTCAGGCGCACACCGAAGCGGTTTTTCTCTCCGAAGCGGCGGCCAATGTCGGCTGCCGCGATGCCCTGTCCGCCGTTCTCAGCACCTATGGTCAAGCGGGTCAGCGGTTCGTTGGGCGCTCGCTTGGGCAGCAGGTTGATCATGCCGCCCACACCGGTTCCCCCCGGCGCCGCGCCGTTGAGGAAGGCACTGGCGCCACGGAAGACCTCGGCGCGTTCGATGAACTCGGCGGCCACGTACTGGCGCGGCAGCAGGCCGTACAGGCCGTTGTAGGAAATGTCGTCAGAGAACAGGCGGAAACCTCGCACCATATATAGCTCCTGCATGTTGCCGAAGCCGCGGGATACGCGTACCGATGGGTCGTTCTGCACGATGTCCGACACGCTGCGTGCCTGCTGATCCTGAATCAGTTGCGAGGTATAGGCTGTCGAGGTGAACGGCGTATCCATATAGTCCTGGTTGCCGAGGATGCCTACCCGGCCGCCGCGCGCCACCTGCTCGCCGGCATAGGGCTCGGTCAGGCCGCCGGCCGAGGCGTCGGCGCTGGCGACGATCTCGGTTTCGGGCAGTTCGAGCGGCTCGCTGCGCGGGCTGGCCTGTCCTTCGGCCGCTTGCACCTCGTCCGAGGGCTGGGTTGCGGATTGCTGCGCCATGGCCGGGGCGCCGGCGAAGCTGGCGACAAGGCAGGCGGGCAGCAGGGCGGAGACGGCACCTGTTTGGAGCGGGCGGCGAAGGATGGGCATGGGTGGCCTGACAGGGTCTGTGATTGTTCGGGAAGTCGCCGAATGAGGACCGGCGAATCGTTCAAAAGCGGCAAGAATAGCTTAATGATAATAATTCGCAAGACGAATGGCGCCGGTGCCCTGAAATTGCGCTCTTCGGGGAGCCGGACGGCACTGTGATGCCAACGACGCAACGCCTTTCGAGCATCGCTTCACGGCATTCGTCGTCGCTCGCCGCACGTTCGCCATCCGGCTGCTAGCTTTTCACTCTCGCCGGCAGATGGAGAGCGCCCATGAAATACCTGTGTCTGATCTATTACCCCGAAGCTGCCGTCGACGGCATGACCGACGCCCAGTGGCAGGCCCTGGTCGACCGCTGCCTGACCTACGGCGAAGGCCTGCGCGCCAGCGGCCACATGCTCGGTGGCGAGCCGCTGCGGCCAGTGGCCGAGACCCGCACGGTGCAGGTGCGCGACGGCGCGATGACGGTGACCGATGGCCCCTTCGCCGAGACTCGCGAGCAGCTCGCCGGCTTCTACCTGATCGAAGCCGCCGACATGGACGAGGCGACGGCCATCGCCGCGCGCATCCCGCCCGCGCCGCTCGGGCACATCGAAGTGCGCCCGGTACGCCAGCTGCCCGAGCGCTGATGGCGGCGGTCACGCCGGCGGACATCGAGCAGCTGTACCGCCAGGAATCGCGCCGCGTGCTGGCCACGCTGATCCGCCTGCTGGGCGACTTCGAGCGCGCCGAGGAGGCGCTGCAGGAGGCCTTCACCGCGGCGTTGCGCCAGTGGCCGGAGCAGGGCCTGCCGGCCAATCCGCGCGCCTGGCTGGTCTCCGCCGGCCGCTTCAAGGCGATCGACGCGCTGCG
Source organism: Stutzerimonas azotifigens DSM 17556 (assembly GCF_000425625.1). Classification (GTDB taxonomy): domain Bacteria; phylum Pseudomonadota; class Gammaproteobacteria; order Pseudomonadales; family Pseudomonadaceae; genus Stutzerimonas; species Stutzerimonas azotifigens. The sequence continues at coordinate 42,406 of NZ_AUDU01000044.1, forward strand.
CCGGCGCGCGCGCTTCGACGCCTCGCTGGCGCAGCTGGCCGACAGCCTCGCCACGGAGGCCGAGGGTTCGCCCGAGGAGGTCGAGGAGATGGAAGACGACCGTCTGCGCCTGATCTTCACCTGCTGCCACCCGCAGTTGCCGGCCGCCGCCCAGGTGCCGCTGACCCTGCGCGAGGTCTGCGGGCTGACCACCGAGGAGATCGCCCGCGCCTACTTCGCCGGCCCGGCGACCATCGCCCAGCGCATCGTGCGCGCCAAGCAGCGCATCCGCGAGCGGGCGATCCCCTACCAGGTGCCGGCGCGCGAGCAGCTGCCCGAGCGCCTGGACAGCGTGCTGCGGGTCATCTACCTGGTGTTCAACGAGGGCTACGCGGCTTCGGCCGGCGAGCGCGTGACCCGCGCCGACCTCAGTGCCGAGGCCATCCGCCTCGGCCGCCTGCTGCTCGAGCTGCTGCCGGACCCCGAGGTCATGGGCCTGCTGGCGCTGATGCTGCTGACCGAGGCGCGCCGCGAGACCCGCACCGATGCCGAGGGCGCGCTGGTGCTGCTGGAGGACCAGGACCGCGCCCGCTGGAACCACGCGCTGATCGTCGAGGGCGGCGCGCTGGTGGAGCGGGCGCTGGCCTCGCGTCGCTTCGGCCCCTACAGCCTGCAGGCGGCGATCGCGGCGGTGCACGCCGAGGCCGCCTGCGCCGCGGATACCGACTGGGCGCAGATCGTCGCGCTCTACGACCTGCTGCTGCGCCTGGCCCCGTCGCCGGTGATCGAACTCAACCGTGCAGTGGCGGTGGCCATGCTGCGCGGACCGCAGGCCGGGCTGGCGCTGGTCGACGGCCTGCTGGCGCGCGGCGAACTCGGCGACTACCACCTGGCCCACGCCGCCCGCGCCGACTTCCAGCGCCGCCTGGGCCGCCACGACGCCGCGCGCGCCACCTATCGCCGCGCCCTGGAACTGACCCGGCTGGCCCCCGAGCGGGCCTTTCTGCAACGCCGGCTGGGCGAGCTGGGCGGCTAGCGGCGTCGGGTGAGACAGGCCTCGTGGGAGCAACGGTCTTGACCGTGAACGAGCCCCTTCCATCATTCGCGGTCAAGGCCGCTCCCACGCAGACGTAGGGTGGAAAACCGCGAAGCGTTTTCCACCGTGGCCGCGGTGGCGCCCCGTTGATCATGGTGAAGTCGGCAACGGCCCGACCGGACGCGTGGATGAGGCTTCGCCGTCATCCACCCTGCACGCTCGCTTGCTGTTGTAGAGGCCCGACCTCGGGGCGATCAGCCTTGTGTGGGGTCTTGACCGCGATCGGTTGGATGTCGCGGTCACGCCGGGCTTTTCCCTTCTCCCTCCGGGAGAAGGTGGCCCGCAGGGACGGATGAGGGGGCTCCACGGGATACATGGCGCAGCGCGCACCTGCCGCCGGGCCGATGCCACGTGCGTGGCCGGGGTTCGGTCCCCGGGCCCGGCGGTCGTTTATGATGCGTCCTCGACCCGAGGACCCTTATGCCTGACAAGAAGATCACCATCAAAGACGTCGCCCGCCTGGCCGGTGCCGGGGTCGGTACCGTGTCCCGCGTGCTGTCGGGCACCGGCTATGTCGGCGAGGAAACCCGCGAGCGGGTGATGCGGGCGATCGCCGAGCTGAACTACCGCCCCGACGAGATGGCGCGCAACCTGCGCCGCGGCGAGACGCGCACGGTCGGGGTGATCCTGCCGGACATGGCCAACCCGCTGTTCGCCCGGATCATCAGCCGCACCGAAGAGAAGCTGCGCCAGCAGGGCTACTCGGCGCTGCTCACCAGCTCCTTCAGCAACCCGACGCTGGAGGTGGAGCTGTTCCAGAGCCTGGCCAGCCGCAGGGTGGACGGGCTGGTGGTGGTGCCCTGTTCCGAGGACGACCCGGCCATGACCGAGCTGCTGGCGAACTGGGGCAAGCCAGTGGTCATCATGGACCGCTACATGCTCGGCGACGCCCCGCGGGTGGGGCACGTGCAGACCGACCATGAAATGGGCATGCGCCAGGCGGTGGATACCCTGGCGGCGCGCAACCACCGCACCGTGATGCTGTTCTACCTCGACATGACCCGCCCGGGCCTGGAGCGCCGGCGCGGCTTCCTCGAAGCCGTCGAGCGCCATCAGGGGCGCCTGCAGGCCGAACTGGAGTGCGGCCACGAGCGCCCGGATTCGGGTTACCAGGTGCTGAAGAACCGGCTCGAACGCGAGCCGCTGCCGGATGCCCTGGTGGTCGGCCACAACCGGATGCTGCCGGGCGTGCTGCGGGCTCTGCGCGAGCGCGGCGTGGAGGTCGGCCGGGACATTTCGCTGATCTGCTGCGACGAGACCGAACTCACCGAGTTCTACTCGCCGCCGATCTCGGTGATCCGGCGCGACCTGGGCCTGATCGGCGAAGCCGCCTACGATGTCTTCATGCGCCTCAACAGCGGCGACCGCGAGCGGCGCTGCGTGGTGCTGCCCACCGAGTTCGTCGAGACGGCCAGCGTGCGCCAACTCTGAAGGCCAAGAACGCGGGCGGCGTGGCGGATCGCCGCCAGGGGCGCCTCCCACAATGGTCCGTGTCGAGATGCGAGGCGCCGGACCATGAGGCGGCACGGCGTTCGCCCGTCGCCCCCGCAGGCCGGGGTCCAGTTGGCTTGCGCGGTGACAGGCGCTGCTTTGAAGAAGGGGCGGACCACGCTGCCGGCCGAGTTCGCGAGCAAGCTCGCTCCTACGCTGCTGAGGAGCAGAGACTACGGACATAAAAAGGCCGATGCCAGAGATCCGGCATCGGCCTTTTACGTTCAGGCAAGCCCGGTATAGCCCAGAAGCTTAACGGCGTTACAGCAGGTGGCGGGCCATTGCGCAGCCGTTGATCACTGCTTCATTTCCGGCGGCAGCAGCTTGTCCGGAATGTCGATGCCGCGCTCGCGGTAGTAGCGCACGGCGCCTGGGTGCAGCGGCAGGAAGTCGTTCTTCAGCACGTTCTCCGCCAGCGTCTCCTTGGCCGAGGCGTGGGTGTTGACCATCTCGTCGGGGTGCTCGAGTACTGCCTTGGTGATCTCGTAGACCAGGTCCTCCGGCATCTCGTGGTCGACGATGACGAAGTTCCACATGCCCAGGGTCTTGATCGGCACCTTCAGCGACTGGTAGGTCCCGGCCGGGATCTCGGTGATGCTGGCGTAGGGCAGCTTGGGCAGCAACTGGTCGATCTGCTCCTGGCTGAAGGAGAAGACGGTCGCCGGCACCTGCGCTTCCAGTTCGCTGAATGCCGAGGTGGGCAGGCCCGCCGCCGTGGCCACCGCGTCCAGGCGGCCGTCGGCCAGTTGGGAGGCCTGGTCGCCTAGCGGGCCGTTGCGCTCTGTCACCTCGATGCCGAGGATGTCGAGCCAGCGTTTCCAGTAGGACCCGGTGCCGCCCTTCGGCCCGGTGCCCAGCACCTTGCCGTCCAGGTCGCTCACCGACTTGATGCCGGTGCGCTCGAGCGCCGCCACCTGGAAGGCCGTGTTGTACATCGGCAGCACGGCGCGCATGTTCTCGTAGCGGGTGCCCGGGTGCAGGTCCAGCTCACCGGTCCAGGCCTCGTAGGCCGGGCCCATGGTGGACATGGCGATGTCGATGCGGCCCTTGTGCAGCAGCACCAGGTTCTGGTTCGGGCCCTGGGTCTGCTGGGTGGAGGCCGGCACGCCGACGTGGCGGCTGATGACGCCGGCCACGCCCTGGCCGTAGATGCCGTAGACGGCCCCGGGCGAACCGGTGCCGATGACCAGCGTCTGCGGCCAGTCGGCACGGTCGGCGGCGTGGGCCTGGGCCGCCAGGGCGAGGGTGAGGGTGGCGATCGCTGTCTTGATCATGGAGTTACCTTCCTTCTTGTTGTTATGGGTCAGTGGAGTTGGGGCCGGGCGGACGCCGACGCCGGCCGCGCGAAGCGCCAGGCCAGCAGGGTGCCGCCGAGGATGAAGCCGGCCAGGTCGGTGTAGAGCCCGCCATCGAACAGGCACATCGAGGCGACCACCGCCAGTACGCGCAGCAGCGGATTGAGCCGGCCCTTGAACCAGCCCTCGCTGGCGATGGCCAGGCCGCAAATGCCCAGCGACGCGGTGACCAGCACGTGGACGATGGCCAGCGGTTCGCCGCGCAGCAGGATCTCGCTGTGGTAGACGAACAGGAACGGCACGATGTACGCGGCGATGCCATAGCGCATGGCCTTGAACGAGGTGGTCCAGGGGTTGGCCTGCGCCAGCGCGGCGCCGGCGAAGCCGGACAGGGCGATGGGCGGGGTGATGGTGGAAATCACCGCGTAGTAGAAGACGAAGAAGTGCGCCGACAGCGCGTCGACCCCCATCTTCTGCAGGCTGGGCGCCACCACGCTGGCGGCGATCGCGTAGGCGGCCGTGGTCGGCATGCCCATGCCGAGGATCAGCGCCACCAGCATGGCGAAGAACAGCGCGAAGAACTCGCTCTGGCCGGCCATGCCGAGCAGCAGCGCGGAGAAGCGGCCGCCGAGGCCGGTGAGCCCGATCACGCCGACGATGATCCCGGCGCAGGCGCACACCGCCGCCAGCTGCAGCGACTGCCGGCTGGCGCCTTCGAGCGCGGCCAGAATGTCGCGCCCGGTCTCCTTCAGCGCGCCACCCAGGCGGACCGGCGAGCGGCCGCTGGCCAGCGCCCCGAGCAGGGCCAGCAGCCCGCCGCCGATGGCCAGCATGCCATGAGTGTTGGCGGCCGCCGTGGGCAGCAGTACCAGGCTGAGGATGCAGGCCACCAGCGGTACCGCCAGCAGGCGGCTGTCCAGCTCGAAGCGGTTGCGCAGCAGCACCAGCACGGCCGAGGCGATTCCCCAGGAGCCGGCCGAGATCACCGAGTAGCCGGCGATCAGAAAACACATCAGGATGCCCAGCGGCAGCAGCATGAAGATGTCGCGCATCATCGGTCGGAAGCGCGGCAGCTCCGAGGCCGGCAGGCCATCGATGCGCTCCTTGATCGCCTCGATGTCGACGTGGGCGTACACCGCCAGGTAGTAGAGGAAGCACGGCAGCAGCGCGGCCAGGGCGATCTGCGTGTAGGGGATGCCGGTCACCTCGGCCATGATGAAGGCGCCGGCGCCCATGATCGGCGGCGCCAGCTGGCCGCCGGTGGAGGCGGCTGCCTCGATCGCGCCGGCGCTGCTGCGCGAGTAGCCGATGCGGCGCATCACCGGGATGGTGAAGGTCCCCGAGGCGACCACGTTGGCCACGCCGCTGCCGCTGATCATGCCGAAGAAAATGCTGCCGAGGATCGCCGCCTTGGCCGGACCGCCGCGCGCGCGGCCGACCAGGGCGAAGGCGAGGTTCATGAACAGGTCGCCGACCTTCGACACCTGCAGGAAGGCGGCGAAGATCACGAACAGCACGATGTACTGGGCGGCCGCGGCAGTGGTGATGCCGAAGATCCCTTCCATGCTGTAGAGGAAGGTGGAGAATTCGTCGAAGCCGTAGCCGCGGTGGTACAGCACGCCGGGCAGCCAGGGGCCGACGATGCCGTAGACGATGAACACCAGGGCCAGCACCGGCAGCGCCAAGCCGGCCGAACGGCGGGCGAACTCGATGACGATCAGGATGCCGATGGCCGAGACGATCACGTCCCAGGTGGTCATCAGCACCCCGGTGCGCACGATCAGTTCGTCCAGCTGCCACCAGATGTAGGCCGAGCAGCCCAGTGCGGCGAGGCCGAGCGCCAGGTCCCAGAACGGAATCTTCGAGCCCTTGGCCCGGCCCCAGGTGGCGTAGAGGGACAGCGCGATGGCGGCGCCCAGGTTGACGTGCAGCGCGCGGAACACCCACTCGTCCATCGGCAGCACGTTCAACACCACCAGGTGGAACGCCGAGTAGAGCACGCAGAGGGCGAAGACCAGGCCGAGCTGCCAGCCGCTCAGGTGGCGCGCCTTGGCGCCGAAATCGAATTTCTCCGCATCGGCTTCGGCGGCGGCGGTTTCCCGCTCGAGCTGATCGCGTGCCGGATCGGGCTTGTGTTGATTCATGACGCTTGCCTCCGTTGTTGTTCTTGGAGAGGGCATGTCGCGTGGTGCGGGCCCGGCCGGGATGGCCGGGCCTCGCCGGTTCAGTCGCAGCGGTAGCGGTCGATGACCTCCTGGCGCAGGCGCACGCCCAGCCCGGGCTCCTGGGGCACGGTCATGTAGCCGTTGCGGATTTCCGGGAAACCGTCCGGCAGTTCCCACAGCAGCGGGTCGCGCACGCGGTTGGCGAAGATCTCGACGAACAGGGCGTGCGGGTTGGCGGCGATCAGGTGCACCGCCACCTGTGGCTCCTCGTGGTGCGCCATCTCGACGTTCATGAACCTGGCCATGTCGGCGATGCGCTGCCATTCGGTGACGCCGCCGCACAGCGTGCAGTCGACGTTGAGGATGTTCACCGCACCCTTGTCGATCAGGTCGCGGCAGGCGCGCCCGCTGATCTCGCCCTGGCCGACGTTGATCGGGATGGAGGTCTTGCTGGCCAGCAGCCTGAGCCCGTCGGTCTGGTCGTACCATTTCACCGGCTCTTCCATCCAGCGCACGCCGAGATCGACCTTCTCCATGGCCACGCAGAATTTCACCGCGTCCAGCGGGTCCCAGCCCTGGTTGGCGTCGACCGTGACCACGAAGTCCTCGCCGCCGGCCTTGCGCGCAGCACGCACGCGGGCCAGGTCCTCGTCGAGGCTGGCGCGCCCGACCTTCATCTTGATGCCCATGCAGCCGGCCGCCCGGACCATGTCCACTTCCTCGGCGATGGCCTCGAGCGGGTCCTTGCCGTCCTTGGGGTAGTAGCCGCCGATGGAGATCACCGGAACGCGCTCGCGCACCCCGCCGAGCAGCTTGTACACCGGCGTCTGGTAGAGCTTGCCGCGGGCGTCCCACATGGCGTTGTCGAGGCAGCTGATGGCCTGCATGAGGATGCCGCGCGGATGCATGTCGAGCTGGTGCAGGCCGCGGTTGCCGAGGTCCAGGTCGACGTGGAACATGCGCTCCCAGAGGCGCTGGAAGTCGCGCACGTCCTGGCCGATCAGCAGCGGTGCGAGGTGCTGGCGCACCACCTCGACGATCTCCTTCTGGGTGTGGAATTCATCGCCGCCGTAGGTCTCGCCGACCATGCCGTTGGCCAGGTGCACGCGGGTGACGATGGTGGGGCGGGAGGCGACCTGGTAGGTGCCGCCCTTGAAGACCTCGCTCAGCGCCATGTCCAGCGGGATGGCTTCCACGTGTTCGATGATCATGTCCGTTTTCCTCTTCTTGTTGTGCGGATGAAGGTGGGGGCTCACTGGTCCACGACGAAGCCGTCGAAATGCGGGCGCATGCTGATCGGGCGCGACTGCGGCGGGCGGATCTTCTGCGCGTCGTCGAGCAGCGCCATGCCCAGGCCGGGACCGTCGGGGATGTCGACGAAGCCCTGGTCCGGCAGCGGAACCCTGTCCACCACGTTGCTGCCCAGATGCTCGGGACGGGATTCGAAGATTCCCGCCTCGAAGCCGGTGGCGTATTCCTGGATGGCGAAGTTCGGCGCGGCCGCGGCCACCTGCAGGCAGGCCGCCAGGCCGATCGGCGACAGCGGGTTGTGCGGCACCAGCTGCACGTGGTGCGCCTCGGCCATCGCCGCCACCTTGCGCGCGCCGGTGATGCCGCCGCACAGGCACAGGTCGACCCGGGCGAACTCCACGGCATTGCGCGACAGCAGCGCCTGAAATTCGTAGATGGTCGAGAAGCGCTCGCCGGTGGCGATCGGCACCGGGATCCGGTCGGCGACGCGGGCCATGGCATCCGCCCCTTCGGGGCGGATAGGGTCCTCGACGAACATCGGGTGGTACTGCTCGATGTCGCGGGTGAAGGTGACCGCCTCGGCAGGCGTCAGGCGCCGGTGCAGCTCGATCAGCAGGTCGACCCGGTCGCCGACCACCTCGCGCATGCGCCGCACGTTGTCCACCGCGTCACGGATCTTCTTGATATGGGTCTTGAAATAGACCTGGTCGTTGCCCTCGTCGAGGAACGGGTTGAGGTGGCCGAAGGCGGTGAAGCCGGCATCCATCTTTGCCTGGCACTCCTCGAGCATCTTCTCGATGGTCTTCTCGTAGATGTGCCCGTAGATGCGCGCCTTGCGCCGCACCGGCCCGCCGAGCAGCTCGTAGATCGGCACGCCGAGCGCCTTGCCCTTGATGTCCCAGAGCGCGATGTCGATGGCGGAGATCGCCGCATTGATCGCCAGCCCCTGGAAGTAGCTGAAGCGGTGCATCACGTTCCAGTGATGCTCGATGTCGAAGGCGTTCTTGCCTTCGAGGTATTCGGCGAAGCGCTGGATCGCCACGCCCGAGGCCTCGATATGACCCCAGGCGCCGGCTTCGCCGAAGCCGACGATGCCCTCGTCGGTCTCCACGCGGCAGAACATGAACTGGCCGACGTGCAGGGGTACAACGCGCGTGATTTTCATCGTTTCCCTCATGGTTCTTGTTGTGATTCGAGGCCGGCATAGGGGGCGGGCGGCCTGCTGAAAAACAGCATGGAATCGTTTCCACAAAAGCGCAAGCCGAAATTTGCGCGTCGGTGAATTTCCGCGATGCATGGGGTGGATGCCGGGATGGAAAGGGCGTGCCGCACTTCGCCGCCGAACTCGGCCGGCCTCGCGCAGTCGGTTGCCAGGACGCCCCGAGCCGTGGTGCCCTGTAAAAAGGCCGCCGCAGTCCGGTGGCCATCCCCACACCAACATGGAGCAACCGATGAACTCACAGTGGATCGACATCGCCGGCAACGACGGCCAGACCTTCAAGGGCTACCTGTCCCTGCCGCCCACCGGCCGCGGCCCGGGGCTGGTGCTGATACAGGAAATCTTCGGCGTCAACGCGCACATCCGCGCCGTGGCCGACCAGTACGCGCTGGACGGCTACGTGGTGCTGGCGCCGGACCTGTTCTGGCGCGCCGAGCCGCAGGTCGACCTCGGCTACGGCGAAGCCGACTGGACGCGCGCCTTCGAACTGATGAAGGGGCTCGACTTCGGCCTGGCCATCGGCGACCTCGACAGCACGCTGAAGACCCTGCGCGGGCGCGTCGAATGCAGCGGCAAGGTGGCCGCCATCGGCTACTGCATGGGCGGGTTGCTGTCGTATCTCTGCGCCGCCAGCACCGATGTGGACGCCGCGGTCTGCTACTACCCCGGCAGCATCGACGCGCACCTGGACAAGGCGGACAAGGTCAACTGCCCGATCCTCCTGCACTTCGCCGAACAGGACAGCTACATCCCCGCCCAGGCGGTGCAGGCCGTGCGCGGCGCCTTCGCCGGTTCGCCGCAGGCGACCATCGAGGTCTACCCGGGCGTCGACCATGGCTTCAACTGCTGGGAACGGCCGATGTACGACCAGCGCAGCGCCGCCATTGCCCACGGCCGCACGCTGACCTTCCTCGCCGACGCGCTCTGAGCCTCGCTACCTTCAGCGATTGACCACCTTCGCCGGCAACGCCATGACCAGCAGCGAGCTGAGCAGCAGGCAGCCGGCGAAGAACCAGAGAGCGCCCTGGCTGGAACCGGTGAGGTCCAGCGCCAGGCCGACCAGCGAGTTGCTCACCAGCCCGGCGATGTTCGCCAGGGAGCAGGCCAGGGCGAAGCCGGTGGCCGCGGCGGTGCCGGTGAGGAAGGTCGCCGGCAGGCTGAAGAACACCGGCACCGCGCCGACGATCATCGCCTGGGCGAGGGCGAACAGCGCCACCGTGGCCGCCAGGTTGCCGGCGAAGAAGGTGCTGCCGGCCATCGCCGCGGCACCGATCCAGAACGGCAGGATGATGTGCCAGCGGCGCTCGCGGTAGCGGTCGGAGCTGGCGCCGAGCAGCAGCATGCCGAGCAGCGCGGCGACGCTCGGCAGCGCGGTCAGCCAGCCGATCCGCACCGGGTCGGCGACCCCGGCGTTGCGGAGGAAGGTCGGCAGCCAGAAGCCCAGCGCATAGGCGCTGAGCAGGATCGAGAAGTCGATGCCGCCGAGCATCCATACCTTCAGGTTGAAGAAACCCTCGGAAAAGCGCTGCCCACTCTCGGGGCTCTGCGCCAGGTCGGCGGCCAGCGTGGCCTGCAGGCTGGCCCGCTCGCCGGCGTCGAGCCAGCGCGCGTGGTCCGGGTCGCGCGGCAGCAGGGCGAAGGCCAGCAGCCCGAGCAGCACGCTCGGCAGCCCTTCGAGCAGGAACAGCCACTGCCAGCCCTGCAGGCCGTGCAGGTCGTCGAAATTGCCCATGATCCAGCCCGACAGCGGCGCGCCGAGGATGCTCGACAAGGGCAGGCCGAGCATGAACAGGGCGATCACCCGCCCGCGCCGCCAGCTCGGGTACCAGAGCGTCAGGTAATAGAGCACGCCGGGCAGGAAACCGGCCTCGGCGGCGCCGAGCAGGAAGCGCACCAGGTAGAACTGCGCCGGCGTCTGCACGAACAGCGTGCAGGTCGACAGCAGCCCCCAGCTGATCATGATCCGCGCGATCCACAGCCGCGCGCCGACCCGCTGCAGCACCAGGTTGCTCGGCACCTCGAAGAGGATGTAGCCGACGAAGAACAGCCCGGCGCCGAGCCCGAAGGCGGTCTCGGAAAAGCCCAGCTGCTCGGCCATCTGCAGCTTGGCGAAGCCGACGTTGATGCGGTCGAGGTAGGCCGCCAGGTAGCACAGGCAGAGAAAGGGAATCAGCCGCCAGCCGATCCTGCGGCTCAGCGCGCGCTGCTGCGGGCTTTCTCGTGGGGCGCGGGGTTCCGGCATGCGGGGCTCCAGCAGGGGGCGATATCCCTATGACCCCCGCGGATCGGCCCGGCGTTCAGTCGCGAGGCGAGGCTTCACGCCGGCACGAGCTTTTCCTTTTCTTGCGGGACGAGGAAAGGCATTCGATGCTTGCTGGCCCCTGTAGGAGCAGGCACCGCCTGCGACCCGTCTCGCGCGCGGTCAAGAGCACTCACTGGAATGCAGGCACCCGCTCCCTGTAGGAGCGACCTCGGTCGCGAACCAGCCTGCACGTAGCCGCGCACCGACAAGGAGCCAACGTCCTCTCCCTCCGGGAGAGGGTCGAGGGCCTGCACGCGCCCTCATCCGGCCCTGCGGGCCACCTTCTCCCGGCGGGAGAAGGGAAAGGTATGGCGCGGCCTATGATCTTGACGCACCTGTAAGAGCAGGCTTTGCCTACGACTTGGCGGGCGGCGTTCGCGGTCAAGACCGCTCCCGCCCGATCAGCCGCTCAGGGCGCCGGTTGCTGCTGGGTGATGCAGTGGATGTTGCCGCCGCCGAGCAGGATCTCGCGGCCGGGGACCATCACCACCTCGTGCTCGGGGAAGCATTCGCGGAGGATGCGCTCGGCCTCGGCGTCCAGCGGGTCGTCGAAGGCCGGGGCGACGATGCCGCCATTGACGATGAGGAAGTTCACGTAGCTGCCGGCCAGGCGGATCGACGGGTCGCGCGGCTGGCTGCCCACCAGCGGGGCGACACCGGCGCACTCGGCGGCCGTGGCATGCAGCGGGCCGGGAATCGGCATGCGATGCACCTTCATCGGGCGGCCGCGGGCGTCGCGGGCGCTCCTCAGTACCGCCATGGCCGCCTGGCAGCGCTCGTAGTTGGGGTTGGCCGCGTCGTCGGTCCAGGCCAGCAGCACCTCGCCGGGGCGCACGAAGCAGCAGAAGTTGTCGACGTGCCCGTCGGTCTCGTCGTTGTACAGGCCGTGCGGCAACCAGATGACGGTGTCGACCGCCAGGTGCTCGCGCAGCACGTTCTCGATCTGCTCGCGCGACAGCTGCGGGTTGCGATTGCGGTTGAGCAGGCATTCCTCGGTGGTGATCAGGGTGCCTTCACCGTCGACGTGGATCGAGCCGCCCTCGAGCACGAAGCCCTCGGTGCGGTAGCGATCGCAGCGCTCGATCTCGAGGATCTTCAGCGCCACCTGGTCGTCGCGCCGCCAGTCGGCGTAGAGCCCGCCTTCCAGCCCGCCCCAGGCGTTGAAGGTCCAGTCCACCCCGCGCAGGCCGCCCTTGCCGTCGATGACGAAGGTCGGCCCGGTGTCGCGCACCCAGGCGTCGTCGGTGCTCATCTCCACCACGCGGATGCGCGGATGGTCGAGCGCCGCGCGGGCGGCGAGGAACTGCTCGGCGGTGGCGCAGACGGTGACCGGTTCGAAGTGGGCGATGGCCCGCGCCACCTCGGCGAAGGCGGCCTGCGCCGGCGCGCCGTTGTCGCGCCAGTTGTCCGGGCGCTGCGGCCAGACCATCCAGGTCTGGCTGTGCCGGGCCCATTCGGCGGGCATGAAGTAACCGTCGGTGCGTGGCGTGGTGGTCAGGGTGGTCATGGCGATGTCCGTGTAGGGTGGAAAACGGCCGCAGGCCTTTTCCACCGACTGTTTGGCCTGGCGGTGGAAAACGCTGCGCGGTTTTCCACCCTACGAATGGCTGTGGCTCAGCTGGAGGGCTGCGAGCCGTCCAGCGTGCGGATCGGGCTGTACAGGTTCGGACGGCGGTCGCGGAACACGCCCCAGGCGCTACGGATGTGTTCCAGCTGGTCGAGGTCGAAGCTGTGCACCAGCACCCCTTCGCTGGTCTCGTCCATTTCCTCGACCTTGGCGCCGAACTGGTCGGCGATGAACGAGGAGCCGTAGAAGGTGATGTCGTAGCCGTCCTGCTCCTCGGTGCCGATGCGGTTGCTGGCGATCAGCGGCATCAGGTTGGCGCCGGCATGGCCCTGCTGCACGCGCTGCCAGTGGTCGCGCGAGGTGATGCTCGGGTCGTGCGGCTCGCTGCCGATGGCGGTGGGGTAGAACAGCAGTTCGGCGCCCATCAGCGCCATGCTGCGCGCGGTTTCCGGGAACCACTGGTCCCAGCAGATGGCCACGCCGATCTTGGCGTAGCGGGTGTTCCACACCTTGAAGCCGGTGTCGCCCGGGTTGAAGTAGTACTTCTCGTGGTAGCCGGGGCCGTCCGGGATGTGGCTCTTGCGGTAGACGCCGAGCAGCGTGCCGTCGGCGTCGATGATGGCGATGGAGTTGAAGCGCGCGCGCCCCGACAGTTCGAAGAAGCTCACCGGCAGCACCACCTGCAGTTCGGCGGCGACTTTCTGGAAGTGCTGGATGGCCGGGTTCTCCTCGACCGGGGTGGCCAGCTGCAGGTATTCCGGGTTCGGCTTCTGGCAGAAGTAGGGCGTCTCGAACAGCTCCTGGATCAGGATGATCTGCGCGCCCTTGCCGGCCGCTTCGCGGACCAGCTTCTCGGCGTTGGCGATGTTGGCCTGGCGATCCCAGGAGCAGGCCATCTGGGTGGCGGCGACGGTGACGATTCGGGACATGACGAGACCTCGCGAACGGGCGGGTGCCGGGACGGCGGGAATTGAGTGGTGCACTCTATTCGATGTTTATCCGTATGCCTAGCCGGGTACTTTCGCAATGAGTATCCGGATAGGGCTGAATACCGATATTTATCGAGTAATTCCGTCGGTGCGCGGAAGGAAGGGCGGCAGGTACAGGCCCAGGTAGGCGTCGAACACCCGCATGCCTTCCTCGGCCATGCGCGCGGTGATCTCGCCGTACTGCTGGATCGAGCGGGCGTAGACGCGGTCGCCGAGTTCCAGCGCCAGGCTGAACACGTCCGGCTCCTCCGGCAGCGGTGGCAGGACGAAATGGCTTTCAAAGAGGACCCGCATGGCGCGCCCGAGTTCGATGTCGTGGGACAGGTCGGCGCGGGTCACCTCGGCCAGCCCGTGCTGGGCGAGGATCAGCTGGCGCGCGGCCGGATCGCGTTCGTAGATCGCCAGCATGCGCAGTTCGATCTTCCGCGAGAGTTCCTGCCAGCGGGCCGGAACAGGACCGTCCAGCGGCTGCGCCAGGCAGTCCCGGAAGGCCTCGTGGACCTGCGCGATCAACCCTTCGAGCAGCGCCGGCACGCTGGGGAAGAAGTGGTAGACCGATGACGGCGGCAGGCCCGCGCGCTCGGCCACCGCATACATCGACAGGCCGCCGACGCCTTGCTCGGCGAGCAGCGTGCGGGCGGCTTCGAGGATCGCGTCGATGCGCGCCTGGCTGCTGGCGCGGGGCTTGCGGGCGGTGGCGGGTCGGGCCATGGCTACTCCGGGTCGGGGCCGCCATTGGATGCCGGCCGCGGCGGGGATGCAAGCCTCAGTGCTGCGGGCCGGGCCTGAGCAGGTCGCGGAACGCCTGGATCAGCGGCTCGCGGGTGCGCCCGCGGCGATAGATGAGGGTGAAGGGCGCCTGGTAGCCGAAGGTCGCCGGCAGCAGGACCTTCAGCCGGCCCTGGTCAGCCCAGGGCTGCGCGTAGTGTTCGGGCAGGTAGCCGATGTAGGCGCCGGAGAGCACCAGGATCAGCTGGGCCTCCATGCTTTCCACCGTGGCGGCGCTGTCGCGGATGCCATGACGGGCCATTTCCGCCTGGCTCCAGTAGCCGCGGCCGACCATGCGCTGGCCCATGATCAGGGTCGCCGGGATGCCGCGTTCGGCGAACAGCGGGTGCCGGTCGCTGCAGTAGAGCCAGTGCTGCTCGCGGTACAGCGGCTGGTACACCAGGCCGCTCATGCGGTTGTAGAAGGCGCCGATGGCGACGTCCAGGCGGTTTTCCAGCACCCCCATCTGCAGCTCGTAGGGACTCATGACCTGCAGGCGCAGGTGCACGGCTGGGTGGTTGCGGTTGTAGGCGCCGATCACGTCCGGCAGCGGCAGGGCCGGGTCGCTCACGGTGGAGTCCAGCACGCCGAGGGTGAGGGTGCCGCGCAGCTCGCCCTTGAGCGCCGCGGTGTAGCGCTCGAAGCCCTCCAGTTCGCCGAGCAGGCGCAGGCACTCCTGGTAGAACAGCTCGCCCTTGCCGGTCAGGCTGAAGCCGCCGCGGCCGCGGTGACAGAGGGTGATGCCCAGTTGCGCCTCGAGCTGGCTCATGTAGGTGCTGATCGCCGAGGTGGACAGGTTCAGCGCCTGCTGGGCGGCGGTGAAGCCCTGGTGCTGGACCACGCTGACGAAGATGCGCAGCAGCTTGAGGTCGGGCAGGGCGGTGTGCATCGGCGTCTCCGGCAGGCATTGCTTCAGAAAACTCTGAAGTAATTATTTGCCCTCGGCAATTTTTCCGTTTTGCCCCTTGGCCAAGAATCGGATCGTCCCGGATTCCTGAGGCCCGCCATGTCCCGCATTCTCCACCAGCCGCTGGGCGGCAACGAGATGCCGCGCTTCGGCGGCATCGCCACCATGCTGCGCCTGCCCTTCGTCCAGGCCGAGGCCGACAAGCGCGCGCTGGACGCCGCCTTCATCGGCGTGCCGCTGGACATCGGCACCTCGCTGCGCTCCGGCACCCGCTTCGGCCCGCGCGAGATCCGCGCCGAGTCGGTGATGATCCGCCCCTACAACATGGCCACCGGCGCGGCGCCCTTCGACTCGCTGAACGTCGCCGATGTCGGCGACGTGGCCATCAACACCTTCAACCTGCTCGACGCCGTGCGCATCATCGAGCAGGCCTACGACGAGATCCTCGAGCTCGGCATCGTGCCGCTGACCCTCGGCGGCGACCACACTCTCACGCTGCCGATCCTGCGGGCGATGAAGAAGAAGCACGGCAAGGTCGGGCTGGTGCACGTCGACGCCCACGCCGACGTCAACGATCACATGTTCGGCGAGAAGATCGCCCACGGCACCACTTTCCGCCGGGCCGTCGAAGAGGACCTGCTGGACTGCGACCGGGTGGTGCAGATCGGCCTGCGCGCCCAGGGCTACACCGCCGAGGATTTCGACTGGTGCCGCAAGCAGGGCTTTCGCGTGGTGCAGGCCGAGGAGTGCTGGCACCGCTCGCTGACGCCGCTGATGGAAGAGGTGCGCGCCAGGGTCGGCGGCGGGCCGGTGTACCTGTCCTTCGACATCGACGGCATCGACCCGGCCTGGGCGCCCGGTACCGGCACGCCGGAGGTCGGCGGGCTGACCACCATCCAGGCGCTGGAAATCATCCGCGGCTGCGCGGGACTCGAACTCATTGGTTGCGATCTGGTTGAAGTGTCGCCGCCCTACGACACCAGCGGGAACACCTCGCTGCTCGGCGCCAACCTGCTGTACGAGATGCTCTGCGTGCTGCCGGGCGTGACCCATCGCTAGCGCATCGGCAGGAGGCCGGCAATGAAGCTGGAACTGTTCCGCACCCTCTGGGGCTTCCGGGGCCGCTGGGAGCAGGCCCTCGACGAACTGCGCGAGGCCGGCTTCGACGGCCTGGAAGGACGCCTGCCGGACGATCCCGCGGCCCGCCCGGCCTTCGCCCGCCTCCTCGAAGCCAACGCGCTGCCCTACATCTGCACGCTGTTCAGCTCGACCCCGGTGCTGCCGCGCCAGGCCGACGGCGTCGCCGAGCACCTGGCCGACCTGGCGCCCAAGCTCGCCGCGGCGGCCGAGCTGCAGCCGCGGCTGGTCAACCTGCTGGCCGGCAACGACCGCTGGGCGATGGCGGCGCAGGTCGACTTCTTCGGCGCGGCGCTGGAACTGGCGCGCCAGGCCGGGGTGAACGCCTGCTTCGAGATCCATCGCGGCCGCTCGCTGTACAGCCCCTGGGTCACCCTTGAGCTGATCCGCCAGTTGCCCGGGCTGCGCTTCACCTCCGACATCAGCCACTGGGTGGTCACCTGCGAGCGCCTGCTGGATGACCCCGAGGACGACCTCGGCCCCTTCGTCGAACGGGTCTGCCACATCCAGGCGCGGGTCGGCTACGACCAGGGGCCGCAGGTGCCTCATCCCGGTGCGCCGGAATACGCCGCGGCGCTCGCCTTCCACCAGCGGCACTGGGAGCAGGTGTGGGCGAGCCAGCGGGCACGCGGCTTCGCCTGCACCACCCTGACGCCGGAGTTCGGTCCGGACGGGTATTTGCATCATCTTCCCTACACCAACGTGCCGGTCGCCGACCTGTGGTCGCTGAACCGGTGGATGGCCGCCGAGCAACGCGCGCACTTCCAGCGCTTTCTCGCCGGCACGCAGGAGGCCTCATGAGCAGCTTCACCCGCATCCCGGTGGTCGACGTCGCCGGCCTGTTCAGCCCGGACCTCGCCGAGCGCCAGGCCGTCGCCGGCGCGCTGGGGCAGGCCGCGCGCGAGGTGGGCTTTCTCTACATCACCGGCCACGGCGTGTCCCCGGCGCTGATGGACGGGCTGCACCGGGCGGCCGAGGCCTTCTTCGCCCAGGACTTCGAGACCAAGATGCGCCACTACATCGGCGCCTCCAGGACCCACAAGGGCTACGTGCCCGAGGGCGAGGAGATCTACGCCAAGGGCAAGCCGGACCACAAGGAGGCCTTCGACGTCGGCTACGAAGTGCCGGCCGACCATCCGCTGGTGCTCGCCGGCACGCCGCTGCTGGGGCCTAACGAGTGGCCGCCGGTCGCTGGTTTCAGGGAGGCGGTGCAGGCCTACTACGCGGCGGTGTTCGGCCTCGGCCGCACGCTGTTCCGCGGCTTCGCCCTGGCCCTCGGGCTGCCGGAGAACGCTTTCGACGATGCCGCGCAGTACCCGCCGTCGAAGCTGCGGCTGATCCACTACCCCTACGACGGCGAGGCCCAGGACGCTCCCGGGATCGGCGCCCACACCGACTACGAGTGCTTCACCATCCTGCTCGCCGACCGCCCTGGGCTGGAGGTGATGAACGACCTCGGCCAGTGGATCGACGCGCCGCCGCTGGACGGCGCCTTCGTCGTCAACATCGGCGACATGCTGGAGGTCATGACCGCCGGAGCCTTCGTCGCCACCGCCCACCGGGTGCGCAAGGTCGCCGAGGAGCGCTACTCCTTCCCGCTGTTCTACGCCTGCGACTACCACACCCAGATTCGCCCGCTGCCGCCGTTCGCCGAGGCCGGCGCGCACTACGAGTCGATCAGCATCGGCGAGCACATGTGGAGCCAGGCGCTGCAGACCTACCGATACCTGAAAGAACGCGTGGCCGCCGGCGAGCTCCGGCTGCCGGAACGCGCCCGCCAGCCCGCGAGCTTCGGCCGGCTGAAACACCAGCCGAGCGCGCTTTGAGCCCTGCCTTGCCCGTGAGCCATATGGAGAGACACCGATGAAGCGCCTGAAGAACCGGAGCTGAGCGCCCTGGCCGCCGTCATGCTGGGCCTGAGCTGCCAGGCGGGGGCCGCCGAGACGCCGAAGACCATCGCCGCCGGCGAGCTCAAGGTCGGCATGGAGATCGCCTATCCGCCGTTCGAGTACTACGACGGCGACCAGGTGGTCGGCTTCGACCCGGAGGTATCCGCCGAGCTGGCCGAGCGCATGGGCCTGAAGGCGACCTTCAGCGACACGCGCTTTCCCAACCTGATCCTGGGGCTGAACGCCAACCGCTTCGACACCATCATCTCCGGCATGTACATCCTGCCCGAGCGGCTCAAGCAGGCCGATGCCGTTCCCTACGCGAGGACCGGCGCGGCGATCATGGTGCGTGCCGATGCGGCGAAGAAGCCACAGACGCCCGAGGAGCTGTGCGGCCTGACCGTCGGCCTGCAGCAGGGCACTTCCTGGATCGGCAAGCTCAACGAGCTGTCGGCGGGCTATTGCAGCGAGCAGGGCGCCGGCGCCATCACCATCAACGAGTACCCGACCAGCTCGGAAGTCTCCCAGGCACTGATGTCCGGCCACGTGCAGGCGCACCTGGAGATCGCCAGCGCCTCGCAGATGATGGTCGACAAGTCGCGCGGGCGGATCGTCATCTGCTCGCCGCAGTCGGTCTACCCGGAAGTGCTCGGCATCTACGTCAAGCAGGGCAACGCCCAACTGCTGGACGCGCTCAAGGCCGCGCTGGACGACTTCAAGGCGAGCGGCGAGTACCAGGCGCTGCTGAAGAAGTACAACCTGGAAGAAGCCTGATCCCGACCCGGCGGCGCCGCCGGGCGTCGTCGACCGGCGCCCGGTGCGAGGTAGCGCATGCCGTTCGAGTGGACCTATTTCTTTTCGCTGTTCTCCATGCCCGGCTTCTGGCAGGCCAGCTGGACGGTGGTCAAGCTCAGCACCCTGGCCTGGCTGATCGGCCTGCTGATCGGCTTTGGCCTGGCCAGCGCCAGGCAGTCGGCGCATCGCTGGATCAGCGCGCCGGCCGGCCTGTACGTGTGGTTCTTCCGCAGCGTGCCGCTGCTGGTGCTGCTGATCTTCGTCTACAACCTCCCGCAGCTGTTTCCGGCCAGCGGCGCGCTGCTGTCGAACCCCTTCTACGCCGGCCTGCTGTCGCTGGTGCTGACCGAGGCGGCCTACATGGCGGAGATCCACCGCGGCGGACTGCTCTCGGTCGCCAGGGGGCAGCGCGAGGCGGCGCGCGCCCTGGGCATCCGCGGGCTGGGCACGCAATGGCTGATCGTCATCCCGCAGGCCTTCCGCATCGCCCTGCCGACCCTGACCAACGAGTACGTGACCATCGTCAAGCTGACCTCGCTGGTCTCGGTGATCTCGCTCACCGAGCTGTTGCTGGTGGGCCAGCGGCTCTATGCGCAGAACTTCCTGGTGCTCGAGACGCTGGGGGCGGTGGCCGTCTACTACGTGCTGATCGTCACCCTGTTCGGCTGGCTGCTGCAGTACCTCGAGCGCTGCCTGGATCTGACCCGGCGCAAGCCGGAAACCCTCGACGAGGCCCGCGTACAGGCCCTGCGCGCCTCACTGCCGCCGGTACGCACGGCACCGGCCGCGGTCTCGCGTACCGGGCAGCCCGACGCCCTGCGGCTGCTGGACGTGCACAAGCGCTACGGCAGGCACGAGGTGCTCAAGGGCATCGACCTCGCCGTGCGCCCGGGTGAGGTGATCTCCATCATCGGCCCGTCGGGCTCCGGCAAGACCTCGCTGATCCGCACCATCAACGGCCTGGAAAGCATCGAGCAGGGCGAGATCGTGCTGTTCGGCGAGGACTTCATCCGCGCCGGCGACACCCCGGACAACCGCCGCCTGCGCGCCGGCGTGCGGCGCATCGGCATGGTGTTCCAGAGCTTCAACCTGTTCCCGCACCGCACCATCCTCGACAACGTGCTGCTCGCACCGCGCTACCACCGCCTCGGCGACCCGGCCACGCTGCGCCACGAGGCCCTGGCCCTGCTCGACAAGGTCGGCCTGCTGGCGCATGCCGGCAAGTACCCGCACCAGCTCTCCGGCGGCCAGCAGCAGCGCGTCGCCATCGCCCGCGCGCTGGCCATGAAGCCGGACATCATGCTGTTCGACGAGCCCACCTCGGCGCTCGACCCGGAGCTGGTGGGCGACGTGCTCGCCGTCATCCGCGAGCTGGCACGCGAAGGCATGACCATGCTCATCGTCACCCACGAGATGGACTTCGCCCTGTCGATCTCCAGCCGCGTGGTGTTCATGGAAGACGGCCTGATCCAGGCCGACGCCCCGCCCGAGGCCCTGCGCACCCGCGGCGGCGAGCGTGTGCGGCGCTTCATCGGCCTCGACCAGGAGCAGCCGGCATGAGGTTCCGTCCGCCGCCCTGACCGGCCCTGCGCCCTACGAAGAACAACGACCTCGCCCCACTGACTGCCGCGCCACAACCGCACCACCCACGACAACGCGTAGGGGAGTCACCATGTTCGACACGCTTGCCCGCCACTTTGGCCAGGACAGCCTGGCCGCCACCGACCCGTCCCAGCGCAGCCTCGGGCTGCGGGGAACCGCCGCGCTCTGGCTCGGCGCCAACGTGGTGGTCACCACCATCCTTACCGGCATGCTGCTGGTGCCGGACCTGCGCTTCGGCCAGGCGATGTTCATCGTCCTGCTCGGCTCCGCGCTCGGCATCCTGCCGCTGGTGCTGGTCGGCCTGATGGGCCAGCGCAGCGGCCTGTCGACCATGGTGCTGGCGCGCGCCAGCTACGGCGTGCACGGCGCCAAGCTGCCCTCGCTGGTCAACCTGGTGAGCCTGCTGGCCTGGAGCTGGATCCAGGCGCTGCTGGCCGGCATGAGCCTGAACTACGCGGTCGAGGCCACCACCGGCTACAGCAACCTGCCGCTGTTCACCGTGCTCTGCGAAACCCTGGTGGTGCTCATCGCCCTGCGCGGGCACCTGGGCATCGAGCGGGTCGAGCGCTGGGCGGCGGTCGGCATGCTGCTGCTGGCCGGCGCGGTGTTCTACGCCATGGGGCGCAACTTCGCCTTCGCCGAACTGTTCGCGATGCCGGTCGAGCCGCGCAACGAGATCAGCGCCGGGGTGGCCTTCGACATCGTCATCGCCACGGCCTTCTCCTGGATTCCGCTGGCCGCCGACTACAACCGCCACTGCCGCAGCCAGAAGGCCGCGGCGGTGGGTACCTGGGTCGGCTACGTCGCCGCCACCCTGCTGGCCATGGGCCTGGGCGCCGCGGTTTCCGGCTTCAGCGTGCTGGCCGGCATGCAGCAGACCTACGATCCGGCGGTGCTGTTGGCCGGCTTCGGCTTCGGGCTGCCGGCGGCGATCGTGGTGTTCCTCTCGGTGATGACCACCAACGTCATGTGCGTGTACAGCGCCACCCTGTCGTATCTGAACATGCGCCCGCAGACGCGCTTCTGGAAGCCGGCGCTGGCGATCGGCGTGCTGTCGATCCTCGGCTCGCAGATTCCCGGCATCCTCGACAACTTCCAGAACTTCCTGCTGATCATCGGCAGCGTCTTCATCCCGGCCTTCGCCGTGATGATCGCCGACTATTTCGTGATCCAGCGCGGTAGCTACCTCGAGGCCGATCTGCTCGACCCGCGCGGCGGACGCTACCGCTACCTGGCCGGCTTCAACCCGGCGGCCTTCGCCGCCTATGCGCTGGGCGCGGTGCTGGCCTACTACTGGGGCTGGGTGGCGCCGCTGGCGTTTGGGGCTTCGCTTCCGGTATTCGTGCTGACGGCGGTGTTCTACGTGGTGCTGCGCAAGTGGGTGCTGGTGCCGCGCATGCAGGCCGCCTGAATCGCGAAACCTCGAGGAGCCGCCATGAAGATCGTCGCCCGGCAGCAGTGGTTTGAAGTCCAGCGTCGCGACGACGCCATCAGCCTGATCCACGAGCCCTGGATCAGGCCGTTCTACCGCTGCAACCTCTGGCACGTGCAGGGCCGCGAGCGCGACCTGCTGATCGACAGCGGTTCCGGGCTGGTCAGCCTGCGCGAGCAGTTGCCGTGGCTGACCGAGCGCCCGCTGCTGGCGGTAGCGAGCCACACCCATTTCGACCACATCGCCGGGCACCACGAGTTTCCCGAGCGCCTGGTGCACCCGGCCGAGGCGGACATCCTCGCCGCGCCGGACGGCGACAACACGCTCGCCACCGCCTTCGTCGGCGACGCCATGTTCGAGGCCCATCCCGAGTGCCCGCTGTGCTACGCCGAATACCGCGTACGGGCGGCGCCGGCGACGCGCCTGATCGAGGAGGGCGAGGTGCTGGATCTGGGCGACCGGGTGCTCGAGGTGCTGCACACCCCCGGCCACTCCCCCGGCGGGATCAGCCTCTGGGAGGCGCACACGCGGACGCTGTTCTCCGGTGACGTGCTCTATGACGGCCCGCTGATCGAGGATGCCTACCACTCGGACGTGGAGGCCTACGCACGCAGCCTGGCACGCCTGCGCGAACTGCCGGTGCGGGTGCTGCACGGCGGGCACTTTCCCAGCTGCCCGGGCGAGCGCATGCGCGCCCTGATCGACGCCTGGTTCGCCGCGCACCCCGGGCTGGCCTGAGCCGGGGCACGGACCGCCGGCTCAGACCGTGTGCAGGTACCAGTTGTACTCGAGGTCGGAGATCGAGTGCTCGAACTCCTCCAGCTCGCTTTCCTTGCAGGCGGCGAAGATGTCGATGTAATCCGGGCTGATGTAGCGCTCCATGATCTGGCTGTCGTCCAGCTCGCGCAGCGCGTCGCGCAGGTTGGTCGGCAGGCTGGCCTCGACCTTCTCGTAGGAGTTGCCCTCGATCGGGTCGTCCGGCTCGATCTTGTTGGTCAGCCCGTGGTGGATGCCGGCCAGCACCGAGGCCAGCAGCAGGTAGGGGTTGGCGTCGGCGCCGGCGACGCGGTGCTCGATGCGCACCGCATCGGGGCTCTCGCTGGGCACGCGCAGGGCCACCGTGCGGTTGTCGATGCCCCAGCAGGGAGCGTTCGGCACGTAGAACTGCGCCCCGAAGCGGCGGTAGGAGTTCACGTTTGGGCAGAGGAAGGCCATCGAGGCGGCCATGGTCTGCTGGATGCCGCCGATCGCGTGGCGCAGCGGGGCATGCTCGACCGGCGTTTCGGTGGCGAAAATATTGTTGCCATTCTTGTCCAGGATCGAGATGTGCACGTGCAGCCCGTTGCCGGCCTGGCCCGGATAGGGCTTGGCCATGAAGGTCGTGTCCATCTCGTGGTCGTAGGCGATGTTCTTGATCAGCCGCTTGAGCAGCACGGCGTAGTCGCAGGCCTTGATCGGGTCGGCGACGTGGTGGAGGTTGACCTCGAACTGCGCCGGCGCGCTTTCCTTGACGATGGCGTCGGCCGGGATGCCCTGTTCCTTGGCCCCTTCGAGGATGTCCTGCAGGCAGTCGACGTACTCGTCGAGGTCGTCGATCAGGTAGACCTGGGTCGAATGCGGGCGCTTGCCGGAGATCGGCGAGCGCGGCGGCTGCGGCCGGCCGTTCACGTTCTCCTGGTCGATCAGGTAGAACTCCAGCTCGAAGGCCGCGCACACGGTCAGCCCGAGCGCGTCGAACTGGGTCACCACCTGGCGCAGCACCTCGCGCGGGTCGGCGAAGAACGGCGAGCCGTCGCGCTCGTGCATGGTCATCAGCAGCTGCGCGGTCGGGCGCTTCTGCCAGGGTTCCTTGGACAGGGTGTTGGGGATCGGGAAGCAGATGCGGTCGGAATCACCGATGTCCATGCCCAGGCCGGTGCTTTCGACGGTGATGCCCTTGATGTCCAGGGCGAACAGCGAGGCGGGCAGGTTGATGCCCTTCTCATAGACCTTGTGCAGGCTGGCGCGGTCGATGCGCTTGCCGCGCACCACGCCGTTCATGTCGGCGATCAACAGGTCGATGTAGAGGACCTCCGGGTGTTCCTTCAGGAACGCATTGGCTTCGTTTAGCTGAATGGCACGCGGCGGGGGCGACATGGTGAAGCACCTTCATTGTTAAAAATATCAATCAGTCGAGGACTCGCCTTGGAGTCAAACGAAAAGCCGAGAGGCTGTCAATAGCGTCGGCGGGTGCCCCGAAGCGGCGCGCAGTGGGCATTTTTTGCACCTTTTTACGTGCTTCAGGCGGGCAGGCTGGGGCGGGGTGTTCGATGTTCTGCCAAGCGCTTGTCTAAAAAAATGAACAAGGCTACTCTCGAACAACCTCTCCAAAAAAGACGGTGCCTCATGCGTCGCGTGCCGCTGATAGGCGTTTGCGCCTGTACCAGGCAGATCGGTCACCATGTTTTCCACATCGCCGGCGACAAGTATCTGCGGGCTGCCGCCATCGCCGGAACGCCGCTGGTCATCCCGGCGCTCGGCAGCCTGATCGACAGCCAGGCCCTGCTCGACAGTCTAGACGGTCTGCTGCTGACCGGCTCGCCTTCCAACGTCGAACCCCATCGCTACCAGGGCTCCGCCAGCGAGGCCGGCACCCTGCACGACCCTGCCCGCGACGCGCTGACCCTGCCGCTGATCCGCGCCGCGGTAGCCGCCGGCGTGCCGCTGCTGGGCATCTGCCGCGGCTTCCAGGAAATGAACGTGTCCTACGGCGGCAGCCTGTACCAGAAGGTGCACGAGACCGGCCGTCACGCCGATCATCGCGAATCGCCGGACGACCCGGTGGAAATCCAGTACGGCCTGCGCCACCCGGTGCGGGTGCAGCCCGGCGGCTGGCTGCAGCGTTGCGGACTGCCGGTCGAGATCCAGGTGAACTCGGTGCACGGTCAGGGGGTCGAGCGTCTGGGCGAGGGGCTGCGCATCGAGGCGCTGGCACCCGACGGGCTGATCGAGGCCTTTTCCGTCGAGGGCGCCAGCCGTTTCGCCGTGGGCGTGCAATGGCACCCGGAGTGGCAGGTGCACGACCATCCGCACTATCTTGCCTTGTTCGAGGCATTCGCCGAGGCCTGCGCGGAGCGGGCCCGGCAACGTTGATCGCCGAAGGACCGGCGGTCGTTCCCCCAAACCGAGGTCATCATGACTACCAAGCTGGACCAGCTCACAGGCTGGCTGAAAGAACGCAAGATCACCGAAGTCGAGTGCCTGATCAGCGACCTGACCGGCATCGCCCGGGGCAAGATCTCGCCGACCAACAAGTTCCTGGACGAGAAGGGCATGCGCCTGCCGGAAAGCGTGCTGCTGCAGACCGTCACCGGCGACTACGTCGAGGACGAAATCTACTACGACCTGCTCGACCCGGCGGACATCGACATGTTCTGCCGCCCCGACCCGAACGCCGTGTTCCTCGTGCCCTGGGCCATCGAGCCCACCGCCATGGTGATCCACGACACCTTCGACAAGATGGGCAACCCCATCGCGCTGTCGCCGCGCAACATCCTCAAGAACGTGCTCAAGCTCTACGCCGACCGCGGCTGGCAGCCGATCGTCGCGCCGGAGATGGAGTTCTACCTGACCAAGCGCTGCGAGGACCCCGACCTGCCGCTGCAGGCCCCGGTGGGCCGTTCCGGCCGCCAGGAGACCGGCCGCCAGTCGTTCTCCATCGACGCGGCCAACGAATTCGACCCGCTGTTCGAGGACATGTACGACTGGTGCGAGGCGCAGGGCCTGGACCTGGATACCCTGATCCACGAGGAAGGCACGGCGCAGATGGAGATCAACTTCCGTCACGGCGAGGCGTTGCACCTGGCCGATCAGATCCTGGTGTTCAAGCGCACCATGCGTGAGGCGGCGCTCAAGCACAACGTGGCGGCCACCTTCATGGCCAAGCCGATGACCGGCGAGCCGGGCAGCGCCATGCATTTGCACCAGAGCGTGGTGGACCAGGTCACCGGACGCAACATCTTCTCCAGCGAGGACGGCTCCATGAGCGAGCTGTTCCTGCACCACGTCGGCGGCCTGCAGAAGTACATCCCCGAGCTGCTGCCGCTGTTCGCGCCGAACGTCAACTCGTTCCGCCGCTTCCTGCCCGATACCTCGGCGCCGGTGAACGTCGAGTGGGGCGAGGAAAACCGCACCGTGGGCCTGCGCGTGCCGGACTCGACGCCGCAGAACCGCCGGGTCGAGAACCGCCTCGCCGGGGCCGACGCCAACCCCTACCTGGCGATCGCCGCCAGCCTGCTGTGCGGCTACATCGGCATGATCGAGCAGCTGCCGCCGAGCCAGCCGGTGCGCGGGCGCGGCTACGAGCGGCGCAACCTGCGCCTGCCGCTGAACCTGGAAGCGGCGCTCGAACGGATGGAGACCTGCACCGCGCTGGAGCGCTACCTGAGCCCGAAATTCATCCGCGGCTACGTGGCGGTCAAGCGCGCCGAGCACGAGAACTTCAAGCGCGTGATCAGCTCCTGGGAGCGCGAGTTCCTGATGCTGTCGGTGTAGGCGGAAAAGCCGATAAAGGCGCTGGAGGCTGGAAGGCTGGACGAAAAGGCAGCCGTGGGGTGGATGGCGCTTCTTTCATCCACCTGTGAGCTCGCAAGAATAATTCGGAGATGAACGATGAGTGATTCGCAGACCCTTCAATGGCAGGCGCTCGGGCGCGACCACCACCTGCCGCCGTTCACCGACTACAAGGCGCTGAACGCCAAGGGCACGCGCATCATCACCCGGGCCGAGGGCGTCTACCTGTGGGACAGCGAAGGCCACCGCATCCTCGATGCGATGGCCGGGCTGTGGTGCGTCAACGTCGGCTACGGGCGCGAGGAGCTGGTGGAGGCGGCCAGCCGGCAGATGCGCGAGCTGCCGTACTACAACCTGTTCTTCCAGACCGCCCACCCGCCGGCGCTGGCGCTGGCCAAGGCCATCGCCGACATCGCCCCGCAGGGGATGAACCACGTGTTCTTCACCGGTTCGGGGTCCGAGGCCAACGACACCGTGCTGCGGATGGTGCGCCATTATTGGGCGATCAAGGGCAGGCCTGAGAAAAAAGTGATCATCGGCCGCTGGAACGGCTACCACGGCTCCACCGTCGCCGGCGTCAGCCTCGGCGGGATGAAGGCGATGCACGGGCAGGGCGACCTGCCCATCCCCGGCATCGAGCACATCGACCAGCCCTACTGGTACGGCGAGGGCGCCGACAGCGATCCGGAGGCGTTCGGCATCCGCATCGCCGACCAGCTGGAGCAGAAGATCCTCGAACTGGGCGAGGAGCGCGTCGCCGCCTTCATCGCCGAACCGATCCAGGGCGCCGGCGGCGTGATCATCCCGCCGGACAGCTATTGGCCGCGCGTGCGCGAGATCCTCGCCAGGTACGACATCCTGTTCGTCGCCGACGAGGTCATCTGCGGCTTCGGCCGCACCGGCGAGTGGTTCGGCAGCGACTACTACGGCAACGCCCCGGACCTGATGCCGATCGCCAAGGGCCTGACCTCCGGCTACATCCCCATGGGCGGCGTGATCGTCCGTGACGAGGTGGTCGAAACCCTCAACGAGGGCGGCGAGTTCTACCACGGCTTCACCTACTCCGGGCACCCGGTGGCCGCCGCCGTGGCGCTGGAGAACCTGCGCCTGCTGAGGGAAGAAGGCATCGTCGAGCGGGTGAAGGCGAAAACGGCGCCATATTTGCAAGCACGCTGGCGTGAACTGGCGGAGCACCCGCTGGTTGGCGAGGCACGGGGCGTCGGCATGGTCGGCGCGCTGGAACTGGTGAAGAACAAGAGGACGCGCGAGCGTTTCGCGGAGCCCGGCATCGGCATGCTCTGCCGCGAGCACTGCTTCCGCAACGGGCTGGTCATGCGGGCGGTCGGCGACACCATGATCATCTCCCCGCCGCTGGTGATCAGCGAGGCGGAGATCGACGAACTGATCGCCAAGGCACGTCAGTGCCTGGACGCGACGGCGCGGGACGTTCTGTGATCGCTCCCGTCCGGCGCTGCGAGCCCCCGCCCAGGCCGCTGGCGGGACGGGGCTCGCACGCTGGCGGCGGGCTGTTAAAACCGTTTCGAAATTGCCAGACTTCGCGGGTGCGCTCGCCCGGGCCGACGGTGCCCGGACGCCGGCGCACGCCCGAACGAATCGGACCTCGGAACCCGCGCGGCGTCGCGCCGCCTCGAGGGCCTGTCACTGCCCCAAATAATAGAGACGACAACAGGAGCTGCACGGATGAAACCCTTTGCCAAGACCCTACTCGCCTTGACGCTGGCCGGCGCTGTCGCCGGGGTGGCCCAGGCTCAGGAAAAGGTGCTGCACGTTTACAACTGGTCCGATTACATCGCCGAAGACACCCTGGACAACTTCACCAAGGAAACCGGCATCAAGGTCGTCTACGACGTGTTCGACAGCAACGAGGTGCTGGAAGCCAAGCTGCTGTCCGGCGGTTCGGGCTATGACGTGGTAGTGCCGTCCAACCCGTTCCTTGCCAAGCAGATCAAGGCGGGCGTGTTCCAGAAGCTCGACAAGTCCAAGCTGAGCAACTGGGACAACCTCGACAAGGACCTGCTCAAAGCGCTCGACTCCAGCGATCCGGGCAACCAGTACTCGATTCCCTACATGTGGGGCACCATCGGCATCGGCTACAACGTCGACAAAGTCAAGGCCGTGCTCGGCGACGATGCGCCGGTCGACTCCTGGGACCTGGTGTTCAAGCCGGAGAACATCGAGAAGCTCAAGTCCTGCGGCGTGACCTTCCTCGACTCCCCGACCGAGATCATCCCCGCGGCCCTGCACTACCTGGGCTATGCCCCGGACAGCGGCAAGGCGGACGAGCTGAAGAAGGCCGAGGAGCTGTTCCTGCAGATCCGCCCGCACGTGGCCTACTTCCATTCCTCCAAGTACATCTCCGACCTGGCCAACGGCAACGTCTGCGTGACCATCGGCTATTCGGGCGACATCTACCAGGCCAAGTCCCGCGCCGAAGAGGCCGGCAACGGCGTGAACGTCGGCTACCAGATTCCGAAGGAAGGCGCCGGCAGCTTCTTCGACATGCTGGCCATCCCCGCCGACGCCAAGAATCCCGAAGCCGCGCACGTGTTCCTGAACTACCTGCTCGAGCCCCAGGTAATGGCCGAGATCACCAACTACGTGCAGTTCCCCAACGGCAATGCCGCAGCCACCCCGCTGATCGACGAGGCGATCCGCACCGACCCGGGCATCTACCCGAGCCAGGACGTGCTGCAGAAGCTCTATACCTTCCCGGACCTGGATCCGAAGACCCAGCGCGCCATGACCCGCAGCTGGACCAAGATCAAATCCGGCCGCTGACTGGTGCCGCGACCGGTCGGGTGTGACCGACCGGTCGCCATTCGCCCCGGCCCGCTGCGGCGGCCCCTGTTTTTCCCGGCGCGAGCATCGGATCGCTCGCGCCTGTTGATTTTTCGAGGTTTTTACAATAAACAGGCGCGCCTTTTGCCCGCTGGGCAGTGAGTGGCCTGGAACCAGAGGACAATTCCCATGCGCTCGACTCTCAAGACGCTGATCGTCGCCGCCACCGTCGCGGCCGCTGCCCAGGCGCAGGCCCAATCCAGCGTGCACATCTACAACTGGTCGGACTACATCGGCGAGGACACCCTGGCGCAGTTCGAGCAGGCCACCGGGATCAAGCCGGTCTACGACGTCTTCGATTCGAACGAAACCCTGGAAGGCAAGCTGCTCGCCGGGCGCAGCGGCTACGACGTGGTGGTGCCGTCGAACCATTTCCTCGGCAAGCAGATCAAGGCCGGCGCCTTCCAGAAGCTCGACAAGTCCAAGCTGCCGAACTGGGAAAACCTCGACCCGGCGCTGCTCGAGCAGCTCGAGCGCAACGACCCGGGCAACCTCTACGCGGCGCCCTACCTGTGGGGCACCAACGGCATCGGCTACAACGTGGAGAAGGTCAAGGATGCGCTTGGCGTGGACGAGATCGATTCCTGGGCCGTGCTGTTCGAGCCGGAGAATATGAAGAAGCTCGCCAGCTGCGGCGTGGCCTTCCTCGACTCGGCCGACGAGATGCTCCCGGCGGTGCTGAACTACCTCGGGCTGGACCCGAACAGCCAGAATTCCGAAGACTACGAGAAGGCCGAGGCCAAGCTGCTCGCGGTGCGCCCGTACGTCCGCTACTTCCACTCGTCCAAGTACATTTCCGACCTCGCCAACGGCAACATCTGCGTCGCCGCCGGCTTCTCCGGCGACGTGTTCCAGGCCGCCGCGCGGGCCGAGGAAGCCGGGCGCGGCATCGAGATCGCCTATGCGATCCCGAAGGAGGGCGCCAACCTCTGGTTCGACATGCTGGCGATCCCGGCCGACGCGGCCAATCCGGACCAGGCGCACGCCTTCATCAACTACCTGCTCGACCCGCAGGTGATCGCCGCGGTGAGCGATTACGTCGGCTACGCCAATCCGAACCCGAAGGCCGGCGAGCTGATGGACCCCGAGGTGCGCAACGATCCGTCGGTATACCCGTCTCAGGAGGTCATCGACCGGCTGTACGTGTCGGCGGAACTGCCGCCGAAGGTCCAGCGCCTGATGACCCGTAGCTGGACCAAGATCAAGTCCGGCACCTAGCAGTCGAGCCCGGCGCGCCCCGGCAGCAGGACCGCGGCGCACGGGCTCGATGATTTTTTCCGTTCATAGGGGAGCTTGCGCATGGCCGTTGCCTCCAGCGCCTACAAGAAAGCCGTCACCGGCGAGAGCAAGACCAAGCAGGTGCTGCTGAAGATCGACCGTGTCACCAAGAAGTTCGACGAAACCGTCGCGGTCGACGACGTGTCCCTGAGCATCCACCAGGGCGAGATCTTCGCGCTGCTGGGTGGCTCCGGTTCGGGCAAGTCGACGCTGCTGCGCATGCTTGCCGGCTTCGAGCGGCCCACCGACGGCCGCATCTTCCTCGACGGCCAGGACATCACCGACCTGCCGCCGTACGAGCGGCCGATCAACATGATGTTCCAGTCCTATGCGCTGTTCCCGCACATGACGGTGGCCCAGAACATCGCCTTCGGCCTCAAGCAGGACGGCCTGCCCAAGGCCGAGGTCGAGGCGCGCGTGGAGGAGATGCTCAAGCTGGTGCAGATGGCCCAGTATGCCAAGCGCAAGCCGCACCAGCTGTCCGGTGGCCAGCGCCAGCGCGTGGCGCTGGCCCGCTCGTTGGCCAAGCGTCCCAAGCTACTGCTGCTCGACGAGCCGATGGGGGCGCTGGACAAGAAGCTGCGCTCGCAGATGCAGCTGGAACTGGTGCAGATCATCGAGCGCGTCGGGGTGACCTGCGTGATGGTCACCCACGACCAGGAAGAGGCCATGACCATGGCCGAACGCATCGCCATCATGCATCTGGGCTGGATCGCGCAGGTCGGCAGCCCGATGGACATCTACGAGACGCCCGCCAGTCGCCTGGTGTGCGAGTTCATCGGCAACGTCAACCTGTTCGACGGCGAGCTGATCGAGGACGTGGAAGACCACGCGGTGATCGCCTGCCCGGAACTGGAGCAGCCGATCTATGTCGGCCACGGCATCAGCACCCGCGCGCAGGACAAACGCATCACCTACGCGCTGCGCCCGGAGAAGGTGATCATCGGCACCGAGCTGCCGGAGCTGCAACGCCCCGGCTACAACTGCGCCCAGGGCGTGGTGCACGACATCGCCTATCTCGGCGGGCATTCGATCTACTACGTCAGGCTGCCGTCCGGAAAGATCGTCCAGGCGTTTCTCGCCAACGCCGAACGGCACGTGAAATGGCCGACCTGGGAAGAGGAGGTGTACGTGTACTGGTGGGACGACAGCGGCGTGGTGCTGCAGGCATGAACCGGTCCCGGCTGAACAGCGGGCGCCGGCTGGTCATCGGCGTACCCTTCGTCTGGCTGTTCCTGTTCTTCATGCTGCCGTTCTTCATCGTGCTGAAGATCAGCTTCGCCGAAGCGGACGTGGCCATCCCGCCCTACACCGAGATCGTCAGCTACGCCGAGCAGCAGCTGCAGGTGGTGCTCAACCTGGGCAACTACTTGTTCCTCACCGAGGACGAGCTGTACCTGGCCGCCTATCTCGGCTCGCTGAAGATCGCGCTGATCAGCACGCTGCTCTGCCTACTGATCGGCTACCCGATGGCCTACGCCATCGCCCGGGCGCGCAAAGACCTGCAGACTGTCCTGCTGCTGCTGATCATGATGCCGACCTGGACCGCGATCCTGATTCGCGTCTACGCCTGGATGGGCATTCTCAGCAGTAACGGCATCCTCAACGAGTTCCTACTCGGCATCGGCCTGATCGACCAGCCGCTGCGCATCCTCAACACCGACGTCGCGGTGTACATCGGCATCGTGTACTCGTATCTCCCGTTCATGGTGCTGCCGCTGTACGCCAACCTGGTCAAGCACGACCTCAGCCTGCTGGAGGCGGCCGCCGACCTCGGCGCGCGCAATCTGGCGAGTTTCTGGAAGATCACCGTGCCGCTTTCGAAGAACGGCATCATCGCCGGCTGCATGCTGGTGTTCATCCCGGCGGTCGGCGAGTTCGTCATCCCCGAGCTGCTCGGCGGCCCCGAGACGCTGATGATCGGCAAGGTGCTGTGGCAGGAATTCTTCAACAACCGCGACTGGCCGGTGGCCTCGGCGCTGGCGGTGGTGATGCTGGCGATCCTGATCGTGCCGATCATCCTGTTCAACCGGAACCAAGCGAAGGCGCTGGAGGGCAAGCCATGAGACGCCCGAGTTTCTCTACGCTGATCCTGGTGCTCGGGCTGGTGTTCATCTACCTGCCGATGGTCCTGCTGGTCATCTACTCGTTCAACGCCTCGCGGCTAGTGACGGTCTGGGGCGGCTGGTCGGTGAAGTGGTACGTCGGCCTGCTGGACAACAGCCAACTGATGGGCGCGGTGGCGCGCTCGCTGGAAATCGCCTTCTACACCGCGATCGCCGCCACCGCTCTGGGCACCATGGCCGCCTTCGTGCTGACGCGGATTCCTCGCTTTCGCGGGCGCACCTTCTTCGGCGGGTTGGTCACCGCGCCGCTGGTGATGCCGGAAGTGATCACCGGTCTGTCGCTGCTGCTGCTGTTCGTGGCCATGGCGCAGTTGATCGGTTGGCCGGCGCAGCGCGGACTGACCACCATCTGGATCGCCCACACCACGTTCTGCGCGTCCTACGTGGCGGTGGTGGTGTCGGCGCGCCTGCGCGAGCTCGACCTGTCGATCGAGGAGGCGGCGATGGACTTGGGGGCGCGTCCGTGGAAGGTATTCGTGCTGATCACCATCCCGATGATCGCGCCGTCGCTGATGGCTGGCGCGATGATGTCCTTCGCCCTGTCGCTCGACGACCTGGTGCTGGCGAGCTTCGTCTCGGGTCCCGGGGCCACCACCTTACCGATGGAGATCTTCTCTGCCGTGCGCCTGGGTGTGAAGCCGGAAATCAACGCGGTGGCCAGCCTGATCCTGCTGGCCGTCTCCCTGTTCACCTTCCTCGCCTGGTACTTCACGCGGCGCGCCGACAAGCGTCGTAGCCGTGCGATGCAGCAGGCGCTGGAGGAAGCCGGCGAGGCGGGCCTGGACAAGCCGCTGGTGGCGCCGCCGGCGCACAGCTGACCCACCGCGCTCCCGGAGAGGGACGGGCTTATCCGGGCGCCGGAGTCTGGCGTGCGTCGCCTGGCGGGTGCCGGCCCCAGTCGCAGAAGCAGCCGACGGCCAGCGAGTGCGTGGCCTCGACGCGGCGTCCGGCGAGCAGCGCCTCGAGGATCGGCTCGATGAAGCTGTTGCCCGAGTTGCACACGGCGCCCTCGCTGTACGGGCCGACGTAGGCCAGGCGGCCGCTGGCGTCCCAGATGGCGGCCGCCGGGCTGGCCGGCAGCTGCTCGGCGCCCGGCAGCGTGGCCAGCGGCTGCAGGCCGGCCAGCTGCTCGGGGAGCTGGCCCTGGGTGCCGGGCGCCTGCAGCACGTAGAAACTGACGCTGCGGCCGTAGCGCTGCATCAGTTCGGCCAGGTGTTGCTGGTTGCCGGTGTTGCAGGGGCAGGCCGGGTCCCAGAAGTGCACCATGCGCACCGGTCCTGGGCCGGCCAGCTGCGCCGGCAGGGCCAGCGCATCGCCGGAAAACAGCGCGCTGCGTTCGTCGAACGGGCGCAGGTAGCGCGCCTCGAACCACCAGAAGGCGGCGAGCAGGGCCGCGGCCCAGAGCAGGACGATCAGGCCGGCAAGCAGGTGTTTGGCGCGGATGGACATGGCGGCACTCGCGGGGAGGGTGGGCAAGCTTGCCACGGCCCGGCGCAGAGCTGAACATCGCATCCAGCCCAGCGAAGAAATCACCATGGTCGCCGCAATCGATCCCGAACTGCTCCGCCCCCGCCTTGCCTGCCTGTCCGAAGCCGGTGCGCTGCTGCCCGAGGCGCGCGCCTACCAGGCCTACTACGGCCTGGACATGGCCCATCGCGCCGGCGTGCACAGCCGCCTCGGGCGCTTCCAGGTGCGCGACTACGATCTGGTCGCACAGGCCTGGTGGCACGATGGCGCGCGCGCCAGCCTGCTGGTCCTGCATGGCTATTACGACCACATGGGCCTCTACCGGCACGTGGTCGAGTGGGGCCTGGAAATGGGCTTCGCCGTGCTCGCCTGCGATCTGCCGGGGCACGGCCTGTCCTCCGGGCCGCGCGCCAGCATCAACGAGTTCGACGAGTACCAGCAGGTGCTCGGGGCGCTGCTGCAGGAAGCCGAACGGCTGGATCTGCCGGAACCCTGGCACCTGCTGGGCCAGAGCACCGGCGGCGCCATTCTCATCGACCACCTGCTCAACGGCGCGGCGCACGCCCGGCTCGGCCGGAGCATCCTGCTCGCCCCGCTGGTGCGTCCGCGCGCCTGGGGCTGGTCGCGGATCAGCTACGAGCTGGCCCGGCATTTCGTCCAGCAGATTCCCCGGAGCTTCAGCGAGAACTCCGGCGATACCCAGTTCCTCGACTTCATCCGCACCCGGGATCCGCTGCAGCCGGTCATCCTGCCGACCGCCTGGGTCGGTGCCCTGGCGCGCTGGATCCCGCGCATCGAACGCGCGCCGGGCTGCGTTCATCGGCCGATCGTCATCCAGGGCGAGGCGGACATGACCGTGGACTGGCGACATAACCTGCCGGTGCTGGAGCGCAAGTTCGACCAGCCGGAGATACTCCGGCTGCCCGATGCGCGGCACCACCTGGCGAACGAGCGCGAGGAACTGCGCCGCGCCTTCTTCGACTTCCTGCGCGAACGGCTGGGGTAGCGAGCGCGCCCCGCCGCCTCAGATCCCCTGCTGGCCCGCTCCGGGCGGCGGGGCCGCCAGGGCCGCACGCAAGGCCTGCAGTGCGGCACGGTAATAGCTCTGGCCGTCCTCGGACTGGGCGAACTGTACGTATTCCTCGAGTTCGGCATCGGACAGGTCGCGATAGACGTGCATGAGCGTGTCGTCCACCTGGCCCTCCATCTGGCGCATCAGGCGCTCGCGCTGCTCGTCGAGCAGGGTGTTGGCCTGGGCCCCGCCGAGGATGCCCGGCAGCATCTGGCTGAGGCTGTCGGCAGCGACGCCGGCGAGCGCCAGGCTCACCTCGGCGCCGGCTTCGGTCACCGGGATCGCCTGGGCGAGATGGCGGATCAGCAGCTGCCGCGTGCTGCCCGCCGGGCTCGCCGGAAGCCCGCCGGCGTGCTGGCGCAGCTCGGCCGGGCTGGTGGCGCGCACCTCGGCCTCGACGATCTTGCGCCCCAGGGGTGACTCGTAGAATGCCAGGGCCGGCTGCGGTTCCGGCAGGTGCTGGCGCAGCGCCTGCACCGCCCGCTGGTCCATCGCCTGGGGTGCGAAACGCTGATCGCTGTTGCGCACCAGCGCCTCGAACACCGCCGGCGGCAGGGTCGAACGGTAGCGGGCCTGGGCGGTAACCAGCGCCTCGCCGAAATGGGCTCGCTGGCGCGACCAGCCGGCGCTCTCGTAGAGCGTCTGGTAGGCATCGGCGAAGGCGGTGAGGCTGAAGCTGAGCAGCAGGAAGGCGAGAAGGGCGCGCATGGGGGCTCCTGTTCGACGGCGGAATATTTTCGGCGCCCCGATGGCTGCTTGTCGAGGCGCGAATGCGGCGCTGCTAGACTCTGCGAACGGCCCGGCGGCAGTCCTGCGCGCCCCGGCCGGCCCCTTCTCCGGAGCTCCTTCCTTGTACTTCACAGCCCTTATCGACGACCTGGCCGAGCGTGGCTGGTCCTTGCAGCGTGGTGTCATTCCTACCGATGTGACCGCCGAACTGGCCGCCGAGTGCCGGAGCCGCGAGGTCCAGGGCGCACTGAGCCCGGCCGGCATCGGCCGCGGCGACGCGCTGGCGGTACGCGAAGGCATCCGCGGCGACCAGATCCTCTGGCTGGAACCCGGCCAGTCGCCGGCCTGCGACCGCTACCTGGCGCTGATGGATGAACTGCGGGTCACGCTCAACCAGACCCTGTTTCTCGGCCTCGAGGAGTTCGAGTGCCATTTCGCCTTTTATCCGCCGGGCGCCTTCTACAAGACCCATCTCGACCGCTTCCGTGACGACGACAGGCGGGCGGTCAGCGTGGTGCTGTACCTGAACGAGGTCTGGGAGGAAGGCGACGGCGGCGAGCTGCGCCTGCACCTTGCAGGGCAGGCTCCGGTGGACGTCACGCCGCTGGCCGGCACCCTGGCGGTGTTTCTCTCCGGCGAGGTGCCGCACGAGGTGCTGCCGACCCGGCGCGACCGGCTGTCGCTGACCGGCTGGTTCAAGCGCCGGGCCCTGGTCGGGGGCTGAGCGCAGGCAAAAAAAAGCCCGGCGCAAGGCCGGGCTTCTGAGCGGGTCGACTGCGGGCTACATGCCCAGCCAGTTCGGCAGGGCGAGCGATACCGCGGGGATGTAGGTGATGATGATCAGGAAGCCGATCAGCATCATCAGCCACGGCAGCGCGGCGCGGATCACCTGTGGCACGGTCATGCCGGTCACTGCCGAGGTGACGAACAGATTCAGGCCCACCGGCGGAGTGATCAGGCCGATCTCCATGTTCACCACCATGATCACGCCGAGGTGGATCGGGTCGATGCCCAGCTCCATGGCGATCGGGAACAGGATGGGAGCCAGGATCAGGATGATCGCCGAGGGCTCCATGAAGGCGCCGGCGACCAGCAGCACGATGTTCACCACGAGCAGGAACATCCACGGCTGGAAGCCTGCCTCGATGACCCAGGCGGTGATCTGCTGCGGGATCTGCTCGGTGGTCAGCACATGGGCGAACAGCATCGCGTTGGCGATGATGAACATCAGCATGATCGACAGCTTGCCGGATTCCAGCAGGACCTTCGGCGTCTCCCTGAGCGTCATGTCCTTGTAGACGAACAGCGCGATGAAGGCCGAGTAGACCGCCGCCACGGCCGCCGCTTCGGTCGGGGTGAACATGCCGGAATAGATGCCGCCGAGGATGATCACCATCAGCAGCAGGCCCCAGAGCGCCTTGCGCCCGGCCGACAGCCACTGGCGGAAGCTCGCCCGCGGCAAGGCCGGCAGGTTCTTCTTCACCGCGATGATGTAGATCGCCACCATCAGCACGCCGCCGAGCAGCAGGCCGGGGACCACGCCGGCCATGAACAGCTTGCCGACCGAGGTCTCGGTCGCAGCGGCGTAGACCACCATCACCACCGACGGCGGGATGAGGATGCCCAGCGTACCGGCGTTACAGACGATGCCGGCGCCGAAGGCCTGCGGGTAGCCGGAACGGACCATGCCGGCAATGGCGATCGAGCCGACCGCCGCCACCGTCGCCGGGCTGGAGCCGGAGAGCGCGGCGAACAGCATGCACGCCAGTACCGCACCGATCGCCAGGCCGCCACGGATGTGGCCGACGCAGGCGTTGGCGAAATCGATCAGGCGACGGGCCACGCCGCCGGTGGTCATGAAGGCACCGGCCAGAAGGAAGAACGGAATGGCCAGCAGCGTGTAGTGCTCGCTGGTTTCGAACAGCTTGATCGCCAGCGAGCGGACCGAATCGGGGCTGAACAGGATGATGGTCATCGAGCCGGCCAGGCCGAGCGAAATGGCGATCGGCACGCCGATGAACATGAGGGCGAACAGGACGACGAACAGGAACAGGATGGTCATTTTATTTTTGCTCCTCGTGCTCGGTCAGCTTCACGGCTTCCGCCGCTTCGTCCGCCAGGCCAAGGCCGGTTTGCTGGTTACGCAGGATGCGCACGAAGATTTCCAGGAAGCGTATGAACACCAGGGTGAAGCCGAGCGGCACGATCAGACCGATCTGCCACTGCTTGATGCCGAAGTGACCGAGGTCCTCGGCGCCGATGTTGGCGTTGAACAGGGTCTTGATCCAGTCGTAGCTGCCGATCGCCATCAGGCCGGCGTAACCGAGGCAGGCCAGGCAGGCGATGATGCCGATCACGCGCTGTACCGGGCGCGAGGCCAGCTTGACCAGCGCATCCACGCCGATGTGGCCGGCGGTGCGTACGCCGTAGGAGATCCCGAAGAAGATCAGCCAGGCGAACAGGGCGCGGGTCAGCGCAGTGCTCCAGGTCATGGACTGGGCCAGGCCGATGATGAAATCGCCGATGTTGAAGAAGAAGTCCTCGGCTGCCGGAAAGGTGTCAGCCAGGCTGTAGAAGACCGTGTAGAGGTTGTTGAGGATGACGTAGACGAAGGTGACCAACGTCATCGCCGCAAGCAGGAAGGCGACGAATCCTTCCTCGAAATGGTCCCAGGCGCGCCGCAGGGCGTTCATGGATGGCATCTCCCGTTGACTGGAATTGTTATGAGGCACCGGTGAGGTGCCGGGGAACCGGCCTTCCGGCCGGTAACAGGACAATGAAAACAGCCGGTCGCCCTCGGCAAGCTGCGGTTTTCACTGCCCTGTCGGCAAAACCATGCGAAGCAGCAAGGGGCCAGTGTAGACCAGCCCCCTGCGAGGGTCTTACTGGGCGTTGGACGCCTCGGCGGCCTTGATCAGGTCGGCACCGATCTCGCCCTCGAACTTCTTCCACACCGGCTTCATGGCTTCACGCCACAGGCCGCGCTGCTCGGGAGTCAGGGTGATGACCTCGGTGGTGCCGGCGTCCAGGATGCGCTGCTTGTCGCCCTGGTTCAGCTCGTCGGCCTTCTGGTTAACCACCGTGGTGACTTCCGCAAGGATGCTCTCCAGCTCGCTACGCACGTCGGCCGGCAGGCCTTCCCAGAACTGGGTGTTGGTGATCAGCATGTAGTCGAGCAGGCCGTGGTTGGACTCGGTGATGTACTTCTGTACCTCGTGCATCTTCTGCGAATAGATGTTCGAGTAGGGGTTCTCGGCACCGTTGACCACGCCGGTCTGCAGGCCCTGGTAGACCTCGGCGAAGCTCATCTTGCGCGGGTTGGCGCGCAGCGCCTTGAACTGCTCGTCCAGCACCGCGGAAGCCTGTACGCGGAACTTCAGGCCGCGGGCGTCCTTCGGCTCGCGCAGCGGCTTGTTGGCCGACAGCTGCTTCATGCCGTTGTGCCAGTAGCCCAGGCCGGTGATGTTCTTGTCGCGCATTGAATTCAGCAGCGCCAGACCTTCGGGACTCTTCTGGAAGCGGTCCACCGCCTCGATGTCGTCGAACAGGAACGGCAGGTCGAACACCTGAACGCCCTTGGAATAGTGCTCGAACTTGGCGAGCGACGGCGCGATCAGCTGGACGTCGCCGAGCAGCAGGGCTTCCATCTCCTTGCCGTCACCGAACAGCGAGGAGTTTGGATAGACCTCGACCCGCACCTTGCCGGCCAGACGCTCTTCGGCGAGCTTCTTGAACAGCAGCGCGCCCTGGCCCTTTGGGGTGTTGTCGGCGACGACATGGGAGAACTTGATGACGATCGGGTCGGCGGCCTGGGCCAGACCCGCAAGGCTGAGAGACAGGGCGCAGACCAGCGCCTTGGCGGTGAGCTTGAGCATTGTGCTTCCTCTTGTTGTGCAGCCGCGACCCTGCGGCTCGGCAGTATTTACCCGGACCGAGCATGCCGGCCAATGACCAGGCATGCTGCGGTGAGTGCCGGGGGCTAGAGCAAGGCGCGTGCCACTTCCCTGCGGCCATCCGGCGTGTGCCAGGGTTTTAGCACTACGATGTGAACTGCGGAAAGCGCCGGGGTGGCGTGCGTGCGGAACTGCGGGCGAGTTCACGGCAAATTCGCCCGGACCGGGCGCGAAGCGTTTGGTGGCGGACCGCAGCGGCGGCTCGAGGGGCTTGCGAAACCCCGAGTGCCCCTCGTTTCAGCGAATTGCTGGCGAAAAGCCGCCACTCACTCGCCGTCTTCGGGCGAAAATCCGCCACTTTCGTTGAAATTCAGGCCGTGCCGCCGGAGCTTATCGTGGAGGGTCTTGCGGGGCAGCCCGAGCGCCTCGGCGACGCTGCGCAGCGAGCCGTGGGGGCGGGCCAGCTCGGCGGCGATCAATGCCCGCTCGAACGCCTCGACCTGCTCGCCCAGACTGCCGCCGACGAGCTCCTGCAGACCGCCGTCGGCCTCGGTGGCCTGCCGGCCGAGTCCCAGGTCGAGGCCGAGGGCGAAGCGCTCGGCGGCGTTCTGCAGCTCGCGCACGTTGCCCGGCCAGTCGTGACGCAGCAGGGCCCCGCGCTGTTCGGGCAGCAGCACGCGGACGGGCAGCCC
Source organism: Stutzerimonas azotifigens DSM 17556 (assembly GCF_000425625.1). Classification (GTDB taxonomy): domain Bacteria; phylum Pseudomonadota; class Gammaproteobacteria; order Pseudomonadales; family Pseudomonadaceae; genus Stutzerimonas; species Stutzerimonas azotifigens. Next base: position 82,957 of record NZ_AUDU01000044.1, read on the forward strand.
GTGGCGGGCCGCCGCCGCCTCGGCGAAGTGCTGGAACAGCAGCAACTGGTCGTCGCCGCGTTCGCGCAGCGGCGGGATGCGCAGCGGGGCGACGTTCAGCCGGTAATAAAGGTCCGGCCGGAAGCGGCCCTGGTCGGCGGCCTGGCGCAGGTCCTCCTTGGTCGCCGCGATCACCCGGATATCCAGCGGAATCGACTGGTTGCCGCCGAGGCGCTCGACCAGGCGTTCCTGCAGCAGGCGCAGCAGCTTGACCTGCACCTCCAGGCTCATGCTCTCGATCTCGTCGAGGAACAGGGTGCCGCCGTTGGCGAACTCGAACTTGCCGATGCGGCGCTTCTGCGCGCCGGTGAAGGCGCCGGCCTCGTGGCCGAACAGTTCGCTCTCGACCACCGATTCGGCCAGCGCGCCGGCGTTGATCGCGACGAAGGGGCCGTTGCGCCGGCTGGACAGGTCGTGCAGGGCGCGGGCGACCACCTCCTTGCCGGCGCCCGTCTCGCCGAGGATCAGCACGTCGGCCTGGGTGGCGGCCAGCGCGCCGATCTGTTCGCGCAGCCGCTGCATGGGCGGCGACTGGCCGAGCAGGCGCGCCGACAGCTCCTGGCGGTCGGCCAGCGCCAGGCGCAGGCTGCGGTTCTCCAGCACCAGGCGGCGCAGCGACAGGGCGCGGCGCACGCGCTCGAGCAGCGCCTCGCTGGGGAAGGGCTTCTCGAGAAAATCGTAGGCGCCCGAGCGCATGGCTTCGACCGCCAGCGGCACGTCGCCGTGGCCGGTGATCAGCAGCACCGGCAGCTCCGTGTCGCGCTCCTGCAGGCGCCGTAGCAGTTCGAGGCCGTCGACGCCGGGCATGCGGATGTCGCTGACCACCACGCCGGGCCAGTCCGCCGGCAGCTGGTCGGCGAGGGTGCGTGCGTCGGCCAGGGCGACGACCTTCAGGCCGGCGAGATCGAGCGTCTGGCTCAGGGCCTGCCGCAGGTGCGGATCGTCATCGACCAGCACCACCTGGGCCTGGTCGTCGATCGGGAGCACGGCGCTCATTGCAGGTAATCCTCGTTTGGAAAGGCTCTGCCCTGGTCCGCCCAGCGCAGCGTCAGGCTGACCAGCGCGCCGCCGTCGGGGTGGTTGCCGAGCGAAAGTTCTCCGCCCAGGGCGCGGATCAGGGTATCGCAGATCGCCAGCCCCAGCCCAAGGCCCTGGGCGCTGGTCTTGGTGGTGAAGAAGGGCTCGCGCGCGCGGCCCAGCGCCTCGGCGGAAAAGCCCGGCCCATTGTCGTGTAGGGACAGGGTGACGCCCTCCTCGTGCTGGCTGGCACTGAGCCTGATACGGCGCGGCAGCGGGCGTTCGGCCAGGGCGTCGAGCGCATTGGCGAGCAGGTTGGACAGCACCTGGCGCAGGCGGGTCTCGCCGGCCTGCACCCACAAGGTGGCGTCGGGAAGGTCGCGGATCAGTTCCACGCCCATGGCCTGGCGGCGCTTGGCCAGCAGTGCGAGCGCGTCGTCGATCGCCGGCTGCAGGGCGACGCGCTCGGGAGCATGCCGGTCGCGCCGGGCGAAGGCGCGCAGGTGGGCGATGATCGAGGCCATGCGCCCGGTCAGCTCGCTGATCAACTGCAGGTTGGCGCGCGCGTCCTCGTTGCGCTGGTGGTCGAGCAGCACGCGGGCGTTGTCGGCATAGCTGCGGATGGCCGCCAGCGGCTGGTTGAGTTCGTGGCTGATGCTGGCCGACATGGTGCCCAGCGCGGAAAGCTTGCCGGCCTGCAGCAGCTCGTCCTGGGCGCGGACCAGTTCCTGCTGCGCGTGCTCGCGCTCGAGCACTTCGTCCTTGAGGCGTTCGTTGAGCGCCTGCAGGTCCTGGGTACGCGCCTGTACGCGCTGCTCCAGGTCTTGGCGGGCCTTGGCCTCCATGGCGATGCGGTCGACGAAGTGCCGGCGCCGCTGCATCAGCAGGCCGACCCAGAGCAGCAGGGCGACCAGCACGGTCGCGCCGATGGCGACCACGGTCCGCACCGGACGCTCCACCTGCGTGGTGGGCGCGAGGATGCGCACCGTCCAGCCGGTCTCCTTCAGCTCCCGGCTCTGGATCAGCCAGGCGGTGAGGTCGAGCGTCAGGTCCTTCGTTTCCCGTGTCGGATAGGGCTGGTCGAACGCCAGTTGTTCGCGTTCCTCGGCGTCCATCGCCCGGGTGGCGCGAAACCGCCACTCGGGCTTGGAGGTGAGGATGACCACGCCGTAGTGGTCGGTCACCAGCAGCTGGGCGGGGGTGTTGCCCCACAACATCTCGGTGTGGTCGAGATCGATCTTGACCACCACCACGCCGATGATGCGGTTGCCGTCGCGTACCGCCGAGGCGAAATAGTAGCCGCGTTTGCCGGAGGTGGTGCCGAGCCCGAAGAAGCGGCCGAGCCGCCCGGCGAGCGCCTGGCGGAAGTAGGGGCGGAAGGCGAAGTTGCGGCCGACGAAGCTGTCGGCGTCGTCCCAGTTGGACGCTGCCAGCGTGTCGCCGCCCGGCTCCATGAGGTAGATGACGTCGGCGCCGGTCTCGTGCCGCAGACGCTTGAGCAGGCGGTTGGCGCTGTCGCGGGCGCGGGGCTCGTCGGCGGCGTAAAGGGCCTCGCGCAAGGCCGGCAGGTCGCCGAGGATGCGTGGCAGCACTTCGTAGCGCCTGAGCGAGCCGAGCAGGTTCGCCACGTAGAGGTCGAGCGTCTGCCGGTTCTGCTCGAGCAGTTCGTTGGTGTAGTAGCGCGTGGCGAGTTGTTCGAGCGGCCACAGCAGCGGGACGAGCACGATCGCCAGCAGGACCAGGTTGCGCCAGCGCGGACGACGGGGAATGAATGGTGGAGTCATGCGGGTACGCCGTTGGGACGGGCGCATTATGCCTATTCGCAGGCGGGAGGTGGGCCCGGTCGGCGAACGGTCGTCAGGCGCTGCGTCGGCAGCGGCGGGGTCGCGGCCTGTCCGTTGCCAGGCTGCAGGGAGTGCCGAGGCATTCGGCGAGGGCCGCGTCCCATTCCGGCAGCCGCAGGCCCCAGTCCGCTACCAGGCGACTGCAGTCGAGGCGCGAGTTCAGCGGCCGCATGGCGAGCGTGGGGTATTCGGCGCTGCCGATGGGTGTGAGCCGGCTGGTCGCATGACCCCGCTGCTGCAGGTCGCCGGCGATCTGGCTGGCGAAGCCGAACCAGGAGGTCTCGCCACGGGCGGTCAGGTGATAGAGGCCGAAGGGCCCTCCGGTGCCGTCGCGCAGACGGTGAATCATGTGGGCGGTGGCCAGGGCGATGGTGCGCGCCCAGGTGGGGGCGCCGATCTCGTCGCAGACCACCGACAGGCCGTCGCGCTCGAGCAGCAGGCGCTGCATGGTGAGCAGGAAGTTGTGTCCGTGCTGCGAGTAGACCCAGCTGGTCCGCAGGATCAGGTGCGCTCCGCCGACCGCCTGGATCGCCTGCTCCCCGGCGAGCTTGCTGGCACCGTAGACGTTGAGCGGGTTGGGGGCGTCGCCCTCGTCGTAGCGCCCGTCCCGGCATCCGTCGAAGACGTAGTCGGTGGAGTAGTGGACCAGCGCAATGCCCAGGCGGGCGGCTTCCTCGGCCAGCACGCCGGGCCCCGCCGCGTTGATCGCGAAGGCCTGCGCGCGTTCGGTCTCGGCGCGGTCGACGGCGGTATAGGCGGCGGCATTGACGATCAGCTCCGGCTGCAGCCGGCGCACGGTGTCGCGGATGAGCGGGGCGTCGGCCAGGTCGAGCGCCTCGTGTCCGAGCGCGACGACCTCATGGTCGACCAGCGCTTGCTGCAGGGCCTGCGCCAGCTGTCCATGCCTGCCGACGAGCAGGATGTTCAAGCGAACAGTTCCGCTTCGGCGAGCGGCTTTCCTGCCGCGTCCTTGGCCGAGAGCGTCGGTGCCTGCCCGGCCTCCAGGGGCCAGTCGACGCCGAGCTGCGGATCGTTCCACAGCAGGCTGCGTTCATGAGCAGGGGCATAATAGTCGGTGGTCTTGTAGAGGAACTCGGCGCTTTCGCTGAGCACCAGGAAGCCGTGCGCGAAGCCCTCGGGAATCCACAGCTGGCGCTGGTTTTCCGCGCTCAGCCGCACGCCGACCCAGCGGCCGAAGCTCGGCGAGCTGCGCCGCAGATCGACCGCGACGTCGAACACCTCGCCCGCAACCACCCGCACGAGCTTCCCCTGGGGTTGCTGGATCTGGTAGTGCAGCCCGCGCAGCACGCCGCGCTGCGATTTCGAGTGGTTGTCCTGGACGAAGTTGCGCTTGAGTTCGGTGGCCTCTTCGAAAGCCGCCGCGTTGAAGCTTTCGTAAAAGAAGCCGCGCGCGTCGCCGAAGACCTTCGGCTCGAGGATGAGCACGTCAGGAATGGCGGTCTCCACCACCTTCATGGCTTCTCTCCCACCAGCCCGAAGAGGTACTGGCCGTACCCGGTCTTGCCGAGGGCGTCGGCGCGCTGCAGGACCTGCTCGCGGTCGATCCAGCGGTTCTGGTAGGCGATCTCCTCCAGGCAGGCGACCTTCAGCCCCTGGCGGTGCTCGATCGTCTGCACGTACTGGGAGGCCTCCAGCAGGCTGTCGTGGGTGCCGGTGTCGAGCCAGGCGAAGCCCCGGCCGAAGCGCTCGACGCGCAGGTCGCCGCGCTTGAGGTAGGCGTTGTTGACGTCGGTGATCTCCAGCTCGCCGCGCGGCGAGGGCTTGATCGACTTGGCGATCTCGATCACGTCATTGTCATAGAAGTACAGCCCGGTGACCGCATAGCTCGATTTCGGCTGCCTGGGCTTTTCCTCGATCGACAGCGCCTTGCCGTGCTCGTCGAAATCGATGACGCCGAAGCGTTCCGGATCCTTGACCCAGTAGCCGAACACCGTGGCCCCGTTCGGCTGCTGCGAGGCGCGCTGCAGTTTCTCGGTGAAGTGCTGGCCGTGGAAGATGTTGTCGCCGAGGATCAGGCACACGGCATCGTTGCCGATGAACTGCTCGCCGATCAGGAAGGCCTGTGCCAGCCCGTCCGGCGAGGGCTGCTCGGCATAGCTGAACTGCACGCCGAACTGGCTGCCATCGCCGAGCAGGTTGCGGTACTGCGGCAGGTCGTGCGGGGTGGAAATGATCAGGATCTCGCGGATGCCGGCGAGCATCAGCACCGAGATCGGGTAATAGGCCATCGGTTTGTCGTAGATGGGCAGCAGCTGCTTGGAGACGCCCAGGGTGATGGGATGCAGGCGTGTGCCCGAGCCGCCGGCGAGGACGATTCCTTTCATGCGATGTTCTCCAGGGCGCCGAGGCGCTCACGTTGGTAGCTGCCGTCCTGAACGCGGCGGCACCATTCGAGGTTTTCCAGGTACCAGGCGACGGTCTTGCGCAGCCCGGTTTCGAAGGTTTCCTGCGGCACCCAGCCCAGCTCGCGCTCGATCTTGCCGGCATCGATGGCGTAGCGCAGGTCGTGCCCGGGGCGATCCTTGACGAAGGTGATGAGGTCTTCGTAGCGGGCGACGCCCTGCGGCTTGCCGGGCGCCAGTTCCTCGAGCAGCGCGCAGATGCCGCGCACCACGTCGATGTTCTTCTGCTCGTTGTGGCCGCCGATGTTGTAGGTCTCGCCGACATTGCCTTCGCTGACCACCTTCAGCAGCGCGCGGGCGTGATCCTCGACGAACAGCCAGTCGCGGATCTGCGAGCCGTCGCCGTAGACCGGCAGCGGCTTGCCGTCCAGTGCGTTGAGGATGACCAGCGGAATCAGCTTCTCCGGGAAATGGAAGGGGCCGTAGTTGTTGGAGCAGTTGGTGACCAGCACCGGCAGCCCGTAGGTGCGATGCCAGGCGCGGACCAGGTGGTCGGAAGAGGCCTTGCTCGCCGAATAGGGCGAGCTCGGGGCGTAGGGGGTGGTCTCGGTGAACAGGTCATCGACGCCGTGCAGGTCGCCGTACACCTCGTCGGTCGAGATATGGTGGAAGCGGAAGCTGGCACGGCGCGGCTCGGGCAGGGTCTGCCAGTAATGGCGCGCGGCCTCGAGCAACTGGTAGGTGCCGACGATGTTGGTCTGGATGAAGGCTGCCGGACCGTCGATCGAACGGTCCACGTGGGATTCGGCCGCCAAATGCATGATGGCATCGGGCTGGAACTCGAGCAGCGCCTCGCTCACTCGTTCGCGATCGGCAATGTCGGCCTGGATGAACTGGTAGCGCGGGCTGCCTTCGACCTCGGCCAGGGACTCAAGGTTGCCGGCGTAGGTCAGCTTGTCGAGATTGAGGACGTGGTGGTCGGTATCGAGAATGAGGTGGCGAACGAGGGCGGAGCCGATGAATCCGGCTCCGCCGGTAACGAGAATGCGCATGTCGATTTGCTTCCTTGGCGCGCCGTGAGCAGCAGGCTCTTAGCATGTCGGCACGATAGACCGTTGGCGATTTGGAAAATTCCGCCATTCGTCCCGAGGTCGGAACTCGCTGCGTGCCTGCCAATGGTAATGCCGGTTGACCTATATATGTAGGCGAAACAGGGCGAATGACGTGGAAGAAGAAAGCAAAAAGAGAGACGAACGGCTGCTTGACATGGATTATGGGCGCTGTATGATTCGCCTCCCGCTGCCGAGGGCGTTGTTCGGTAGGTAGCGGGCAAGCGGTTGAGTAGAAAAGAGATTTTCGAAAAAGCGCTTGACGGCAAGAAAGGCTGCTGTAGAATGCGCGGCCTCGGTTGAGACGAAAGGCTTGATCGAAACGCTCTTTAACAACTGAATCAAGCAATTCGTGTGGGTGCTTGTGAGGTAAGACTGGTAGTCGCAGATTATCAGCATCACAAAGCAACACTCGTTAATTCGAGAGTTACTCTTTTTCGAAAGAGATTTGCGATTGCTGA
>NZ_AUDU01000045.1:0-17250 GCF_000425625.1 Stutzerimonas azotifigens DSM 17556
CGCCTGCCGCCTGCCGCCTGCCGCCTGCCGCCTGCCGCTATCTTCCCAACCGCCTCAATTCGTCCGATTCGACCACCCGCACCCCGTCGCCTTCCTCCAGCGCCAGGCGCCACAAGGCCCGGGCGAGGGTGCAGGTCTCGATGCCGCGGTACTTGCCCGGCAGCAGTTGCGACAACGGGGCTGCCAGCCGTTCGCCCATGCCCGGCTCCAGCCGCGGGCCGAGCAGCAGCGCCGGGCGCGCCAGGGTCAGCTGCGGCCAGCCCTGGGCGCGCAGGGCCTGTTCCATTTCCCCCTTGACCCGGCAGTAGAGGAAGCGCGACGCCGGGTCGGCGCCGAGCGCGCTCAGGACGACCAAGTGGCGGGCGTCGAGGGCCCGCGCGCGCTCGGCGAAGCGCCGCACCACCAGCTCGAGATCGACGGCGCGCAGGGCTTCCTCGGAGCCGGCCTTCTGCAGGGGCGTGCCCAGGCAGCAGAACGCGGTGTCGACCGGACCCTGCAGGGTCGGCAGCAGGGCGTCCAGTTCGCCGACCGGGTTGCGCAGTCGCGGATGCTCGGCCAGCGGGCGGCGGGTCGGCGCCAGGACGCATTCGACCGTCGGCTCGTTGAGCAGCCGGTCGAGCAGGTGCTCGCCCGCCAGGCCCGTGGCCCCGGCGAGGAGTATGTGCTGCGGCGTGAGATACATGGCGGCCTCCCTCTTGTATTCAGTCGGGCTGGCCGGGCAGGGCGCGCCAACGCGCCAGCACCTGCTCCGGCGCCCAGAGCTGTGGCTCTGACGCCTGATAGTCGTCGGCCTGCTCCCATTCGGCAACCCTCGCCTGCGCCAATGTGAAGGCCTGCGCAAGATCGTCGGTCCGCTGCAGGGCCTCGGCGAACAGCGCCCGGCCGAAGTAGGTGAAGTCGCTCTGTTCCGAGCAGCCGAAGGACACCCGGTCGGCACGGGCGGCGGTCATGATCAGCGTGCGCTCGTTCTTCAGCGGCTCGATGAAACCACCGGAGTAGCAGGCGGAGATGACCACCACCTTGTCGCGCTCGCGCAGCGGGGCGAGCAGTTGCGCCAGTTCCGTGGCCGGCAGGTCGCCGAGCGACAGCCGCGGCTGCTGCAGGGCCAGCGCGTGGTCGGCCGAGCCGTGGCTGGTGAAGTAGAGGAAGATCAGGTCCTCCGGACCCGAGCGCCGGGCCAGGGTGCCGATGGCGCGGGCGAGGTTGCTGGCGGTCGCCAGCGGACGCTCGGTCGCGCTGTCGCGGTGGTTGACCAGGGTGATCTGGCCGTGTGCGGCGAAGCGCTCGGCGAGCAGTCCGGTCACGTAGTCCGCCTCGCGGCGGAACACGCTCTGGCTGCCGTCGCCGGCGAAGGTCAGGCTGTACAGCTCCGGCGCCTCGGTGGAGGGCGGAACGGCCGCCAGGGCCTCATCGAGCAGCCGGCCCTGGGCCAGCAGCGCCTCTTCCAGCGGATCGGGCAGGCGCTGGCCGGCGGCGTCGGCCACCCGCCGGCCGTCGCGCCAGGTGCCGCGCTGCGTGCTGCCGTCGGCCAGCGTCAGGGTGCCTTCGCCGGCAAAGCGGTCGCGGGCGAAGGCGCCGCTGTAGCGGCTACCGTCGGGTTGGCTTAGCCGGCCCTGACCGTGATAGCGCCAGCCCTGGAAGTCGCCCTGGTAATGCGTGCCGTCGACGCCCAGGTATTCGCCCGGGCCGCTCAGTTGTCCCTGGGCGAAGGTACCGCTCCAGCGATTGCCGACGCCATCCTGGTAGCGGCCCTGGCCGTCGAAATCGCCGTCGCGGAATTCGCCTTCGTAGCGCGAGCCGTCGGCGTGCCGGTATTCGCCGTGCCCCTGCAACTGGCCGGCGCGGAAGGTGCCGCGGTAGGTCTCGTCGTCGTAGCGCAGAGTGCCCTCGCCCTCGTAGAGGTCGTTGGCGAAGCCGCCCTGGTAGTGCACGCCGTCCTGGCTGAATTCGCCCTGGCCCTGCATGCGGCCCTGCGTGAAGTCGCCTTCGTAGTAGCCGCCGGCGGCATAGTCGAGGCGGCCCTTGCCATGAAAGAGCCCGGCACGGAACCGGCCGGTGTAGCGATCGCCATTGGCCGCCTGCCAGCGCCCCTGGCCATCGCGCAGGCCGCGCTCGAAGCGGCCTTCGTACCAGCTGCCGTCGGCCTGTTCGAGGCGGCCTTCGCCGTGCATCAGCCCGTCGACCAGCGGGCCTCGGTAGCGGCCGCCGTCCGCCAGCAGGGCGTCGGACGGCGGGACGGGAGTGCCGTCGCCGCAGGCGGCGAGCAGGCAGGTGAGGGCGAGGGGGAACAGAGAGCGCATGCACGGATCCGGAAAATCAGGGGCGCCGGCAGTATGCCGAAAAAACCCTTCCGGTCGCTGCGTCGACTCAGACGATGCAGAGGGCGAGCGACTCGGCGATGTACGCCGGTTTCTCCGCACCTTCGATCTCCATCACTGCGCGGGTCTTGAACAGCCACTGGCCCGGGTTCTTCTCGTAGACGTCGACCAGGGTGGCGCTTAGCCGCACGCGCGAGCCGACCTTGACCGGCTGCAGGAAGCGCACGCTGTCGAGGCCGTAGTTGATGCCCATCTTCAGGCCTTCGGGGCGCAGGGCCAGGTCTTCCATCAGCATCGGCAGCAGCGACAGCGACAGGAAGCCGTGCGCGATCGTGGTGCCGAACGGCGTCATGCGGGCCTTTTCCGGGTCGACATGAATGAACTGGTGGTCGCCGGTGCATTCGGCGAACCGGTCGATCCGATCCTGCTCGATCGTCAGCCATTGCGAATGCCCGAGATCCTTGCCGATGTAGTCCTTGAGCTGGGCAACCGGAACCTGTGGCATGGGGGCCTCCTTAAGGCGTCTTCTTGTTCTGGATGGGCGGGCGGAGCCGCTGCGGTCCGGCTTGGCCGGGCAGTTGCAAGATCAGCACGCGGGCCCCCGGGGGTCAACCCGGCATGCGGGCGGCGAATGGTCCGCCATTCGGCGGCTTGCGGATGGCCTGACGCGCGCCCTGCGGTGCGTGACGCCCCGCCCCGTATAATCGGCGCTTTTGGGAGGATTCATGCTGCTACGCGGTCTCACCTGGCTGGTGCTGTTCCAGCTGCTCGGCACGGCGCTGAGCGTGCTGCTGTTGCCGATGATGCCCGGCCCGATCATCGGCCTGGTGCTGCTGTTCCTGTTCTGCCTGGTGCGCGGCGAAGTGGGCGAGCCGGTACAGCTGGCGGCCGGCAGCCTGCTGCGCTACCTGCCGTTGCTGCTGGTGCCGCCGGCGGTGGGGGTGATGGCCTACAGCGCGCAGATCATGAACGATTTCTGGGCCATCACCGGGGCGCTCATCCTCTCGCTGCTGCTGTCGCTGGTGGCGACCGGCTGGCTGATGCAGGCCCTGATCCGGCGCCAGGCACGACGCGGGAGGCGGGCATGAACCTGGCGTGGCAGGTGGCCTGGCAGGCCGTCGTTCATCATCCGCTGTTCGGCGTCGGGATCACCCTGGCGGTCTACCAGTTGGCCTACCTGGCCTACGAGCGCACGCGCTGGGTGGTGTTGCAGCCGGTGCTGGTGTCCATGGTGCTGGTGATCGGCATCCTGCTGCTGTGCGGCATCGACTATGCCGAATATCGCCGCGCCAGCGACCTGCTGACGGTGCTGCTGGGCCCGGCGACGGTGGCGCTGGCGGTGCCGCTGTATCTCAACCTGCGGCGGATCCGCGAGCTGTTCTGGCCGACGGTGCTGACCCTGGTCGGGGCCGGCACGCTGGCGACCGTGCTCGGCGTGCTGCTGGCCTGGCTGTTCGGCGCCGAGCGGATGATCCTGATGACGCTGGCGCCCAAATCGGTCACCTCGCCGATCGCCATGCTGGTGGCCGAGCAACTCGGCGGGGTGGCGGCGCTGGCGGCGGTCTTCGTGATGCTCACCGGTATACTCGGCGCGATACTCGGCCCGGAACTGTTGCGCCGTTTCGGGGTTCAGCATGCTGCGGCCCGCGGCATGGCGCTGGGCCTGACCGCGCATGCGGTAGGCACCGCCCAGGCCTTGCAGGAAAGCGAGGAGTGCGGTGCCTTCGCCGCCCTGGCGATGAGCCTGATGGGTGTGATGACCGCGGTGGCGCTGCCGCTGGCCGTGTCCCTGATCCTGTAACGGAGCCTGCGCATGCTGCCGTTGTTTCCGCTCAATACCCTCCTGTTTCCCGGCTGTTCGCTCGACCTGCAGCTGTTCGAGGCCCGTTACCTGGACATGATCAGCCGTTGCCTGAAGGAGGGCGGCGGCTTCGGCGTGGTGGCGATCATCGAGGGCGGCGAGGTCGGCGAGGCGCCTTCGGCCTTCAGCCAGGTCGGCTGCGAGGCGCTGGTGCGCGACTGGCAGCAACTGCCCAACGGCCTGCTCGGCATTCGTGTGGAAGGCGCCCGGCGCTTCGAGGTTCGCCGCGCCGAGGTCCAGCGCGACCAGCTCACGGTGGCCGAGGTCGACTGGCTGGAGGAGGTGCCCGACCGCCCGCTCGAGGAGGCCCACGAGGAGTTGGCGATCCTGCTGCGGGCGCTGTCGCAGCATCCGCTGGTGGCATCGCTGGGCATGGACGGCGAGGCCGTGGGCCAGCAGGCCTTGGCCAACCAGCTCGGCTACCTGCTGCCCTTCAGCCTGGAGCAGAAGCAGCGGCTGCTGCGCCTGAGCGATCCGGGCGAACGCCTGGCGCTGATCCAGGAGCTGTTGGAGCGGCTGCAGGAAGCGACCGCCTAGTAGCGGTACAGGTGCATCGCATCGGACAGCGCCCAGATCGCCGACGCGCCCAGCAGCCCCAGGCAGGACGGCAGGATCAGCCACCACTCGCGCGGCGACAGCGCGCCCATCGGCGTGCGCCACTGCGCCAGGGCCAAAGCGATCGCGCAGACGGTCGCCGCCAGCAGCGCGCCACCGATCACGTCGGTCGGCCAGTGCACCCCGAGATAGACCCGCGACAGGGCGATGGCGAGCGCCGGCAGGCTGGCCACCAGCAGCCAGGTCAGGCGCATGCGCGGCGGCTGGCCGCGCCCGGCGAGCACGCCGATCACCAGGAACAGGGCGAAGGACGCCGAGCTGTGCCCGCTGGGAAAGCTGAAGCTGGTCAGCGGCTCGGCCAGCACCTCGGGGCGGACCCGGGCGAACAGCGCCTTGAGCGAGCCGTTGGCCATCGCCGTGCCGAGCAGCGTGAGGATGGCGAACAGCCCGGCCCGCCATTGCCGCGTGACCAGCAGCAGCACGCTGACCAGCACGCCGGCCAGCAGCTGCGTCTGGAAGTCGCCGGCGCGGGTGATCAGCACCATGATCCGGTCGAGTTCGGCACTGCGCTCCTCCTGCACCACGGCCATCAGGCCCTCGTCGAACTCGTCGAGGTACGGCCAGCCAAGGAACAGCCCCAGCAGCGCCGCGCCATAGAGTACGGCGACCACCGCGGTGGTGCCGCGCATGCCGTGCAGGCTGCAGTGGATGCTCACGCCGACGGCCAGGGCGAGGGCGCCGGCGACCAGCGCCGCTTCGCTCCAGAACCCCGGCTGCAGCGGCAGGCGCATGGCCGCGCCGGCCGCCCAGCCGGGCATCAGGTAGGCCATCGCCCAGCCCGCCGAGGCGATCAGCGAGACCAGCAGGAAGCGCCCGAACGGCATGTCCAGCATGCCGGCGGTCACCGGTAGCATCGGTCGCAGCGGGCCGATGAAGCGCCCCACCAGCAGGCTCGCGACCCCGTAGCGGTGGAAGAACAGCTCCGCGCGCAGCAGCCACTGCGGGTGCCCGCGCAACACCGGGAGGTTGCGGATGTTCTGGTGGTAGCGGCGCCCGAGCAGGTAGGAGGCCAGGTCGCCGAGCAGGCCGCCGAGATAGCCCAGCGCCAGGGTCTCGCCGAGCGTCAGCACGCCGTTGCCGGCGATCAGCGCGATCCCGAGTAGCAGCAGGGTGCCGGGGATCAGCAGGCCGACGATGGCCAGGCACTCGCCGAAGGCAGCCAGGAACACGGCCAGCCCGAGCCATTGGGGGTGAGCGGAAAGCCAGTCGGTGAGGGGTTCGAGCCATTGGCCCATGCGCGAGGGTCCTTGCTGCGGGTATGGGCGTTCGACCGGCCCGCACCGGGCGGGTTTCCGCCCTCCTGCGTCGCGGTCGGCGGTGGGCGGCCGGCCGTGCGGTGGCTGTGCGTCTCGGCCGCCGACCGCTATAATCAGCCGCTTGATTTCCTGCAGATCGCCTGCCATGACCGAAACCGTGCACGATTACATGACCCGCCTGGGCCAGGCCGCCCGCGAAGCGTCACGCATCCTGGCCCGCGCCAGCACCGCGCGCAAGAACCAGGCGCTGCTGGCGGCTGCCAATGCGCTCGACGCGGCGCGTGCCGAGCTGGCCGCCGCCAACGAGAAGGACCTGGCCAACGGCCGGGCCAGCGGGCTGGAGCCGGCCATGCTCGACCGCCTGGCGCTGACGCCGAAGGTGATCGACGGCATGATCGAGGGGCTGCGCCAGGTGGCGACCCTGCCCGATCCGATCGGCGCGATCCGCGACATGCGCTACCTGCCCTCGGGCATCCAGGTCGGCAAGATGCGCGTGCCGCTCGGCGTGATCGGCATCATCTACGAATCGCGGCCCAACGTGACCATCGACGCTGCCAGCCTGTGCCTGAAATCGGGCAACGCGACCATCCTGCGCGGCGGCTCCGAGGCGATCCACTCCAACCAGGCGATCGCCCGCTGCATCCAGCAGGGGCTGGCCGAAGCCGACCTGCCGGCGGCCTCGGTGCAGGTGGTGGAGACCACCGACCGGGCCGCGGTCGGTGCCATGATCACCATGCCCGAGTACGTCGACGTGATCGTGCCGCGTGGCGGCAAGGGGCTGATCGAGCGGGTCAGCCGCGACGCGCGGGTGCCGGTGATCAAGCACCTGGACGGCGTCTGTCACGTCTACATCGACGCGGCGGCCGACCTGGGCAAGGCGGTCCGCATCGCCGACAACGCCAAGACCCAGCGCTTCTCGCCCTGCAACACCATGGAAACCCTGCTGGTGCATGGCGCGATCGCGCCGAGGGTGCTGCCGCCGCTGGCCGCCATCTACCGCGACAAGGGCGTGGAGCTGCGCGGCTGCTCGCGCACCCGCGAGCTGCTCGGCGGCGAGGTGCTGGAGGCTGGCGAGCAGGACTGGTCGGCCGAATACAACGCGCCGATCCTGGCGATCCGCCTGGTCGATTCGCTCGACGAAGCGATCGCGCACATCAACCATTACGGCTCGCAGCATACCGACGCGATCGTCACCGAGAACTTCAGCGACGCGCGGCGCTTCCTCACCGAGGTGGACTCCAGCTCGGTGATGGTCAACGCCTCGACCCGTTTCGCCGACGGCTTCGAATACGGGCTGGGGGCCGAGATCGGCATCTCCACCGACAAGCTGCACGCGCGCGGGCCGGTCGGGCTCGAGGGGCTGACCAGCGAGAAGTACGTGGTTTACGGCGACGGTCACATCCGTACCTGATGGGAAGGCGGATCGGGATACTCGGCGGTACCTTCGACCCCGTGCACATCGGCCATCTGCGCGGTGCGCTCGAAGTGGCCGAGATGCTGTCGCTCGATGAACTGAGACTGATCCCGAACGCACGGCCGCCGCATCGCGACACGCCGAGCAGCTCGCCGCGGCATCGCCTGCGGATGGTCGAGCTGGCCGTGGAGGGCGTGTCGCCGCTGTGTGTCGACGCCCGCGAACTGGGGCGTGACAAGCCGTCCTACAGCATCGACACGCTGGAGTCGCTGCGAGCCGAACTGGCGGCGGACGACCAGCTGTTCCTGCTGCTCGGCTGGGATGCCTTCTGCGGCCTGCCGAGCTGGCACCGCAGCGACGAACTGCTCGAGCACTGCCATATCCTGGTGCTGCAACGGCCGGACGCCGACATCGAGGCCCCCGAGGCGCTGCGCGACCTGCTGGCGGCGCGCTCGGCGCCGGCGCCGGAGGCGCTGAGCGGCAGCGGCGGGCAGATCGCCTTCGTCTGGCAGACGCCGCTGGAGGTGTCCGCCACGCAGATTCGCCAACTACTGGCCGCAGGCCGTTCGGTACGTTTCCTGGTACCGGACGCCGTACTGGCTTACATCAACGCGCACGGGCTGTACCGGGCGTCGAACTGAGGTTTTCAAACGCATGCAAAACGAAGCACTGGTCCAACTGGCGATCGCCGCCCTGGAAGACCTCAAGGGCAAGGACATCACCACCATCGATGTGCGCGGCAAGACCAGCGTCACCGATTACATGATCATCGCCAGCGGTACCTCCAGCCGGCACGTGAAGTCGCTGGCCGAGAACGTCCTGGAGAAGGTCAAGGAGCAGGGCGTGCGCCCGCTCGGCAGCGAGGGCCTGGATGGCGGCGAATGGGCGCTGCTCGACCTGGGCGACGTGGTGGTCCACGTCATGCAGGAGCCGACGCGCCAGTTCTACGACCTTGAGCGGCTGTGGCGCGGCGCCGAGCAGGCACGCGCGCACCACGACGCGGAGAACGAGTGACGCCGTGAGGGTCCGGCTGATCGCGGTGGGTTCGCGGATGTCCCGCTGGGTGGAGGAGGGCTGGCAGGAGTACGCCCGGCGCATGCCGCCGGAACTGCCGCTGGAGCTGGTGGAAATACCGCTCGGCACCCGCGGGAAGAATGCCGACGTAACGCGCTTGATCCGTCAGGAAGGTGACGCCATGCTTGCGAGGGTCCAGCCGGGCGAGCGCATCGTCACCCTGGAGGTGCACGGGCGCCCCTGGAGCACCGAGCAGCTCGCCGCCGAACTGGACCGCTGGCGACTGGATGCGCGCACGGTCAATCTCATGGTCGGCGGCCCGGAAGGGCTGGCTCCGGAGGTGTGCGCACGCAGCGAGCAGCGCTGGTCGCTTTCCCCCCTGACCCTGCCGCACCCCCTGGTGCGGATCCTCGTCGGCGAACAGCTTTATCGTGCCTGGACGGTCCTGTCCGGGCACCCTTACCACAAGTGACCAGCAGTACCGAGCATGCCGCAACCGATTCAGCTCAAGGACCACGAGAAAGACGCCCGCCTGGTGCGTCGGCGCGTGTACGTCGGTCTGGCAGTGGTCATGGCGTTCTTCGGTGTGCTGGCGGCCCGGATGTACTACCTGCAGGTGGTGCAGTACGACTACCACTCGACGCTCTCGGAGAGCAACCGGGTGCACGTCCAGCCGATACCGCCGACCCGCGGGCTGATCTACGACCGCAACGGGCGGATCATCGCCGACAACCGGCCGAGCTTCAGCCTCACCGTCACCCGTGAGCGCGCCGGCGACTGGCGCGGCGTGCTCGACACCGTGGTCGAGGTGCTGGGGCTGACGGTGGAGGATCGCCAGCTGTTCGAGAAGCGCGTGCTGCAGGGCCGGCGGCCGTTCGAGCCGGTGCCCATCCTGTTCGAACTCAGCGAGGAACAGATCGCCCACGTGGCGGTGAACCAGTTCCGCCTGCCGGGCGTCGAGGTGGCCGCGCAACTGGTGCGGCACTATCCGCAGGGCATGCATTTCGCGCACTCGGTCGGCTACGTCGGGCGGATCAACGAGCAGGAGCTAAAGGCGCTCGATCCGGTCAACTACAGCGGCACCCACCACATCGGCAAGACCGGCATCGAGAAGTTCTACGAGGACGAGCTGCACGGCAAGGTCGGCTACGAAGAGGTCGAGACCAATGCCCGCGGGCGCGTCCTGCGGGTGCTCAAGCGCACCGATCCGGAACCCGGCAACGACATCACCCTGACCCTCGACCTGCAGCTGCAGGAAGCCGCCGAGGCGGCCCTCGGCGGCCGGCGCGGAGCGGTGATCGCGCTGCAGCCGAGCACCGGCGAGGTGCTGGCGATGGTCAGCCAGCCGAGCTTCGACCCCAACCTGTTCGTCACCGGCATCAGCTTCAAGGACTACGGCGAACTGCGCGATTCGATCGATCGGCCGCTGTACAACCGGGTGCTGCGCGGGCTGTATCCGCCGGGCTCGACCATCAAGCCGGCGATGGCCATCGCCGGGCTCGATGCCGGGGTGGTCACGCCGACCAGCCGGGTGTTCGACCCGGGCTTCTACCAACTGCCCAACGTCAAGCACAAGTACCGCAACTGGAACCGCGGCGGCGACGGCTGGGTGGACCTGCAGACGGCGATCATGCGTTCCAACGACACCTACTTCTACGACCTGGCCCATAAGCTCGGGATCGACCGGATGCACGACTACATGAGCCGCTTCGGCCTCGGCCAGCGGGTCGCGCTGGACCTGAACGAGGAGACCGGCGGCCTGATGCCCTCGCGCGACTGGAAGCGCGCGCGCTATCGCCAGCCCTGGTACCCGGGCGAGACCCTCATCCTCGGCATCGGCCAGGGCTACATGCAGGCCACGCCGCTGCAGCTGGCGCAGGCCACTTCGCTGATCGCCACCCGGGGCAAGTGGGTTCGCCCGCACCTGGCCAAGTCCATCGGCGGCCGGCCGGCGGTCGACCCGGAGCCGATGCCGGACATCGAGCTGCGCGACCCGCGCTACTGGGACCTGGCCCGCGAGGGGATGGAAATGGTGCTGCATGGCGCCCGCGGCACCGCCAAGCGGGTCGGCGACACCGCCGCCTACCGCATCGCCGGCAAGAGCGGCACGGCGCAGGTGGTGGCGATCAAGCAGGGCGAGAAGTACGACAGCAAGAAGCTCGACGAACGCCACCGCGACCACGCCCTGTTCGTCGGCTTCGCCCCGGCCGACGACCCGCAGATCGCGGTCGCGGTGATGGTGGAGAACGGCGAGTCCGGCTCCGGGGTCGCCGCGCCGGTGGTCAAGCAGGTGATGGATGCCTGGCTGCTGGACGAACACGGCCAGCTGAAGACCGAGTTCACCCCGACACTCAGCGCCGAGGCCTCGCCGCGATGACCGCCTCGTTCGATCCGACCCTGTCCAGCGAGGACGTGCTGCGCCGCCGCGCCAGCTTCCTGCAGCGCATCCACCTCGACGCGACGCTGCTGATCCTGCTGCTGGTGCTCGGCGCCGTCGGCCTGTTCGTGCTCTATTCGGCCAGCGGGCGCAACTGGGACCTGGTGTCCAAGCAGGCGGTCTCCTTCGGCCTCGGCATGGCCGCGATGTTCGTCATCGCCCAGTTCGAGCCGCGCTTCATGGCGCGCTGGGTGCCGCTCGCCTACCTGGTGGGCGTGGGCCTGCTGATCGTGGTCGACGTGATGGGCCACAACGCGATGGGCGCGACGCGCTGGATCAACATTCCCGGGGTGATCCGCTTCCAGCCCTCGGAGTTCATGAAGATCATCATGCCGGCGACCATCGCCTGGTACCTGTCCAGGCGCGCCCTGCCGCCGAGCCTGAAGCACACGCTGGTGGCGCTCTCGCTGGTGATGATCCCTGTGCTGCTGATCATGCGCCAGCCGGACCTGGGCACCTCGCTGCTGATCCTCGCCTCCGGCGCCTTCGTGGTGTTCATCGGCGGACTGCGCTGGCGCTGGATCCTCGGTGCGGTCACGGCGCTGGTGCCGGTCGCGGTGGGCATGTGGTTCTTCGCCCTGCACGACTACCAGAAGCAGCGAGTGCTGACCTTCCTCGACCCGGAGAGCGATCCGCTCGGCACCGGCTGGAACATCATCCAGTCAAAGGCGGCGATCGGCTCCGGCGGCGTGTTCGGCAAGGGCTGGCTGCTCGGCACCCAGTCGCACCTGGATTTTTTGCCGGAAAGCCATACGGACTTTATCATTGCGGTCCTCGCCGAAGAGTTCGGGTTGGTGGGCGTGTGCCTGCTGCTGACGGTCTACTTCCTGCTGATCGCGCGGGGGCTGGTCATCACGGCCCAGGCCCAGACGCTGTTCGGCAAGCTGCTCGCCGGTGCGTTGACGATGACCTTCTTCGTCTATGTCTTCGTCAACATGGGCATGGTGAGCGGCCTTCTGCCGGTGGTGGGGGTGCCCTTGCCCTTCATTAGCTACGGTGGAACTTCGCTGGTGACCCTACTGTCAGGGTTCGGGGTTTTGATGTCGATCCACACCCATCGCAAGTGGATTGCCCAGGTTTGATGAGAGTGAAAACCTTGAAATCAGTGTGGCGCAGTGGATGGGCGCGAATGGCCGGTGCAATGGGCCTCGCCGTCGCGCTGGCGACGCCGGCCGCGGCCGGGGACTACCAGGGCGAGAAGGTAGCCGACTTCATCGACGAGATGACCCGCGAATACGGCTTCGCGCCGGAGCAGCTGGGTCAGCTGCTGGCCGCCGCCGAACGTAAGCAGCCGATCCTCGACGCCATTTCGCGCCCGGCCGAGCGGGTCAAGCCCTGGAAGGAATACCGACCGATCTTCATCACCGATTCGCGCATCGGCCAGGGCGTGGACTTCTGGCGCCAGCACGAGCAGGCCCTGGCGCGCGCCGAAGCGGAGTACGGCGTGCCGGCGCAGGTGATCGTCGCCATCATCGGCGTGGAGACCTTCTACGGCCGCAACACCGGCAGCTACCGGGTGCTCGACGCCCTGTCCACGCTCGGTTTCGACTACCCGCCGCGCGCGCCCTTCTTCCGCAAGGAGCTCAGGGAGTTCCTGCTGCTGGCCCGCGAGGAGCAGGTCGACCCGCTCTCGCTCAAGGGCTCCTACGCCGGCGCCATGGGCCTGCCGCAGTTCATGCCGAGCAGCTTCCGCGCCTATGCGGTGGACTTCGACGGCGACGGGCACATCGACATCTGGAACAACCCGGTCGACGCCATCGGCAGCGTCGCCAACTACTTCAAGGCGCACGGCTGGGTAGCCGGGGCGCCGGTGGTGTCGCGCGCCGGCGTGAGCGGCGAACGCTTCGAGGAAGGCCTCACCCAGGGCCTGGAAGCGAACGCCAGCGCCGCTCAGCTGCGCGAGCTCGGCTGGGCCGACGAGGACCAGGTGCCCGCCGAGACGCCGGTCACCGCCTTCCGCCTGGAAGGCCCGGAAGGCGACGAATACTGGCTCGGCCTGCCGAACTTCTACGTCATCACCCGCTACAACCGCAGCGTGATGTACGCCATGGCGGTGCATCAGCTGGCCGAGCAACTGGCCGCCGCGCGGAGGGCCTCATGAAGCTCCTGCATCCCGGCCTGCTCGGGCTCTGTGCGCTGGCGCTGCTGGCCGGCTGCTCCTCGGGCGGCGGCAGCCGGCCTTCGGCCGATGCCGGCGCCGGCAGCTCCGGCAGCTACGCGCGGCCGCACAAGGACGGCGCGCCCTGGTGGGACGTGGACGTCTCGCAGATTCCCGACGCCGTGCCCATGCCGCACTACGGCCCGGTGAAGGCCAATCCCTACACAGTGCTCGGCAAGACCTACTACCCGATCAACGACGCGCGGCGCTACGTCGAGACCGGCACCGCCTCCTGGTACGGCACCAAGTTCCACGGCCAGGCCACCGCCAATGGCGAGGAATACGACCTCTACGGCATGAGCGCGGCGCACAAGACGCTGCCGCTGCCGAGCTACGTCAAGGTAACCAGCTTGGAGAACGGCCGCTCGGTGATCCTGCGGGTCAACGACCGCGGCCCCTTCTACTCGGACCGGATCATCGACCTGTCCTTCGCGGCGGCGAAGAAGCTCGGCTATGCCGAGCGCGGCACCGCGCGGGTGAAGGTCGAGGGCATCGACCCTCAGCAGTGGTGGGCCGCCCGCGGCCAGTCGGCCCCCATGGTGCTGGCCCAGCCGAAACGCGCCGCCGCCGCGCCGGTGGCGGTCGCCGCCCCGGTGGTCGAGCAGTACACTCCGCCGGCGCAGCAGCATGCCGCCGCCGTGGTGCCGGTGCAGGTCCAGGCGCAGGGCGCGCCGGGCACGGACGCCGGGCTGTTCCTGCAGGTCGGCGCATTCGCCAACCCGGATGCCGCCGAACTGCTCAAGGACAAGCTCGCCAGCCTGGTTTCCGCGCCGGTGTTCGTCAGCTCGGTGACGCACAACCAGCAGGTCCTGCACCGTGTGCGTCTCGGCCCGATCGCCTCGCAGGACGAGGTCGCGCAGCTCGAGCAGAGCGTGCGCGTCGCCAACCTCGGACAGCCGCGTCTGGTACGTCCGGACTGAACCCTTTACCCTTTTCGCCCGCACGGGCCAGCCCGCCCAAAACGACAACTTTTTCGAGAGACGGATGAACATCAGCACCTTCGCCAAACGCTTCCTCGCTCCGCTTCTGCTGACGGTCGCGCCCGCCGTACTGGCGGCGCCGGCCATCCCTTCGCCGCCGCAGCTCGCCGCCAAGTCCTACGTCCTGATGGACGCCGCCAGCGGCCAGGTGCTGGTCGAGCACAACGGCGACGAGCGGCTACCCCCGGCGAGCCTGACCAAGCTGATGACCGCCTACATCGCCACGCTGGAGATCCAGAAGGGGCAGATCAACCCCTCGGACATGGTCACCGTCAGCGAGAACGCCTGGCGCACCGGCGGCTCGCGCATGTTCATCCAGGTCAACACCCAGGTGTCGGTGGATGACCTGCTGCATGGCATCATCATCCAGTCCGGCAACGACGCCAGCGTGGCCGTCGCCGAGCACATCGCCGGCAGCGAAGACGCCTTCGCCGACATGATGAACACCACCGCGCAGCGGCTCGGGCTGAAGAACACCCACTTCATGAACGCCACCGGCCTGCCGCACCCCGAGCACTATTCGTCGGCCGCCGACATGGCCAAGCTGGCCCGCGCGATCATCTACGAAGAGCCCGAGCACTACGCGATCTACGCCCAGAAGGAATTCCTCTGGAACAACATCAAGCAGCCCAACCGCAACCTGCTGCTGTGGCGCGACAAGACCGTCGACGGCCTGAAGACCGGCCACACCGAGGAGGCCGGCTACTGCCTGGTGGCCTCCGCGGTGCGTGACGGCATGCGCCTGATCACCGTCGTGTTCGGCACCGACAGCGAGCAGGCGCGGGCCGCCGAGACGCAGAAGCTGCTGACCTACGGCTTCCGCTTCTTCGAAACGCGGACCTTCTACCAGAAGGGAGCCGAGCTGGCGACCACGCCGGTGTGGAAGGGTGAGCAGTCGCAGGTCAAGGCCGGGCTGGCGCAGGACCTCACCCTGACCCTGCCGCGCGGCCAGGTCGACAAGCTGCAGGCGAGCATGAACCTCGACTCGCGCCTGATGGCGCCGGTGCAGCAGGGTGACGTGGTCGGCCAGGTCGAGGTCCGGCTGGGCGACGAGCTGGTCCACAGCGCCAACCTGATCGCCCTCGAAACCGTCGAAGAGGGCGGCCTGTTCCGGCGCCTGTGGGACAGCATCCGGCTGTTCTTCTTCGGCCTGTTCAACTGATCAGGCGGGCCAGCCATGAGCGATTCCGACAGCGACATCCAGGCGCCGAAGATCGAGTTTCCCTGCCCGAACTACCCGATCAAGGTGATCGGCGACGCCGGCGAGGGCTTCGCCGAAATGGTGGTCGAGGTCATCCGTCGGCATGCCCCGGGCTTCGACGAGACCACCCTGGTCAGCCGCGACAGCCGCAACGGCCGCTTCCTCTCGGTGCAGGTGCTGATCACCGCGACCGGCGTCGAGCAGCTGCAGGCGATCCATGTCGACCTGCGCGCCAGCGGGCGCGTGCACATGGTGCTCTGATGATCCGGGTGCGCGAGCTCGGCCGGGTCGAATACCTGCCGGCCTGGCAGGCGATGCAGCGCTTCACCCACGAGCGCGGGCCGGACACCGAGGACGAGCTCTGGCTGCTGGAGCACCCGCCGGTGTTCACCCAGGGCCAGGCCGGCAAGGCCGAGCACCTGCTGTTCCCCGGCGACATTCCGGTGGTGCAGGTCGACCGTGGCGGCCAGGTGACCTACCATGGCCCGGGCCAGCTGGTCGCCTACCTGCTGCTGGACGTGCGGCGCAGCGGCATCGGCGTGCGCGAACTGGTGACCCGCATGGAGCGGAGCCTGATCGAGCTGCTCGCCGGCTACGGGATCGAGGCCGAGGCGCGCGCCGACGCGCCGGGCGTGTACGTCGACGGTGCCAAGATCGCCTCGCTCGGCCTGCGCATCCGCAACGGCCGTTCGTTCCACGGCCTGGCGCTGAACGTCGACATGGACCTGGAACCCTTTCGCCGGATCAACCCCTGCGGCTACGCCGGGCTGGCGATGACCCAATTGCGCGACCTGGCCGGGCCGGTCGATTTCGCCGAAGTGCGTCAACGGCTGTGCGAGCAGCTGGTGCGGCAGCTCGGCTACGCTGAACAGAAGACCCTGACGGGCGGACTGGAAAACCTATGACAGTGGAAACCGTGGACAAGCGCCCGGCGAAAGTGGAAGCCGGCGTCAAACTGCGCGGGGCCGAGAAGGTCGCCCGCATTCCGGTGAAGATCATTCCCACCGAGGAACTGCCGAAGAAGCCCGACTGGATCCGCGTGCGCATCCCGGTTTCCCCCGAGGTCGACCGCATCAAGCAGCTGCTGCGCAAGCACAAGCTGCACAGCGTCTGTGAGGAGGCGTCCTGCCCGAACCTCGGCGAATGCTTCTCCGGCGGCACCGCCACCTTCATGATCATGGGCGACATCTGCACCCGTCGCTGCCCGTTCTGCGACGTCGGCCACGGCCGCCCGAACGCGCTGGACCCGGACGAACCGAAGAACCTGGCCATCGCCATCGCCGACCTGCGCCTGAAATACGTGGTGATCACCTCGGTCGACCGCGACGACCTGCGCGACGGCGGCGCCCAGCACTTCGCCGACTGCCTGCGCGAGATCCGCAAGCTGTCGCCGGGCATCCAGCTCGAGACCCTGGTGCCCGACTACCGCGGGCGGATGGACGTGGCGCTGGAGATCACCGCGGCCGAGCCGCCGGATGTCTTCAACCACAACCTGGAGACGGTACCGCGGCTGTACAGGTCGTCGCGCCCGGGTTCGGATTTCGAGTGGTCGCTGGACCTGCTGCAGAAGTTCAAGCAACTGGTGCCGCACGTGCCGACCAAGTCCGGCCTGATGCTCGGCCTCGGCGAGACCGACGAGGAAGTCATCGAAGTCATGCAGCGCATGCGCGAGCACGACATCGACATGCTCACCCTCGGCCAGTACCTGCAGCCGTCGCGCAACCACTTGCCGGTACAGCGCTTCGTGCACCCGGACACCTTCGCCTGGTTCGCCGAGGAAGGGGAGAAGATGGGCTTCAAGAACGTCGCCTCCGGCCCACTGGTGCGTTCCTCGTACCACGCCGACCAGCAGGCGCACGGGGAAAAGATCGGCTGATCGGCCGGCAATGAAAAAGGCGACCTTCGGGTCGCCTTTTTCATTGGCTTCAGGCTTCAGGCTTCAGGCTTCAGGCTTCAGGCTTCAGGCTTCAGGCTTCAGGCTTCAGGCTTCAGGCTT
>NZ_AUDU01000045.1:17260-84523 GCF_000425625.1 Stutzerimonas azotifigens DSM 17556
GGCTTCAGGCTTCAGGCTTCAGGCTTCAGGCTTCAGGCTTCAGGCTTCAGGCTTCAGGCTTCAGGCTTCAGGCTTGTAGGGTGGGCTTCAGCCCACCAGACAACGGCAAAGGTGGGCTGAAGCCCACCCTACGATGCACCTCGCACCGAAAGACTTGACGACCGCTTCGGTGCCCCGGATTCTCTCCAGCCTCCAGCCTCCAGCCTCCAGCCTCCAGCCTCCAGCCTCCAGCTACGGCAAAGGTGGGCTGAAGCGGAGCGCCGCCCGGCCCACCCTACGGCTCCGCCCGCAGCCGGCCGAGCAGTTCCTGCGTCGGATGGCCGTCCGCCGGCCAGCCGAGCCCCTGCTGGTAGCCGCGAATCGCCTTGCGCGTGTTGGCGCCGATGATGCCGTCCGGCGCGCCCGGGTCGAAGCCCTGGCGGACCAGGCGCTCCTGCAGTTCCAGGCGTTCGGAGCGGCTCAGCGGCTGTTCGCCACGCGGCCAGCTGGCCTGCACCTGGCCGCCGCCGTCGAAGCGCTCGGAGAGCAGGCCGATGGCCAGGGCGTAGGCCGAGGAGTTGTTGTAGCGCAGGATGGTGCGGAAGTTGTCCAGCACCAGGAACGCCGGGCCGCGATAGCCGGCCGGCAGCAACAGGCTGGCGACGGCCTGCTCGTCGCCGGCGGGAATGCCCGCCAGGCCCAGCCGGCGCCATTCGCCGATCGGCTTGCGCACCTCGGCGTCGGCCAGCGAATAGTCGAAGTCTTCCGGCAGCATCACCTCGAAGCCCCAGGGACGGCCAAGCTTCCAGCCGGACTGCTGGAGGTAGTGCGCGGCGGAGGCCAGGGCGTCGGCCGGGGTGTCCCAGATGTCGCGGCGGCCGTCGCCGTCGAAGTCCACGCCGTGGCTGTTGTAGGTGGTCGGGATGAACTGGGTCTGGCCCATCGCGCCGGCCCAGGAACCGCGCATACGCTCGGGCTGCACGTCGCCGTGCTGGAGGATGTCCAGGGCGGCGAGCAGTTGGGCGCGGGCGAACTCGGGGCGCCGCCCCTCGTGGGCGAGGGTGGCCAGCGAGCGGATCACCGACTTGTCGCCGATGATCTGGCCGAAGCTGCTTTCCAGGCCCCAGATGGCGACCAGCGCCCCGCGATCCACGCCGTAGCGGGCTTCCAGCTGGTCGAACAGCTCGGTGTTCTGGCGCAGCAGCCGCTGGCCGTTGCGCACCCGGTCGGCGGAGAGCGCGCTTTCCAGGTATTGCCACACCGGACGGGTGAACTCGGGCTGGCTGCGGTCGGCCGTCACCACCGAGGGGTCGGGGGTCACGCCGGCGAAGGCACGGTCGAAGACATCGGGGCGGATGCCGCTCTGCAGCGCCTGCACGCGGAAGTCCGCGAGCCATTCGTCGAAACTCATCGGCGGTTCGCTTTCCGCTTCCTCGACCTGCGTCAGCTCCTGCGAAGCCAGCGCCAGCGACGGCACCTTGGCCGGCAGCGCGTTGGCCAGCGGCTCGGCCGCACAGGCGACGACCAGGCTGAAGGCCAGGCCGGCGATCAGCGAGCGCAGCAGGAGGACGGGAAGGAAGGTGGACAGCATGTAGCGAAGCTCGACTGGTTCACATCGGCTCACGACCATATCACGCTTTGGCGGGATTGGCTTTTCAGGCCGCCAGATGGACCGAAGCCTCCAGGTCGGTGAACCGGGAGGCTTCGCGGCGGTAGCTGCCTTTGCCCTTGCGGGGCGTTTCCTGGCGGCTGCGGAACAGCGGTTGCGCGACCAGGGATTTGGCCTTGTTAGGCCGCTTTCGACTCTTGCTCATGCGTTTCCCTCTGGCTTGCCCAAGGAGCGGGCGAGGGCATCATAGGCATTGTGCAAAAAATGTCCAGATGTGGAAGCACAAGCTTGAAACAGCTCTTCGGGACGATGCTCTTGGGCTTCAAGCCTTCAAGCCTTCAAGCCTTGGCAGTCCTGCGGCCTGCGATCGCCCCGAGGGCGGGCCTCCCACAAAAGCAGCCTGTGCACCGAGCCCTGCCTGCTAGACCCCAATCCGCTGCCCGCAGAGCTGCAGGCACAGGCTGGCCAGGCTGCGCCAGGGGTCGCCGGCGGCCTGGCCCTTGATCTGTGCGTCGATCTGCTGGGCGTCGAGCAGCAACTGGTTCCAGCGCGCCGCGCCGTGGCGCTGCAGCGCCTTGGAGAGCAGCGGCCGGCGCTTGTCCCAGACCGGCGGGCGGGCCTGGCTGAAGGCGCGCTCCAGCGGTATGCCCTGGGCGTACTGGTACGCCAGGTTGGCCAGCAGGCGCAGTTCGCGGGCCAGCGCCCAGAGGATCACCGGCGTCTCCACGCCTTCGCCGCGCAGGCCCTCGAGCATGCGCAGGGCATGCGCGGCCTCGCCGTTCAGCGTGGCGTCGATCAGGCCGAAGACGTCGAAGCGGGCGCTGTCGGCGACCGCGGCCTGGACGGTCTCGGCAGTGATCTGGCCGGCCTCGGCCAGCAGCTTGAGCTTCTCGATTTCCTGCGCGGCGGCCAGCAGGTTGCCTTCCACCCGCGCGGCGATCAGCTCGATCGCCTCCTGGTCGGCGGCCAGTCCGGCCTGGCTCAGGCGCTGGCGAATCCACTGCGGCAGCTGCGCCGCCTCGATCGGCCAGATCTGCACGAACTGCACCTGCGGCCCGTCGATCAGCGCCTTGGCCCACTTGGTCTTCTGGGTGCTGCCGTCGAGCTTGGGCAGGCTGACCAGCAGCACCGTGTCCTCGGCGGGGCGGGCCAGGTATTCGAGCAGGGCGGCCGCGCCCTTGTCGCCGGGCTTGCCGTTGGGGATGCGCAGGTCCAGCACGCGCCGTTCGGCGAACAGCGAGAGGCTGGCGCCGGCCTCGATCAGCAGGTTCCAGTCGAAGGCGTTGTCGGCATTGAATACCTGCCGTTCGCCATAGCCCTGTACGCGAGCCGCCTCACGGATCACGTCGGCGGCTTCCTGGCAGAGCAGCGGCTCGTCGCCCGAGACCACGTAGACCGGCGCCAGAGCTCCCTGCAGGTGCTTGCCGAGCTGGGCGGGCGAGAGCTTCATGGGTGCGCGCAGCGGCCCCGGTCAATTGCCGAACGGGATCTGCAGGGGCGACGACTGCGGCGTCGCGTCCTGGGCGCGGCGGGCGGCCTCCATGGCCTCGGCTTCGGCGCGGGCGCGCGCCTCGGCATCGGCCTGGAGCTTGTCCAGCTGCGCGGGTGTGACGTACTGCAGGCGCAGCATCAGCTGCTGCACCACCTCGCGGCGCATTTCCTCGCGCAGCTGCTCGGCCTCCTGGCTGGAGCCGATCACGTTGTTCTGGTCCTGTACGTAGACCTTGCGCACTTCCACCCGGTCGGTGATCAGCGGCTCGCCCTGTGGGCCCTGGATCTGGTAGTCGACCGTGGTGATCAGCTCCTGCTCCGCGCTGCGCGCGGCGGCAGTGTAGCTGGCGGTCCGGCGCTGTTCGTTCTCGCCGGCCAGGTAGAGGCTGTAGCGGCCACCCGGCTGGACGCCGTTGCTCTCCAGCGCCTCGCGCACCGCGCGAGTGGTCTCGCCGTAGCTGTTGCGCGCATCGACCGACAGCCGCTCGAGGGCGAAGTCGGACGTGCCGGTGCCGCGCAGCTGGAAGCCGCATCCCCCGATCAGCGCCGCCAGGGCCAGTACCGCCAGATTCCGTTTGCTCATCTTGTTGTCCTCACGCCAGCGCCGCGCCGGCCCGAATCAGTTAGCGACGATGTTGACCAGCTTGCCGGGCACCACGATGACCTTGCGAATGGTGAGGCCCTCGGTGAAGCGCAGCACGTTTTCGTTGGCGCGGGCGGCGGCTTCCACCGCCTCGCGGCTGGCTTCGGCCGACACTTCGATCTGGCCGCGCAGCTTGCCGTTGACCTGCACCACCAGCGTCAGGCTGTCCTGCACCAGGGCGGATTCGTCGACCGCAGGCCAGGGCGCATCGATGATCGCGCCGGTCTTGCCCAGCTGCTCCCAGAGGCTGTGGCAGATGTGCGGGGTGATCGGCGCCAGCAGCAGGGCGACGGTTTCCAGGCCTTCCTGCAGCAGGGCGCGGTCCTGTTCGCTGGCGGCCGGCGCCTTCTCCAGCACGTTCATCAGCGTCATCACCTGGGCGATGGCGGTGTTGAACTTGTGGTGCTGGCCGACATCGACGCTGGCCTGCCTGATGGCCAGGTGGATGGCGCGGCGCACGGCCTTCTGCTCGTCGTTCAGCGCGGCGACGTCCAGCGCGCCCGGCAGGCCGGCGCTGACGTGGGTGTGGGCCAGGCGCCAGACGCGGCGCAGGAAGCGGCTCGCGCCCTCGACGCCGGAGTCGGACCACTCCAGACTCATGTCCGGCGGCGAGGCGAACATCATGAACAGCCGGCAGGTGTCGGCGCCGTAGGCGTCGATCATCGCCTGCGGGTCGACGCCGTTGTTCTTCGACTTGGACATCTTCTCGGTGCCGCCGATTTCCACCGGCAGGCCATCGGTCTTCAGGCGCGCGCCGATGACCTTGGCCTTGGCGTCGCGCTCGACCTCGACGTCGGCCGGGTTGAACCAGTCCTTGCCGCCGTTCTCGGCGGTGCGGTAGTAGGTCTCGGCGACCACCATGCCCTGGGTCAGCAGGTTCTTGAACGGCTCGTTCGAGGAGAGCAGGCCCTCGTCGCGCATCAGCTTGTGGAAAAAGCGTGCGTAGAGCAGGTGCAGGATGGCGTGCTCGATGCCGCCGATGTACTGATCCACCGGCAGCCAGTGGTTGGCGGCGGCCGGGTCGACCATGCCCTGTGCGTAGTTCGGGCTGGCGTAGCGGGCGAAGTACCAGGACGACTCGACGAAGGTGTCCATGGTGTCGGTCTCGCGCTTGGCCGGCGCGCCGCACTTCGGGCAGCTGCATTCGTAGAATTCGGGCATCCGCGCCAGCGGGCTGCCGGCGCCGTCCGGCACCACGTCCTCGGGCAGGACCACCGGCAGCTGGTCTTCCGGCACCGGCACGTCGCCGCAGGCGTCGCAGTGGATGATCGGGATCGGGCAGCCCCAGTAGCGCTGGCGGCTGATGCCCCAGTCGCGCAGGCGGAACTGGGTGCGCGCCTGGCCGAGGCCCTTCTTCTGCAGCGCGACTTCCATGGCGTCGAAGGCGCCCTGGAAGTCCAGGCCGTCGAACTCGCCGGAGTTGATCAGGGTGCCGTGCTCGCCGTAAGCGTCCTGCCAGGGCGCGGGCGTCTGGTCGCCGGCACTGGTGCGCACCACCGGCTTGATCGGCAGGGCGTACTTGCTGGCGAATTCGAAGTCGCGCTCGTCATGCGCCGGCACGGCCATCACCGCGCCTTCGCCGTAGTTCATCAGCACGTAGTTGGCGACCCATACCGGCAGCAGCTCGCCGGTCAGCGGGTGCTGCACCTTCAGCGAGGTGGGAAGGCCCTTCTTTTCCTGGGTGGCGATGTCGGCTTCGGCGACGCCGCCGCGCTTGCACTCGTCGATGAAGGCCTGCAGCTCCGGATTGCCCTGCGCAGCCTGGGTGGCCAGCGGATGTTCGGCCGCCACGGCGACGTAGGTGGCGCCCATCAGGGTGTCGGGGCGGGTGGTGTAGACCTTCAGCGCGCCTCCGCTGCCGATGCTCTGGACGTCATAGGGGAAGCTCACTTCCATGCCGCGCGACTTGCCGATCCAGTTGCGCTGCATGGTCTTGACCTGTTCCGGCCAGCCATCCAGTTCGTCGAGGCTGTCGAGCAGCTCGTCGGCGTAGGCGGTGATCTTGAAGTAGTACATCGGGATTTCGCGCTTCTCGATCAGCGCGCCCGAGCGCCAGCCGCGGCCGTCGATCACCTGCTCGTTGGCCAGCACCGTCTGGTCGACCGGGTCCCAGTTCACCGTGCCGTTCTTGCGGTAGATCACGCCCTTCTCGAACAGCCGGGTGAACAGCCACTGCTCCCAGCGGTAGTAGTCCGGCTTGCAGGTGGTGACTTCGCGCGACCAGTCGATCGCCAGCCCCAGCGATTTGAGCTGGGTCTTCATGTAGTCGATGTTCTCGTAGGTCCACTTGGCCGGCGCGACCTTGTTCTTCATCGCGGCGTTCTCGGCCGGCATGCCGAAGGCGTCCCAGCCCATCGGCTGCAGCACGTTCTTGCCCTGCATGCGCTGGTAGCGCGCGATCACGTCGCCGATGGTGTAGTTGCGCACGTGCCCCATGTGCAGCTTGCCGCTGGGGTAGGGGAACATCGACAGGCAGTAGAAGGTGTCCTTGCCCGGTTGTTCCTTCACTTCAAAGGACTTGTTCGAATCCCAGTGGGACTGCGCGGCGGCTTCGATTTCGCGGGGCTGATACTGTTCGTGCATGGCTACTGGCGTTGGAAAGGGAGGGCTGGCTTGCCGGTTAGGCGTGCCGGGAGAGGCCGGGTGCCGATGGGGCAGGCCTCGCGCGACGCAGCGCCGAGCGCAAGCATGGAAGCCGCCTAGCATACATGACCCCCGCGGCACGGGGGAAACCCGTTTTCCGGCCGCCGGCGGCGATCCGTCCGTCGCTGGGGCCGCGGCTGGCAACACCCGGTACTACGCTTGCCGTGGGGGAGAACATTGCAGCGAGGTGTCAGATGGGACGGGTACGACAGGCCGGCGACGAGGGCCTCTACGGGCGGGTGTTGCAGCGCCTGAGCCACGCCCTGGCGGAGGCGGAGCACCGGGCGGGGGCCGCCGACGCCGAACGGGAGCTGGAAGTGCAGGGGCTGTCCGCGGCCGAACTGGCCTTCATCCAAGCCTACCTCAGCGGCGACGCGCGCTGGCTGTCCGGCTGGCACGCGGCGGCCGAGGAACAGGCGTTGATCGAGCGTCAGACCAGCCGTCCGTCCCTTCGCGCGCTGCGAGCGCGTACCGGCTGGCGCGGCCGCAATACCGCCAACCTGCAGCGCAACCTGGCCTGCGCGCTGTGCGGCGCCGAGGTGCGCTGGCCCGACGGGCCGGGCCCGGTGACCTGCGGCAGCTGCGGCTCGCACCTGCTGCGCGGCCGCCAGCAACTGGGCTCGCGCCGGCACTGAAGGCACGCCAGAGAGCCGACAAACGCCCGGGCAGGCGCTAGAGTGCCTGGACGTTCGTCCAGAAAGCCTCGTCGATGCCGATCCGCTACATCCTCAAACAACTGATCCTGCCGCCGGGCGGCCTGTTGCTGCTGCTCCTGCTGGGCTGGTGGCTGCGGCGCCGGGCGCCGCGTTTCGCCGCGCTGTGCTTCGTGCTCGGTTTCGGCGGCCTGTGGCTGATGAGCCTGCCGGCCGTCGTCGAATGGGGCGCGCGGCTGGTGGAGACCGAACCGGCGCTGCCGGAGAGCCAGTGGCCATCGCTCGGCCAGCGCGCCGGGGCGATCGTCGTCCTCGGCGCCGGACGCGAACAGGACGATCCGGCCTGGGGCGGCGACCAGCCCAGCGCTCTGGCGCTGGAGCGTCTGCGTTACGCGGCGCGCATCGCGCGGGCCTCGCAACTGCCGGTGCTGCTCAGCGGCGGGCTGCATTTCGGCCAGCCGCCAAGCGAGGCGAGCCTCGGCGGCGACGTGATGGCGCGCGATTTCGGCGTCCCGGTGCGCTGGCTCGAGGAAGAAAGCCGCACCACCTGGGAGAACGCCGTCTACAGCGCCCGGCTGCTGCGCGAGGCGGGCATCGAGCGGGTCGTGCTGGTGACCTCGGCGGCGCACATGCCGCGCTCGCGCTGGTGCTTCGAGCAGCAGGGGCTGGAGGTGATAGCCGCCCCTTCCGGGTTCATGAGCGGCGACACCACGCGTCCGCTCGGCGGCTGGCTGCCGGAAGCCAAGGCCTACTGGCAGAACGGCCTGCTGCTCAACGAGGTGGCGGGGCTGCTGCTCTATCCGCTGGTCTATCGCTGAGCGTCGTCACCAGGTGTCGATCATCGGCCGCTTGCGACCGGCGCGTCCGACCGGCCTCGGCGTGCTGGCCAGGCCGCGCAGAAGCCAGCGGCGGGTGTCGGCCGGGTCGATGACATCGTCGATCTCGAGGAAGCTGGCCATGTTCAGCCCCTTGCCATGCCGGTAGGCACGGTCGACCAGCGTCCTGAACAGCTCTTCGCGCTGCTGCGGGTCCTCGATCGCCGCCAGCTCCTTGGCAAAGCCCAGCCGCACGGCGCCTTCCAGGCCCATGGCGCCGAACTCGCCGCTCGGCCAGGCGACGGTGAAGAACGCCGAGTGGAAGCCGCCGGCGGCCATCGCCTGTGCGCCCAGGCCGTAGCCCTTGCGCAGCACCACGGTGAAGAAGGGCACCGACAGGCTGGCGGCGGTGACGAACATCCGTGACACGTGGCGCACGCTGGCCTGCCGCTCGGCGTCCGGGCCGACCATGAAGCCGGGCGTGTCGCACAGCGAGATCATCGGCAGGTCGAAGGCGTCGCACAGCTGCATGAAGCGCGCGGCCTTGTCCCCGGCCGCCGCGTCGATGGCGCCGCCCAGGTGTTGCGGGTCGTTGGCGATCAGCCCGAACGGCTTGCCCTCGAGGCGCACCAGGGCGGTGATCAGACCCGGCGCGAAGGCGCGGCGCAGCTCCAGCACCGAGCCCTGGTCGAACAGGGTGTCGACGACCTGGCGGATGTCGTAGACGCGCAGGCGGTTCTCCGGAATCAGGTGGCGCAGCAGACGCTGGTCGGCGCAGGTCCAGTCGTCGAGTTCGCCCTGGAAGTAGCCGAGGTAGCGCCTGGCCGTCTCGATCGCCTGCGCCTCGTCGTCCACCAGCAGGTCGATGACGCCGTTGGGCGCCTGCACGCTCGCCGGGCCGACCTCTTCCGGCGCGAAGCGGCCGAGCCCGCCGCCCTCGATCATCGCCGGGCCGGCCATGCCCAGGCTGGTGTTGGCGGTGGCGATGATCACGTCGCAGCAACCCAGCAGCGCGGCGTTGCCGGCGAAACAGCGGCCGGCGACCACGCCCACCAGCGGCACCAGGCCGGACAACCTCGCCATGCCGATAAAGGTCCGGTTGTCGAGCCCGGCGACGCCGAGAAAGTCTGTGTCGTTCGGCCGCCCGCCGCCGCCTTCGGCCAGCAGCACCAGCGGCACCCGCCACTGCTCGGCCAACTGCAGCATGCGCTCGGTCTTCTTGTGGTTCATCACCCCCTGGGTGCCGGCGAACACCGTGTAGTCGTAGCCCATCACCATGCAGCGCCCGGCCTGGTCGCCGAAGCGCGCGGCGTTGACCGTGCCGAGGCCGGCGACCAGGCCGTCGGCCGGGCTCAGTTGCAGCAGCTCCTCGTGGCTACGGCGCTGGCGCTGGGCGGCCAGGGCCAGCGCGCCGTATTCGATGAAGCTGCCGGGATCGAGCAGCTGCGCGAGGTTCTCGCGCACCGTGCGCATGCCCAGCCTGTGCCGTTTGGCGACGGCCTCGGGGCGGCGTTCGTCGAGGCCGATGGCGTGGCGTTCGAGCACCTCGGCCAGGTCGGCACGAATGTGTTCGAGGTCGATGGCCTGCTCGGCATCGCCGTCCGTGGCCTCGACCTCGGCCGGCTCGAGGAACAGCAGCGGCGCGCCCTCGGCCAATGCGTCGCCGGGCCGGGCGCACAGCTCGCGCACCAGGCCGCTGTGCTCGGCGCGCACCTCGAACTCCATCTTCATCGCCTCGAGCACCGCGATCACCTGACCGCAGGCCACGGGTTGCCCCGGCTGCACCGCGAACTCGACCAGCACCCCGGCGTTCGGCGCGCCCAGCGCGACGCAGCCGGGTGGCGCCTCGACCGCCCGGGCGCCGGGCCCGGCCTCGGCGGCGGTTTCCCCGGCATGCAGCTGTGGATGCGCCTGCGGCCGCTCGGCCAGCAGCTCGCCGAGATGCTCCTCGAGATAACCGGTGGTGACCCGGTTGGCGACCACCTCTGGCCGGCGCAGCAGGTTCTGCAGCAGCGGGATGCTGTTCGGCACGCCCGCCAGGCGGAATTCGCAGAGCGCCCGATAGGCCCGGCGCAGCACCGCCGGGTAGTCGCCCTCGGCCTGCACCACGAGCTTGGCGAGCAGCGAATCGTAGCTCGGGCTGACGCGGTAGCCGGCGTAGCCGTAGCCGTCGACGCGGATGCCCGGGCCGCTGGGCGGCTCATAGGCGCTCAGGATGCCGGTCGCCGGCTGGGCGCGGCCGTCGGCGCCGAGCCGCTCGAGATTGATGCGCAGCTGTACGGCGTGGCCCCGTGGTGCCGGGATCTGCGCCTGGGTCAGGCCCAGTTCGGCGAGGCGGGCGCCGGCGGCGATGCGCAACTGCGCCTGCACCAGGTCGATGCCGGTCACGGCTTCGGTGACCGTGTGCTCGACCTGGATGCGCGGGTTCGCCTCCATGAACACGAAGTCGCCGCGGGCCTCGTCGACGAGGAATTCGAAGGTGCCCAGCCCACGGTAGTTCACCGCCCCGGCCAGGCGCAGCGCGGCGTCCAGCAGCCGCTGGCGCAGCCCGGGGGCGAGGTTGGGGCTCGGCGCAATCTCCACCAGCTTCTGGTGGCGCCGCTGCAGCGTGCAGTCGCGCTCCCACAGGTGGCTGACGCCGCCCTGGCCATCGCCGACGACCTGCACCTCGATGTGCCGGGCGCGCTCGATCAGTCGCTCGACGTAGAGCGCGCCATCGCCGAAGACGCTGCGCGCTTCGGACTCGCAACGCGCGTAGGCGGCGGCGACCTCGGCGGCCGCGGTCACCGCGCGCATGCCGCGCCCGCCACCGCCGGCCAGCGCCTTGATCATCATCGGCCCGTGCTCGGCGAAGAACGCCTGGGCCTGCTCCAGCGTGGTCGGCCGGTCGGTGCCGGCGGCCAGCGGGATGTCCAGGCGCGCGGCGAGCCGGCGGGCGCGGGTCTTGTCGCCGAACTGCTCCAGCACCTCGGGTTCGGGGCCGACGAACACCAGCCCGGCGGCGTAGCAGCGGCGGGCGAATTCGGCGTTCTCGGCGAGAAAGCCGTAGCCCGGATGCACGGCCTGGCAGCCCTCGGCGAGGGCGATGCCGATCAGCCGGTCCATGTCCAGGTAGGCCGCCACGCCGCGCCCTTCGAGCGCCACTGCCCGGTCCGCGCGACGCACGTGCAGCGAGGCCGCGTCGTCCTCGGCGTAGACCGCCACGCTGCACAGCTCCAGCTCGGCGGCGGCACGGGCGATGCGGATGGCGATCTCGCCGCGGTTGGCGATCAGCAGGGCGTCGAAGGGCATGGGCGTACCTTTGTCGTTGTCGTTATGGCGACGGCAAGGGTAGGTCCCCGCCGGGGCGGGGGAAATCTTGTTGCCTGTGGCGAATGGCTGGCTACAGCCTGCGCTGATGACGCCGCCCTGCGCGGGGCTCAGCTGCGGCGTTCGACGATGAAGCGGGCCAGCGCGCGCAGCGGTTCGGCCGGCTGGCCGAAGCCGCGCACGGCATGCAGCGCCAGGTCGCGCAGTTCCAGGGCGTAGGCCTTGGCCGCGTCGAGGCCGAGCAGGGCGGGGTAGGTGGGCTTGTCGCGGGCGATGTCGGCGCCCTGGGTCTTGCCGAGCGTGGTGGTGTCGCTTTCCACGTCGAGGATGTCGTCCTGCACCTGGAAGGCCAGGCCGATGGCCGCGGCATACTGCTGCAGCGCAGTCAGGGCGAGGCTGTCGGCCTGGCCGCTGGCCAGGGCGCCGAGCTGCACGCTGGCCTCGATCAGCGCGCCGGTCTTGTGCCGGTGCATGTTCTCCAGGGCGGCGCGGTCGAGCGAGCGGCCCACCGAGCCGAGGTCGATCGCCTGGCCGCCGACCATGCCGGCCGGGCCGGCGGCGCGCGCCAGCACGGCGAGCATGCGCAGGCGCATGGTCGGGTCGGCCGGGTTGTGCCGTTCGCCGCTCAGCGCCTCGAAGGCCAGGCTCTGCAGGCCGTCGCCGGCGAGAATCGCGCAGGCTTCGTCGAAGGCCTTGTGGGTGGTCGGCTGGCCGCGGCGCAGGGCGTCGTCGTCCATCGCCGGCAGGTCGTCGTGCACCAGCGAGTAGGCGTGGATCAGTTCCACCGCGCAGGCGGCGCCGTCGGCGTGGTCGAGGTCGCCTTCCAGCGCCTCGCAGGCGGCGTAGACCAGCAGCGGGCGCACCCGCTTGCCGCCGATCATCACGCTGTAGCGCATGGCCTCGTAAAGCCGCGCCAGCGACGGCTCGTCGGTCTGCAGGAGTTGCCCGAGGCAGGCGTCGACGCGTTGCTGGCAGGCCTGCTGGTAGGCGCGGATCATTCGTCGGCGTCCGTCTGGAACGGTGCTTCCTCGAGCTCGCCGTTGCGCTCCAGGAGGATCTGCACCTTCTGCTCGGCCTGGGCCAGCGCGGCCTGGCAGTCGCGGGTCAGGCGGATGCCCTGCTCGAAGCAGGTCAGCGAGTCCTCCAGCGACAGCTCGCCGCTTTCCAGGCGTTCGACCAGCTGCTGCAGGTCGGCGAGGGACTGTTCGAAATCGACGGCTTTCTTGCGGGCCATGGCGGGACCTGTCTGGAGGGCTCTGAAACGGGGGCGACATTAGCAAAGAGCCCGGGTCACAGCCAGCGGCGGCGGCCGCCGGCTGTGTGAAAACATTGCGCCCGCCCGTCGACCTAGTGGAGTGTGGCCACCTGGGGGGCCGGCCGGCACAGGCTGTCCGCCCCCTGCAGGTACGGCTGCAGCACCGGCGCCATGCCCTTGAGCACCTGCACCGGCAGCGCCGAGGTGAAGCGGAAGCTGCTGGCGCCGCGTCCGGGCACGAAGGCGGTGAGGGTGCCGAAGTGGTTCGGCCCCAGGTAGAAGACGAAGGTGGCGGTGCGGTTGAGCGCCGTCGAGCCGATCAGCCGGCCGCCGGCGCCGATGCTCTGGATGCGGTTGTCGCCGGT
Organism: Stutzerimonas azotifigens DSM 17556; assembly: GCF_000425625.1. Classification (GTDB taxonomy): domain Bacteria; phylum Pseudomonadota; class Gammaproteobacteria; order Pseudomonadales; family Pseudomonadaceae; genus Stutzerimonas; species Stutzerimonas azotifigens. The sequence goes on from NZ_AUDU01000045.1 coordinate 30,023, forward strand.
GCCGGTCTTTCCGCCGACCGTCAGCGGCTGGCCGTCGGCCTGCTGGAACACGCCCTGCAGGCGCCGCGCGGTGCCGCCGTCGACCACGCTGGCGAGCGCGCCGCGCAGTGCTTGAGCGACCTCCACCGGCAGTACCCGCTCGCCTTCGGCCTCGCGCAGGCCCAGGCGCGTCTCGTAGGGGGTGTCGCTGGCGAAGTGCAGGCTGTCGATGCGCACGCTGGGCAGGCGCACGCCGTCGTTGAGGATGATGCCCATCAGTTCGGCCAGCGCCGCCGGCCGGTCCCCCGAGCTGCCCAGCGCGGTGGCCAGCGACGGCACCAGGTGGTCGAACGGATAGCCCAGGCGCTGCCAGCGGCGGTGGATGTCGGTGAAGGCCTCGACCTCCAGCATGATGCGGATGCGGCTGTCGCGCGCGCTCTTGTGGCGGCTGCGCAGCAGCCAGCCGTAGACCTCCTGGCGTTCGTCGCGGCTGGCGGCGTCGATCTCGGCGAAGCCGGCGTCCGGGCGCTGGATCAGGTAGCCCAGCAGCCACAGGTCGAGCGGGTGCACGCGGGCGACGTAGCCCTGGTCCGGCAGGCTGAAGCGCCCGGGGCCGTAGCGGGTGTAGAGGCCGTCGAGCTGCTTCTCGGTGAGCGTCTCGCCCTCCAGGCGCGAACGCAGGAAGCGCTCGAAGCTGGCGCGGTCGGCGTCCGGCATCAGGTAGCGGTGCACCGCCGCCAGGCGTGTCGGCGTCGGCCGCATGCCGTCGAGGAAGGCTTGGATGCGCTCCTCGCTGGTCTTGCCGCGGTACTTCTTCCAGAAGCGCTGGAGGAACACCGCGCCCTCGCGGTCGGCGAAGCGGGCCAGGTACTCAAGGCGCTCGGGGTTCTCGTCGTCCTTCAGCAGTTCGGCGCTGTTGGTCGTCTGGTGCATGCTGTAGCTCACCAGGTCGCGCATCAGCCGCACGAAGGGCAGGTTGATCGACTCCTGCAGCGATTCGCGCATGCTCGGCAGCCGGCCGTCGTCCTCGCGGCGGAAGTTGCCGAAGCGGTGCAGGCCCGAGCCGGTGAAGAAGCGTTCGGCCGGGCTCGCCGAATAGCGCCGGTCCAGCGCCGCCTCGAGCATCGCCGGCAGGCTGCGGTCCTCGTTGGCGGCGAGCCAGGCCAGCGCCCAGCGGGTGAGGTTGTCCTCGGCCTCGAGGGCGTCCAGCTGGCGCGCGCCGAGGCCGGCGTAGCGCTGGTGCAGCTCGGCGACGATCTCCAGGTAGGTGGTCAGCACGCGCAGCTTGGCGGTGGAGCCGAGCTCCAGCTTGCTGCCCTCGTTGATGTCGAAGGGCTGGTTGGTGCTGTCGGTCTGCACGCGCACGCGGAAGCCGTCTGCGCCGCGCTCGAACAGGGTGAAGCTGTAGCGCACCTCGGCGGTCTTCTCCGGCGACAGCATGCGCTCGCCGAATAGCCCGGCCTGGCCGGCGAACGCCGGGTCGGCGAGCTGCCGCAGGTAGTGGCTGACCTGCGCCTGCAGATCGCCCTGCAGGGTGGTGGTGGCGGCCAGGTCGATGCGGTCGAGGTCGTACAGCGGCAGGCCGAGCAGGCTGGCCAGCCGGCTGCGGGCGACGGTGATGCCCTTGGTGGCGTCCACCGGACGCACCGCCGGGTCACTGCGCAGGTCGCGGAAGCTCACCCGTTGCGCGAGGGTGGCGTCGCGCAGCGCGGCATCGATGATGCCGGCGCGCGCCAGCAGGCGGACGTGGCTGTCGGTCAGCTCGGCCAGGTCGGCGCGGCCCTGGCCGAGGTAGTGGGAGGGCCGCCGCTGGGCGATCATCAGCGAGAGCACCTGGCGCAGCGCCAGGCCGCGCGCGGCGAGGTCGGCCTGGCCGTCGTCGCGCGGGTCGAGCAGGCGGTTGACCTCGTCGAAGTCGGCGCCGTACCACAGCCGCAGGCCGTCGGCGATGCCGTGCACCTCGCCGTGCCCGTAGGCGGCCGAGAGCGGCACGCTGTTGAGGTAGTCGCGCACGATGCGCTGGCGGCTGCCCAGGGTCTGCGGGCCGTCATGGTAGGCGCGCACGCTGGCGGAGACCATTTGCCGCAGCTTTTCCTCGGCGCTGTCGGTGCGCCCGTCCGGCGAGTGGCGGTACTTCTCCACCTGGGTCGCCAGGGTGCTGCCGCCGGCGGCCTGGCCGGGCAGGCCGAGCTGCTTCTCGGCCTGGCTGACGGCGGCCATGACGAAGCGCGGCCAGTCCACCGCCGGGTTGATGCGCGGATGCTCCTCATCGAGCAGGCCGCGGTTCTCGATGAACAGCAGGCTCTGCACCACCAGCGGCGGGATGTCTTCGAAGCGCCGGTAGAACTGGTGCGGGTAGCTGTTGGCGTAGAGCGGCTGGCCGCGGCAATCGTCCACCGTCAGCCCGGCCTGGGACTTTTCCGGATAGGGGATGAAGAAGCCGCGCCCGGCGTAATCTTCCAGCGCCGGCGAGAAGCGCACCTGCTCCTCGATGCGGAACTGGCGTGCGGTCAGGCGGGACAGGAAATCCGGCAGGCTGGAGTAGCCGAGGCGCTGGTCGAAGGGGCCCTGGCCGGGGAAATGGATGTGCTCGCTCGGCCCGGGCTCGAGGCGGTAGTCCAGGCGTTCGGCGAAGCGGCTGAGCCAGCGCGCCTGCAGCTCGGAGGTGCGCACTTCGTGCCAGACGGCATAGCTGCCGCCGGCCAGGACGGACACGCCGACCAGCAACAGCAGCCGCTGGCCCAGGCGGCGGGCACGGCGATTTTCCCAGCTCTCCGGCTCGGGTGATGAAGCGGCTCTGGAGCGCGCCTTGCGCGTCTCCTCGGATTGCCATACTGCGCCCATTTTCTCCGGCCTGGCGTTCCTGCGATATCGCGCTGTCAAGCTTAGCGTCCCGCTTGTTGGGCGATGGGCTCGGGCGGACGAACGGAGGGAATTTTTACGGGCTTTGAGCCAGCGCCCTTTCCCTGCGAGAGGGGGAGGGTTTGTGTACGCGTCCCTCATCCGGCCCTGCGGGCCACCCTCTCCCGGAGGGAGAAGGGAAAGCTGGAGGCTGGGCACCTACCCCTGTAGGAGCAGGCGTTGCCTGTGACCGCCATCTCAGCGATCTTGACCGCGAGCGGGCCTGCGCGAAAACCAGAGCCGCGTGGCACAGGGGCGCGCTGCTCACCACTTTTGCGGATACATCCGAGCCCACCTCTCCCTTCATCGGATTTCTCCCGGGAAGTGAGAACACGCGCAACTTTTTCTTACAAACTCCAGTCGCATGCCAGGCGAGGCCAAGAACAAGCAGCCGAAGGCAAGGGCTTTCGGCGGACAAGGGCCCGCCCACTTTGCACCGCTGCACTGCAGCAGCCCAAAGGGATGTACGCCTGCAGCAGTCCCGCAGGACGGATCAGCGATAGCCACTCACGCGGGTTATCAAGGTGCGGGATGCCCGGCTTTCGGCCGGCATACACCCCTTGCCACGGAGTGGCGGTTTTAGGGATCAGGACGATGCTGTTCAACTCTGTGGTGTTCATCGCCGGATTCCTTCCGGTGGTACTGCTTGGTTTCTTTCTTCTCGCCGGCACTGGCCGGCAGCGCCTGGCAGCCCTCTGGCTGACGCTCGCCTCGCTGGTGTTCTACGGCTGGTGGAACCCGCTCTACGTGCCGCTGCTGGTCGGCAGCATCCTGTTCAACTACGCCCTCGGCGGCTACCTGCGCGAGCACCCGTCGCGGCTGGTGCTGGGGCTGGGCGTGGCGGCCAACGTCGCGCTGCTCGGCTACTACAAGTACACGGGATTCCTGCTCGGCACGCTGGACGCAGCCTTCGATCTGGGCTGGACGTTCGGCGACATCCTCCTGCCGCTGGCGATCTCTTTCTTCACCTTCCAGCAGATCGCCTACCTGGTGGACGCCCACGACGGCGCGGTGAACGAGCACGACTTCGTCAACTACGCGCTGTTCATCACCTTCTTCCCGCAGCTGATCGCCGGACCCATCACCCACCACGGCGAGATGCTCAGGCAGTTCAACGACCCGGCCACCTTCCGCCTGCGGCTGGACAACCTGTCGCTCGGCGTCACGGTGTTCCTGCTCGGGCTGTTCAAGAAGGTGATCATCGCCGACCCGCTGGGCGAGAAGGCCTCGCCGATCTTCGCCGTGGCCGCCGGCGGCAGCGTGCCGGCGCTCTACGACGCCTGGACCGGTGCGCTGGCCTACACGCTGCAGATCTACTTCGACTTCTCCGGCTACAGCGACATGGCCATCGGCCTCGGCCTGATGTTCGGCGTGGCGCTGCCGGTGAACTTCGACAGCCCGTTCAAGGCGCGCAACGTGATCGAGTACTGGTCGCGCTGGCACATGACGCTGACCCGCTTCCTCACCGCCTACATCTACAACCCGGTCGTGCTGCGCGTGACCCGCGCGCGCCTGGCCGCCGGCAAGCCGCAGCCGCGCCGGGGCAGGATGACCGCCGGCACCTTCGTCGCCCTGGTGGCCTACCCGACGCTGCTGACCATGTTCATTTCCGGCGTGTGGCACGGCGCCGGCTGGCAGTTCGTGGTGTTCGGCCTGCTGCACGGCTTCTACCTGGTGGTGGCCCACGGCTGGCGCGCCTGGAAGGTACGCCAGGGGCGCAAGCTCGACAGCGACAGGCCGCTGCACCAGGCGCTGGCGGTGCTGCTGACCTTCCTCTGCGTGGTGGTGGCGATGGTGTTCTTCCGCGCGCCGGACGTCCCCACGGCGCTGGCCATGCTCGGCGGCATGGCCGGGTTCAGCGAGCTCTCCACCGACTTCGACAAGTCCGACTTCCTCACCCTCGCGCTGCTGCTCGCCTTCGTCTGGCTGATGCCGAACATCCAGCAGTGGATGGCGCACTTCCGCACCGCGCTGGATGCCCGCCCGCGCGAGCACTGGCTGCTGCAGTGGCTTCCGGCCGCCGGCTGGAGCCCCAGCCCGGTGATCGGCATGGCCCTCGGCGTGCTGGGCTTCTTCGCGCTGGCCGTGGCCTTCTCGGTGGCGCCGACGGAATTCCTCTACTTCCAGTTCTGAACCGCAACTCGGGAGCACCTGATGGAACAGCTTCTCTGGCTTCCCCCTCATTCGGAACTCGGCGCCGCGATCGGCGCGGCCAAGCGCGAACCGGACCCCGTGGCACGGCTGCAGGAGGCCATTCGCCTGACCGGCTTCCGCCGCGACTTCACCCAGACCGCACGCCTCGACCGGTTGGCCGCCGAGGCCCTGGCCGACCCCACCAGCGGCGCGCTGGCGCCGCTCGGGCTGACACCGCTGCGGGTGGCGCTGCTGGCCTCGCACACGGTCGACCACCTGCTGCCGGCGATCCGCGTCGCCGGGCTGCAGCGGCGCCTGGCGCTGTCGTTGCACGTCTCGCCCTACGGCCTGTACCGCCAGGCCCTGCTGGGCGAGGATGCCGCGCTCGCCGCCTTCGCCCCGCAGGCCGTGGTGCTGGCGCTGGATGCGCGCGACGCGCCGCTGCAGCTGCCGCTGGATGCCGCCGAGGCCGAGGTGGACGCGGCGGTGCGGGCGCGCGTGGACGAGCTGCGTCTGCTCTGGCGGCGCGCCCGCGAGCGCTACGCCGCACAGGTGATCCAGCAGACCCTGGTGCCGGTCGACCCGCTGCTGTTCGGCGCCTTCGAGGCGCTGGTGCCGGCCTCGCCCTATGCGCTGACCGAACGCCTGAACGACGCCATCCGCCGCGCTGCGCGGGAGGAGGGCGTGCTCCTGATGGACCTGGCCTGGCAGGCGGCGCAGGGCGCCTATGGCAACGGCCTGGCCGATCCGGTGCGCTGGCACCAGGCCAAGCAACTGGTCGGCCCGGAGCTGGCGCCGCTGTACGGCGACCACCTGGCACGCATCCTCGCCGCCGGCGCCGGGCTGTCGCGCAAGTGCCTGGTGCTCGACCTGGACAACACGCTGTGGGGCGGGGTGATCGGCGACGACGGGCTGGAGGGCATCAAGCTCGGCCAGGGCAGCCCGACCGGCGAGGCCTTCCTCGCCTTCCAGCGCTACGCGGCGCTGCTCGCCCGGCGCGGGATCATCCTCGCGGTATGCAGCAAGAACGACCTGGCGGTGGCCGAATCGGTGTTCGAACGGCACCCGGACATGGCGCTCAGGCGCAGCGACATCGCCGCCTTCGTCGCCAACTGGGAAGACAAGGCCGGCAACCTGCGGCGCATCGCGCAGTTGCTCGACATCGGCCTGGACAGCCTGGTGTTCGTCGACGATAACCCGGCCGAACGTGACATCGTCCGCCGCGAGCTGCCGATGGTGGCGGTGCCCGAGCTGCCCGACGACGTCGCCGAATACCCGGCGCGGGTCGCCGCCGCCGGCTACTTCGAGGCGGTCGCCTTCACCGCCGACGACACCGCCCGGGCGCGCAGCTATGCGCAGAATGCCGAACGCAAGGCGGCGCTGTCGCAGGCCACCGATATGGAAGGCTACCTGCGCGGGTTGCAGATGGTGCTCACCGCGAGCGCCATCGGCCCCACCGAACTGCCGCGCGCCACCCAACTGCTGAACAAGACCAACCAGTTCAACCTCACCACCCGCCGCTACGCCGAGGCCGAGGTCGCGCGCATCGCCGACGACCCGCGCAGCGTCGCGCTGGCCCTGCGCCTGGCCGACAAGTTCGGCGACAACGGCCTGATCAGCGTGGTGCTGGCGCGTCCCGACCCGGCGCTGGCCGACGACGAGCTGCTGATCGACAGCTGGCTGATGAGCTGCCGCGTGCTCGGCCGCCAGGTCGAGTCGGCTGTGCTCGAGGTGCTCGCCGGCGCCGCCGCCGAGGCCGGCTACCGCGCGCTGATCGGCGAATACCGGCCGACCGCGCGCAACGGCATGGTCGCCGAACATTATCCGCGCCTGGGCTTCGAGCCGTGGCCGGCGCCCGCCGGGGCGTCGGACGAGGCGAGCTTCTGGCGCTACGAACTGGACGGGTGGCGCCCTGCCGCTCATTTCATGGAGGTAAAGAGAACATGACCGAAGCGGAAGTACTGAATGCGCTGACCCCGGTGTTTCGCGACGTCTTCGATGACGACGACATCGTGCTGACGCCCGAGACCACGGCCGACGACATCGACGGCTGGGACAGCCAGGCCCACGTGATCCTCATCGTGGCCGCCGAACAGCGCTTCGGGGTCAAGTTCCGCACCGCGGAGCTGGAGTCGCTGCGCAACGTCGGCCATTTCGCCCAGCTGATCAGCGCCAAGCTGAAAGGACGTTGACGCCATGCTGCACACCGCGGAGCTGAAAGAGGGATCGGCTGCCCGCCCCAAGGGCGAAGGGGCGGCCTCGGCGGGCATCGGGCCGCGCTACCTGCTGGCGCTCGGCGCCGGTCTGTTCGGCGCCCTGGGCGCATTCTGCCTGTTCCTGGGCGGCCTGAACGCCACCGACAACCTGCCGCCGCCGGCGTTTTCCAACAGCCTGTGCGTGGACGAGAAGCTCAACTTTCTGCGTCGCCACCCGGTGACCGACCCGGATCTGCTGGTGATCGGCTCGTCGGTGGCCTGGCGGCATTTCGACGGTGCCGCCATCGTCCACGCCTCGCCGGCGACCCGGCCGCTAAACGGCGCCTTCTGCGGACTGCACGCCAACCAGGCGGTGTACGTCGGCAACTGGCTGCTGGACCGCGAGCCGAGCATCCGGCGGGTGGTGATGATCGTCGATCCACAGGACTTCGCCGGCTGCTGGCGGGTGCGCGATGCGGTCTTCGATCGCCGGGACGCCGACGCCTACGTGTACGGCCAGGCGTCGCCCTGGTGGTACTACGTGCGCTACTTCGCGCCGGTGTCGCTGGTGCGCAACGCCCTGAGCGTGAAGGCCCAGCGCGCCGCGCAGATCGAGATGGACCCGCTGGTGTTCAGCCGCTACGGCGATGGACCGCTGCAGACGGCGAGCAGCCGCGGGCTGTATTACGGCCACCCCGAGGCGCTGGATCGCAGCTGTTTCGCGGCCCTGCAATCGCTGGCCACGCGCCTGCACGGCGAGGGCCGCGAGCTGACGGTGGTCTCCACCCCGCTGCATCCGGAGTGGAAGGCCCGGCACGATCCGGACGGGCTGTTCCTCGCCGACTTCGACAGCCGCCTGCTCGGCTCGCTGAAAGGCACGCCGGCGCAGTACTGGAATGCCGACCGCGAGTGGAACGCCTCGACCGACGCCTTCGTCGACGCCATCCACCTGCGCTGGTCGGCGGCGCGGGATTTCTCGGTGGCGCTGGCGCAGCAGCTCTACGGGGCGCGGGCCGGGATGGACTGAAGGGCGGGCGCCGGGGCCCGGTGCGGGCTCTCGGCGCCGGGGTGGAAGGGCTCAGCTGGTATGCGCGCAGCGCTCCGGCGCGTCCCAGTCGCCGTTCGGCGCCGGCGGCTCGCCAAGCGCGCGGCGCTGCTGCAGGACGATGTCCAGCGCGCGGCTGGGCAGCAGGTCGACGTCGTCGAAGGTGATCAACTGGCCGGGTTCCACGGCGCGCTTGAGCGCGGTCTTGCGCAGCAGGCCGATCGGCACGTGATCCGGGTGGTCGGCCAGGCGCAGGGCCTCGCCGCGGAACTGGAAGCCGCCGATGCCGCGCTCGACCAGCTCGCCCGGCTTCATCGCGCGCTTGGCGATGGCGCCCACGCCGAGGGTCGGCGTGGTGGAGTTGTTCAGCAGCACGCCGCCGCCGGCGAACACCCGGCGGATGGTCTTGCCCACCTCCAGCGAGCAGAGGTGGAAGGGCCGGGTCAGCACGTAGTAGGGGCCGGGGCCGAGCTTGAAGTACTCCAGCGCCGGCGCCTGGTCCTCGTCGTGGCGGCAGACCAGGAACACGCCGCCGGCCGGGTAGCCGTCGGGCACCACGTAGTCCACCAGCGGCTGGCCGAGGCCCTCGGCGATCAGGCCCAGGGCGTTGGCACTGTGGGTCAGGTCGCTGGAGCTCATGCCTTCGAGCCCCTGGCGGCTGATGGTGGCGCCGAAGCCGTTGCCGACCACCACCTGTTCGATCTGTACCTTGGTGCCGTCGGTGAAGGAGGTGGTCTGCTCGACGCTGATGCCCTGGCGCCTGGCCCAGTAGGCCATCTCCTCCGGAGTCGGGTTGTGGTTGAGGAAGCCCTTCATGTTGCCGTAGACCAGCGGGCGGAAGCCCATCTGCATGGCGTCCTCGTGCAGCGCGGCGAGCGAGCCGGGCTGGTCGCCCTCGGCCTCGGTCAGCAGCCCCTTGCCGGCCAGGTAGGAGCCGGTGGTGACCTGCAGTTCGGCGTTCACCGTGACCACCGGCAGGCCGGCCTCGAAGGCGCGCTCGATCACCTCGGTGCCGAAGAACACGTCCCCGGTGCACTCGACGATCAGGTCGGAGTGATCGATCAGCTCGTCGATCGAGTTGGTCAGCGCTTCCGGCAGCGGGAAACCGTCCAGGTCGGCGATGCGCCGGCGGGTGAGGACGCGGGTGAGTTCCAGGTCCGGGCAGTGGCGCATCAACAGCCTGACGAGGGCGTGGGAAATCATCCCTGTGCCTGAGATGCCGACTCTTCTTGTGTTTGTGCTGGACATGACGGTTTCCGTACGCGGGGCCTCTGCATGAGACCGTGCGGGACGGCAAAGGGTTTCCGCCGATCTGGCATCTGGCCAGTCCGGTGTCGAACGGGCGGGAAGGGCACTCATCGGTAGACCCGGTAGGGCACCCGGCTGGGTGCGGGGTGGAAGGGCCTGGCCGGCAGCTCGCCGAGCAGCTGGATCACGTGCGGCAGCTCGTTGCGCCAGGAGCGGGGAACGATGCCGAAGGTGCGCTCGATGCGCTCGCAGTCGAGTACCGACCAGGCCGGGCGCGGGGCCCGGCGCGGCAGCCGCTCGCTGGAGATCGGCCAGACGCGCGGACTGCGGGACAGCAGACCGTGCCGAACGGCCTGCTCGAAGATGGCCACGGCGAAGGCGTGCCAGGAGCAGGGTTCGCGGCTGCAGTAGTGATAGGTGCCCCACTCGAGCGAGCCCAGCAGCTGGTAGCGGTGCGCCAGCTGGACCAGCACCCGGGCGATGCTCTGCGCGCGGGTCGGGCAGCCGATCTGGTCGTCCACCACGAACAGTTCGTTGGCCTTGCCGCCGAGCTTGAGCATGGTCTTGACGAAGTTGTTGCCGTACAGGCCATAGACCCAGCTGGTGCGCAGGATCAGGTGCTGCTCGTGGGTGGTCTGGATCGCCTGCTCGCCGGCCAGGCGGGTGGCCCCGTAGACACCGGTCGGCTCGGTCGGATCGGTCTCGCGCAGCGGCCGTCCCGGGGCGCCAGAGAACACGTAGTCGCTGGAGACGTGGAACAGCGGAATGCCGAAGGAAGCCGCGGCGCGCGCCAGGTTGCCCGGGCCGCGGGCGTTGACCGCGCGAGCCTGGGCCACCTCGGCTTCGGCATGGTCGAGGTTGGTGTAGGCAGCGGCATTGATCAGCAGGTCCGGGCGGTGGCGCGCCAGCGCCGTGTCGACCTGGTCGCTGCGGGTGATGTCCAGGGCGTCGTGGCCCATGGCGATCGCCTGGTAGCCGAGGCTCGCCGCCTGCACCACCAGGGCCTGGCCGACCTGGCCGCCGGCACCGCAGACGAGCAGCTTCATGGCCGGGCCTCGTGCGGCTGGCGAACGTCGGGCAGGCGGTGGGAAAGCGGGATCGGGCGCATGGTTCGGTCTCTACGGGGCGAGGAACGTTGCCTATCGCCGGAGGGCTGTCTCACAGACCGCGACCAGGGGGCGCGGTTCAGCCGCCGGATGCGCCATCGTTGACCGGCGGGCCCCGGCTCGCAGGCCCCCGGTGGCGAGCCAGAGCGTCCGTCTGCCCCAAAAAGGTGAGCAAAAAATCCTTTCCGCCTGCATCTGGTGCAATCCAGCCCCCGCAGCGTTCGACGACCTTCGCTCGGCGCCGGCTGCAATACGCCGCTTCGCTTGGCAGCCTCGAAGCGGCGCCCCAGGCCGATGCGGACGCAATCGTCGTCTCCCCGTCGCGCGGCCATCGCGGCGTTGGAAAAGAACCTGGCACGCATGCTGCTACGTCCATCCCGTCCCGGTCTCGCCCGGGATGTCCCGAACGATCTCATCGATCGCAGGCTGCGGCCCGGGACCGGCGGATCGGACAGCGTGGTCCGGTTGATCGCCCCACCACAATCCAGACATCAGGCAAAGGCGCCTGGAGCCACTCGCTGGCTCCGGGCGCTTTTTTTTTGCGTTTTAGCCAGCCTCGCTGGCGGCGGCATCGAATCGAGAGGAACGGCTATGAACTCCATCGTCACGTCGATCAAGAGCGAACGGCTGGTCATCGTCGGCAACGGCATGGTCGGCCATCACTGCGTCGAGCAACTGATCGAGCGCGGCGTGACCGGCCGCTGCGAAGTTCACCTGTTCGGCGAAGAGCGCCAGCGCGCCTACGACCGCGTGCACCTGTCCGAGTACTTCGGCGGTCGCGACGCCGACTCGCTGGCTCTGTGCGAGGCCGATTACTACGCCCGCCACGGCGTGCAGGCCCACCTCGGGGTGCAGGTGCTTCAGATCGACCGCGCCCGCCGCGAGGTGGTGACCTGCGAAGGTCGCCAGCCCTACGACAGGCTCATCCTGGCCACCGGTTCCTATCCCTTCGTGCCGCCGATCGCCGGCGCCGAGGGCAATTCGCGGCTGGTCTACCGCACCCTCGACGACCTCGACGCCATCCGCGCCGCCGCACAGGGCGCGCGCCGTGGCGTGGTGGTCGGCGGTGGGCTGCTCGGTCTGGAGGCGGCCAATGCGCTCAAATCCCTGGGCCTGGAAGCCCACGTGGTCGAATTCGCGCCGCGGCTGATGCCGGTGCAGCTCGACGCCGAGGGCGGAGCGGCGCTCAAGGCGCGCATCGAGGCGCTGGGCGTCGGCGTGCACCTGTCGCGCGCCACCCAGGAGATCGTCATCGGTGAGGAATACGCCTACCGCATGAACTTCCAGGACGGCGAGTTCCTGGAAACCGACCTGATCGTCTTCTCCGCCGGCATCCGCCCGCAGGACGCCCTGGCCCGCGCCGCCGGGCTGGAGCTGGGCGCGCGCGGCGGGGTGGCGGTGGACAACGACTGCCGTACCTCGGACCCGGCCATCTACGCCGTCGGCGAATGCGCCGCCTGGAACGGCAGCGTGTTCGGCCTGGTCGCCCCCGGCTACAGCATGGCCCGCACCGTCGCCGCGCAGCTGGCCGGCGAGGCGCACGCGCCCTTCACCGGTGCCGACATGTCCACCAAGCTCAAGCTGTTGGGCGTGGACGTCGGCTCCATCGGCGACGCCCAGGGCGCCACCCCGGGCAGCAAGAGCTACCGTTTCATCGACGAGGCCAGCGCCAGCTACCGCCGCCTGGTGGTCTCGCCGGACGGCAAGACGGTGATCGGCGCCGTGCTGGTCGGCGACAACAGCTACTACGACACCCTGCTGCAGTACGCGCAGAACGGCATCAGGCTGCCGGCCGAACCCTCGGGCCTGATCCTGCCAGTCGGCGAGGGCGCCCCGGCGCTCGGCGCCGATGCGCTGCCGGACACCGCGACCATTTGCTCCTGCCACAACGTCAGCAAGGGCGCGGTGTGCTGCCAGGTCGACGCCGGTGTCATCGACCTCGGCGAACTCAAGGCCGCGACCAAGGCCGCCACCGGCTGCGGCGGCTGCGCGGCGCTCCTGAAGCAGGTCTTCGAGCACGAGCTCAGCGCCCGTGGCGTCGAGGTGGACAAGAGCCTGTGCGAGCACTTCGCCCATACCCGTCAGGCGCTCTACGGCATCGTGCGCGTCGAGGGCATCAGGAGTTTCGAGGAACTGCTTGCCAGGCACGGGCGCGGGCACGTGGGCTGCGATATCTGCAAGCCGGCGGTGGGCTCGATCCTCGCCTCCTGCTGGAACCAGCCGATCACCGATCCGGCGCTGATTCCGTTGCAGGACACCAACGATACATTCATGGCGAACATGCAGAAGAACGGCACCTACTCCATCGTGCCGCGCATTGCCGGTGGCGAGATCACCCCCGACAAGCTCATCGTGCTCGGCGAGGTGGCGAAGAAATACGACCTCTACACCAAGATCACCGGCGGCCAGCGCATCGACCTGTTCGGCGCCCAGCTGCACCAGCTGCCGGACATCTGGGGCGAGCTGATCGCCGCCGGCTTCGAGACCGGCCACGCCTACGGCAAGAGCCTGCGCACGGTGAAATCCTGCGTCGGCAGCACCTGGTGCCGCTACGGCGTGCAGGACAGCGTCGGCATGGCGCTGTTCCTGGAGAACCGCTACAAGGGCCTGCGCGCCCCGCACAAGATCAAGTTCGCCGTCAGCGGTTGTACCCGCGAATGCGCGGAGGCGCAAAGCAAGGACGTCGGCGTGATCGCCACCGACAAGGGCTGGAACCTCTACGTCGCCGGCAACGGCGGCATGCGCCCGCGCCACGCGGAGCTGCTGGCCACCGACCTCGATGACGAGACCCTGGTGCGCTACATCGACCGCTTCCTGATGTTCTACGTGCGCACCGCCGACCGCCTGCAGCGCACCTCGGTCTGGCGCGAGTCGCTCGAAGGCGGGCTGGACTACCTGAAGGAAGTGATCGTCGCGGACAGCCTGAACCTCGCCGCCGAGCTCGAGGCGCAGATGCAGCACGTGGTCGACACCTACGAATGCGAGTGGGCCAATGCGCTCAAGGACGAGGAGAAGCTCAAGCGCTTCCGCACCTTCGTCAACGACGCGCGCCCCGACCCGGACATCCATTTCGTCAAGGAGCGCGGACAGCGTCGCCCGGCCCGCGCTTCCGAACTCCATCTCATCCCCGTTGCCGAGGAGGTCGTCTGATGAGCCAGCCCACCGCCGTACGTGTCGAGTCCCCATCCGCCCGCGCCGCCCACTGGCGCCCGCTGTGCAGCCGCCGCGACCTGGTCGCCAACTCCGGCGTGGTCGCCTGGCTCGACGGCGAGCAGGTGGCGCTGTTCCACCTGCCCGACAGCGAGACCGGCGAGCAGGTGTTCGCCATCGCCAACAAGGACCCGAAATCCGGTGCCAACGTGATTGGCCGCGGCCTCCTCGGCCAGCTCAAGGGCGACCTGGTGATCGCTTCGCCGCTGTACAAGCAGCACTTCCGCCTGGCCGACGGCGGTTGCCTCGAATATCCCGAGCAGCGCCTTAAGGTCTGGCCGGTGCGGCTCAACGGCGATGCCGTGGAAGTCGGCATCGAGTGACGAACGAGGCCCGGACGGTCCGGGCCGGCGAATTCCCTTTTTAAACAGTCAATACCCCGGAGACATTCCATGTCCTACATCGTCCCCTCGGAGTTCGCCACCAAGATGGTGGACGCCGGCGAATCGAAGATCTTCATGTCCACCCGCGACACCCTGATCCGCGCCTACATGGCCGGCGCCATCCTCGCCCTGGCGGCGGTATTCGCCGTGACCATCACCGTGCAGACCGGCGAGCCGCTGGTCGGCGCCATGCTCTTCCCGGTGGGCTTCGTCATGCTCTACCTGATGGGCTTCGACCTGCTCACCGGCGTCTTCGTGCTGGCGCCGCTGGCGCTGCTGGACCGCCGCCCGGGCGTGACCGTCAAGGGCGTGCTGCGCAACTGGGGCCTGGTGTTCGTCGGCAACTTCGTCGGCGCGCTGACCGTGGCGGTGATGATGGCCTTCGTCTTCACCATGGGCTTTTCCACCGAGCCCGGCGCGGTCGGCGAGAAGCTCTCCAGCATCGGCGAGGCGCGCACCCTGGGTTATGCCGAGTACGGCCTGGCCGGCTGGCTGACCATCTTCATCCGCGGCATGCTGTGCAACTGGATGGTGTCCATGGGCGTGGTCGGGGCGATGATCTCCACCAACGTCAGCGGCAAGGTCATCGCCATGTGGATGCCGATCATGCTGTTCTTCTACATGGCCTTCGAGCACTCGGTGGTGAACATGTTTCTGTTCCCGACCGCCATGCTCATGGGCGGCGACTTTTCGATCATGGACTACATGATCTGGAACGAAATCCCCACGGCACTGGGCAACCTGGTCGGCGGCCTGGCCTTCACCGGCCTGACCCTCTACGCCACCCACGTGCGCACCGGCGCCAAGCGCGTCGCCGCCTGATCCCTTGCAGGCGCCCCGGCCTTCGCGCAGGGCCGGGGCGCCGTCGTGTCCGCACATGAGCAACCGACTCGTCGTCTCCCTCGGCCAGCATTCGGCGGGCGGCCGCAAGGCCGTCAACCAGGACTTCCACGGCGCCCTGGTGCCGAACCCGCCGCTGCTCGGCAGCAAGGGCATCGTCGCCGCGCTGGCCGACGGCATCAGCAGCAGCGCGGTCAGCCAGGTGGCCAGCGAGTCGGCGGTCAAGGGCTTTCTCGAGGACTACTACGCCACCTCGGAAACCTGGTCGGTGAAGAAATCCGCCGAACGCGTGCTGCGCGCCCTCAACTCCTGGCTGCATGCCCAGACACGGCAGAGCCAGTACCGCTACGACCGCGACCGCGGCTACGTCTGCACCTTCAGCGCCCTGGTGCTCAAGTCCGCCACCGCCTACCTGTTCCATGTCGGCGACGCCCGCATCTGGCGCCTGCGCGGTGACGCGCTGGAGCCGCTGACCGAGGACCACCGTGTCTGGGTGTCCTCCGAGACCAGCTACCTCGGCCGCGCGCTGGGCATCGACTCACGCCTGGAAATCGATTACCGCGCCCTGCCGGTCGAGCCCGGCGACCTCTTCCTGCTGACCACCGACGGCGTGCACGAGCACCTGGCAGCGGCCGACATGCTGGCGCTGCTGCGGGGACACGGCGGCGACCTCGATGCGGCCGCGCGGGCGCTGGTGGAGCGGGCGCTGGCCAACGGCAGCGACGACAACCTCACCGCGCAGGTCCTGCGCATCGAGGCGGTACCCGACGGCGAGGCCCGCGAGCAGTTGCGCCGGGCCGACGAACTGCCGCTGCCGCCGCTGCTGCAGGCACGCGACCGCTTCGACGGCTACAGCATCGTCCGTGAGCTGCACGCCAGCAGCCGCAGCCACCTGTACCTGGCGCTGGACGAGGCGACGGGCACGCCGGTGGCGCTCAAGACGCCCTCGATCGACCAGCAGCATGACCGCGCCTACCGCGAGCGCTTCCTGCTCGAGGAATGGATCGCCCGGCGCATCCACAGCCCGCACGTGCTCCAGGCGGGGCTGCCGGAGCGGCGGCGCAACTACCTGTACAGCGTGACCGAGCTGATCGAAGGCCAGACCCTGGCGCAATGGATGATCGATCACCCGCGGCCGGACCTGGAGACCGTGCGCGGCATCGTCGAGCAGATCGCCCGCGGCCTGCGCGCCTTCCACCGGTTGGAGATGCTGCACCAGGACCTGCGCCCGCAGAACCTGATGATCGACGCCACCGGCACCCTGAAGATCATAGACTTCGGTTCGACGCGGGTGGCCGGGCTGCTGGAGACCGGCCCGGCGGCCGGTGCCGACGACATCCTCGGCACCGCCGCCTACACCGCGCCCGAGTATTTCCTCGGCGAGGGCGGCACGCCGCGTTCGGACCAGTTCTCGCTGGCGGTGATCGCCTACCAGCTGCTCGGCGACGGGCAACTGCCCTACGGCACCGCGGTCGCCGGCGCGCGCACCCGCGCGGCACAGAAGCGCCTGCGCTACCGGCCGCTGCACGACGGCGAAAGGGCGATCCCCGCCTGGATCGACGAGGTGCTGAAGAAGGCGCTGCACCCGGACCCGTACCGGCGCTACGAGGCACTCTCGGAATTCGTCCACGACCTGCGCCACCCCAGCCGGACCTACCTGGCGCGGACCCGCCCGCCGCTGATGGAGCGAAACCCGGTGCTGTTCTGGAAGTGCGTCTCGCTGCTGCTGGCGATCGTCGTCGGCGTGCTGCTGGCGCGCGGCGGCTGACGACGGGCACCTCAGCGCCGTGGGCGTGGGTGGGCGTAGGGTGGGCTTTAGCCCACCGACTGCTGAAAGCCGTGGCCTCTCTGGTGGGCTGAAGCCCACCCTACGCGAACGCCGCCCGACCCATCTACGAGATTCGGCATCTGCCCTTTCCCTTCTCCCCGCGGGAGAAGGTGGCCCGCAGGGCCGGATGAGGGAAGGCATTCCACCAATGCTCTTCGGGCAGGCGATGCCTGCCATCGCCGCCAGGGGGGCGCAATCCACAGGGATATGGTGAATGCCGCAAGCCCGTCAGGAGCGGGCGCGGCCTCCCACAAAAGCGTCCGAGCCGCACGCTGTCGGAGGCCGACCTCGAGGCGAGTTTGCCTAAGCGAACGGCATTACACCCTAAGGCGCCGCCGGTCGCCTCAGTGGGCGTGATGGCCGGCGCCGTGCGCCGCCGGGGCTGGCGCCTGTGCGGTCACCGGCACCTCCAGCTCGATCTCGCCGGCGTGCTCGAAGCGCAGCGTCAGCGGGAAGCGTTCGCCATCCTTCAGCGGCTGCTTCAAGCCGAACAGCATGACGTGGTAGCCCATGGGCGCAAAGGCCACCTCGCCGCCGGCCGGCACCACCACGCTCCCGACCTGGCGCATCTTCATCAGCCCGTCGACCTGCGCATGCTCATGCACCTCGGCCTTGTCGGCCACCGGCGTCTCGGCGCCGACCAGCCGGTCGTCCTCGGCGCCCTCGTTGTGCAGGGTGAAATAGGCCGCGCCGTTCGGCAGCCCGGGCGGCGTGGCCCGCGCCCAGGCGTTCTCGACGCGCAGGCTGGCGTGAGGGTGGTCATCGTGCGCCAGCGCCGCCAGCGGGGCGGTGAGCAGGGCGGCGGTGAGGGTCATGAGGGCGGGCAGTTTCATGTCGGTTTCCTTGTCGATGCGCGCGACGGCCGTCGCGCGAGAGCGGATCGCTGATCAGGCCCGCGGACGGCGGGCATCCTGTTCGAAGGGGCGGAGTCGGCGCTGGTCGCGCGTTCACGCATTCGGCAGCGGCGAGGCGCGTGGGGCGAGCGCCGGGCGCAGCAGGCGCGGCGAGGCGCCGGGCCATTGGGCGAGCGCCGCGGGCGAGGGCGCTTCGCCGGCCAGCAGCCCCAGGCCACCGGCATCGAAGGGGGCGAGCGTCGGCCCGAAGGACGAGCACAGCGGACAGGCATGCAACGAGCTGACCTCCGCCATCGGCGATGCGAGTTCCACGGCGGGACCGGTCGACAGGCTGTGCGAGCAGAACCCGCCGTCAGTCAGCCCGCTCAGCGCCAGCCCTGCGGCCTGCCCGTGATGCAGGCCGCAGGCGAGCAGCCCCAGCAGCAGGCCGAGAGAGAGCAGCCAGGCGGTCGTGAGGCGATGTGTGGTCGAGGAGGTCATGGCCAGGGACTCTAGCACCCGACCACAGTGCCCGGAAGACGTGGTATGCGCGCGGCCAACCACCGCCCGGCGTGCCAGGCGGTGCAACGCCTACATTGCCTGGCGCTGGATGACGCGGCCCGGTGCGCTGGCGCTGCCGGCGACGATCACCAGGTAGCGGCGCTGGCTCTCGGCCGGCTGCTGGACAACCTGCCGGAACGGCCCTACCGCGTTGACGATGGCGGCGCCCGCAGGGTTGCTGTTGAAGGCGGCCAGTGGCTGCAGCGCACCTTCGCCATCGGGGCGCTCGGCGAGCGCCAGCAGGTAAGGGTGTTTCGGCTCCAGACCGGTGACCGAGGCCTGCAGCACCTGCGACAACCCCTGTTCGAAGAGCGTGACCGTCGTCGGGGCGCGCTCGCCGGTGCCCCGTTGCGTCGATACCAGGCTCAGTTGCAGCGTCTCGGCTGCGACGCCGAGTGGTTGCAGATTGGCCCTGCCGTCGCCCTGCGGGACGGCCTGGGGAACGTAGACCACCGCCTGCGGGGCCTGGCCGATCGGCACGGTGCTCAGCAGCCGGTGCTCGAGCGCGTCGATCACCGCGAGGGCGTCGGCGTTTTCCAGTCCGACGTACATGCGCGTGCCGTCGGCGGAGGGCCAGAGGCCGTGCGGCAGGCGCCCCACGTCGAGAGTGGCGAGCTGCTCGAAGGTCCCGGCGTCGAACACCTTGACCTGATTCAGTCCGCCGAGGGTAACGTAGGCGAAGGTGCCGCGGGCGTTGTGGGCGAGATTCACGTGATTGGTGATCGGGCCGGTATCCAGGGTTGTGAGCAGGTGGAAGGGCGGTCGCGCGTCGAACACCTGGACCTTGCCCACGTCCTTCAGGGTCAGCCAGAGCTGCCTGCCGTCGGGTGAGGCCGCCAGGTTGGGGCAGAACGGGCTGGCCTGCGGCAGCGTCGCCACGACGCGGTGCTCGGCCACCTCGATCACGCTCGTCTGCGGGCTGAACGACGAGCACACGTAGCCATAGCGGCCATCGGGGGAGAAGATCTGCATGCCCGGGCCGGCCGGGACCCGGATGCGGGTCTTCTCCTCGAAGGTCCCTGCGTCCAGTACCGCGATGTAGTCCTCGCCACGCACCGTCACCCAGATTTCGCGGCCGTCGGGTGTATAGAAGGCTTCGTGCGGCGCGCGGCCGAGGTAGGTCACATGCCTGACTGCATTGGTCGCCGTGTCGATGAAGCTGACCGAATTCGAACCGATGGAGACCACCGCCAGCGTACGGTGATCCGGCGAAAAGCCGAGGCCGTGCACCAGCACCTGCCCCCGGTACAGCGGGCTGAGGTTGCCCGGCTGCGTCTCGCCGAGCCGGATCACGCCGAGCAGCTCGTTGCTCGCCGGATCGGTGACCGACACCGTGTTGGAAAACTGTTCGGCGGCATAGACGCGGTCGCGATGGCTGATCGGGATATCGGGTGCTTCCAGCAGGCCGGGCACCTGTCCGGCCAGCAGTGGTGCCGACAGGCCGGCGAGGGCGGTGGCAAGTGCCGTGCGCAGGAAAAGACGAGTGACGATCATCGGGGGCTCCAGGTCAGCGGTGGGTGTGGGCAGGCTGGGAATCGGTTGGTGCCGCCGAGGTGGGTGCGGCGGGCAGCGGGTCGCCGATGGCCAGGCGCATCGCCGCGATCTCCTGTTGCTGGGTGATGATGATTTCCTGCGCCAGGCGTTTGAGGGGTTCGCTGCGACCGTAGCGGAGCATGGCCTTCGCCATGTCGATGGCGCCCTGGTGATGCGGCACCATCATTTCGACGAAGTCGCGGTCGACGTCGCCGCTCGGCTCCATGTGCATGGCGACCATCATGCGCGCCATGGCGGCGTTGTTTTCTGCGGTGAAACCGGGCGCTTCGGTCGGCGCGGCGGGCTGGTCGTCCTGGGCTGAGGCCATGCTCGCCCAGGCCAGCGCGCCGAGGGCGAGCGCGATGCGAGCGGTTGGGAGGATTGGTAGGTCGTCCATCGGTATTCCTGACAGGTGGTGGGGGTGCCTGTCAGGACGAGCCGCGCGCGCGGATATTCCGTGCGCTGTCAGATCAGCGGGGCCAGCGCCTGTTGTACGGCAGCCGAGCGCGGGCTGCTGCCGACGCTCACCACCGCATAGTGGTAGCTGCGATCGGCCCAGTATTGAGCCACCAGGCCGTCGTCGCGCCGGCTGCCGCGCCCGATGGCCGTACGTCCCGGCGGGCGGATGTAGAACAGTACCGTCTCGCCACGCTCATCCTTGTAGAGCACGACGGCGGCCGCGCCCTGTTCGGTGGCCATCAGGCGCGCGCCGACCGGGTGAAAGCCGTAAGGCCCCAGATCTGGCATCGGTGCGGCGGCGTCGAAATGGCGATCGAGCCAGTGCTGCAGCGCGCCGGGTTCATTGGCGGCGAAGTCCACCGGCGGTGCGTTTTCTCCGCTGAACAGGTGGTAGGCCTGCACCGCGTCGGCCATCGGCAGGCCCGGTGCCGGCGCGGCAAGCTCCCGGCCGTACCAGCCACCGGTGATACCGAGCCCCAGCGCCAGCATCAGCGAGGCGGCGGTCGCCAAGCGCCGCTGCCGGCGTTGCCTGAGTCCGCGGCGCAGCGCGGCCGGATCGAGGCGTGGTGCGGGCTCTGGTGACGGCAGAGCGGCCAAGGCCGCGCGCAGTTGCTGCGTTTCGGCCCGCAGCCTGGTGATCTCGCTGGCCAGCGAGGCATCGGTGGCTGCGAGCGCTTCGATCTCGGCCAGGCGCGTGGGGCTCAGTTCGCCGTCCAGGTAGGCGCTCAGTTCGTCCTGGCTGGGAGGGGTCGGCCTCATTTGAGTAATCGCACGGGTGGTAAATTGATCTGCCCTTCGCCGAGTGCACGCAACGCATGACGGGCACGCGAGAGGCGGGACATCACGGTGCCGATCGGAACGCCCAGGGCATCGGCGGCCTCGCGATAGCTTAGCCCCTCGACGCCCACCAACAGGAGCAGCGCCCGCTGCTCGGGCGCGAGTCTGGCGAAGGCTTCCAGCATGGAGCGCGCCTCGGCCACCTCCTCGGTGGCGGTCGTCTGCTCCTCGGCGTGGACGAACAGCGCCAGGATGCGTGCATAGCGCCGCTGACGTCGCTGGCCGTCGATGAATTGCCGGTACAGGATGGTGAACAGCCAGGCGCGCAGATCGCCGTCAGCCTGACGGGTGCCGCGCCAGGTCAACGCGCGCTCGACAGCCGACTGCACCAGGTCGTCCGCGCTGGCGCCGTGGCGTGTCAACCAGAGCGCGAACCGGCGTAGCCGAGGCAGCAGCGCGCGTAGCTGTTCGTCTGTGATGTCCTGACGCATCGGTTTGCACCGCCCGGATGGCTTGCTGACGAGAGCAGACGTTCGAGCGGCCGGTTTATTCCGCAACGATGAAAACTTGGTTAGAAAAGGCGACACATCCGCCTGCCGATCAGCCACTGGCTGCGTCATAGGCAATAAAAAGCCGGCTTGTGGCCGGCTTCCGGGGGTGGTGTCGACCTACTTCTGGTAAGCCGCAACCGCCTTGGTGATCTCGGCGCGGGCTTCTTCGGCGCCGCCCCAGCCTTCGACCTTCACCCACTTGCCCTTCTCGAGGTCCTTGTAGTTCTCGAAGAAGTGCTTGATCTGCTCGAGCAGCAGGGGCGGCAGGTCGGTGTATTCCTGGACGTCCTTGTACAGCACGCTCAGCTTGTCGTGCGGCACGGCGACCAGCTTGGCGTCGCCGCCGGCTTCGTCGGTCATGTGCAGCACGCCGACCGGGCGGGCGCGGATCACGGCGCCCGGCGCGACCGGGTAGGGGGTCACCACCAGCACGTCGAGCGGGTCGCCGTCGTCGGCCAGGGTGTTGGGGATGTAGCCGTAGTTGGCCGGATAGAACATCGGAGTGGCCATGAAGCGGTCGACGAACAGGCAGTCGCTGTCCTTGTCGATTTCGTACTTGATCGGGGCGTGGTTGGCCGGGATCTCGATCGCGACGTAGATGTCGTTGGGCAGGTCTTTGCCAGCCGGGATCTTGCTGTAGCTCATGGTCGATGGCTCCGTTATCGGCCGATGCGTGGCCAGGGGCGAAAAAAGCGGCCGCGATTATAGGCCGAACCCGGCGACCGTTGCCACGCTGCCGGGCTAGCCCATTGGTAGCGGTCGGGGCCGGTATTCGACGGCGCCGCGGGGGCGCGGTTCCTCGCCCGTCGCGGATTCGGACATCCGGCGCACGCAGCCCCGGCCAGCGGGGCGCCCGCTGAACATTTGCCGCCCGTGCGCAGTCGTACCCCCTAGAACGCGGACTGCCCGACTGCATGGAAGCGCCATCAGCCCAACCGTGAGGCTCCCATGAGCGCCAGACACCCTTGCACCGGGGGTGGCGGCATCGCCGCCCGCCCCGTCACGCTTGAACTCAACGGCCAGCACCGTTCCCTCGACGTCGAGCCCTGGACCACCCTGCTCGATCTGCTGCGCGAGCGACTCGGCCTGACCGGCACCAAGAAAGGCTGCGACCACGGCCAGTGCGGCGCCTGCACCGTGCTGGTGGACGGCAAGCGCATCAACGCCTGCCTGGCCCTGGCGGTGATGTGCGATGGCAAGCGCGTGACCACCATCGAGGGGCTGGCACGCGGCGACCAGCTGCACCCGATGCAGGCGGCCTTCGTCAGCCACGACGCCTTCCAGTGCGGATACTGCACGCCCGGGCAGATCTGCTCGGCGGTCGGCCTGGTGGCCGAAGGGCGGGCGCAGGGCCGCGACGACATCCGCGAGCAGATGAGCGGCAACATCTGCCGCTGCGGCGCCTACCCGAACATCCTCGCCGCCATCGAAGAGGCCGCGCCGCAGACCCGCGCGTGGCTGGAGGAGGGTGAGCGATGAACCCGTTCGACTATGCCTGCCCGAGCTCGGTGGACGAGGCGGTCGCCCTGGCCGGCCCGGACAGCCGCTTCATCGCCGGCGGCACCAACATCCTCGACCTGATGAAGGAGAACGTGCTGCGGCCCGGGCGGCTGATCGACATCACCCGGCTGCCGCTGGGCGAGATCGCCAGCACCCTCGAGGGCGGGCTGCGCATCGGCGCGCTGGTGAGCAACTCCGACCTGGCCTGGCACCCGGAGGTGCAGCACCGTTATCCGCTGCTGGCGCAGGCCATCCTCTCGGGCGCCTCGGCGCAGCTGCGCAACATGGCGACCACCGGCGGCAACCTGCTGCAGCGCACCCGCTGCTGGTACTTCTACGACACCGGCACGCCCTGCAACAAGCGCGAGCCCGGCTCCGGCTGCGGCGCGCGCGATGGTGTCAACCGCATGCACGCGATCCTCGGGGCGAGCGACGCCTGCGTCGCCGTGCACCCCTCGGACATGTGCGTGGCGCTGGCCGCGCTGGAGGCCCGGGTGCAGGTCAAGGGGCCGCACGGCGAGCGCAGCATCCTCTTCGAGGACTTCCACCGCCTGCCCGGCGACCAGCCCGAGCGCGACAACGTGCTTGCGGACGACGAGCTGATCACCGCGGTCGAGCTGCCCGCCGAAGGCTTCGCCAATCACAGCGCCTATCTCAAGGTCCGCGAGCGCGCCTCCTATGCCTTCGCGCTGGTCTCGGTGGCCGCCGCGCTCGACCTCGACGGCAACACCATCCGCCGGGCGCGCCTGGCCCTCGGCGGCGTTGCGCACAAGCCCTGGCGGCGCGAGAAGGCCGAGGCGCTGCTGGTCGGCCGGCGCGCCGAGGACGGCGCCTTCGCCCAGGCCGCCGAAGCGCTGCTCGAAGGCAGCCAGCCGCTGACCTACAACGCCTTCAAGCCGGAGCTCGCGCGCCGCGCGATCATCCGGGCCCTGACGGACGCCGCCGGAGGAACCGCCCGATGACCCCTTCGACTTCCCCGATGGGCCAGCCTCTGGATCGCGTCGACGGTCCGCTCAAGGTGACCGGCCAGGCCCGCTACGCCGCCGAGTTCGAGATTCCCGGCCTGCTTTACGGCAGCGTGGTCAACGGCACCATCGCCCGTGGCCGGGTGATCGCCATCGACAGCACGGCGGCCGAGGCCGTGCCCGGCGTGCGGCTGGTGCTGACCCACGAGAACCGCCCGCCGATCGCCAGCTACGACGAGCCCTACGAGGACGAGGATGCCGCCGAGGGCTCGCCCTTCCGGCCGCTATACAACGACCGCGTGCTCTACAGCGGCCAGCCGCTGGCGCTGGTGGTGGCCGAGAGCCTGGAGGCGGCGCGCCATGCCGCTTCGCTGGTGCGCATCGAGTACGAGGCCGAGCCGCACCAGACCGACCTCGCCCTGGTACGCGACCATGCCCATCCAGCGCCGGGGGAGGTGCCGTCGCGTGGCCATTTCGAGGACGCCTATCGCGGCGCGGCGCTGCAGGTCGAGCACCAGTACGGTACGCCGATCGAGCACCACAACCCGATGGAGCCGCATGCCTCCACCGTGCACTACCAGCCGGGCGGCGAGCTGCTGATCCACGACAAGACCCAGGGCGTGCAAAACTGCATGCAGTACGTGGAGAAGGTGTTCGGCCTGCAGGGCAAGGTGCGGGTGTGCGCGCCCTTCGTCGGCGGCGCCTTCGGCTCCGGGCTGCGACCGCAGTACCAGCTGCCGCTGGCGGTGATGGCCGCGCTCAGGCTCAAGCGCTCGGTGCGGGTCGAGCTCAAGCGCCAGCAGATGTTCACCTTCGGCTATCGGCCGCGCACCCTGCAGCGGCTGGCCATCGGCGCCTCGCCCAACGGGCAGCTGGAGGCGCTGTTCCACGGCTCGCTGGGGCAGACCTCGCGCTTCGAGGACTTCACCGAGCACGAAGTGGAATGGTCCGGCGCGCTGTACGCCTGCGATAACGTCAAACTCGAATACGAACTCGGTTCGCTGGACGTCTATACGCCGCTGGACATGCGCGCGCCCGGCGCGGCCGTGGGCGTCTACGCGCTGGAGATGGCGATGGACGAGGTGGCCTATGCGGCTGCCATCGACCCGCTGCAGCTGCGCCTGCGCAACTACACGGACATCAACGGCAACCAGGGCAAGCCCTATTCGAGCAAGGAGCTGCGCGCCTGCTACGAGCAGGGGGCCGAGCGCTTTGGCTGGTCGCGCCGGCCGCTGGAGCCGCGCAGCCTGCGCGAGGGCCGCGAGCTGATCGGCTGGGGCATGGCCACCGGCGTCTGGGAAGCGATGCAGATGCCGGCCAGCGCCAAGGCCTGCCTGGAAAGCGACGGCCGGCTGGTGGTCAGCAGCGCCACCGCCGACATCGGCACCGGCACCTACACCGCCATGACCCAGATCGCCGCCGACGCCCTGGGCCTGCCGGTCGACAAGGTGGAATTCCGCCTCGGCGACTCCGCGCTGCCGAAGGCGCCGCTGGAAGGCGGTTCGGCCACGGTGTCCTCGGTCGGCAGCGCGGTCAGCCGGGCCTGTGCCAGCCTGCGCCAGCACATCCTCGACGCCGCGCAGCAGACCCCGGCCTCGCCGTTCACCGGCGCCAGCCTGGACGACGTGAGCTTCGAGAACGGTGAACTGATCTCCCGACGCGACCCGCAGGCGCGCGTCAGCCTGGCGCAGGTCATCCAGACCAGCGGCACGCTTGAGGCCGAGGCCCGGGCCGAGCCGGGCGAGGAGCGCAAGAAGTGGGCGACCGGGACCCATTCGGCGGTGTTCGCCGAGGTGCGCGTGGACGAGGCGCTCGGCACCGTGCGGGTGACTCGCGTGGTCAGCGCGGTGGCGGCCGGGCGGGTGGTCAACCCGAAGACCGCCGCCAACCAGATCACCGGTGGGGTGGTCTGGGGCATCGGCATGGCGCTGCAAGAGGAGACCTGGACCGACCACCGGCTGGGCCGCTTCATGAACCACAACCTGGCCGAGTACCACGTGCCGGTGAACGCCGACGTCCACGACATCGAGGTGTTCTTCGTCGAAGAAGAGGACAGCGTGGTCAACGACCTGGGCTCCAAGGGCGTCGGCGAGATCGGCATCGTCGGCGTCGCGGCGGCCATCGCCAATGCCATCTACCACGCCACCGGCAAGCGCGTGCGCGACCTGCCGATCACGCCGGACAAGCTGATCTGAACATAGGGGTGGATGACGGCGAGGCCTCATCCACTTCGCTCGGCCCGCTGTCGCCGCGAGGGCGCGCCTCCCACAGGATCCAGTGGTGCCGTTTGCTTTCGTGGGAGGCCCGCCCTCGGGGCGATGCTCCTGTGGGCGGTACTGACCGTGAACGCTGCGACACCGCCGCCGGCCGTTATCGCGATCGAGACCGCTGCCACAGCGCGTAGGGTGGGTGGATGACGGCGCAGCCTCATCCGCCTCGCTCGGCCCGCTGTCGCCGCGAGGGCGCGCCTCCCACAGGTTCCGGTGGCACCGTTTGCCTTTGTGGGAGGCCCGCCCTCGGGGCGATGCTCTTTACGGGCGCCGCCGTGGCCAGGGTGGAAAACGCTTCGCGGTTTTCCACCCTACGTCTGCTTCAGGCCTGCTCCGGCTTGAGCTCGCTCATCCGGTCGCGCCGGGCCAGGGTCGGGAACAGCTTGATCCACAATCCGGCGATCGCCAGGGTGCCGGCGCCGCCGAGCACCACCGCCGGGACGGTACCGAACCAGGCGGCGGTCACGCCCGATTCGAACTCGCCGAGCTGGTTCGAGGCACCGATGAACAGGCCGTTCACCGCGCTGACCCGGCCGCGCATCTCATCCGGCGTCTCCAACTGCACGAAGGCGCCGCGGATGACCATGCTGATCATGTCCGCCGCGCCGAGCACCGCCAGCACCGCGAGCGAGAACCAGAACGAGGTGGACAGTCCGAAGGCGATGGTCGCCACGCCGAACACGCCGACGGCGGTGAACATCACCCGCCCGATGCGGCGCTCGATCGGAAAGCGCGCCAGCCAGAAGGCCATCGCCAGCGCGCCCGCGGCCGGGGCCGAGCGCAGCAGGCCGAGGCCCCAGGGGCCGGTGAGCAGGATGTCCCGGGCGAACACCGGCAGCAGCGCGGTGGCGCCGCCCAGCAGCACGGCGAACAGGTCCAGCGATATCGCCCCGAAGATGTCCCGGCGGCTGCGGATGAAACGGATGCCGGCGAGCAGCGAGTGCAGGCTGGCCTTCTCCTGCTTCAGCGGTTGCTGGCGTGCCGGCAGGCCGAGCACCAGGCACACCGCCAGGGCATAGAGCGCCACGCTCGGCCCGTAGGCCCAGACCTCGCCGAACGCGAACAGGAAGCCGCCGAGTGCCGGCGCGACGATGGTCGCGGTCTGCGTCGCCGAGGCGGAGGCGGCCACGGCGG
Source organism: Stutzerimonas azotifigens DSM 17556 (assembly GCF_000425625.1). Classification (GTDB taxonomy): domain Bacteria; phylum Pseudomonadota; class Gammaproteobacteria; order Pseudomonadales; family Pseudomonadaceae; genus Stutzerimonas; species Stutzerimonas azotifigens. The sequence goes on from NZ_AUDU01000045.1 coordinate 57,474, forward strand.
CGGGGAACAGCCCGGCCGGGACGATGTTCGGCAGCAGCGCCTGGGTGGTCGGCATCTCGAAGGCGCGCGCGGTGCCGAAGACGAAGGCGATGACGAAGATCATCTCGCGGCTGACGCTGTCGGTGAGGCTGCCGATCACCAGCGCCAGCGCGGTCAGGCCCTGCACCGTCTGGCACAGCGCCGCCACCCTGCACCGGTCGAAGCGGTCGGCGACGTGCCCGGTGTGCAGCATGAAGAGGATGCGCGGGAGGAACTCGACCAGCCCCACCAGGCCCAGGTCCAGCACGCTGCCGGTCAGCGTGTAGAGGTGCCAGCCGATGGCCACGGTGATCATCTGGAAGGCGCTGGCGGTGAACACCCGGGCGAACCAGAAGCGCAGGAAGGGGCGATGACGACGTAGCTGCAGGCGGCTCTCGATGGACATGGGTGACGACTCCAGCGGGGGCGCCGAGGCTAGCACGCGCCCTGTCTTCGCGGCAGCCTGGTATGCGGCAATCGACCGCGCGCTGGGCTACAGTTGAGCCAATCCCCGCGACGGAGCCGCAGCATGCTACCCGGCAGTACCGAATTGATCATGACCGTGCTGATGACGCCGGACATGGCGAACTTTTCCGGCAACGTGCATGGCGGCACGCTGCTCAAGTACATGGACGAGGTCGCCTACGCCTGTGCCAGCCGCTACGCCGGCCACTACGTGGTCACCCTCTCGGTGGACCAGGTCAACTTCCGCGAGCCGGTGCACGTCGGCGAGCTGGTGACCTTCCTCGCCTCGGTCAACTACACCGGCAACACCTCCATGGAAGTGGGCATCAAGGTGGTCACCGAGCACATCCGCGGCAAGACGGTGCGCCACACCAACAGCTGCTTCTTCACCATGGTGGCGATGGGCGAGGACGGCAAGCCGACTCCGGTGCCGCCGCTGGAACCGCAGACGCCCGACCAGCGCCGGCGTTTCGTGCAGGCGCAGCAGCGTCGGCAGATCCGCCAGGAGCTGGAGGCGCGCTATCGGGAAATGAAGGACAGCTACTGATCCGGCATGGGCGCCGGGAGACGCGTGGATGAGGCTTCGCCGTCATCCACCCTACGCTGGACCGGACGTAGGGTGGAAAACCGCGCAGCGTTTTCCACCGTGCCCCTTCACCCCTTGGTCGCTCGCAATACGACGAACTTCGGCGTCGCACCCGCCTGCTCGACCCGGCCGAACAGCCGCTTGAGCTTGTGGTGATAGCCCAGGTGGCGATTGCCGACGATCCACAGTTCGCCGCCCTTGACCAGGGCCGCGCGCGCCTGCTGGAACATGCGCCAGGCGAGGAAGTCGCCGACCACCTGCTGCTGGTGGAATGGCGGGTTGCACAGCACCAGGTCGAGCGACTGTGGCGGCTGCTCGGCCAGGCCGTCGCCGGCGCGGATGTCCGCCACGCGCTCGCCGAGGATCGCCCGCCAGTTCTCGCGCGCCGACTGCACCGCCATGTAGCTCTCGTCCACCAGGGTCAGCTCGGCCTGCGGGTTGCCCAGCGCGTAGACGATGCCGAGCACGCCGTTGCCGCAGCCGAGATCGGCCACCCGCAGCGAACCGAGGGCGCGCGGCAGGTACGGCAGGAAGGCGCGGGTGCCGATGTCCAGCCCGTCGCGGCAGAACAGGTTGGCGTGGTTGAGCAGTTCGATCGGCGGCTGCTCGAGCCGGTAGCGGGTGGGGTAGGGCGAACGCGGCGCCGCCTTCGGCTCCGGAGTGGCGAACAGCAGCCGGGCCTTCTTCACCGCCAGCGAGGCCTGCACCGGGCCGACATGGCGCTCGAGCAGCTCGCCGGCGACGCGCGGCAGGTGCTTGACCATGCTCGCGGCGATCACCCGGGCGCCGGGGGCGAGCCGGCCGTGCAGGCGGATCAGCTGCTCCTCCAACAGCGCGAGCGTCTTCGGCACGCGGATCAGCACCCGGTCGAACGTGCCTTCGAAGGGTTCGCTGGCCGGCACGAAGGTCACCGTCTCCCCGGCGAGGCCGTTGCGCGCCAGGTTCTTCGCCAGCGCCAGGTGGCCGAGATGGGAGTCGCCGCTGCTGACCACCTGCGCCTGGCCCGCCAGCGAGCAGGCCAGCGCGCCGAAGCCGTCGTTGAGGATCAGCACCCGCGCGCCGGCGTCCAGCCCCTGCTCGTGCAGGTGCGCAAGCAGGTATTCGTCCGCCGCGTCGAACGCCTGCAGCGGCTCGTTGGCCTGCTCGGGCTGGCGGATCAGGTCGAGGCGGGCGAGGGGCGTTTCGAGAATAGGCATGGAAACTGGCGGTGTTTGTCGGCGTCGGAATGGAGTATCCCTGAACGGGCCCGATACTCCGAAGGGAGCGAAGTATGACCGCCAGCGAAGAGAAGTTCACCCGTCAGCACCTGCTCGAGGTCGAGACGCTGACGCCCAGCCTGTTCACCCTGCGCACCACCCGCGACCCGGGCTTCCGCTTCCGCGCCGGCCAGTTCGCGCGCCTCGGGGTGCGCAAGGCCAGCGGCAGCATCGTCTGGCGCGCCTACTCGATGGTGTCGGCGCCGCATGACGAGTTCCTCGACTTCTTCTCCATCGTGGTGCCCGGCGGCGAGTTCACCAGCGAGCTCAGCCGCCTGCGCCCGGGCGACGAGCTGCTGGTGGACAGGCAGGCGTTCGGCTACCTGACCCTCGACCGCTTCCCCGACGGCCGCGACCTCTGGCTGCTGGCCACCGGCACCGGGGTCGCGCCCTTCGTTTCGATCCTGCAGGACTTCGAGGCCTGGGAGCGTTTCGAGCGCATCGTGCTGGTCTACAGCGCCCGCGAGGCGCGCGAACTCGCCTACCAGACGCTCATCGGTACGCTGCCCGAGCGCGACTACCTGCAGGACCTGCGCGCCCGGCTGACTTACCTGCCGGTGGTCACCCGCGAGCAGGTGCCGGGCATGCTGTACGGCCGCATCACCACGCTGCTGCCCAGCGGCGAGCTGGAGCGCGCCGCCGATCTGAAGCTCACGCCCGAGCATTCGCGGGTGATGCTGTGCGGCAACCCGGCGATGATCGAGGAGACCCGGCACCTGCTCAAGGCGATGGACATGAACCTCAGCCTGACCCGCCGGCCCGGCCAGGTGGCGGTGGAGAACTACTGGTGAGGCTGAAACTGTGGTAAAAACGCCGCCGGGCCGCAAGGCCCATACGTTCTCAGGGCGGGGTGAAACTCCCCACCGGCGGTGATGACGCCATGCGTCCAGCCCGCGAGCGCTTGCCCCAGGCAAGGTCAGCAGATCCGGTGCGATTCCGGAGCCGACGGTCACAGTCCGGATGAGAGAGAGCGGGATATCCCGACCGACGCCGTTCGCGCGCCGGTCCGATCCCTTTTCGATCGCACGCCCTGTTTTTCACAAACAGGAGTTCGTCCATATGCAAGTTTCCATCTGCGCTGCCGGGGAGGCGTCATGTTCACCGGCATAATCGAATCCATCGGCACCATCCGCGCGCTCACGCCCAAGGGCGGCGACGTGCGCGTGCTGGTCGAGACCGGCAAACTCGACCTGTCCGACGTCAGGCTCGGCGACAGCATCGCAGTCAACGGCGTCTGCCTCACCGCGGTCGAGCTGCCGGGCGACGGCTTCTGGGCCGATGTCAGCCGCGAGACCCTGGCCCGCACGGCCTTTGTCGACTTCAAGCCCGGCAGCCGGGTCAACCTGGAGAAGGCCCTCACGCCCACCAGCCGCCTCGGCGGGCATCTGGTCAGCGGCCACGTCGACGGCGTCGGCGAGATCGTCGCCCGCGAGGAAAACGCTCGCGCCGTGCAGTTCCGGGTGCGTGCGCCGGCCGAGCTGGCCAGGTACATCGCCATGAAGGGCTCGATCACCGTCGACGGCACCAGCCTGACGGTCAATGCGGTGGACGGCGCCGAGTTCGAGCTGACCATCGTCCCGCACACGCTCGCCGAGACCATCATGGCCGACTACCGGCCGGGGCGGCAGGTGAACCTCGAGGTCGACCTGCTGGCGCGCTACCTCGAGCGCCTGCTGCTCGGCGACAAGGCGGCCGAATCCAGCGGCCGCACAGGCGGCATCACCGAAGGCTTCCTGGCCGAACACGGTTATCTGAAATAGGACCTGCCCTGATGGCACTGAACAACATCGAAGAACTCATCGAAGATATCCGCCAGGGCAAGATGGTCATCCTCATGGATGACGAGGACCGGGAGAACGAAGGCGATCTGATCATGGCTTCCGAGTGCGTGAAGCCCGAGCACATCAACTTCATGGCGCGCTTCGCCCGCGGCCTGATCTGCATGCCGATGACCCGCGAACGCTGCGAGACGCTCAAGCTGCCGCTGATGGCGCCGCGCAACGGTTCGGGCTTCGGCACCAAGTTCACCGTCTCCATCGAGGCCGCCGAGGGCGTGACCACCGGCATCTCGGCGGCCGACCGGGCGCGCACCGTGCAGGTGGCGGCGGCCAAGTTCGCCAAGGCCGAGGACATCGTCAGCCCCGGGCACATCTTCCCGCTGATGGCGCAGGCCGGCGGCGTGCTGGCGCGTGCCGGGCATACCGAGGCGGCCTGCGACCTGGCGCGCATGGCCGGTTTCGAGCCGACCGGGGTGATCTGCGAGATCATGAACGACGACGGCACCATGGCGCGGCGTCCGGAACTGGAGGTGTTCGCCCAGGAGCATGGCATCAAGATCGGCACCATCGCCGACCTGATCCACTACCGGCTGATCCACGAGCACACCATCGAGCGCATCGCCGAGCAGCCGCTGGACACCGAGCTGGGGCAGTTCAGCCTGGTGACCTACCGCGACTCGGTCGAGGGCGACGTGCACATGGCGCTGGTGCTCGGCGAAATCTGCAAGGAAGAGCCGACGCTGGTGCGGGTGCACAACATGGACCCGCTGCGCGACCTGCTGATGGTGCGCCAGCCCGGCCGCTGGAGCCTGCGCGCGGCCATGGCCAAGGTGGCCGAGGCCGGCAGCGGCGTGGTGCTGCTGCTCGGCCACCCGCTGGACAGCGAGGACCTGCTGGCCCACGTGCGCGAAGGCACCGCCGGTCGGCCGGCCAAGACGCCGGGCACCTACAGCACGGTCGGCGCCGGCTCGCAGATCCTGCGGGACCTGGGCGTGCGACGGATGCGCCTGATGAGCTCGCCGGTGAAGTTCAACGCGATATCCGGCTTCGACCTCGAGGTTGTAGAATACCTGCCCGCTGAATAAAAGCGGCTGCAAGCCGCAACTGATCCCCCTCTCCCTCCGGGAGAGGGTGCCCGAAGGGCGGGTGAGGGATACTGGCCGCCATGCGGTGCCAAGTCCCTCACCCCTGGCCTCTCTCCCGGGGGAGAGGGGAAGAAGTCCGGGAGAGGGTGCCCGAAGGGCGGGTGAGGGATACTGGCCGCCATGCGGTGCCAAGTCCCTCACCCCTGGCCCCTCTCCCAGGGGAGAGGGTAAGAAGTCCGGGAGAGGGTGCCCGAAGGGCGGGTAAGGGATACTGGCCGCCATGCGGTGCCAAGTCCCTCACCCCTGGCCCCTCTCCCGGGGGAGAGGGTAAGAAGCCCCGGAGAGGGGAAGCAGCAACGATTACCGCCCACTTCCCGGAGTGGGCACGAACAACGCTTATTTTCAGGGCCCGCGCCCTGGCTCTTTAACGCATACGAGACCTGCTCATGTCCCTGAAGACCATTGAAGGTACCTTCATCGCCCCCAAAGGAAAGTTCGCCCTGGTCGTAGGCCGCTTCAACGCCTTCGTGGTCGAAAGCCTGGTCAGCGGCGCGGTCGACGCGCTGGTACGCCACGGCGTCAGTGAAGACGACATCACCATCATCCGCGCGCCGGGTGCCTTCGAAATTCCGCTGGTGTCGCAGAAGGTCGCCCAGCGCGGCGAATTCGACGCCATCATCGCCCTCGGTGCGGTCATTCGCGGTGGCACCCCGCACTTCGAATACGTTGCCGGCGAATGCACCAAGGGCCTGGCCCAGGTGTCCATGGAATTCGGCGTGCCGGTCGCCTTCGGCGTGCTGACCGTCGACTCCATCGAGCAGGCCATCGAGCGCTCCGGCACCAAGGCCGGCAACAAGGGCGCCGAAGCCGCACTGTCCGCCCTGGAAATGGTAAGCCTGCTGGCGCAGCTGGAGGCCAAGTGAGCCTGAATCGCGACGACAGTCCCGATGCCCAGCCGGCCAAGCCGGCCAAGGGCAAGATCGCCACGCGCCGGGTCGCCCGCGGGCTGGCCATGCAGGCGCTGTATCAGTGGCACATGGCCGGCCAGTCGCTGAACGAGATCGAAGCGCAGTTCCGCGTGGACAACGATTTCAGCGGCGTCGACGGCCCGTACTTCCATGAGCTGCTGACCGGCGTGGCGCACAACAAGGGCGACATCGACGAGGCGATCACGCCTCTTCTGGATCGCCCGCTGGCGGAACTCGATCCGGTGGAACTGGCCATCCTGCGGCTGTCGACCTACGAACTGATGCACCGCATCGACGTGCCCTACCGCGTGGTGATCAACGAGGGCATCGAGCTGGCCAAGGTCTACGGCGCCACCGACGGGCACAAGTTCGTCAACGGCGTGCTCGACAAGCTGGCGCCCAGGCTGCGCAGCGCCGAAGCGCGCGAGCGACGCTGAAGCGCCGGCCGGCATGGGTGAGTTCGAACTGATCCGCCGCTACTTCGCCACCGTGTCCTGTGCAGGGACCGGTGGCGAAGTCGCATTGGGCATCGGCGACGACTGCGCGCTGCTGGCCGTGCCGCCCGGCGAACAGCTCGCCGTCTCCACCGACACGCTGGTTGCCGGCGTGCACTTTCCCGATCCCTGCGACCCCATGCTGCTCGGCCAGCGTGCGCTGGCGGTTTCGGCCAGTGACCTGGCGGCCATGGGCGCGACGCCTATCGGTTTCACCCTGGCGTTGACCTTGCCGCGTGCCGAGCCCGACTGGATCGAGGCGCTGGCCCGTGGGCTGGATGCCATGGCGGGCCGCTGCGGCATGCGCCTGATCGGCGGCGACACCACCCGTGGCCCGCTGACCCTGACGCTCACCGTGTTCGGCCGGGTGCCGGCGGGCCAGGCGCTGACCCGCCGCGGCGCGCGTCCCGGCGACCTGCTCTGCGTCGGTGGTGGTTCCCTGGGTGATGCGGCCGGCGCGCTGCCGCTGGTGCTCGGCGAGCGCGAGGCGCCGGCGGAGCTGGCCGAGCCGCTGCTGGCACAGTACTGGCGGCCTTGCCCGCAACTGGCACTCGGCCAGGCGCTGCGCGGGCGGGCCAGCGCGGCGCTGGACATCTCCGACGGTCTGCTGGCCGACTGCGGGCATCTCGCCGCCGCGTCCGGCGTGGCCCTGCGCATCGAGCAGGCGCGCGTGCCATGCTCGCCGGCGCTGCGTGCCTTCGCTGGCGAGGCCGGCGCGCTCGTCTGTGCGCTGTCCGGCGGCGACGACTATCGCCTGGCCTTCACCCTGCCGCCGGCGGAGCTGGAGGCCTTGCAGGCGCGCTGGCCGATCGCGGTGATCGGCCAGGTCGAGCCGGGCGCGGGCGTGTATCTGGTCGACGCCGCGGGCGTGCGGGTCGAGATGCCCGAGCGGGGCTTCACCCACTTCTGACAACAACGATGTGCGGGCCGCCCGGACGGCGACCGCGAGTGCACGAGGACAGTGCCTTGAACGATCCGCTACAGGCGCCGGCCACGCCGGTGCCGCCCTCCATCTGGAGCGACCCCTGGCATAACCTGGCGTTCGGCTTCGGCACCGGCGGGTTGCCGCGCGCGCCCGGTACCTGGGGGTCGCTGGTGGCCCTGCCGTTCCTGTTCCTCTGGGCGCTGCTGCCGGCCTGGGGCTATCCGGCCATGCTGGCGGCCACCGCGCTGTTCGGCGTCTGGCTGTGCGGCCGGGTCGCCCGCGAACTCGGGGTACACGACCACGAGGGCATCGTCTGGGACGAGATGGTCGGCATCTGGATCACCTTCTGGCTGGTGCCGCTCGAGCCGCTGTGGCTGCTGCTGGGCTTCGTCGTCTTCCGGGTGATGGACATCGCCAAGCCCTGGCCGATCAGCTGGGTCGACCGGCGCGTGCACGGTGGCTTCGGCATCATGCTCGACGACCTTCTGGCCGGGGTCGCGGCCTGGGGTGTGATGCAGGTCTTCGTCTGGGCCTGGACCTGAGCCGGCAGGTCCCCTTTGCCAGTGCGCTCTGCTAGGCTCCGCGCATCTTCACTGCCCGGGATGGCCCTGCCGATGCGCATGCTTCGCACCCTGTCACTGCTCTGTGGCCTGGCCTGCGCCGCCGTCGCGCAGGCGCAGCCGACGGTCCAGGTGGTGGGGCTGTTTCCCAACGCCGCGGTGCTCAACGTCGATGGACAGCGCAAGCTGGTGCGCGTCGGCGAGCGCGGGCCGGGCGGCGTCGAGGTGGTGAGCGTGGCCCGCGACGGCGCGGTGCTGCGCGTCGACGGCCATGAGCGGGCCTACCCGCTCGGTCGCGAATACAGCGGCGGTTTCGCCGCGCCGGTGCGCCAGCAGTTCAGCGTGGCCCGCGGCGCGGGCGGTCACTACTGGGTGGCCGGCTCCATCGACGGGCACTCCACCCAGTTCCTCGTCGACACCGGTGCGACCTCGGTGGCGATGAACGAGGGGCATGCTCGTCGCCTCGGCATCGATTTCCGGGTGGAGGGCGCGCCGCTGATGGTGAGCACCGCCGGCGGCACGGCCAAGGCCTGGCGGGTCAAGCTCGACAGCGTCAAGGTCGGCGGGCTGGAGGTGCTCGGCGTCGAAGCCGTGGTGCTGGAGGGCGGGGCTCCCACCGAGACGCTGCTGGGCATGAGCTTTCTCAACCGGATCAGCTGGCGCGAGGAGCAGGGCATGCTCCGGCTCGAGTCGAAGTACTGACTGCATCGCCCGCCGGGCTTGCGGTGGCCGGCGCGTCTGCGGAAACTAGCCGGTTTTCCGGTCGAGGCGACCATGTCCTCCCTGCCACCTGCGATCTTTCTCATGGGCCCTACCGCGTCCGGCAAGACGGACCTGGCGATGGCGCTCGCCGATGCGCTGCCCTGCGAGCTGATCAGCGTCGACTCGGCCCTGGTCTACCGCGGCATGGACATCGGTACCGCCAAGCCCTCGCGGGAGCTGCTGGCGCGCTACCCGCACCGATTGGTCGACATCCTCGATCCGCTGCAGGCCTATTCGGCGGCGCAGTTCCGCGACGATGCTCTGGCGGCGATGGCCGAGATCAGCGCTGCCGGCCGCATTCCGCTGCTTGTCGGCGGCACCATGCTGTACTTCAAGGCGCTGCTCGATGGCCTCGCCGACATGCCCGCGGCCGATCCGCAGGTGCGCGCGCGGCTGGAAGCGCAGGCGCGCGAGGAGGGCTGGGCGGCCCTGCACCGCAGGCTCGCCGAGGTCGATCCGCCGTCGGCGGCGCGCATCCACCCCAACGATCCGCAGCGCCTGGTGCGGGCCCTGGAAGTCTTTGAAGTCAGCGGCCTGAGCATGACCGCCCACCGCGACCGACAAAGGTCGCAAATGCGCGATTCCGAAGGCGCCGTGAAAGGGAACTTGCCTTATACTGTCGCGCATCTGGCCATCGCCCCTGCCGAGCGCGCCGTGCTTCACCGGCGGATCGAGCATCGTTTCCACACCATGGTTGAACAGGGCTTCGTCGAAGAGGTCGAAACCCTGCGTGACCGTGGCAATCTGCATCTCGGGCTGCCATCCATGCGTGCGGTGGGCTATCGACAGGTCTGGGAATACCTCGATGGCGCCTTTTCGCGAGACGAGATGCTGCAGCGGGGCGTCGTCGCCACGCGGCAGCTTGCCAAGCGCCAGTTCACCTGGTTGCGCGGATGGGAGGGGCTTCGCTGGCTGGACAGTCTGGCCTGTGACAATCTGCCACACGCATTGAAATACCTGAGGTCGCTCTCCATATTGAGCTGACACTGCATTATGGCCGGCCATTGTTTGGCGGCCGATTCGGTCGAATTCGACCCCACAATCAAACGAGAAAAATCCTCTAAGGAGTGCGGCACATGTCAAAAGGGCATTCGCTACAAGACCCTTACCTCAACACCCTGCGTAAGGAACGCGTCCCGGTTTCCATCTATCTGGTCAATGGCATCAAGCTGCAGGGCCAGATCGAGTCCTTCGACCAGTTCGTCATCCTGCTGAAAAACACGGTCAGCCAGATGGTCTACAAGCACGCCATTTCCACTGTCGTGCCGAGCCGTCCGGTACGCCTGCCCACTTCCGGCGACAGCGAGCAGGCCGAAGCAGGCAACGCCTGAGGGGGCGGGCTTGTTCTTCGATCGTCCCGGCGGAGGGGAGCGGGCCATCCTGGTGCATCTGGAGGGCCAGGACCCCGCAGCGCGTGAAGATCCCGAAGAGTTCCAGGAGTTGGCCAGGTCGGCGGGTGCCGACGTGGTCGACTTCGTCCGGGTGCCGCGCCACCAGCCCACGGCCAAGTACCTCATCGGCAGCGGCAAGGTCGAGGAATTACACGACCTCGTGCGTCAGTGCGAGGTCGAACTCGTCATCTTCAATCACACCCTGACGCCCAGTCAGGAGCGCAACCTCGAGCGGGTGCTGGAGTGCCGTGTGCTCGACCGCACGGGGTTGATTCTCGACATCTTCGCCCAGCGCGCACGTACCCATGAAGGCAAGCTGCAGGTCGAACTCGCCCAGCTCGAGCACATGAGTACCCGGCTGGTGCGGGGCTGGACGCACCTGGAGCGGCAGAAGGGCGGTATCGGCCTGCGCGGTCCGGGTGAAACCCAGCTGGAAACCGACCGCCGCCTGCTGCGCGTGCGCATCCGGCAGATCAAGCAGCGCCTGGAGAAGGTGCGTGGCCAGCGCGAGCAGGCTCGCCGCGGGCGCCGTCGCGCCGATATCCCGTCGGTGTCGCTGGTCGGCTACACCAACGCTGGCAAGTCGACCCTGTTCAACGCGCTCACCGAAGCCGACGTGTATGCCGCCAATCAGCTGTTCGCCACGCTCGATCCGACCCTGCGCCGTCTCGAGCTGGAGGACATCGGTCCGGTGGTGCTCGCCGACACGGTGGGATTCATCCGCCACCTGCCGCACAAGCTGGTCGAATCGTTCCGCGCGACGCTCGAAGAATCCAGCAACGCCGACCTGCTGCTGCACGTCATCGATGCGCACGAGCCGGAGCGCGACCAGCAGATCGAGCAGGTGCTCGCGGTTCTCGGGGAGATAGGCGCGAACGAATTGCCGATGCTCGAGGTGTACAACAAGGTCGATCTGCTCGAAGGTATCGAGCCGCAATTGCAGCGCGATGCGGAAGGACGGCCGCAGCGGGTATGGGTTTCGGCGCGTGAGGGGCTCGGGCTCGATCTGCTGCGCCAGGCGATCGCCGAGCTGCTCGGCGACGACCTCTTCGTCGGCACCCTGCGGTTGCCGCAACGTCTGGCGCGGCTGAGGGCGCGCTTCTTTGAGCTAGGGGCGGTGCAGGGCGAGCGGCATGACGAAGAGGGGGGCAGCCTGCTCGACATCCGCCTGGCGCGGGTGGACCTGCACAAGGCGATCAGTCGCGAGGGTGTCGAGCCGGCCGAGTTTCTCGACCAACATACTTTGCAATAAAGCCCGAGCGGCTTAGATGCCGCTGGCTGAAGGCTTTCGGTAGCATTGGCGGCGCGCCGCGGCGCGTCTTTTGCTTTATACAGAATGGAGAGCGCTATGGCTTGGAACGAGCCGGGTGGCAACTCGAATAACCAGGACCCCTGGGGTAGCGGGGGTGGTGGCGGTCGCCGTGGTGGCGACAACCAGGGGCCACCGGACCTGGATGAGGCCTTCCGCAAGCTGCAGGACAGCCTCAATGGCATGTTCGGCGGCAAGAAGCGCGGCGGCATGGGCCGCGGTACCGGTGATGGCGGTCGTCGTGGCGGCCTGGCCGTCGTCTGGGTGGCACTCGTGGTGCTGGTCGGCGTCTGGCTCTGGAACGCCATCTACGTGGTGGACGAGCAGGAGCAGGCGGTCGTGCTGCGCTTCGGCAAGTACCACGAAACCGTGGGTCCGGGCCTGAACATCTATTTCCCGCCGATCGATCGCAAGTTCCAGGAAAACGTCACCCGCGAGCGCTCCTACAGCAAGCAGGGGCAGATGCTGACCGAGGATGAGAACATCATCGAAGTGCCGCTGACCGTGCAATACCGCGTCAGCGACCTCGAGGCCTTCGTGCTGCGCGTCGATCAGCCCGAGGTGAGCCTGCAGCACGCCACTGACAGCGCCGTGCGCCATGTGGTGGGGTCCACCTCGATGGACCAGGTGCTGACCGAGGGGCGCGAGGCCATGGCCGCCGAGGTCAAGGAGCGCCTGCAGCGTTTCCTCGACACCTACGGCACCGGCATCACCGTGACCCAGGTGAACCTGCAGAGCGCGGCGGCGCCGCGTGAAGTGCAGGAAGCCTTCGACGACGTCATCCGTGCGCGCGAGGACGAGCAGCGGGCGAAGAACCAGGCCGAGTCCTACGCCAACGCGGTGATCCCGGAAGCGCGCGGCCAGGCCCAGCGCATGCTGGAGGAGGCGGCCGGTTACCGTGACGCGGTGATCTCGCGCGCCCAGGGTGAGGCCGATCGCTTCAGCAAGCTGGTGGCCGAGTACCGCAAGGCGCCGGAAGTCACCCGCGAACGTCTGTATCTGGAAACCATGCAGGAACTGATGAGCAACACCAGCAAGGTCCTCGTCACCGGCGAGAGCGGGCAGAACAACCTGCTCTATCTGCCGCTGGACAAGATGATCAATGGCCGGTCCGGCAGCCAGCCCTCCGAGCGTTCGGGAGCATCGTCCGGCCCGGCGACGCAGAGCACGCCGATCACCATACCGGACGAGCTGCGTGATCCGCGTTCGAGGGAGATCCGCTGATGAGCAACAAATCCCTGACCGCGTTGATCGTCGGCGTCGTGCTGGCGCTGGTGTTGTGGAACAGCTTCTACATCGTGTCGCAGACCGAGCGTGCCGTGCTGCTGCGCTTCGGTCGCATCGTCGAGCCCGACGTCAAGCCGGGCCTGCACATGAAGATTCCGTACGTCAACAGCGTGCGCAAGTTCGATGCCCGCCTGCTGACGCTGGATTCCTCCACCTCGCGTTTCCTGACTCTGGAGAAGAAGGCGCTGATGGTCGATGCCTACGCCAAGTGGCGGGTCAACGACGCCGAGCGCTTCTACACCGCGACCTCGGGCATGAAGCAGATCGCCGACGAGCGCCTGTCCCGGCGTCTGGAGGCGGCGCTGCGCGATCAGTTCGGCAAGCGCACGCTGCACGAGTCGGTGTCCGGTCAGCGCGACGAGCTGATGGGGCAGGTCACCCAGGGGCTCAACCGTGCCGCCCAGCAGGAGCTCGGCATCGAGGTGGTCGACGTGCGGGTGAAGGCCATTGACCTGCCGCGCGAGGTCAACCGCAGCGTGTTCGAGCGGATGAGTTCGGAGCGTGAGCGCGAGGCACGCGAACACCGCGCCAAGGGTCAGGAGCTGGCCGAGGGCATCCGCGCCGACGCCGACCGTCAGCGTCGCGTGCTGCTCGCCGAGGCGTTCCGCGAGGCCGAGGAGTTGCGCGGTGACGGTGACGCCCGCGCAGCCTCGATCTATGCCGGTGCCTACGGCCAGGATCCGGAGTTCTACGGGTTCTACCGGAGTCTGCAGGCCTACCGCGGGAGCTTCAACAGCAAGGAAGACGTGCTGGTGCTCGACCCGAAGAGCGACTTCTTCCGCTATCTCGAGAAGTCCCAGTAACGCCGTCTCCGATCGCCCGCCCGCTCTGTCGACAGAGGGGCGGGTGACCGGTTCGGAAAAGGTTGCTATCATCCGCCGGCCGGGAAAATCCCGGCTTTTTTGCGTCTGAGCCATCGATGGCGGCAGACGACTCCGACGACGCGGCTCGCCGTGTCGCTCGCGCGAGGGTTGCCGGCCGCACCGCTGCGGGCCGCGCCCCGAATCGAATTTGCACAGGACCGTCCGGCAACCAGGCTGTCGGTGCGGTCCGTCCGCTGAACGCGTGCCGGATCGAGAGGTGATGGCGAAATGGCAACGGTAGACCGCTGGCTGCTTCCCGACGGTATCGAAGAAGTTCTGCCGCCGGAAGCGGCGCGTATCGAGACGGCGCGTCGTCGCGTGCTGGACCTGTTCCAGCGCTGGGGCTACGAGCTGGTCATCACCCCGCATGTGGAATTCCTCGAGTCGCTGCTCACCGGCGCCGGGCAGGAGCTCGATCTGAAGACCTTCAAGGTCATCGACCCGCTGTCCGGCCGCCAGATGGGCATGCGTGCCGACATCACCCCGCAGGTCGCCCGCATCGATGCGCACACGCTGCGGCGCAACGAGCCCAGCCGGCTGTGCTACGCCGGCAGCGTGCTGCACGCCAAGCCGCGTGCGCTCTCCACCTCGCGCAGCCCGATCCAGCTGGGCGCCGAGCTGTATGGCGACGGCAGCCCGGCGAGCGACATCGAGGTCATCAGCCTGATGCTGGAGATGCTCGCGCTGGTCGAGGTGCCGGAACTGCACATGGATCTCGGGCACGTCGGCATCTATCGCAGCCTGGCGCGTGCCGCCGGGCTTTCCGGCGAGGTCGAGCAGCAGCTGTTCGACGCGCTGCAGCGCAAGGCGATGGGCGAGATCGCCGAGCTCGCCATGGGGCTCGAGCCGGCGCTGGCCGGGATGCTGCAGGCGCTCGCCCGGCTTTGCGGCGGCCGCGAGGTGCTCGACGAGGCGCGCCGGGTGCTGGCCGGGGCGCCGCAGGAGGTGCATCTGGCGCTCGACGGCCTGGTGCGCATCGCCGACACGCTGGCCGCGCGCTACCCGCAGCTGCCGCTGTATTTCGACCTCGGCGAGTTGCGCGGCTATCACTATCACACCGGAGTGGTCTTTGCGGCCTTCGTGCCCGGTGTCGGTGGCTCCATCGCCCAGGGCGGGCGCTACGATGATATTGGTGCCGATTTCGGCCGGGCGCGCCCGGCGACCGGTTTTTCCGCCGATCTCAAATCGCTGGTCGAGCTCGGCGACGCCGATCTTTCGCCTTCGGCGGGAGGCATCTGGGCGCCGGCGGACGACCGGGATGGGCTCTGGCAGACCGTCGTCGCCTTGCGCCAGTCCGGCGAGCGGGTGGTCCAGGCGCTCGATGGACAGGGCCGCGATGGCGCCCGGGCGGCTGGTTGCGACCGGCAGCTGATCCGCGGCGAGGGTGGCTGGACGGTAGCCCCGCTGAGCTGACTTTTCTTGCGGCGCGACGCCCCCAGGCCGGTCGCCGCGGCATTCGCATTCATTGCCGGATCGCCGGCACGCTTCGCAGAGGACAAAGGGTTATGGGTAAGAACGTCGTGGTCCTGGGCACCCAGTGGGGTGATGAGGGCAAGGGCAAGATCGTCGATCTGCTGACCGACCAGGCGGCCGCGGTGGTGCGCTACCAAGGCGGTCACAACGCCGGCCACACGCTGGTGATCGACGGGGAAAAGACGGTTCTGCATCTGATTCCGTCCGGCATCCTGCGCCAGAACGTACAGTGCCTGATCGGCAATGGCGTGGTGGTGGCGCCCGATGCCTTGATGCGCGAGATCACCAAGCTGGAAGAGAAGGGCGTTCCGGTCCGCGAGCGGCTGCGCATCAGCCCGGCCTGTACCCTGATCCTGCCGTATCACGTGGCGCTGGATCAGGCGCGCGAGGCCTCGCGCTCGGAAGGCAAGATCGGCACCACCGGCCGCGGCATCGGCCCGGCCTACGAAGACAAGGTCGCGCGTCGCGGCCTGCGCATCGGCGACCTGTTCAATCCCGAGCGTTTCGCCAGCAAGCTGCGCGAATTGCTCGAGTACCACAATTTCGTGCTGCAGCAGTTCTACAAGGTCGAGCCGGTCGACTATCAGAAGACTCTCGACGAGGCGCTCGGCTATGCCGAGGTGCTGCGCCCGATGGTCACCGACGTGGCCGCCCGCCTGCACGAGCTGCGCCGGCAGGGCGCCTACATCATGTTCGAGGGCGCGCAGGGCTCGCTGCTCGACATCGACCACGGCACCTACCCCTACGTCACCAGCTCCAGCACCACCGCCGGCGGCACCGCCACCGGCTCGGGCTTCGGTCCGCTGTATCTGGACTACGTGCTCGGCATCACCAAGGCCTACACCACCCGAGTCGGCTCCGGGCCGTTCCCCACCGAGCTGTTCGACGACATCGGCTCGCATCTGGCCCAGCGCGGCCACGAGTTCGGCTCCACCACCGGGCGCGCGCGTCGCTGCGGCTGGTTCGATGCGGTGATCCTGCGCCGCGCCATCGAGATCAACAGCATCTCCGGCCTGTGCCTGACCAAGCTGGACGTGCTCGACGGCCTGGAAACCGTGCGTCTGTGCGTGGGCTACCGCAACGCCGACGGCGCCGTGATCGAGGCGCCGACCGACGCCGACAGCTATGTCGGCCTGGAGCCGGTGTACGAAGAAATGCCGGGCTGGAGCGAGTCCACCGTCGGCGCCAAGAGCCTGGACGAGCTGCCGGCCGCCGCCCGTGCCTACATCAAGCGGATCGAGGAGCTGGTCGGCGCGCCGATCGACATCATCTCCACCGGCCCGGATCGCAACGAGACCATCGTGCTGCGCCATCCGTACGCCTGAGGTTCGCTGCTGCAAAAAAGGCCACCTTCGGGTGTGATGTCATTCACATAGGCAAGCTCGCCCCGAGGTCGGGCCTCCCACAAAAGCGGAGTTGCCCGCCGAGCCCTGTGGGAGGCCGCGCCCGTTCCCGACGGGCTTGCGGCATCCACCACATCCCTGTGGGAGGCGCGCCCTCGCGGCGATGCAGGCCGTAGGCCTGCCCGAGGCCAAGGGTCCATCACTTAAGGGAGTGGCATTGACTTGCGGGTGGCTTTTTCGTGGGCGCGGGAAAGTGTCGGCGGTTGGCCTGTGGCGCATGATGTGGATGGCGCTGGCGTGCCGTACGCCTCCGTCATCGGGGACGGCGCCGAGGAACGTGAGTGGAACTGATCCGGAAACGAAAAAACCGAGCCATTGGCTCGGTTTTTTCTGAAGAGTGGTGCCCAGGAGAAGACTCGAACTTCCACGGTGTTGCCACCGCTAGGACCTGAACCTAGTGCGTCTACCAATTCCGCCACCTGGGCACATGCGACGATCGCTCGCCGGCTTTTCTGTCGTATCTGCCGCCAGGCGGCCGGAGCCGACATGCTCCGTCTTGCCATGAGACTCCGGCTGCGAGGCCGGGGTTTCATCGAATAGTGGTGCCCAGGAGAAGACTCGAACTTCCACGGTGTTGCCACCGCTAGGACCTGAACCTAGTGCGTCTACCAATTCCGCCACCTGGGCACGGGAAGCGTCGTTACTGCTACGCTACCGTGTACAACGTCCCATGGGACATTGTGGGCGCGAACTATACGGCCGGGTTTGGGGGTTGTAAACCCCTGAGCGAGAAAAATAATTTGCCATGAGGCTGCCCCCGCCGGGCGTTTCGCGTTTCAATAGAGGCAACCTGTTCCTACGTACTCAGAAGGTGACTCCTTTTAATGGCCGACTGGCAAACGCTCGATCCCGAGGCCGCTCGTGAAGCGGAAAAATACGAAAACCCGATCCCCAGCCGCGAGCTGATCCTCAAGCATCTGAGCGAGCGCGGGGCCCCTGCCAGCCGGGAACAACTGGTCGAGGAGTTCGGCCTCACGACCGAAGACGATATCGAAGCCCTGCGCCGGCGCCTGCGGGCCATGGAGCGCGACGGCCAGCTGATCTACACCCGGCGCGGCGCCTATGCCCCGGTGGACAAGCTGGATCTGGTGCGCGGACGCATCAGCGGCCACCGCGATGGCTTCGGTTTCCTCATTCCCGACGACGGCAGCGACGACCTCTTCCTCAGTCCGGCGCAGATGCGCCTGGTGTTCGACGGCGACCGCTGCCTGGCCCGCGTCTCCGGCGTCGACCGCCGCGGCCGGCGCGAGGGGGCGATCGTCGAGGTGCTCAGCCGCGCCCACGAGACGGTGGTCGGTCGCTACTATGAGGAGAGCGGCGTCGGCTTCGTGGTCGCCGACAACCCCAAGATGCAGCAGGAGGTGCTGGTCACTCCGGGGCGCGCGCTGGACGCCCGCCCGGGGCAGTTCGTCGAGATCCGCATCACCCACTGGCCGACGCCGCGCTTCCAGCCGCAGGGCGACATCGTCGAGGTGATCGGCAACTACATGGCGCCGGGCATGGAGATCGACGTGGCGCTGCGCAGCTTCGACATCCCGCACGTCTGGCCCGAGGCGGTGGTCGACGAAGCGGCGAAGCTCAAGCCCGAGGTGGACGAGAAGGACAAGGCGCGCCGGGTCGACCTGCGTCACCTGCCTTTCGTCACCATCGACGGCGAGGATGCCCGCGACTTCGACGACGCCGTGTATTGCGAGAAGCCTGGCGGCTGGCAGCGGCTGACCGGCGGGTTCCGCCTGTTCGTGGCGATCGCCGACGTGTCGCACTACGTCAAGGTCGGCTCGGCGCTCGACGAGGAGGCGCGCAACCGCGGCAATTCGGTGTACTTCCCGGAGCGGGTGGTGCCGATGCTGCCGGAGGTCCTGTCCAACGGACTGTGCTCGTTGAACCCGCAGGTCGACCGCCTGGCGATGGTCTGCGAGATGACGCTGTCCAAGTCCGGGAGCATGACCGACTACAAATTCTACGAGGCGGTCATCCATTCCCACGCGCGGCTGACCTACAACAAGGTCAGCTGCATCCTGGAGCAGCCCCGCTCGGCCGAGGGGCGCCGGCTGCGCGAGCAGTACGACGAAGTGATGCCCAACCTCAAGCAGTTGCACGCGCTGTTCAAGGTACTGCTCAAGGCGCGGCACGTCCGCGGCGCGATCGATTTCGAGACGCAGGAAACCCGCATCGTCTTCGGCGAAGGCCGCAAGATCGCCGAGATCCGCCCGACGCAGCGCAACGATGCGCACCGGCTGATCGAGGAGTGCATGCTCTGCGCCAACGTGGCGACCGCGAAGTTCCTCCAGCAACACGAGATTCCCGCGCTGTACCGCGTTCACGAAGGGCCGCCGGTCGAGCGCCTGGAGAAGCTGCGCGCCTTCCTCGCCGAGCTCGGGCTGTCGCTGCACCGCGGCAAGGACGGCCCGACGCCGAAGGACTACCTGGCCCTGCTGGAAAGCATCCGCGAGCGCCCGGACTTCCACCTGATCCAGACGGTGATGCTGCGCTCGCTGAGCCAGGCGGTGTACAGCACCGAGAACCAGGGGCACTTCGGCCTCAACTACGAGGCCTACACCCACTTCACCTCGCCCATCCGCCGCTATCCCGACCTGCTGGTGCATCGCGCCATCCGCAGCGTAATCCGCTCCAAGCGGGAGACGCCCCACGTGGTCCGCGCCGGCGCGGCGGCGATGCCCAAGGCGCGCATCTATCCCTACGACGAGGCGTCGCTCGAGCAGCTCGGCGAGCAGTGCTCGATGACCGAGCGGCGTGCCGACGAGGCCACGCGCGACGTGGTGAACTGGCTCAAGTGCGAGTTCATGAAGGACCGCGTCGGCGGGACCTTCCCCGGCGTGATCACCGCGGTGACCGGCTTCGGCCTGTTCGTCGAGCTGACCGACATCTATGTCGAGGGGCTGGTGCACGTCACCGCGCTGCCGGGCGATTACTACCACTTCGACCCGCTGCACCACCGCCTGAGCGGCGAGCGCAGCGGGCGCAGCTTCCGCCTCGGCGACACCGTCGAGGTGCGGGTGATGCGCGTCGACCTGGACGAACGGAAGATCGACTTCGAGCTGTTCGAGCGCGTCGTGCCCAAGGAAACGGGCGAGGCCCGCTCGCCGCGTCGCTCCGCCGATGGCAAGCGCCGGGGCAAGGCCGCGGACGATTCGGCCGCGCCGGCCGACGTGAGCAGGAGTCGCGAGCTCAAGCAGGCGCTGCTCGACGAGGCCAAGCGGGCCAAGCCCGCGGCCAAGGGCCGCGCGTCCTCGGGCAAGCGCGCCGATGGCAGTCGCCGCGACACCGGCGCCGAGCGGGACGCGGGCCCGGCCAAGCCGAGAAAGCGCAAGGCCAAATCATGAGCGCGCTGGAAAAGGTCTTCGGCGTGCATGCGGTCGAGGCGCTGCTGCACCATCACCCCAGGCGCGTGAAGCGCATCTGGCTGGCGGAAGGGCGGGCCGATCCACGGGCGCAGCGCCTGATCGAGCTGGCGTCCCACGCCCGCGTCGAGGTGCTGCAGGGCGACCGCCGGGAAATGGACACCTGGGTCGAGGGCGTGCATCAGGGCGTTGTCGCGGAGGTCAGCCCGAGCCAGGTGTGGGGCGAGCCGATGCTCGACGAGCTGCTCGACCGCAGCGAGGCGCCGCCCCTGCTGCTGGTGCTCGACGGGGTGACCGATCCGCACAACCTTGGTGCCTGCCTGCGCACCGCGGATGCCGCCGGCGTGCTCGCGGTGATCGTGCCGAAGGACAAGTCGGCTACGCTCAACGCCACGGTGCGCAAGGTCGCCTGCGGCGCCGCCGAGGTGGTGCCGCTGGTGGCGGTGACCAACCTCGCGCGTACGCTGGAGAAGCTGCAGCAGCGCGGCCTGTGGATCGTCGGTACCGCCGGCGAGGCCGAGCAGATGCTCTACGACCAGGACCTGAGCGGGCCGATCGCGCTGGTGATGGGCGCCGAGGGCAAGGGCATGCGCCGGCTGACCCGCGAACACTGCGATTTCCTGGTGCGGCTGCCGATGGCCGGTAGTGTCAGTAGCCTCAACGTCTCGGTCGCGACGGGTGTCTGCCTGTTCGAGGCGCTGCGCCAGCGGCGGGCGACGGCCGGCGTTTAGCCTAGGGTCTGCTGTTGCCATTTCGCGCGCGCGGCAACGCGGCTCGTGACGAAACGGCAACATACCCTAACCAGTTGCGCCGGCTCGGAAACCGAATCCGACGTCTGCTGTCAACCGGCGGCTGGTCGGCGTAGCCGGCCGCTACAACACGACAAGAAACGGCCGCGCAAGGCGCGTGGTCGGCACGGCGGCTGGTCACGCGCTCGCCCGCGGCGAGCCAGGCGCGCACCATGGAGGTTTCATGCAACGCCCTTCCTTCGAGAGCCTGTTCCGGCTTTCTCCGAACGCCTATGTGCTGCTCGATCGCGACCTGGTCATCCTCGATGCCAATCAGGCCTATCTGACGCTGCTCGGGCGGGCGCTCGACGAAATCCAGGGACGGCGTCTGCACGAGGCCTTCGCCGCCGACCCGATGCAGCCCGAATCCACCCGGGTGGGCGAGCTGCTGGCGTCCTTCGAGCGGGTGCTGACCCGCAAGGCGGTGGATACCCTGCCGGTGATCCGCTATTCCATCGCCCGCGAGACGCCGCAGGGCCCGGTGCGCGAGGACCGCTACTGGAGCGCGACGCACACGCCGCTGTTCGACGAGCGCGGCGAGGTGAGCGCGATCCTCCAGCACACCGTCGACATCACCGAGCTGCACACGCTCAGGCAGGCCGCGGAACGTCCCGGCGGGCAGCCGCGCCAGCAGCTCGAGGAGGGCGTGCTGTCCAGGGCCAGGCTCTGGCAGGACGAGGGCAACCAGTTGCGCCGCCTGTTCGCCCAGGCGCCCGGGTTCGTCTGCTTCCTGCGTGGCCCCGAGCATGTCTTCGAGCTGGTGAACGAGGCCTATCAGCAACTGGTCGGCGGCGCGCGTGCGCTGCTCGGCCGCCCGGTGCGCGAGGCGCTTCCCGAAACCGGCGGGCAGGGCTTCAACGAGCTGCTCGACCGGGTCTACCGGACCGGCCAGCCGTTCATCGGCCGCGGCATGCGGGTGATGCTGCAGCGCACGCCCGGTGCGCCGATGGAGGAGTCGTTCGTCGATTTCATCTACCAGCCGATCGTCGAGGACGACGGCCGGGTGTCCGGCATCTTCGTGCTGGGCAACGACGTGACCGAACAGCAGCGCGCGCAGCAGGAACTGGTGACCTACCGCGAGCACCTGGAGCAACTGGTGCAGGAGCGCACCGGCGAGCTGACCCGCAGCGAGGCCGAGCGGCGCATTGCCGAGCAGGCCCTGCTGCAGGCGCAGAAGCTCGAGGCGGTGGGCAAGCTCACCGGCGGCGTGGCGCACGATTTCAACAACATGCTGCAGATCATCGGCGGTAACCTGCAGCTGTTGCGGCGCAACCTGCGCGGCGACGAGGTGGCCGAGCGGCGCCTGGAGTCGGCGGTGAGCGCCGTCGAGAAGGGCGCGCGGATGGCGACCCAGCTGCTCGCCTTCGCCAGCCGTCAGCGGCTGCTGCCGCAGGCCGCGCGGCTCGACGAACTGCTCGGGCGCATGTCCGAACTGCTGGCCAGCTCGCTGGGGCAGCGCATCGAGGTGGAGCTGCGCGTGCAGCAGCAGCCGTGGCCGGTGTTCGTCGACGTTGGGCACCTGGAGAGCGCCATCCTCAACCTCGCGGTCAACGCTCGCGAGGCCATGGGCGGCGAAGGGCGGCTGACCATCAGCCTGTCGAACCAGACGCTGGACGAGCGTGCGGTGCTCGGCCAGCCGGGTGCCGAGCCGGGCGACTACGTGATGCTGGGCGTGCGCGACGAGGGCTGCGGCATGACGTCCGAGGTGCAGGCGCGCGCCTTCGAGCCGTTCTTCACCACCCGGCGCGGGGCCGGCACTTCCGGGCTGGGGTTGAGCATGGTGTACGGCTTCGTCAAGCAGAGCGGCGGCTTCATCGTGCTCGAGAGCGAGGCGGGCCAGGGCACCCAGGTACGCATCTGCCTGCCGCGCTACCACGGCGAGGAAGGTGCGGCGCCGAGCGATGCGCCGACCGACCGCGAGCCGGCGAGCCAGGCGCCGGTGCCGGCGAACGAGCCGTCGGCGGAGGAAGAAGGAGGGCTGCGCATCCTGTTCGTCGAGGACGACCCGACGCTGCGCATGCTGACCGGCGAGGTGATGACCGAACTCGGACACGAGGTGAGCCTCAGCGAGTCGGCCGAGGAGGCGCTCGCCGCCCTGGCGCAGGAGCCCTTCGACGTGCTCTTCACCGACGTCGGCCTGTCGGGCATGAGCGGCATCGACCTGGTGCGCGAGGCCAAGGCGCGTCACCCGTCGCTCGACGTGGTGATCGCCTCGGGCTACATCGTCGATGCGGCCGAGGTCGGCGTGCAGCCGCTGCACACCATGCTCAAGCCCTACGACATCCACCGGGTGCGCGACGTGTTGGCCGGCATCCAGGCGCGCCGCGAGGGGCGCTGAGCGCGTCGCGACGCTCCGTCGGATTGCCCCGGCCCGGCTTGCGCCGCCGGGGTGCCTTCTCTAGAATTGCGCCCCTTGCCTGAAGGGCAGGCCGCGATGTGCTCGGCCCGCGGCAAGATAACGAAAAATTCACTCCTTGCCTGACCGCATCGTCGGCAGGCTGCAACCCGTAAGGAGCATCTATGCGTCATTACGAAATCATCTTCCTGGTTCACCCGGACCAGAGCGAGCAGGTCGGCGGCATGGTGGAGCGCTACACCAAGCTGATCGAAGAAGACGGTGGCAAGATCCATCGTCTGGAAGACTGGGGCCGTCGTCAGCTGGCTTACGCCATCAACAACGTGCACAAGGCGCACTACGTCATGCTGAACGTCGAGTGCACCGGCAAGGCCCTGGCCGAACTGGAAGACAACTTCCGCTACAACGACGCCGTCATCCGCAACCTGGTCATCCGTCGCGACGAGGCCATCACCGGCCAGTCCGAAATGCTCAAGGCTGAGGAAAACCGCAGCGAGCGCCGTGAGCGCCGTGATCGCCCCGACAGCGCCGACAATGCCTCTGGCAATGACGGCGAAGGCGGCGACAAGAACAGCGCTGACGAGTAATCCACGGTTTTATTGAGGAGCCTGATCCATGGCACGTTTTTTCCGTCGTCGTAAGTTTTGCCGCTTCACCGCCGAAGGCGTGAAGGAAATCGACTTCAAGGACCTGAACACCCTGAAGGCCTACATCTCCGAGACCGGCAAGATCGTTCCGAGCCGTATCACCGGGACCAAGGCCCGTTATCAGCGCCAGCTGGCAACCGCCATCAAGCGCGCTCGTTACCTGGCCCTGCTGCCGTACACCGACAGCCACGGTCGTTGATCGGGTCGGTCGATCGAAGTAAGGGATAGATAGATCGCATGCGCGTCCTCGCCGAGTTCATCATGCGCGGCCGCATGCAGGCCACCCTGGTGGTGGCGGGTTGCGCGGCGGTGCCGTTGCTGTTGTGGCTGAGTGCCGCTGCCGGCAGCCTGGTGTTGCTGCGGCGGGGCATGAACGATGCCTTCGGCGTGCTGGTCTGGGCGCTGTTGCCGGCGTTGGCCTGGTGGTTCATGGGCGATCCGCGGGTGGCCCTGGTGCTGGCCGGTTCACTGGGGCTGGCGGCGCTGCTGCGCAGCCGCGCCTCCTGGCGTCTGGTGATGCTGGGCAGCGTGGTCCTCGGGCTGGTGTATGGCTGGGTGCTCGGTGCCACTTTCGGCGAGCCGATCGCGGCCTTGGCCGAAGAGCTGAAGAAGGTGCTGCCGGACGTGCTGTCCAGCGCCTACCAGCAGTTCTCGGTCGAGGAGCGCCAGCGGCTCGAGGCATTGCTCGAGCCGGTGCTGACCGGGCTGCTGGCGGCGCTGCTGCAGATCGTGACGCTGCTCAGCCTGATGCTCGGACGCTACTGGCAGGGGCTGCTGTACAACCCGGGCGGGTTCGGCAAGGAGTTTCGCGAACTGCGATTCACCCCGCTGCAGGCCACCGGCTTGTTGCTCGGCATGCTGCTGGGGCCGAATTTCGGGCCCGAGCTGGCGGTGCTGACACCCCTGTGCAGCGTGCCGCTGGTGTTCGCCGGGCTGGCGCTGATGCACGGCCTGGTCGGGCAGGGGCGCATGGCGCGCTTCTGGCTGGTGGGCCTGTATGTCGGACTGTTGTTGACGCAGCTGATCTATCCGTTACTGGCCGTGTTGGCCCTGATCGATAGCCTGTTTGATTTCCGCGGGCGCGCCTCTCGCAATCGAGATGCCGGCCCTGCGGACGGTGAAGGTTAAAAGTTAAGAGGTAAGACTCAAATGGAAGTCATCCTGCTGGAAAAGATCGCCAACCTGGGCAACCTGGGCGACAAGGTAAACGTCAAGGCCGGTTACGGCCGTAACTACCTGCTGCCGCAAGGCAAGGCCACTGCTGCGACCCCGGCCAACATCGCCGAGTTCGAAGCCCGCCGCGCCGAGCTGGAGAAGGCCGCCGCCGAGAAGCGCGCTTCCGCCGAAGCCCGCGCCGCTCAGCTGGCCGAACTGGAAGTCACCATCACCGCGACCGCCGGTGACGAGGGCAAGCTGTTCGGTTCCATCGGTACTGGCGACATCGCCGACGCCCTGACCGCCTCCGGCGTCGAAGTGGCCAAGAGCGAAGTCCGCCTGCCGAACGGCACCATCCGCCAGACCGGCGAGTACGACGTCGCCGTGCACCTGCACACCGACGTCGAGGCGACCGTCAAGCTGATCGTCATCGCGGCCTGAGGCCGTTCGGTCGCCTGCTTCGGCAGGTGACCACCGCCGCCTGGCAGCACCCTCGCCAGGCGGTTAACATCGGGCACGTTTCCGCCTCCGCGGACGTGCCCGTTGTCTTTGTGCAGCCGTGAATTTGCAGAACCCGCCATGAACGATATCAGCCTGCCCCAGCAATACGACCTCGAGACCGCCGCGCTGAAGGTGCCGCCGCACTCGATCGAAGCCGAGCAAGCCGTTCTCGGCGGCCTGATGCTCGACAACAACGCCTGGGAGCGGGTCTCCGACGGCGTTTCCGACGGCGATTTCTACCGCCACGACCACCGCCTGATCTTCCGCGCCATCTTCAAGCTGGCCGAGCGCAACCAGCCGTTCGACGTGGTGACGCTGTCCGAGCAGCTCGACAAGGAGGGGCACCTGGCGCAGGTCGGCGGCCTGGCGTACCTCGGCGAGCTGGCGAAGAACACGCCCTCGGTCGCCAACATCAAGGCCTACGCGCAGATCGTCCGCGAGCGCGCCACGTTGAGGCAACTGATCGGCATCAGCAACGAGATCGCCGACATGGCCTATGCCCCGGAAGGCAAGAACGCCGAGGAAGTGCTCGACGAGGCCGAGCGGCAGATCTTCCAGATCGCCGAGGCGCGGCCGAAGGTCGGCGGCCCGGTGGGGATCAACGACATCCTGGTCAAGACCATCGATCGCATCGACACGCTGTTCAACACCAACGAGGGACTGACCGGCATCTCCACCGGCTTCACCGACCTGGACGGCATGACCAGTGGCCTGCAGCCGGCGGACCTGGTGATCGTCGCCGGGCGTCCGTCGATGGGCAAGACCACCTTCGCCATGAACCTGGTGGAGAACGCCGTGCTGCGCACCGACAAGGTGGTGCTGGTGTTCTCCCTGGAGATGCCGTCGGACTCGATCGTCATGCGTATGCTCTCGTCGCTCGGGCGCATCGACCAGACCAAGGTCCGTTCGGGCAAGCTCGACGACGACGACTGGCCGCGCCTGACCTCGGCGGTCAACCTGCTCAACGAGCGCAAGCTGTTCATCGACGACACCGCCGGCATCAGCCCCACCGAGATGCGCGCCCGCGCCCGGCGTCTGGCCCGCGAACACGGTGACATCGCCCTGATCATGGTCGACTACCTGCAGCTGATGCGCATCCCGGGCTCATCCGGCGACAACCGGACCAACGAGATCTCCGAGATCTCGCGTTCGCTCAAGGCCCTGGCCAAGGAGTTCAACTGCCCGGTGGTGGCGCTCTCGCAGCTCAACCGCTCGCTGGAGCAGCGGCCCAACAAGCGCCCGGTCAACTCCGACCTGCGTGAATCCGGCGCAATCGAGCAGGACGCCGACATCATCATGTTCGTCTACCGGGACGAGGTGTACCACCCGGAGACCGAATACAAGGGCGTCGCCGAAATCATCATCGGCAAGCAGCGTAACGGCCCGATCGGCACCTGCCGGCTGGCCTTCCTCGGCAAGTTCACCCGCTTCGAGAACCTGGCGCCGGGCACCTACCAGTTCGATGATGACGAATAACGGAAGCTGAAGAGCCGATAAGGGCGCTGGAGGCTGGAAGGCTGGAAGGCGGGACGAGAGGAGCCGTGTCGGACGTCGAGCGGGTGCAAGCGCGCCATTTTCCGGCACAGCCACCGAAAAGGCTTGACAGGCGTGAGCGCCA